>NZ_CP107947.1:4800000-6000000 GCF_036059255.1 Micromonospora sp. NBC_00389 | reverse complement strand
GTGGTGGGGTGGCCGAGGGGCCGAGTGAGGTACGCGCGGGAGCGTCCCCAGACAAGCAAAGGCCATCGAGCGCCGTAACGCACCTCGAGAGGGGACAAGGTGACGGAAGACACCTGAGGGCTTGACGTGCACCAGACAGGTGGATTCCGGGCATCCCCTGAAAGGATGGATTGGCGCGTGGGAGTGCCGGGCATTACCGGCGTGCGCACTGCGGCCCACGCCGGTGCGCTCGTGGCGCGGGCGCGCACATGACCACGGTCTGAAGGAGCGACATGCAGGTCTGGCCGGGCGAGCGGTATCCCCTGGGCGCCACCTACAACGGGATGGGCACCAACTTCGCCATCTTCTCGGAGGTGGCCGAGCGGGTCGAGCTGTGCCTGTTCGACGAGTGGGACACCGGCGCCGAGCGGCGGGTCGAGCTGCGTGAGGTGGACGCCTACGTGTGGCACGCGTACCTGCCGGGCATCGAGCCGGGGCAGCGCTACGGCTACCGGGTCCACGGGCGGTACGACCCGGCGAACGGGCTGCGCTGCAACCCGCACAAGCTGCTGCTCGACCCGTACGCCAAGGCGGTCGACGGTGACGTGACGTGGGACCCGGCGGTCTACGACTACGACCTGGAGCACCCGGAGCGGATGTCTGAGACCGACTCGGCGCCGTTCATGCCGAAGTCGGTGGTGGTCAACCCGTACTTCGACTGGGGCAACGACAGGCCGCCGCGTACCCCGTACCACCACTCGGTGATCTACGAGGCGCACGTACGCGGGCTGACCATGCGCCACCCGGACATCCCGGAGGAGCTGCGCGGCACGTATGCCGGCATCGCCTCCCCGCCGATGATCGAGTACCTGACCCGGCTCGGCGTGACCGCCATCGAGTTGATGCCGGTGCACCAGTTCATCCACGACCACCGGCTGGTCGACCTCGGGCTGCGCAACTACTGGGGTTACAACACCATCGGCTTCTTCGCCCCGCACCACGGCTACTCCGCGCTGGGCCGGCTCGGCCAGCAGGTGCAGGAGTTCCGCGGCATGGTCAAGGCGCTGCACGCGGCCGGCATTGAGGTCATCCTCGACGTGGTCTACAACCACACCGCCGAGGGCAACCACCTCGGGCCGACGCTGAGTTTCAAGGGCGTGGACGCCCCCAGCTATTACCGGCTCAGCGAGGAGGACCGCCGGTACTTCGTCGACTACACCGGCACCGGCAACAGCCTCAACGTGCGCAGCCCGCACTCCCTTCAACTGATCATGGATTCGCTGCGCTACTGGGTGCAGGAGATGCACGTCGACGGCTTCCGCTTCGACCTGGCCGCCACCCTGGCCCGCGAGTTCTATGAGGTCGACCGGCTCTCCACCTTCTTCGAGGTGGTCCAGCAGGACCCGGTGGTCAGCCAGGTCAAGCTGATCGCCGAGCCGTGGGACGTCGGCCCCGGCGGCTACCAGGTGGGCAACTTCCCGCCGGTGTGGACGGAGTGGAACGGCAAGTACCGCGACACCGTGCGGGACTTCTGGCGCGGTGAGCCGGCCACCCTGGCCGAGTTCGCGTCCCGGATCTCCGGCTCCGCCGACCTCTACCAGGACGACGGGCGCCGGCCGTTCCACAGCATCAACTTCGTCACCTGCCACGACGGGTTCACGCTCAACGACCTGGTGTCGTACAACGACAAGCACAACGAGGCCAACGGCGAGGACAACCGGGACGGCGAGAGCCACAACCGGTCGTGGAACTCCGGCGTCGAGGGTGACACCGACGACGAGGCGGTGCTCGCCCTGCGCGCCAAGCAGCGGCGCAACTTCCTGGCCACCCTGATGCTGTCGCAGGGCGTGCCGATGATCGGTCACGGCGACGAGCTGGGCCGCACCCAGCGGGGCAACAACAACGCCTACTGCCAGGACAGCGAGCTGGCCTGGGTCGACTGGGACAACGCCGACTCCCAGCTACTGGAGTTCGTCCGGACGCTGACCGCGTTCCGGGCCCGGCACCAGGTGTTCCGCCGCCGCCGGTTCTTCACCGGCCTGCCGGTCGGCGGGCGCGAGGTCGACGGGCCGCTGCCCGATCTGGCCTGGTACACCCCGGACGGGCGGGAGATGACCGGCGAGGACTGGGGCAACGACTTCGGCCGCTCGGTGGCGCTCTTCGTCAACGGCGAGGGCATCCGGGAGCGTGGCCAGTACGGCCAGCGCCATCACGACGCCTCGTTCCTGCTCTGCTTCAACGCCCACGACGCGCCGCTGGACTTCACCATGCCCGGCAGCGAGTACGGCCAGAAGTGGGAGCGGGTCATCAGCACCGCCGAACCCGAACCGGACGACGTCACGGTGATCAGCGCGGGCGGCACCATCCGGGTGCCGGACCGTTCCCTGGTGGTGTTGGAGAGGACGATCTGAGATGGCGGTGCCCCCTCACCCCGAGCAGAGGAAGACGACAGCCACCTACCGAGTGCAGATCCGTCCTGGCTTCGACCTGGACGCCACCGCCGGGATCGTCGACTACCTCGCTGACCTCGGCGTCAGCCACCTCTACAGCGCGCCGCTGCTGACGGCCACCCCCGGCTCCGCCCATGGCTACGACGTGGTCGACCCCCGGGCGGTCAACCCGGAGCTGGGCGGTGAAGCCGGTCGGCAGCGGCTGCTGCGTGCGCTGCGCGACAAGAAGCTCGGCCTGGTCGTGGACATCGTGCCCAACCACGCCGGGGTGGCCGTACCGCCGGCCAACCCCGCCTGGTGGGACGTGCTGCGTCGGGGTCGCGCCTCGGCGTACGCCGACTGGTTCGACATCGACTGGGACCGGGGCCGGCTGCTGCTGCCGGTGCTGGCCGACGACCCGGCCGCCCTGGACGACCTCAAGCTGGTCGACTCCGAGCTGCGCTACCACGAGCACCGGTTCCCGGTGGCCGACGGCAGCGGCGACGGCAGCGCGCGTGAGGTGCACGATCGGCAGCACTACGAGCTGGTCTCCTGGCGGCGGGGCGATGCCGAGCTGACGTACCGCCGGTTCTTCGCCGTTTCCGGCCTGGCCGGGCTGCGGGTGGAGGACCCGGCGGTGTTCGCCGCCACCCACGAGCTGATCCTGCGCTGGGCCGCCGCCGGGGAGGTCGACGGCATCCGGGTCGACCACCCGGACGGCCTGCGCGACCCGGGCGGCTACCTGACCCGGCTGCGGGCCGCCGCGCCGGAGGCCTGGCTGATCGTGGAGAAGATCCTGGAGTACGGCGAGGAGCTGCCGGACTGGCCGGTGGACGGCACCACCGGCTACGACGCCCTCGCCGCGGTCAACGGGCTCTTCGTCGACCCCGACGCCGAGGGCGACTTCACGGTGCTGGACACCCGCCTCGTCGGGCAGCACACCTCGTGGGAGAACCTCACCCACGACACCAAGCTGGCCGCGGCCACCCGGCTGCTCGCCGCCGAGTTGACCCGGCTGGCCGCCCTCGCCCCCGAGGTGCCGAGCGAGCAGGCGCGGGCCGCCCTCGCCGAGCTGGCCGCCGCGTTCCCGGTCTACCGCGGCTATCCGCCGCACGGCGCCCGGCACCTCGCCGCCGCCCGCTCCGAGGCCGGCCGGCGGCGCCCCGACCTGACCACCGCCCTGGACGCGGTCACCCGCCGGCTGCGCGACCCCGACGACGAGCTGGCGCAGCGCTTCCCCCAGTTGACCGGCGCGGTGATGGCCAAGGGCGTGGAGGACACCGCGTTCTACCGGTGGACCCGGTTCATGGCGCTCAACGAGGTCGGCGGCACGCCCGCCCACTTCGGGGTGCCGCCGGCGGAGTTCCACCGCTTCGCCACCGCACGGCAGGTCCGCTGGCCGGCCAGCATGACCACCGTCTCCACCCACGACACCAAACGAAGCGAGGACGTCCGCGCCCGGATGGCCGTGCTCAGCGAGCTGCCGGGCCGCTGGGGCGAGCAGGTCACCGCGTGGATGGCGTGCGCGCCGCTGCCCGACCCGGCGTTCGCCCACCTGCTCTGGCAGACCGCCGTCGGCGCCTGGCCGATCGAACGGGAGCGGCTGCACGCGTACGTCGAGAAGGCCGCCCGGGAGGCGGCGACCTCGACCAGTTGGGCCGACCCCGACCCGGTCTTCGAGCGGGCGCTGCACGGTGTGGTCGACGCGATGTACGACGACCCGAGCCTGCACGACGAGCTGACCGAACTCGCGGCGGCGATCACCCCGGCCGGCTGGTGCAACTCGCTGGGGCAGAAGCTGGTGCAGCTCGCCATGCCCGGGGTGCCGGACACCTACCAGGGCACCGAGCTGTGGGACAACTCGCTGGTCGACCCGGACAATCGCCGCCCGGTTGACTTCGACGTACGCCGAGAGATGCTGGCGCGTCTGGACGGCGGCTGGCGTCCCTCGATCGACACCGACGGCGCGGCGAAGCTGCTGGTGGTGTCGCGGACCCTGCGGCTGCGGCGGGCGCACCCGGAGCTGTTCACCGGCTACCGGCCGGTGCCGGCGCACGGGACGGCGGGCCGGCACGTGGTGGCGTTCGATGGCGCGATCGCCGTGGCGACCCGCCTGCCGCTGGGCCTGGCGCGGGCCGGTGGGTGGTGCGACACATTCCTGTCGCTTCCCGTTAACGAGGTGAAGGACCTGTTCACCGGCCGGGTCTACAGTGGCGGAGAGACCTTCCTGGCCGATCTGCTGGCCGACTATCCCGTCGCACTGCTGGCTCCTCCCACCGATTCCGCGGAGGCTGCGCGATGACCGAATTCACCGTGTGGGCGCCGGACGCCACCCGGGTCCGGCTGCGCCTGGCCGGCGCCGCCGACCACGAGATGCGCGCCGCCGCTGACGGCTGGTGGCGGGTCGAGGTGCCCGACGCCGGCCTCGACTACTCCTTTCTGCTGAACGACGACGAGACTCCGCTGCCCGACCCCCGGTCGCCGTGGCAGCCTGCGGGAGTGCACGGGCCGAGCCGACGCTACGACCACGCCGCCTTCGAGTGGACCGACAGCTCGTGGACCGGGCGGCAACTGCCCGGCAGCATCCTCTACGAGCTGCACGTCGGCACTTTCACCCCGGAGGGCACCTTCGACGCGGCCATCGACCGCCTCGACCACCTCGTCTCGCTCGGCGTCGACCTGATCGAACTGCTCCCGGTCAACGCGTTCAACGGCGAACACAACTGGGGGTACGACGGGGTCTGCTGGTACGCCCCGCACCAGCCCTATGGCGGCCCGGACGGCCTGAAACGGCTCGTCGACGCCGCCCACGCCAAGGGGCTGGGGGTGATCCTCGACGTCGTCTACAACCATTTCGGGCCCTCCGGGGCCTACGCGCCGCGGTTCGGCCCGTACCTCGCCGAGCAGAGCAACAGTTGGGGCCGCTCGGTCAACCTGGACGGCCCGCACTCCGACGAGGTACGCCGCTACATCATCGACAGTGTGCTGATGTGGCTGCGCGACTACCACGTCGACGGCCTGCGCTTGGACGCCGTGCACGCCCTGCCCGACACCCGGGCGGTTCCGCTGCTCGAAGAGTTGGCGATCGAGGTCGAGGCGCTCTCCACCCACCTGGGCCGGCCGCTGTCGCTGATCGCTGAATCCGACCTCAACGATCCACGGCTGATCACCCCTCGGGAGGCGGGCGGCTTTGGGCTGCACGCCCAGTGGAACGACGACGCCCACCACGCGCTGCACACGTTGCTGACGGGGGAGCGGCAGGGCTACTACGGGGACTTCGGGTCGCTGGAGACGCTGTCTGATGTGCTGACCGGTGGGTTCTTCCACGCCGGCACCTGGTCCAGCTTCCGCAACCGTCATCATGGGCGGCCTCTGGACTCGCGCGTCCCTGGTCATCGGCTGGTGGCTTACCTGCAGAACCACGACCAGATCGGCAACCGGGCTACTGGTGACCGGATCTCGGCTTCGCTGTCGCCCCCTCTCTTGCGCGTGGGGGCTGTGCTGCTGTTGACCGCGCCCTTTACGCCGATGCTGTTCATGGGGGAGGAGTGGGCGGCGTCTACGCCGTGGCAGTTCTTCACGTCGCATCCGGAGCCGGAGTTGGCTACCGCGGTGGCTCTGGGGCGGCGGAGGGAGTTCGCCTCGCACGGGTGGGCTGAGGGGGACGTGCCCGATCCGCAGGATCCGCAGACGTTTGTGCGGTCGCGGTTGGACTGGGCGGAGCTGGACAAGCCTGAGCATCGGGAGATGCTGTCGTTCTATCAGCGGTTGATTGCGCTGCGTCGGTCTCTTCCGGACCTGTCGGATCCTCGGTTGCACGCTGTTTCGGTGCAGCATGGGGATCAGTTTTTGCTGATGCGGCGGGGGGACACGCTCGTCGTGGCGAACCTGGCTGGGCGGGGGCAGGGGATCTCGTTGCCTGGGGTGGCGCGACGGGTGCTGTTGGCGACGGGGGAGGGGGTCACGGTGATGCGGGACCGGATCCAGCTGCCAGCGGAGACGGCGGCGATCGTGGCGCTTTGAAGAGGTAAGTACATGGCAGGTACTCGGACCCGACTGGGGACAACTGCGGCTTGAGTTTGGCGACGGAATTCCACCCGGTATCGGGCTGGCATGCGAACTTGCCAACGACAGCGCCTCGATCAATCTCTGCGCTTGAGGATGAAGCCGAGAGTCAGTCGTATCTCTAGCCGGACGCTCTGCCGACGCAGCGAGCGATACAGTCAGCCAGTCTGACGTCGTTGACATCTGCCCACGCTGCGAGTCGTCCCGACCGACCTCTGGCAGTGGCTCTTGGAGTAGGCCACCCGGAGGGTCGGCGTCCTAGTCTACGGCGGGTCGTTCCTGCCTGAGCTCGACCAAGGGTACGTCGTAGGACTCTGGCGCCAGGTCAACCCCGAGGTGGGTGGCATACCACTGGTTGACTCGGTCGGGGTCGTGGGTCCGGAAGAAGACCCCGCCGATGCCCGTCACGCGTTCCACAGTCTCTCCTCAGTCCTAGCGCCGTCCATTTCCTCTCTGATCATGCCGATCCTGCCGCATTCAAGTAGGAGAGGCGACGGGGGATCTGCCGAGCAGCCAAACCGACGAGCAAGAGCGGGCGCGAACGCCGACATGAGTTCCCCCCGCTTTGATGGAGCGGTGGTTACCTGCTGCCGGCTGGTGCAGGGGTGGCGATAGGTGGCTCGGCCTGGTCGTGCTGGCTGGTGTGCCAGGCGGTCTCGTATTCGTCGGGGCTGAGGTAGCCGAGTTCTTTCTGGATGCGGTGGGTGTTGTACCAGCCGTCGATGTACGCGAAGATCGCGTTCTCGGCCTCGTCGCAGGTTCGCCAGCTCGTGCGGTAGACGAGTTCGATCTTCAGCGTGGACCAGAAGTTCTCCATCAGGGCGTTGTCGTACGAGTCACCGACGGAGCCCATGGACGGCAGGATTCCGTTGTCCTGCAGCCGTTCCGTGAACCGGAAAGACGTATAGTTCGATCCCCTGTCGCTGTGATGGATCAACTGGCCGTCTCGGACATCGCGTGACCAGATCCCGTATTCGAGGGCGGCGAGGATCAGGTCGGTGTCGCAGCGGTCGGAGGTCTTCCAGCCGACGATCCGGCGGGAGAAGACATCGCGGACCGCCGCCAGCCAGAACACGCCCTCACCGCACGGGATGCGGGTGGCGTCGGCGACCCACAGCCGGTTCGGCCCGGCGGCGGTGAACTGCCGGTTGACCAGATCTGGCGCCGGCGTCGCCCGAGGGTCCTGCCGGGTAGAGCCGCCGCGCCAGCCGCGACGCAGGAACGCGCCCTGCCAGCCCTGGTCGGCCATCAGCCGCTCGACCCGCTTGCGGCCCACCCGGATGCCGTCACGGCGGAGCTGCCGGTGCACTCGGTCCGCACCGTAGGTGTGCCCGGACGCCTCCCATACCTCGTGGATGTTGGAGATCAGGCCCAGGTCGACCATGTCGCGGTCGCAGGGTTGTTCGGCCTGCTTGACCCACGCGTAGTAGGTGGAGGCGCCGACGTTGAGAACCCGTAACAGGAGCGCGACCGCGAACTGGTCACGGTGTTCATAAATGAACGTCATGACCGTCGCCGGGTCGGGTCGAGCTCCGCCGCGAAATACGCGCTCGCCGCTTTCAAGATCTCGTTCGCCCGTCGCAGCTCGGCGACTTCCTTGCGCAGCCGGCGGTTCTCCTCGGCCATCTCGCTGGTGGGCCGGTCGTGACGCTCGTCAGCGTCGGCCTCGGCCTGCCGGATCCAGTTCCGCAACGCCTCGTGATGCACGCCGAGCTGCTCGGCGAGACGCCGGATCACGGGCTTCGGGTCCGACTCGCGATACAAACGCACAGCACGCTGACGCAGCTCGTCGGGGTACTTCTTCGGTGCTGCCACAGAAACTTCCTCCCCACGGCCATCAGACCATGATCAAGAAGCTCCATGAAAGCGGGGGTGGCTCAGACACCACGTCGAGCACGAGCACCAGGCGGTGAACCAGCACCCGCAGACCGACCCGTAACGCGTAAGTCATCGAAGGCAGCGAAGAGGCAGCGAAAGCAGTGGCAACGGATGTGGCCAGCTGTCGCCAGACCGCCGACATGCTGCACGGATCGACAATGCCCGACACCTGGCCGCAGCCGTTGGTATGCCGGACCCGGCTCCCGAAGGCGGTGACCAAGGGCGGGCCAGTGGGTCGGCTAGACGGCAGCCACCCGCCGGACCGCCGGCTCTTGGTAGATGCACGCCGTCCCCCGCCGTTCAGTTGGCGGGGGACGAGCACTGTGGTCAATGGATGGCGGCGACTGCCGGGCCGCTCAGCGCACGCCTCGTCGTGCCGAGGACTGCCGCGCCCGTGAGCGCTTCGGCCACTGTGACAATGATCGCGTACGCGATGGGTGTGGCGTCCGGCCAAATGCGGTCCGCTCGGGCCGCGCCGAACGGCAGGATCGTGAAGAGCGCCGCCGTCGAGCCTGACAGCACTCCCGTGACCGTCACCAACAGGCCCTCCAGGGTGACCATCGCGATCAGCTGGCCCCGCGTCGAGCCGGCCAGCCGCTGCTGGGCGAACT
Source organism: Micromonospora sp. NBC_00389 (assembly GCF_036059255.1). Taxonomy (NCBI): domain Bacteria; kingdom Bacillati; phylum Actinomycetota; class Actinomycetes; order Micromonosporales; family Micromonosporaceae; genus Micromonospora; species Micromonospora sp. NBC_00389. The sequence goes on along the minus strand of NZ_CP107947.1, from coordinate 5,991,038 downwards.
CGCGCCGCCGGTGCATCGTTGCCGCGATCAGGGTGTTGACCAGCATGATTGCCACGAAGACCGTGATCATGCCGACGACCACGTAGTTCAGCGTCTGGATGTCCTGTGCATAGTCCGGCTGGGCGGCGCCCGCCGACGCCTTGTCCTCGATGTCCTGCATGTAAACCGTGCCGGTCGCGATGCCGGTGAACAGCACCACCGGCATCACCGCGCCCGCCAGCTGCCGGGTGCGCTGGCTCACCCCGAGGACTGCCAACTCCCCGGCGACGCCGCCGAGCGCCCGTACGGGTGTGCCCAGCACCGCCGTGACCAGCCGCAGCAGCTCTGGGGCGAATAGGGCCAGCCCGATCGCCGCCCAGATACCCGCCTGGCCCGCCGTCGCCATCGCGTCGATGCCCTTGCCGTCCATCAGCGTCGCGGTCAGCACCGAACAGTTCGCGCCGACCAGCAGGAAAACCACCCCGCCGATCCGTCGGACCCGCGGCCGCGCCGCCTTGGTACCGGTCGGCCGCGACGTACGCCGAGCAGCTGCGACGCCTGCGACGATCGAGCCGAGCAGCGTGACGCCGAAGCCCGCACCGAGCGCGATCGGCCCGAAAACGTACCCCACCGACTCCCCGACCTGGCCGGTGTTCTGCATCAGCGTGAGCAGCACGCGGCCGAGGTACAGCCCCGCCGGCACGGCCACCACCGACGCCACCAGGGCGACCGCCGCAGCCTCTCCCACGATCATGCGGCGAAGCTGCGGCCCGGTCGCGCCGATCCGGCGCAGCAGGGTCACCTGCTCGGCACGCTGACGCACCGCGAGACTCAGGGTCGAGGTGACCGCGAAGGCAACGATGATCAGGCACCAGCCGCCGCCGACACCGGCCGTGGTGCTCAGGGATTCACCGCTTGCCGCGTCCGCGGTCGCGGCGGTATCGAGCAGCGACGCGAACGCCATCAGCAGCGTCGCGCCCAGGAACGCGGACAGGAAGGTGGCCACAAAACCACCGGGGCGGTGCCGCAGGTTGCGCAGCGCGACGGCGATCATGCCACGGCCCCGATCCGGCCGGGCGTGTGCTCGGCGACCAGGTCGCCCAGGTGGGCCAGACGCTCGGCGACGGCATCCGCGGTGGGCGCACTCAGTGCACCGGCCAGGCGGCCGTCGGCGAGGAAGACCACCGAGTCCGCGTACGCGGCCGCGACCGGGTCGTGGGTCACCATCACCACCGTACGGCCGCGCTCGTGCACCACCGCGCGCAGCAGGGTGAGAACCTCCCGGGCGCTGCGCATGTCCAGCGCGCCGGTCGGCTCGTCGGCGAAGATCACGGCCGGCTCGGTGACCAGGGCCCGGGCCACGGCGACCCGCTGGCGCTGCCCGCCGGAGAGCTGCTCCGGCCGGTCGTGCAGGCGCTCGCCGAGGCCCAGTTGCTCCAGCACGGCGCGGCAGCGCTCGCGGTCGGCGCGACGGCCGGCCAGCCGCAGCGGCAGGACGACGTTCTGCTCGACGGTCAACGCCGGCAGCAGGTTGTAGTCCTGGAAGACGAAACCGACCCGGCGGCGGCGGAACTTCGTCATCGCGGTGTCCTTCGTGGCCGTCAGTTCGGCGCCGTCGATGAACACCCGGCCGGCGGTGGGCCGGTCGAGGCCGGCAGCGCACTGCAGCAGGGTGCTCTTGCCGGAACCGGACGGCCCCATCACCGCGGTGAAGGTGCCGGTGGCGAAGGTGGCCGTGACGCCGTCGAGCGCGGTGACGGTGTCATCGTAGGTCTTGTAAAGCGATTCGAGTCGGACTGCGTCAGTCATGATCCATGCCTCTCCCGTGGCTGCTTCGTACACCGTACAAATGCACTATGGATCGAGGCAGTAGTGCTAACCCCCGGATTCTGAGGTAGTGCACTAAAGTGGAGTGCACTAGTACACGTGGAGGTAGTGGTGGACGTACCGCAGTTCCGGCGGATCGCTGCGGAGATCGCGGCCCGGATCGCCTCCGGCGAACTCGCGCCCGGTACCAAGGTCGCGTCGACCCGGCAGATCACGGCGCAGTACGGGGTCGCGATGGCGACCGCAACGAAGGTTCTCGCCACCCTGCGCGAGCAGGGCCTCGTGCGAGCGACGCCCGGCGTCGGGACGGTCGTGACCCGTCGAGCCCGGCCCGTCGGGTCGGGGCCGGACCGCGACCTCGTGGTCAGCACGGCCATCACCATCGCCGACGCCGAAGGGCTGACCGGCCTGTCCATGCGCCGCCTCGCCGGCGAGCTCGGCGTCCCGACGATGTCGCTCTACCGACACGTGCAAGACAAGGAGGAGCTGGTGTTGTTGATGACGGACAAGGTTATGGCCGCCAACCCGCCACCGGCGCTGTCACCGGAAACGGACGGCTGGCGGGCCTGCGTCGAAGCTCTCGCCCGGCTGCAATGGTCGATGTACCGGCGGCACACGTGGCTGGCCCAGGCGATCTCGTTCACCCGGCCGCTGCTGGCCCCGCACGCGATGGCCCACACGGAATGGACGATGCGGGCCCTGGACGCGTACGGCTTGGACCCGAACACGCAGTTTCGGGCGGCGGTGATGGTCGCAAACTACGTACGCGGCACAGCGGTGAACCTGGAGGACGAGGCGCAGGCCGAACAGGAGAGCGGCCTGACCGACAAGGAGTGGATGCGGGCGCAGCAGAACCGCCTCGCGACCGTGCTGGCCAGCCGGCAACTGCCTATGATGGCCCGCGCCATCGCCGCCGACCACCTCGAGTTCGACTTGGATATTCTGCTGGAGTTCGGCCTGCAGCGACTGCTCGACGGGCTCGCGCCGCTATTGGACTAGGTCGGATGCACGCGCATTACGCGCAGTTGGTGCGGGTGCTGCCGGGTCTGCTCGACGCCGCCCAGGGCGCGCAGGCCGCGGAGCTCCTGGTGCAGGCGTACCGGATCACCTCGTCGGTCCTGGTGAAGCTCGGCGAGGCCGACCTCGGGTGGCTGGCCGCCGACCGGGCGATGGCCGCCGCCGGCGACGACCCGGTCCTCGCGGCAACAGCGGCCGTCTCGGTCGGCCAAGCGCTACGCGCGTCCGGCCGTGACCGCCTCGCCCTAGCCGCGACGCTAACCGCCGCGAACCGCGTCCTCCCACCTCCCACCCACCCGGCCCCATCCCACCTCGGTGGTCATGAGGTTGACGGGTCTTGTCGAGATCAAACCGCCCGTCAACCTCATGATCACCGAGGTGAAGGCGCGCCCGGGCCGCGGCGGCCGGCGGGGGAGTTGGCCGTGGGTGGGACGCTGCTGCTCCAGGCCGCAATGGCCGCCGCCGGTGGCGGCGACACTCGCCGCGCCGAAGAGCTGACCGGCCGGGCCGCGAGGATCGCCTCCAGGCTCAGGGGGTACGACGACCAGCACCGCACCAGCTTCGGGCCGATTGCCGTTGAGCTGGCGCGGGTGGTGGAGGCGCTCTTGCGGGGTGACGCCGCCGAGGCGGTGCGGCGGCACGTGACGGTGATCCGGCGGGAGCCGTGGCGGCGGCTGCCGGCCGAGTATCGGGGCGCGTACCTGGTCGATGCCGCGCGGGCGTACCTGCAGGTTGGTGACCTGCGCGGCGCCGCGCGCGCGCTCGTGGACGCGGACAGCGTCGCGCCGGCTGAGGTCCGGTGCCGGCCGTTGGCGCGTACCGTGATCGCCGACGTCGCTCGGGGTCACCCGGCGCCGGCCGGCGTGGCGCGACTGGCGACGCTGGTCGGCCTGACCCGGTGACCGGCCAGCCTCCACCCGGGCTCTTCGGCCAAGAGATCATGTCGACCATGAGCTCACCGGCATGGACAGGAATCAGCCCCCAGCAGACAGGTACATCAGATCATGACAAGTAGGTTTACCGAGTTGGCCGTTGACTGCCACGATCCGGAGAGGCTCGCGGCCTTCTGGTGCGAGGTCTTGGACTTCAAGGTGATCGACCGGAGCGAGGGCAAGGTCGAGATCGGCTCCTGGGTGCCGACCGTCGAGGATGTTCGGGCCCGACAGATGTCGCCCACCCTGCTGTTCATCCAGGTGCCCGAGGGCAAGACCGTGAAGAACCGGCTTCACCTCGACGTCAGCCCGATCGACGGCAGCACCGACGATGAGGCAACCAGATTGCTCGGCCTCGGCGCCACCAAGACGGACGTGGGCCAGGGCGCAGACCGAAACTGGGTGGTCATGGCAGACCCCGAGGGCAACGAGTTCTGCGTCCTGCGCACCCTGGCGCCGCAGAGCTAGTGTCCTGCGCCGGAAATACGCCTACAAAATCGGGCGAGTGATTCGAGGATCTCTTCTGCGGTCTTGGTCCAGATGAACGGTCGCGGATCGTTGTTCCAGTCGGTGATCCAGGAGCGGATGTCGGCTTCGAGTGCTTGGACGCTCTTGTGGGTGCCGCGGCGGATCTTCTGGTCGGTGAGGAAACCGAACCAGCGTTCGACCTGGTTGATCCAGGATGAGCCGGTCGGGGTGAAGTGCATGTGGAAGCGTGGGTGTTTCGCGAGCCAGGCCCTGACGGCGGGGGTTTTGTGGGTGCCGTAGTTGTCGCAGACGAGGTGCACGTCGAGGTCGGCCGGGACGGTCTTGTCGATGGTGATCAGGAATTTCTTGAACTCGATCGCGCGGTGCTGGCGGTGCAGTTCGCTGATGACGGTGCCGTCGGCGATGTCGAACGCGGCGAACAGGCTGGTGATGCCGTTGCGGTGGTAGTCGTGGGTTCGCCGTTCGGGCATGCCCGGCATCATCGGCAGGACCGGTTGCGAGCGGTTGAGTGCCTGGATCTGGGATTTCTCGTCCACGCAGAGCACGACGGCCCGTTCGGGCGGGTGGTGATAGAGCCCGACGACGTCAACGACTTTTTCGATGAACTGCGGGTCGGTGGACAGCTTGAACGTGTCGGCCCGGTGCGGCTTGAGGCCGAAGTCTCGCCAGATCCGGCCGATCGTCGACTTCGACAGCCCAGACTTCGCGGCCATTGAGGTCCGGGACCAGTGCGTGGCGTTACGCGGTGTCTGCTCAAGGGTGGCCACAACCACCTCTTCGACCTTGTCCAAGGCGATTGACGGGGGCCGGCCGGGACGCTGTTCATCGATCAACCCGTCGAGACGTTCGACCAGGAACCGACGCCGCCATTTACCCACAGTGGACAGATGAACATCCAGAGCCGTTGCCACATCAGTGTTCGAAGCGCCTTCGGCGCACGCCAGGATGATCCGGGACCGCATCGCGAGAACTTGCGAAGACTTCGCCCGACGCGACCAGCGGGTCAGCGTCGTGCGTTCCTCGTCGGTCAACACCAGCGGCGCGGTAGGGCGCCCGGTCCGTGCCATCACCTCACCCTACACCAACTTATTAGGCGAATTTCCGGCGCAGGACACTAGTGCCCCGTCTTTGAACGTTGATCGTGTAATCCGTCGGTTCTGAGAAGCCGTCGGGCAGGCTGTCTCCCAACGTATGACGCTGTGGGAGGTGGTGGCCGGTGGGCAGACGCCCGGAGGTGTTCGTCCGGCAGGTGTCGATGGCCGAGGGTCAACGGTTGCAGCGGATCACCCGGACCGCGAAGGACCCGGTGAAGTTGCGCCGGACGATCGTGGTGCTGATGTCCGCCCAGGGGTAGCCGGCCTTATGTCCACAGCGTACAGACGATCATGCGGTGGCTGCCTTTGCGTCCACCCCTCCCGACCAGCGCCATCTCAAAGGGCGGCTGCCGTACTAAGGGACGTCTCGTAACCCCGGTGTCTGTCCGTTGAGGACGGTCGGTCAGGATGCCTGGGTGCAGGTGATCACCGCGGCCCGCCCGGAGTGGATCTTTCCGTTCACGGGGCTGCAGCCCGCCCAGTTCCGCAAGCTGGTCCGCGTGGTCGCCGAGCGTGGCGGTGACGGCATCGCCGATGGCCGGCCGGGCCGGCAGTGGGCCTTGGACCTTCCCGATCGGGTGTTGCTGGTGGCCACCTACTGGCGCACGAACCTGACGATGCGCCAGATCGGGCCGCTGTTCGGGGTGTCGCACTCGGCCGCGCACCGGGTCATCGACACTCTCGGCCCGTTGCTGGCCCTCGCGCCGGTGCTGCGGCGGCCGGTCGAGCAGATCGCCATCGTCGACGGCACCCTGATTCCCACCCGCGATCACCGGCTGGCCGCCCGCAGCAAGAACTACCGGTACTCGACGAACCTGCAGGTCGCCATCGACGCCAGCACCCGCCTGGTCATCGCCGTCGGCGACCCACAGCCGGGCAACCGCAACGACACGATCGTCTACCGCACCAGCGGCATCGAGGAGAAACTCGCCGGGCGGCCGGTGATGGCCGACGGCGGCTACCGCGGCAACCCCGAGGTGATCATCCCGTACCGCAAGCCCGCCGACGGCGGTGACCTGCCGGCCTGGAAAGAAGCCCTCAACGTCGAACACCGGAGGGTCCGTGCAGGGGTCGAACACGCCCTGGCCAGGATGAAGTGCTTCAAGATCCTGCGTGACTACCGCCGCGCCGCTCACACATTGGCCGACGCCGCTTCCGGCATCGCCAACCTCCACAACATCATCCTCGCCGGCTGATCGCCGGTCTGGCGCCGGGCAACACCTTCACCCAGTTACGAGACGTCCCTTAGGCTGCCCACGTGATTTTGACCATGCCTCAGCAGTTAGCGCAGATCCGCGCCGACGCACTCGAACAAGGCTTCCCGGCCGACGATGTCGAACGATGGATCGCCACCGCCATTCCCTGCGGGACACTGGCGCCCGGCGGAGACGGGCCGGTCGTCGGCCGGTTCGGCGGCACCGCGATGGTTCCCCGGGGCACCCAGGTTCCCGGAAATCCCCTCGTCGCCACCATCGACTGCGCGGCCCTGCCCAGGCAGGCGACGGATCTTCCACTACCGCCCGACGGCCAACTGCTGCTCTTCGGCTATCCCGAAGGCGGCGAGTACTACTCGCAGGGCTCGGCCTTATACGTCCCGGCTGGCGTAGCCGTCGAGGAACCGCCGAAGGACGAAGAACTCGACGAGGACGAGGACGAGGACGAGGAGTTTCTCGAGGTTTGCCAAAGTTACCCACAGGGCGACATACACCTGACGATCGACGTCTCCCTGCCCTCACACACTCCGGCGCATCTCAACCCCAAACTGATCGATTATTGGAGTAGTAAGGCCCCCATCAGCAGCAAGTGGGGCGGCGTGCAGATTGGTGGGCACGCCTCGGCCTGCGACTTCCGCGGAAATGACGGTCCTCTCGGAGTCGTCGCGGAGTACGCAGGAAAGGCGGAGCAGTTGGGCTACTGGAGGGGCTCCGGCAGCCCCTCACCGCGCGTCGAGGACTGGGTGCTGCTGGCCGAGTTCTTGTGCAGCTCGGAGATGAGGCCAGGCGGTGCCGCCCTTTACTGGGGGATCCAGCGCGACGAACTGGCCGCGCGGCGCTTCGACGGCGTGTACGCCGTCGTGGACTGGAATCCCTGAGCTCGCGACAGGCCGGGTGCCTCGACGCACCCGGCTCCGAGCACACGAGGATGGCCCGGACCAGTCGCGATTTTCAGCAGCCACACTGCGCAGGGGCGCTCGGGCGTGGTAACGGCCAGGCCCCAACCGCCGAACGAGTGGACCGGTTGCCAGCGATAGATCTCCGCACCTCCTACCACGCGTTCGAGAGTTCCGAGGGCATGGCCCCGAACCTCCTAGTGCCTCGTCTTTGAACGTTGGCCGTGTAATCCGCTGGTTCTGAGGATGTGTCGGCAGGCTGTCTCCCATCGTTGTTGGTCTGGGAGGTGGTGGCGTGGGTAGAGGCGCCCGGAGGTGTTCGTCCGGCAGGTGTCGATGGTCGAAGGGCATATCCGTGACCGCAAAACGGTGGCGCGAGTTCCTCAGCTTCCTTAAGACCTTGCGGGCCCGCTGGCCGGGCGAGCACCTGTACCTGATCTGCGACAACTTCTCCCCGCACAAGCATCCCGAGGTCAAAGCGTGGTGCGCAGCCCATCAGGTCGAGCTGGTGTTCCTGCCGACGTACGCGTCCTGGCTGAACCGGATCGAGGCCGAGTTCGCCGCCGTCCGCTACTTCGCCCTCAACGGCACCGATCACCGCGGCCACGCCGATCAGGACGGCACGATCGGCGCCTACGTCCGGTGGCGCAACCAACGAGCCCAACCCAAGACCGCATTCGCAGTCGGATTCAAGATCCGCCACCTGGATTACCCCTTCAAGGCTGCATGACGAGGCACTGGCCCACGAGCGGGCTGCGGGTGAGCGTGGCAGAACCGGATAAATAGCATACTTAGAGCATGCTTTCCAAAAGCGACATTCCGCAGCTCGTGCGTCATCCGGGCCGGCTGGTGGCATTCAGCGACGCTGTCTTCGCCATCGCCGTGACGCTTCTCGTGCTGGAGATCCAACCGCCGGAGGACTTCGGGCATCTCCTGCGGGGCCTCGGGGCGTTGTGGTCGTCGTACCTGGCGTACGCGCTGAGCTTCCTGCTCATCGGGCAGGTGTGGGTCAATCATCACGTCATGTTCGACCGCGTCCGCCACGTCGACCGTGAGGTCTTGTTCCTCAACACGTTGCTCTTGATGGTCATCGCGTTCCTGCCGTTCTCCACGTCGCTACTCGCCGGCGCATTACGCGCGGAGCAGGGCCTGCGTACGGCGGTCGTCGTCTACGGCGCCACACTGTGGACGGCGGCCGCCCTGTTCAACATCACTTGGGCCCATCTCCGCCGCGCCAAACTGCTGGACCCCAGCCTCGGCCCCTTCGGCGTTCGGGCCATCGGCCGCCGGTTCGCGCTCGCGCTGGTCTGGATCGGCTCCGGCATCCTCGTCGGGGCGTTCGTGCCGATCGCGGGCGTCGCCATCATCGCCGGCTTCCTGCCCGCCTATTACCTGCCCATCCGCGGCGAGTACGGCGAGGACAAGAAGGCCAACGACCGGCGCGGCTAAGCCGAACCCGGTGATCCGATCGTGGCGCTCAGCGCGCGTGCTGGCCTCAGTACGGCAGGTCGATGCCCTGGCGGCGGGCGAACTCGCGGTGGGCGGTGACGACCGTGTCGATGAAGTAGGCGGCTATCTCGTCGGCCCGCAGCACCTGGGTCGTTTCGACCTTGAAGTTCTCGTCGCAATAGTGTTCGACGGAGCTGACGCGGGGCTGCGCCACGAGAGCGTCCCGGAGGAGATCCACGGGCTCGTCTCCAGTGTCGACGATGAACTTCACGCCGTCGCTGAAGCTCAACTCCCAGTGCAGCCCGTCGTCAGTACCGACCCAGAGTTGCCGGCAGAGCGCGGCGCGGCTCTGGGCGAAAGCCTCCCGCATCTGGCTGTCGTCCGAGCAGATCGCCGGCATGAGGCTCGGGGTGCGGTCGATGGCCGCGGCGACCGGGGGGAAGCCGGCGAGTCGGTCGACGCGGTAGAAGAAGTAGCCCGGGTCGCCGGTGGGGTCCTCGGACTCGATGCCGGGCACCGCGTACGCGGGTAGTTCAGATGTCATCGGTTCATGGTCCTTTGTGGTGAACGCGTCGGGGGCCGGGCTGGCGGCCCGGCCCCCGACGGAACCCGGCTAGCTCAGCGGGAAGTGAATGGTGAAGGGGATGTTGTTCTTCTTCAGGCAATCCAGCACAAGATCGGATGGGCCGAGTGAGTTATACCCACCATGTGGCATGAAGTGCCAGTGGGCTCCCTTGATCTTTGTGTTTCGGAACTGCGGGTTAATCTTGTTGTCCTCCAGGATCTTGTCCTGGTTGGCTGGGTCGGAGTACCACTTGTCCTCATCGCACTGGATGAGGTTGTGGCGGTCGTGTTCGGTCGGGACGCCGGTCTTGACCTCGTGGATGACCCAGCCCTCGGGGCTGTACTCGCCGTAGTCGGTCGACCGGCCGCTGGGCTCGAACTGCCCTGGCTCGCCGGCCTGCCGCAGCCAGAGTTGGGGCCGGCCGCGAGTGGTGTCGTCACGGTATCCCATGAGTTCGTCGACGAAGATGTTCTGACCGTCGTTACGGCCCGTGGCCCATCTGACGTCGGCGCCGGGGACGTGCAGATTCTGCCCGTTGCTGCCCACCGCCTTGAGCGCGAAGTGGATCTTCTGGAGGTCGGTGCGCTCACCACTGAGCAGCCGATTGAAGTTGCTCTTGCTGATTCTGCTGGCGGCGGCTGCCAGACCCTCCGGTTCGACGAGGGCTGCCCAGACCTCCGGCATGATGAGCTCGTAGGTGAGCTCCTTGACGGTGTCGGGGATCTTGTCGTACTTGGCGACGAACCGGGCCGCTGGCGTGAGGCGGTGGGTGTACTTGAGGACGAACTTCGCGACCTTGGCGGGGATCGCGACCGCGTCACCGACGTAGGGGACGACGCCGAGGATGCTGAGACCCGCGCTGACCCACTCGCCGTGGATGAGCGCGGCGATCGTGTCGCGGATGTCGGCGAGCCCGCCGAGGATCCAGCCGACGACCGGGATGACGCTCAGCCCGCCGCTTCACAAGTTGCCGGCGAGCCACGCCATCGAGTCCTTCTCGGCGAAGTCGCCGGCGAACATGCCGAGCAGGAAGTCGGAAACGTACGTCCACTTGCTGATCTGCTCGTCGAATCGGCCAGGGTCGAGGCCCTGGGACTCGGCGTTGGCGACCTCGTAGTCGTCGCGTAGACCATCCCCGTCGGTGTCCTGAACGCGTGGGTTGATCGAGAGGTCGTCCTCGGTGAAGTCCGAGAGCCCGTCGCCGTCGGTGTCGACGTTGGCGGGATCGGTGAGGCCGTCCTCCTCCACGAGGTCCGGCAGGCCGTCGCCGTCGGTGTCGGTGTCGGTGGGGGTGGGGACGATCGGCGGGACGTTGCCGGGTGTCGGCGGAGCGCGTGGCTGGTCGGCCACGAGCGGATTGCTGCCCTGGGCCACCTCGGCACCGTCAGTGGCACCGTCGCCGTCGGTGTCCGGGTCGGTGGGCGAGGTACCGATCCGCTGCTCGTCGAGGTTGGTGAGCCCATCGCCGTCGACGTCCTCCGCGCCGTCGGCGACCCCGTCCTGATCGGTGTCGACCGCGTTGGGCCGGGTCCAGCCAGCCAACTCGGTGATCTCGAACTTGTCGGTCAACCCGTCACCGTCGGAGTCGACCAGCAGCGGGCTGGACCCGAACCGCAGCTCCACCACATCGACGACCCCGTCGCCATCGTGGTCGCCGTTGTAGGTGATGCCCAGCCGAGTCAACACGCGGAAGCCGTTGTCCCAGGCTTTCGACGCGTGGACCGTCGCCGGCTCCGGATTGGCCTTGGCCAGCATCGTGTCGGCCTTGGCCAGGCTGGCCTTGGCCGCGTCCAGGTCCGCGAAAGCCTCGGCCAGCCCAGCTGGGGCGGGCGCGGGTGGCGGGCTGGCCCGGAACGGCCCGATCGTCGCCTCGGCATCCTGGATCGCGGCGTCCGCCAGCAGGCGCAACCCGGACAGGGTCTCCACCAGCGCAATCACATGTGCCTGCTCAGCCTCGCCGTTGGGCGGGCTGGCACCGGAGAGCCGACTCTTGAGGAACGACTCCAGATGCTGGAGGTTGTCGAACGCCGTCGAACCGTCGGCGGCGCTCTTGAGCCGGGCGCCGTCGAAATACCGGCTCTCGACGTCCGCCAGCACCGGGGCGATCCGGCTGTCTCCCAACCCGCCGTCCACATACGGCCGGAGGGCCTGGAGGGACTCGGTGATGTAGACCTTGGCGTCGCGGGTGTACTTGGCGGTGGGGATCTTGGCGACCTCCACCTCCCACAGGCGTTTCTCCCCTGCCGACGCCGGGGCGGCGACGAGCGCCACCTGTGCGGCGACCAGTGCCGCAACCACAGCGGCAAGTCTTGAGCGCCATCGTCTTTTGTGCCTCACCGACACCTCCGTCTATGCGTCCCGAACAAGGATTTCGCTACAATATCCACCTGCATCGTTATCCAGGGTCCCGCCGGACTTAGCCGCCTATGCATGCACGCCTATATGTATGGCGGGTTAAAGTGACATCCGCTGCGGCTCGATATGGCAGGCGATCGTGAGCGGTGCGCCACCAGCCATCGATCGTGGCTGAGGTCCGACGGTGGACAGGCATCCGGACCTGGTCGATGCCGCGCGGGCGTACCTCCAGGTTGGTGACCTGGGCGGCGCCGCACGCGCCCTGGTCGACGCGGACAGTGTTGCGCCGGCTGAGGTTCGGTGCCTGCCGTGGGCGCGTACCGTGATCGCCGACGTCGCCCGGGGTCACCCGGCGCCGGCCGGCGTGGCGCGACTGGCGACGCTGGCCGGTGTGGTGCCTGACCCGCATGATCGGCGGCTGATCGCTCTGCGCCGCCCGTGAAAGCGGGCCCGGCGCGGGCTGCACGCAGCCTGCCGCCGGGCCCGCTGGGGGCGCTGCGCCTACTTCGCCAACCCAAATCCACCGAGTACGGTCTTGAAGTTGTCGGCCAGGATCTGACGAATCTGCTGGCCGTGCGGAGTGGCCCAGTCCTTGGCGAGTTCGCCGAGGACCGCGGCGGTGGTGGTCAGGATGACGCCGGCCTGCATCATGCGCAGTCGCGCCGCCTCCTCGGATGCCTGGAACGCTGATCCTCCGGCGTCGAGCACCGCGTAGACCTCGTATCCGGCCCGCTTGGCGCTGAGGGCGGTGTAGATCAGGCAGCCGTCGTTGGTGGTGCCGGCCATGATCAGGGTCCGGCGGCCGGTGGCCTCGACGGCCCGGACGAAGTTCGGGTCGTCCCAGGAGTCGATGATGCCGGTGCGCTTGATCCGGTTCGCGTAGGCCTCGGGGTTGATCTCCTCCAGCCCGGGCATCCACCAGTCCTGGTTGTCGTCCTCAGTGCTGCTGGTCCAGACGTTGGGGATGTCGAGGACCTTCGCGGCCTTCACAAGGGTGATGCTGTTCAACTTGGCGACGTCGGGCGACTGGGTCTTGATGAACCCCATCGAGATGACCTGGTGGTCGATCAGGATCAGAGCACTGTCCTGCGCCTTCAGATCGGACATGGCTGGTAACTCCAATTCGGGATGGCGAACCCTCGTGGGTCCGTGTCTGTTGCCCCGAGCGGTCGGCTCGGGTTGGTAGCGCGGGGAATCCGTCGCCCGCGGCTCAGATGGTGCGGTCGGGTACCGCGCATCCGTCCGGGGCGCACATGCCCTCGGCGTCAGCGACAACCGGCAGCGGCTGTGGCGTGGGATGGCTCTCGGCCCACGCCTTGGCGATGACCGCGAGCAGGTCATCGACGCCGATCGCCCCGGGAACGGCGAAGCGGCCATCGAACACGAGGAACGGCGCGCCGCGGGCCCCGAGGCGCTGTGCCTCACGCTGGTCGGCTGCCACGCGGGCGCGGTAGCGGCGGCTACGCAGGGCCTCGGCGGCCCCGGCGCGGTCCAGGCCCACCTCGGCGGCGAAGTCGAGAACCTCCCCGGCGGTCCACAGCTTGCGGGCCTGCCCGAAGTGCGCGCGGAACATCGCCGTCCAGATCTCGGCTCCGCGGCCCTGGTCGGTCGCGTAGGCGAGCAGCTCGTGGGCCAGGTCGGTCGGCCCGAGCGTGCGGTCGACCGCGCGGTAGGGCGTCAGGCCCTCCGCCTTGGCTGCCCGCTCGATCGGCCGCAGGACCCGGTCCACGGTCGTCGCGGGGGCCCCGGCCATCTTGATCAACTCTCGTTGACTGACGCCCTCCCGTGGCAGGTCGGGGTGTAGTTGGAACGACCGGTGGATCACCTGCACCTGATCGCCATCCGGGAACCGGTCCAGGGCCTGGTGGAGCCGGTGATCCATCAGCCCGCAGTACGGGCAGACGATGTCCGACCAGAACTCGATCTTCATGGCACTCCTCCTCGTTTCTTACTACCTGTTCGTAGCCACATCATGCATTAGAATCGGAGAGCCACAAAAGGTACATTCATGTGCGTAGCAACTGGCTGACGGAGGGGGAGCGGGTATGAGTGCAGGGGATCTTCGACGGAGGCGAACCAACGTCCGGGCGAACGTCCGGGCCGCGCCAGGGCCCTGTGCGCACTGGAACGACGAAGACGCCGATTTCATCCGCGAGGTCCTGGACCTCGTCGGCGACAAGTGGAGCGTCTTGATCATCGGTACGCTCGCCGACGGCCCCATCCGCTACTCGAACCTGGGCGACGCGATCCCCGGCATCTCTCAGCGCATGCTCACGCTGACCTTGAAGCACCTGCAGCGCACCGGCCTCGTCACCCGGACCTCCTACCCCGAAGTCCCGCCCCGCGTCGAGTACGCCCTCACCGAACTGGGCACGTCACTGCTCTCCACCGTCCTGGCCCTGGCGGCCTGGTCCGCCGACCACCATGCCGAAATCCGCCGCCACCAGACGGAGTACGACAACGTCACGTAAGCCTCCAACGTCACGTGGCTTTGGCGTGGGTACGAGGACGGCCACCGCACGTCTGACGCGACCCTTTGCCTCCGGAGGCGTGTCCGGCTGATCGCGGCGCGCCAGGCGAGAACGGTGCAGCCATGGGCTGGACGCGACATGATGAAGAGCGTGAATTCCTCCCTCGACACCCTGCCGACGATCGGTGCGCCGGCGACGCGGGCCTTGGACAACGCTGGCTACACGGCCCTGCGTGACCTTGCAGGGGTGCCGCGCGCCGAACTGGCCAAGCTGCACGGCATGGGGCCGAAAGCGCTCGAAATCATCCAGAGTGCGCTCAAGCAGCACAACCTGAGTCTGGGTTAGAAACTCGACGTCACCTCACGACCGGCCTGGCCAAGGCCATCTCCTCTGGCTGGGAGGAAACCGCGAGTCAGTGGCGGACGCTGCCGTTCAACCCGGACCGGCAGGAGGTCGACGGGATCAAGCAACGGTCCGAATCGCCGACGTTCATGGTGGAGGTGTTCGAGCTGCGCAAGCCGGCGGTGGCTCGCGCGGCGCTCGGCGGCAACCCTTCGCTCAGCGAGCTGGCAACCCGAGGACTGACAACGGGCTGAGGTCCGTTGTCAGTCCACACCGGGGGCCTACCGTCCTCGTTGGCGGGTCACATTCCGTCAGTGAAGACCTGCACCCCGTCGAACCCGACTTGGCTCAAATTAGTGCGCACCTCGGCTGATCGCGGCGCCGGCGGTGCAAGGTCGTCGGGTATCCAGCGGCGGGATACCCTACCTGCGGTGCCTAGAACCGCGTGACCGGAGGAGTCGATGCTGGGATGACGGCAGGGCGACCGATGCCCACGCAGGACGACGTGCTCGGGTACTTCAACACGCTGTCGAACTGGGGACGGTGGGGCGACGACGACGAGCTCGGAACTCTGAACCACATCACCGACGACGTCCGGCTGGCGGCGGCGCGGGCCGTGCGCCATGGCAGGAGCGTGTCGTGCGCATGGGAGGTTGCCGTACCGGAGGACATGGAGCGGTCGACGACGACGTGCCCGTGCGCCGCCGACATGCCGGGTGCCGAGAACATGCCGGTGCCCGGCTTCCACGCCGACCGGCGCTGGGGCTTTTCGTCCGAGCGGCTCGGCATCACGTTCCACGGCAACACCCTCACCCACGTCGACTCGCCGTGCCACATCTTCTGGGACGGCACGATGTACAACGGGCGTTCGCACTCGTTGGTCGACGCCGCAACGGGATCGGCGTGGGCGGCCGTCACGGCGGCGGCGAACGGGATCATCACGCGTGGTGTCCTGCTGGACGTTGCGAGGGCCCGCGATGTGCCGTGGTGGGAACCGGGGCAGGGTGTGTTTCCCGACGATCTCGAGGAGGCCGAGCGTCGCCAGGGTGTACGGGTGCGATCCGGCGATGCGGTACTCCTGCGGACCGGCTATGGCCGCGTCCGGCACGAGGCCGGTGCGGCCAGCGGTTTCACGCAGGCCGGCTGGCACGCGTCCTGCCTGCCGTGGCTACATGAACGCGGCGTCGCGCTGATCGGCGCTGACACCCCCCAGGACGTTCAGCCGTCGGGGTACGAAGACGTGTTGATGCCGGTTCACGCCGTGGGTCTCGTCGCGATGGGTCTGTGGCTGCTCGACAACTGCGACCTGGAGGTGTGCGCGACGACGGCTGCCGAGCTTGGCCAGTGGGACTTCCACCTCGCAGTCGCGCCGGTCCGCTTCGCCGGTACCTCCGGCAGCCCGGTCAACCCGATCGCCACATTCTGACCGCGGTTCACGAGGGGTGCGATGCCATGAACGGCCCGTCGTCATGCGCCGACCCGAGATGCTCGATATCCCGCGCACTACGCCGCGACGAGTGCACGATCTGCACCGCCGTCGCGGGGTCCTACCGTCCTCGTTATCGGGTCACATTCCGTCAGTGAAGATCTGTACCCCGTCGAACTTCAGTACGGCCAGATCGCCTCGCCGAATCGCCCAGTTGACACGGTCGGACTCCCCGGAGTTGGGGTCGTAGGAGCCATCCGCCATCGCCAGCAGAACCCAGTCGTCGCCCCCGAGAACCTGCTTGTTGTACGCGACGAAATCGTGGTTGAACACCTGTTGGTAGCCGCCGACCTGCAACTGGTCGGGCTCCGTCCCGGTTGCCGTGTTCCACCACGCGTTGCTCAGGTCGTTTCCTCGCGGATGCTCCGGGGTGTCGCGGCCGGGGTTGGGGCAGGACAGATCGACCCTCACCCGCAGGCTCTGCACGGGCAACTGGTAATCCCCGGCTCGCTCGGCGACGGCTGTCCCGGCGGGGACATACACCACCATGCCCGCGTTCTCGTCCTCCTGCGCTTCTTCGGCATCGGCGAACAGCAGCAGATGTCCGTCGGGCGGCAAGGGGAGGTCTGTCGCCGCAGGAGGCAGGGCGGCGCAGTCGATCGAGGCAACGAAGGGAAACGGGGGATGAGGCATGTCGACCGGCAGCGTAGGGCTGCCGCCCCACTGGCCCACCACCGGCCCGTCGATGTTCGGACCCAGTTGCGCGCACGGGCGGAGGACACCGCTCATCCACCGCTCCACCTCGGCCGGAGGAATGCTCCGCCTCGCGGCCTCTGCGCGGAATAGGTCGACTGCCTGGGTGGTCCCGAAAGTCATGCGCGCCACTATAGAGCCTGTTTCTGATCTATGTAGCGAGACCTGTGCTACGTGACTTGCGGTCGGCGTGGCGGCCGTCCATAGAAGACGGGCTCTTGGTAAGCAGACGGTTCCTACACCCTGCTGCCCCAAGAGCCCGCCTTGACATTGAACCCTGCCCGGCCTGCCGCCGGGCAGCGGCCCCATGCCGTCTGCGCATGTGGCTGCGCCACCCGCCTGCGCCGTTACCCCTCCGACACGACCGACGCCGAATGGGAGATCCTCGAGCCCCTGCTCAGCACACCGGCCTGTCGCCGCCCCGACGGCGGCCGACCGGAGAAGCACCACCGCCGCGCGATTATCGATGCCATCTTCTATCTGGTCGATAACGGCATCAAATGGCGTGCCATGCCCGCCGACTTCCCGCCCTGGCGCACCGTCTACGGCTTCCTCGCCCGCTGGCACGACGACCTGACCGCGCTCACCATGACCGACCGGCTGCGCGAACAAATCCGCCAGAGCGCCGGCCGCACCTCAACCCCGACCGCCGGATGCGTCGACTCGCAGTCGGTCCATGAGTCCGCCGAGGCCACTGTCAGCCGCGACACCAGCGGCTACGACCCACACAAACGTGTCAACGGCCGTAAACGCCACATCGTCGTCGACACCCTCGGGCTGCTCATCGCCGTCCACGTCACCCCCGCCAACGTCCAAGACCGTGATGGCGCCCGCCCCGTCGTTCACCAGGCCGCCCTGCACGGTGTCCAGCACATCTGGGCCGACAACGGCTACCACGGCGACCTGATCGGATGGGCCGCCGACCTCGACGTCAGCATCGAGATCGTGCCCCGGCCAACCGGGAAAGGCTTCCGGGTCCTGCCCCGCCGCTGGGTCGTCGAGCGCACCTTCGCCTGGCTCACCCGCCGACGCCGCTGCGCCCGCGACTACGAACGCCTACCGGAACACCACGAAACCATCGTCTACTGGGCCGCCATCCTCCAGATGACCCGCCGCCGCGCCCGTACCATGCACCAGGCCATATAGATCAGAAACAGGCTCTATAGGAGCCGGAGCTGACTACCGCGGTTCACACCGCGGACGCCGACACCTGGCACCCTCGGACGTGTCACGAGGCGCGCGGCAGCGCGAGCCAGTCCTGCCAGGTGATGTCGCGGCCCAGGTAACGGGGCTGCTGGAAGGGCCAGTCGGCGGCGATCCACTGCGGCACCAGTGCGTCGAGCGCGCTCTCCGCCTCGCTGCCGACCAGGTCGTCCACCACCCACCAGGAGACCTCGCCGTCGGAGCCCGTGCGCTCGGGCGGGTCGATGTAGACGCAGCCGAGGAGCGCCGTCTCCTCCTCGTCCAGCAGCGCGTAGTTGAACGACTCGTGTGCGGCTATTTCCTTCTCGTGGCGCAGCAGGTCGATACGGTCCTCGTCGTAGGTCATCGTCGCCGGGGGCCAGGCCCAGGCCGGGCCGAATATCTCCCACAAGCGCTCTCGGGAGCCCATCACGGCGGGGTAGTCGAGCGCGGTGTCCGCCTCCCGGATCGGCCGCAGGTGAAGCGCGGTGTTGGGCACGGGTACGTGCACGGGGTGGATGAAGTCATCAGGAAGCCAGCTCATAAGGGCGGAGGCTACAGCCGGTCGGCGCGGGATGATTCAGGCGGTACGGCCGGACAGGCCCTGTCGGCCGGCGGATCATTCGAAAAACTTGATGCTGAACCCGGTGTCGGTCGTCGGGCCGGGCACGTTAGCGCGGCGGTAGGTGGTGTTGCCCCACCAGCAGAAGGTGCCGGTGTACCAGTACCGGTTCTCCCAGGAGTACGGGGTGCCCTTGGGCACGGCGTGGAACATCAGCGGGAACCTCGGCCCAGCGGGTGGGCTCGTGGCGATGTCGCCGTTGAGCAGGACGAAGCTGTGGTGGCCGGGCCCGTTCACGTACAGAGTGGGATCCCAGCCGGCCATCATCGTGGCCCGGTTCGAGCCGAACAGGCAGCCGTTCGACTTGTACCAGTCCCACACGTACGTCGGGTCGCCGCCGGCCCGCAGCCGCAGGTCGGCGAGGCAGTACTGGTCACTCCAGCTGCCGTTGGCGGAGTAGACGATGTGCAGTTGCCCGTTCGGGTCCTTGATCGCCTCGGGGGACTCGTTGATGTACGGTTTGCCGACGACGCGTTCCCAGCTCTCCCGCGGCTGGGAGATGATGTACCGGTTGCCAGTCGGGGTGACCGGGTCGCTCATCCGGCTGAGGTAGATGTTCTGTTCGATGTTGGTGTCGCCGGCCCACCCCGACCAGACGAACCACCGCTGCCCGTTGAAGGTGAACAGGCTGCCGTCGATGGCCCACTTGCCGCCGGGCAGCGCGAGCTGCCGCTCGGCCGTGTAGCCGCTGGCCGGCGACGCCGAGCTGATCGCGTACATCCGGTGTGCGGAGCCGCGTCCGGCGGAGAAGTAGATGTAGTAGCGGCCGCCATCGGTGATGATCTCCGGGGCCCAGACCTCGCCGAGGTTGCGGCTGTCCCTCCACACCTGCCGCGGGGGTGCGGCGGCCAGCGCGTCGGTTGACGCTGCCTGCCGCACGGCTATCCCGCCGTTGAGCGACTGGACGGAGATGTAGGTGCTGCCGACGCGGATCACGCTCGGGTCGGCGGCCCGCAGACTGGTCTGCCCGGCGACCGCCGGTCCGGCGCCGGGAACGGACAGTCCGGTGGCGAGCACAGCGGCCAGCAGGATGGAGAGGAGTCGCGGGCGGGTTCGGTTTCTGACGTTCACGATCGGGACTCCTTGTCCTCTGGATGAGCCGGCGGGTGGTCGGCCCCGGTCATGTCGGATCCCGGTCGGCCGGCCTCGGCAGCGGCCGGAGTGGACAGCGTGAACTCGCTTTCCGGGATGACGTTGCCACAACGTCACCACCCACGTCGACACTGCCGCGATGGGTCCACATAGTCGTACAGCTCAGAAGGACAGCAACCGACATCCATCGATGCAGGACAAGGCGCATGCGGTGTTGGTCACGATGGTTCGCGCACCATGAACACGTCCACCGGGTCCTCGGTCTCGACCGTGAATCCGTGCCTCTCGTACAGCCGGCGGGCCGGACTACCCTGCAACACGTTCAGCCGGACCAGGCTGCCATCGCGGTCGCACTGCTCCAGCAGCCCGCGCAGCACTGCGGTACCGATGCCGCTGCCCTGCAGGTGCGGGGCCAGGTAGAAGTGCTCCAGCCACTGGGCGTCCTCGGCTGGACGCAGCGACACGCAGCCGGCGAACGCGCCGCCTACCTCGATCAACCAGGTGTGCGTCGGCGCGAACCCGTCCCGCAGTCGCTGCCGCACCCGCTGCTCGTCGTACCGCCCGAGCCGCTCCAGATCCGCCCGAAGCACCACGGCCCGCAACTCGGCCACCGCCTCGACGTCCGCCACCGAAGCCGGCCGAAGCTCCCAATCCGTCATGATCGCAAAACTACTGCTGCGACGTGGTCGGATCCTGGACGGCCCCTCGCCGCTAGCGGTGGCGCGGAGTACTGGGGGAACAAGTATTCGAGAGCCGCGAACCTGGGCTCCACGGTGTGGTCGGCTCGGGCGAACGAGCCCGATGGTTACCTTCTCGGCTCTTACCCCATCGCCACCGCCCCCGAGGCGAACTCCAGCCGGCTCACGAGCTTCAAGTCGACATGCTTCGACATCCCCGCGAACAATGTCGGCCCGTGGCCCGCAAGCCTGGGATGCACCACGAACTCGTACTCATCGATCAATCCCAGCTCCGCCAACGCCAGCGGGAGCTTCACGCCTGACACGAACAGTCCCTTACCCGACTCCTGCTTGAGCTGCTGAACGGCCTTGCCCAGATCCCCGCGCACGAGCTCCGCGTTCCAATCGACCTGCTCCAGGGTGCTCGACACGACGTATTTCTTGGCCGTGTCGATCGTCTGGGCGAAGGGTTCCATCCAATCAGGTCTCGACCCCGCCGGCGCTGGCGGCCGCCACGCTTCCTCCATCATTTCGTACATCACCCGGCCAAAGAGAAGTGCATCGGCCTGGTTGAGGTTCTCGGTGTGGTGACGATGCAGGTCTTCGTCCGGGGGAATCGCGAGATGATCGCAGCACCCATCCAATGTGACGTTGATGGAATACCGAAGGGGTCGCATTTCGCTCGCCTCGTCGCGTGTGGTCATGGGCGTGGTCTCCTCGTGGCTGGCGGCTCCGGTCTGATGAGGGACGCGCCACAAGCGGTACGCCGCCCCGGTTATGGCCAGCAGCATACGGGGGCATGCCCCGGCCATGCCGGACGCGGATTTGGCCCGGACGCGGTACGTGCGTTCTGCCGGTATGGCTTTGAGAAAGAGAACCACGCAGCTCACCATCTCCACCAAAAGGTCGGATTCGTAGACGAAGTAAGGAACTGCGGTGAGAGGTATGTATAGCGGGCCAGCCTTGCCGCACGCACAGGGACTCGGGCCCCCACACCGCTCGTCTACAGGCGATCCTCGGGAGGCACCCAGCGATTCAGCAGGACGCGAAGGCCGCTGGCTCCAGGGGCAGTGGCGTTGTGGGTGAGCCACGTGTGGGCGTGGCGGACAGCGGCGGCGGCTTGCTCGTCGGACAGGTGACACTGCAGCAGCGGTCGTAGCACGAACCGCGCCTGGAGGCTGGCGACGTGGTTGGTGAGCCAGGTGAGGGCGTGCCGGACGGCGGCGGGATGCTCGTCGGGCAGCGGATGCTGCAGCAGTGGTTGCAGGACGAAGCCGGCGCTGGAATGGGTGGCGTGGTTGGTGAGCCATGTGATGGCTTGCCGGAGGACCGTGGCGGCCTGCTCCGCGGGCAGGCGCCGTTGCTGCAGCAGTGGCCGTAGCACGAACCGCGCCTGGAGGGTGGCGACGTGCTTGGTGAGCCAGGTGAGGGCGTGTCGGACGGCGGCGGGCTGCTCGTCGCGCAGTGGAAGCTGCAGCAGTGGTTGCAGGACGAAACCGGCGTCGAGGAGGGTGGCATGGTCGTCAAGCCACGTGATGGTGTGCCGCAGGACCAGGGCCGCCTGCTCTTCCGGCAGGCGCGGCTGCTGCAGCAGCGGTCGTAGCACGAAGCCGGCGTTGAGGGTGGCGGCGTGCTTGGTGAGCCAGGTGAGGGCGTGCTGGACGACGGTGGCGGCGTGCTCGTCCGGTGAGTCACGCTGCAGTAGCGCCCGCAGCACGAAGCCGGCGTCGAGCGTGGCGGCCTGCTTGGCGAGCCAGGTGAGGGCGTGCTGGACGACGATGGCGGCCTGCTCGTTGGTCAGGTCACGAGCCAGCAGCGGCCCTAGCACGAAGTCGGCGTTGGAGGCGGCAGAGTGCTCGGTGAGCCAGGTGAGGACGTGCCGGACGACGATTGTGGCCTGCTCCGTGGGCAGGCCACGCTGCAGCAGCGGCCTCAGCACGAAGCCGGCGTCGGGGGTGGCAGCGTAATCGGCGAGCCACGTCAGGGCGTGGCGGACGGCGGCGATGGCGTGCTGATTGGGCAGGTCACGCTGCAGTAGCGCTCGCAGCACGAACCCTGCGTCGAGGGTGGTGCCGTGGTCGGTGAGCCAGGTGGATGATCCGGATTCACAGCATCATCGAGATCACCCGGGAATTCCCGTGGGCCCATAACCTCGTTGGCATCCATGCAACCAACATCGCCTCCACGGGCGTGATGGCTGCCCTCATCTACCTGTCGAGGACGGAGGTCTTGCGCAGCCGGGAGATCCGAGCCGACCTGCGATCCGTTGAGTGGGAGGCCGATCCGGCGAAATGGCTGGTAACCGAGGGCTCGGAGCCTCCCACCAAGCGCGAGCGCGCATTTGAGGCGTTCCTCGGCCTGTGGCGCGTCCATCCAGAATGGAGCGTACGACGAGCATCGGCCTCCGACCCTTCGACGTTGCTGAGGATCCGCCCGCTCGCCCTGGCGCTCACCGGCCTGGCGACGACGCTCATCTTCTACCGGCTCATTGTGGCACTGAACGAGGGCGGAGCCACCCAGTTGGTCTCGATCGTGTCGGCGGCATTGGCCTGCTCCGCGCCGGCTGGCGCGATCATCGGCATCTACCTGTGGCAGGCGGTGGCGCGGTCGGCCGATTCCGGTGAACGCCCACCGTCGGGCGTCGGCGTCGGCCTCTGGTTCGGGACGGGTCTGATCCTCGGAATCCCGTTCGTCGACAGTACGTTCTCGCTCACGCGAATCCCCCCACACCCGGAATTCCTCCTCGTACTCCTCTGTATGAGCGTGTTGTTCGGCTGGTGGGTATCGCAAGTCGAAAGGCAATGGGCCGCCGCCCGCCCCGAAGGCGCCGCTTGGGCCCGACTGGCCGCCATCCTCGTCCCCTCGTGGCTCGTGCTGGCGGTCCTCCTCATGACGTGGAAGTATTTCTCAGGATTCTTCTACGGCCTCTACATCAATTTGGACAGGCAAGCCCTGTATGACGAGTGGTCGAAGATCGTGGTCGCGAAGGGAGGCGAGGCCGAATCGGTCACGACCACGATGTTGTTCGCCCTGAGCCCTGCGCTGATGGCGACCGCAGGACCCTTCCTGTTCACGGGAATCGCGATCCTCTGGACGATCGCCGTCCTTCCGCGGATCGTCAGACCTCTCGTGGACCGCGGCATCGAGCCCCAACCGTCTTCTATGAAACCCGCGGTGATCGGAGGCGTCGCTGGCCTGATCTGCTTGGTGGCCGTCAAGTTGGCGCTCAACCGCAGCAGACTCTGGGAAACGGTCTCTTCAGGGGACATCGAATACTCGTACTACTACTATTACTGCGCCGCAGGGCTGTTCGGCGGAGGGGTGATCGCCGCCGTATCGGCGAATGCCCGCCGAACGGAACTGCGCCTGATCAACACGCTCGCCTCGGCCAACATCGCACTGTGGATCGGTGCGGCGGGTTTTGTGCTCCTCACCTCCGTCGACGGCTGCCTCGGCCCGATGAACACCTTCGAGACGACCTGTGCCTGGCGCGGCAATCTCGCCTGGGGTGAAATCTCCATGGTGTTCAACATCGTGGTGGCGGCATGCGCGCTGACGGCCCTTGCCGCTGCGATGCTCGGCGCTCTTTCCGACCGCTTCGCGACCCGAAAGAGCGGTGTCACCATGCCGGAGGGCACCCGACCTCCGAAGCGGCCCAGGCGGGCAGTGCAGGCGTGTTTCCTCGCGGTCATCTTCATCATCGCCCTCCCACTCTCGGGATGGCGAGATATCCATTACCTGAACCTGGCGTCGAACACCAACTACCAGTTGCTCGACGGATGGATTCAGTCCAACGGCGAGCGACCCCGCGAACTCGTGGCGGAACAGGTGCGAGAGTGGATGAACCAAGGCGGCCGGGATCTGATCCTGCGGTTCGTCACCGATCTCGACGTGATCAACGACATCCTCGACGAATACCGCAAAACCCCTAACGAGGAACGTACTCCCGACGGGCTCCACCGGATAGCGGACACCTGCGACAGCCTGCTCACCCACGTCGACGAGGCCGATCGGTTCTTCCGCGTTCCGGAATCGTCCCTTCAGGACTTGTGGGAGGAGTTCCTCACCCACGCCGAGACGAACGCGGCGACCTGCTCGAAGGAGTTCGACAGCGTCATCAAAGGCGGCGGGTCGAATGCGTACGCCATCGCAGTGCGACAGCTCTCCGAGAACGCTCCCGACAGGCTGCTTGAATTCACGAAGGCGACCGGGAAGGCCATGGGATAGCCACCGTCTGGCATCGGATCCACCGGATCATAAGATGGGCGGACCCCGGCCAACCGGCCCGTGGTCAGCGAATACGGGAAGGGAACCGTGCCGACCTACCGCCACCCTGGCACCGTCATCACCGACCACAGCTTCCGGGTACCGCTCGACCACGCGAACCCGGCCGGTGAACAGATCGAGGTGTACGCCCGCGAGGTCGTCGCTGTCGGCAAGGCGCACGAGTCGCTGCCCTGGCTGCTCTTCCTGCAGGGCGGCCCAGGCGGGCGGTCACCGCGGCCAGTGGGCCGTGACAGCTGGCTGGGCCGGGCGCTGGACGACTACCGGGTGCTGCTGCTGGACCAGCGCGGCACCGGCCGCTCCACCCCCGCCAATCGGCAGACGCTGCCGCTGCGCGGCGACGCGACCGCGCAGGCCCGGTATCTGGCGCACCTCCGGGCCGACTCGATCGTCCGGGACTGTGAGCTGATCCGCCGGGAACTCCTCGGCGAGGATGGGCGGTGGAGCCTGCTCGGCCAGAGCTACGGCGGCTTCTGCACCCTCACCTACCTGTCGTACGCGCCGGAAGGCGTCCGCGAGGCCTTCGTGACCGGTGGCCTCCCCGGCCTGCGCAGCAGCGCGCATGAGGTCTACCGGTCCGCGTACCCGCGCGTGCAGCGCAAGGTCGAGGCGCACTACGCGCGTTACCCGGAGGACGTCGAGACCGTTCGCGCCGTCGTGCGGCACCTCCGGGAGCGGGAGGTGCGGCTGCCCGGCGGCGGGTTGCTGACCGCCGAGGCGTTCCAGGCGATCGGCACCACGCTGGGCACCGGCAACGGTACGCACACCCTGCACTACCTGCTCGAAGACGCATTCCTGCCGGGGGTGCCCGCCGGTCACCTCTCCGACTCGTTCCTCGCCGAGGTCCAGGGCCATCTCTCGTACGCGAGCCGCCCGCTCTACGCGCTGCTGCACGAGTCGATCTACGGCCAGCGGTCGGTGACACCGGGTGCCACCGGTTGGGCGGCCGAGACGGTACGGGCCGAGTTCCCGCAGTTCGACGCCGACGGGGCGCTGGCGGACGACCGACCGGTGCTGCTGACCGGCGAGATGATCTACCCGTGGATGTTCGCCAGCGATCCGGCGCTGGCCCCGCTGCGCGAGACGGCGGAGCTGCTGGCGCGGCGCGAGGAGTGGCCGGACCTGTACGACCCGCAGCAGTTGGCCCGCAACGAGGTGCCCGTTGTCGCCGCCGTCTACCACGACGACATGTACGTCGACACCGACGACTCGTTGGCCACGGCGCGATCGGTGCGCGGTCTACGCCCCTGGATCACCAACGAGTACGAACACGACGGCCTACGGGTGAGCGAGGGCCGAGTCCTCGACCGGCTGATCCGCCTGGTTCGTGGCGAGATATGAGGTCCCGCCGGCCGACGGCTGAAAGCCCGGGTCGGCGGGTGACCTCGTTTGCGGCCAGGGAGCCTGGGAACTCGCCCCGTTCGTCCGCTGGCAGGCCTGACGGCCGGTCGAGGAGACGGAAGGAGCGGGTCATGGAGTACGAGCAGTTGATCGCCACGGTACGGCGGCGCGGGGGCCTCGGTGAGAATGAGGCCGTGCGGTCCGTACAGGCCGTCCTGTCGGTGCTCGGCGAACGGCTCGCCGGACGGGAGGCCGACCACCTCGCGGCACAGCTACCGGAGCGGCTGAACCCGTCGGTCACCCGTAATCCACGGGGCCGCCAGTGGGACATCGGCGACTTCCTGAAACACGTCGGCGATCGGGAGCAGTGCGCGGACGCGGACCAGGTGCGTCAGCACGCCCAGGCGGTGTTGCGTACCGTCGCCGAGGCGCTCGATGACGACGAGCGTCATGACCTGCTCGCCCAGCTTCCCGCCGGCATCATCGATCTCTTCGGTGTTCCCACCCCGCGCGGTTGAGTACCGCCCGCGGATGCAATCCGCGTGACGGCGCACAGGTGGCCGGAGCAGGTCAGCGTGTGCTCAGGTCTTGCGGACCGCGCTCGTGAAGCCGGCGATGAAGAGGGTGGCGAAGCTCCAGGCGAGCAGCTGCAGGATCCAGCCGGCGATGGTCAGGGTCTGGCCGGCAGGGGTGTCGGTGGGTTGGCAGCGGTCACGGGCGCCGGTCTTGAGCACTGGGGTGCCGAGGTCGAGGCCGACGCCGATCTGGTCGATGGTGGTGCAGGTGGTGGCTGCTCCGCTGGTCACCGGCTTCTGCGCCAGGCCGCCGTGGTGGCCGCCGAGGACGCTGAGGGTCACTGCGATCGCCAGTGTGGCGAGGAGCAGGAGCAGGGCCCGCCAGGGCTGGTAGCCGTAGCCGAGGGTGATGCCGATGAGGCGACCCCAGGCGCGCTCGGAGGCGGTCAGTCCGGCGCGCTGGATCTGGTCGCGGCGTTGGGCGATGAGGATGGTGCGGGCGTCGCGGTCGTGGCCGGCGGCGCGGTACGCGGCGGCGAGGTGCTGGTAGGGCTGGGCGCTGTAACGGGGGGTGCCCTCGCGCAGCAGGGTCAACCAGCGCCGCAGTGACGTGGGCCGCGGGAGCCCGCTGTAGGTGAGCCCGTCCAACTCGATCAGCGGTCCCGGGCCCGGTGCCGTGCGCGTCACCCGATCGGTGTCGAGGCAAAGGGCCCCACCAATCCTCGCTCCGGCCAGCACCAGCACCACCACCTCGTCACCGCCGCTGGTGGCGCTGAATTCGTCATCCAGGAGCACGTCCTGGTCGACCCGGAGGCCGTTCACGTCGAGGGCGGGGCCGGTCGTGTTCTCCAGGCGCGCCCCACCGCAGGCCAGAAGTCCGCCGATGTGGGCGCCGGACAGGCCGATGCCGCCCCACTCGCTGGCGCTGGTGGCGGTGAAACCACTGTCCAGGGCCACGTCCCGGTCAACGGTGAGGCCGTCGGCGTCGAGGACCGGTCCGGCGGTGTTCGTCAGCCGCGCACCGCTCGCGCTCAACGAGCCGATGTGCGCGCCGAGCAGCCGGATGGTGCCCTGCTCGCTGGCGCTGGTGGCGATGAAGCCGTTCGACAGCAGCACGTCCTGGTTGGCCCGGAGATTGTCGGCGTTGAGTGCCGGGCCGGCGGTGTTCTCCAACCGTGCTCCACCGCAGTTGAGCTGGCCGCCGATGTGGGCGCCGAGCAGCCGGATGGTGCCTCGCACGCTGGGGCTGGTGGCGGTGAATCCGTCATTCAGGAACACGCTCTGGTCGACCTGGAGGCCGTCGGCGTCCAGGGCAGATCCGGTGCTGTTCTCCAACCGCGCGCCACGGCAGTCCAACGTGCCGACGCGTGCGGCGGCGAGACGAACGGTGCCGGCGACCGCGTCAGCGGTGACCGTGCTCTTCCTGAGCGACATCACCCACGCGGCACAGCGTGTGGCGTCGAGTGCCGCGTCCGCGGAATCGGGCGCCTGCTCGATGCGGCACCCGGTCAGGGCGACCGCTGACAGGCGGGCGTTGCGAAGGTTCACGCCGCTGGGCAGCAGGCAGTCACGCAGCTCCAGCACCAGGTCACTGGTGATGTTCTCCAGATCGATCTGGCCGACGATCCGGGCTCCGCGCAGCCGCAGGCCATGTGGGTCGGGCTCGCTGACCAGCCGGCCGCGGACCAGCTCACGGATGACCGAAGCCGAGATCGTGCGGTCATCGCCCCAGGACCGCATCGCTGCCTCGTCGACCGGCCCGTCACCGGCCAGGTCGAGCGCCGCGCCGTGAGCGACGGACTCGATCAGCCGCTGCTCCAATGGACTCTGCGGTCCGCCGTTCGCATCCCGCACCCGCTGGGCGCCCACTGACGTCATGGCAACCATCATCAACGAAAAGTGCGCCCAGCGATCCGCGCCGCTACGCGGATATGGGCTTTCGGTTGTGGCGGTGGCCGCTGAGAATGACCGCCATGGCGAAAGATCACGTGCTGGCGAAGGTCGAGACCGATCTGCGGCGCGGGCACGTCCACCCAGCGATGCAGCGGCTGGCGAGCCTGACCGCCGCGTACCCCGACGACCTGGAACTGCGGGCGCAGCGTGCCGCGCTGTACCGGCAGGTGGGCAACGTGGTCGAGGCCGGGCGTTGGGGGTTCCTCGACGAGGACGCCGCCGTGGAGGAGATCGGCGCATTCGAGAGGGCTCACCCGGGTGCCTGGCGACGGCTGCTCGTGCTGAAGGTGAACGCCGACCCCACCGACAAGCTCGGGCCGGTGGCACGCGCACGGTTCGGTCGGCTGGTCGAGCAGGCCGGACAGGAAGGTCAGGGCCCGGTCACCTGGACGGAGGCCGGACCCCGTCAGGTCCCCGGCGCGTGGAGCGAGGCCCTGCCCTGCCTGGTGGCAACGGTGATCGGCCTGATCGTCCTGACTCTGACCGTCCTCGGGCTGGTCACCGTGATCCGGTGGGCACTGTAGGCGCGGCGGGACGCCCTCCATCCCCCTAGCGCGGACGGACTCCGGGCTCCACCGTCAGGGTCCCCGCCTCCGCATCGATCGTGGCCCGCGAACCGAGCGGAATGGTGAGTTGCCCGTTGCCATGGCCCAGTCGGAGCCCGCCCAGGACCGGCACGCCAAGGTCGGAGAGGCGGTCCGTCAACATCGCCACCGCGTCCCACTCGTCGGGTGCACCGACGCTGTTGGTGATCTGGCCGATGACCACCCCGGCGACCCTGGACAGCACGCCCACCCGGCGTAGCTCGGTCAGCATCCTGTCGATGCTGTACGGCGCCTCGTCCACGTCCTCGAAGAACAGGATGGCGTCGTCGAACTTCGGGGCGTCACCGGCACCCAACGATGTGGAGATCAATGTCAGGCAGCCGCCGAGCAGGGGACCCGTCGCCCGTCCCGGCACCAGGACGGGGGCGGCCGTCTCGGCGGGATCCCTGGTGATGGTGACGGGTGCGGTGGTCATCACCGCCCGGCGTAGTGCCTCGGCCGACTCCGGCCCGGTGCGGCTGTCGCTCCAGTTGACCATGGGACCGTAGAAGGTGACCAGCCCTGCGTCGCGCCAGAGCTTGCCATGGATGCTGGTGATGTCACTGAACCCGACGACCACCCGGGGATCGCGGCGGATGCCAGCCACGTCGATGCTATCGACGATCCGCTGGGTGCCGTAGCCACCACGGGCGGCGAAGACCGCACGGACCCCCCGGTCGTTGAGCGCGGCGTTCAGGTCGGCCAGCCGCTGCGCATCGGTGCCGGCCAGATAGCCGTACTTGGCGAAGACGTGCTCGCCCAGCTCGACCTCCAGACCCCAGCTCCGCAGGATCTCGATGCCGCGGGCCATGTTCGCGGGGTTGGGAGTGCCTCCGGGTGACACGACCCGGACCCGGTCGCCGGGCACCAGCACCGGCGCCCGCAACGCCCGCTTCGGGCCACCCGGCGCGGCCTGCGCTGCCTCGGACGTGCCGACAATCAACGCGCCGCCGGCAGCCGCAGCCCCGGCACGCAGCATGTGCCGGCGGGACAGGGCTCCGCTCGTGGACCTCGGGGCCGAGGTGTGGTCTGTCTCGGAAGTGTCCACAGGCATCCCTTCATCGTCACCAGGTCGATGTCGAGCCGCACCAGCCTACGACAAACGTCGATGACCCTGGGGGTCCACAAAGGAGGGCACGGAACGTCGCGCCACGGGGCGGCCGGGCCAGCGTGGGGCGGCTACCGTGTCGGCAATGGAGAGTGGTGACACTCCGGCTTCCCGGACGGACAATCTCACCGTTCGACTGCGGCCGGTCGCCTCGGCCGACCTGGCGATGTTCCGGCGGTTCTGCACCGAGCCGGGTCTTATCGGGCTGGACTGGGCCGGTTTCCGCGACCCGGGTGCGCCGGCCCGGCGGTTCGCCGTCGACGGCTGGCTCGGCGCGGACGACGGACGGCTCGTCGTGGAGGTCGAGCCGGAGCGGGCCCCCGCCGGCTTCGTCAGCTACCTCTCGGGGTGCTACGGCGGCCGGGCCTCGTACTGGGAGATCGGGATCGTCCTGCTGCCGGCGTGGCGCGGCCGGGGCGTCGGCTGGCGGGCACAGGCACTGCTCTGCGACTACCTGTTCGAGCACACCCCGGCGCAGCGCGTCCAGGCCGGCACCCACCCGGAGAACGTCGCCGAGCAGCGGTCCCTGGAGAAGGCCGGCTTCCAGCTCGAAGGAGTCGTGCGGGCCTGCGAGTTCCGGGCCGGCCGGTGGCGCGACGGGTACCTCTACAGCAGACTCCGCGACGACCCGTCGCCATGGGACCGCCCGGCGCAGTGACCGCGACTCAGGGGCCGGGGCCGGGTCAGGGGATGGGCCACTCGTGCACCGGCCGGTTGCTGTGCATCAACGTCACGTAGTGCCGGACCACCTCGCGCAGCGCCGCCGGCCGGTCCAGGTGGTCGGCGGTCTCCAGCCGGTGCAGCGTCTCCACCTGCCAACTCGCGCCGTTGCGGCCGGTCAGGCAGCGCTGCTCGATGATGCCGAGCAGCCGGTCGCGCTCGGCCGGATCCAAGCCCCACTGGTCCAGGCCGTGGTGCGCCAGCGGCAGCAGCCGGCGCAGCACCAGCTCGGTCACCGGCAGGTAGCCGAGGCCGGGCCAGAAGACCTGCGCGTCGATGCCGTACCGGGCGCAGCTGGTGAAGTTTTCCTCGGCGGCACTGAACGACATCTGCGACCACAGCGGCCGGTCCGACTCGGCCAGGGCGCGCACCAGCCCGAAGTAGAAGGCGCCGTTGGCGATGGTGTCCAGCACGGTAGGCCCGGCGGGCAGCACCCGGTTCTCCACCCGCAGGTGCGGCCGGCCGCGCGACACGTCGTACACCGGTCGGTTCCACCGGTAGACGGTGCCGTTGTGCAGCCGTAGCTCGGCGAGCTTGGGCACCTCACCGGCGGCCAACGCCTGCGCCGGGTCCTCCGGGTCGCAGACCGGCAGCAGCGCCGGAAAGTAGCGCACGTTCTCCTCGAAGAGGTCGAACACGTTGGTGATCCAGCGTTCGCCGAACCAGACCCGTGGCCGTACGCCCTGCGCCTTGATCTCCTCCGACCGGGTGTCGGTGGCCTGCTGGAACAGCGGGATGCGCGTCTCGCGCCACAGCTCCCGGCCGAAGAACAGCGGTGAGTTCGCGCCGAGCGCCACCTGGAGGCCGGCGATCGCCTGGGCGGCGTTCCAGTAGTCGGCGAACTGGGCCGGGCTGACCTGGAGGTGGAACTGTGTGCTGGTGCAGGCCGCCTCCGGGGTGATCGTGTCGGCGGTGACCGCCAACCGTTCCACCCCGCTGATGGCGATCGGCAGGTCCTCGCCCCGAGCGGCGAAGATCTGCTCGTTGAGCAGCTTGTAGCGGGGGCTGGCCGAGAGCGTCTCGGCGGTCAGGTGCTCCGGGCGCAACGTCGGCAGGATGCCGATCATGACCATGTGCGCGCCGATCGCGCGGGCCTTCTCCTCGGCGGCGTTGAGGCTGGCCCGGACGTTCTCCTCGAATTCGGCGGTGCCGGTGCCGGTCAGCCGGCGCGGCGGCACGTTGATCTCGATGTTGAACTGGCCCAGCTCGGTCTGGAAGCTCGGGTCCGCGATGGCCGCCAGCACGTCGGCATTGCGCATCGCCGGATTCGACTCCTGGTCGACCAGGTTCAGCTCGATCTCCAGCCCGGTCAGTGGCCGGTCGATGTCGAACCGCGACTCGCGCAGCATCTCGGCGAAGACGTCCAGGCAGTTGCGGACCTTCTCGCGGTAGCGGGCCCGGTCCTCCCGACTGAAGGTCCGTACGCCGACGTCCTCGCCCATGGTCACCACCCTGTCACCGCTGGTCCCCCTAACCTCGCACGTCCCCGGCGGGCGGGGGAAGACCCGATGGTCTTTTCCTACCCACCGGCGGGCTTGGTGATCCCTGTCGCGTCCGGGCGGTCTGCTCGGGTGCGCCCGGTCCGCACCGATAGCATTGCCGCCCGAGAGGTGGTGGCGTGGGTATGCGCGAGAAGGTGACCGGGCTCTTCGTCGCGGCGGCGATCGCCGAGGCGTGCTCCTGGCTTGCCCTGCTGGTCGGCATGGCGGTCAAGTACGGCCCGCCGGACAACGAGCTGGGCGTCAAGATCTTCGGTCCGATCCACGGCGGCCTGTTCGTCGCGTACGCCCTGCTGGTGCTGGTGGTGGCCCGACTGCACCGGTGGAGCCTGCCTGCCACGGTGGTCGCGTTGGCCTGCGCGGTGCCGCCGTTCGCCACCCTGGTTTTCGAGCGCTGGGCCCGCCGCCGGGGGATGCTCGGCACCGACCGTCAGCCGGTGCGCGAGCCCGCCCCGGTCGGTTGACCCGCTGCCGGTCGCGCTGAGCGGTCAGTCGACCTGAGCCGCCGGTCGCGCTGAGCGGTCAGTCGGCCAGGAAGTCGGCGAGTACGGCAGCGAGGGCCTCCGGCGCCTCCTCGGCCATGTGGTGACCCGAGTCGATCGAGGTGGCCCGTACGTCGTCGGCCCACTCCCGCCAGATCGCCGCCGGGTCTCCGTGCAGGTCCACCATGTCGTCACGTTCGGCCCACACGAACAGCACCGGGCAGCCGATCTTCCGCCCGGCGGCCCGGTCCGCGTCGTCGGCGGCCCGATCCGGCCCCAGGCCCGCGCGGTAGTCCTCGCACATCGCGTGCACCGTCGCCGGGTCGTGGATCGCCCGGGAGTAGCCCGTTCCGCCGGCTTGTCGGTCTGGCCCAGGAAGAACCAGTGCCACCACCGGGCGGCGAACCGGGCGTCGCAGGTGTCCAGCGCGGCACCGATCGGGATCCCGTCGAGCACGCCGAGCCGGCTGACCCGGTCCGGGTGGTCCAGCGCGGTGCGCATCGCCGCGTACGCGCCACGGTCGTGGCCGATCACCGCGGCCCGCTGGTGACCGAGCTTGTCGAGCAGCGCGACCACGTCGCCCGCCATCGCCCGCTTGGCGTACCCGGAATGGTCGGCGGTCTCCGCCGGCTTCGTCGAACCGCCGTAGCCGCGCAGGTCCGGGCAGATCACGGTGTGCCGCTCGGCGAGCAGCGGCGCCACGCGGTGCCAGGTGGCGTGGGTACGGGGATGGCCGTGCAGCAGCACGACCGGCGAGCCGGACCCGCCGTGGCGTACCCGCAGGCGTACCGGGCCGACGTCGATCTCCTCAAGCGTGAATCCAGGAAACATGCCGAAGCCGGTGCCCGCCCGGCCGGGCCCGGAAACCCGGCCGGCCGGTCAGGTCAGCGCGGAGCAGGCCGCCACGCCGGCGAGCAGCAGCGCGCCCAGCACCGCCTGCAACAGCAGTGGTGGGCCGAGGTGCGACCAGAGCGTCGCGGTACGCGGGGTGAGCAGCTGCCCGGTGGTGAGGTTGACGATCCGCTCGATCCGGGGCGGTAGCTCCGGGTCGCGTTGCGGGCGGAGGGTGAGCTGCACGTGGTCCGCCGGGTGCAGGGCGCTCTGCGGCAGGTGGCCGTGCAGCTCCACCTCGCAGAGCTGGCCGGCGGTGTTGCGCAGCCGTACCGGGGTGACCAGGTACTCCGGGCCCTGCTTCAGCTCCTTCCAGCGCCGCCGGGTGCCGCCGCCAACAGCGGAGAAGAGCGAGCGCAGCAGCAGGGCGGGTAGCCGGGCGAACGCGGCCGCGGCGAGCACCGCGACCAGCACCGGTTGGCCGATGCGTACCTCGCGGGTGTAGCCGTCGAGCAGGCGGATCAACCGCCCGGTGACGATCCGATCCGTCGGGTGCACGATGCGTCGGGTATCGAGTCCGCTGTCCATTCCCACCACCGAGAGTCCGCTTCCGTTCACTGATCGTATCGATGTCCTCGGTTGAACGACGTGAATGAAACCTGGTCACGGGCTCACGGCCGCGAGGTGACATCCCGGGCGACCCGGGTAAGCGGGGGGTCGAGCTGGAAAGGGGTCGAGCATGCAGCTGTCCTTCCTGCGCCCGCTCTACGACCGACCCGGGCCGTGGTGCTCGGTGTACCTGGACGCCTCCGCCGACACGGAGGACGCCCACGAGGCGCTGGCCCTGCGCTGGCGTGCCCTGGCGCGTCAACTGACCGACCAGGGCGCCGACGAGGCGACCGTCGCCGCGCTGGACCGGGTGATCCGTGGGCACGACCCGATGGTCGGCGACTACGGCCTCGCGGTCTTCGCCACCCGTGGCCGGGTGGTGCTCTCCGAGTACCTCTCCGCGCCACCGGTGCGCGACCTGGCCAGTTACGCGCCACTGCCACATGTGATGCCGCTGCTCGCACAGCGTGGCGAGCAGGTGGCGTGGGTGCGGGTGCTGGCCGACCGCACCGGCGCCGACGCGATGGCCGTCAGCGCGGGCGGGGTGCCCCGACGGGCGCACATCACCGGCCGGGAGTCCTTCCCGCTGCGCCGGGTCCAGCCCGGTGGCTGGTCCCAGTCGCGCTACCAACGGGCGGCCATGGAGGCGTGGCACCACAACGCCGGTGACGTCACCGCGGCGACCGTGGAGCTGGCCGACAAGGTCGGCGCGGACGTGGTGGTGGTCGCCGGCGACGTCCGGGCCACCGGAGTGATCGCCGCCCAGATGCCCGAGCGTTGGCAGGACGTAGTGGTCCGCACCGATGCCGGCTCGCGGGCCGGCGGCTCCGACCAGACCCTGCTGGACGACCTCACCGTGCAGACCATCGCGGAGGTCGCCGACCAGCGGATCACCGCGGCACTGGACAGGTTCGGCGTGCAGGAGGACGTGGGTGCCGGGCTCGACGCGGTCGTCGGGGCTCTGCAACGCAACCAGGTCGACACCATGCTGATCGTGGACGACCCGTCGGCCAACGGTGAGCTGTGGATCGGCCCGGAGCCGACTGAGATCGCCGTCGACCCGGGGCAGCTGTCCGCGATGTCGGTGGCCGACCCGCAGCGGGTACGCGCCGACGCGGCGCTGGTCCGGGCCCTGGTCGGCACCGACGCGGCGCTGACCGTGCTGGGCGCGGACGAGGCACCCGAGCTCACCGACGGCGTCGGCGCGGTGCTGCGGTACGTCGATGCCAGCACGCCCGGGCGCGGCAATGGCTGAGCGCAGCGTCGCCGACCTGGTGGTGGAGCGGCTGCTGGCCTGGCGCGTGCCGCGCGCCTTCGGCTTCCCGGGTGCGGCGATCGCCCCGCTGGTCGAGGCGCTCGACCGTACCGGCGGCGACCCGGCGTTCATCCCGGCCCGGCACGAGGAGACGGCCTCGTTCATGGCCACCGGGCACGCCAAGTTCACCGGCGGCATCGGGGTCTGCCTGGCCACCCAGGGGCCCAGCGCGGTGCAACTACTCAACGGGCTCTACGACGCCAAGCTGGACAGCACGCCGGTGGTGGCGATCGTCGGCGAGGACATCTCCGGGCCGCTCGGCGGGGCGCACCAGGAGATCGGGTTGAGCCGGCTCTTCGCCGACGTGTGCAACCAGTTCGTCCAGTACGGCCGCAGCCCCGAGCACGTACCGGCGCTGCTGGACCAGGCGTTCCGCACGGCGGCGGCGACCCGCAGCCCGACCTGTGTCGTGCTGCCCCGGCAGTTGCAGGAGGCCATGGTGTCCGACCTGCAGCCGAACGCGGTCGGGGTGATCTCGGCGACCCCGGGCGAGTCGTTGGCCCGGGTGCTGCCGCACGAGGTGGACCTCGACGCCGCCGCGCAACTGCTCGGCGGCGGCCAGCGCATTGCGATCCTGGTGGGCCAGGGTGGTCGGGGCGCGGCCGAGGAGATCATCGAGTTGGCGGATCGGCTCGGTGCCGGGGTGGCCACCTCGCTGCTGGGCAAGCCGGTGCTCGACGAGCGACTGCCCTTCCACACCGGGGTGCTCGGCGAGGTCGGCACCATGGCCGCCGCCGAGCTGATGGGCGGCTGCGACACGCTGTTGATGGTCGGCACCAACGACCCGTGGACCGACTACTTCCCGATGCCCGACCAGGCCCGCACCGTGCAGATCGACATCGACGGCCGGCGGATCGGCAGCCGGTACCCGGCCGACGTGCCGCTGGTCGGCGACGCCGCGGAGACGCTGCGGGCGCTGCTGGACCGGGTGCCCGAGCGGCCCCACGAGGATTGGCGCGCCACGGTGGAGAGCTCGGTGGACCGGTGGCGAACCACCGCGGCCGACCGGGCCGCCGCGTCGGCCGAACCGGTCAACCCGCAGCTCGTACTCCAGGAGCTGTCCGCCCGGGTCCCGCACGTCGGCGCCGTGGCGGTCGACGTCGGTT
Organism: Micromonospora sp. NBC_00389; assembly: GCF_036059255.1. NCBI lineage: Bacteria > Bacillati > Actinomycetota > Actinomycetes > Micromonosporales > Micromonosporaceae > Micromonospora > Micromonospora sp. NBC_00389. The sequence goes on along the minus strand of NZ_CP107947.1, from coordinate 5,954,309 downwards.
CGGTCCTCTACTGGTACGCCCGGCACCTGGTCCTGCCACCCGGGGTGAACGCGCAGCTGTGCGGCACCCTCGGCTCGATGGGGTGCGCCCTGCCGTACGCGTTGGCCGCCAAGCTCGCCGACCCCGACCTGCCGGTCATCGCGCTGGTCGGCGACGGTGCCATGCAGCTCAACGGGCTCGCCGAGCTGATCACCGTGGCGCACCACTGGCAGGAGTGGCGGGATCCGCGGCTGGTGGTGCTGGTGCTCAACAACCGCGACCAGTCCGGCATGGGCGGCGGGCGGCAGCCGTCAGCCGACCCGGCCCAGCGTCGTCCCGACGTGCCGTACGCCGGCTGGGCGCGGCTGCTCGGACTGCACGGCGTCCGGGTGGACCGCCCGGAACTGGTCGGCGCGGCCTGGGACGAGGCGCTCGCCGCGGACCGCCCGTGCGTACTGGAGGCCGTGGTCGACCCCGCGGTGTCGCTGGCGCCGCCGGAGCCGGCCTTCGCCGACCTGCGCGGCCTGTACGCCAACGGGGACGCCGCCCGGAGGGTCCGTGAGCAGGTGGAGCTCACCGTGAACGCGGAGGGCCTCGTTTAGGCGCGTTCCGTCGGGGCATCAGTACCCGCCCGACGACGCCTGGAGGAACAATGCCGCAGCCCACCGACCGCCGCTACGGTCCCGCGCCGCTTCCGCGGCCGCGCGGCCCGCTGTCCACGGCGGTGACCGAGGCCCTGCGGCGACCGCCACACGACCTTCCGATGGATCTCGGCGCTGACCTGGACCCAGCGGACCCGCTCACCGACGAGGACCTGCAACTGACGTTGTTCCTCTGCTACGAGCTGCACTACCGGGGCTGGCGTGGGGTGGACGAGGGCTGGGAGTGGCAGCCGACGCTGCTGGCCCTGCGGGCACGCGCCGAGCGGCCCTTCGAGGCGGCGCTGCGCCGGCTGGTCGGCGCACCAGCGGTGCCGCCCGGCGGCGTCACGGTCGGGCTGACCGAGCTGGTCGCCGCCGACGACGGCCCGCCGCTGGCCGCCACCCTGCAACGGCGCGCCGACCTCACCCAGTTCCGCGAGTTCGTCGCCCACCGCTCGGTCTACCACCTGCGGGAGGCGGACCCGCACAGCTGGGCGCTGCCCCGCCTCGGCGGCCCGGCCAAGGCCGCCCTCGTGGAGATCCAGACCGACGAGTACGGCAACGGCCAGCTGAACCGGATGCACGCCGAGCTGTTCCGGCGCACGCTCGACCGGTTGGGCATGGACACCGGCTACGGCGCTCATCTGGACGCGGTTCCCGCCGTGACGCTGGCGACCAACAACCTGATGTCGCTGTTCGGGCTGCACCGACGGCTGCGCGGCGCGCTCCTCGGTCACCTGGCGGCGTTCGAAATGACCTCGTCGCTGCCGAACCGCCGGTACGGCAACGGGCTGCGCAGGCTCGGCTTGGACGAGGTGGCCACCCGCTTCTACGACGAGCACGTGGAGGCCGACGCGGTGCACGAGCAGATCGCCGTGCACGACCTCTGCGGTGGCCTCGTCCGGGTAGAGCCGGCGCTGGCCGGGGATGTGCTCTTCGGCGCGGCCGCCGCGCTCGCGGTCGACCGGTTGTTCGCCGCGCACCTGCTGGACAACTGGGCCGCCGGCCGCAGCTCGCTGCGGGCACCCGCCCCACGGACCATCTCGGTGCCCGCGACCGCGTTGCCGTCCGCGACCGGGGGACCGCTGGCCGGAGTGGCGTAGCGCGGTCAGCCCTCCCGGGCGGTGCCCGCCCGGAAGTTGACCACCTTGTGGGTGCCGTCGCAGAACGGCTTGAGCGCCGACTTGCCGCACCGGCACAGCGCCACCGTGCCCCGGCGGGCGTCGATCCGCTCGCCGTCCGGGGTGACCAGGGCAAAGTCGCCGCGGACCAGCAGCGGCCCGTCCTGGTACGCGGTGATCGTGGCGGCGGCGGGCTCGCTGGTGTCCTCGGTGTGCATGGGCCCGGAAGTGCCCGACCTGGCCCCGGCGAAACCCCCAAGTCGTCGTCCGGGCTACGCGGGGTCCGATCGGCCCCGGCGACCCGCTCCCGCCGCGCGAGGGCGATCGTCGCCGAACGCCGGTGATGGCCGACGCACCCGTCGGACCTGTGGGATTCGTGCCCCTGGGTGGGTGATGCCCCGTTTGAACCCCATCGGGACGGGAAGCCGGGCCGCGTGGTGAGCGAACGAGGCAAGGTGGGGCCGGTGCACAAGGTGCACAAGGGGCTCGTGGCCGACGGCGCCGGTCTGTCCGGTGACCGGGTCGTGGCCGTGGGCAGCGCCGCCCGGGTGCTGGTCGCCGCCACCGCGCGGGCGCTGCGCGGGGTGGACTGCGCCGACCTCGGGCAGGCCGGACCGGTGTCGCGGTTCCCCGGCGCCCCGGAGCCGGTCCGCCGCGCCGCGGTCAGCCGGGCCGCCGGTCGGGTCGCGCTCACCGTGCCCCAGGTCGACGAGGTGGACTCCGCCCGGGTGGCCCGCTGGTTCGTCGACCAGTACCCCCGTCGCCGCTACCCCGGAGTGCTGCTCGGCTCGCCGCACGGCGCGGCCGCACACCTCGCAGTGGCCCTCGGCGTGCCGTGGTTGCCGGCCGGATTCGAGATGTCCGTGCACTGGACCGACGGCGCGGTGGACCGACCCGGGGCGGCTCTGGAGCACGGCACGGCACTCGCCGCTCGGCTGCTCGCCGGCAACGCCGACCTGCATCTGCGCCAGGTGCACTGCCCGGCCAGCCGCGGCCCACTGACCGGGGCGACCGTGTCGCTGGCGGCCCGCTGGCGGGCGCTACCGGCGGCGTACGCGCAGTTCCTGGCCGACCGGCTGACCCCCGGAGCCCCGGTCCTGCTGGTGCGCGACGCGCGGACCTGGCCGGTGCTGGAGCACGGCCCCGGGCACAGCTTCCAGGTCGGCTGCCCGGCCAGCGGGCTGGACCCGGTGGACTTCCACCCGGACAGCCACGCGCTGCGGCAGGTGCTGCGCTCCGTCGGTGGGGACGCCACCCGGTGGCAGCCGCCGGAGGTGTCCGCCCCGTCCGGGTACGCCGAGCACGGCGTGGACTCGGGCTTCGAACTGGCCGCGCGGGACTGGGCGGCCCGCCGGCAGCACCCGCTGCACCGGGTGCTGGTGCCGAGGCCGGGCGCGCTGAGCGCCGGGGTGGCCGACCTGTACCGGAGTTGGCTGCGCGGCGCCGGCAAGACCGGTGACCGATTGGTGGTGGAGTGCGGTCGGTTGCTCGATCCGTTTCAGGTGGTGCGGGCGGGGATGGTGCCGTACTGGTGTGAGAACGCCACCCGGCGCAGCGTCGACGAGGCCGAGTGGTGGCTGGCCGGCAGCGAGGTGTTCAGCTCGGTGGACGTGCTGCCGGAGCCGCCCGGCGTGCGCTCGCCCGCCCTGGCCGGGCTGCCGCAGTGGCTGGCGGTGGCCGGGTTCGGCCGGCGCCGTCGGGCGTTGGACCGGACCGCCGCCCGCGGGTACCCGGTCACCTCGGTGCCCACCCGCCGGGCCACCGAGGTGCTGCGTGCCCAGCCGTACGACCTGCCCGTGCCGCCCCCGCTGGGGGCCGCCGAGGCGTTGGCCGTGCTCCGCGACAGCGGCGGCCACCAGGGGTTGCTGATCTCCTGAGGCGGAGCACGCCGAAACTTCCTCGCGAACCCGGGGTCCCGTGATTGAGTACCTACGGAGCGGGAACATCGCTGGCTGCGACGGTCTGATTGCGCTGCGCAGAGGCGTTGTCGCCCGCTGGCATCCCAGTCACTGACCCACTTTCCGGCCCGGTGCGTGGCTCGACCACGCGCACGACCGGTTTCCCGATCCGGGCGGGGGACCTTCCTGAGGGAGGCGCGGATGTTCGGACAGACGAGCACGACCACGACCACACCACCACCCACCGATCGAGGTCTGGAGGATCTCGATGCGGCAGCGCTGGCGTACGCGGCCCGGATCGAAGGGCTGCCACCGGAGCGGCGGCAGGAGGCACGGGACGACCTGGTCCGCTTCGCGCTGCCGTTCGCCGGCCGGCTGGCCCGCCGGTACCGGGGCCGTGGGGAGCCGCTGGAGGATTTGGAGCAGGTGGCCCGTCTGGGGCTGGTCAACGCCGTCGACCGGTACGACCCGGAACGGGGCTCCTTCACCGCGTACGCCGCGATCACCATCGTCGGTGAGATCAAACGGCACTTCCGGGACCGCACCTGGGGCGTGCACGTACCCCGCCGGCTGCGCGACCTGATCCTCGAAGTGGGGCAGGCCACCGCCGCGCTGACCAGCGAGCTGTCCCGGGCGCCGTCGGTGGCCGAGTTGGCGGCCCGGCTGGAGACGCCGGAGGAGGAGATCCTCGCCGCGCTGGAGTCGGCGGCCGGCTACAGCCCGGCCTCGCTCAACGCACCGGTGGGCGGGGAGAGCTCCGCGGAGTTCGGTGACCTGGTCGGAGAGTCGGACAATGCGCTGGAATCGGTCGATGACCGGGTGACCGTGAGCGGCCTGCTGCACCGGTTGCCCTGGCGTGAGCGGCGGATCCTGGCCATGCGCTTCTACGGCAACCAGACCCAGGCGGAGATTGCCGCCCGGTTCGGCATCTCGCAGATGCACGTCTCCCGGCTGCTGTCGCGGGCGCTGACCTGGCTGCGCCAGGCGATGCTCGCCGACGCGCCGCCGCCCTGGCAGAACGGCGCCGCCGAACCGGACCCGGGCAAGACCCGGATCTCGGTGAAGCAGAACGGTGACCGGGTGGTGGTCGAGGTCGGCGGTGAGGTGGACCGGGACGGCGCGGACCAGTTGCGCCGGGCGATGTTGGAGGCGGTCACCGGCCAGCCGAGCGAGGTGGTCGTCGACCTGGTCGGTGCGGGTGGCTTCGACGCCGGCGGGATCGCGGCGCTGATGGCCGGGCGGGACGCGGCGGAGCGGACCGGGGTGCCGTTGCGGCTGACCCGGGTCCAGCCCGCGGTACGCCGCTCGCTCACCGCCGCCGGCCTGGCACCCGCCCGGGACTGACCGGAACCGGGCACCACGCGCGTACCGGCATGACGAGGGCCGACACCCGGTGGGTGTCGGCCCTCTGTCGCGTACTCCGGATCAGCGTTCCTCGGTGTCACCGCCGTCGCTGTGCGGGTGCCGCCAGCGCTCGTGCGGTTTCGGCTCGTCGGTGCGGTCCTGCGGCGCGTCGCTCTCCTCGAAGCTCGGCCGACGCACGCCCTCGGGCTCCGGCACATCCACCGGCCGGGCGCCGGACTGCGGCGCCGGCTGGTACTCGGTCGCATCGCGGGCGCCGTGCGCGCCCTCGGCGGCGGGCGACTCTGGCGCGTGATGCTCCATGTGCAGCTCGTCGGCGAAGTGCTGCGGCGGCTTCGTGGTGCGCTGCGGCAGGTCCCGACCCAGGTCGGCGACGAGCGGGCCGTACTTCAGGTCGAACGCCGGACGTTCCGAGCGGATCCGGGGCATCCGGTCGAAGTTGCGCAGCGGCGGTGGGCAGGTGGTGGCCCACTCCAGCGAGTTGCTGAAGCCCCACGGGTCGTCCACCGTCACCATCGCCCCGTACCGCCAGGACTTCCACGCGTTGTAGATGAAGAACAGGGTGGACGCGCCGAGGATGAACGAGAAGATGGTGGAGACGGTGTTCAGCGTGGTGAAGCCGTCGGTGGGCAGGTAGTCGGCGTACCGGCGGGGCATGCCCTCGCTGCCCAGCCAGTGGTGCACCAGGAAGGTGCCGTGGAAGCCGATGAACATGGTCCAGAAGTGCGCTTTGCCGAGCCGCTCGTCGAGCAGCCGCCCGGTCATCTTCGGCCACCAGAAGTAGTAGCCGGCGAAGAGGGCGAAGACCACGGTGCCGAAGACCACGTAGTGGAAGTGCGCTACGACGAAGTAGGTGTCGTGGGTGTGCCAGTTCGCCGGCGGGCTGGCCAGGAGCACCCCGGTGAGCCCGCCGAGCAGGAAGGTGACCAGGAAGCCGATGGCGAACAGCATCGGTGTCTCGAAGGTGAGCTGGCCCTTCCACATGGTGCCGATCCAGTTGAAGAACTTGACGCCGGTGGGCACCGCGATCAGATAGCTGACGATGCTGAAGAACGGCAACAGCACCTGGCCGGTGGCGAACATGTGGTGTGCCCAGACCGTCATGGACAGCACGGTGATCGCGATGGTGGCCAGCACGATCCCGGTGTAGCCGAAGAGCGGCTTGCGGGAGAAGACCGGGATGACCTCGGTGATGATGCCGAAGAACGGCAGCGCGATGATGTACACCTCGGGGTGGCCGAAGAACCAGAACAGGTGTTGCCAGAGCATCGGGCCGCCGGTGGCCGCGTCGTAGACGTGCGCGTTGAGCAGCCGGTCGGCCGAGAGCGCCAGCAGTGCGGCGGCCAGGAGCGGGAAGACCATGATCACCAGCACGCTGGTGAACAGCATGTTCCAGGTGAAGATCGGCATCCGGAACATGGTCATTCCGGGTGCGCGCAGGGTCAGGATCGTGGTGATCAGGTTGACCGCGCCGAGGATGGTGCCCAGCCCGGAGACGACCAGGCCCATCACCCACATGTTCGCGCCCACGCCGGGGCTGTGCTCGACGTCGCTGAGCGGGGTGTACGCGGTCCAGCCGAAGTCTGCCGAGCCCTGCGGGGTGAGGAAACCGCCGATCACCATCAGGCCGCCGAACAGGTACAGCCAGTAGGCCAGCGCGTTGAGCCGGGGGAACGACACGTCGGGCGCGCCGATCTGGATCGGCACGATGAAGTTGCCGAACCCGAAGGCCGCCGGCGTCGCGAACAGCAGCAGCATCACGGCGCCGTGCGAGGTGAAGAGCTGGTTGTACTGCTCCGGGGAGAGGATCTGCATCCCCGGGCGGGCCAGCTCGGCGCGCATCAGCATCGCCTGCAGCCCGGCCAGCACGAAGAACGCGAAGGAGGTCAGCAGGTACAGCAGGCCGATCTGCTTGTGGTCGGTGGTGGCGAGGAACTTGATCAGAGAGTTTCCGGGGACCGGTGGCCGCCGTGGTCCGGGGAAGCCCCCGAACCGGGCCGGTGCCAGGATTGCCGGACCTCGATCGCGACCGGGTTCCGTGGTTACCCGCTTCGGCATGGCTGCTCACCCCGTCGTGATGACGAAAAGGACGGGCGTGCCTACCCGACCCTCTCACCATGTAACCAGGCGGGAGCGGTAATTTCGGTCAGATCGCCGGTACCGCCGGAACCACCCCGAACGGTCAGGTCGCCGGCAGCATCGCCCAGACGGCCTTGCCCTGGCCGGCCGGCACGCTGCCCCACCGCTGCGCCAACTCCCGGACCAGCATCAGCCCGCGCCCACCCTCGGCGCGCGAGTTCGCCGCCGCCGGCCGGGCCGCTGCCCGGCTGCCGTCCACCACGGCCAGATGCAGGTACGGCCGGCGCAGGGTCACCGTCACCTGCATCGGTGTGCCGGCGTGCCGGACCACGTTGCCGACCAGTTCGCTGAGCACCAGCGCGGCCGGGCCGGCCGCGTCGGGAAGATTCCACCGTGCGCAGGCCTCGGCGACCATCTCCCGGGCACGCCGGCAGGCCTCAGCCGCCGGCTCCAGGCGGATCCGTAGCCGGGGCGCGCTGGCGGCGCCCGCCATCCGGGTCGCCTCCGCGCAGTCGGGGGACACCGGAACGACCCGGCACGCGGACGTCTCGGCCAGCCAGCGCGCGGCGGTCGGCGGTGGGGCGCAGAGCACCACCGGCACCGCCGGCCACTCCTCGGCCCGCCGGGCCGCCGCGGCGAAGACGGACAGCGCCAACCGGTCCTGGACGGTGACTTCGGCGAGGTCGACCACCAGCGCGTCCGGCTGAGTGGCCAGCACCCGGTCCAGCGCCTCGTGCACCGTCCGCATGGTGCCCACATCCAGCGAGCCGGCGAGCTGGACGACCGCCACCGGTGCCGTGTCACGCACCTCGCAGGTGATCCGGCTGGACATGAGCCCTCAATTCGCTGGTCGGTCGGGATCTGCGAACTACCCGACCCCGAGCGGGATCAAACCGGACCGATCGGTATTGCGAGGTAGGTCTCGGTCGGGGGAGCGGGTCACCCACGGGCCCGTCCGGTCAGCACGCCCAGTGCGATCATGCCGACGCCGAGGCCGAGGTGCAGCCAGTTGTCGGCGTCGTTGACCGGCAGCACGTTCGCCCCGGTGTCGTGGTCCACCGCCAGCCCGTAGAGCCAGAGCACCAGGTAGATGGCGCCGCCGCCGACGAGAAACGTCCGGGCGCCGCTGACCGTGCGGGCCAGGGCCAGGCCGGCCACCCCGAACAGCAGGTGCACCAGGTTGTGCAGCACCGACACCTGGAACGCGCCGAACAGGTACGCACCCGAGCCGTGTCCGGCGAACCCCAGGTCGGCCGTGCCGCTGGTGATCCCCGGCACGAATCCGAGGACGCCGATCAGCAGGAACAGCACCCCCACCGTGCCCGCCGCACGGCGTACCGGCGGCTTGCCGTCAGCCGGGTTGGGGCGGGCCCGGGAGTGCGCCATCGGTCCGATCATCACCGGCTCCTCGCTGCCGCGGCGGGCGTGAGCGGTGCCGGCTACCCGTTGCCGTCGACGGCAAACGTCGACGGCAACGGGCGAAGATCAGACCGGTTGCAGCCGCGGGGCGCCGGCCAGGTCGCGGACCCGCTGGTAGAGCTCGACGTAGCGCTGGGCCATCACGGCGGGGGTGAACCGCTGCGCGGCCACCCGCCGGCACTCGTCGGCGTCGAGCAGCTCGGCGGCGAGCACCAGTTCGCCCAGCTCCTCCTCGTCGGCGGTGAGCAGCCCGGTGCGGCCGTGCTCGATCAGCTCCGGCAGGCAGCCCCGGGCGGTCGCCACCACCGGCGTGCCCAGGGCGAGCGACTCGACCACCGCGGTGCCGCCCGGCTCCTCCCAGCGCAGCGGGAACAGCGACGCGCGGGCGCTGGCGAGCAGGTCGTCGCGTTTCTGACCGGCCACCGTGCCGACCCAGCGAACCAGGTCCCCGTCGACGTGCGGCGCCACCTCGTCGAGGAAGAACCGTACGTCCGGGTTCTGCCGGGCCTCGTCGCCGGCCGCGGCCAGCTCGGCCGGCCGGTGGTACGGGCCGACGGGCCCGGCCAGCACCAGCGGGATACCGATCCGGTGGGCGAGCCGGGCGCCCACGTCCTGCCCCTTGCCCGGGTTGACGCGGCCGAGGATCAGCAGGTGGTCGCCCTTCTCCGGAGCGGGTCGCCGGTCGGCGTCCACGGCCAGCGGGGTCGACAGGTGCACGTGCCCCACCGAGTGCTCCCGCAATGCGCGCGGGGCGCGGGCCAACTGCGACGCGGAGACCCCGTTGACCCGGACCCGGTCGCCGCCGTCCAGGGTGCCGTAGAGCGCGGGGTGCTTGGCCAGGTCCCAGTGCAGGGTGTGCAGGGTCGGCGGGCCGGTCGGCCCCATCGCCGCGAGGGTGGCCAGGCCGACCGCCTCCACGTGGTCGTGCACCAGGTCGATGTCGTCGCGGGCGTGCAGCTCGCGGACCACCCCGGCCAGGTGCGCCTGGGCGATCCCGCAGACCTGGTTGTACGGCCGTTGCAGCGCGGCGAACTGCCCGTCGGGAAAGACCGAGATCTTCTCGTCCACCCGCAGGGTGCTGGTCTCCACCGAGGCGAGCACCACCCGGACGCCGAGTCGCCGTAGCTCCGGCACCAGCGTGGCGATCACGTTCTCGATGCCGCCGTAGCCGGGCGGCGGCACGGACAGCCACGGACCGGCGTTCATCAGCACGGTGAGGCTCATCGGATGCGGCCTTGCCGTGCACGCGCGCCCGGCCGGTACGCCCGGGCGCTCACGCCGCGGCCACCCGTCGGCTAGGCAACCGGTGGCGCAGCTCGGCCAGCGGCGGGCGCTCCTCGATGGACACGTCGCTGACCACGATCTCCCGGTCGAGGTTCGGCAGCGTGTCCGAGCCGCCGCGGCGGAACTGGGTCAGCAGTGCCTCCGGTGACATGCCCGGGCTCGCCCAGCCGCGCCGCTGCAACCGGGACCAGGCGGTCAACATGATCTGCGCGGACATCCGCCCGAGTGCCGCCGTGTCCTGGTGCCGGTGCTTGCGCTCACCCAGGTCGACCTGCGCCAACGCGTCCAGACCGACCAGGTCGAGCAGGTCGATCAGCATCGCCGTCTCCACCCCGTACCCGGAGACGAACGGCACCTGGGCCAGCACCTCGCGCCGGCCGGCGTACTCGCCGGCGAGCGGCTGCACGAAGCCGGCCAGCTCGGGCCAGAAGAGGTTGAGCAGCGGTCGGGCCATCAGCTCGGTCACCCGGCCGCCGCCGTCCTGCTCCACGCTGACGGCGCTCACCAGCGGCCGGTGGTAGAAGCCCTTCACGAAATCAACTGACGGGTCGGTCAGCAGCGGGCCGAGCAGGCCGCTCACGAAGTGCGGCCGGAACTCCCGCAGGTCGGCGTCGATGAACGCCACCACGTCCCCCTCGGCGGCGGCCAGGCCGGCCCAGAGCGCGTCGCCCTTGCCGCTGAGCCGGGGCAGCCCCCGGGTCATCTCGTCCTGACTGACCACCTCCGCGCCGGCGGCCCGGGCCACCTGCGCGGTGCGGTCGGTCGACCGCGAATCCACCACGATCAGCTCGTCGACCAGGGCGACCCGATCCATCAGGTGCTCCCGGATGGTCGACACGATCGCGCCGACGGTGGACTCCTCGTTGCGCGCCGGCAGCACCACACTGACCCGGCTCTCTCCCTTGGCGCGCAGCAGCCGGCGTGCCGGCCAGTCCGCCGCCGACGTGGTTCGGTACGTGGCCCACGCCTCCACTACCGGTGACACGGTCGTATCCCGCACGGGCACCCCCTCCGTTCGTGCGTGGAAATAGCCGAGGGTGGTAGTTCCCACTCGCCACCACGCGCTAACCGTTCCCAGGGCAACAGCTTGATCACAAGGGTGACGCGGTCGGGTTCCCGGGGGATGAACGTTTGATTGCGCACACACCGGGGGACTGCTCCCATCGAAGTAGAAACGTTCTCGGAAAGGTTGTGGAATGCGCAGATGCCGGGTTGGTCTCGTGGGGGCCGGCGGAGTGGCACAGCGGCACGCCCGGGTGCTGGGCGGGTTCGATGACGTCGAGCTGATCGGGGTGACCGACGTGGCCCCGGCGGCGGCCACCGCGCTGGCCGCGCAGCACGGCGGACGGGCCTTCGCCGACGTCGCCGAGCTGCTGGCCGCCGGCCCGGACGCGGTGTACGTCTGCGTGCCGCCGTTCGCGCACGGCCCGGCCGAGGAGGCGGTGATCGACGCCGGGGTGCCGATGTTCGTGGAGAAGCCCGTCGCGGTCGACCTGGCCACCGCCGAACGGATCGCCGACCTGGTCGCCGGGCGTGGGCTGCTTACCGCCGTCGGGCACCACTGGCGCTACCTGAGCTTTCTCGATCAGGCCCGTGAGCTGCTCGCGGACCGTCCGGTGCGGATGGTCAGCGGCGCCTGGCTGGACAAGGTCCCACCGGTGGCCTGGTGGTCACGACGGGACCGCTCCGGCGGCCCGGTCGTCGAGCAGGCCGCGCACGTGCTGGACCTGATCCGGACGCTGGCCGGTGAGGTCACCGAGGTCACCGCGTACGGCAACGGCACACCGCCCCCGGTGGACGGCGCGGACATCGACTCGGTGACCACCGCCACGCTGCGGTTCGCCAGCGGTGCGGTCGGCACGCTCAGTGCGGCCTGCGTGCTGAGCTGGAAGCACCGGGCCGGGCTGGAGATCCTCGCCGACGGGCTGGCGCTGTCGCTCACCGAGGACGGCCTGCTGATCCGCGACGCCGACGGCGAGCGACACGTCCCGGCCGACCCGGAGGCCGCCCGGGTGGCGGTCGACCGGGCCTTCATCGACGCGGTGCGGGGCATCGGCGACGACGTACGCGTCCCGTACGCCGAGGCGCTGGGCACCCAGCGACTGGCTCTCGCGGTGGCCGACTCGGCCCGCACCGGCGGGACCATCCGGCTCGCCGCCCCGGTCGAGCCGGCGGTGCTCTCCAGCGGGGTGACGGTCGATGCGTGACAAGGTCGTGGTGGTCGCCGGCCCCGGCCGGGTGGAGCTGGTCGAGCAGGACGCCGCACCGCTGCGCCCCGGCACCTTCCGGGTCGAGACGCTGTTCAGCGGTGTCTCCGCCGGCACCGAGCTGAGCTACGTCAAGGGCACCAACCCGTACCTGAACGTGACGTGGAACGCCGATCTGGGGCTTTTCCAGCCGGGTGACGCGAGCACCCCGTACCCGGTGACCCGGCTGGGCTACATGCAGGTCGGCCGGGTGGTGGAGAGCGCCACCCCGGCGGTCGCGGTGGGCACGGTCGGCGCGATGACCTACGGGCACCGCACCGGCTGGCTGGCCGATCCCGTCGCCGAGCGGTTCGTCGCGCTCCCCGACGACCTGGACCCGCTGCTCGGCATCTACGTCGCCCACATGGGCCCGATCTGCGCCAACGGCCTGCTGCACGCCGCCGCCGACCTGCACGGCGCCGACGTCCGCTCGCTCGGTGACGGGGTGCGTGGCCGCCGGGTCGCGGTGGTCGGCGCCGGTGTGGTGGCGCTGCTGACCGCGCTGCTCGCCCGGCGGCACGGCGCCGCCTCGGTGGTGGTGCTCGACCCCACCCCGCAGCGCCGCCAGGTCGCCGAGGCGCTCGGCCTGGAGACCCTCGACCCGGACGCTGACGACCCGGCGACGGTGCTCAAGACCCGGTGGGGGCACACCGCCGGCGACCGGGGTGCCGACGTGGTGTTCCAGTGCCGGGGGCAGGCGTGGGCGTTGCAACTCGCGCTGCGGCTGCTGCGCCCGCAGGGCACCGTCATCGACCTCGCCTTCTACCAGGGCGGCGCGGACGCCGTCCGGCTCGGCGAGGAGTTCCACCACAACGGGCTGTCGCTGCGCTGCGCGCAGATCGGCCGGGTCCCGCGTGGGCTCGCGCCGACCTGGGACCGGGAGCGGCTCTCCGCCGAGACCATCGACCTGCTCCGGGCGTACGGCGACGTGATCCGCAAGCACCTGGTCTCGGCGGTGGTGCCGTTCGACGAGGCGCCCACCCTGCTCACCGACCTGGCGGAGCGGCGTCGCCAGGAGCTTCAGGTGGTGCTGGCCGGCTGACCTGCCGGCGGAGCGCGCTCGCCGGGTGACGGGGCGGGCTACCGTTCCGGCCATGAGCACCCGTGAGGGTCGGCCCGTCGGCCTGACCGCCCTGCTGCCGTACCTGCGTGAGCACCGCGGCACCCTCGCCGTGGTGGGCGTGCTGTCGCTGGCCGGGGCGGGGGCGTCACTGGCCCAGCCGCTGCTCACCCGGTCGGTGCTCGACCGGGTGAGCGACGGCCTGGGTGTGTCCCGGCTGGTGTCGGTGCTGGTGGTGCTGGTGCTGCTCGGCGCGGCGATCGGCGGCCTGCGCAACTACCTCCTGCAACGCACGGCCGAGGGGCTGGTGCTGGGCACCCGGCGACGGCTGGCCGGGCACCTGCTGCGGCTGCCGATCGCCGAGTACGACCGCCGGCGCACCGGCGACCTGCTCTCCCGGGTGGGCTCGGACACCACCCTGCTGCGGGCGGTGGTCACCTCCGGGCTCTTCGAGACGGTCACCGGGGCGGTCATGGTGCTCGGCGCGGGCATTGCCATGGTGCTGCTCGATCCGCTGCTGTTCGGTGTCACCCTGCTCGGGGTGGGGCTGGGGCTGGGCTTCGCGGCCACCTTCGCCCGGCGGGTCCGGGCGCTGGCCCGCGCCGCCCAGGAGCGGATCGGCGAGATGACCTCGTCGGTGGAGCGGGCCATCTCGGCGGCCCGGACCATCCGGGCCAGCCGGGCCGAGGCCCGGGAGACGGAGACCGTCACCGGCAGCGCCCGGGCGGCGTACGGGGCGGGGCTGCGGGTGGCCCGGGTGCAGGCGGTGGTCGGGCCCATCGGCTCGGTCACCGTGCAGGGCGCGTTCCTGCTGGTGCTCGGCATCGGCGGGGCCCGGGTGGCCGCCGGCGCGATCACCGTCGGGGATCTGGTCGCCTTCGTCATGTACCTGTTCTTCCTGGCCCTGCCGCTGGCCCAGGTGCTGAACGCGTACACCCAGTTGCAGACTGGCCTGGGCGCGTTGCAGCGGATCGAGGAGATCCTTGCGGTGCCGGCGGAGGGAGCGGCGGACCGGCCGGTGGCCGTGGGTGCCACGGCGACCCCCCGCCGCCCCGCCCCGATGATCGAGTTCGACCGGGTGGGGTTCGGCTACCCGGGCGGCGAGCCGGTGCTGCACGAGGTGAGCTTCGCGGTGCCGACCGGCACCCGCACCGCCCTGGTCGGCCCCTCCGGCGCCGGCAAGTCGACCCTGCTGGCCCTGGTCGAGCGCTTCTACGAGGTGAGCGCCGGCGCGGTCCGGCTGGACGGCAGCGACGTGCGGGAGCTGCCCCGCGACGCGCTGCGGGCCCGGCTCGGCTACGTCGAGCAGGAGGCCCCGGTGCTGGCCGGCACACTCCGGGAGAACCTCTTGATCACCACGCCGGACGCCGCCGACGACCGGCTGCACGAGGTCCTCGACAAGGTCAACCTGGCTCATCTGGCCCACCGGTCCCCGCAGGGCCTGGACGTCCAGGTGGGGGAGGGCGGGGTGCTGCTCTCCGGGGGTGAGCGGCAGCGGCTGGCCATCGCCCGGGCGTTGCTGGCCGGCCCGCCGGTGCTGCTGCTCGACGAGCCGACCAGCAACCTCGACGCGCGCAACGAGGCGGCGCTGCGCCGCGCCATCGACGCGGTGGCCGTCCGCCGGACGCTGTTGATCGTGGCGCACCGGCTCGCCACCGTGGTCGACGCCGACCAGATCGTCGTCCTCGACGGCGGCCGGGTGGTGGCCGTGGGCACCCATGCCGAGCTGACCGCCACCGACCCGCTCTACCGGGAGCTGGCCACCCACCAGCTGCTGGTCGGCTGACCCGGCGGCGTCGGGTTCGACATGCCGGCGACCGCCCGACCGGTCGGGCCGCAGGAGCCGGCTCGAATCGCGTACCGTTGCCGCTCATGGGTGTGTCGCAACGGTTCAAGAGCAAGTTCCGGCGGTTCCTCCAGCGCCCGGGCACGACCGTGGAGCTTGCTCCGCTGGAGAAGCTGCTGCCGGCGATCGAGGCGCGCGAGGATGACCTCGCCGCGCTGGACGACGCCGCGCTGACCGAGGCCGCTGGCAACGCGGTCGGCTACGAGGAGATCTGCGCCGTCGGCCGGGAGGCCGCCCGCCGTGGCCTCGACCAGCGGCCGTACGACGTGCAGCTGCTGGGCGCCATGGCGCTGCTCTCCGGCAAGGTCGCCGAAATGGCCACCGGTGAGGGCAAGACCCTGACCGCCGCGATCGCCGCGTACGGGCACGTTCGGCTCGGAAACGGGCCGGTGCACGTGCTCACCGTCAACGACTACCTGGCCCGCCGCGACGCGCAGTGGATGGAGCCGGTCTACACCCTGCTCGGCCTGACCGTCGGCTGGGTCAACGAGGCGTCCACCCCGCAGGAGCGGCGCGACGCGTACTCCTGTGACGTCACCTACGTCTCGGTCAGCGAGGCGGGCTTCGACTACCTGCGCGACCAGTTGGTCACCGACGTGGCCGACCGGGTGCAGCCGTCGCTGACCACCGCGATCGTCGACGAGGCCGACTCGATCATGATCGACGAGGCCCGGGTTCCGATGGTCCTCGCCGGCGCGGTGCCGGGCGAGCAGGACCCGGTGCACGCCGCCGCCGCGCTGATGCGCGGGCTGCGCAAGGGCCGGCACTACACGGTCGCCGAGGACGGGCGCAGCGTGGCGTTCACCGCCGCCGGCCTGGCCGCCGTCGAGGCCAAGCTCGGCATCGACCTGTACGACGAGGACCACGTCGCGCAGCTCTCCGCGGTCAACGTGGCGCTGCACGCGCACGCCCTGCTGCACCGTGACGTGGACTACATCGTCCGGGAGGGCTCGGTCGAGCTGATCGACGAGATGCGCGGCCGGGTGGCCCAGCGCCGCCGCTGGCCGGACGGGCTCCAGGCGGCCGTGGAGGCCAAGGAGGGCTTGGACGCCACCGCCGAGGGCGAGGTGCTGGGCACCATCGCCATCCAGGCGTTCATCGCGCTCTACCCGAAGGTCTGTGGGATGACCGCGACCGCGGTGCTGGTCGGTGACCAGCTGCGGGAGTTCTTCGGCCTTGAGGTGGCGGTGATCCCACCGAACACCCCGTGCGTCCGCGAGGACGAGCCGGACCGGATCTACGCGACCCGGGCGGAGAAGGACGAGGCGCTGATCGACGAGATCCGGCGCTGCCACGCCGAGGGGCGGCCGGTGCTCGTCGGCACGCTGGACGTCAAGGAGTCCGAGGGGCTGGCCGCCGGGCTGAACGCGGCCGGGGTGCCCTGCGTGGTGCTGAACGCCAAGAACGACGACGAGGAAGCGGCGATCATCGCCGAGGCCGGCGCGTACGGCGCGGTGACGGTCTCCACGCAGATGGCCGGCCGGGGCGTGGACATCCGGCTCGGTGGCAGCGACCAGACCGACCGGGAGCGGGTGGCCGAGCTGGGCGGGCTGTACCTGATCGGCAGCGGCCGGCACGACAGCCGCCGGGTGGACGACCAGCTGCGCGGCCGGGCCGGCCGGCAGGGCGACCCGGGTGGGTCGGTCTTCTTCGTCAGCCTGGAGGACGACCTGGTCATCCGGCACGCCGCCGACGCGGTGCCGGCGTCGCCGCGGATGAACGCCGACGGCCTGGTCACCGACGAGCAGGTGGACTACGCGGTGGAGCACGCCCAGCGGGTCGCCGAGGGTGTCAACCACGAGATCCACCGCAACACCTGGCGCTACAGCGTGGTGATCGAGCAGCAGCGCAAGGCCCTCGCCGAGCGCCGGGAGCGGCTGCTGACCAGTGACGTGGCCGCGCTGATGCTGCTGGACAAGATGCCCGAGAAGGCCGGCGAGATGGACGAGGATCTGCTCGCCCGGGCGGCCCGGGCCATCGCGCTCTACCACGTGGATCGCCTCTGGGCCGAGCACCTGGCCGAGCTGTCCGAGGTTCGCGAGGGCGTGCACCTGCGCGCGCTGGGCCGGCTCGACCCGCTGGACGAGTTCCACCGGGCCGCGGTGCCGGCGTTCAACAACCTGTTCCCGGAGATCGAGGCCCGCACCATCGCCACCTTCACCGAGACCGAATTCGACGAGGACTGGCAGCCCGATGATGGCACCCTGGTCCGCCCGACCGCGACGTGGACCTACCTGGTGCACGACAACCCGTTCGGCTCCGAGCTCGACCGGCTGATCGCCTCGATCGGCCGGCGGCTCAGCGGAGCCGCGCGCTGACGCGTCGGGGCCTGCGGCTGTCGGGGCCCCTGTCGCGCGTCCGCGCGTCGCAGGGGCCCCGATTTACGCCGTTTCGACCCTGGTTTGCGAGGGTAGTAGCCCGGGTCGGTCAAGTCGGGAGAGAGCAGACGGTGACACAGGTGATGACGTCGGCGGGAAGCGCGCGGGGGCGTACGGGGGCTGCGGACCGGTGAACCTGGACATGCGGGAGCCGGTGGCGGAGCGCCTCGGCGTGCTGGAGACTGCCGCGTTGCTGCGGGAGTTGACCGCCGGCCTGATCGCCCTGACCGATTTTGATGAGGCGTTGCTGGCGCTGGTCCGGGTCACCCGGGACGCGGTGGCCGGGGTGCGCTGGTGCGGTTTCACGGTCCTGCGTGCCGGCGAGCCGGCCGGGGTGGCGGCCTCCGACGAGCGGCTGGCCGGCCTGGACGACCTGCGGCACGGGCCGGACTCGCCGGCGATGAGCGCCATCCAGCGGCGGGAGATGATCCTCGCCGTGGACCTGGCCGGTGAGCCACGCTGGCCGGCCTGGACGGCGCGGGCCCGCGACCTCGGCGTACGCGGGGTGATTTCCGCGCCGGTGGACATCGACGACCAGGTGATCGGGGCCGTCAACCTGTACGCCGGACCGTCGGATCTGCTCACCCCGCAGCACCAGTTGACCGCGATGCTGCTCGCCGAGCACGCCGGGCTGCTGCTGGCCGCGGTCCGCGACCGGGGCCGGCAGGTCGCGCTCGCCGGTGAGTGGGACGCCGCGCTGCTGCAGGACGGGGTGGTGGAGCAGGCCGTTGGCGTGATCATGACGCAGCGCGGCTGCACGCCGGCCGAAGCCCTCGATGTGCTGCGCACGGCCGCGTCCTCGTTGGCGATCCCGCTGCGTGAGGTGGCCGAGCGGCTGGTCCGGACGGTCTCCCGCCAGCGCGACAACTGACCGGGCCGGTGACGGTGCCCGTTCTTCCGGCGGGCGGCGAGTCGGGCGGCGTCGTTTCGCCGCGACCGGGCTCGGGTAGCAACCTGGTCACGTGAGCTGCGCCGACCAGGGGGAGGACCGATGCAGAGCCGGCTGCGGGTGCAGGGGCACCCGATCCAACCGATGCTGGTGACGTTCCCCTTCGGGCTCTTCGTCAGCGCGACCGTCTTCGATCTCACCGACGTGGCTGGCGGGCCCGCCTTCCTCGGCGAGGTCGGCTACTGGACCGGTGTCGCCGCGCTGTTCGCCGCAGCGCTGACCGTGGTGGCCGGCATGGTCGACCTGTGGGACGCGCCGGTCGACCGGACCCGCCGCACCGCCGTCGCCTTCAACCTGGTGAACGCGGCGATGGCCGGCCTGTTCCTGGTCACCTGCCTGATTCGGGCACAGGCCCCGCAGCGTGGCGCCTCGGTCGCGATCCTCGTCACCGAGCTGGTCGCGCTGGCCGTGGGCGGGGTCGGCGTACGGCTCGGCGCCCGGCTGATGCGCCAGTTCGACGCAGGCCGGGCCGAGACCGGCAGCCTGGACACGCTCGCCGGCTCCACCGTCGAGATCGCCCGCCCGCGCCCCTGACCGACCTGCCCCGGCCTCACCCGACCGAGGCTCCAGTCGGGCACCCCGTGCGGACTCCGGCCGGCCGTTGCCGGCAAACCGGTTGCCGTCGGCGTGACCGGCCGGCCACGCTGTCCGCCATGAGCGACGAGCGTGACGTGGCCGAGCTGATCGCGGAGGCGGCCGCCGCGCCGGTGGACGGCTGGGGATTCGACTGGCTGGCCGGTCGGGCCACCGAGGAACGCCCGCCCTGGGGGTACGCCGGGCTGGTAGCCGACCGGATGGCGCACGCCGACGCGGCGCTGGACGTGGACACCGGTGGCGGCGAGGTGCTCGCCGAGGTCCCCCGGCCGCCGAGGCTGCTGACGGCCACCGAGGCCTGGCCGCCGAACGTCGAGGTCGCCCGGGGCACCCTGCGGCGGGTCGGCGCGACGGTGGTGGCGGTCACCCCGGATGCGCCACTGCCGTTCCGCGACGCCTCCTTCGATCTGGTGGTCAGCCGGCACCCCGTACGGACCGACTGGGCGGAGACCGCCCGGGTGCTGCGTCCGGGCGGGACGTTCCTGTCCCAGCAGATCGGGGCGGGCACCATGCGCGAGCTGAGCGAGGCGATCCTCGGCTCGTTACCGCCGCCGGATCAGCGACACCCTGAGCACGCCGTGACCGCCGCCCGGGCCGCCGGGCTGAGCGTGGTCGACCTGCGCCGGGCCACGTTGCGGGCGGTCTTCCACGACGTCGGCGCGGTGGTCTGGTTCCTGCGCAAGGTCGTCTGGACGGTGCCGGGCTTCACTGTGGACCGCTACCGCCCCCAGTTGCTCGCCCTGCACCACCGGATCGCCACCGAGGGCCCGTTCGTGGCCCACGCCCAGCGTTTCCTCATTGCGGCCACCCGTCCCTGACGCCAGCCCGCGCTCCATCCGTCAGTGCGGGTGGGGGTGGGTCTGGTGGTGGGCGGCCAGGACGTCGGCGCCGAAGTCGCTGGCGGGGCGACGCAGCACGGTGTGCGCGTGGTTGCCGTCCTCGGTGGTGTTGTCGTATTCGATCAGCAGGTCGTCGCCCTGGACCCGGTAGTAGTGCCGCTGCCCGGGGCGGGTGGGGCCGGCCCAGGCGAAGTGCAGTTGGCCGCCGTCGAGTCGGCCCGCCTCCCGGATGGCCAGCTCCGGCGGCAACCGGTCCAGGTAGAGCGCGACCACCTGGTCGAGCAGCGCCCGGCCGGTCGGCCCCAGCCGGCCTGCCGGCACGCCGAGCGGCTCCAGCGGCGCGTCGACCCGGCCACGGGTGGCGCTGATGATGTCCGCCGGTGCCTCGTCGGCGATGATCGCCGCGGCCCGCTCGGCCGGCCCCAGCGCGTCGAGCAGGGCCCGGGCCAGGTCCTCCTCGATGCCGAGCGGCCGGGAGACGGGGCGGCCGGCGTACCGGACCGCCGCCGGGTTGGCGCCGAAGAAGATCGGCGCGGGGGAGACCTGGTCGTCCACCACGGTCATGTTCACCGACAGGTGGTGCCCCTCCAGCCGCCACGCCCAGCGGTCGTCGCGCGCCGGATCGCCGAACACGGCGATCCAGTAGTCGCCGCTGTGTCGCCCGCGATGCCAGCCCTCGGCCCGGTCCAGCACCTCCTCTAGTGCGACGATCGCCATCGCCTGCGCGTACGCCGACGGGCTGAGCGCGGTGGCCAGCAGCCGGTGCGCGGCCTTACGCCCGGCGATGTCCAGCTCGGCGAGGCAGGCGCCGGGTCGGGGCCGGGGCCGGTACTCCAGCCAGCGTCGGGCCGCCTCGTCGTCGAACGGGCGCACGGCCTGGTCGCGGGCCGCCGGGTCGAGCGCGGCCAGCAGCGCGGTGGCGGCGGCGCGCATCTGCTCGGGCAGGGGATCTTCCATCGGCTCTGTATACCGGCCCGCCGGGGCTGGCGTCAGCCGGCCCGCAGGAGCGCCGTCATCTCCGGCAGGTCGAAGAACTGCGCGGTCTCCGCGGCGGACGGGTTGCCGTGCGCCGGGTCGGCGCCGGCGGCGAGCAGCGCGCGGACCGCCTCGGTGCTGCTGCGGAAGACCGCGGCGGCCAGCGCGGTCTGGCCTCGGTCGTTGGTCCGGCTGTGGTCCGCGCCGCGGGCCAGCAGGGCGGCCACCGTGGACGGGTGGGCGTGGTACGCGGCGAGGATCAGCAGCGTGTCGCCCTTGTCGTTGGTCAGGTTGACCGGCAACCCGGCGTCGAGCTGCGCCGCCAGTTCCTCGGTGGAGCCCGCCCGCGCCAGGTCGAACATCCGGTGCGCGAACGCCAGCGTCTCGGCGTCGAGGTCGTCGGTCACCGGTCCAGGTTAGTCGCCCGGGCCCTGATAGGTTGCTCGGCCGGCGCGTTGGGGGAGGTCCGTTGGGTGAGACGGTGTACGTGGGCAACGCCGGTGTCGACGGTGCCGGCAACGCGGGTTGGCTGCTCGGGCACTTCGCGCTGCCGGGGGAGATCCGGCACAGCACCGACGTCGAGGTGAAGTGGGGTGTGCACCCGCCCGGGGAGGCCCGCTCGCGGTGGGCGACGGGGGAGCGGCGGACCAGCCTGCTCGTGCTGATCGAGGGGCGGTTCCGGGTGGAGTTGCCGGACCGGACGGTGCGGTTGGCCGCGCCGGGCGACTACGTGGTGTGGGCCCGCGGGGTGGACCACTCCTGGTACGCCGAGTCGGCCTCGGTGGTGCTGACCGTGCGGTGGCCGTCGCTGCCCGGCTACCGGGTGGATCCGCCGGTCCTGCGCTGAGCGTCGCCGCGTCGAGGCCGGCGTCCCACCAGACGGAATTACCTACTAAACCTATAGGGTTTGACGGCTAGAGTACGGGGGCACCCGCCGAACGACCCGCGAGGACCACCATGAGCCACCACCGCCCGGAGCCCGATCTGCTCACCGTCGCCGCCCGCTGGGTCGACCAGGCCCACTGGCCGGTGCCGCTGTGCTTCGACCCCGACGAGCGGTGGTACGCCCGGCTCGCCAGCGGTGCCGACCACGAGGTGTGGGCGCTGAGCTGGCTGCCCGGGCAGGGCACCGACCTGCACGATCACGGCGGTTCCGCCGGTGCGTTCCGGGTGGTCGCTGGCGCGCTCACCGAGGAGACGGTCGCCAGTGGCCGGTTGCGTCCCCGCCTGCTGGCCGCCGGCACCGGTCGCCGCTTCGGCCCCCGGCACGTGCACGTGGTGACCAACCGGGGCACCGAGCCGGCGGTCAGCGTGCACGTCTACCGGCCGGCGCTGGTCCGGATGACCCGCTACCACCTGCTCGACGGGCGGCTGCGGGTCGCCGAGGTCGCCGAGGCCGGCCGCTCCTGGTGAGCGGCGGGCAGCCACGATCCACCCCGATCATCGGAAGGAACCGAGAATGCAGGTAACCGCCGAGCGCTGTCCGGCCCCCGTGCCGCCCCCGGGCTCCCGGGGCATCGACGAGATCCTGGCCGCCGCGCGTGCCCGGCTCGACCGGCTGGACCCGGAGCGCGCGCATCTCGCGTACCGGCGCGGGGCGCTGCTGGTCGACATCCGCCCGGCCGCCCAGCGGGCCGCGCACGGCGTCGTGCCAGGCTCGCTCGCGATCGAGCGCAACGTGTTGGAGTGGCGCTTCGACCCGCGCTGCCCGGCCCGGCTCCCGCAGGCGGTCGACTACGACGTGCCGGTGGTGATCCTCTGCCAGGAGGGCTACACCTCGTCGCTGGCCGCGGCCGCGTTGCAGGACATCGGCCTGCACCGGGCAACCGACGTGGTCGGTGGCTTCGCCGCCTGGCGGATCGCCGGCCTGCCGGCCCTCGGCCCGACCGCGCTGCACCGCGCGTCCCCCCTCGCGTCCCCGGTCACCGCCGGCCCGGCGCGCCGCTGACCGCCACGCCGCACCGCGCGTGGCGGGCGTACCGCCATCTCAGGAGGCACCATGTCCGTCGTCGCCATCCCCACGCGCCCGCACCGCCCGGCGGCTCGCCCCGCCCGCCAGCGCACCGGCCCGACCCTGACCATCACCCTCGACCTCGCCCCGGGGCCGCTGAGCCCCCGGCTGGCCCGGCTGGTGCAGCTGCTCGGCGAGCTGGCCGAGTCGGGGGAGGGTCGGCTGCGCACCGTCGACGACGTCCCGCCGGCGCCGCGACCGGTCCCGAGCCCCACCGCCGGGGCGTCCGGCGACGAGCCGTCCGACGTCGACGACACGGACCAGGTCCGCATCCTGGCCGGCTCGCGGATCGTCCGCCGGGGCGACCGGGTCATCCCGCTGACCCGCATCGAGTACGAGCTGCTGCTGTTCCTGGCCGAGCGGCCGCGCCGGGTCTTCACCCGCCTCCAGTTGCTGTCCAACGTGTGGGGTTACGAGCACGCGGTGGCCCGGACCGTGGACGTGCACGTCCGTCGGCTACGCGCCAAGCTGGCCGACACGCCGGTCGTCACCACCGTCTACGGCGTGGGTTACCGGTTGGCCGACGAGGCGCGGATCAGCGTGGACCGCAGCCGCTGAGCACCGGCCGGGGGCGGCCCGAAGGTGACCGGACCAGCCACGATGAACCGGGCGGGGACCCCCGTATCGGGTCATCTCGGCGGCTCTGCTGTAATCATCTGGCTTCGTACGCAGAGCGAGCACTCGGCTCCGATGTGTTCGTCAATTGTCACATTCATGCAACGCAGCCGCCTCTTGACCCTCGCCCGGGTGCCGGGAAGCATCGATGAAGCGGCGTCCCGGGCCGTGGGGAGATACCCGGACCCAGCCAAGGAGGACCATGTCGGTCAGCCCCGCCTCGTCGCGCGCCGGATGGCATACGTCCCAACCCGCGGTGCCCGGTCGACCTCCCGGCGGCCAACGCCGCCCGGCGAACACCGCCGCGCCCGTGCTCACCGTGACGCTGTCCATCCCGCTCGCCTGTGAGGAGTCGCTGACCCCGCCGGCCCGCCGCCTGCTCGAGGCGGCCCGTGAGCTCCTGGAGCGGGGCGAGGGCGTGATCATCAGCTCCGTTCCGGCCGAACGTCGCGCCGAGGCGGTGCCGGCCAACCGGTCGCCGGCCCGGCCGCTCACCCCGACCATCCCCGCCCTGCACATCCTCGCCTCGTCCCGGTCGGTGCTCCGCGACGAGGAGCCGCTGCCGCTGACCCGGCTGGAGTTCGACCTGCTGCTGCACCTGGTCGCCCACCCCCGCCGGGTGTTCACCCGACTGCAACTGCTCAACGCCGTCTGGGGCTACGAGCACGCCGGGGTCCGTACCGTCGACGTGCACGTGCGCCGGCTGCGCGGCAAGGTCGGCGTGGACGTCCCCCTGGTCACCACCGTCTACGGCGTGGGCTACCGCCTGGCCGACGACGCCCGGGTCACCATCGACCGCACCGGCTGACCGGCGCCACCGCCGCGCCCGGCGCGGGGCAGGATGGTCCGGTGCGCATCCGACCCATCTCGCCCGACCTGCTCGTCACCGAGCTGACCGGCCGGTTGGCCGACGCCGCGACCGCCGGGCCCGCGCGGCTACGGGTGGCGGTGGACGGCGCCCCGGCAGCCGGCCCGGACGAGCTGGCCGCCGCACTGGTCGATCCGTTGCGCGCCCGGGGCCACCCGGTGCTGCACGTACGTGCCGCCGACTTCCTCCGGCCCGCGTCGCTGCGCTTCGAGTTCGGCCGGTCGAACCCGGACGCCTACTACGAGGGCTGGGTGGACGAGGCCGGGCTGCGCCGGGAGGTGCTCGACCCGGCCGGCCCCGGCGGCACCGGTCGGCTGCTCCCCTCCCTCTGGGACGCCACCGCCGACCGGGCCAGCCGCGCCCGCTACGTCGACCTGCCACCCGCCGGCGTCGTCCTGGTCAGTGGCGCGTTGCTGCTCGGTGGCGGCCTGCCCTTCGACGTCACCGTCCACCTGGCGCTGTCCGGAGCGGCGCTGCGCCGACGTACCGAACCGGCCCAGGACTGGACCCTGCCGGCCTTCGACCGGTACGCCGAGGAGGTCGTCCCGGCCAGCTTCGCCGACGTGGTGGTCCGGGCCGACGACCCCCGCCGCCCCGCGCTCGTGGAGCCCGGCGCCGACGGCTGACAGTGGCCGGAAATCGCCGGTTTCACCGCCTGCCCGGGCGGGTACTCGCCCGGCTCACAGAGCACGGGTGACCGCCCGTGCACCGGATACGACCGTGACCGGGGCCAGACGCCGCCGGCATCCCGGTTCACCTTGAGCCCCAGGCCCAGGAAAGGCAGGCAGCGATGCTCGTCCACGACACGGTCGGTACGGGCCGTTCCCAGACGGAGATCGACCAGATCCGACTCTCCCTCCAGGCGCGCTACGACGAACTGACCGCGGAATACGAGCAGGCCGTCCTGCAGAGCCAGGTGCTGCGGCTGGTGGAGGTCGGCGACACCGCGGGCGACGACCAGGCCGACAGCGGCACCAAGACCGCCGAGCGGGACACCGCGCAGTCCCTGCTGCGCACCATCCTCGACCGCCGCGCCCAGTACGAGCACGCCCTCGGCCGGCTCGCGGAGGGCACCTACGGCTGGTGCGAAGGCTGCTCGGCGGCGATTCCGGTGGAGCGGCTGGAGATCTTCCCGTCCGCCACCACCTGCGTGACCTGCAAGCAGACCCGCGAGCGGCGGGCAGCCTGAGCCACGCCAGCGGTTGCCGGTCGGTCCACGACGCGATGGACTCCACCCATGGGTGACATTCTCGTGGGCACCGCGTCCTGGACCGACCGCACACTGCTGGACTCGGGGTGGTATCCGCAGACCGCCGACAACCCGGAGAAGCGGCTGGTGTACTACGCCCGGCAGTTTCCGCTGGTCGAAGTGGACGCCACCTACTACGCGCCGCCCGCCGAGGCGACCGCGCGGCTCTGGGCCGAGCGCACCCCGGCCGGCTTCACCTTCAACATCAAGGCGTTCAGCCTGCTCACCGGGCATCCCACCCGGGTCAGCGCGCTCTACAAGGATCTGCGGCCGGAGACCGACAAGAAGAACGTCTACCCCGACGACCTGCCCGCGCAGGCGTACGAGGAGGTGTGGACGCGCTTCCTGTCCGCGCTGGACCCGCTGGTCGAGGCGGGCAAGCTGGGCGCCCTGCTGTTCCAGTTCCCACCCTGGTTCACCATCAAGCGGGACAACAAGCAGTACCTGCTGGAGGTGGCGAAGCGCTGCGCGCCGCTGCGACCGGCCTACGAGTTCCGGCACGCCTCCTGGTTCGACGGCGCCAACGCCGACGAGACACTGGCCTTCCTGCGGCAACACCGGCTCCCGTACGTCTGCGTGGACATGCCGCAGGGCCACCGCTCGTCGCTGCCCCCGGTGCTGGCCGCCACCGCGGACCTCGCGGTGGTGCGCTTCCACGGCCACAGCGACAAGTGGACCAGCAAGGACATCCACGAGAAGTTCGGCTACCACTACTCCAAGCGGGAGCTGGCCGACTGGGCGCCGAAGCTGCGCGAGCTGGCCGACGAGGCCGGGCAGACCCACGTGCTCATGAACAACTGCTACCGCGACTACGCCCAGACCAACGCCAAGACCCTGACCGGACTGCTCGACACCGACTGACCGTCGCCAGGGCGGCCGACCCCTACTCGATCTCCAGACGCTCCGCGTCGTCCGGAATCCACGGGAAGGGGACGTCGGGCCAGCGGGCGGTCGCCCAAGCGTCAAGGTCCACAGCCAGGACAGCTTCGATGAAGACCGCAGGCGGCTGGTAGTGATGCGCGGCGACGTAGTGACTGATCAGGAAGGGAGCGGCGTAAGCGACGCCAGCTGCCCCCGGGATACGGACTTCCCCGTTCCCGTCGTGGATCTCGTCCGGCGGGCACAGATCGCACTCATGCATCCCCAGGCAGACGTTCATCGACTGCACGGCCTGAACATCGCCCAGCTTCTGGACGAACACTGCCGGGACCGGGCCCATCCGGTACGGCCTACCGGCCTCCAGCCACCCGACGTTCAGTCGCAAGTACGAAGGGCGGAAGCTGAGGCTGCGGAAGCCGGACTCCCTGTCCGTGAACTCGTCTTCGGCCAGGTACTCGTACGCTGTGAGGTCCCCGTAGAACATCCGCGCATTATCGCCGGGCTAACCAGGGTCGACTCACCCGATTGGGGTGGGGCCGGGTCACCCGACCCGCAGGGAGAGTGGACGCGGTGGGTACGGCCGCCGAAGGGTGGCTGACGCCGGAGACGACACGGAGGTGACGGGGATGACGGTTCGACTGGTGGCGGATAGACGGCGTGGTGCCGTCCTGCACGTGGTCGGTACGGCCGACAACGCCCGGCGCGCGCCGCAGGGCAGCCCGGTGCGGGCCCGACGAGGGCCGGTGGGGCCACCGCGTCGCAACGACGAACGACGGTGGGACACCGCGGAACGGGGGTCGACCGATGGCTGAGCAGATGATCTCGGCATTCGACTCCTCGCTGGACAAGACGAACCTGATTCTCAAGGACATCGAGAGCGCCTACGGCTGGCCGAAGGACCAACGCAACCAGTCGTACGCTGCGTTGCGCACGGTGCTGCACCTGCTGCGTGACCGGTTGCCGGTCAACGAGAGCGTGGAGTTCGCCCAGCAGTTGCCGGTGCTGGTCCGGGGGATCTACTTCGACGGCTGGAACCCCTCGGACGTCCCGATCAAGCTCAACCGGGACGACTTCCTCTACGAGGTCCGCCAGGGCTTCCCGTACGACGTGGAGGGCGGCCCGGAGCGGGTGACCCAGGTGGTGTTGGACACGCTGCGCCGGCACGTCACCCAGGGCGAGTGGCAGGACGTGAAGGACACCATGCCCAAGGACCTGGCCAGGATGATGCCCTGACGCCGTGAGCCCGCCCGACAGCCGTCGGGCGGGCTCAGCCGTCGGTCGGGTCGCCGCCGGATCGCGGCGCCGCGGACGGCACCCGGGACACCGGGTGGCCGGCCCGACGGGCCAGCGCGGCGAAGGCGACGGCATCCACGATGGCGGCGCCGCCCGGGTCGTTGTTGAAGTAGACGTACGCCGGCTCGTCCGCGTCGAAGACATCGGCCAGCCGGCGTACCCAGGAGCCGAGCGCGGTGCGGCCGTACCGGGGCCAGGGCCGAGCCCGCCCCTCGTGCAACCGCAGGTAGCCGAAGTCGGTGGTGCGCCAGAGCGGGGCGACCGGGCGACCCATCCGGTCCGCCCAGACCAGCGCCGCCCGCCGGCGTTCCAGCACCGCCCGGGTGGCGTCGGTCCACCAGGACGCGTGTCGTGGCTCGACCGCCACTCGCACCTCGGCCGGGAACAGCCGTAACGTCGCGTCGAGCGCGTCGACGTCCGCCCGCAGGTTCGGTGGCAGTTGCAGCAGCACCGGGCCGAGCCGGTCACCGAGCGCGGTGGCCCGGCCCAGGAACCGGGCCACCGGCTCGGCCGGGTCACGCAGCCGCTTGATGTGGGTCAGGTAGCGGCTCATCTTCACCGCCACGCAGAAATCCGCCGGTGTCCGAGCCCGCCAGGCGGCGAAGGTGTCCCGCTCGGGCAACCGGTAGAAGGCGTTGTTGACCTCGACGGTGGCGAACCCGGTCGCGAAGTGCTCCAGCCAGAGTCGCTGCGGAAGCCGCTCCGGATAGAAGTGGCCCCGCCAGTCCCGGTACTGCCAGCCGGACGTGCCCACCAGGATCACCCCTCCATCCTGGCACCGACCCCCGCCGCCGGCGAACCGCCCGTGTCGCCCCGGTTCGACGTCTACGGTGGGGTTAGAGAAGATCGCGAGTGGGGTACCACCCGCTGCACGACGGACCCCGGCGTACGGCGGGGCGGCACATCCGAGGGAGTACCAATGGCACTCAACGATGACGACATGCAGACCACTGGCGGCGGCGGTCTGGAGGGCCCGGCCGACGGCGGTGCGACGCCGGGTCAGCACGACGGTGGCGCGGACGGTAGCGCGGAGGGTCCCGCCGACGGCGGTGCGACCCCTGGTCAACACGACGGTGGCGCGGACGGCAGCGCCGAGGGTCCCGCCGACGGCGGTGCGACCCCTGGCCAGCAGGACGGTGGCGCGGACGGTAGCGCGGAGGGTCCCGCCGACGGCGGTGCGACCCCTGGCCAGCAGGACGGTGGCGCTGACGGCAGCGCCCGGTAAGGCGCCGTCGTGACGCACCTCGACCCGCCGGGCGGGCACCACCGCCCGGCGGTTCCGTCCGTGACCGCCGCCGCGGCGCTTGCCCGCTGCGTCTCGGTCGAACCGGCCAAGTTCGCCGCCGCGCACTGGGGCCGCACGCCGCTGCTGTCCCGCGCCGCCGAGCTGCCCGATACGGCCGGCTTCACCGACCTGTTCAGCCCCGCCGACGCCGACGAGCTGCTCAGCCGGCGCGGTCTGCGTACCCCGTTCCTGCGCGTCGCCAAGGACGGGCAGTTGGTCCCGGCGGCGCACTGGACCGGCGGCGGCGGCGCCGGCGCCGAGATCGGCGACCAGGTGCTCGACGAGCGGGTCCTGGAGCAGTACGCCAGCGGCGCCACCCTGGTGCTGCAGGGCCTGCACCGGATCTGGCCGCCGCTGGTCGACTTCGCCTGCGACCTGGGCCTCGCGCTGAGCCAACCGCTGCAGATCAACGCCTACCTCACCCCGGCGGGCAGTCAGGGCTTCGCCACCCACTACGACACCCACGACGTGTTCGTGCTCCAGGTCGACGGCCGCAAGCACTGGCGGATCCACCCGCCGGTGTTGCCCGACCCACTGGAGAAGCAGCCCTGGGGCGGACGCGCCGACGAGGTCGGGGCCACCGCGCAGGGTCCCGCCGCGCTCGACGTGGTGCTCGCCCCCGGCGACGCCCTCTATCTGCCGCGCGGCTGGCTGCACAGCGCGCAGGCGCAGGACGCCAGCTCGCTGCACCTGACCGTGGGCATCCGGGCACTGACCCGCTACGCCCTGGTCGAGGAGCTGCTCGCGCTGGCCGCCGAGGACCAGCGACTGCGGGCCAGCCTGCCGTTCGGCACCGACGTCGCCGACCCCGACGCCATCGAGCCGGAGCTGACCGAGACCGTGGAGGCACTGCGGGACTGGCTGCTGCGCGCCGATCCGGTCGCCGTCGCGGCGCGGCTACGCCAGCGTTCCTGGCCGGCCGCCCGACCGGCGCCGATCCGGCCGCTCGCCCAGGCCGGCGCGCTGGCCGCACTGGACGCCGACTCCCGGCTCACGCTGCGCCCGGGCCTGCGCTGGCAGCTCGTGCCACACGGGCCCGACACGGTGGCACTGCGGCTGTTCGACCGCACCATCACTTTGCCCGCCGACTGCGAGCCGGCGGCCCGCGCGCTGCTCACCGGCGTGGCCACCCGCGTCGGCGACCTGCCCGGGCTGCCCGACGACGCCGACCGGGTCACCCTGGCCCGTCGACTGCTGCGCGAGGCCGTCCTGGTCCCGGCCTGACCAACTGTCGCGATTCGGCGGCGTGGCGGGTGAACGTGCCCGACACAGCGTGCCGGTCGCAGTGTCGGGTGGCGGCTGCCCCGGGAACCGCCCAACGTCGGATCAGCGGCCGAGGATCAGCAGCAGCGCGGTGGCGAGCAGGCCTGCGCCGAGCACCACGGTGATCGGCCGGGGCCCGAGCACCGCGTGCCGGCGGTCGGCCAGCACCCGGGCCGGCACCACGCCGACCAGCGGCCCGATCAGGGTCACCACCAGCGCCAGCACCGGCATCCCGACCGCCAGATCGCCGCCGTACCCGACGCCGAGCGCTCGGGCGCCGGCACCCAGCGCGTACGCCAGCATGGCGCCGGCCACCCCGCAGAGCGCCAGCAGCGGGTTCACCGAACCCGGCAGCTCGCCCGGTTGACCGGCCCGGTCGAGCAGGTCACGGGCTCGGCTGAGCAGCAGCGCCGGGTTGGTGGCCCCGCCGTTGGCCGGGGCGGGCGGGCCGCCGAGGCGGCGGGCGCCGGCGCCGAGCCGCTCGCGTAGCTGCTGCCACAGGTGCGCCACCTCGGCGTCCACCCGTTCCTGCTCCTCCCGGGCGGCGACCAACTCCTCCTCGGCCCGCTGGACCTGTTCGACGGCGTCGGCGACGGCCCGGTCGGCGGCTGCACACTGCCGGTCGCACCAGGTGTGCGCCTCGGCGCGCTGCTCGCGCACCCGGGCGGTCAGCTCCGCCAGCCGCCGCAGCTGTGCCGCGTACGTCTCACTGGCCACCGGTTGGTTCATCGGGACGGTCCATAGGGGATGACCACCTGTCCGGTGCGGTGCACCGCCCGGTCGAAGAAGAGCCCTCGCCACGGGCGGGGATACCAGTCCGGGCCGCCGGTGCCCGGGTAGAGCGATGCGCCCAGCTCGCCGCCGTGCGCGTCCAGCGCCACCCAGGCGCCGATCTGGTCGGTGCGGGCGGCCGGCCCGCCCAGGTCGGCGCGCATCCGGGCCACCCCCCGCCACCAGGCCAGCACGTGGGTCCGCCGTTCCGGGCCGTCGTGCAGGATCCGGCGCAGCTGCTCCAGGCCGGTCCGCTGGCCCGACCGTGCGGCCAGCGCGCCGGCCGCCGCGTCGACCGCGAACAGCAGCAGGTAGTGGGGGCTGCCTGGGCCGGTCAGCCCGTCGGCTGTCTCGGCCATCAGCTCGCCGACGGTTTCCTCGTCGTACCAGGCGGCGTCGTCGGCCAGGTCGTCGTAGAGCGCTCGGGCCATCGGGTCGGCGTCGGAGTCCAGGCAGGCGATGGAGAACCGGGCCGTCCCCGGCGGGTGCTGGCGGGCCAGCGATCGAGCGGCCGCGTCCAGCACCGCGCACGCCTCGTCCACCCGGGTGCCCAGCACCGCGAGGTTGCGCCCGGGAGCGCGTGGCAGCCGGAGCACCGCCGAGCGGGCCTGCACGTCGATGATCTCGCCGAGCAGGGCCACCGGGCTGCGCGGGGCGGTCCCGTCCGGCGGCGCGGTGAGCGCCCGGAAGTCCGGGGCCTCCACCAGCCGGGGGATCGCGTCGCCGTCGAAGAGCCGGGCCGGCGCCGCGTCCGGGGGACGCATCCGCCACAGGCGGTTCTGCAAACCGCTCCACGTCT
Source organism: Micromonospora sp. NBC_00389 (assembly GCF_036059255.1). Classification (NCBI taxonomy): domain Bacteria; kingdom Bacillati; phylum Actinomycetota; class Actinomycetes; order Micromonosporales; family Micromonosporaceae; genus Micromonospora; species Micromonospora sp. NBC_00389. The sequence goes on along the minus strand of NZ_CP107947.1, from coordinate 5,922,606 downwards.
CCCAGTCGCTGGCCGACGGGATCCGGGCGATCTCGTTGCCCTCCACCATGCCCGACTCGGCGTTGACCACCGCGTGCCAGCGGGGCAGCGACTGCGCCGCGTCGTTGCGCTCGGCGAGGATCCGCAACGCCTTGGGCAGTGCGATCCGCAGGGTGAACTGGGCGACCAGCGCCGGGCGACCCCACAGCGCCTCGATGCCCCGCACGTCCTGCGAAGCCAGCACCAGGTGGATGCCCTGCGACCGGCCCCGCCGGGCCAGGTCCTCCAGCAGGTCGGCCGCCTCTCGGGCGACCACGTCCCGGCCGGCCAGCAGCATCTGGAACTCGTCGACCACCGCGACGATCCGTGGCCAGTGGCCGGTCGGGTCGACCGCGCGTAGCTCGGCCAGCTTGGTCACCTCGTGCTTCTTGGCCGCGTCGGCCCGCCGACGCAGCTCCTCGGCGAGGAAGCGCAGCAGGGCCAGCCCGAACTCCCGGTCGGTGTTGACGTTGATCCCGACCAGCCGCATGTGCGGCAACCAGCTCGGGTCGCGTCGGCCCTGCGCGAACCGGGCGAAGGACACGCCCTCCTTGAAGTCCAGCAGGTAGAACTCCAGCTCGGCGGGGGAGTAGCGGGCTGCCAGCGCGCCGATCCAGGCGAAGATCAGGTTGGTCTTGCCGGTGCCGGACGGCCCACCGATCAGCGCGTGCGGCGGGTAGTCGCCCAGCGTCAGCCGCACCGGCCGGCCCTGTGGCCCCTCGCCGATCGGGGCGGACAGCCCGCCGGAGGAGTCCTCCCGCCACATCAGCTCCGGTGGCGGCAGCAGGTCGGCGAACGGCGTCGGCGGCGGGCCGGCGTTCACCCGGGCGGCGGTCTCCCGGCAGGTCTCGGTGACCAGCGTCGCCGGCGGTGGCGGGTCCAGCCGGACCGGCAGGCCGGACGGGCCGCCGACCCACGCGCCGGACGCCTCGGCCACCACCCGGGTCACCGTCGGATCCTCCGGCAGCGGCACGCCCCGGACCACCAGGTGCACCCCGCAGGCCGCGCCGGCCCGCACCACCCGCTCCAGTTGCCCGCGCTCGTGCCGGTTCAGCTCGTCGCCGCCGAGCAGCACGGCCACCCGCCACGGCTCGGGTCGGCGGCCGGTCGCCGCGGCCAGCTCCCGCAGCGAACCGTGCTCGCCGGCCAGCACGGTCTCGTTGATGCGGCGGATCTGCTCGACCAGGTCGTCCAGCAGCGGGCCGAGCCCGCCCGGGCCGACGAAGGTCAGCAACCCGGCGGTGCCCAGCGGGGCGAACCCGGCCAGGCCGCCGCCGAGGTGCTCCGGGTCGTACCCGATCAGCCGGACCGCGCCCGGGTCGGCGCGGCCGACGGCCCGCAGCAGCAGCGCGGAGACCACCGCGTCGCAGCCGGTGCGGTCGTCCCCGGAGAGGTGCACGTGCCCGGCGTCGAGCAGCGGCACCAGCGCGGGCACCGGGTCGACGTCGTCGATCCGGACTGTGCCGATCCGCAGCGCTCCGGGCGGCTCGGCGCGTCTGGTCGGCGTCGGCGTCCACCCCGGCCAGTCGGCGCCGGCGCAGCCGGGTGCCTCCCGGCGGGCGGCGTCGGCGGCCTGGCGGGCCAGTTCGGCGATCCGGGTGGAGTGCCGGGCGTCGATCTCGCCCAGCCGACGGTCCCGTTGGCCGCCCACCCGCTCCGGTACGGCGGTAGCCGCCCGACGGACCCGGGCCAGCCGCTCCCGCCCGGCGGTCAGCTCGGCCTGCGCCGCGGACAGCCGGGTACGGGTGGCGCCCAGCGCCTCGGCGAGAGAGTCCCGGACCCGGGCGGCCAGTTGGCCGCGCCGGTCAGCCATCGGAGCCCCGGCGGCGCTGCGGTGCCGGCGCGTCCCGCCACGGGCTGCCGGCGCGTGGCGGCAGCGAACCGGAGCGCTGCCGGCCGACACCGCCGGGCTGCCGTACCGCCCCGCCGGGGCGCTGCTCCGCGCCACCGGGCTGCCCGACGGTGGCCGGCTGCGGGTCGGCGGTGGGCTGTGGGCTGGTGGTGGGCAGGTCGCGGCCCAGCCGGGCGAGCAGCAGCCCGGTCGCCACCCCGGCGGTCACCGCCGAGTCCGCGGCATGCGCCGGCTGGCCGGAGTCGCGCGGCGGCGGCATCCGGCACACCCGGGTCAGCAGCGTCTCCAGCACCGGCGGCGGCAGCCCGGGCAGCAGGTCGCGGACCCGCCCGTCCAGCTCCCCGCGCAGCCGGCCGAGGTCGGTGGCGCGCGGCGGGTGCCCCAGCAGCTCACCGGCCAGCTCGCGCAGCAGCGGCGGCGTCAGTGCCGCCATCCCCAGCCCCACGTCGGCCGGGGCGCGGCGCAGTTCGGTGCGCAGCCGGTCCCGGTCGCCGGCGCGTACCCCGCGCACGACCCGGCGCAGCAGCTCCTGGGAATCGTCCAGCCGTTCGTCGGGCTCGTCGGTGCCGCTGTCACGCCCCCCGGTCAGCTCCGCCACCCGCACCGACCACCAGCGGCGCAGCCGGACCTGCTCGGCGGGCTCCGGAGCCACGGTGGTCGGGCCGCCCGCCGGCGGCGTGTCGTGTCGGGGTTCGCGCGGCTGCGGGCGAGGCGCCTGCGCACCGTCCGCGCCCAGCCCGATCGCGGTCAGGTACGCCGACAGCTGTTCCTGCGCCACCCGCAGCGCGTAACCGGCGCTCTCGGCGTGCTCGGTGGCGGCGGACAGCTCCGGCACCCCCATCGGGTTGGCCGACTCCTGCCGTACCCAGCGCAGCCGCTCGGCGGCCAGGCCGAACTTCTCCAGCGCCTGCCCGAGCAGGCCCACCGGAAACTCCTCGCTGGCGGCCCGGACCTGCCCACCGACGTCCTCGATGATGGACACGGCGGCCTACAGGGTGGCGACGTAGAGCTGCGCCTGCTCCACCGCGACCAGTGTCGCGGCGAGACACTCCTCCAGCTCCTGGCTGGCCTGGGTCAGCGACGCCTGGGCCGCCTCCACCGTCTCGTGCCCGCTGCCTTCCAGCGCGCCGGCCAGGGTCTGCTGCGCCTCGGACAGCTTTTCGCCGGCTGCCTGCACGGCTGTCTGCCCGTCCCCGATCTGTTGGAGGGCGACATCGATGGCAGCCTTCAGCTCGGCGACGCTCGCCACGGCGGAACCTCCTGGGGGCGGGGAGGTCTCCATTAGAGCCTATCGGCGTCCGTGGGAGAACATCCGCCCTGTCGGTGTTCCTGCCCGGCTGTCCGGTTGTCACCTGGAAGCGCCGGGAGTCCGTTCTGTGGGAGTCCCAGTGCGAGAGTTTGTCAACTCGTGGCGGGTGCGTCGCGTAGCCACCGGGGGCCGTACACCTCGGCGCCCAGGGCGGTGACCCGGTCGCGCAGCTCCCGGTCGGCGGTGACCACCAGCCGGCGGCGCTGCGGGGCGGCCTCCACCAGCTCGACCACGCTGTCGTCCCCCGACCCGGCGGCGGAGACCACCCGGACGCCGTCGGTGCCCGGCACGTCCCGCGCGGCCCCCTCAAGGACCAGCACCACCTCGATCGGGGCGGCCAACCGGGCCGGCAGCCCGGTGCTGGCCACCGGCGCGAGGGAGTCGCGCAGCCGGGCGGCGGCCCCGGCCCGGTCCCGCCACCACCCGTTCGGGCGGGAGCCCACGACGTTGGCGCCGTCCACGATCAGCAACGGGGTTTCATTCATGCCGCCAGCCTCCCACTACCGGCCGGCGCAGTCCCGCCGCCACTCCACAACGTCGGTGCGCCGCCCACGTGCGGCGTTTGTCAGGGCGAGCGCCGGGTAGCCCCTGGCGACCGTGCCGCGCCCAACTGCGGAGGAGACACAATGGGACCCGGTGACTTCGGCTCCGACCCGTGGGATGAATTCCTGGCCCGGTATTTCGGGCGGGGTGAGGGAGGACGCCGACCTGCGCACCGGGTCGACATCACCCGGCTGATGACGGCCGACGCCCGGGAGATGCTCGCCGACGCGGCCCGGCGGGCCGCGCAACGGCAGAGCAGCGACCTGGACACCGACCATCTGCTCTGGGCGGCGTTGCAACGCGAACCCCTGCGCGACCTCGTTCGCCGGGCCGGCGCCGACCCGGACACCCTGCTCAACGCGCTCGGTGGGCGGGGCGACGGCGCGCCGCGCGGAGAGGTGCCGCCCAACCTGTCGTTGACCCCGGCGGCCAAGCGGGCGCTGCTGGACGCCCACCAGCTGTCCCGGGCGATGGGCGCCAACTACATCGGTCCCGAGCACATCCTGATGGCGCTGCCGCTGAACCCGGAGTCGCCGGCCGGGCGGATGCTGGCCGCCGGCCGGATCCAGCCCGAGTCGTTGCAGGCCGCCAACGCCGAGCGCGGGCCGATGACCGGGCCGAAGCCCGACCGCGGCACCCCCACCCTGGACCAGTACGGGCAGGACCTCACCGACCTGGCCCGCGCCGACCAGATCGACCCGGTGATCGGGCGTGCCGACGAGATCGAGCAGGCCGTGGAGATCCTCTCCCGACGAACCAAGAACAATCCGGTGCTGATCGGTGAGGCCGGCGTGGGCAAGACCGCCATCGTGGAGGGCCTGGCCGAGCGGATCTGCGACGGGGACGTGCCGCAGACCCTGCTCGGCAAACGGGTGGTCCAACTCGACCTGGCCGGCCTGGTCGCCGGGACCCGCTACCGGGGCGACTTCGAGGAGCGCCTGAAGAAGGTGATCGACGAGATCCGGGCGCACCGGGACGAGCTGATCATCTTCATGGACGAGATCCACACCCTGGTCGGGGCCGGTGGCGCCGGCAGCGAGGGCGGGATGGACGCGTCCAACATGCTCAAACCGGCGCTGGCCCGCGGCGAGCTGCGGGTGATCGGCGCGACCACGCTGGACGAGTACCGCAAGAGCATCGAGAAGGACGCCGCGCTGGCCCGGCGCTTCCAGCCGGTGCTGGTGCCCGAGCCGAGCGTCGACGACACGATCGCCATCCTGCGCGGGCTGCGCGACCGGTACGAGGCGCACCATCAGGTGCGGTTCAGCGACGAGGCGCTGGTCGCCGCCGCCGAGCTCTCCGACCGGTACGTCACCGACCGGTTCCTGCCGGACAAGGCCATCGACCTCATCGACCAGGCCGGCGCCCGGGTCCGGCTGCGCACCCGCACCCCCGCCTCCGACGTGCGGGAGCTGGAGCAGCAACTCGACGAGGTACGCCGGGACAAGGAACAGGCCGTCGCCGACGAGCAGTACGAGCGGGCCTCGACGTTGCGCGACCGGATCGCCGAGCTGGAGGAGCAGGTGCGCCGCGCGAACGGCGACGACGGCGGCACCTCCCAGGTGCCCGAGGTGGGTCCGCAGGAGATTGCGGAGGTGGTCTCCCGGGCCACCGGCATCCCGGTCAGCCAGCTCACCGAGGAGGAACGGGACCGGCTGCTCCGCCTGGAGGGGCACCTGCACCAGAAGGTGATCGGCCAGGACGACGCGGTCACCGCGGTCGCCGAGGCCGTCCGTCGCTCCCGTGCCGGTCTGGCCGACCCGGAGCGGCCGATGGGCAGCTTCCTGTTCCTCGGTCCGACCGGTGTGGGCAAGACCGAGCTGGGCCGCGCCCTGGCCGAGGCGTTGTTCGGCGAGGCGGACCGGATGGTCCGGGTGGACATGAGCGAGTTCCAGGAGCGGCACACGGTCAGCCGGCTGGTCGGCGCCCCACCCGGGTACGTCGGCTACGAGGAGGCCGGCCAGCTCACCGAGGCGGTGCGCCGCCGCCCGTACGCGGTGGTGCTGCTCGACGAGATCGAGAAGGCCCACCCCGACGTGTTCAACATCCTGCTCCAGGTGCTCGACGACGGGCGGCTGACCGACAGTCAGGGCCGCACGGTGAACTTCAAGAACACCGTACTGATCATGACGAGCAACCTCGGCTCCGAGCTGATCACGGGCAGCCAGCGCAGCGTCGGGTTCGGCACCGGCGCGCCGGGCAGCGAGCAGGAGAGCGACGAACTGCGCGAGCGGCTGATGCGCCGCCTGCAGGAGAACTTCCGGCCGGAGTTCCTCAACCGCATCGACGAGGTCATCATCTTCCGCCGGCTGGAGGCCGAGCAGCTACGCCAGATCACCGGACTGCTGCTGGAGGAGACCCGCCGCCGGCTGCACGCCCAGGACATCCAGGTGGAGTTCTCCGCCGCCGGCATCGACTGGCTCGCCGAGCACGGCTACCAGCCGGAGTTCGGTGCCCGCCCGCTGCGCCGGGTGATCCAGCGGGAGGTGGACAACCACCTGTCGCGGATGCTGCTGGAGTCGGCGATCTCACCCGGGCAGAAGGTCATCGTGGACGCTCGCGACGGCCAGCTCACCTTCGACGTGACCGCGGGCGAGCGGGGGTACACCGCCGCCACGACCTCGCACCCGCGATGAGCGGGGCGGCGCGGCGACCGGAACCCGAAAAACCGCGCGAGCCCGCGGAACCCCGGGACGAGGAGGACCATCCCGACCCGATCCTGGCGCCGCCCACCGCGAACCCCAGAAGGACGCGGGTGCCGGCCGAGGGCCTGCACCCGAAGACCGACCAGGACGACCCGGAGACGTCCGGGCCGCCGCCCGGAGAGGAGACCTGATGGTACGCGAGGCTCGGCTCGACCCCGAGGTGGAAGTGCTCTGGGAGGACTTCCACGCCGAGGTCAACGTTCCGTCGGAGCAGCTGCGCACCTGGCTGCTGACCCGGGGTTCCGGCGAGGAGTCGTTCGGGTCGAACCCGGACCTCGACCTGCCACAGCCGGGTCGGGAGATCCTCAAGGTGCTGAACAAGCGCAAGGTCGACCTCACACCGGAGGACATCGAGGTGATGCGGGAGGCGATCGACCGGATCCGCGGCCTGATGGACGCGAAGCCACCGCGCGGCAACGCCGACGACGACTGGCGGCACTCCCTGCTCGACCTGGGCCACGACCCCCTCGTCGAACGCTGACCGGCCACGCCGACGGTGCCGTCCCCACGCAGGGACGGCACCGTCGCGTCAAGCTATTGGCCCTGGTCGGGCTCCATGCTGCTGATGGTCAGCCCGGCCGCGTCGGCGGCGGCGTCCCGCTCGCCGCGGGTCCGGTCCTCCCGGCTGAGCAGGTTGGCGTACTCGGTGACGTCGGCCGGGTCGGGCACCTCCGGCAGCCGGCGCAGGAACGCCTCCACCTCGCGGGTGGCGGCGGTGTGCGCGGCGGCCGCCTGGCGGAGCAGCTCCCGGTCGTCGGCTGGCGGGTAGAGGTCGGTCATATCCGCCAGATACCCGGCCAACGGCGGTTCGCACCGCCACCGGCCGGCCCATTACCGCCTGCCCACCCGGGTCACACCCCGCTGGGCTGCCGGACGCCGAACCCGGGATTGCGCAGCTGCCAGGCCAGGTAGGCGGGATGCGGGGCCAGCGAGTCGGTGTACGCCGCCTTGGCCGTCTCCAGCACCAGCTCGGCGCCCTGGGCGGCGGGGGAGTCCGGGTGCCAGCCCAGCAGCAGCCGCCAGCGCAGCGGTATCCCGGCCAGCCTGCGGGTGACCAGCCCCGCCACCGGGCGGAACGTCGCCTGGCAGAGCGCCACCGCCTCGCCGGCGTCCACCAGGTCCACGCAGCCGCGCACGTCGGTCTCGTACAGCTTGCGGGGGGTGAAGCCGGCACGGGCGCAGGCGGCGGCGAAGCAGTCGCCGAAACAGCCGTCGCCCGGCGCGGCCACCCACTGCTCGTGGCGCAGGTCCACCAGGCGCACCTCGTCGCGCTCCGCGAGCGGGTGGGTCTCCGGCAGCAGCACCAGCACGGGGTCGACGGCCACCTCCCGCCAGCTCAGCCCGGACTCGGCCGACGGGACGGCGTCGCCGCACACCCCGGTGAGCGCGAAGTCCAGCCGGCCGCCGGCCACCAGCTGCGCCAACTCGTCCACCGACCAGGAGGCGTACGTGGTGATCTGCGCGGGTGGCTGCTCGGCGGCCAGTCGGTGCACCAACCGCCCCAGGATCGGGCTGTTCACCCCGCCGAACCGGTACCAGCGGGGCGCCTCAGCGGCACCGGCCAGCCGGGCCGCCTCATCCTGCAGGCCCTTCATCGCCGGCAGCAGCACCCGGGCGCGGGCCAGCACCAGCTCACCGAGCGCGGTGGGCCGGGCACCGCGCCGGTCCCGGTCGAACAGTGGCCCGCCCAGTGTCCGCTCGATTCGCTGGAGCTGGGCGGTGAGCGCCGGCTGGGCCAGGCCGAGCGCCGACGCCGCCTTGGTCACGCTCCCCGTCTCCGCGATCGCGCAGACCACCCGCAGGTGTCGCAGCTCCAGGTTCATACGGTGACGGTAGGACCACGCCGCAGCCGGCGGAAGGGTCCGGGCGGATCGGTGAGATTGAATATATGGCTGGTGTCGCCGCGCCTCAGTCGCGAGGTGGCTCCGGCAGGTCCGCCAGGTACGTCGGTCGCCGGGTCACCGCGTCGAGGACTTTGTCCACCACCCCGACCGCCGGCTCGACGATCCGGTTCCACGGCGGGGTGGCCGGGGTGCCCGGGTGGGGCCGGGTCGGCGCCGCCTCCTCGGCGATCTCCAGCCGGTTGCCCAGCCGGATCAGCTCCTCCTCGGTGGCCACCGCGCGCAGCTCGGCAACGAGACCGCCCACGCCCTCGACGTGCCGGCGGACCCGCGCGGCGACCTCGGTCAGCGTCTCGTCGGTCAACCCCTTGAGGGTGGCCAACAGCGCGGCGTCGGCGTTGATCTCGGCGTCCACCCGCTCGGCTACGTCGGGCAGCGCGGACCGCACCGCCGGCAGCAGGTACTGCTCCTCGGCGGAGAGGTGCCGCGACAGCGCGGCGGTGAGCACGGGCAGCCCCTCCTGCGGCGTGGCGTCGGGGCCGTTCAACTGGGCCAGCAGCGCCAGCAGTTGCTGGTGCTCCCGGTCCACGATGTCGGCGATGCTGCGCCCACCGGGCCGGTAGCCCTCCTCGGGCGTGGGCGGCAGTGGCGGCAGGGGAACGGCGGACATGGTGCCCTCCTCGACTGGCGGGCGGAAGCTCCGGCAGGCAACGTGCGGTCGTCGGCGGCGGTACCCGATCCCGCGACCCGCGAAACCGTCACCCGCATCCGCCGGTCTGGATGCCCGGGTCCGCCGCGCCGGTGCGCCGGCCCGCCGACCCGGTGGGGCTGGTATGAAGAGGCGATGACGAGCGACTCCCCCCGACCGGACCCCACCGCCGAGGTCGTGGACCTCTGCCGCGACCTGCTGCGCATCGACACCACCAACACCGGGGACAACGACACCAGCGTCGGCGAGCGCCGCGCGGCCGAGTACGTGGCGGAGAAGCTCGCCGAGGTTGGCGTGGAGTCCGTGCTGCACGAGTCCGCTCCGGGCCGGGCGAACGTGGTGGCCCGCATCCTCGGCACCGACCCGAGCCGGGGAGCGCTGCTGGTGCACGGGCACCTGGACGTGGTGCCCGCCGACGCCGACGAGTGGTCGGTGCACCCGTTCTCCGGCGAGCTGCGCGACGGCTACCTGTGGGGCCGGGGCGCGATCGACATGAAGGACTTCGACGCGATGGTGCTCGCGGTGGTGCGGCACTGGCAGCGCACCGGCGTCCGGCCCACGCGCGACATCGTGCTGGCGTACACGGCCGACGAGGAGGCGGGCAGCGACTACGGCGCACGCTTCCTGGTGGATAACCACCGTGGCCTCTTCGACGGCTGCACCGAGGCGATCGGCGAGGTCGGCGGCTTCTCCTACTCGGTCGACGAAAGCCAGCGGCTCTACCTCATCGAGACGGCCGAGAAGGGCATCGACTGGCTGCGGCTGCACGCCAAGGGCCGCCCCGGGCACGGCTCGATGATGCACGACGACAACGCCGTCACCGCCCTGGCCGAGGCCGTGGCCCGGATCGGCCGGCACCGCTTCCCGGTGGTGGTCACCGACACCGTACGGGCCTTCCTGGAGGAGGTCTCCGACGTGCTCGGCGTCGAGCTGGACCCGGAGGACCCGGAGGCGGCGATCGCCAAGCTCGGCCCGATCGCCAACATCATCGGCGCGACCATCCGCAACACGGCCAACCCGACCCGGTTGAACGCCGGCTACAAGGACAACGTCATTCCCGGCCGGGCCACCGCCACCATCGACTGCCGCAGCCTGCCCGGCCAGTCGGAGCTGCTGGAGCGGCAGCTGCGCGAACTGGTCGGCCCGGACATCGCCATCGAGTACGTCCAGCGGCAGCCGGCGCTGGAGACGACCTTCGACGGCGATCTGGTCGAGGCCATGTCGGCGGCGCTGCGGGCCGAGGACCCGGGAGCGCGGCCGGTGCCGTACATGCTCTCCGGTGGCACCGACGCCAAGGCGTTCTCCCAGCTCGGCATCCGCTGTTTCGGGTTCGCCCCGCTGCGACTGCCCGCCGATCTGAACTTCTCCGCGTTGTTCCATGGCATCGACGAGCGGGTTCCGGTGGACGGACTACAGTTCGGCGTGCGGGTGCTCGACCGGTTCCTCCGCACCTGCTAGCCGCGTCCGGCAGCTGCAGCCGACGCGCAACCTCCCCATCGTGAAGGGACTGCCCCACATGACCGACCAGCACGGTGAGCTGGACGCCGCTCTCGAGCGGGTGATCGAAGCGGCCCGCCACCACCTGGCCGCCGTACGTGCCGCGCAGGGCCGCGTCGACGACGACGACGTCTGGCAGGCGTACGTGGCGTTGAACAACGCGTCCTACGCCTACGACGAGCGGCTGCTCGACGCCTTCGGCGAGGTGACGCCGTGGGATGTCGACTCGATCGACCCGGACGAGGCCGACGAGCGCTTCGGAGGTGTCGAGGGTGCCGAGGCCAGCGACCCGCACCCCCGGGTGATCTCGGTACGCCAGCGCCGCGACTACCGGGTGCCGAGCGTGTCCGCGCTGCTGCGGGTGGCCGAGGTGGCTCGCCGCGAGGGCACCCCCGAGGACGACGAGCCGGCGCCGGTGGAGGGGGTCGGCGAGGCGGTGCTGGAGCTGCTGCAGAGCGGTGACGGCTCGCTCGGCGCGCTGGACGTCCCCGAGCTGGAGCCGCTCGACGGGGTGGTCATGGTCAGCGAGGTGGGCACCCCGGTCGACCTGGAGTCGTTCGACGACGACGACCCGGCCGGTCCGTTCCAGCCGGCGGCCGACGACCGGTTGGTCGGCAGGCTCGACGAGCACCCGTTCCTGGAGCTCGACGACGACCACGACCACGCCGGGCACCAGCACTAGCGACGAGCACCCCCGGGCCCGATCGAGCGCTGATCGGGCCCGGGGCACGTGCCGTCGGCCGGCCGTTCACCGGCTCGGCTCGGCGGGCCTCAGTACGACAGACCCGGCTGCGGGTGGTTGACCCTCCGCCGGCGTAGCACCACCTGCCGGGTGCCGTCCCGGAACAACCGCACCCGGGCCAACTCCCATCCGGAGAACTCCGCCTGGATCGCCAGCTGCGCCGCGGCGGTCAACCGGTCGACGTTCGGCGGCAACCGGAGCGGCGCGTATTCGTAGTCCATGCCATCCATGCTGCCCAGCCCAGCGGCCCTTCGCCACCCCCTGCGGGGTGACCGACGCCGCTGCCGTGGGTGGTTCGTGCCACCCTGGGTGCCGCCGCGTGTTCCTCGCTGCGCCGGGCGCTAGCCGGGCGGGGCGTTCGCCGTGAGCAGGGCCGCCAGCGCCGGCGCGGCCAGGGCGACCGTCCGGGCCCTGCCCGGGTCGACCGCCAGCCCCCACGACGGGTCCGGCCAATCCTCGAGCAGCTCGGCGCAGGGCAGTGCGACGAACGGCACGCCGTCCCCGGCGAACGCGGCGAGGGCCCGGGGGGAGGTGAAGACCGGCAGCAGCGCCGCCCTGGTCGCGTCGCCGACCACCGTCCACGGGAAGTCGGCGTCCGCCGCCGGTTCCCCGGCGAGCGGGACGCACACCGTGGCGCCGGCCAGCACTCCGAGGTATCCGGAAAGGTCGCGCCGGTCGGCGGCCGCTGCGAGCAGCGCCACCACCGCGGGCTCCGCCTCGGCGGGTGCCGGGGCGGTGGCCGGCAGGGCGGGTGCCGGCGGGTGGGTGGCCGGCGGGGCCGACCGCGCCGCCGGTGTGGGGCCGGTGGCCGGTCGCACAGGCCGGCAGGAGAGCGCTCCCGGCCTGTCGGTCAGCACCTCGGCGGCGGTCCGGGCCACGAACACGCTGAGCGGCTTCAGGTGCTCCGCGGCGCGCGGCCCCTCGTACCACCAGTCCCCGTCGCCGGTCGGGCGGTGCCAGCCGAGCGCGGCCAGGCGTGCCTCGTCGTAGCCCGGGCAGACCACCCGCACGACGTCGCGGCGCACCAGCAGCCTGATCCTCCGCGAACCGGCGGAGAGCTCCAGGTCGGTGTCGCGGCTGCAGCGGGCGACCGTGTCCCGCAGCCGCGCGACGATCTCCGGCCAGGTCGGCGAGGTCACGCCGGTGAGCCCGGCAGGCGGTCGTCCAGCCGCCCCAGCCGGCTGACGGCCTCCTCCAGACGGCCCAGCGCCGAGAAGTCGCCGGGCTTGCCGAACAGATCGGTCAGGCCCGCGCCGAGCGCGACGTCCAACCCCTCGGTGTGCTCTTCGACGTTCTCGGTGGCCGCCGTGCGGGCCTGCCGGTACGCGTCGAGCACCAGCTCCGCCAACCCCTCGGTGCCGGCGCGCAGGGCGGCGGGCGCGACGGTGAGGCCGGTCAGCGCACCGGTGGCGTCGACGGTCGCCGAGACCAGCCCGCTCTCGTCGGTCGCGGTGCCGGACAGGTCGGCCAGGTCGTCGCGGAGCCCCGCGAACCGGCGTTCGACGTCGGCGATCCGCCCGGCGAGCGCGTCGAACGCGGACATCGGGTCAGCCATTGAGATCCCTCCCCCGTGGACGGTGCACCCGGGTGGTGCCCGGTGGCCGGGGAATCGTATCGTCGGTGCGCTCGACACATGGGGGAGGAACGGCATGCCGCCGGACATCGATGTCGACGTGCAGGCGGTCCGTCGACTGGAGACAGCCGCCAAGCAGGTCACCAGCTCGCTCGCCGCGCTGGAGGGTCAGCTCGCCTCGGCCGGCGACGTGCCGTCGGGCGCCTTCGGCCATCTGCCGTTCGCCAGTGACATGCTCCGCGCCCAGTACGCCGAACAGGTCGGCGGCGGCTTGGAGCTGTTCGCCGCCGCGCAGGCCGCGTTCGGCCGGGTCGCCAGCGCGCTGGCCGACACGGCCGAGGCGTACGAGCGCACCGAGCAGGACCTCGACTCCGGGTTCAAGGCCATCCAGGCGGGGATGCCCGGATGAGCGGGCCGGCCGGCAGCGCCGTCCAGCTGTGGAACGGCCTGGACAGCGCACTCTCCGGGGTGCAGGACGCGGTCAACAGCGTCTGCCGGACCCTCGCCTGGCCGCTCATCCAGATCGTCGACATGGTCGACGGCGAGCCCGCCGTCCTGCGCGCGAAAGCCGCCGAGTGGGACGCGCTGGGCGCGCAGGTCCGCGACCTGGCGCAGGGGCACCGCGGCGCCCGCGAGGCCGCCCAGGCCGGGTGGCGCTCGCCCGCCGGTGAGGCGTACGGCCAACGAATGGCCGAGGTCGAACAGCAACTGCTCGACGTCGCCGAGCAGTTCACCGCGACCGCCGAGTACCTGCGCGGCGTCGCCGACGGCCTGCAGACCGTGCACGACGTGCTCGTCGATCTCTGCGTCGAGTTCGTGAACTGGCTCCTGGTGACGCTCGTGACGGCGTTGCTGATGGCGCCGGTGACCATGGGGGCGTCCTGGGCGGCCGGCGTGGGCGTGGCCGTGACCAGGGGCCTCATCGTGGCCACCCGGATGCTGAAGGTCATCCGGCCGCTGGCGGCGCACCTGCAGAAGGTCATCCGCCTGCTCCAGCGGGTCCTGCTGTACCTGCGCAAGCTGCGCGCCCACCTCGACAAGCTGGTCGACATGCAGAAGAAACTGCGCACCGGCCAGAAGTACGCCGACAAGCGGCGCGCCGCCGGCAAGGCCGACAAGTGGCACCACAAGTTCCTCGATCCGACGAAGGGCACCTACAAGCTGGGCAAGTCCGGTTCGCCGTTCGACATGGGCGCCCTCGAACGGGCCGGCGCGCTGCGGGCGCACGGCGCCGCCGACGGCGCCCGGGTCATCGCCCGGGACTGGGCGACCAACCTGCCGTGGAATGTGCCGAACTCGATCGTGCACGGCGTCACGTGGGGGTCGGTCGCGTTCACCACCGGGCTCTCCGTTCCCGGCAGCGACCAGGTCGGCGACCAGATCGACCAGGCGGTGCAGGGCGGCGCCGACTGGATTGACCAGAATGTCTTCGGGCAGCCGCCCGCTGGCCGTTAGGCCGATCGAGGAGGTAACGCGTGACGTCAGGGCAGCGGGGTCGGCTGGGTCGGTTCACCGACGCGGTGCTCGGCGGTGCGCGGGTCGCCCGTGACAAGGCCCGCGAGCTGCGCGACGAGTTCCGCACCAGCGACGAGCCCGAGCGTGCCCTCGTCGCGCCGTTGCTGCCGGGGCAGGAGCTCCGCTATGTGGGGCTTGCCCCGGTTCGTACCCCGGAGACGCACAAGGCCGGCCGGCAGCTCACCGACCGGGTGGCCGGCGAGATGGCCGAGGCGCTCGACCCCACGGTGCTGTTCGGGCTGCTCAACATCGTCAACCCGGTGGTCTGGGTGGACGCGGTGCTGACGCCGGTCCGGCTGGCGGCGGGCGTGCTGCTGCTGCCCGGCAAGGCCGGTGCCATCGCCGTGGGCCTGCCGGAGGCGGCCGAGCCGGAGCCGGGCCCGCCACACCAGCCGGTGCAGCGGGAGCCGATTCCGCTGACCGAGGAGCAGGAGGCGTTCCGGGCGTTGTTCCGGCTCAGCCTGTACCGTCCGCTGGCCGACCAGCTCGCCGAGATCGCCTACCGGCGCCGGTACGTCTTCAGCGGTGACCTCGCCACCCTCGCCGGCAGCCTGCTGCTCTTCCTGGAGCGCTACACGGGCACACCGCTGGCGGTGACCGACACCCACCTGCACCTGCTGCGGATGGGGTCCCGCCCCGACGCCGACCGGCCCGACCGGCGCCAGCCACGGGTGCTGTGGAGCGTGGAGCGCGGCCGGGTGGCCCGAGTCGACTCCGAGCGAGGCGTGGCCGGGCTGGTGCAGTTCTCGTCCACCATCTTCTTCGACGACGGCTCGTGGATCCGGATTGCCCAGCCCGCACTGCGCGACGACCAGTCCCGGTTCCTGACCGCGATCCGCGATCTTCCCGGCCAGCGCCCGACGCCGTGAACCGGCGGGTGGGTCAGCTGTCGCGCTCGGGGTAGCCGATCGGCACCGACGAGACGTCGTCCAGCGCGGTGGTGATCTCCTCAGGCAGCGTGATCCGCTCCACCTGGAGCGCACCGAGCAACTGCCCGACGGTCCGGGCGCCGAGGATCGGCGCGGTCACCCCCGGCCGGTCGCGGATCCAGGCCAGCGCCACCTCCAGCGGCGACACGCCCAGCCCGCCGGCCGCGGTGGCCACCGCCTCGACGATGCTGGAGCAGCGGGGCTCCAGATACGTCGCGACGAACCGCTCGAAGTGCGGCGAGGCGGCCCGGGAGTCGGCCGGACGCCCGTGCCGGTACTTGCCGGTGAGCACCCCCCGACCCAGCGGCGACCAGGGCAGCACGCCGAGGCCGAGCGCGTCGCACGCGGGCAGCACCTCCCGCTCCACGCCCCGCTCCAGCAGCGAGTACTCCACCTGGGCGGCGACCACCGGCGTCCGGCCCGGCCAGGCGGTCTGCCAGGCGGCGGCCCGCGCGGTCTGCCAGCCGGAGAAGTTCGACACGCCGACGTAGCGGACCTTGCCGCTGGCCACCGCGTGGTCCAGCGCCGCCAGGGTCTCCTCCAGTGGGGTGTCCGGGTCGTACCCGTGCACCTGGAACAGGTCGACGTGGTCGGTGCCGAGCCGGCGCAGCGACGCGTCCAGGGTGCGCAGCAGATGCCCTCGGGAGCCGTCGCGGCGCCGGCCACTGCCCGGGCGCAACCCGGCCTTCGTGGCGATCAGCAGGTCATCGCGGGAGACGAGGGTGCCCAGCAGCGAGCCGATCACCGACTCGGCGTCCCCGTCGCCGTACACGTCGGCGGTGTCGATCAGGTTGCCGCCCGCGTCCAGGTAACTCTTCAGCTGGGCGGCCGCATCGTCGGCGTCGGTGTCCCGGCCCCAGGTCATGGTGCCGAGCGCGAGCCGGGAAACCGCCAGCCCGCTTCGGCCGAGCGGTCGCTGTTGCATGGGTGAACCTTATTTCGAACCCGCCGCCACCGATATCCTCGCTCCCGTCATCTCTGCCGGTTCTGCCGGTTCCGCCCTCGGCGGGTACCTCGACGGACGAGGGATCATTGGTGTCGAGCCGGTGATCGGGACTGTTATCGGCATTGCGTAACCTGGTGCGACCTGTGCCACGAATGGGGGAGGACCATTGCGACTCGGGCTCAGCCTCGGCTACCAGACGGCGTGGAGCACGCCAGCAGACCACCTGGCGCTAGCCCAGGAAGCGGACCGGCTCGGCTACTCGGTGGTGTGGGCGGCGGAGGCCTACGGCTCCGACTCGCCCAGCATGCTCGCCTGGATGGCCGGCCAGACCGAACGGATCGACGTGGGCGCCGCGGTGATGCAGATCCCCGCTCGTACGCCGGCGGCCACCGCGATGACGGCGGCCACCATCGACGCGCTCTCCGGCGGCCGGTTCCGGCTCGGCCTGGGTGTCTCCGGCCCGCAGGTCTCCGAGGGCTGGCACGGTGTGCGCTTCGCCAAGCCCCTCGCCCGGACCCGGGAGTTCGTGGACATCGTCAAGCTGGCCATCGCCCGCAAGGAGGTGGCGTACGACGGCGAGCACTACACACTGCCGCTGCCGGACGGCCCCGGCAAGGCGCTGCGGCTGGGCTTCCACCCGCCCCGCGAGCACATCCCGATCTACCTGGCCGCGGTCGGCCCGAAGAACCTGGAGCTGGCCGGCGAGATCGCCGACGGCTGGCTGGCCGTGTTCTACGCGCCCGAGTTCGCTGATGAGCAGCTCGCCTCGGTCAGCGCCGGGCGGGCCAAGGTCGGCAAGGAGCTGGCCGGCTTCGACGTGGTGCCCTCGGTGCCGGTGGTCGTGGGCGACGACGTGGCGTCGTGCGCCGAGCTGGTCCGCTGGTACGCCGCGCTGTACGTCGGCGGGATGGGCAGCCGGCAGCAGAACTTCTACAACCAGCTCGCCACCCGGATGGGCTACGGCGACGCCGCCCGCGAGGTGCAGGACCTGTACCTGGCCAAGCGGCAGCGCGACGCGGCCGCGGCGGTGCCGATGGAGTTCATCGACCGCACCTCGCTGCTCGGCCCGAAGGAGCGCATCGCCGAGCGGATGCGGGAGTACGCCGCCGCGGGCGTCACCACCCTGTCGGTGACCCTGTTCGTGGCCGACCGGGACAGCGGCGTGCAGACGCTGCGTACCGTCGCCGAGGCGCTCGACCTCTCGGGAGTCGGCGAGTGACCTGGGTCGAGGCCATCGTCCTGGGCATCGTCCAGGGCCTGACGGAGTTCCTTCCGGTCAGCTCGTCGGGGCATCTGCGGATCACCTCGGCGATCTTCTTCGACCGCGACGCCGGGGCGTCGTTCACCGCGGTCACCCAGCTCGGCACCGAGGCGGCCGTGCTGATCTACTTCGCCAAGGACATCTGGCGGATCACCCGGACCTGGCTGGTCGGCATCAGGGACAAGTCGGTCCGTTCCAGCCTCGACTACCGGATGGGCTGGTACGTCATCGTCGGCTCGATCCCGATCGGGCTTCTCGGCTTCCTGTTCAAGGACCAGATCAAGACGGCCGGGCGCAACCTGTGGGTGGTGGCGACCACGCTGATCGTGTTCGCGTTCGTGCTGGCGTTCGCCGAGTACTGGGGACGGCAGACCCGCACCCTGGAGAACTTCCGGCTCAAGGACGGCGTGGTGATGGGCTTCGCCCAGGCCATGGCGCTGATCCCCGGGGTGTCCCGCTCCGGGGGCACGCTCACCGCCGGGTTGCTGCTCAACCTGACCCGGGAGGCGGCGGCGCGGTACTCGTTCCTGCTGGCCATCCCGGCGGTGGTGATGTCCGGCGTGTTCAGCCTCGGGGACGTCTTCGAGCCGTCCGCCCCGGGCACGTCCGCGCCCTCCGTCGCTCAGATGATCGTGGCGACGGTGATCGCGTTCGGCATCGGCTACGCGGCCATCGCCTGGCTGCTGCGCTACGTCGCCCACCACACCCTGTACGTCTTCGTGCTGTACCGGGTCGCGCTGGGCACTCTGGTGCTCGCGTTGCTGATGACGGGCACCATCAGCGCCACCTGATCCAGCAGTAGTCGTGGCTCCGGCCCCCGTCCCCGCTGAGGGAACGGGGGCCGGTCCGTGTCGGGGCCGGCAGCCGTGACCGTACCCGGCCTTTCGGTCATTTAGCACAAGTCGGATCTAGCGTACCTATCCTCTCGATATCGGGCTGCCTCCCGGATGGGACCGCGCGGATGCCGAGTCCCCCATCGCAGTCCACACACCCTCCAGGCGAGGACCCGGACAAGCCAGGCATTAGGTATTTTACCGGTGTGTTGGCGTCTCCTGCCGTTTTCGCACCGAGACGGCACCGGGCGGCGCGGACATGGCGCACGCCGGAGGGCGGCGCCCCCGGTCGGGCGCAGGTCATAGGGTGGTCCCCGTGGCGACCCTTCTGCTTCTGCGACACGGCCGGACGACCGCGAACGCGGACGGCGGCCTGGCCGGCCGCCAGCCGGTCGAGTTGGACGAGACGGGCCGGGCCCAGGCGGCCGCGGTCGGCGAGCGGCTGCGGCCGGTGCCGCTCGCGGCCGTGGTGACCAGCCCGCTCATCCGGTGCCGGCAGACCCTGGAGCTGGCGCTGCCCGAGGCGGTCCCGGTGGTGGAGGAGGGGCTGATCGAGTGCGGCTACGGAGCCTGGGAGGGCCAGCCACTGAAGAAGCTGGCCAAGGAGGCGCTCTGGCCGGTCGTCCAGCAGCACCCGAGCGCCGCGGTCTTCCCGGAGGGGGAGGCGATGGCGGCGATGGCGGCACGGGCGGTCGCGGCGGTGCGGACCTGGGACGCCCGGGTCACGGCCGAGCACGGTCCGGAGGCAATCTGGTTGGCCTGCAGCCACGGCGACGTGATCAAGGCGATCGTGGCCGACGCGCTCGGCGTACACCTGGATCTTTTTCAGCGGATCGTGGCCGACCCGGCGTCGGTGACGGCGATCCGGTACACCCCGCTGCGGCCGTTCCTGGTGCGGCTCAACGACACCGGGGGCGACCTGGCCGGGTTGGTGCCGCCGCCGAGCAAGCGGCGCCGCCGGGCGGCGCGGGCGGCCGGCGCGGCCGAATCCGACGCGCCGGTCGGCGGCGGCGCGGGGGCGGGCCGGTGACCGGCCGGCGTCCGCCACGCCCGGGTGCGAGGCCCGGTGCGCCGGGCGCGGCGGGCCGCGCGGTGATTCGCGTCGGTGGGGTGCGCGATGCCATGGCGGGCCGGATAGGGTCGTGGGTATGACCCACCAGGTGCACGCCTTCGAACCGCCGGAGCGGTTCGTCGCCGGGACCGTCGGGCCGCCGGGGGAGCGCACGTTCTTCCTGCAGGCCCGTGGCGGCGGCCGGCTGGTCAGCGTCGCGCTGGAGAAGGTCCAGGTGTCCCTGCTCGCCGAGAAGCTGGAGGAGCTACTCACCGAGGCGCAACGGCGCTTCGGGGTGGACCTGCCCGAGCTGGCGCCGGTCGTGGGCGACAACGAGCCACTGGACACTCCGGTCGACGAGGAGTTCCGGGTCGGAACCCTCGGGCTGGCCTTCGACGTGGACACCGCGACCGTGGTGATCGAGGCGATCGCCGCGGGCGAGGTGGAAGCCGAAGTCGAGCTGGGCGACGAGGACGACGAGGACGAGGACGACGACGAGGACGACGAGCCGGACGAGGACCTGGACCGGCTCCGGGTCCGGCTCACCCCGCAGGCCACCCGCCAGTTCATCGAGCGGGCCCGGCGAGTCGTGAACGCGGGCCGGCCCCCGTGCCCGCTCTGCGGCCAGCCGTTGGACCCCGCCGGGCACCTCTGCCCGCGGCACAACGGTTATCACCGGTGACCTCGTCCGGCCTCCAGCCTCGCCAGGACGGCGACGCCGCGCTGCGACTGTTGCGCGACGGCACGCTCGACCTGGAGGGGCGGTTGGTCGACGCGTCGAACACCACCCTCCGCGGCATCCTGACGCTGGACGGGCTCTCCGCCCGCTGCGTCTACAAGCCGGTCCGTGGCGAGCGCCCGCTCTGGGACTTCCCGGACGGCACCCTCGCGGGCCGGGAGGTCTCGGCGTACCTGGTGTCCCGGGCGACCGGCTGGGACCTGGTGCCACCCACCGTGCTGCGGGACGGCCCGTTCGGCCCGGGCTCCTGCCAGCTCTGGATCGACGAGCCGGCGGACGCCGAGCCGCTTGTCGGGTTCGTGCCCGCCGAGGAGCTGCCACCGCGCTGGTTCCCGATCGCCGCGGCCCGTGACGACGACGGCGCCGCGTACGTGCTGGCGCACGCCGAAGACCCCCGGCTGGCCCGGCTCGCGGTGCTCGACGCTGTGATCAACAACGCCGACCGCAAGGGCGGCCACGTGCTGGTCGGCGCCGACGACCGGATCTACGGCGTGGACCACGGGGTGAGCTTCCACGTCGAGGACAAGCTGCGCACGGTGCTCTGGGGCTGGGCCGGGAAGCATTTGCCGGCGGATGCCGTGGAGATGCTCGACGGGCTCGCCGGGCAGGTCGCCGGAGCGCTCGGCGCGGAGTTGGCCGACCACCTGACGATCAGCGAGATCGCCGAGCTGGCCGCCCGCGTCGACGAGCTGCGGCAGACCGGCCGCTTCCCGCAGCCGCCGGAGGACTGGCCGGCGGTGCCCTGGCCGCCCATGTGATCCACTGTCATCTTGATCACCCGTGGGGCGGCACGGGGTCGCCTTAGGGCTGGCTAGGCTGAGGTCATGGAGTCTTGGGCGGGACACGAGGTGCCACGGCTGCCGGGCAGGGGCGAGCCGTTGGCGTTGTACGACTCGGCGCGGCAGGGTGTCCACCCCAGTGAGCCGGTCGACGCGGGAAGCATGTACGTCTGCGGCATCACCCCGTACGACGCCACCCACCTCGGCCACGCCGCCACCATGATCACCTTTGACCTGGTGCAGCGGATGTGGCGCGACGCCGGCCGCCCGGTGCGCTACGTGCAGAACGTCACCGACATCGACGACCCGCTGCTGGAGCGGGCCGCCCGGGACGGCGAGGACTGGGTGGTCCTGGCGATGCGCGAGACGGCCCTGTTCCGGGAGGACATGGAGGCGCTGCGGATCATCCCGCCGGCGCACTACGTGGGCGCGGTCGAGTCGATCCCGGACATCGCCGACAAGGTCGAGGTGCTGCTCAAGGACGGGGCCGCGTACCGGCTCGACGATGGCACCGGCGACGTCTACTTCGACATCTCCTCCACGCCCCGGTTCGGCTACGAGTCCAACCTGACCCGCGAGCAGATGCTGGAGATCTTCCCGGAGCGCGGTGGGGACCCGGACCGCGCCGGCAAGCGCGACCCTCTGGACCCGCTGCTGTGGCGCGGCGCCCGCGAGGGTGAGCCGTCCTGGCCGGGCGGGGAGCTGGGCCCGGGCCGCCCAGGCTGGCACATCGAGTGCGCGGTGATCGCGCTGAACCTGCTCGGCGACCGGATCGACGTGCAGGGCGGCGGCAACGACCTGCTGTTCCCGCACCACGAGGCGTCCGCCGCGCACGCCGAGCGGCTGACCGGCCAGGCGCCGTTCGCCCAGCACTACGTGCACGCCGGGATGATCGGCCTGGACGGCGAGAAGATGTCCAAGTCCCGGGGCAACCTGGTCTTCGTCTCCCGGCTGCGCGCCGACAAGCTCGACCCGATGGCGATCCGGCTGGCGCTGATCTCCGGGCACTACCGCAGCGACCGCACCTGGACCGACGAGCTGCTGAGCGCGGCGCAGGAGCGGCTGGGCCGTTGGCGGCGGGCCGCCGCCGCGCCCGCCGGGCCGTCCGGTGCCGAGCTGCTGGCCGGGGTACGCGAGCGGCTCGCCGACGACCTCGACACACCTGGTACCCTGGCGGTTGCCGACCGGTGGGCCGACGCGACCCTCGCCGGCGCTGCCGACGACCCCGACGCCCCGGCCCTCTTCGCCAACACCGTGGATGCCCTCCTCGGCATCCGCCTCTAACACCTGCCCGGCCCCCGCGCGCCCACCGATCTGACGGGCCGGGCGGCCGAGCACTGGCTCAAGGACATCTCCTGGGCTGGGCTGGTTCTCGCGGTGCTCGCCGGTTCCTGGTGGCTTCGCCGACGGGCCCGTCGGTTGGCGGCGGTCGAGCCGATGCCGGATACCCAACGGGGAAACGACGACGAAGGGCCGGACCCCTAACGGGGTCCGGCCCTTCGTTGGTTGGTTCGCTTCAGGGTCAGCTGGTGGCGTAGCCGCGGGTGGCGATCCAGTCGGCGAGGTGCTCGACGGTGACCTCGTAGGAGGCCTGGTTCGGGTCGGCCGAGTCGGCGATCTTGACGATGTTGCCGTTGTCGCGGTAGCCGACGACGCTGATGTAGTGCCCACCCTCGAACGAGTGGCTGGTGCCGTCGACGTCGACGCTGGTGCCGGCGATGTTCGCCACCACAGCCCGACCGTCATCCACGGTCTTCACCACGTCGGCGCGCAGCTTGTCGGTCTGCTTGCCGTCGGCGGCGGGGGTGCTGATCTCGACGCTGCGGTAGGCGTCGTTCTTACCGGTTTCCTTGTTCAGCACCGGGGTGATGTCGTTGATGGAGTTCGTGCCAGCCTCGGTGGTACCCATCTCCTTGGCCATGGCATCCACGCTGATGTCCTTACCCTGCACGGACAGGGCGTTACGGGCGGCGGCGGGACCGCAGTAGTAGAAGTTCGGCTGCGCCTCGTAGCGCACACCCAGCTGACGCTCACCCGACGGCTTCCGGTCCGACTGGGTTTGCGTAGCGGGCTTGGCATCGGATGCGGCGTAGGCGGCGGTGACGGGGCCGGCGATGGCGCCGCCGGTGAAGGCGAGTCCAGCAGCGGTCAGAGCGGTCTTACGAATCAGATCGGTACGCATAATGGCGTGCTCCTCTGCATCGGGGGTGCGCGGCACACGACAAGGGGGAAGCGGTGGGCCGCACGAGGGGAGTTCAAGAAGGGGGGAACTGTCCGGCGATCGGGGGGACCTGCTCGGGGTTCCGGGGATGTAACCGTGCCGGCCGGTCGGGTGTTCCCGGCGGGCTGGCGGCTGGCTACGGGGGGATGTAACCGGGGCGGCCGGTCGGGTGTTCCCGGCGGCTGCCGCGCACCGGGCCAGGGGGCCACGGTCGCATGCCAGGTATAACGACCCGGGCCGGCCCCCGATTCCACGCTGAGGGTGGCCCCGACCACGGGACGACCCACCCCAAACGGGACGACACCCCAGCCCGTCAGGGGCCGACAACCCCATCCCGCCCGTCCGCCCCCACAACCGGGACCCACCGGCGGTCTGCCCGAGCGCGTCGCACCCTCGGGCTCGATCCCGAACCGGACACCACGCCCACCCGCCCGCCCACGTCGACCGGCGTTGAGCCGCGCACTTCCGGGAAAGTGTCGCCTGCCGACGCCGAGGCCACGCCTTCCCGGAAAGTGCGCAGAGACCTAGGAGGCCGCCGCCGCGCGCCGGGCGGGTGTGCTTTTGAGCGTGATGACTGTGAGGTATCAATATGACTCTGAGGTATCACGCTCAACAGTGCGGATGGCCCCGTCGTTGACGCGCCCGGCTGCTGGTCTTCCAACACGGCGCTAGCGGCCGGGGGGCCGGGATCGACCCGATGGCGCGCGGCGCGCGGGCGAAAGGCCGGTCTGCGAGGGTTAGCCCAGGACCAGGCCGGGGTCGGGTTCCGGGTCGGGGGTGGGGCCGGGGACCTGGTACTCCTCGGTGAGGGTGGTCATCGGGCCGGGCCAGGTGGCCTGGGCGACCTCGATCGGCTTGCGGTGACCGTCGTAGGCGACGTGCAGCAGGTGCAGCACCGGCGTGTCGGGCCGGATCTGGAGGGTCTCGGCCTCCTCCCGGCTGGGTTGGCGGGCGCTGATCGTGTCGGTCGCCGAGACGTAGCGCCTCCCGGTGGCCTCCTCGGCTTCCTGGTAGAGCGGTCGACCGAACGCCTCGGCGCGCTCCAGCGAGGTGCCGGCGGTGTCGGCGGGCAGGAACCAGGAGGCGCCCACCTCGACGGGGGAGTCGTCGGTGCGTACCAGGTGCCGACGGCAGAGCAGGTCGGTGCCGTCAGGCACTCCGAACGCGTCGGCCACCTCGGCGGGGGCGGGGGAGCGGCCGACCGAGACGAGCTGCTGGCGGTACCGGGCCGCCAAATCGGTGTGGTAGCCGCGGAAGCCGCCGTACCGGCCGCGGGAGAGCCGGTTGAGCCGGCGGCGGGTGCCCCGGACGTACGTACCGGATCCGGGTTTGGTGATCAGGATGCCCTCGACCCGCAGTTGGTCGACGGCGCGTTGCACGGTCTGCTTGGCGACGCCGAACATCTCGGCGATGGCCGGGATGGACGGCAGTCGCTCGCCCGGCCCCCAGTCGCCGCGGCGGACCTGGGCCTTGAGCTGCGTGGCGATCTGTCGGTGCGGGAACTCGGCGGCCCCGGGGTTGATCTGCACATCCGCCTCCTTGATCACAGCTAGGTTCCTAGGATGCCTTAGCGGGTGTGACGCCGCCACCCCAGACACGCCAAAACAGGACCGCGAACACGAAAACGGGTCCTCGGACACGAAAACGGGCCCCGGACACAGGTCCGGGGCCCGCACGAGACGGGGTGGGAGTCGCTACCAGGAACCGGCGGTGGGGCCAGCTGAGCCGCCCCGGCGCCGCAGGTACTTCTCGAACTCCTGCGCGATCTCGTCACCGGTCAGCGGGGTGATTCCCTCGTCGCCGACCCGCTCCTCCAACTCACGGACGTACTCGCCGAGCTCGGCGTCCTGCTCGGCGGCGCTGCGCACTCGCTGCTCCCACTCGGCGGCCTCCTCGGCCAGGTCGGCCATCGGGACCGGCAGGTCGACGACCTCCTCGACGCGGTGCAGCAGGGCGAGGGTGGCCTTCGGGCAGGGTGGGTTGTTGGCGTAGTGCGGCACGTGCACCCAGAACGAGACGGCGTCCACCTCGGCGCGGGTGCACGCGTCGTGCAGCACGCCGACGATGCCGGTCGGCCCGTCGTACCGGGTGGGGGTGAGCTGGTAGCGCTCCGCGGCCTCGGCGTCGGACGCGCTGCCGCTGATCGGCAGCGGCCGGGTGTACGGCACGTCGGCGAGCAGCGCGCCGAGCAGGACCACCCGCTCCACCTCAAGGCTGTGGCAGATTTCCAGCACCTGCTCGCAGAACGTCCGCCAGCGCATGCTCGGCTCGATGCCGCGGATCAGCACCACGTCCCGCTCGGTGCCCTCCGGGCTGGCCACCATGAACCGGGTCGTCGGCCACTCCACCCGACGGGTCTCCCCGTCGGCCATCGTGATGGTGGGGCGGCTGACCTGGAAGTCGTAGAAGTCCTCCGGATCCAGCTCGGCGACCTGCCGGGCGTTCCAGACCTGCTCGAGGTGCTCGACGGCAGCGGTGGACGCGTCGGCGGCGTCATTCCAGCCCTCGAACGCGGCGATGGCCACCGGGGACCGCAGCACCGGCAGTCCGTCGAACTCGGTCACGCCGTCACCTCACCCTGCTCGTCGCGGCCGGCACCGGGACCGCACCCGGTCATCGGGCCGTCGGGCACGGCGGTGTCCCTGTTGTGCTTCACGTCCGTCAGCCTACGTGGCGGGCGGGGGTGCGGCCCGTCGGCCGCGCCGGTCGGGCAGACCGTCAAGCGGTCATACAGTGGCGAACTGGACAGGTGATCCCCCTGACACAATATGGGATCGGGGGTGGAGGGCAGTTGGTACGGCGGAGCCCGCACTAACCTGAACGGGTGCGGACTTCGTTGATGGATGTGCTGGCCGACCGGATCCTCATCGCCGACGGTGCGATGGGCACGATGCTGCAGGCCGCGGACCTCACGCTTGACGACTTCGACGGGCTGGAGGGCTGCAACGAGATCCTGAACGTCACCCGGCCGGACGTGGTGCGCGGGGTGCACGACGCCTATCTGGCCGTCGGCGCGGACTGCGTGGAGACCAACACGTTCGGTGCCAACCTCGCCAATCTCGCCGAGTACGACATCCCGCACCGCATCCGGGAGCTGTCCGAGGCGGGGGCCAGGATCGCCCGGGAGGCCGCCGACGCGGCCAGCACCCCGCAGCGACCCCGGTTCGTGCTCGGCTCGATCGGTCCGGGCACCAAGCTGCCCACCCTCGGGCACGCCGCCTACGCCACCCTGCGTGACGCGTACCAGGAGAACGCCGCGGGGTTGATCGCCGGCGGCGCGGACGCGCTGATCATCGAGACCTGCCAGGACCTGCTCCAGGTCAAGGCGGCGGTGGTCGGGTCGAAGCGGGCGATGGCCGAGCTGGGCCAGCCGGTGCCGATCATCTGCCACGTCGCCGTGGAGACCACCGGCACCATGCTGGTGGGCAGCGAGATCGGCGCGGCGCTGGCGGCGATCGAGCCGCTCGGAGTGGACCTGATCGGGCTGAACTGCTCCACCGGCCCGGCGGAGATGAGCGAGCACCTGCGGTACCTGTCGCAGCACTCGCGGATCCCGCTGTCGGTGATGCCGAACGCCGGCCTGCCCGTGCTGACCGCCGACGGGGCGTACTTCCCGCTCACCCCGGTCGAGTTGGCCGACGCGCTGGAGCGGTTCATCACCGAGTACGGCGTGTCGCTGGTCGGCGGCTGTTGCGGCACCACCCCGGAGCACATCCGGGTGCTGTCCGAGCGGCTGCACGGCGTCAGCGCCACGGCCCGCGAGCCGCAGCACGAGGCGGGCGTCTCCTCGGTCTACCACCCGGTGCCGTTCGCCCAGGACGCGTCGGTGCTGATGGTGGGGGAGCGGACCAACGCCAACGGTTCCAAGGCGTTCCGGGATGCGATGCTCGCCGGGGACTGGCGGGCCTGCGTGGAGATCGCCCGCAGTCAGGCGCGCGACGGCTCGCACCTGCTCGACCTGTGCGTGGACTACGTCGGCCGTGACGGCACCCAGGACATGCGGGAGCTGGCCGGCCGGTTCGCCACGGCGTCGACGCTGCCGATCATGCTGGACTCCACCGAGCCGGGCGTCGTCGAGGCCGGGCTGGAGATGCTCGGCGGTCGGTGCGTGGTCAACTCGGTGAACTTCGAGGACGGCGACGGTCCTGACTCCCGCTACGCGCGGGTGATGCCGGTCGTCCGCGAGCACGGCGCGGCGGTGGTGGCGCTGCTCATCGACGAGGAGGGGCAGGCGCGTACCCGGGAGTGGAAGGTCCGGGTCGCGGCGCGGCTGATCGACGACCTGACCGGCCGCTGGGGGATGGACCGCGCCGACATCCTGATCGACGCGCTGACCTTCCCGATCGCCACCGGGCAGGAGGAGACCCGCCGCGACGGCATCGAGACGATCGAGGCGATCCGGGAGATCGCCCGCCAATACCCGGGGGTCAACTTCACCCTGGGCATCTCGAACATCTCCTTCGGGCTCAACCCGGCGGCCCGGCAGGTGCTCAACTCGGTGTTCCTGCACGAGTGCGTACAGGCCGGGCTGACCTCGGCGATCGTGCACGCCAGCAAGATCCTGCCGATGTCGAAGATCCCCGACGAGCAGCGCGAGGTCGCCCTGGACCTGGTCTACGACCGGCGCCGCGAGGGGTACGACCCGGTGCAGCGCTTCCTCGAGCTCTTCGAGGGAGTCGACGTGACCAGCGCCCGGGCCAGCCGGGCGCAGGAGCTGGCGGCGCTGCCGCTGGACGAGCGGCTCAAGCGGCGGATCATCGACGGTGAGCGCAACGGCCTGGAGGCCGACCTGGACGCCGCGATGGCCGGCGGCCGGGCCCCACTGTCGATCATCAACGACATCCTGCTGGACGGCATGAAGGTGGTCGGCGAGCTGTTCGGCTCCGGGCAGATGCAGCTGCCGTTCGTGCTCCAGTCCGCCGAGGTGATGAAGACCGCGGTGGCCTACCTGGAGCCGCACATGGAGACCGCGGAGGACGGCGGCAAGGGCCGCATCGTGCTGGCGACCGTACGCGGCGACGTGCACGACATCGGCAAGAACCTGGTCGACATCATCCTGTCCAACAACGGCTACGAGGTGGTGAACATCGGCATCAAGCAGCCGATCAGCGCCATCCTGGACGCCGCCGAGCAGCACCGGGCCGACGCGATCGGCATGTCCGGGCTGCTGGTCAAGAGCACCGTGATCATGAAGGAGAACCTCGCCGAGATGGCCACCCGCGGCGTCGCGGAGCGCTGGCCGGTGCTGCTGGGCGGTGCGGCGCTGACCCGGGCGTACGTCGAGGACGACCTGCGGTCGATGTTCCCCGGGCAGGTGCACTACGCGCGGGACGCGTTCGAGGGGCTGTCCCTGATGGATCGGGTGATGACCGCCAAGCGCGGCGGCGCCCCGGTGATCGACCCGGAACGCGAAGCGGCCCTGGCGGCCCGTCGGGCCCGCCGGGAACGGCAGCGGTCGATGGTCACCGAGTCGCTGCCGGAGCTGCACGACTCCTCGGTCCGCTCCGACGTGGCCGCGGACGTGGCGGTGCCCACCCCGCCGTTCTTCGGCACCCGGGTGGTCAAGGGTGTGCCGATGGCCGACTACGCGGCGCTGCTTGACGAGCGGGCCACCTTCCGCGGGCAGTGGGGGTTGAACGGCGCCCGGGGCGGCAACGGACCGTCCTATGACGAGCTGGTGGAGACCGAGGGCCGCCCGCGGCTGCGCTACTGGCTGGACCGGCTGATCGCCGACCAGGTGCTGGAGGCCGCCGTGGTGTACGGCTACTTCCCGGCGTACTCCGAAGGCAACGACCTGGTGGTGCTGGACGAGAACGGGCACGCGGAGCGGGCCCGGTTCTCCTTCCCCCGGCAGCGGCAGGAGCGGCGGCTCTGCCTGGCAGACTTCTTCCGGCCCAAGGGCGACCAGCTCGACGTGGTCGCGTTGCAGCTGGTCACCGTTGGCCAGCCTGTCAGCGAGTACGCGGCCAAGCTGTTCGCCCGCAACGAGTACCGCGACTACCTGGAGGTGCACGGGCTCTCCGTGCAGCTCACCGAGGCCCTCGCCGAGTACTGGCACCGGCGCATCCGCGCCGAGCTGACCCTGCCCGACGGTCGCACGATCGCTGATGGCGACCCGGCGGACCTGGCCGGCCTGCTGCGCAACGACTACCGGGGCTGCCGGTACGCGTTCGGCTACCCGGCCTGCCCGGACCTGGAAGACCGGGCGAAGATCGTGGAGCTGCTCGGGTCGGAGCGGATCGGGGTGGAGCTGTCCGAGGAGTTCCAGCTCATGCCGGAGCAGGCCACCGACGCCATCGTGGTCCACCACCCGGAGGCCAGCTACTTCAACGCCAAATAATCGGGGCAAGTGCTCTGACCCGTACTTTCACCCGGCTCGCCGCGGTCAGTAGGTGATCGCGGTAGGCCATATCCACCTGCCAGCGCCCGAACATGCGTCAAGGCTCGCCTGACCTGACGGGCCGGGCGGCGGCTCGCTCCCCAACGGGCGAATCGATGGCAGCCGGGATGACGGTTGCGTTCCCTAGCTAGCGTCGGCCAAGCTTCTGCGATCTTGTCGAGTTGCTGCGGGCTGCCCCGGTGGTTTGGAGCGGCGGTTGAGTGAGGGTGTGTGTGGCAGAGATGCGAAGCGGTTCCGGGGCGCAGACTCGCCCCGGTTGGTGGCCGGTTATCGGTGGCATTGCGGTGGCGATACTCGGCCATGGGCTCGCCATCGGCGCGGCATGGCTCCCTTATGAGTGGTACGACGCCGGTACGAAGGACCTGGACGGCGGGGGAGGGTTTGCCGCCTTTTGGATGATGCTATGTATGTTCGCCGTCGGGCAGGGGTTCCTGCTGGGCTGCGGTTTCCTCATCTCGTCCGGGTTCGGAGTGCCACGCTTCAGCCTGGGGCTGATGGCAGGCTGGGCCGGCGGGTTGGCGCTGATTCTCGGCATTGCTGTCGTTGGATACTTCTCCACCGGTCCTGGCTAGCTAGTTGATCAATCGAGGCTCGTGTCATCCCGGTAACGTCCGGTCTCGCTACCCTTTGCCCGTGGCCCATTTGCCAGAGACGTGGTGTGTTCCGGTCGTACGCGCGGACTTTCGCGACGACGGTATCTGGGAGCGGCTCAAGGACGAGATCGTCAGCCCCACAGAAGAGGGCTTCGTGGCCGGTGTCGAGTTCGTTGAGGATCGAACGTTGATTGACCTCAGCGATACGGCAATCGCAGCCGGCTATCCTCGTGCCTACCCGCATCAGTACAGGCACCCGGTCGTGTTCGTCGTCGACGCCGTCACCGTCTCGCTGCCGGAGCATCCCCTTCTCGTCGTCAATCTGAGCGACAGAGACGAGGCGGGACCGTTTAGGACACTGCCACGGCAAGTCCAGGCGATCGAGAACAACCTGTCTCTCGCGAACATGGACTTCTTTGAGTTCGCGCGGTCGGCAGGCCCCGACGGCGTCTTTCGAGGCTTCTGAGCCGGCCGACGCATCGCCGCTCCTGGATGTACCGATCTGCCGCTGACCGGGCGTCGCAGCGCGTGATGGATCTGTAGTGACGCTCGGCGCCGCACGCCGCGCCGCGTCGATCTGTCACCCACGCCTGACGGGTGTGCGACTGGCGCGTGACGGGCCCTGCCACGTCAGGAAGCTCCAAGAAGGTGTCGCGAAGGATGTCGATAACGGCCCGGCGGCTCCGTCTCAGGGGAGGATGCGGTCACGGTGGCCGTACCACACCAAGGAGAAGATCCAGCATGGCGATCCAGCGGATGGACAACGTCCTCGTCGTTGTCGAAGACCTTGACGCTGTTATTTCGTTCTTCGTTGAACTCGGCATGGAACTGGAGGGCAAGGGGCCGATAGAGGGCCGTTGGGTGGAGCGTGTCATCGGGATCGATGGCGTCCGACAGGACGTCGCGATGCTGCGGACCCCGGACGGTCACGGTCGAGTCGAGCTGGCGATGTTCCACACGCCGAAGGCGATCAGCGCAGAGCCGAAGGATGCACCGGCGAACACGCTCGGCATTCGTCGCATCATGTTCGCCGTTGACGACATCGAGGACGTGATTGCCCGCCTGCGCACCCACGGGGCCGAACTCGTCGGGGAGTTGGAGCAGTACGAGGACAGCTATCGGCTCTGCTACGTCCGCGGCCCCGAGGGCATCGTCGTCGGATTGGCCGAACAGCTCAGCTGAGGGGCACCTGCCGTGGCGTGCCGCCGCGATCCGCCGTGGCAGCAACTTCAGGGATGTAGGGGCCTCACGGGCGGCGGAGACCCCTACATCCCTGAAGTTGTGCGGATCTTGGCGGCGTGGTGCGGGGCCGCGACGGTAGTTGGGACGAGCACCCCGGCCGGTGGAGGTGTGACGAATCAGTGCCCCGACCGAATGCTAGGCGGCTCCGTGGTCGGGGAAGGTTTCGCGCAGCGCCGGGTCCAGCGATCGGCCGGTCGTCGGCTCGATGAACAGCTCAGCGAGGAAAAGGTCGGAGAGGTAGGTCGGGTTGACGCCCGATTCCTTGCGGCTGAGTGCCTGCAGCGCGCCGCCAAGCCGTAGGGCGGCCCTTGCCGCGGCGGACGGGAGGCGAGCGACCCGGCGGCGTCGGCCGACCGCCTCGGCGATGCGCCCGATCATGTCGTTCCAGGTGAGATTCTCGTCAGCGACCGGGATGTCCGCACCGCGGCGCTGCTCCAGAGCGTCCACCGCGACCTCGGCCACGCTGCGTGCCGAGGCTGCGGCGCTCCCGCCGGTGGGGGCGACCAGGGGTGTACGGGACCGCGCCCACCGGTCCAGTGGGCCCGCCCAGTTTGGCAGTCGGTCACCGGCCCGGCCGAAGACGAAGGGCAACTCGAGTACGGCAACCGGCAAATTGGGGCCGGCGGCCTCCCGTCCCTCCCGGGCCTGCTCCACTCGGCATCGGATGTACGTGTGGCGGCCCGTGAGGCGCCACTGCGGGTGCAGCCGGTCGTAGTAGGTGTAGTAGGAGCCCATGACGACCCCGCGGGTGAGACCTTCCAGGCGCGCGGCAGTGAACAGCCGCACCACCGGCTCGACGTTGTCTCGGCGAAACACCGGATAGATCGGCTTACGCAGCGGTCGCTGCTCGTCCGTGCGGGTGGCGTAGACGACGCCGTCATGACCGGCGAGCAGCGTTCGCAGCTCATCGATCGAGGCGGACGAGACATCGATCAGGTGATCGACACCCGGATGGGCCGTACGCGCCACCGTGGTCGCCGCATGACCTCGCTCGCGCAGCACGTCCACGACATGGGCGCCGATCAGACCACTGCCGCCGACCACAAGAATTCGCACGGTGAATCGTCCACCGTGGAGCCCACCGCTTGTCAAGGCACGATCAGCATCCGGCGGAATTAGGCCGAGCCCGGAGACCTCCTGGCCTCCGCTGGCACCGTTGCTGGTTTCTTCAGTCCGGAACGGCTCCCGGCGCGAGTGCCAATTGCTTGATCTGGCGCAGGATCAGCGCGGTCTCAACGGTACGGATGCCGTCCAGAGCGCCGATCTTGTCGTTCAGGTACGCGTACAGTTCCTCGGTGCCCCGGCAGCGGACGGCCGCGATGATGTTCACCCGGCCGGTGGCCGCGGCGGCGAACTCCACCTCCGCGTGCTCGGCCAGCGCGTTCCCCACCTCGGCCAGCGCAGACGGCGCCACGGTCAGCCACAGCAGCGCGCCCACCTCGTGGCCGAGATGTTCCGGGGAGTACTGCACCGCGAAGTAGAGGACGCCGCTGTCCCGCAGCCGGTCGAGGCGGCGCCGCACCACGTCCTCGGACTGGCCGCATGCTGTCTGCAGTTCGGCGAGGCCGGCCCGGCCGTCCCGGAACAGCGCGGCAAGCAGTTCCTCGTCGGTGTCGTCGATCGTGACGGTGCCGGGCGCCGCCTCGACCGGTGGGGGTCGAAGTGCCGCCTCCTGCTCGGTCGTGAGGGCGTTGACCTTCTGCAGCCAGCCGAGGCGGCCGCCGTAGAAGCGGTGCAACAGGCAGTGCGCGCTGAATCCGATCACCCGCTGGGTGCGCGGCAACCGACCCAGTAGAAGTTCGTCTCGGACGGTGTGGCTGCGGGGTTTCATCGCGCAGACCACCTCGCTGCCGCCGGAAATCAGTGCGACGTAGGACGTGTCCGGGCGGCGGGCGAGCGCGTCGGCCAGCCGCTCGGCCATGTCCGGGGTGCACTGCAGCCGGACAAACCAGTTGGAGCGGCCGAGCCGGCTCTCGTCGGCCATGCCCAGCACACGCAGGCCCACCTTCGTGTGCAGGCGGCGGAAGCGCCGGGCGACGGTCTGGTCCGAGACACCGAGGGCGGCCGCGATCCGGCTGAACGGGGCGCGACCGTCGAGTTGCAGGGCCTGCAGCAGTTGCAGGTCGAGTTGGTCCAGGGAAGGGGTCACGGTCTTCCTGATCGTCGGCGGCGTCACCAGCGTAAGAGCCGGTGACGCCGCCGTCTTTGGGTTGGGAGGTCAGGCCGGGACGGTTTCTGGTAGCTGGGCCGCAGGCTGCGGGTCGCGCACCGGGCGCGGGCGGCCCAGCAGGACGATCGCGGCCAGCGCGGCGATGACCATCAGTGTGGCCGACACGGTCAGGGACAGTTGGAAGCCGTCGAGGAACGCCTTGTTGAGGGCGTTCAGCGCGCCGTCCTGCTGAGCGCCGTAGTCGACGGCGGCGACTGCTTGGAAGCCGCTGTCGTCCATCGCCGCGGTGGCGGCCTGCTGGTGCTCCCCGCTGACCCCGGCGTCGGTGAGGTGACCCGGCAGGGCGCTGGCCGCCTTGCTGGTCAGCAGGGCGCCCAGGACGGCGGGGCCGAGCGCGCCGCCGACCTGGCGGAACGCGTTGTTGCCCGCGGCGGCCATGCCGGCCAGCGGGAACGGCACGGAGCTGACCGCGGTGGCGGTCATCGGGGTCAGCACCGCGCCGAGGCCCAGTCCGAACAGGGCGAGCCGCCAGCTCAGCTGCCCGAACGACGTGTCGGCGTCGACGGTGCTGAGGAAGTACAGGGCAATCGCCGCGATGAACAGGCCGGCGCTGAGCAGCCAGCGCACCTGCACGCGGTGCATGAGGCGGGCGATCAGTGGCCCCACGACGACCGGCACTGCCGTGTTGGTCAGCAGTCGCAGCGCCGCGTCCATGGTCGACAGCTGCTGGACCAGGCCGAGGTAGAGGCTGAGCACGAAGATGCTGCCGATCACGCCCATGAAGCTGACCATGGCGATCACGGCGGTGGCGTTGAAGCCGCGGCTGGCGAACAGGGCGGGGCTCAGCATCGGCGAGTCGCTACGCCGCTCGATCACGACGAACGCGGCGAGGCTGAGCGCGGCCACGGCGAAGGCCAGGAGCACGATGGGGTCGCTGAACGAGCCGGCGCCGCCCTCGATGACGGCGAAGACCAGGGCGACGATGGCCAGGGCGGCGGTGATCTGTCCCGGCCAGTCCAGGTGCCGCTTTCCCGGGGCCCGCGAGTCGGTCACCAGCGGAATGGCGATCAGGGCGGTGAGCAGCGCGAGCGGGATGGCCGGCAGGTAGATCCAGCGCCAGGACGCGTGCTCGAGGATCGCCCCGGCCAGCAGGGGGCCGAGCGCGAGGGCGAGCATCAGTGAGGTGGCCCAGAGGCTGATGTATTTGCCGCGTTTCCTCGAGTCCGGCACGGCGTGGCTGATGAGCGCCAGCGTGGCGGGCAGCAGAGCGGCCGCTCCCACACCGGCGAGCGCCTGGCCGACCCAGACCATCGCGATCGACTGTGCGGACAGCGCGACGGCCGCGCCGATCGCGCAGAACAGCAGGCCGGCCTGGAACACCTTCTTGCGCCCGTGAACGTCGCCGAAGACGCCGGCGGTCAGGATCAGGGCGGCCATCGGCAGTACGAAGGCGTCCGACACCCAGGACAGGTCGGCGGTCGACGCGTTCAGCCCGCGTTGAATCGCTGGCAGGCTCACCGACACTGTCGTCACTGGCAGGTATGCGACGAACACCCCCAGGCATGCCATGATCAGTGTCGCGCCGAGCCGGTCTCCCGACGCCTTGTCCGTTGTTGCCATCTACGCGCAGCTCCTCTTCGGCGGACCGAGTGCCCGGCCGACATGTCAGCATCCGGGCCTTTGAGGTGCACCGCTAACCGATCGCGCCGAATGCCGGAATACCGACGGGTAGGCCCCGTGATCCGGGGTTTTCCGACACCCCGTACGCCTCAGCGGAAGCCGGAGCTGCGGGCGAACCGAAGCGACGGGAGCCCTCCGGCGAGACGGTCCACGGGGCGTCCGCGCGGGGAAATCGGCCAAGATTGGCGCTAGGTGCCGGTGCTGGTCCGGTGGCCTCCGGGGGTCGCCGCGGGAGCGGCTGCGACGAGCGCGGTCCGGACGGTCTCCCGCAGCGGGTCGCCCGGGTGCTCGATCCAGTGCTGGACGGCGACCCGCAGGATGGCCAGGAAGGTCGCGGCCAGGAGGCGGGAGCGCAGTGCAACGTCGGCGCCGGTGAGCCGGTGGGCGAGTTCTGCGGCCAGCTCGCGCTCGATCGCGGCGTACGCCGCGACCTGGTGTGGGGCCAGGCCGGGGTGCCCGCGTAGCTTCCGGCGTTGGGTCAGCCAGGAAGGCTCAGACCCTCCGAAAACCTCCTCGGTGAGGCGCTCGGCTGCCCGGCTCAGCACGGTCCACGGCGGCTCGTCGACGGGCTGTTCGCGGATCAGCTGCAACAGCCGGTGCAGGCGCATGGTGTCGCCGTGAAAGAGCGCCTGTTCCTTGCCTGAGAAGTAGTTGGAGAAGGTCCGCCGGGAGACGTTGGCGGCGTCGGCGATCGCCTCGACGGTCACCGCGTCGATTCCCTGTTCGGCGGCGAGGCGGAGGGCCGCCTCGTGCAGGGCGAGGCGGGTCGCCGCCTTCTTGCGCTCCCGCAGCCCGGTGGTCTCGTCCATCGCTCCGAGAGTACGTGGGGGTGACGGACTTCTCAATGTGCAAACTTGCCTAGTGGGCAAGATCGGTAGATGCTTGCTTGCGGCAACCAACTCGCGTGTGGGAGCAGACGTGGACAGCGGCGCTCGTGAACTCGGCCTTCGCCTGTACGACCTGATCAAAACCGTTCGGCTGCTGAAGCAACGCCGGGCCGACGAGCGGCCGGCGATTCCGCCGGGCCTGCTCGGCATGCTCGTGCAGATCGATCAGCTCTCCAGCGGCTGCCACGCCCGCGAACTGGCCCACCGCACTCGGCTCGACCCGTCGACCGTCAGCCGCTCCGTCGCGGCGCTCGTCGCGCACGGCCTGGTCGAGCGGCGGCCCGACCCCACCGACAAGCGGGCGACCTTCCTGGCGGTCACCCCGGCTGGTCAGGCTGCCCTGGCCGACACCCACGGCTGGTACGGCGAGGTGCTCGAACGAGCGCTCGCCGACTGGACTCCCGACGAGCTGGCCGCACTGAGCGCCGCCCTCGGCCGGTTCACCGGCGACATTGAGGTCGCCCTCGGAAACCACGACAACCTGGAGGCCGCGCGATGAGCGCACCCACCATCACGGCCGGCGCTGAGCCGATGACCCATCGGCGGACGCTAGAGGCGCTCAGTGGTCTGCTGCTGGTGCTGTTCGTCGCGATGCTGAGCGGCACGGTCGTCTCGACCGCGCTACCGAAGATCATCGGATCACTGAACGGCTCGCAGAACCAGTACACCTGGGTGGTCACCGCGACCCTGCTCACCGCGACCGCGACCACCCCGATCTGGGGCAAGCTGGCCGACCTGTTCAACAAGAAGGTCCTCATCCAGGTCGCCATCGTGGTCTTCCTGCTGGGCTCGGTCATTGCCGGCTTCTCGCAGAGCGCCGGCCAGCTCATCGCCGCCCGCGCGTTCCAGGGCATCGGGGTCGGCGGCCTGCAGGCCCTCGTCCAGGTGGCGATCGCGGCCATGATCCCGCCGCGCGAGCGGGGCCGCTACAACGGCTACCTCGGTGGCGTCATGGCGGTCGCGACGGTCGGCGGCCCGCTGCTCGGCGGTCTCATCGTCGACACGTCCTGGCTCGGCTGGCGCTGGTGCTTCTTCGTCGGTGTGCCGGTAGCCGCCATCGCGCTGATCCTGCTCCAGGCCACCCTGCACCTGCCGACCGTACGGCGCGAGAACGTCAAGATCGACTACCTGGGCGCCAGCCTGATCGCCGCCGGCGTCAGCCTGCTGCTGATCTGGATCTCCTTCGTCGACAGCTCGTTCGCCTGGGCCTCCTGGCAGACCGCGGCCATGGTGGGCGGCACGCTCGTCCTGCTTGCCCTGGCGGTCTGGGTCGAGTCGCGTGCGGCCGAGCCGGTCATCCCGCTCGGCATTGTGCGCCAGCACACCACCGCGCTGGCCATTCTCGGCAGCCTCGCGGTCGGCATGGCCATGTTCGGCGGTGCTGTCTTCCTCGGCCAGTACTTCCAGATCGGGCGCGGCTACAGCCCGACGGAGGCAGGCCTGCTCACCATCCCGATGATGGCCGGGGTGCTCGGCTCCTCGATCGTCGCCGGCCGGCTGATCAGCAAGAGCGGGAAGATCAAGCCGTACATCGTCGCCGGTTCGATCCTCCTCGTCGCCGGGTTCGCACTGCTCGGCACCATCGACCACGAGACGTCGCTCGTCCTGGTCGGTGCCGCCATGTTCATCGTCGGCATCGGCGTCGGCATGACCATGCAGAACCTCGTTCTTGCCGTACAGAACACGGTCACGCTCAAGGACATCGGCGCGGCCAGTTCCAGCGTCGCGTTCTTCCGGTCGCTCGGGGGCACCATCGGCGTCTCCGTGCTCGGCGCCGTCCTCGCCCGCCGGGTCAGCGACCAGATCACCCACGACCTCGCCGCCGCCGGGATCCCCGCCTCCGGCAGCGGGAGTGGCAGCAGCAACCTCAACATCACCGCGCTGCCCGAGCAGATCCAGGAAATCGTCCGGGCCGCGTACGGCGATGCCACCGGACACATCTTCCTCATCTCCGCCGCCATCGGGGTCGTCGGCGTCATCGCCGCGCTCCTGCTCAAGCCGGTCACCCTGCGGACCAGCCTCGACCTGCCGGACGCCGCCACGTCGGCGGCCGTCGCCGCCGACGCGGTCGACGGCGCTCCCGCCTTCGACCAGGTGCACGTCGACGCCGCGCAGGGCGGAGCGACCCACCGGCGCTGACGCCGGGCCGAAGACCCGGGGCCGCCGCCGTCCGAGGACGGCGGCGGCCCCGGTCTGTCCAGCGAGGCCCGGCACGAGTGAACGTCACCGAATCGAGGAGTCTGTGGATATCGCGGAGCTGTCAGCGGCGCGGCCGGCGGCACCCGGGCGGCGAGCCGCTGCACTGCGTCGGGCGATGCGCGAGCTGGCGCTCGTCGCCGCGCTGTTCCTCGTCTACAAGGCGGCGCGGGTGGCGGGGGCCGACCGCGGATCGACCGCAGTGGAAAACGGGGAATGGATCTGGCGGGTGGAGCGGCTGTTCCACCTGCCCAACGAGGCCGCCTTCCAACATCCCGTGCTCTCCCACGAGTTGTTGGTGCACCTGGCCAACGGCTACTACGCGTACGTGCACTTCCCCGCCACGGCCATCTGTCTGATCTGGCTGTACGTGCGACACCCGGTGCACTATCTCTGGACGCGTCGGATGCTCGCCGGGCTCACCGCGGCGGCACTGGTGCTGCACCTCCTGGTTCCGCTGGCGCCGCCGCGACTGACCGCCCTGACCGGGATGGTGGACACCGGCAGCCGATACGGGCCCGCCGTCTACGGCCCACCCGACACGGACACGTTGAGCAACCAGTACGCCGCCATGCCCTCGCTGCACGTCGGTTGGGCACTCGCTGTCGCCATCGCGCTCATGGCGGTGACCGGTCGGCGCTGGCGGTGGCTGTGGTTGGCACACCCGCTCGTCACTTCGCTGGTTGTCGTGTGCACGGGCAACCACTACTGGCTCGACGGCATCGTCGCGGCGATGCTGCTCACCGTCGTCTGCCTGGTGCTGCCCACGCCCCGTACCGATCGCCAGTCGACCGGCCCGCCGACGCGGCGTCCGACCAGATGGCCCCGCCAGCGCATGCGGGTTCCGCAGGCGCCGTCCGGCCAACTGCCCCCGCGCGCCGACGCCGGTGACGTCCTTCGAACACCGTGACCGGCCAGGAGGCGGCGCCGAGTAGCGGCCGGCGCTAGCGTTGGGGTGTCTCGAAACGGCCGTCCGACCGTCGTGCGGTCCGCGCAAACGGTCGGGCCGACGGGAGCAATGGACGCCACGGCTCTGAACGGGGATGAGGATGCCTGAACCGCGCGCCTTCTGGCTGGACGAGCAGTTCGACCGCGAGCGCGGCGCCGACGGGCGTGGTCGCTACGAGGCTGAGGTGCTCGGTCGGATCGACGAGTTCACCGACACCTGGGGCGACATCGCACCGGTCGCCTTCGCGGCGACAGCGTGGCGGCTGGCCACCGAGCTGTCACCCGGCTTCGTCCGCTGGCACCGGCGGATCGTCTCGGCGACCTGCACGCGAAGCCCGTGGGACGGAAGCATGGTCTGCGCGGTAACGGTGATTTCCCGCTGGCCGGCTGAGCTCACCTGGACGAAGCAGTGGCAGCGCGACCGTGGTTGGCGGGACTGGCCCCAGTTGTTCGGCCAGTACACGACACCCTCGGAGCAGGATCAGACGCGCAGCCCGCATCTACGCGCGATGCTTCAGGTTGACGCACCGGTCCCGCTCGATGATCTACCGCCGGCTCCCGACGGTCCGGATGATTCCGTGGCGACCGCGGCGCGCAGAGCCGTCACGGTGCTGACTCGGGAACTCAACGAGCTCCTCGCACCGATGATCGGCCAGCTCGAAGCCGGGGTGCCAGCGGACTCCTGACCTCCCGCGAACCGACCGGTCACCCTTCGGCCGGCGTCGGTGGAGCGGCCAGTCCAGCCATCAGTGTCGCCCCGACCGGCCACGCGTGCGCCGACCAACCAAGCCCCTCTAGCTCCTGCGTGAGACCGTGCGGGTCGCGGAACACCTTCACAATCCGATGTGCGCTGCCGTCCTCCAGTCGACGCCGTACCGCTTGGACCGGCTGATCGGCGAGAACTTCCTCGTTTGCCATGTCACCCGGGGCCGAGTCGACGAAGCAGGCCCGCCCCGCCGGGGCCAACGCGTCGCCCACCAGCCTCCAGAAGGCGCCGAACCGCTCCGGCGGCACGTGGGACAGCCAGAACCCGAAGAACACCGTGTCGAACCGGCGAGGCGGCCGCCATTCGAAGAGGTCCGCCTCGATGAACTCCACGTCCAGGCCGATGGTCCGGTCTCGTGCCCTGGTGACCATCTCCGGGGCGGCGTCGACTGCGGTCACGCTCCGGCCACGGGCTGCCAGAAGTCGGGTCCACTGGCCGGTACCGCACGCCAGTTCCAGCACATCCCCGCCGATAGGAAGTCCTGCGGCCAGCACCTCCAGCGAGCGCAACTCCTCGTTGGTCTCGTATGCCAGGTCGTACTCGCCGGCGTGCGCCCGGTAGTACGCGGCCTGCGTACGCAGTAACTCGTCCAGCTCACTCACGGTAGCCACCTCTCCCTCGCGTGCTCGTCAACGGACCGGCTCCGGATCCCGTGCCTGCCAGTTCAGGCGGTTCCGGTGGAGCCGTTCCATGGCCATCCAGCCGAGCGAGAACGGTATGGCGCCCATGGCGACGACTCCCAGGACGTCGGATCCGGTCACGTCGAAGACGGCGCCCACGTCTCCGAACAGTTGGGCGACGGTCTGGAAGGCCAGATGAAAGCCGATGCCCGCCCAGATGTCGCCGGTGGCGACACGGAAGCCGCCCAGGAGCAGTGCGAAGACGAAGAAGAGCAGGAGTCTGTCGAGGGAGGCGGCGGCACCGACGAGGAACCCGAACAGGGTGAACAACACGGCCTGTCCGATGACGGCCTGCCATGCCGGCAACCGGGTGGCGAGGTTGCGCTGGAGGTAACCGCGGAAGACGAGCTCCTCCGGCAACGCCTCGTACAGGAAGACGAGTACGACCAGCAGCGCCGCCACGCGCAGGGCCTCCGTCGCGGAGGTTCGCAGGCTGATCTCGACCCAACCGAAGCCGAGGCAGAGCGCGAACCCGATGGCGGCGGGGATGAGCCAGCAGGCCATCCCGAGCAGCAGTCGCCGCCAGCCGGTGCGCAGGGAGGGCAACCCGAGGCCGGTCCAGGGGCGGCGGTCGAGCAGGCGGCGGGCAGCCACCACGAGGGGGACGACGAGCACTGTCGTGAGGATGGCCCTCGCGACATGGGTCGGACGGTCGTAGTCGCGGCCGAGCAGGGGGCCGTGGTAGAGGAACAGCCACACCAGCACGGTGCCGGTGAACACGATGAGGATTCGCCAGTGCAGGGCGAGACGAGAGTCGGGGGACGTCCGGGTATCAGACACGTCAGGCTCGCTCCCAGCAATGGCCCGGCATGGCGGACCGCTCCGCAAGGCGCAGCGTAGCCACCGGCGTCAAAGGCAGACGGTGGTCAGGGCCAGCAGCCGGCGTACGTGCCGTTCGGGCGTCAGCGACCGAGGACGAGGTAGGCGAGGCCGACAACCCCGCGATAGCCGCCGACGTACTGGCGCAGCCGGTCGTCGAGTTCCGCGCGGACCCCCGCCGCGCGGGGATCCTCCGGGTACTTCAGCAGCCACTCCTGCCGGCCCGCGAGCCAGGTGGACTCGAAGTCGTCCCACTCCCGTTGGTCGGCGGTGCTCACGTGCAGGACCCGCCAGCCGCGCTCGCGGGCGGCCTCGACGAGGCCCGGAAGATCCGTGACCTCCGTTCCGAAGATCTGCTCGACCTCCGTCGTGGGGGGACGGTCCCAGTACGCCTCACCGAACAGCAGCCGGCCCCCTGGCCGCACCACGGTGGCGAGCGCGTCGAGGGCCGCGCCGGTGCCGCCGAAGGCGTGCGCGGCGCCGATGCACAGGACCCGGTCGGCCGGCTCCTGCCAGGCCGCCGCTTCCCCCATCACGAAGGCGACGTGCCGGTTCAGGGATCGGCCCGCGGCCAGCCGCCGCCCCCGGGCGAGTGCGGTGTCGTCGGTGTCGACCCCGACGCCCCTCGTCGCGACCGGGGCCACACCGCCGGCGGCGACCGCCCTGAGCAGCAGCTCGCCCCAGCCGCAGCCGAGGTCGAGTACGCGCGCGCCGGGGCGGACGTCGAGTCGTTGCAGCAGCAGCGCCGCGTGCTCCTCGGACAGGGGAGTGTTCCAGCGCATCCGTGCGTAGCGGCTGGCGGCGAGGTCGTCGGTTGACTGCATCCGTTGAGGGTGTCAAGCCGTGATCGACGGCGCACGCCGGGTCCGGTGCCAGGCGACGTCGGAAGCCGTAACCGGGTGTCGGGCCATCCGGCAGGATCGGTGGTATGGACGTGGGCGGGTCGGGGCCGTTCCGGCGGCCGACGCCGCAGGAGGTGGCGGCGGCGGCCGGCCGGGGACTGGTGGACGTCATCGGTCCCGGTCTGCGGGTGCTGTTCTGCGGCTTCAACCCGGGCCTCTACTCGGCCGCCGTGGGGGAGCACTTCGCGCGGCGCGGCAGCCGCTTCTGGCCGGCCCTGCACCGTTCCGGCTTCACCGACCGGGAGCTGCACCCGTGGGAGCGCGATGAGTTGCTGCGGCAGGGCCTCGGTATCACCAGCCTGAGCAACCGGGCCACCGCCCGCGCCGACGAGCTGACGCCGGCGGAGCTGGTGGCCGGGGTGACGGGGTTGGCCATCAAGGCCGAGCGGTACCAGCCGAGGTGGGTGGCCATCCTCGGGGTGACCGCGTACCGGATCGCCTTTGCTCGGCCTCGGGCCGGGCTGGGCCCGCAGCCGGATCGGCTGGGCCCAGCCCGGGTCTGGGTCCTGCCCAACCCCAGTGGCCTGAACGCGCACTTCCCGTTGCCGGCGTTGACCGCCGAGTTCGCGGCGCTGCACCAGGAGACGCGCCGCCGCGCCTAGGCGTGCTGGGCGGCGTCGGGCGTCTCCTCGGCGGCAAGCGCCTGGTAGTAGGGCTGCATCGCGGGGTGGTACTCGTCGAATTCGGGACGGGGTGAGCCGTCCCGGGAGGCGACGAGCATGTCCAGGTAGTACTCCCAGCCGGCGCCCACCTCGGCGATGCCCTCCACGCTGGTCAGGTGTTGGACGAACCGCAGC
This sequence comes from Micromonospora sp. NBC_00389, assembly GCF_036059255.1. Taxonomy (NCBI): domain Bacteria; kingdom Bacillati; phylum Actinomycetota; class Actinomycetes; order Micromonosporales; family Micromonosporaceae; genus Micromonospora; species Micromonospora sp. NBC_00389. The sequence continues at coordinate 5,879,463 of NZ_CP107947.1, read as the reverse complement.
TCGGTGCTGCCGTCGGTCTCGGACAGCGCCATCTCCAGCAACCAGGTCCCGTAGCTGTCGACCATCGACACGGCGAGGCGCTGCTCCGGCTCGCACGCGTCGATGCGGACCTCACACCAGGGCTGCTGCTCCTCGTACGCCATCTGGACCCGGATGGTCCGGCCGGGCGCGGCGTCGCCCTCCCAGGGGCCGAACCAGCGGGCCGTGCGCTCCGGGTCGGTCAGGCTGGCCCACACGTCCGCCGCCGGGGCGCGGAACGTGCGGGTGAGGACGAGATCGTGGCCGGTGGCGGTGCGGAACAGTCGTCCGGCGGGTGTACGCGTCATGCCGTGTGCTCCCTTCGATGCTCCGCCGGGCCGCGACTGCGGCGCTCTCGGCGGGTGCGATAGACCTCGGTCTCCAACGCGTCGAGGCGCCGCTCCCACCGCTCGGCGGCAACGAGCTCGGCGAGCCAGTCGACCAGCTCGGCGAGCGGGCCGGGATCGAGCCGGTAGATCCGGTTTCGGCCGACCAACTCGTCGCGGACGAGCCCACTGTCCCGCAGCACCCGCAGGTGGCGGCTGATCGCGGGTCGGCTGATCGCGAACCGCTGGGCGATGTCGCCCGCAGCCAGCGGTGCGTCGCGCAGCATGGTCAGGATGCGGCGCCGTACCGGGTCCGCGATCGCGGCGGCCACCTCGTCCACCGCCAAAGCGTAACCTATGAGTTACGGTTTCGGTGGGTGCAGGAAGCCCTGCTCGGGTGGCATCAAGGCGGTCGCCGATCACGGCCCTTGACCGTTGGGGAGACCTCCGACACCGACGTGGCTGCGTCGATGGTGGGCACATGATCACCTGACCTGGCACTCTTTATGCATGGCCACCCTCCGTCGCTTCCGCCTGTCCGACTGGACCGTCGCCGTACCCGTTCTCGCGGTGCTGGTGCTCATGGCCACCTGGGGACGAGAATTGCCCGGACCCGTCATCGTGGTGGTCGCGGTGCTGCTGGGTGGCGCGGTGCTCGCGGCGGTGCACCACGCGGAGGTGGTCGCCCACCGGGTGGGGGAGCCGTACGGGTCCCTGGTGCTCGCCGTCGCGGTCACGGTGATCGAGGTCGCCCTGATCGTCACGCTGATGATCAGCGGACCGGAGAAGACCCAGTCGCTCGCCCGGGACACCGTCTTCGCCGCCGTCATGATCACCTGTAACGGGATCCTCGGCCTGTCCCTGCTGCTCGGGGCGCTGCGCCGCCGGGTGGCGGTGTTCAACCCCGAGGGCACCGGCGGGGCGCTGGCCACCGTGATCACCCTGGCCACCCTGAGCCTGGTCATTCCGACCTTCACCACCGCCCGGCCCGGCCCGGAGTTCAGCCCGGCCCAGCTCGCCTTCGCCGCCGTCGCATCGCTGGCGCTGTACGGGCTGTTCGTGCTGGTGCAGACCGGCCGGCACCGCGACTACTTCCTGCCGGTCGACAGCCAGGGCCGGGTGATCGACGAGGAGGAGCATGCCAAGCCGCCGACCACCCGTGCGGCGCTGGTCAGCCTGGGGCTGCTGCTGGTGGCGCTGATCGCGGTTGTCGGCGATGCCAAGACCGTCTCCCCGACCATCGAGGCCGGGGTGGCGGCGGCGAACCTGCCCCACGCGTTCGTCGGCGTCATCATCGCCCTGCTGGTGCTGCTGCCGGAGACCCTGGCCGCGGCCCGCGCCGCCCGCCGCGACCGGGTGCAGATCAGCCTGAACCTCGCGCTGGGCTCGGCGATGGCCAGCATCGGCCTGACGATCCCGGCGATCGCGATCGCCTCGATCTGGCTGGACGGCCCCCTGCTGCTCGGCCTCGGTGGCACCCAACTCGCGCTGCTGGCGCTCACCGCGGTGACCGCGGTGCTGACCGTGGTGCCGGGCCGGGCCAACGTGTTGCAGGGCGGCGTACACCTGGTGTTGCTGGCCGCCTTCGTCTTCCTGGCCGCGAGCCCCTGACCCGGCCACCGTAGCGACGGCCGCGACCGGCGTCGGCTCAGTCAAACGTCGTCTGCGAGGCGCTCCGCGCGGGCGTTCAGGTAGCGCTGCTGGGCCAGGTTCGTCGACCGCGCCGCCGCCGTCCGGTAGGCGTCCCGAGCGGCGGTACGCTCGCCGACCAGCTCCCACAGGTGGGCTCGGGCGGCCGGCAGTCGCGGGTCGTCGGCCAACCGGGCGTCGTCGGCCAGCTCGGCGAGCAGCGTCAACCCGGCCGGCGCGCCCCGGCTCATCGCCACCGCCACCGCATGGTTGAGCGCCACGACCGGGTTGTCGGAGATGCCCAGCAGCACCTCGTACAGGGCGGTGATCTGCGCCCAGTCGGTGGCCGCCGCGCTGGGCGCCTCGTCGTGCACGGCCGCGATGGCCGCCTGGAGCTGGTACGGCCCGACGACCCCGCGCGGCAGCGCCCCGGTGATCAGGGCGACCCCCTCGGCGATCTGGTCGGCCCGCCACCGGCCGCGGTCCTGCTCGGCCATCGGCACCAGCTCGCCGTGCGGGCCGATCCGGGCCGGTGCGCGGGCGTCGGTGAGCAGCATCAACGCGAGCAGCCCGGCGATCTCGGGATCGTCCGGCAACAGCCGACGCACCAGGCGGGTCAGCCGGATCGCCTCGGCGGTCAGGTCGGCGCGCAGCAGACCGGGGCCGGCCGTGCGCGCGTACCCCTCGGTGAAGACCAGGTAGAGCACGTGCAGCACGGCGGCGAGCCGGTCGGCGCGCTCCGGGCCGGTGGGCGGGGCGAACCGCAGCCCGCTGTCCCGGATCCGCTGCTTGCCCCGGCTGATCCGCCGGGTCATCGTCGCCTCCGGCACCAGGAACGCGCGGGCCACCTCGGCGGTGCTCAAGCCGCCCACCGCGCGCAGCGTGAGCGCGATCTGCGAGGCCGGCGAGAGTGCCGGATGGCAGCACAGGAACAGCAGGATGAGCGTGTCGTCGGCGTCCGCCGGCGGCCGGTCGGCGGCGGGAGCGCGCCACTGCTCGGGCAGCACCCACCGCGCCACGACGTCCTCCCGTCGCATCCGCGCCTGCTCGCTGCGCAGCAGGTCGGTCAGCCGGCGGGACGCGACGGTGATCAGCCAGCCGCGGGGATTCTCCGGTACGCCGTCGCGCGGCCAGCCACCCGCCGCGGCGATCAGCGCCTCCTGGACGGCGTCCTCGGCGGTGTCGAAGTGCCCATAGCGGCGTACCAGCGCGCCGAGGACCTGCGGCGCCAGCTCGCGCAGCAGGTCCTCGACGGGCGGGACGATCTCCGGCACCGGTCAGCCGGCCAGGTCCTCGACGCCGTCCAGCACCGGCCGCACGTCCACGTACCCGCCCGGCTCGTCCGGATCGACCAGGCCGGCGGCGATCTCGGTGGCCCGGTCGAAGCTGGCGCACTCCACGATCGTGTAACCGGCCAGCACCTCCTGCGTCTCCGGGTACGGGCCGTCGGTGACCACCGGCGCGCCCTCGCGCACCTGCACCCGGCGGGCGTGCACCGGCTCGCTGAGGCCCCGGGCGTCGACCAGCTCCCCGGACTCGGCGAGCGCCTGGTGGTACGTCTCCATGTGCTTGTGCATGGCCGCGATCTGCTCGGCCGACATGGCCGGCCGGTCGGTCGCCCGGCCGGACAGCACGTCGTAGTCCTGCTGCGAGCCATAGAGCATGATCATGTACTTCACGGTGGTCCTCCTGTTCCGGCGCCACGACGGCGCCGCCTCACCAGAGACGTCGAAACCACCAACCCCACCCGGACAAACTACGACCCCACCCCACCGGTTTCCGCCCCCCACCGCCGGCTCTACCCCCTCACCGTCGGTTGATCATGAAGTTAGCGTCACGACACGCCGCGCCACGGGGCAACAACCTCATGATCGCCGGGCGGAGTGGGGCGGGGCGGGGGAGGGCGCGGGGGCGCGGGTTGGCGGGGGGTGGTTAGCGTGGCGGGATGACTACCGTGTGGGTGGTGGTGGGGGTTTTTGTTGTGGTGGCGGGTGGGGCGTTCGGAGTGGTGGTGTGGCGTGATCGGGGGCGGTTGAGCTCCGCCGACGACGATGCCGCCGGCCGGGACGCCCGGGCCAGGCAGCAGAGGTACGAGGCCGAGCGGCACGGCGACCAGGGCGAGACCTGGCAGCGCGGGCGCGACAGCAGCGGCTGACGGGTCACTGTCCGTAGGAGAGCCGGAGCCGGTCGTTGATCAGATAGTTGAGCCGGTGCCGCAGATACCCGAGGGTGCTCTCGCCCGGCAGGTCCCCGTCCGTGGTGAGCGTCCAACGCAGCGTGCAGCCCTGGCCGGGCGGCTGGGGGGTCAGGTCGAAGCGGATCCGGTCGAGCGGCCGGTGCGGCCACAGCGACGACCAGACCACCAGCACCGGTGCGTTGCCCGCCACCACCCGGGGCGGCACCTCGTCGTCGCGCAACTCCAGCCAGGGCCGGCTGCCGGCCTCGTAGGGGTCGTTGAGCGAGCGCCACACGATGTGCGCCGGGGCAGGCTGGCTGCGCAGACGGCTGCCCAGCTCGTGCACCACGACCCTCCTCACCGGACGGACACCCGCCCCGGCCCATTGTGGCCGCCCGACGGCCGCGCCGTGAACCGTCCGGCACATGTGAACCGTCCGGCACCGACATGCGTGAATGTGATGGTGGGCGTTACGGTCGTGTTGTCGGGGTACTGCCAGCGCAGCACCGACGACCAAGGGAGGCGCAGTGTGGGCACGGTCAGGACGCGACGGGTGGGGTCCGCTGGCGGGCCTGCTGATCGCCGTACTGGTGTCGGCAGCCTGCGCCGGCGGTGGGCTGGCCGAGCCGGAGGGTGAGCGACCTTCGGCGGCCTCGCCGGGGCCCAGCACCACCCGGGCCGACAGCACCACCAGCGTCGCCGAGTTCGAGCAGGACGTCGCCGACGCGCAGGCGATCGCCGAGCGGTACTGGGCGGCCCAGTTCAAGGCCTCCGGGCAGAGCTTCCAGGCGATCCGCCGGATCACCCCGTACCAGCGGGCGGGTGAGGTGTCCTGCGGCGGCCAGCCGCTGCCGCGCAACAACGCGGTCTACTGCTCGCAGGGCGACTTCATCGCCTACGACATCACCTGGTCGGTGGCGGCGTTCCGCCAGGTCGGTGACGCCTTCGTGTTCTACCTGCTCGGCCACGAGTACGCGCACGGCGTCCAGGTGCGGCTCGGCATCCGCTACAACTTCACCATCCAGCAGGAGTTGCAGGCCGACTGCATGGCCGGGGCGTACCTCGGTGACTCGGTGCGCTCCGGCGCCCTGAGCCTGGCCGAGGGTGATCTGGACGAGTTCCGAGAAGGGCTGGCGGCGGTCGGCGACGACCCGGACCAGCCGTGGTTCGCGGAAGGCTCGCACGGCACCGCCGAGCAGCGCACCGAGTCGTTCTTCCGCGGCTACGAGCGCTCCCTGGAGGCCTGCGACCTGGGCTGACCGGGGTTGCCCGGATCACCCCTTCGGCCGCCGCCGCCACCGGCCGCGTCCGACCCTGGCAGGATCGCCGGTGTCGGCCACGACCCTGGAGGATCCGCTGAGCAGCCAACACCCCGCCGCCGTGCTCTTCGACATGGACGGCACGCTGGTCGACAGCGAGAAGCTGTGGGACGTCGCGCTGCAGGAACTCGCGCGCGACTACGGCGGCGAACTCTCCATCGCCGCCCGGCGGTCGATCGTCGGCACCAGCATGGCCGACTCGATGCGGATCCTGCACGACGACCTGGGGCAGCCCGAACGTGACCCGGCGCTCAGCGCGGCGTGGATCAACACCCGGATCCTGGAGCTGTTCCGCACCGGGCTGCAGTGGCGTCCGGGGGCGCTCGCCCTGCTGCGCGCCGTCCGGGCCGCCGACATCCCCACCGCGCTGGTCACCTCCAGCGGCCGGCCGCTGGTCGAGATCGCCCTGGACACCCTGGGCCGGGACAGCTTCGACGCGGTGGTCTGCGGTGACGAGGTCGTCGCGGCCAAGCCGCACCCGGAGCCCTACCTGACCGCGGCCCGGCTGCTGGGCGTGCCGATCGGCCGCTGCGTGGCGATCGAGGACTCACCGACCGGGGTGGCCAGCGCGCTCGCCGCCGGCGCGGCGGTGCTGGCCGTACCCGTGGAGGCGCTGCCCGTCATGGCCGGCGTACGTCAGCTGGAGAGCCTGACCGGCGCGGACCTGGAGCTGCTCGCCGTGCTGCTGGTCAACCGCGCCAGCGCGACCGACTGACCGAGGCCGGCTGACCGCGACGGACTGACCGCGACCGGCGCGGGTCAGGGGCGCTCGGCGAAGACCGCCGTGACCACCTGGTAGCCGTCGAACGCCCGCGCGGCGCCCGCGTAGGCGGCCAGGTGGATGAACAGCTCGACGATTTCCTCCCTGGTCACCCCCGATTGCAGGGCGATGCGCAGCTGACCGCGCAACGGCTCGTGGGTGCCGAGAGCGGCGGCGATCGCCACCGAGACCAGGCAACGGCTGCGCAGGTCCAATCCCTCCCGGGGCCATGCCTCGCCGAAGGTCTGCACGGTGGCCAGGCGGCGGAAATCCTGCCCCACCGAGGGCTCGCCGGCGCCGAGCGGCAGCACGAGCGGCTGACCGAGCAGCCGTTCGGCGTTGTCCAGGGCCTGCTGGTACGCGTCCTGATCGGTCATGTCACCCTTCCCGGCTCGCCACCGCCGCCCGGGGCCGCTGGCCGGCCGGCACCGCCATCGTGGCAGCTCGGCGTCGGCCCAGAGGACGATTCAGCCGAGGCCGAACGTGCGAGACCCCCGGCACCGCGAGCGGCACCGGGGGTCTCGGGGTAGCCGGTCAGTCGTGGGCGATCGCGCCCAGGACGTTGATCCGGGCCGCCCGGATCGCCGGCAGCACCGCGGCCACCACCCCGATGATCGCGGCGAGACCGAGGAACACCCCCATCTGACCCCAGGGCAGGATCAGGTCGGTGATTCCCTCGTCCTTGAGCGCCTCGACCACCGCGGCGCCGAGGCCGGTGCCGACCACCACGCCGAGCAGCGCGCCGAACACCGAGATCACCACCGCCTCGACGGTGATCATGCCCATGGTCTGCGACCGGCGCAGGCCGATCGCCCGCAGCAGACCCAACTCCCGGGTCCGCTCCAGCACCGACAGCGCCAGGGTGTTGATGATGCCGAGTACGGCGATCACGATGGCCAGCGCCAGCAGGATCTGGATCATGGTGAGCAGCCCGTCGAGCTGACCGGTCTGCTGCTTGATGAACGCGGCCCGGTCGGCCACCGACACCTCAGGGCTGTCCGCGAGCAGTGCCTCCACCTGCGGCTGCACGTCGGCGACCCGGGTGCCGGGGGCCAACTGGATGAAGCCCTGAATGGGCTGGGGGATGGCGAAGTCCTTCGCCGCCTCCGCCGGCAGGGTCACCGGGTTGGTCAGCTGCGAGGACTCGTAGATGCCGCTGACCGTGTACGTCCGCGCGTCGCCCCGGGTCAGCTGCACGTTCACCGTCGAGCCCACCGTCAGGTCCCGAGAGGTGGCGGTATCCGAGCTGACCAGCATCTGGGTCGGCCCGAGCCGGTCGATGTCACCGGCGGTGGGCTTCGCGCCGAAGATCTGCCGCAGCGACGCGACGTCGCTGCTCGCCGCGACCCAGGTGCTCTCGCCGTTGAGCTTCGCCATGTCGCCGTACTCGCCGTCGACCATCTGCACGCCCGGCAGGGCCTTGGCCCGATCCAGCACCCCCGGGTCGAAGCTCGGCGGCCGTGGGCCGCCCTGCACACCGGAGATCACCAACTCGGCCTTGATGGTGTCCTCGGCAAGCGCACTGATGCTGCCCTTGGCCGAGTCGAGGATCACCGTGACGCCGGTGACCAGCGCGATGCCGACCATCAGCGCGGCTGCGGTGATCGCGGTGCGGCGCGGGTTGCGCCCGGAGTTCAGCCGGCCCAGCTTGCCCGGCACCGACCAGGAGAAGATCGCGCCGAGCAGGCCCACCACCGGCCGGCTGATCAGCGGCGTCAGCAGCGCCACGCCGATGAAGGCGAACAGCACCCCACCGAGGATGGTGGGCAGCGTCTGACCGCTGGCGTTGCCGCTGAGCCCGAGGAAGAGCAGCACCGCGCCGATGCCGGTGATCACCGACCCGGCCACCGTGATCTTGGTCAACGGCCGGTCCGGGGTGGCCACGTCCTGCATCGCCGCGATCGGCGGGATCCGGGACGCCCGCAGCGCCGGCAGCAGCGCCGCCACCACGGTGATCACCAGACCGACGGCGAACGAGCCGATCACCGCGGCCGCCGGCACGCCGATCCCGGCCAGGGTGAGGCCACCGGCCAGCTTGCCGAACAGGAACGCCAACAGCGCGCCCACCCCGATGCCGGCTGCCAGGCCGAGCACCGAGGCGATCAGCCCCACCGCGATGGCCTCCAGCACCACCGAACCGATGATCTGCCGGCCGCTGGCCCCGATGGCGCGCATCAGCGCCAGCTCCCGGGTGCGCTGGGCGACGATGATCGAGAAGGTGTTGAGGATCAGGAAGGTGCCCACCAGCAGCGCCACCGCGGCGAAGCCGAGCAGGATCTTGTTGAAGAAGGACAGGCCCTCCTTCAGGCTGGCCGAGGCGTCCGCGGCCACCTGCTCGCCGGTCTTCACCTCGTAATCCGCCCCCAGGGTGCGGGCCACGTCGTCGCGCAGCGCCTCGTCGGAGACCCCGTCGGCGGTGCGCACGGTGATGCTGCTGAACGCGTCCGGCTCGCCGATCATCAGTCGCTGCGCCACCGGAGTGGTGAAGAAGACCTCGTTGAGCCCGCCGATCGAGTCCCGGTCACCGCTGTAACCGAGGATGCCGACCAGGGTGAAGTCCCGCTTCTTCGACTCGAACGCGGTGAGCACGCCGACCTTCTGGCCGACCTCCACCTTCGCGGCGGTGGCCAGCGACTTGTTGATGACGATCTCATCGTCGGCCTGCGGCCCGCGGCCCTCCCGCAGCTGCAACAGCTCGCTCTCACCGGTCCAGTTCTCGCCCAACTGCGGCGGACCGAACGAGGTGACCACCTTGCCGTTGCTGCCGATCACGCGGGCGCCGTCGGCGTTGACGATGCCGGTCGCCGAAGCCACTCCCGGCACCTGCTTGACCCGGTCCACCACGGCGGCGGGCAGCGGGGTGGCGGTCTGCTCGCCCTCGATCTCGCTGACCTCGACCTTCGGCTTCGCCGTGACGTTCACGTCGATCTCGGAGAAGCCGTCGGCGAAGACCGAGTCGAAGGAGCGGCCCAGCGTGTCCGTGAGCACGAAGGCGCCGGAGACGAACATCACCCCGAGCACCACCGCCAGCCCGGACAGGATCAGCCGGACCTTGCGGGCCAGCAGACTCTTCAGTGTCGCCCGGAACATCAGTTGCCCACCTCGGCCGGAGCGTCCAGCTTCTTCATGGTGTCCAGCACCGTCTCGGCGGTCGGCTCGATCAGCTCCGAGACGATCTCACCGTCGGCGAGGAAGACCACCCGGTCGGAGTACGCGGCGGCGGTCGGGTCGTGGGTGACCATCACGATGGTCTGGCCGTGCTCGCGGACCGAGTTGCGCAGGAAGTTGAGCACCTCCGCGCCGGAACGGGAGTCCAGGTTGCCGGTCGGCTCGTCCGCGAAGATCACCTCGGGGCGGGAGACCAGCGCCCGTGCGCACGCCACCCGCTGCTGCTGCCCGCCGGAGAGCTGCGCCGGCCGGTGGTCCAGCCGGTCCCGCAGGCCGACCGTGTCGATCACCGTGTCGTACCAGGCCGGGTCGGGCTTGCGCCCGGCGATCGACAGCGGCAGCAGGATGTTCTCCTTGGCGGTCAGCGTGGGCAGCAGGTTGAACTGCTGGAAGATGAAGCCGACCTTGTCGCGGCGGAGCTTCGTCAAACCGGAGTCACCCAGCCCCGTGACGGTCGTCTCGCCGATTTCCACCGTGCCCCGGGTCACCGAGTCCAGACCGGCCAGGCAGTGCATCAGCGTCGACTTGCCGGAACCCGACGGGCCCATGATCGCGGTGAACCGGCCGCGTTCGAATTCCGCGCTGACCCCCCTCAGCGCGATGACCTGTGCCTCACCGCTGCCGTACACCTTCCACACGTCGTTCGCCCGGGCCGCGGCCTGCGCCTGCTGGCCTACCGTCGCGGTCACGTCATCTACCTCTTCCGTCTCTGCCAATACGCGCCGCCCCCGCTGGTCCGGCGCGACTGTTCTCATCATCGGCGCTGTACGCGCCCGACCCGTCCGCCCATGGGTTGACCCGGCGCGGATTTCACGCTGCGGGTGCACCCCCATGCCGACTCAGGGTTGCCCCTGACCCGACGGCCGGTCGACCTGTTTTCCGACCGGCGAAACGCTGCCGGGCCCGACGCTAGGAGCTGACCCCACGAGAGGGTCAACCGCGCCGAGCCATCTCCGGTCACGGTAGGTGAGCGCGGCAACCTGGCCGTCACCCCGCGGAGGGATCTTCGAGTACGCCGGGTGGGGTAGTCGGGCGGGTGCGGGCTACGCCCGGGGACGGACCAGCCCCGACTCGTACGCCAGCACCACCGCCTGCACCCGGTCGCGCAGTCGCAGCTTGGTCAGCACGTGCCCGACGTGGGTCTTGATGGTGGTTTCGCTGACCGACAGCGCCACCGCGATCTCGGCGTTGGACAGCCCTCGGGCCACCTGCACCAGCACCTCGCGTTCCCGCTCGGTGAGCGCGCTGAGCGCCGACGACGGTGTCGCCGCCGGGTCGGGCAGCAGGTCGGCGAAGCGGTCCAGCAGCCGCCGCAGGATCCGCGGCGCCACCACCGCGTCCCCGCCGGCCACCGTGCGGATCGCCGCGATCAGCTCCTCCGCCGGGACGTCCTTGGCCAGGAACCCGCTGGCGCCGGCGCGCAGCGCCCCCACCACGTACTCGTCCAGGTCGAAGGTCGTCAACACCAGCACCCGCACCGGCAGTCGGGCGTCGACGATCGCCCGGGTCGCGGCCACCCCGTCCATCCGTGGCATCCGGATGTCCATCAGCACCACGTCGGGCAGCAGTCGGCGGGACAACTCCACCGCCTCCAGGCCGTCGCCGGCCTCCGCCACCACGTCCAGGTCGCGCTCGGCGCCCAGCACCATCCGGAACCCGGTGCGCAACAGCGGCTGGTCGTCGGCGAGCAGGATCCGCACCGGCCGCGCCGAGGCCACCCGATCGCTCATCTCGTCTCCCTGTCGCCGCGCCGACGCCGCTGCCGCACCGGACATCCTCGCGCACACCGGCCCGTGCGTCGCGGACCACCGTAGAGGCCGGCCCGTCGCCGCGTCCCGACCGGCGCGGTACGAGCCGGGTCGGGTTTCCGGCTGAGGTGTGTCGCGGGGGTGGGGGCGGCCGGCGCGAGCGGTCAGGGGATGCCGCTGGCGGACAGCCTCACGGTGACTGGCGGGCGCGTCCGGAGGTCACTCGTCAGCGCCCGGCGCCGCCGGACCGGACCGGGCGTCGCGGAGCGGATCGGTGTTGGCCACCGCGACCGGGAACGGCGGCGGGGTGCCACCGAAGGTGGGACACAGCGCCTGGTGGCTGCACCAGTCGCAGAGCCGGCTTGGCCGGGGCCGGAAATCCTGCTGGGCGGTGGCCTGCTCGATCGCCCGCCACAGCGCCACCACCGTGCGCTCGAAGCGGACCAACTCGTCGGCGTCGGGCGTGTAGTCCAACACCTCGGCGTCGCGCAGGTAGAGCAGCCGCAGCACCCGGGGCACCACCCCCCGGGTACGCCACAGCACCAGCGCGTAGAACTTCAGCTGAAACAGCGCCCGCGCCTCGAACGCCTCCCGTGGGGCGCCACCGGTCTTGTAGTCGACCACCCGCAGCGCGCCGTCCGGGGCCACGTCGAGCCGGTCGAGGTAGCCCCGGATCAGCAGCTCCTCGTCGACCACCGCCGAGATCAGGCTCTCCCGCTCGGCCGGCTCCAGCCGGGTCGGGTCCTCCACCGCGAAGTAGCCCTCCAGCAGCGCGGCGGCGGAGCGGAGGAACTCCACCGGGCCGGCCGGCTCGGCGCCCTCGAAGAGGCCGGCCAGCTCCGGCTGCTCGGTGACCATCCGGTCCCACTGGGGGGCCACCAGGTCACCGGCAGCGGCCGGCGTGCGGCCCGGCGCTGGCAGGTCGAACAGTCGCTCCAGCACTGCGTGCACCAGGGTGCCCCGGGCCTGCTCGACGGTTGTCCGCTCGGGCAGGCGGTCGATGCTGCGGAACCGGTAGAGCAGGGGGCAGGTCTTGAAATCAGCCGCCCGCGACGGGGACAGCGAGGCCCGCACCGTGGGCGGCACCTGCGCCGGGGAGGGGGACTGTGGGGTGGTGACCGGTTCCGCCGTCATGTCCGCAAACGTTAGGGCACCGGTGTGACACCGACCGCCGCCCGCCCGGTCCGTAGCATCGTTGCGATGGAGCAGACATCCCGGCCGCCGCGTCGGCCCGACCGCCGTTCCGGCCTGAGCGTGGGCCGGGTGTTCGGGGTGCCGTTGCACCTCAACGGCTCCATGGTCCTGCTCGCCCTGCTGGTCGCGGTGCTGTACGCCGAATTCGCCCGCCGGCAGTTGGATCTGTCGCAGCTCAGCGGCTACCTGATCGGCTTCGGGTTCGTGGTGTCGCTGCTCGGCTCGGTGCTGCTGCACGAGCTGGGCCACGCGCTGACCGCCCGGCGGTACGGCATCGGTGTGCGCGGGATCACCCTGGAACTGCTCGGCGGCTACACCGAGATGGACCGGGACGCCCCGACGCCCCGGGTCGACCTGCTGGTCTCGCTGGCCGGCCCGGCGGTGTCCGCGGTGCTCGGCGTTCTCGCGGTGGCCGCCACGCTCGCCCTGCCCGAGCAGACCGTGGCCCACCAACTGGCCTTCCAGCTCGCGGTGAGCAACGTCATCGTCGCGGTGTTCAACAGCCTGCCCGGGCTGCCGCTGGACGGCGGCCGGGCGCTGCGCGCCGCGGTGTGGGCGCTCACCCGCGACCGGCACCGGGGCACCGAGGTCGCCGGCTGGACGGGCCGCGTGGTCGCCGCCGGCACCGCCTTCCTGGTCCTCCTGCTCACCCTGGCCGACTACCTGGCGCCGTTGGCGCTGCCGCTGATGCTGCTGGTCGCCGTCACCCTCTGGCGCGGCGCCGGGCAGTCGATCCGGGCCGCCCGGGTCAGCCGCCGGTTCCCGCTGATCGACCTGTCCCGGCTGGCCCGGCCGGTCTGGCCGGTGACCACCGGCACGCCGCTGTCCGAGGCCCAGCGCCGGCGCACCGAGGGTGGGCAACCCGGCGCTGCGCTGCTGGTCACCGACTCCACCGGCCGGCCGGTGGCGCTGGTCGACCCGGTCGCCGCCGAGGCGGTGCCCGCCGAGCGCCGCCCGTGGCTGGCGGTGGACGCCGTCGCCCGGTCGTTGGGCGCGCTCCCGGCGCTGCCGGTCGGGCTGGACGGGGAGCGGGTGATGGAGGCCGTGCAGACCCACCCAGGCGCGCAGTACGTGGTGACCGCAGGCGAAGATGTCGTCGGCATCCTGCACATCGCGGACCTGGCGCAGCTCCTCGAACCCAACCGGAAGATGACATCGTGACCGCAACTCCCTCCACCGTCCCGGCCGACGCCGCCACCCCGGCGCTGACACCCGTGCACCGCGGGCCTTTTCGGCCCGGCGACCGGGTGCAGCTGACCGACCCGAAGGGGCGGATGCACACCGTGACGCTGGAGCCCGGCAAGGAGTTCCACACCCACCGCGGCATCCTGGCGCACGACGCGCTGATCGGGCTGCCCGACGGCAGTGTGGTGACCACCTCCGGCGGCGGCACCGCGTTCCTGGCGCTGCGGCCGCTGCTGTCGGACTACGTGCTGTCCATGCCGCGCGGCGCTCAGGTGATCTACCCGAAGGACTCGGCGCAGATCGTTGCGATGGGCGACATCTTCCCCGGCGCGAAGGTGCTGGAGGCCGGTGCCGGCTCCGGCGCGCTCAGCTGCTCGCTGCTGCGCGCGGTCGGCACCGAGGGAGAGCTGCACTCGTTCGAGCTGCGTGACGACTTCGCCCAGATCGCCAAGCGCAACGTCGAGTCGTTCTTCAACGGGCCGCACCCGGCATGGAACCTGCACGTCGGCGACGTCGCGCAGTGCCAGGAGACCGGCTTCGACCGGATCATCCTGGACATGCTGACTCCTTGGGAGACCCTCGACATGGTCGAGCGGGCGCTGGTGCCCGGCGGGGTGTTCATCGGTTACGTGGCCACCACGCCCCAGCTCTCCGAGCTGGTGGAGGCGCTGCGGGAGCGCGGCGGCTGGACCGAGCCGAGGGCGTGGGAGTCGCTGGTGCGTGACTGGCACGCCGAGGGCCTCGCCGTCCGTCCGGATCACCGGATGATCGCGCACACCGCGTTCCTGGTCTCCGCGCGCAAGCTGGCCCCCGGGGTCACCGCGCCGCCCCGGCGTCGTAAGCCCAGCAAGGGCACCGAGGCGTACGTGCAGCGCCGGCAGGTGTTGCGCGAGGCGGAGGCGGCCCGGCAGGCCGCCGCCGCTCAGGCGGCAGGTGTGGATCCCGACGCGACGGGGGGGAAGGACAGGCCGTGACCGATGAGCTGGGCGCTGGCGGCGCCGAGCGGGGGGAGGCGGCGGCATGAGCCGACCGGGCTACGGCGGCGGTGACCTGCCCGCGGTGTTTCCCGACTGGTCGCCCTACCAGGACCTGGAGTCGGCGGCGCGGGCCTACCTGCGCGACCCGGACGTCGCCCTGGAGGCGCTCGGTGGGGTGCTGCGCGGCGCGTCGGTGCTCGGCTTCACCTTGGAACGCTTCGTCAACGAGGTCAACGGCGTGTGGCAGGAGGTCGTGGTCTGCGACGGCAGCCGGCTGATCCTCTGGCACGGCGAGGACGTGCCGCCGGAGGAGGGGCCGCCGGGGTCGATGACGTCGTCCCTGCGGGTGGTGCCGGTCTCCACCGTCACCGAGGTCGGCTGCCGGCGTCGGCTCACCCGCTCCGACAGCGGTGAGATCCGGGTCGACAGCATCGACGTCTACCTGCTGCTCACCTCGCTGGATGAGGCGCCGCCGAGCGAGGAGATGTCCGGTACGCCGCGGCACGACGCGCTGCGCTTCGGCAAGACCCTCGACGACGGCGGGGCCGGGCAGATCGCCCGGTTGGAGGAGTTCGCCCGGCTGGTCGCCTCGGTGGTCGGCCGACCGATGCTCTGAGGCGTACCCCGTCGTGGGGCCGGGCCGCGCGGCCCGGCCCCACGACGGCGTGGCTTAGTCCTCGGAGTCCGGGCCGGCGACCTCGACGCCGTCGGCGCGCACCACGTGGATGCAGTCGCCCGGACACTCCTTCGCGGAGTCGATCACTTCGAGTCGCAGGTGCTCGGGCACGTCGACCCGGCTGCCCGGCGCCATCCGCAGCTCACCGTCGGCACCCTTGACGTACGCCAGGCCGTCGATGTCGAACTCGAACACCTCCGGCGCGTACTGCACGCAGAGCCCATCGCCCGTGCAGAGATCCTGGTCCACCCAGACCTGCAACTGGTCGGTCGCGACCTCGGCCACCGGTGCACCCCCCATGTTCTCGCGTCCTACGCTCCGACGGTACCCGAACGCCGGTACCGGCCCGCCAGGCCACCCTTGGCGATCAAGGTTCGGTGACGAGGGTGTTGCGTGGGACCGAATCGGCCTCATAGCGGCTAGTGTTAGGGCAGAACGTTCAAGCCCCCGGGGAGGTGGGACGTGGCACGCAGCGACGACGCGGACTCGCGCGCCGCACGGTGGGAGAAGGAAGCCCACGATCTCTCCACGCAGGTCGCGTTCCTTCAGGAGGAACTCGCCCTGGTGCGGCGCAAGTTGACCGAAAGCCCCCGACACGTCCGCCAGCTCGAAGAGCGGCTGGCGGCCACCCAGGCACAGTTGGCGCGGCTGACCGAGAACAACGACCGGCTGGTGAGCACCCTCAAGGAGGCTCGCACGCAGATCGTGACGCTCAAGGAGGAGATCGACCGCCTCGCACAACCGCCGAGTGGTTACGGCGTCTTCCTGGCCAAGCACGACGACGGCACGGTGGATGTCTTCACCGGCGGTCGCAAGCTGCGGGTCGCCGTCTCGCCCTCGCTGGACGTGGCCGAGCTGCGTCGCGGCCAGGAGGTCCTGCTCAACGACGCGCTCAACATCGTCGACGCGTTCGGCTACGAGCGGGTCGGTGAGGTCGTGATGCTCAAGGAGATCCTGGAGGGGCCAGGCGGCGGGCCGGGTGACCGGGCGCTCGTGGTCTCCCACTCCGACGAGGAGCGCATCGTGCACCTCGCCGAGACGCTCATCGGCTCGGCGATCCGGGCCGGCGACTCGCTCATGATCGAGCCCCGCTCGGCGTACGCGTACGAGCGGATCCCGAAGAGCGAGGTCGAGGAGCTGGTCCTGGAGGAGGTGCCCGACGTCGGCTACACCGACATCGGTGGCCTCCAGTCGCAGATCGAGCAGATCCGCGACGCGGTGGAGTTGCCGTTCCTGCACGCGGACCTGTTCCGTGAGCACCAGCTCCGTCCGCCCAAGGGCATCCTGCTCTACGGCCCGCCGGGTTGCGGCAAGACGCTGATCGCCAAGGCGGTGGCCAACTCGCTGGCCAAGAAGATCGCCGAGCGGCAGGGCAAGGAGAAGCACACCAGCTTCTTCCTCAACATCAAGGGCCCGGAGCTGCTCAACAAGTACGTCGGCGAGACCGAGCGGCACATCCGGCTGATCTTCCAGCGAGCCCGGGAGAAGGCCGGCGAGGGCACCCCGGTGATCGTGTTCTTCGACGAGATGGACTCGATCTTCCGGACCCGCGGCTCCGGTGTCTCCTCCGACGTGGAGAACACGATCGTCCCGCAGCTGCTCAGCGAGATCGACGGCGTGGAGGGGCTGGAGAACGTCATCGTCATCGGCGCCTCCAACCGGGAAGACATGATCGACCCGGCGATCCTGCGCCCCGGTCGGCTCGACGTGAAGATCAAGATCGAGCGGCCGGACGCCGAAGCGGCCAAGGACATCTTCTCCAAGTACATCCTCTCCGGGCTGCCGCTCCACCCCGACGACCTGGCCGAACACGGCGCCGACCCCCAGGCCACCGTCGCGGCGATGATCGACGCCGTGGTGCTGCGGATGTACTCGGAGACCGAGGAGAACCGCTTCCTCGAGGTCACCTACGCCAACGGTGACAAGGAAGTCCTCTACTTCAAGGACTTCAACTCCGGCGCGATGATCCAGAACATCGTCGACCGGAGCAAGAAGATGGCCATCAAGGAGTTCCTCACCTCCGGCCGCAAGGGGCTGCGACTGCAGCACCTGCTCGACGCCTGCGTCGACGAGTTCCGGGAGAACGAGGACCTGCCCAACACCACCAACCCCGACGACTGGGCGCGCATCTCCGGCAAGAAGGGCGAGCGGATCGTCTACATCCGCACGCTCGTCTCCGGGGGCAAGGGCGCCGAGGCCGGCCGGTCCATCGAGACCGCCAGCAACACCGGCCAGTACCTCTGATCACCCCGCGGCGGCACCGGACCTGTCCGGTGCCGCCGCTGCGTGCGTCCGACGCCCACCCCGACGCGACGCGGTACCGGCGGGCCAACGGATCCGCCCGTTCCAGCTAGACTGCGGCGACTTCTCCGACCGATCGAACGAGGACTCCCGTGCGTGCCGACGCCACCAAGGAAATGCCAGCAGTGCCGGGTGGCACGGACAAGCCGGATCCGCTAGTAAACCCCCCCACGCCGCCGGCCGCCCGGCGCCCCGGAATCGGCCCGCTGCTGGCCGTGCTCGTCGCCTGCTGGCTGGTGCCGCTCGGCGCGAACGCCGTACACGCCGCCTGGCTGTTGCCCCCGCTGGTCCTGTTCGCCACGGCCAGCCTGCTGCGCTCCGGGCGTACCCTGCTCGACCGGGTGGTGCTCGCCCTCGCCCTGCTGGCCGGCCTCACCTGCGCCGCCGGCCTGCTCTTCAGCGTCTGGCCCTGGGGCCTGCACCCGGTGCCGGTCTCCGGGTTGGCGCTCACCGTCCTGACCCTGGCCGCCGCGCTGTCCCGGCGGGCGCCCCGGCTGCCCCGCCCTGGCTGGTCCGACCTGGCCTCGCTGGCCGCCGCCGCCCTCGCCGCCGGCTATCTCGCCACTCCCTACCTGCGCGCCACCAGCTTCGGCCAGCGACTCAACCTCGCCATGGTCGGCGAGGACAACGGACGCCACCCGGCTCTGTTCGACGTGATCGGCCGCCTCGGCGGCTACCTCTTCCTCGACCCCGACACCGCCCGCGAGCAGATCTTCTCCGGCCTGGTCCACTACCCGCAGGGCTGGCACTTCACCACCGCGCTGCTCGACGGCTTCCTGCGCAGCGCCGGCGACGCACCCACCGGGCCGGCGCTGATGGACCACTACGTGCTCTGGTGTCTCGCCACCTTCGGGATGCTGCTCATCGCGCTGATCTGGGCCGCTCAGCACGTCGCCGGCCCCCTGCACCCGCTGCGCCGACTGGTCCTCATCATCGCCGTCACCGCGCTGGTCCTCGGCACCGAACTGCCCCGGCTGCTGGTCGCCGGCTACCCCAGCGAGACGTTCGGGCTCAGCCTCTCGGCGATCCTGATCGCCCTCGTCGTCCGCCCCCTCCACCGGCTCCGCGAGCAACTCATCCTGGTCGGGGCAGTGCTGATCGGCATCGGCTTCAGCTACTACCTCTTCCTGTTCCCGATCGGTGCCATGGTGCTCTGCTGGCTGGTCGCCGACCGGCGCCGGCTGCGCACCCGCCCCGGCACCGTCGCCATCATCGCGTTGTTCACCGCCGCCCTGGCCCCGCTGACCGCGCTGCTCGGCGTGCTCGTCGCCGGCCAGAGCGAGGCGCTCGCCGCCCCCGGCGGCACACCGCCGGTCGAGACCTACAACGCCATGCTCGGCCTCGGTGCGCTCGTCGTCGCCGGCATCTTCGTCCAGACCAACCGCGGCGAATCCACCTGGCGGCGCTACCTCGTCGTGCTGGCCGTCGGCCTGCTCTTCTCCGCCGCCATGGCCGCCGTGAACCTCGCCAACGGCACCCAACCCGCTTACTACTTCGGCAAGACCGCGCACCTCGTCATCGTCGTGCTCATCATCGGCACCGCCGCGCTCGCCCGACTGCTGCCCGTACCCGCGGAGAGCACCGATTCCGAGCCGCGACGCCGCCCGATCACCGGCGCACTGCCCTCCGTCGCCACCGCCGCTCTGGTGACGATCGCGCTGCTCGCCGGCACCGGCCTGATCGGCTGGACCGGTGGCTTCTTCCACCGCACCGGCAGCAACGGCACCTGGGCGAAGGACTGGGCCGGACGCGACGTGCGGGCCATCACCCGCCCCGCGTCGGTCACCGCCGCCGCCTACCGGGCCTACCCGGCGATCCCCGGCACCGTCACCCTGGTGGTGGACAAGCAGGGCCTGCATGGATACCGGGAGTCGATCTTCCTGTCCGCGATGCAGGGCACCAGCGGTCAGACCGAGCCCGGCATCTACTTCACGATCTACGAAGAGCCCGCCCGGACCGCGGAGATCCTGCGTCGCGTTCCCCGCCCGCTGCGGCTCATCGTGGCCGACCCGGCGGCCCAGCGGGCCATCGATGGGGCACTCAAGGTCGACCCCTCCCTTCGGGAGGGTCTGACGCTGGTGCCGCTCAAGCCCGCCAGGCCGCGGTAGCCGCGCCGCGCCGTGCGGCAGGGCCGCGCGGTCGGCCACCACGCAGACTAGTCTCGATGGTGTGAGCGGCGGGCACGCCGGCTCCGTGGGCGAGCGAAGCGAGTGGTCGCATGACGGTACGTCGGATCATGGGCACCGAGGTCGAGTACGGCATCTCCGTGCCCGGCCAGGCCGGAGCCAACCCGATGGTCACCTCGTCGCAGGTGGTCAATGCCTACGGGGCCCGCCCCGAACTCAACCGGGGCGGACGGGCCCGCTGGGACTACGAGGAGGAGTCGCCGCTGCGCGACGCCCGCGGCTTCACCTACTCCGGGGCCGCGTACGACCCGGCCGAGGCGTTGGCCGACGAGGACCTCGGCCTGGCCAACGTGATACTCACCAACGGGGCGCGGCTCTACGTCGACCACGCCCACCCCGAATACTCCACACCCGAGGTCACCACCCCCCGGGACGTGGTGCGCTGGGACAAGGCCGGCGAGCGGGTGATGGCCGAGGCGTCCCGCCGGGCGGCCACCATCCCCGGCAGCCAGCCGATCCACCTCTACAAGAACAACACCGACAACAAGGGCGCCAGCTACGGCGCCCACGAGAACTACCTGATGCGCCGGCAGACCCCGTTCGCCGACATCGTGGCGTACCTGACGCCGTTCTTCGTGACCCGGCAGATCGTCTGCGGCGCCGGCCGCGTCGGCATCGGGCAGGACGGCGGGCAGAGCGGCTTCCAGATCTCCCAGCGCGCCGACTTCTTCGAGGTCGAGGTCGGTCTGGAGACCACCCTCAAGCGACCGATCATCAACACTCGCGACGAGCCGCACGCCGACGCCGACAAGTACCGCCGGCTGCACGTCATCATCGGCGACGCCAACCTCTCGGAGATCTCCACCTACCTCAAGGTCGGCGCCACCGCGCTGATCCTCACCATGATCGAAGAGAAGGCGCTCGGCGGCGATCTCGGCATCGCCGACCCGGTCAGCGAGCTGCGCGCGGTCAGCCACGACCCCACCCTGTCGCACCGGATGCGGCTGCGCGACGGCCGCCGGCTCACCGCACTGGACTTGCAGTGGGCGTACCTGGAGCGGGTCCGGTCCTTTGTCGACGACCGGTACGGCACCGACGCCGACGAGCAGACCATCGACGTGCTGGACCGCTGGGAGAGCGTGCTGGACCGGCTCGGCCGTGATCCGATGCTCTGCGCCGACGAGCTGGACTGGGTGGCCAAGCTGCGGCTGCTCGAGGGCTACCGGGAGCGGGAGAAGCTCGGCTGGGGCTCGCACAAGCTTCAGCTGGTCGACCTGCAGTACTCCGACGTCCGGCCGGAGAAGGGCCTCTACAACCGGCTGGTCACCCGGGGAGCGATGAAGACACTGCTCACCGACGACGAGACGCGCAGCGCGATGACCGAGCCGCCGGAGGACACCCGGGCGTACTTCCGTGGCCGCTGCCTGGCCCAGTACGCCTCCGAGGTGGTCGCCGCCAGCTGGGATTCGGTGATCTTCGACGTGGGCCGGGAGTCGCTGGTCCGGGTGCCGATGATGGAGCCCGAGCGGGGCACCCGTGCGCACGTCGGAGCGCTGTTCGACCGCTGTGCCAGCGCCAAGGACCTGCTGGAGACGTTGACCGGGGGCTGAGCGCGGGTCCGGATGCCCGTCGGGTGCCGCAAGCCGGCGCGCGGCGGGCTTTTCGTCGCCTGCGCGAGGTAAGTTCATCGCAGACGATCGTGGAGGAGGCAGCAATGGCCACTCATGACAGCGGCGGCCAGTCGCAGTCCGGCAAGTCCCGCCAGGGCGAGGAGATCGAGGACGTCACCACCGAGGCCAACCCCGAGGTGGCCGAGCGGCACGCCGAGATCACCGAGGACGTCGACGACCTGCTCGACGAGATCGACTCCGTCCTGGAGGAAAACGCAGAAGAATTCGTGAGGGGCTACGTACAAAAAGGCGGGCAGTAGGGCATAGCCGGGCAAACCGGGCATGCCTTGTCCATCCGATGATCAGGACGGCCACCGCCGCTGCCGGGACTGCGGCGAGTGGCTGGCATCGGGGAGAAGGAGTTTCAGGAGCTCCTGGCCGAGCAGGGCGGGGTCTGCGCGATCTGTGGCGGCGCGGACCCGCAACATCTGGACCACGGCCATCGCACCCGATGGGTGCGCGGGATACTCTGCTTCAACTGCAACGGTGGTCTTGGCCAGTTCCGTGACAGTCCCATGAGGCTGGCCAGGGCGATCACGTACCTGAGAGGAACCACGTGGCAGCGGGCTTTGATCCATCCGGGCGTCTACCAGATGTGTTCACCAACGCGGGGACGTCCTCCTTCACCACGTTCTTGAGCCGGGTGGCCCCCGAGATGCTGCCCGGTCGGCGGCCGCTGCCGCCGGGCATGGCCGCCGACCTGGCGCCGCACGCGACGACCATCGTCGCCATCGCGGCCGCCGACGGCGTGGTGATGGCCGGCGACCGACGGGCCACCATGGGCAACCTGATCGCCCAGCGCGACATCGAGAAGGTGCATCCGGCCGACGCGTACTCGCTGGTTGGCATCGCGGGCACCGCGGGCATCGGGATCGAGCTGATGCGACTGTTCCAGGTGGAGCTGGAGCACTACGAGAAGATCGAGGGCGCGATGCTCTCGCTGGACGGCAAGGCCAACCGGCTGGCCTCGATGATCCGGGGCAACCTGGGCGCGGCCATGCAGGGGCTGGCGGTGGTGCCGCTCTTCGCCGGCTTCGACCTGGCCGCCGCGGACCCGGCGAAGGCCGGCCGGATCTTCAGCTTCGACGTGACCGGCGGCCCGTACGAGGAGACCGGCTACGACGCCATCGGCTCCGGCTCGCTCTTCGCCAAGTCCGCGCTGAAGAAGCGCTTCCGGGCCGGCATCACCGCCGCGGAAGCGACCCGGCTCGCGGTCGAGGCGCTCTACGACGCCGCCGACGACGACACCGCGACCGGCGGGCCGGACCTGACCCGGCGGATCTACCCGGTGGTGATGACCGCGACCGCCGAGGGCACCCACCGGCTCACCGACGCCGAGACGGCGACGATCGCCGAAGGCGTGGTCGCCGGCCGGATGGAGAACCCGGGCGGTTGAGCCCCGTCCACCCCCACCAGTCAGCAGTCGTCAGCACCGCGCCGTAAGGAGAACCGCCGCCGTGGCCATGCAGTTCTACGCCTCGCCCGAACAGATCATGCGCGACCGCTCCGAGCTGGCCCGCAAGGGCATCGCCCGGGGGCGCAGCGCGGTGGTCCTGAGCTACTCCGGCGGGGTGCTCTTCGTCGCGGAGAACCTCTCCAGTGCCCTGCACAAGGTCAGCGAGATCTACGACCGGATCGGCTTCGCCGCCGTCGGCCGGTACAACGAGTTCGAGAACCTCCGGCGGGCCGGCGTGCGGATGGCCGACCTGAACGGGCTCAGCTACGACCGTCGGGACGTCACCGGCCGGGCGTTGGCCAACGCGTTCGCGCAGACCCTGGGCGCGATCTTCACCGAGCAGTCGAAGCCGTTCGAGGTGGAGATCTGTGTGGCGGAGGTCGGGTCCACCGCCGCCGACGACGAGCTGTACCGGCTCACCTACGACGGCTCGGTCAACGATGAGCCGGGGCGGATGGCGATGGGCGGCCAGGCCGAGGCGATCACCGGGGTGCTGAAGTCGAACCACCGGGCGGACATGTCGCTCGGGGAGGCGGTGAAGGTCGCGGTGCAGGCGCTGAGCAGCGTCGGCGGGGAGGGCGGTGCCGCCCGGACCATCGCCGCGAACCAGCTCGAGGTGGCCGTGCTGGACCGCCAGCGGGTCGGGCGGACGTTCCGACGGATCACCGGGGCCGCGCTGACCGCGCTGCTGGACGGGGAGACGGCGCCGTCGACCGGCGACCTGCCGGACACGCCGAGCGTGCCGACCGGGGAGTCCGGTAAGCCGACCAGTTCCGCGGGCTCCGCCGACCTGGAGGATCGGCCGGGTCAGGCCGATCGCTGATCGTGTGACAGAAGCGCCGGGGACCGCAAAGGCGGTCCCCGGCGCTCGTGTCTGCCGGCGGGTGTCTCAGCGGCGCTGGAGCAGCGGCCGGGCCAGGGCCCAGTAGCCGGCGGCGACCGCGTTGAAAACGCCCATCCCGGGGGGTGAGTCGACGTTCGACGGTGCCACCCGGGCGGTCATCAGCTCGGCGATCACCCCGTCGGGCACGGTGCGCTCGCTCTGGAGCTGACGGCGGCGGGCGCCGACCCAGGACCGGTTGCGCCACAGCCAGCCCCAGCCGCGGGTCTTCTGCTTGGTCCAGCCGCCGGCGAGCGCGGCGGCGAGCATGGCGGCCTCGGTGAGCAGCAGCATCGGGGCGAGCACCACCAGCGTCCGGGTCTGGTACGCGGTGAGCAGGGTGACCAGCCGGTTGCGCTCCACCAGGTAGAGCTTCAGGTCGTTGCGGGAGAACTCGTAGTGGTGCCGGACGACGGCGTCCGGAACGTACTCCAGGCGCAGGCCGCGCTGCCAGAGCCGCAGGCTGAGCTCGGTGTCCTCGTGGTAGGCGAAGTACTCGGCGGCGAAGCCGTCGAGGTCCTGCCAACGCTGTCGGCTGATCACGAAGCAGCAGCCGCTGAGCGACGGAACGGTGGTGCGGCTGGCGTGGGCGGTGGCGGGTTCGCCGTTGCCACCGGCCCAGGACAGCCCGGTGAAGTGCAGCGGGTTACCGGAGGTGTTGATCAGCTCGGGAGTGTCGGCGAGCCGGATCGAGGCCATCGCGGCGCCGACGCCGGGGTCGGCGGCCACGGCGACGGTCTTGGCGAGGGCGTCCGGGGCGACGATGGCGTCGGAGTTGACGAAGGCGAGCCAGTCGCCGGTGGCCTCGGCGGCACCGACCCGGCAGCCGCCGGAGTAGCCGGTGTTCTGTTCGGGCCGGACCACGCGGACCTGGGGGAAACCCTTGACGATGTCGATGCCGTCGCCGGTGCAGCCGTTGTCGACGACGATCAGCTCGATCTCGACGTCGGTGCTGGCCAGGACTGCCCGAGCGGCGTCGACCAGGTACGGCTCGGCGCCGTAGGCGAGCATCACCGCGGTCACCTGTGGGCGGGTCATCGGATGCCTCCGGATACGGCAGGGGCCACGGCGTCGTCGAGGGGCCGGGTGGGGGTGGGGGCGCGGTGGGTGCCGTCTCGCAGCAGCACCGCCATGGTGGCGGCCACGACGACGGAGCCGATGGCGTAGGCCAATTCGACCCGCAGGGTCACCGGGGCCGGGACGAGTGTCACGGCCACCAGAGCGGCGACGCCGGCGGTCCAGGCGAGCGCCTGGGCCCGGTGCCGGTCGAGGGCGAGCAGTGCCTGGCCGAGCACCATGGCCCACAGGTAGGCGAGGGTGGCGACGCCAAGCCAGGCGAAGTCGCCGTGGCCGAGGACGTCGGGCGCGTCGAAGAGAGTGCGTACCAGCCAGGGGCCGACCAGCACGGCGCCGATCGTTCCGGTGAGGCCGAGCGCAGTGACGATGCCGAGCGCGCGGCGCAGCAGGCTGTGGAAGCCGGCCCGGTCGCCGGTGGTGGCGGTGGTGGCCAGGCCGGGCAGCAGTGACGCCTGCATCGACCCGAAGACGAACAGCGGGATACGGACCAGCACGAGGGCGGAGAGCAGGGCGCCGGCGGCAGCGGTGTTGGAAGGGGCGAGCAACTGCAGGTTGATCACGCCGATGTTCACCACGACCTGGGAGAGCAGGCTGGAGACGGTGAGCAGGCCGAGGCCACGCAGCAGGGTGGCCCAGGCCACCGGTACGCCGCCGCCGATGGTGCGGAGCACCGGCGGCAGGGTGAGCAGGACGCTGACCAGCGGGGCGGCGACCAGCACCAGGCCGTACCAGACCGGGGAGGTCACCCCGGCGAGCCCGAGCAGGGCGACCAGGATGATGCGCAGCCCGCCGTCGATGCCGAGTTGGGTGCCGTACCAGGGGAAGAGTTGCAGGCCGGAGAGGACGCCGCGGGTGGAGTAGGCGATGGCCATCGCGACGAGCGCGCCGACCAGCACGGTGACCATGGTGCCGTCGCCGGCGAAGAGCCGGTCGGCGAGCGGCTGTCGGCCGGCGGTGACGGCCAGCACCAGCACGGCGAGCACCACGGCGGCCACCGCGACGCCGCGGGCCAGCACCGGGCCCGGGGGTAGCCCCTGGCTGTGGCGGGCGGCGACGACCCGGGCGACCTCCTGCTCGACGGGCATGAACACGCCGATGCCGAGGGTGAAGACGATCGACCAGAGCACCGACAGGGAGGAATAGTCGGCCTCGGTGAGGCTGTGGCCGGCGACCGCGAGGTGGACGTAGGAGGCGAGGCCGAGGAGACCCAGCCCGGCACCAACAGCGATGGTGCCGGGCGGGATCAGGCGCAGCAGGCGACGGATCACCGGCGGATGAGCGCCAGCGTGAGCACGGCGAACGCGCGACCGAGATAGATCATTGCCTTCGCGGGGGAGTGGCTGGGTGTGCCGGCCATCCGCTTGCGCATGGCGACCGGCACCTGCCGGATGCGGAAGCCGCGCCGCGCGGTGTGCACCAGGGTCTCCACCGTGTCGCCGAGGTATTCGGCCGGGTACCAGCTGGCGAACATCTCGATGACCCGCCGGTTGGCGGCCCGGAAGCCCGAGGTGGTGTCGGTGAGCTTGGTGTGGGCGACCCGGGACAGCACGGCGGAGAGCATCACCATCGCCCAGCGGCGGGGGCCGCGGACGTTGTAGTCGCCCTCGCCGGCGAACCGGGCGCCGATGACGAGGTCGCTGTCCTCGAGCAGGTCAACGAGCTTCGGCACGTACCGGGGGTCGTGCTGGCCGTCGGCGTCGATCTGGATGGCGACGTCGTAGTCGTTGTCCCGTGCGTACCGATAGCCGAGGCGCATGGCACCGCCGACGCCGAGGTTGTACGGCAGCGTGGCGACCCGGGCGCCGGCGGCGGCGGCGACGGCCGCGGTGCGGTCGGTGGAGCCGTCGTCGACGACGAGCACGTCGACACCGGGCAGCTCGCCGCGAACCTCGCCGACCACGTCGGCGATGGAGCCCGATTCGTTGAGTGCCGGGATGATGATCAAGGTGCGCTTGCCGTTAACCATCGCTGGACACCAGTTCGTCTCGGGCCGCCCGGTCCGCGTCGATCTGCGCGCGGAGCAGGGCGAAGTCTTCGGCCAGGGTGCGGGTTTCCTCTTCCAGGGCGCTGACCTCCCAGCTCAGGTGCACGCACACCAGCAGCAGGAAGACGATGCCGAGGAAAAGCACCAGGCTGACACCGGAGGCGACACCGAGGAGTTCGGCGACGTTGTCGAGCAGCCGGGGGAACAGGGACAGCGGGATCACGATGATCAGCACGGCGAGCCAGAGCATGCCGTACTTCTCGCGCAGCTGACGACGGCGCAGCAACTCGACGATGGTGCCGAGCAGCAGTAGGCCGGTCAGGCCGGTGACGAGGGTGAGCTTCATGCGACCTTCCACGGGGCGGGTGGAGCGGGGGAGTCGAACGCGTCAACCAGGCTGGTGTGCCAATCCGGAAGCGGCGGGAGACCCGCGGCCGCCCAGCGGCTGTGCCCTAGCACACTGTACGCCGGGCGGGGGGCGGGACGCGGATACCGGTCGCTGGTGGTGGGTCGGATCCGGTCCGGATCCAGCCCGGCCAGCGCGAACGCCGCCCGGGCCAATCCGTACCAGGTCGTCTGGCCAGCGCAGGTGCCGTGGTACACGCCGGGGGCGGCGCGCCCGGCCAGTGCCGCGTCGCCGAGCGCCACCAGCCGCTCGGCGAGGGCGTACGACCAGGTGGGCTGGCCGTGCTGGTCGTCGACCACGTCGAGATGCTCCCGCTGCGTGGCGAGCCGGAGCATGGTGGCCACGAAGTTCGGCCCGTGCGCGCCGTACAGCCAGGCGGTGCGGACCACGTACCCGGTGTCGGGCAGCAGCCGGGCGACGGCCTGCTCGCCGACCAGCTTGCCGCGGCCGTACGCGTTGACCGGCGCGGTGGGCGCGTCCTCCGGGTAGGGGGTGTGCGCGTCGCCGGCGAGGACGTAGTCGGTGGAGACCTGGATCAGGCGGGCTCCGTCGGTCGCGCACGCCGCCGCGAGGTTCGCCACGCCCTGGCCGTTGACGGCGGTGGCCGCTGCCTCGTCGGCCTCGGCGCCGTCGACGTTGGTCCACGCCGCCGCGTTGATCACGACGTCGTGCCCGGCCACCGCGGCGCTGACAGCGGTGGGATCGGTGACGTCCAGGTCGGCCCGGGTGGCGGCGGTCACCTTGAGATCGGGCCGGGTCGCCAGCACGGCGACCAGGTCCCGGCCGAGCATTCCGCCGGCGCCGGTGAGGAGTAGTCGGGTCATGCGGTGGGGGTGGTCTTGAGGGGTTCCCACCAGGCGCGGTTTTCCTGGTACCAGCGGACGGTGTCGGCGAGGCCGTGGTCGAGGTCGATGCTGGGGCTGTAGCCGAGTTCGTCGTGGATTTTGGTGATGTCCAGGGAGTAGCGGCGGTCGTGGCCCTTGCGGTCGGCGACGGGGATGACGCGGTCCCAGTCGGCGTCGCAGGCTTGCAGGAGTCGGCCGGTGAGTTCCTTGTTGGTCAGTTCGGTGCCGCCGCCGATGTTGTAGACCTCTCCGGCGCGGCCTTTCTGCTGGACCAGGGCGATGCCTCGGCAGTGGTCGTGCACGTGCAGCCAGTCGCGGATGTTGGCGCCGTCGCCGTAGAGGGGGACGGTGCCGCCGTCGAGCAGGTTGGTGACGAACAGCGGGATGACCTTTTCGGGGAACTGGTAGGGCCCGTAGTTGTTGGAGCAGCGGGTGACGACCACGTCCATGCCGTGGGTGCGGTGGTAGGCCAGGGCGAGCAGGTCGGAGCTGGCCTTGGACGCCGAGTACGGCGAGTTGGGGGCCAGGGGCCAGGTCTCGGTCCAGGATCCTTCGTCGATCGAGCCGTAGACCTCGTCGGTGGAGACGTGCACGAACCGGCCGGTGCGGTGGCGCAGCGCGGCGTCGAGCAGTGTCTGGGTGCCCAGCACGTTGGTGGTGACGAACGGCGCGGCGCCGGCGATGGACCGGTCGACGTGTGATTCGGCGGCGAAGTGCACGATCACGTCGTGGTCGGCGACGACCTGGTCGACCAGGACCGGGTCGCAGATGTCGCCCTGCACGAACCGCAACCGTGGATCGTTTTGTACCGGTGCCAGGTTGGCCCGGTTACCCGAGTAGGTCAGTTTGTCGAGCACGGTCACTGCCGCCGGCTCGAGCGGCGGCACGCCGTCGGCACTGCCGAGGGGCTTGCCCAGCAGCAGGCGAACGTACTCCGACCCGATGAATCCGGCTCCGCCGGTGACGAGGATCCTCACGGGTCCGGAAGTGTACGCCAAGTCGCGCGTCGCGCGGGGCATGCGACCCCCGCGCACGTTCCGTATTCGTGCCGGTAGGCTTCGCCGGTGCGTGGAATCCTACTTGCCGGTGGCACCGGATCGCGACTCTGGCCGATCACCCGGGCGGTGTCGAAACAGCTGATGCCGGTCTTCGACAAGCCGATGGTCTACTACCCCCTCTCCACCCTTTTGATGTCCGGGGTCCGGGAGATCCTGGTGATCACCACCCCGGAGGATCAGGGCCAGTTCCGTCGGCTGCTCGGCGACGGCAGCCAGTTCGGGCTGCGGCTGGAGTACGTCAGCCAGGAGCGCCCGGAGGGCATCGCGCAGGCGTTCATCCTCGGGGCGGACTTCATCGGCGACGAGTCGGTGGCGCTGATCCTCGGCGACAACATCTTCCACGGCGTCGGCCTGGGTCGGCAGCTCGCCGGCCACGGTGACCCGATCGGCGGTCGCGTCTTCGCCTACCAGGTGGCCAACCCGCAGGAGTACGGCGTGGTCGACTTCGACGCCGACGGTCGGGTGCTCTCGATCGAGGAGAAGCCGGCCCGGCCGAAGTCCCGTTACGCGGTGCCCGGCCTGTACTTCTACGACAACCGGGTGGTCGACATCTCCCGCAAGCTCACCCCGAGCGCCCGCGGCGAGCTGGAGATCACGGCGGTCAACGAGGTGTACCGGGAGACCGGGGAGCTGTCGGTGACCGTGCTGGACCGCGGCACCGCCTGGCTGGACACCGGCACGTTCACCTCGATGATGCAGGCCGCCGAGTTCGTCCGGGTGGTCGAGGAGCGGCAGGGTCTGAAGATCGGCTGCGTCGAGGAGGTGGCCTGGCGGGCCGGCCTGATCGACGACGCTCAGCTGCGCGCGCTGGCCGAGCCACTGACCAAGAGCGGCTACGGCGACTACCTGCTCGGCCTGCTGGCCGAGAAGAGCGGCGACGGGGGCGTCTGGTGAAGATCCGGGAGCTGAGCATCGAGGGCGCCTGGGAGATCACCCCGCAGCAGCACGGTGACCCGCGCGGCATGTTCATGGAGTGGTACCGCTTCGACCGGCTCGCCGAGGTGGTGGGGCATCCCCTGCGGCTGGCCCAGGCCAACCTGTCGGTCTCCGCGCGCGGTGTGGTGCGCGGCATCCACTTCGCCGACGTCCCGCCCGGGCAGGCCAAGTACGTCACCTGCGTAAGGGGCGCGGTGCTCGACATGGTGGTGGACCTGCGGGTGGGCTCGCCGACCTTCGGCCGCTGGGAGGGCGTCCGGCTGGACGACACCGACCGCCGGGCGGTCTACCTCAGCGAGGGGCTGGGGCACGGCTTCTGCGCGCTGACCGACGACGCGACGCTGAGCTACCTCTGCTCGACCACGTACAACCCGACCGGCGAGCACGCGGTGCACCCGCTGGACGAGGAGTTGGCCATCGAGTGGCCGGCCGACGTCCCGCAACTGTCCGCCCGCGACGACGCGGCGCCGACGCTGGCGCAGGCCCGCGAGCGCGGGCTGTTGCCGGAGTACGACAGCTGCCGGAGGTTCGTGGCGAGCATCGGACCGGACGGAATGTCGCACTCAGCCGGTATGTGACCGCACCCGGGGCACGACCTGTGCTGTGACAGTGACGAACCGGCCCTCCGGGCGGCTAATGTCACCTCATGGAGCGGCGAATCTTCGGCCTCGAGACCGAGTACGGCGTCACCTGCACCTATCGCGGGCAGCGGCGGCTGTCCCCGGACGAGGTCGCGCGGTATCTCTTCCGTCGCGTGGTGTCCTGGGGTCGGTCGAGCAATGTGTTCCTGCGCAATGGGGCCCGGCTCTACCTGGACGTCGGGTCGCATCCGGAGTACGCCACTCCGGAGTGTGACTCGGTGACCGATCTGGTCGCCCACGACCGGGCCGGCGAGCGGATCCTGGAGGGTCTGCTCGTCGACGCGGAGAAGCGACTGCACGACGAGGGCATCGCGGGTGAGATCTACCTGTTCAAGAACAACACCGACTCGGCCGGCAACTCGTACGGCTGCCACGAAAACTATCTGGTCTCCCGGCACGGCGAGTTCGGGCGGCTCGCTGACGTGCTCATCCCGTTCCTGGTCACCCGGCAGTTGATCTGCGGGGCCGGCAAGGTCCTGCAGACCCCACGCGGCGCGGTCTACTGCCTGTCGCAGCGGGCCGAGCACATCTGGGAGGGCGTCTCCTCGGCGACCACCCGCAGCCGCCCGATCATCAACACCCGCGACGAGCCGCACGCCGACGCCGAGCGCTACCGGCGGCTGCACGTGATCGTCGGCGACTCCAACATGAACGAGGTCACCACGCTGCTCAAGGTCGGCACGGCCGACATCGTGCTGCGGATGATCGAGGCCGGGGTGGTGATGCGCGACCTGTCGCTGGAGAACCCGATCCGGGCGATCCGGGAGGTGTCGCACGACATCACCGGCCGGCGCAAGGTCCGGTTGGCCTCCGGCAAGGAGGTCAGCGCGCTGGACATCCAGCAGGAATACCTCGCCAAGGCCACCGAGTTCGTGGAGCGCCGTGGCGGCGACCAGGCCGCCAAGCGAGTCGTCGAGCTGTGGGGCCGCGTGCTGAACGCGGTGGAGAGCGGAGATCTGGAGCCGGTCTCCCGGGAGATCGACTGGGTCACCAAGTTGCGGCTGATCGAGCGCTACCAGCGCAAGCACGACCTGCCGCTGTCGCACCCGCGGGTGGCGCAGATGGACCTGGCCTACCACGACCTGCGTCGCGGTCGCGGCCTCTACGGGCTGCTGGAGCGCCGTGGCGAGGTGGACCGGGTGGCGACCGACCCGGAGATCTTCGAGGCCAAGGAGACCCCGCCGCAGACCACCCGGGCCCGGCTGCGCGGCGAGTTCATCCGGCACGCCCAGGAGAAGCGGCGGGACTTCACCGTCGACTGGGTGCACCTGAAGCTCAACGACCAGGCGCAGCGCACGGTGCTCTGCAAGGACCCGTTCCGGGCGTACGACGAGCGGGTGGAGCGGTTGATCGCCAGCATGTGACCGTTGCGCCGGCCCCGGCGGTGGTGTCCGCCGGCGGGGCCGGCGCTTTCGGTAGGCTGGGCGCGCCATGACGACTTCTGGACCTTCCGACCGCTCCGAGCGCGGCACCGAGCGGCAGAACTGGGTCGAACGCCGCAGGGACAAGATCCGCGCCGAGATCGACCGCAACCGGCGCGGCGATTACACCGTGCCGACGTGGGTGCTGGCCCTGGCGCTGGTGCTCATCGTGGGCGGCTGGCTCGCCCTGATCTTCCTCGCCTGATCCCACGGGCTTCCTCGCCGGTCCCGCCGGCCGACACTCCGTACCGCACCGGCGTCCCCGCCGTGGCCGGGATTGCCGCGACGACGCCGCTTCCGCATCGGTGCCGGTGGCTGGCCCCGGGGGGCCACCGCTGGCCCGACCGGGCCCCCGGGTCGGGCAACCGTCGCCGGTCGCCGGACGCCCGCAGCCGCGGAGCCGCCCGGTGGCAACGGCGGGTCCGACGGAGGGAGCGAGCGATGACGGGCGGGGACAGCGCGGCGCCACAGCCGCAGCGGGGGCAGGCCGGCTGGCAGGATCCCGGGCCGCGTGACGTGGTCCGGGACCGGCAGAACCCGGATCTGCTGACCCCACCGAGCACGGACGCGGGCACACTGCCCAACCTGCGGTTCTCCTTCTCCGACGCGCACACCCGGATCCAGCGCGGCGGCTGGACCCGGGAGGTCACGGTGCGGGAGCTGCCGATCGCCACCGAGCTCTGCGGCGTGGACATGGCGCTGGAGCCGGGCGCGTACCGGGAACTGCACTGGCACCAGCAGTCCGAGTGGGCGTACGTGTCACGCGGCAGCTGCCGGATCAGCGCGGTCGACCAGGAGGGCCGCAATTTCCTCGACGACCTGCGCGCCGGCGACCTGTGGTTCTTCCCCAAGGGCGTGCCGCACCACATCCAGGCCCTCGACGAGGGGGTGGAGTTCCTGCTGGTCCTCGACGACGGGGCGTTCACCGAGAACGGCACGTTCCTGATCAGCGACTTCTTCGCGCACACCCCGAAGGACGTGCTGGCCGAGAACTTCGGCTGGCGGCCCGAGCAGCTCGACTCGCTGCCGGAGCGGGAGAAGTACATCTTCGCCGGGGAGGTGCCGCCGCCGCTGGAACGCGACCGGGTGGTGAGCCCGACCGGGGACGTGCCCCGGACGCTGAGCCACCGGCTGCTCGCGCAGCAGCCGCAACGGTTCCCGGGCGGTCAGGTGCGCATCGCCGACGTGAACCAGTTCGCGGCGGCCACCACCATCTGCGCCGCGCTGGTGGAGGTCGACCCGGGTGGGATGCGCGAGCTGCACTGGCATCCCACCGACGACGAGTGGCAGTACTACATCTCCGGCCACGGCCGGATGGGCGTGTTCGCCAGCACCGGCGTGGCCGGCACCTTCGACATGCGCTCCGGCGACGTCGGGTACGTGCCGTTCGCGTACGGCCACTACATCGAGAACCTCGGCACCGAGCCGCTGGTCTTTCTGGAGATGTTCCGCAAGCCCCGGTTCGAGGACATCTCCCTGACCCAGTGGATGGCGAACACTCCACCCCAGGTCATCTCGGACACCCTCAACCTGCCCCGGGAGATGATCGAAGCCCTGCCCCGCGACAAACGCCCCCTGGTGCGCTGACCGACGGCCGACCCGCTCCGGCCCAGAACCGGGCCGGGGTCGGGCCGGGGTCGGGCCGGGTCAGGGCAGCAGGGTGGCGGCGTGGCGGCCGGCCGCCGCGGCGGCGAGGAAGTAGGCGTGGTCGGCGTCGAGGCCACGGCCCATGGTGGACAGCGGCACGGTGCTGGCCCGCAGCGCCGCGTCGAGGCCGGTGACGGGCACCCGGACGATCCGGTGTCGGGCCGCCAGCGGGACCAGCGCCGCGTCCACCTCGGCGGCCAGCGCCGGGTCCAGGTCGTCGGGCACCACCAGCTCCGCCGGGGCGAGCGCCACCCGGCCGTACGCGGTGAGGCTGTGGTGGGACACGCCCCGGTGCCGGGGGCGGGGGTCGGCGGCGGAGATCCGCAGTGACCCGACCGGCCGGCCGCCCAGCGTGGCGACCGCGTTGACCGCCTCGCCGACGGCGACCCCGGAGAAGCCCCACCGGGTGCCCGTGCCGAGGTTGCCGGGCCCCTGCGCGACCACCGCCACGTCGGCGCGCAGCACGTACCGGGCGGCGAGCAGGCCGCCGTGCAGGGTGGTGGCCTCCAGGTCGCCGCCGAACGCCTGCCCGACGGTGATCGTCCCGGCAAGGTCGGCGCGCAGCCCGGCCAGGGTGCGGGAGAACCAGGCCGGCAGCGCCCCACCGTCGGTCAGCAGGTACGCCACCCGGGCGTGCGGGGCGTCGGCCCGGATGCCGGCCAGGATCGCCGGCAGAGCCGAGTGCAGGTCGGCGGTGACCACCGGCAGCCCGCCCAGGTCGTCGGCGTCGGCCAGGACGTCCCGGTGCGGGGACGCCTCCTCGTCGACGCCGAGCAGGATCGGTTGCAGCGGGGTGTAGCGGGCCTTGACGAGGTGCCCGGTGTCGCGGGTGTCGCCGGAGGCCGGCGGGTCGGGCGGCAGCCGGTCCGGCAGCGCCACCACCAGGGCGTACCCGCCGGTGCCCAGCCCCATCAGCAGCGCACCGACGTTGAGCAGCACCCGGTCGCCGGGCTCGGGCGTGCCGACCAACTCCGGGTAGGCCAGCGCCCGCATGCGGGTGCCGTCGGGCAGGTCGACGTCGAGCTCCATCGCCCCGGTCCACTGCCGCCGCAGCGCCGCCACCGTCCCCGCCCGCCATCGCACCATGACGGGCACGCTAGCCGCGCGGGCCCGGCGTCCCGCGCCCGGGTGGTCCGGCGACGTGGTTCAGGTCGGGTCGGGTGCGCCGCCGGCGTCCGGGCTCGGGCCGGCCTGGGTGTTTCGCGCCTGGCCGCCGGCGCCGGGCAGCGAACGGGTCGGGTCGAGGAAGACGTAGCGGATCTCCGGGAACCGCCCGGTGAGCCGCCGCTCGGCCTCGTCGGCGGTGGCCTCGATGGCCGCGCCGGTGGCCTCGTCACGAAAATCGACCTTCGCGGCGACCAGGATGTCGTCCGGGCCGAGCTGCATGGTCAGCAGGGTGTCGATCCGCTCCACCTCGGGCAGCCCGGCCATCTCCTGCTCGATCACGCGGCGCAGCCGCTCCGGGACCGCCCGGCCGACCAGCAGGGACAGGTTGTTGCTGGCCAGGATCCCGGCGACCGTCAGCAGCAGCAGCCCGATCAGAATCGACGCGACGCCGTCCCACACCTCGTCGCCGGTGGCCTCGGACAGGCCGACCCCGAGCCCGGCCAGCAGCAGACCGATCAGCGCCGCGCTGTCCTCCAGGAAGACCGCCTTGACGGTGGTGTCGGCGGTCAGCCGCAGGAACCGCCGGGGAGTGGTCTTCCAGCGCCGGGACTCGCGGCGGACCTGCCGCACGGCCCGGGCCAGCGAGATGGACTCGATGACGAACGACACCCCCAGCACGATGTACGAGACCAGATAGTCGCCGCTGTGCTGGTGCACCAGGATGGTGGTGACGCCGTGGGTGACGGCGAAACCGGCGCCCGCGACGAAGGTGAACATGGCCGCGAAGAACGCCCAGACGTAGCTTTCCTTGCCGTACCCGAAGGGGTGCCGGGTGTCCGCGGGCCGGGCGCCCCGGCGCAGCGCCTGGTAGAGCAGCACCTCGGTGGTGGTGTCGGCGATCGAGTGTGCCGCCTCGGAGAGCATCGCGGCCGAGCCGGAGATCAGCCCGGCGATCAGCTTGGCCACCGCGATGGCGAGGTTGGCGGCGCCGGCGACGACCACGGTGCCGACGCTCTCGGTCTTGACGCCCGCTTCCGCCTTGACGCCCACTTCCGCCATGAGAGTCACCCTATGACCGGCGACGACACCCCGCCGGGCTGCCGGCCCGGACACCCCGATCCGAACAGATGTGCGGCACGCCCGCGCGGATGCACGTCCCGGGCGCGTCGGCTGCTAGCGTCTACCCGTGTCGCGGACCCGCACCGAACGCCTGGTCAACCTGGTGATCTGCCTCCTGTCCACGCGACGGTTCCTGACCGCCGCGCAGATCGCCGCGACCGTGCCCGGCTACGAGCACGATCCCGACGACGCGCGCGACCACGAGGCGTTCCAGCGCAAGTTCGAACGGGACAAGGCCGAGCTGCGTGAGCTGGGCGTGCCGCTGGAGACCGGAACGGCCAGCGTCTTCGACGCCGAGCCCGGCTACCGGATCGCCCATCGCGAGTACGCGCTGCCCGACATCCCCCTCGAACCGGACGAGGCCGCCGCGGTCGGCATCGCCGCCCGGCTGTGGCAGCACGCCGGGCTCGCCGCCGCCGCGTCATCCGGGCTAGCCAAGCTGCGCGCCGCCGGGGTGGACGTGGACCCGCAGGCCACCCTGGGCCTGGAGCCGATGGTCACCGTCGACCCGGCGTTCGCGCCGCTGACCGCCGCCGCCCGGGATCGCCGCGAGGTCGGCTTCGACTACCGGGTGCCCGACCGGGACGCGCCCAGTCGCCGCCGGCTGCAGCCGTGGGGCGTGGTCTGCTGGCGCGGCCGGTGGTATGTGGTCGGCCACGACCTCGACCGCGCGGCGACCCGCTGCTTCCGGCTGTCCCGGGTGGTCGGCTCGGTCCGGGTGACCGGCGCGGCCGGCGGATATCAGCCGCCGGCCGGCGTCGACCTGATCAGCCACGTGGCCCGCTGGTCCGGCCCGGTGGAGCGCACCGGCCGGGCCACCGTGCTGGCCGCACCGGGCCGGGCCGCCGGGCTGCGCCGCTGGGCGGTGGAGGTGACCGCCGGGACGGACGGTGACCGGCTGGTCCTGCCGTACGCCGACCCGGACGGGATCGCCGGCCACCTCGTCGGGTACGGCCCGGACGTGCGGGTGCTCGACCCGCCGGAGGTCCGCGAGGCGGTCATCCAGCGTCTCAAGGAGATCGCCGCCCGGCACGACGACCTGGCTGTCACCGGGGGTGCCCGGTGACCCGGCCGGCTGCCCGCGGCGGCTCCCGGGCCTCCGCAGACCGCCTGGCCCGGCTTCTGAACCTGGTGCCCTACCTGCTGGCGCGACCGGGGATCGAGGTCGCCGAGGCCGCCGGCGATCTGGGCGTCACCGAGCGACAGTTGCGCGAGGACCTGGAGCTGCTCTGGGTGTGCGGGCTGCCGGGTTACGGCCCCGGTGACCTGATCGACATGGCCTTCGACGGCGACCGGGTGACCATCACCTACGACGCCGGCATCGACCGGCCGCTGCGGCTCACCCCCGACGAGGCGTTGGCCCTCGTGGTGGCGCTGCGGATGCTCGCCGAGACACCCGGGGTGGCCAACCGGGAGGCCGTCGAGCGGGCCCTCGCGAAGATCGAGGACGCCGGGGACCTGGTGGGCGCGCCGGTGGCGGTCCGGCTGCCGGGGGACACCCGGCGGGTGGAGGCGCTGCGCGCCGCCGTAGAGGGCGGCCGGGCGCTGCGGATCACCTACTACACGGCGGCCCGGGACGAGACCACCGACCGTGTCATCGACCCGCTGCGGATGCTGATGGTCGGCGGCCGGGCGTACGTGGAGGCGTGGTGCCGGCGCGCCGAGGCGGTCCGACTGTTCCGGGCCGACCGGATCGACGCGATCACCGAGCTGGACGAGCCGGCCGCCGCGCCACCGCAGGCCGTCCCGCACGACCTCACCGAGGGTGTCTTCCGTCCCTCGCCCGACCTGCCGCTGATCACCCTGCGGATCGCCCGCAGCGAGCGGTGGATCACCGAGTACTACCCGTGCGAGCGGGTGGAGGCCGGCGACGGCGACCAGTGGCTGGTCTCGCTGCGGGTGACCGACCTGGGGTGGGCCCGCCGGTTCGTGCTCGGCCTCGGCCCGGACGTCACCGTGGTCGCCCCGGTCGAGCTGGCTGAGCAGGTCCGGGCGACGGCGGCCGCCGCGCTGGACGCGTACGCCGTGCCGGCGCCCACCGCCGCACCCCGGCGGCCCGAGGCCGACCAGGCGACGCCCGAATCCGCGACACCTGGCCCGTCCGACCGGGCGGGCGCGCCCTCGGGCGACCCGGCGGTGGCCGGCCGCACCCAGTAGGCTGACCGCCGTGCTGAAATGGATCGTGCTCGCGGTGGTGCTGCTCCCGCTCGTGGCGCTCGCGCTGGCCGTGCGGCCGGTGCTGACCCGGCTGCCCCGGCTGCGCCGCGCCGCGGCGGCGTTGCAGCGACGGGCCGCCGAGGCCGAAGGGCTGCGGGAGACCGCCGAGGCGCTGCAGCAGCGTGCCGAGGGTGTCCAGCGCCAACTCGACACCGCCCAACGGCGGCTCGCCGTGATCAAGGCCAAGCGCGGCTGATCGACCCCGTCCACGGCGCCTCGAGCGGCTGCCCGGCGGGTGGTTGACGGATCATCCGCGTTGGTCAAGACTTCACCGGCCGGGCCGGACCATCACCCCCCGGCGGGTGGCGTCCCGCCGATCCGCACGTACGATGGGCTGCGTACCACCCCCCGGACACACAGAGCGACTGGAGCTTCTCATGGGTGCCCTCAAGCCGTGGCACATCGCGGTTCTCGTGGTTGTGCTGATCCTGCTCTTCGGTGCGAAGCGGCTCCCCGACGCTGCGCGCTCGCTGGGCCGTTCGCTGCGGATCATCAAGGCCGAGACCAAGAGCCTGCAGGATGACGACCGCGACCTCGCCGAGAAGGCCGACGCGCAGGCCGGCTACCAGCCGCTGCCGCCGCACGCCGGGCAGCCGCAGCAGGCGCCGTACCAGGCCCCGCCGCAGCAGCAGCCGGTCGTCGACCCGGTGCACCGCGTCCGCGACAACTGATCGAGAGGCCCGAGCACCGTGGCCTTCGCACTGCGTAAGCGCGGCCCGAGCAGTTTCGAACGGGCCGCCGACGGCTCGATGACGCTCATCGAGCACGTCCGCGAGCTGCGCAACCGCCTGTTCCGTGCCTCGCTGGCGATCCTGATCGGCTTCGGCATCGGCATCTGGCTGGCGACGCCGGTCCGGGTGCTGCTGTCGAAGCCGTACTGCGACCTGCCGGCGTCGATGGACCCGATCAGCGGGAAGTGCAAGTTCGTCCAGCTCGGCGTTGCGGACGTCTTCCTGTTGAACCTGAAGATCGGCCTGTGGGTGGGCCTGATCATCGCGGCGCCCATCTGGCTCTACCAGCTCTGGGCGTTCATCGCGCCCGGGCTGCACCGCAACGAGCGGCGCTACGCCTACATCTTCACGGCCCTGGCGGCGCCGCTCTTCGCCGCCGGTGCGGTGCTGGCCTTCTTCGTCACCACCAAGGGCCTCGAGTTCCTGCTGAATGTGTCCGGCGATGACATCTCGACCAACCTGGAAGTCACCCGGTACATATCGTTCGTCACCAACTTGATCTTGTTGTTCGGGGTGGCGTTCGAGTTCCCGCTGATCGTGCTGATGCTCAACTTCGTGGGCCTGGCCAGCGGGAAGAAGCTGCTCGGTTGGTGGCGGGTGGCGATCTTCGTGTTCTTCGCCTTCTCCGCCGTGGTGACCCCCACCCCGGACCCGTTCGGGATGACCGCCCTGGCGCTCTGCCTCTCCGCGCTCTACTTCGCCGCGGTCGGGGTCGCGTTCCTCAACGATCGCCGGCGAGGGCGCGGCAAGGAGGTCTACGCCGGCCTCGACGACGACGAGGTGTCGCCGCTGGAGCACGACGCCGAGCCGGTCGAGGCCGGGCAGCGGATCGACATGGCCACGCCGGTCGGCGCAGCCGATCCGATCGCCCCACCGGCCCCGATCGAACGTCGCTACGACGACATGACCTGACGACCCCGCGCCGCCCGGTCCGCCGACGCCGTCCCCGCTTGCCGGGGGCGGCGTCGCCGCATGTGCCGGCGACGAGACCGCCACCCCCGCTGCACCGTGCGCGCGGACGCCGGCACCGATGGTGACGTCGCCGCCCCCGGTGACCGGCGGGCATCCGACCGGTTACGGTGCTGCCCGTGACCGCAGACGATCACCCGCCCGGCCCGCACACCGGGGGTCCCGTCGCCGTGCTCATCAACCCGACGGCCGGAAGGGGACGGCACCGCGCCCTGCTGCCCCGGCTGCTCGACGGGCTGTCCGCCGCCGACCGACCGGTCCGGCTGCTGTCGGCGTCCAGTCCCGGCGAGGCGGAGGCGGCCTGCCACGCCGCGGTAGCCGACGGCGCCGGTGCGCTGGTCGCGGTCGGCGGGGACGGGACCGTGCACCGGGCGCTGCAGGCTGTCGCCGGCACCGATGTGCCGTTCGGCGCGGTGCCGGCCGGTACCGGTAACGACTTCGCCCTCGACACCGGCTTCCCGGCCGATCCGCTGGCGGCGGTGACGGTGATCGCCGAGGCGCTGCGTGCCGGCCGGAGCCACCTCGTCGACCTCGCCTCGATGACCGGCGCTGACGGCGTCCAGCGCTGGTACGGGGCGGTCCTCGCGGCCGGATTCGACGCGATCGTCAACGAGCGGGCCAATCGGATGCGCTGGCCGCGTGGCCCTCGCCGGTATGACCTGGCGATCCTCGTCGAGCTGGCACGGTTGCGGCCCCGCCGGTACACGCTGCGCCTGGACGGGGAGCAGCACGAGTTGGACGCGGTGCTGGTGGCGGTGGGCAACTGCCCGACCTACGGCGGGGGGATGCGGATCTGCCCCGACGCCGACCCGACCGACGGGCTGCTCGACGTGGTGGTGGGTGGCCGGATCAACCGGCGCACCCTGATCCGGGTCAAGCCGCGCATCTACCAGGGCACCCACGTCAGCCACCCCCTGGTCCGCACGTACCGGGCACGGACGGTGGAGCTGACCGCCGAGGGCATCACCACCTACGCCGACGGCGAGCGCTCGCTGGACCTGCCGGTGACGATCACTGCCGTGCCGGGCGCCCTGCGGCTGCTGCGCTGACCCGTACCGCGCCGATGCTGGCCGCGATGACCAGCACGATGGCGGCGCACTCCAGCAGGGTCAACGCCTGCCGCAGCACCAGCCAACCGGCCAGCGTGGCGATGGCCGGGCCGAGGCTCATCAGCACCGCGAACGTGGCCGTGGGCATCCGGCGCAGCGCCAGCAGCTCCAGCGTGTACGGCAGCCCGGAGGCGAGCACCGCGAGGGCCGTGCCGAGCGCCAGCACGGCCGGGTCGAGCAGCGCGGCGCCGCCGTCGATGATCCCGAGGGGCAGGGTGACGAGCGCGGCGAGGGTCAGCGCCAGGGCCAGCCCGTCCGCGCCCGGGAACCGGCTGCCGACCCGGGCGCTGAGCACGATGTACGCGGCCCACATGGCGCCCGCGCCGAACGCGAAGGCCACCCCGGCCGGGTTCAGCCGGTCGAAGCCGCCCTGCCCGAGCAGCGCCACCCCGGCCAGCGCCAGCCCCGCCCAGCACCAGCTGGCCAGCCGGCGGGCGGTGAACACCGACAGCGCCAGTGGGCCGAGCACCTCCAGGGTCACCGCCGGGCCCAGCGGGATCCGCTCGATGGCCTGGTAGAACAGCGAGTTCATGCCGGCCAGTGCCAGCCCGAACGCGCCCGCCGCGGCCCAGGCCGCCCGGTCGTGGCCGCGCAGTCGGGGCCGGCAGACGATGAGCAGCAGCACGGCCGAGATCGTCAGTCGCAGGGTCACCGCGCCGGCCACCCCGCTACGCGGGAAGAGCAGGGCGGCCACGGCGGAGCCGAACTGCACCGACAGCGCCCCACCGAGCACCATGCCCACCGCGCCGACGCCACCGGCTCGGCCGGTCGGCGCGGGAGCGGGTGTCGGCCGGTCGGGCAGCAGGGTGTCGGTCACGGTGGCGACGCTAGGGGACGCGGCGCGGGGGAGGGAAATGCCGGTTCCACTGCGGTTATGCTCCCCAGTTATGACCGTGGAGCTGCGGCACCTGCGTGCCTTCCTGGCCATCGCCGAGGAGGGCAGCATCACCCGCGCCGCCGGGCGACTCCGGGTCACCCAGCCCGCGCTGTCGCGCACGCTCCGCCAGCTGGAGGACCATCTGGGGATCCGGTTGGTCGACCGGTCCACCCACCATCTGCACCTGACCCCGGCCGGCCGGTCGCTGCGTGACCGGGCCGCCGCCGCGGTCGCGGCCGTCGACGACGTGCTGGACCCGGGGTACGCCGCCGGGCGCCCGCTGCGGCTCGGGCACGCCTGGTCGGCGCTGGGCGGGCACACCGTCACCCTGCTGCGCCGGTGGCGGCGCGCCCACCCCGACACGCCGCTGGAGTTGCTCCGCATCGACGACCGCAGCGCAGGGCTGGCCCGGGGCGCCGTGGACGTCGCGGTGCTGCGCCAGCCGGTCGATCTGCCCGACGTACGCACCGTGCGGCTGCTCACCGAGCCCCGGCTGGCCACCGTGCCGGCGGACAGCCCGTTGGCCGAGCGGGCCGTGCTCACCCTGGCCGACCTGGTCGACCAGCCCCTCGCGGTGAACACCGCCACCGGCACCACCACGCTCGACCTCTGGCCGGCGGGCGCCGCGCCGGCGACCGTGGTGCCGGTGGTGAACACCGACGACTGGCTCGCCGCGATCAGCGCCGGTCGGGCGGTCGGGGTCACCACCTCCGCGACCGCCGCGATGTATCCCACCCCGGCGGTGGCGTACCGGCCACTCACCGACGCTCCCGACATCACCGTGCTGCTGGCCTGGCGGCACCCGCCCCGACACCCGGGCGTCGCCGACCTGGTCGCACTCGCCCACGAGGTCGTCGCCGGCTGACCGCACCGCCTGGTGTGATGACCCGGCGAGCCCGGGCCGATCAGGCGCGCTCAGGCCGTCAGGGCCAGGTCCAGCACGGCGCCCAGCCCGTTCTCCCGGCCGGGGTCGGCGGCCGGCAGCACCAGCACCGCGCAGCCGGCGGCCACCGCGCCCGCGTCCGCCGGCGAGTCACCGACCATCAGCGTCTGCTCCGGGTCGACGCCGAGCATCCCGCAGGCGCGCAGGAAGATCGCCGGATCGGGCTTGCACCGCCCCACCTCGTACGAGAGCACGAACGCGTCCACCAGCCCGGTCAAGCCCCAGGCGTCGAAGTGCGGCCGCAGGTCGAAGCCGATGTTGCTGACCACCCCCACCCGCACGCCAGCGTCGCGCAGCGCGCTCAGGGTGGGGGCGGTGTCCGGGTACGGCACCCAGCCCTCGGCGATCAGCAGTCGCTCGTACAGGGCGTCGGCGAACCCCTCGATGCCCGCGTCGACGGTCTCGGCCAGCCCCGTGTACGCGCCCCGGTGGGCGTGCTCGTAGAGATCCCGGTCGGACCACAGCTCGGCCAGCCGTGGCGGCACCCGGGCCGGCAGTGGGCCGCCCGCCCGCCCGGCGGTCAACAGCCGGTCGGCCAGCGAGGTGGCCCGGACCCGATCCAGGGTGACCCCGCACGCCGCCGCGGCCGACAGCACCCACTGCCGGGGCTCCTCCACCTGCGCCAGGGTGCCGTGGAAGTCAAAGAGCACCGCCTTGACGGGCCGTCGGGACGCCCGGGGGGCGGCGGCGTCTTCGGCGCTGCCCGGCGGACGAGTCAGGGGCGGTTCGGCATGGTCCGGCACGCCGTGCACCCTACCGACCGCCCCCGGCGGCGCCTCCAGACGGCCTTGTCGGGTGTCCTGTCCCGGCACGCACTAATCTTGGAACCATGTCGAGCCCCGCCGAGCGGTACGTCGCGGCGCGCCGCCGGGCCGCACAGGCCTCAGAGTTTCCGGCGCTGGACGAGTTCGCCCTTGACCTGGGGTTCGACCTCGACGACTTCCAGCGGGAGGCGTGTCAGTCCCTGGAGCGGGGCAGCGGGGTGCTGGTGTGCGCCCCCACCGGAGCCGGCAAGACCGTGGTCGGGGAGTTCGCCGTACACCTGGCGCTGCGCGGGCGGCCCGGCGACCCGGCGGCGTCCGACGATCCGGCGACCCCACCGGTCCGGCGCAAGTGCTTCTACACCACGCCGATCAAGGCGCTGTCCAACCAGAAGTACCACGACCTGGTCGCCCGGTACGGCGCCGCGCAGGTCGGTCTGCTCACCGGCGACAACGCGATCAACGGCGACGCGCCGGTGGTGGTGATGACCACCGAGGTGCTGCGCAACATGCTCTACGCGGGCTCCAGCACCCTGCAGGGGCTGGCCTACGTGGTGATGGACGAGGTGCACTACCTCGCCGACCGGTTCCGCGGCGGGGTGTGGGAAGAGGTGATCATCCACCTGCCCGCCTCGGTCACCCTGGTTTCGCTGTCGGCGACCGTCTCCAACGCCGAGGAGTTCGCCGACTGGCTGGTCACCGTGCGCGGCGAGACCGCCGTGGTGGTCAGCGAGCACCGGCCGGTGCCGCTGTGGCAGCACATGCTGGTCGGCAAGCGGATGTTCGACCTGTTCCACGACGCCGACGCCGCCCGCAAGCACGACGTGCACCCGGAGCTGCTGCGCTACACCCGCGACACCGTCCGCCGCCTGGAGCTGGGGGAGGGGCGCAGCGCCGGACCCGGCGCCGGCCGGCGCGGCCCGCGCTGGCGTGGCCCGATGCGCCCGGACATCGTCGACCGACTCGACCGTGAAGGTCTGCTGCCGGCGATCCTGTTCATCTTCAGCCGGGCCGGCTGCGCCGCCGCGGTGCAGCAGTGCCTCGCCGCCGGGCTGCGGCTCACCTCGCCCGAGGAGCGGGCCGAGATCCGCCGGGTGGTCGAGTCCCGGGTCACCGCCATCCCCGGCGAGGACCTGTCGGTGCTGGGCTACTGGGAGTGGCTCGACGGGTTGGAGCGCGGCCTGGCCGCCCACCACGCCGGCATGCTGCCGGTGTTCAAGGAGATCGTCGAGGAGCTGTTCGTCCGGGGCCTGGTCAAGGCGGTCTTCGCCACCGAGACCCTCGCGCTGGGCATCAACATGCCGGCCCGCTGCGTGGTCCTGGAGCGGCTGGTCAAGTACAACGGCGAGGCACACGTCGACCTGACCCCGGGGGAGTACACCCAGCTCACCGGGCGGGCCGGCCGGCGCGGCATCGACGTCGAGGGGCACGCCGTGGTGGTGTGGTCCCCGGAGACCGACCCGCGGCACGTGGCCGGGCTCGCCTCCA
Organism: Micromonospora sp. NBC_00389; assembly: GCF_036059255.1. Classification (NCBI taxonomy): domain Bacteria; kingdom Bacillati; phylum Actinomycetota; class Actinomycetes; order Micromonosporales; family Micromonosporaceae; genus Micromonospora; species Micromonospora sp. NBC_00389. Next base: position 5,834,518 of record NZ_CP107947.1, on the reverse strand, counting down.
CTCGCACCTACCCGCTGCGCTCCAGCTTCCGGCCCTCGTACAACATGGCGGTGAACCTGGTCGGCACGGTCGGGGCGGAGCCGGCCCGAGCCCTGCTGGAGTCCTCGTTCGCCCAGTTCCAGGCGGACCGGTCGGTGGTCGGCCTGGCGCGGCAGGTGCAGCGCAACACCGAGACCATCGAGGCGTACGGCGCGGAGGCCGCCTGCCACCACGGCGAATTCGACGAGTACTTCGCGCTGCGGGTGGCGATCGCCGACCGGGAGAAGGCCATCGCCCGGCAGGGGCAGTCCCAGCGCAAGGCCGCCGCGGTGGCGTCTCTGGAGCGGCTGCGGATCGGTGACGTGATCCGGGTGCCGTCGGGCCGGCGGGCCGGGCTGGCCGTTGTGCTGGACCCGGCGACCGGCGGGTTCGGCGAGCCCCGGCCCCTGGTGCTCACCCAGGACCGTTGGGCCGGGCGGGTCAGCCCCGGCGACTTCACCACCCCGGCCGAGGTGCTGGCCCGGATCCGGGTGCCCAAGCACTTCAACCACCGCTCGCCGGGCGCCCGGCGCGATCTCGCCGCCGAGGTCAGCGGCACCGGCCTGGACCGGCACGGCGGCCGACGCGGTGGCCGCTCCCGGCAGGTGACCGGCGAGGACCACCGGCTCACCCAGCTCCGCACCGAGCTGCGCAACCACCCCTGTCACGCCTGCCCGGAGCGGGAGGAGCACGCCCGCTGGGCGGAGCGGCGCCGGCGCCTGGAGCGCGACACCGAGGAGTTGCGCGAGCGGGTCTCCGGGCGTACGGGCTCGTTGGCCCGGACCTTCGACCGGATCGTCGCCCTGCTGACCGAGCGCGGCTACCTCGCCCGCGACGGCGCGGTCACCGACGCCGGTCGGATGCTCGGCCGGATCTGGACCGAGGCGGATCTGCTGGTCGCCGAGTGCCTGCGCCGTGGCGTGTGGGACGGGCTCACCCCGGCCGAGCTGGCCGCCGCGGTGTCCGTGGTGGTCTTCGAGGCGCGCCGCGACGTCGACGAGCGGGCGTCGCTGCCCCGCGGGCCGGTGGCCGACGCGGTGGACGAGACGCTGAAGCTGTGGGGCGAGATCGAGGCCGACGAGGCGGCGCGCGGCCTGACCGCGACCCGGGAGCCCGATCTCGGCTTCGCCTGGCCGGTCTTCCGGTGGGCCCGAGGCGAAGCACTGGCCAAGGTGCTCGGCAGCGGTCACGAGATCGACGGCGAGATGCCGGCCGGTGACTTCGTCCGGTGGGCGCGGCAGGTGGTCGATCTCCTCGGTCAACTTGCCGACTCCGGCGGCGCGTCGCCGGAGCTGCGCTCCACCGCCCGGCAGGCGATTTCGGCCATCAACCGGGGCGTGCTGGCCTACCACACCTCCGCCTGATCATCACTTTCGGTCATCGCCGCTGAGCAATCGACGCATCACACGGTCACCGCAACAGCACCCCCCGAATTGGGCCCGGGGCGCTGTTGCGCCTGCTCCGGGCACCCCCGATCATTGCCCGGGCGCTTCCGTACGCGCCGGTAACGAATGGGGAGAAGGCCGCCGTGGCGGAGATCAATCACTTTGAGTACGGGTGGATCACACCCGCGCTGAGCTACGCGCTGTCCGTCCTCGGTTCGGTCCTCGGGCTCATCTGCGCCGGGCGTATCCGTACGGCCGGAACCGCCGGCCAGCGTGCCTGGTGGGGGCTGCTGGCCGCCTGGGCCATCGGCGGCACCGCCATCTGGGCGATGCACTTCATGGCCATGCTCGGCTTCGCCGTCGACGGCACCCGGATCCGGTACGACGTACCGCTCACCGCGGCCAGTACGGTCATCGCCGTGGTGGCGGTCGGCATCGGTCTGGCCATCGTGGGCACCGGCCGGCTGAACCCGGTACGGCTGGTCGCCGGCGGCATCTTCACCGGTGCCGGCGTGGCCGCCATGCACTACACCGGAATGGCGGCGATGCGCCTGAACGGCAGCCTCGGCTACGACACCACCCGGGTCGCGCTCTCGGTGGTGATCGCGGTAGTGGCGGCCACCGTCGCACTGTGGCTCGCCATGACCGTCCGCCGACCACTGGCGATCTTCGCTTCCGCGCTGGTCATGGGCGTCGCCGTGAACGGCATGCACTTCACCGGCATGAGCGCCCTCTCGGTGCACCAGCACGAGGCTGAGGGTGGCGTGACCGATGTGGCCGGCACCGGGATGGGCAACCTGCTGGTGCCAATCGTGTTGGCGGTGATCTTCGGCGTGGTTGGTCTGCTCTACGCCCTGCTCGCCGCGCCGACCGACGACGACCGGGCCGCCGCCGCGTACCTGGACGCCCGGCGGGCCCCGGAGTCGGCTGTCGCGCCACCCACCGCCGCCCCGGACCCGGTCGGGCTGCGCGCCCGATCCACTCTCGGTCAGCCCGGCACGCCGTTCCCGTCCCGGCGGGAGATGCCGCCCCGCTGACGCCGACTGTGAAACGATGGAAGACGTGGGAGCTGCGAAAACTGGTATGCCTGCAATCTCGCCGCTGGCCGGCGAGCCGATCAAACGCGCCGATGCCGAGCGGCTCGCGGGAGTGCTGAAGGCATTCGCCGATCCGGCCCGGCTGCGACTGCTCAGTCTGATCCAGGCCGCTCCGCAGGGCGAGGCGTCCGTGACTGACCTCACCGCGCCGCTTGGCCTCTCCCAACCGACCGTGAGTCATCACCTTCGGATCCTCACCGAGGCCGGCCTGCTCGAGCGCGAGAAGCGCGGCGTCTGGGCGTACTACCGCCTTGTGCCCTCCGCGATCGCGGCAATCGCCGACCTGCTGACGCCGCCTCGCAAGCGGGCAACGAAGAAGACCCGCTGAGCGCCACCACCGAGGTCGGCGGGCGTCAGCGGTTGCGCGGGACCACCAGGCCGGATTCGTAGGCGAGGACCACGAGTTGGGCGCGGTCACGGGCATGGAGCTTGGTCATCGCCCGGTTGATGTGGGTCTTGGCGGTCATCGGGCTGATCACCATGCGTTCGGCGATCTGGTCGTTGGACAGGCCCTGCGCGAGGAGGGCGACGGTCTCGCGTTCGCGGGTGGTCAGCCCCTTCAGCGTCGTGCCGACGCCGGTGTGGAGCGGCTCGGTGACGTACCGGTTGATCAGCTTGCGGGTGATCGACGGGGCGAGCAGCGCGTCGCCGCGCGCGGCGACCCGGATGGCGTGCAGAAAGTCCGCCGGCTCGATGTCCTTGACCAGGAACCCGGCGGCGCCGGCGCGCAGCGCGTGGAAAACGTGTTCGTCGAGGCCGTAGTTGGTCAGGATGACGACGTGCACCCGGGCCAGGGTCGGGTCCGCGGCGATCCGCCGGGTCGCCTCGATGCCGTCCATGACCGGCATCTGGATATCGATGAGCGCGATGTCGGGCAGGTGTTCCCTGGCGAGAACCAGGCCCTCCCTGCCGTCGGCGGCCTCGGCCACCACCTCGATGTCGTCTTCGACGTCGAGGAGCGCGCGGAAGCCGCTGCGCAGCAGCGGCTGATCGTCGACCAGCAGTACGCGGATCATGACGTGCGGCCCACGGGGAGTTCGGCGTGGACGGTGAAGCCGCCCCCGTTGCGCGGCTCCGCCCGCAGGCGACCGCCGAGGGCGGTGACTCGCTCGCGCATCCCGAGCAGCCCGACGCCAGGCATCGGGGCGGTGTCCGGCGTGGCCTCGCCGTCGTCGTCGACTCGGATCGCGAGGGCGTCCGGACGGTAGTCGATCCGGACCGACGCCGTCGCGGCGGCCGCGTGACGGGCGATGTTGGTGAGGGACTCCTGAACGATCCGGTACGCGGTCCGGTCCACCGCGGCCGGCACCTCGTGGCGTTGCCCTCCGATCGTCAACGTCGCGTCCAGGCCGGTCAGCCGGGCCCGTTCCACCAGTTCCGGGAGATGGTCGAGCCCATGCGGCGGGGTCGTGTCGTCGTCGCGCAGCGCCTCCAGGGTCGCTCGCAGCTCCCGGGTCGCCTCGCGACCGGCCTCCCGGATCGCCAACAGCGCCTCCGGCACCTCTTCACCCCGTTTGCGGGCCAGGTGGACAGCCACCTCGGCCTGCACCTTGATGATCGAGATCTGGTGGGTGAGCGAGTCGTGCAACTCCCGCGCGATGTGCAGCCGCTCCTCGTCAGCGCGGCGGCGCGCGGTCTCCTCCCGGGTGCGCTCGGCTTCGTCCGCCCGCCGCTCGGCCTGCCGCAGCGCTTCACCCGCGGCACCGGCGGCGACCAGCCAGGCCACCTCCAGGGCACCCCGGGCGCGAGCGAGCGCCTCGGCCACGGACATGTCCTGCGGCAGGGCGAGGGCCGCGACCGGGAGAGCGGCCAGCATCAGCACCGCCGCTAGGACCGTGCTGACGCGGTGGCCCGCCCGTACGGCGGCGTACACCGCGAACAGGAACGCGACGGCGGGCACGTCAAAACCGACCGCCTGGTAACCCACCGCGCACAGCCCGGTGACGGCCAGGACGGGAACCGGAGCCCGGCGGCGCGCGACCAGAGCCAGCCCACCGGCCACCAACAGTACGTAGCCGAGTAGGTCAAGGTCCGTGGTGGAGTGGTTCTCGGACAGCCCGGCGACCACCAGCACCGCTGCCACGCAAACGGCGATCGCCCAATCGGTGACAGCGGCCCGATCGCCGGACCGTCCTGTGCTCATGGCCGCACCTTAGTCCGATGTCGCTGCTGGCGACTCCTGCTCACGGACGAGCGGCTGTCTACCGCGAACGCAGTACCTTCCCGGCGCCTGCGGCGTCCGCAGTAGTCGGGTGCGTCATCGGCGGCAGCGCGAATTGCCTGCATCTGCTGGACGACTGGCGGTGCGCCCGGCGACATGATCAGGCGGCATCCGAAACCTCGGCAGGCAGCCGCACGAATTTGGAGAGAACATGAACCCACCGGGAGCCCTGACGTCAGTCCGACGTGTACTCACCGTGGCCGGAGCCGTCCTGCTCGGAGGTTTCGGGTTCGCCGCACCGGCGGTAGCGAACGTCTCGGCCCAGCCGACCGCCGCCGATGTCTACGCCATGAGCGCCGGGCGACTCGGGGCAAGCGTGGCCGCCGTGCTGGGGCTGGCCGGCGCGATCATCGGTGGGCTGGCGCTGGCCCGCCCCACCGGTCGTATCGGCACCAGCAACGGGCTCCTCGGGGCCACCATGGCCCTGGCCGGAGGGCTGATCGGCCTGGCCCTCGGCGGGCTGGTGGTGGCCACCTCCGACAGCGGCATCGGCACCGGCAACGGGCGAGGCGGGGCCTACGTGGCCCTGGTGGTGGGGCTGATCGCCATGGTCCTCGGTGGGCTGGCTCTGGCCCGCTCCCGGCGCACCGGCTGACCCGGCGCACCGGCTGACCCGGCCATGGCGCCGGGTCACCGGATGCTGGACGGGTGCCGTGCGGTCGCAGCCGCCCTCAACCGGCCTGCCGTGCGTCGATCGCCTTGGTCAGTCCGTTCCGGCCCCGCACGCCGAGCTTGACGTACGCCCGCTGAAGATGGTTCTCCACGGTCCGCACCGACAACACCAACTCCGCCGCGATCGCCGCGTTGTCGTGCCCGGTCGAGGCCAGTTCGCAGATCTGCCGTTCCCGCGGAGTCAGCCCGTCCCGGTCCGTTGGCCGAGGGCTCAGGGGCGGCCAGTATCCGTCGCACCGTTCCCGTAGCAGATCCGCCCGACGGGCCAGCAGGTTCGCCCGGCGTTGGTCGCCGCGGCGCCCGCACGCCGCCTCGGCGGCGACCACCGCCTCCAAGCCGAGCGTCAGGTATCCACTGGCCTCCAGCGCGGTGCCGACCCGTTCCAGCGCCGCCGGGTCGTCGCCGGCGAGCGCGTGGGCGTAGTCGGACCACAGTTCGAACAGCGGACTGTCACAGTCGGCCGTGGCCTTGGCCAGTTGCTCAGCGGTCGCGACGCTGGGCTCCAGGCGGGAGAGCAGGTGCAGGCACTCGACCGTGACCGTCGTCGCCTGCTCAGCCCGCCCGTGCAGCTCGCGCAGCATGGCGGTGGCCGTGGCCGGCCGTCCCTCGGCGGCGGTCAGCCAGGCCGTGGTCAGCTCGGCGTCGATGGCCACCAGGCCGCCGGAGTTCCCGTCGCCGTCGGCACGGTCGTCGATGAGCTGCCGCAGCAGTCGTCTGCTCTCGGCCAGCTCACCCAACTGCGCCGCCACGTAGGCGTTGGCCGACAGCACGTAGTCCCGGATCGGGAACAGGGTGTTGGCGGCGAGGGTGCGCGCCTCGTGCAGCCAGCGCATCGACCGGCGCATCTGCCCGGCGTGATAGGCACACTTGCCCCGGGAGAAGGCGAGCAGCCCGACCGCGTCCGCGACGCCCCGGGCCACCGCGTCCTGGTAGTAGCACTGAGCCAGTCGTTCGGCCTCGTGCAGCCGTCCGGACAACAGCAGGGACTGCACGTGGCAGGCCTGCGTCGCGGCCCGCATCGTCGGCCAGGTCTCCGGGATGTCGACGTCGCCGGTGTCGAACATCCGCACCGCCCGTCCCGGCTGCCCGCTGAACAGCAGCAGGTACGGGAGCAGCGCCGCGACGGCCGTCGCCAGCAGGGGGTCCCGGGGCCGATCGGCGGCCAACCGCGCCATGGACGCCCGGGCACCGCCCGCGTCGCCGCCGAACGCCGCGACCCCCACCTCTGCGGCGAGCAGCCCGGAAAGTGCCTCGGTGGGCAGCTCGCGGCGGCCCGCGTCGATCACCGCACGGGCACGGTCGGGCCGTCGACCTCCCCAGTACATGTTCAAGGCCCGCAGCGCCGTCGCCTCCGCGCGGTCCCGCGGGTCGGTGAGGTCGGCCGCCGCGCGGGCCAGGTACCCGTCCGCTTCGTCGCTGCGCCCCTGCGCCACCAGTGCTCGACCCACCTGCCAGTCGCCGCGCGCGGAGTCGATTCGGCGGCCCAGCCGTTCGGCCAGCACCGCGTCGTGCCGGCGTAGCGCGTACTCCGACGCCACCAGCAGGTCGTCCGCGTTGACCGGCAGGTCCGCCTCGCAGCGCCAGGCCGCGATCCGTGCCCGGTCGTCAGTGCCGCCGTCCACCGCGGCGAGTGCCTCGGCCAGGGTCCGGCGCAGCCGGCGGGCCCGCAGCGCCCCGGTGCGGTTGCGGACCACCTCGGCGTACAGCGGGTGGCCGGTCTGCACCAGCACCGCCGCATCGTGGCGGACCAGGCGGATCAGGCCCCGTTCCTCGAGCCGTTCCGCGACGAGCGGGTCCACCGTCCGCTCGATCAGGGCCAGTGGCGCCGGTTCGGCATGAGCGACGTACTGCAGCGCCTCGGCCTCCTCCGGGGTGAGCGTGCCGAGGGTCTGCTCGATGAGGTCGGCCAGATGAGTGGGACACAGTGACTCGGCCGGCCACGTCCACATCCCGTCGCGCTGGACCAGGCCGCCGTCGCGCAGCCCACACCGCACCGCCTCACGCAGGAAGAGCGGGTTGCCCTGACTGATCCGCCACAGCGCGCCGAGGGTCAGACCGTCGACCGGGCCACCGAGCCCTTCGCGGACCAGCAGGGCGGTCTCGTCCGGGTTCAGCGGTGGCACGTGGACCCGGTCGACGGCTCGGGACCGTCGTAGCGCCGCCACCGGCGCGGCGTCCAGGGCGGCGCCGCGCACGCTCGCCACCACTCGCACGGTGCCCCCCGCCACGAGACGTTCGAGCAGTGCGGCGGACGCGTCGTCCAGCCAGTTGAGGTCGTCCACGCCGACCACCACGCCCCGGCCCGCCGCGACCTCGCGCAGGCGGCGCTCCGCGTCCCGGAAGACGTCGGCCACGCTCGCGTCCGACGGCTGCGGCAGGCGGCTGGCGAGCACGCCGAACGGTACGCCGCGCCAGCCTGGCGTGGCGGTGACCCGCAGTACGACATGTTGCCGTCGTAGCGCGTGATCCAGCACCTCCTCCAACAGCCGGCTCTTTCCCACCCCGGCATCGCCGGTGAGCAGGACCCCCTGACCCGCCGGCGCGGTGAGGGCCTCGACCGCCCGGTCCCGCTCGCGCATCCGGCCAACGAAGGGCCATCCGGCGTCTCCGTCGACGAAGCCTCCTGGTGCAGACACGGAACCCCTTCAACCCGGCCGGGTTCCCGCCCCGGGCCCGGTCGCCATCTCCGTCTCGACCCGCTCTCACAGCCGGTCGTGCGCACAGCGGTCTGGGTGGCGCGGGCCTCACCCTCACACACCCTGACGGGTGGTGCCGTCGCCTTCCAGACACGCCTGCACACCTGACGCCCCGATCCGCCGATTCGGTTGTCACGACCGTGACAGCGCCGGTCGGGGGTGAGGTACCGGCTACTCATGTGCCGGCACCCCCCTGGCACGGAGGCTGTTTCTGCCAGCGACCGCCGGGCAGGCCGGCGGTCGTCGTGAAAGGAGCCCTGAATGTCCATCACCGACATCGTCAGCAGCTGGAAGGACGAGTATCGCCGCGCCGCCTCGGCCGAGGCCGTGGAGAGCCACCCGGCCGGCGTGGTCGAGCTGGACCGTGACCAGCTGGAGACGGTGGCCGGCGGTGCCGCCGCGACCACCGGCCACACCACGGCCTGCTGCCACTGCGTCTGCTGATTTCGAACGACCGACCCTCGGGTCCGCACGGGGTCCGGGCCTGGCCCGGACCCCGTCGTCCCGCCCGAATCCACCGCCACGGGAGCACCGAATGTCCGTACCACCGCACCGCGCCGACGACGACCCGACCGCCCGCGCCGAGGAGCGCCTCCTGGCCGCGCTGACCATCACGGAACGGCTGGCCGCGCCCGTGTCGACGGAGACGCCGCCCGGCGAGCGGGCGCGGTGGCGGCTGTCCCGGTGGCGCACCGGCGGCGCGTTCACCGACGATGAGGACTGGCGACGCCGGCTGGCGGCGGAGGGTGTCGACGAGCAGGTGCTCCTCGCGCTCCTGGACGAGACGCCGGAACGGCTCGCCGCCCGCCTCGGCCGGCCCCCGGAGTGGATCCGCCGCCTGCTGGCCTGCTACGGCCAGCCGATGGGCGGGGAGATCGAACCCCAGCTGCTGCCCGGCCGCCCGCTGGACGCCTGCCTCGCCCTGGTGGCGCCAGTGGTCGCGCAGGCCCGCGCCCGGGTGGCGCGACGGACCCGCCAGCTCGCCGACGACGCCCCCGACCTGCTGCCCGCCGACGCCGACCGGCTGGGCCTGACCGGCCTGCTCGACGAGTTGGTGGTGGTCCTCAGCCGGGCCGTCGTTCTGGAACTCAACATTGACCGGCTGCGCGGCACGTCGCCCGGCGAGACGCCGCAGGAGCGCTTCGCGGCCTTCTTCCGCCGGTATCGCTCGCCCGAGGCCGCCCTGACCCTGCTGGCCGAGTACCCGGTCCTGGCACGTCAGGCGTACGAGCTGACCCGCAACTGGGCGGAGCGCACGATCGAGTTCCTGGAGCGGCTCAGCAGCGACGCGCCAACCCTCGGCGCGATCTTCCACGCCGGTGCCCCGGTCGGTCGCCTGGTCGAGGTCCAGGAGACCGGCGACCCGCACCGCGACGGTCGCAGGGTGCTGGTGGCCACCTTCGACACCGGCCTGCGGCTGGTCTACAAGCCCCGCCCCGTCGACGTCGAGGCACGGTTCCAGGACCTGCTGGCCTGGCTCAACGAGCGCGGCGCCGACCTGCACACCTTCACCGTCCTGCCGCGCGGCGAGCACGGCTGGGCCGAGTACGTCGACCTGCGGACCCCCAGCACACCGGCCGGCCACCGCGACTTCGCCCGCCGGGTCGGCGCGTTGCTGGCCCTGCTGCAGGCCGTTGGCGCCACCGACTGCCACCAGGAAAACGTGATCGCCCACGGCGAACATCCCGTCCTGGTGGACCTGGAGACCGTGTTCACCCCGTCGGTCGTCCGGGCCGCGAGTGCCCGTGGTGGAGACGCGATCGCCGACTCGGTGCTCGCCGTCGGCCTGTTGCCACGCGCCGACGAGGCGGCGGGACCGGCCGGCGACGGCTGCAACTGCTCGGCCTGGCAGGCCGAGGGGACCGACGAGATGCGGCTGTGCGCACCCGGCCACCACCATGAGGAGGCCGCCTCCCACGACCCCGCCGCCGCTCCGCCGGTGACCGACGTCGCCCCGCATCTGCCGCAGGTGCTGGCCGGCTTCGACGCGATGTACCTCCTCCTTGCCGACGTACGCGACGAACTGCTGGCCCCGGACGGGCCGGTCACCGCGTTCTCGGCCGACGAGATCCGCGTCGTGCTCCGCCCCACCCGCACCTACCTGCGGCTGCGGGACGCCGCCCTGCACACCGACGCGCTGCAGGACGGCCTCGACACCGAACGCCTGCACGACTGGCTCTGGTCGGGGGTGGCCGAACTGCCGCTGCTGGCGGCCACCGTCGTCGAGGAACGGGCCGAGTTGGCGCGCCGTGACGTGCCGATGTTCACCACCAGGGTGGACTCCCGGGACCTGTGGACCGGTCGGGGACGGCGACTGCCCGGACTGCTGGCCCGGTCGGGCCTCGCTGAGGCGCGTCGTCGGGTCGCCCGGCTCGACGCGGCCGACCTGGCCCGGCAACGCTGGCTGATCGAGGCCGCCTTCGCCTCCCGGGTGGACGCCACCGACGCACCTCATGCACGGGTGCGCTGGCGGCTCGCGGACGTCCCACCGGCACCGACGCCTCCGCCGGCGGCGTACCTGGCCGCCGCGACCGAGGTGGCGGCCCTCGTGGCCGGGCTCGCCGGCCCGGGTGCCGAGCCGACCTGGTTCGGTCTCACGCCCAGCGCCGCGGACCCGGGTCGGTGGGCGCCAGCGCCGTTCGGTCCGCACCTCTACGACGGCGTCGCCGGGGTGGCACTCTTCCTGGCCCACGCCGGACGGCTGAGCGGTGAGCAGCGCTTCACCGACCTCGCCGATCGCGCGGCGGCCGGGCTCGCCGCCCGCGTCCTCGACCGCCGGATCCCCGGCGACCGGATCGGCGCGTTCACCGGCTGGGCGGGGCTGCTCTACACCTTCGGCCACCTCGGAGCGCTGTGGCAGACCCGCCGGTTCACGCCGGTCGTCGACGTGGCACTCGCGCGGATCGTCACGCTGGCCGCCACCGACCAGGCCCCCGATCTGGTCGACGGGTACGCCGGTGCCGTCCTCGCAGTGTGCCGCGCCGGCCTGGATCCCGAGCGGGTCGGGCCGGCCGTGCGCGCCGCTGCCCGACGACTGTGCGTCGCCGCCGACCGCTACTCGCACCCCGCCGGAGCGGCGACCGGCGTCCCCCTGGGCGGGCTGTCCCACGGTTCGGCCGGGCTCGCCGCCGCGTTGGCCCAGGCCCGGCAGGCGACCGGCGAGCCCGGGTACGCCGACGCCGCTGCCCGCGCCCTGGCCTACGACCGCAGCCTGTTCCGCCCGGCGCTGGCGAACTGGGCCGACCTGCGCCGCCCCGGGCAGAGCACGGTGACCTGGTGCCACGGCGCCCCGGGGATCGGCCTGTCGCGGCTGCTCGTCCGCGACGCCCTCGGCACCGACGAGGTCCTGGACGCGGAGATCTCCACGGCGGTCGCCACCACCCTGGCCACCGGCTTCGGTCGCAACCACTCGTTGTGCCATGGCGACCTCGGCAATCTCGACCTGCTGCTGGCGGCCGCCCCGCAGCAGGTGGCGGCACCCGCCGCAGCGGTGCTGCGCGACGGTCTCGCCGGCGGCTGGCGCTGCGCGAACCCGACGGCGCTCGCCTCACCGGAGCTGATGACCGGCCTGTCGGGGATCGGACTTGCCCTGCTGCGGCTGGCCGCACCCGGCCGAGTGCCGTCGGTGCTCCTGCTGGCGCCCCCGACGGATGCGCCGGTGCGCGACCGCATCACCACCAGCAGGCTCGGCGATCGGGGGCGGCAGTGCGCCGCCTGACCGTCGTCCCGGGGTGGCCGGGCCGGCGGCGGGTGCCGCTGGTGATGCAGATGACCGACGCTGACTGCGGCGCCGCCTGCCTGGCCATGGTCTCCCGCCGGCACGGCGTACGCGCCTCGCTGGCCCGGGTGCGGGAAGGGCTGGACGTCGGCCGTGACGGGGTCACCGCGCGGGCGCTGCTGGCCGCGGCTCCGCGGTTCGGGTTGCGCGGCCGGGCTTTCCGGGCCGACGCCGGTCAGGTCGGGGCACTGCCCCTGCCGGCCATCGCGCACTGGGAGGACGCCCACTTCGTCGTGGTGGAACACGTCGGTCCGAGAGGGTTCCGGCTCGTCGACCCGGCGCTCGGGCGTCGGCTGCTCACCCCGGCCGAGTTCGCCGCCGGCTTCAGCGGAACGGTGCTGACCTTCACCCACGACCCGCAGTCCGCACCCGAGCCGCCCCCCACCCGGCCCGGTCCGCTGGCCAGGTGGCGGCGCGCTCACCCGCTGCTGCGACCCTTCCTGCCCCGACTGGGAGCCGCGTTCAGCGTCTCGCTCGTGCTGCAGGCGCTGGGACTGGCACTGCCCCTGGCCACCACGGTCACCTTCGACCAGATCATGCCGGCCCGGGAGACCGCCCTCATGCCGTACCTGGCGCTGGGCATCGCGGCACTGGTGCTCACCCAGTTCGGTGTGGCCTACCTGCGGTCCCGGCTCCTGGTCACGCTGCAGGCGAAGGTGGACGCCGCGCTGATGACCCGACTGTTCCGGCATCTGCTGCGCCTGCCGTACGCCTTCTTCCAGCAGCGGGCCAGCGGTGACCTGATGCAGCGGCTGTCCAGCAGCATCCTGCTGCGCGAACTGGTCACCACCCAGGTGCTGACCGCGGTGATCGACGGCGTGCTGGTGATCGCGTACTTCGGTGTGCTGTTCGCCAAGGACCTCGCCTTCGCCGGACTCGCCGCCGCGATCGGCGTCACCCAGGTGGTGGCCGTCGCGGTGGTCAACGGCCGGCTGCTGCGGTTGAACCAGCGCCACCTGACCGTGCAGGCTGACGCGGAGAGCGCGCTGATGGAGGCGCTGTCGGGCATCGCGACCGTCAAGTCGATGGGTGCCGAGCGGCAGGTGTTCGACGGCTGGCTGCGCCGCTACACCACGGCACTGGACGCCGACGTCGCCCAGAACCGGCTCTCCGCAACGGTCGCGAACATCACCGCGAGCGTCCAGCTCGCCGGGCCACTGGCGCTGCTGTGGCTCGGCACCGGTCGACTGTTCGACGGCGCTGGCCTCGGCCAGACCCTGGGCCTGCAGGCGCTGGCGCTGTCCGCGCTCATCCCGCTCGCCTCCCTGGTGGCCAGCGCCCAGGTCCTCCAGTCGGTCGTGTCGCACCTGCAACGCCTGCGCGATGTCTTCGCCGCCCAGCCCGAACCGGCCGGGGACCCCGACCTGCCCGCGCCCCGGCTCACCGGCCGGATCAGTGTCCGCGACCTGAGCTTCCGCTACGACGGCGGCGCCGCGCCGGTGTTGCGGGACGTCTCCTTCGACGTCGCGCCGGGAGAGAAGGTCGCCGTGGTGGGTCCGTCGGGCAGCGGCAAGAGCACACTGGCCATGCTGCTGACCGGCCTCTACCGGCCCACCGGCGGGGAGATCCTCTTCGACGGGGTGCCGCTGTCGCGGATCGACCCGACCGCGCTGCGCCGTCAGTTCGGTGTGGTGCTGCAGGAGAGCTACCTGTTCCGGGATTCCATCCGGCGCAACATCAGCCTCGTGCACCCGGGCGTCGGCATGCCGGCGATCCGGGCGGCCGCCGAGGTCGCCGCGATCGACCAGGACATCGCGGCGATGCCGATGGGGTACGACACCCAGGTCGCCGAGCGGGGCCAGGCCCTCTCCGGCGGGCAGCGGCAGCGGCTGTCCATCGCGCGGGCCGTGGCGGGGCAGCCCGCCGTGCTCCTGCTCGACGAGGCGACCAGCCACCTCGACGTGGCCACCGAGCGGCGCGTCGACCAGGCCATCTCGGCGATGCGCTGCACCCGGATCGTGGTGGCCCACCGCCTGAGCACCGTCCGTAACGCCGACCAGATCCTCGTCGTCGCCGCAGGCCGAATCGTGGAGCGCGGGCGGCACGACGACCTGCTGCATGCCGGGGGCGTCTACGCCGACCTGGTCCGGTGTCAGTTGACCGACGACGAACCCGCCCGTTCAGGAGGCGACCCGTGGATACCCGTACCGTGACCGCCGGCGAAGCGCCGGACCGCCCCGCCGCGTCCGCCGACGTCGACCCGAAGGCGTTCCCGGCGCGGCGGGTCCTCGTCGCCGCCTGTGGCTCCGCGGACGTCCTGACCCTGCCCCAGTCGATCATGGTGATGCGACACGCGTTGGGGCTCGACGTCCGGGTCGTGCTCACTGCCGCCGCGGCCCGCTTCGTCCCGGCCCGTTCGTTCGCTCTGCTGACCGGACACCCGGCCCTCACCGACGAGGAGGCGATGACGGAGGTTCCGCACCTGGCCCTGTCGGCGTGGGCGGATCTGGTGCTCGTCATGCCGGCCACCGCCAACACCCTGGCCAAGGCGGCTCTGGGGATCGCCGACAATCTGGTCGGCACCTGCGTGCTGGCCGCCGCCGCTCCCGTCGTGCTGGTGCCGTCGATGAACTCGGCGATGTGGCAGCGCCCGGCGGTGCAGCGCAACGTGGCGCAGTTGCGCGCCGACGGGTACGGCGTGGTGCCGCCCGTACCCGTGCTCGCCCTGAGCACCGGCACCCTCGCCGGCCGGGGGATGCCGGCCGTCGAGGTGGTACTGGAGTGGGCCGCCGTCCACCTGCGCGGCGGGGGAGAAGGTCGTGGCTGAGGCGCGCCCCGGGTACGGGCCGCGGATCGCCGCGGTGGCCGTCGCATTCGGCGTCGTCCTGCTCGTGGTGGCGATCATCCCGTTCCTTCGCGCGTACGCCGACCCGGTCGCCCGCCGGCCTGCCGCCGCGATCGGGGTCGCCGCCGACCGGGCCGGATGCGACCCGGAGTTGACCGACCCGATCCGCGGCGCTGGCGTCCACGTCGGCCCCGGCACCGCCGAGCCGCACGTCACCCGGATCCAGTACGACCTGGTCCCGCCGTCGTCCGGGCCACACTTCGTGGTGCCGGCCCCGACCGTGCGCCGGTTCTACACCGCCCGGGACCGTCCGCCTGTCGAGACGTTGGTCCACAACCTCGAACACGGGTACACCATCCTCTGGTACGTCGAACCGCTCGCTCACGACCAGATCGAGGCGCTGCGGGCGCTGGCCCGAAAGCTCGGTGGCGACCGGTACGGGGGCAGGTTCGTGGTGGCGCCGTGGGACCCCGGGTACGGGGCGTTCCCGGCCGGCCGTCCGATCGCCCTGTCGCACTGGGGCGCGCACGCCGGGTACCGGCAGTTCTGCGCCTCGGTCAGTGGCGCCGTCGTGGAGCGGTTCGTCCTGGCGCATCCGGCGGGCGACGCGCCCGAGCCGACCGGGATGTGACGCCCAGATCGTCAACCGGGCAGGAGGCCGGACGTGTGGCGTGACGTGCCCGCCGGGCGGGTGGCGGACACCGGGGCGGCAGGGCAGGTGGTCTTGGTGTCCTCCACCGGCGCGGCGGTGGCGAGATGGACGGATACCTCGCGTTACTGGCGGGCCTCGCCGCTCCGGGCGCGACCGTCTTCGTCCTGGCGGTGTCACTGAAGGCGGGCCACGGCTGGGGCGTGACTGAGGAGTTGCTGCGGACGGGATTCCCCGAGCCGGAATGGTTCGACACGCAGATCGAGGAGACCGAGGTGGCCGCAAAGACAGGCGGCCAGGAACTTATTCTGCCCGGCTACCTGCTCCGCACGATCCGGGCATCCGACACCTAGCCTCGACCGGCGACGGCCGGAACGCATTGTTCGTCCCTGCCCGGAACAGCCCTGGACAGGCATGGCGGTGACGTTCGTGGGTAAGCGGCTGCCCGCAGCGGACGCGGAAGGGGTGACCTGACCATGAGTGACCCGGCGGCGGAACGGTCCCGAGGAGCCGAAAGGCCGGTCGGTGCGACAGATCGCCTGGCCGCGGACGTGGCCGAGGTGGTGCGTGAGGAGGTCCGGGAGGTACGCAGCCAGTTGATGAGGGTGGCTCGTCCGACCGGAGTGGGGCTGGCGCTGCTCGCGACCGCCGGGGGATGTCTCGTCCTGGGAGCCGGCGCAGCTTCGGCGACCGCGCTGCGCATGCTGGAGACCTTTCTGCCCCGCCGGCTGGCTACCGCGGGCCTCACCGGCGGCTACCTCGTGGCCGCCGTTGTGCTGGGACGGGCCGGCCTGCAGCAGCTGCGGGCGGCCGGAGGCGGCTCGGCCTGGCTGGCCGACGAGATGCAGCAAGCCGTCTCCACCACCGCGAGTCAGGTGGTGCCGGCCGGTGCAGCCGCCGTTCGGGGCGAACTCGACCGGTGGGGTTCCGGGCGGGACGACGGCTGATGTGGACACGCGGGGACAGGTAGCGTCGCTGGTGAACGGTGCCGCAGTGCGAGCGGCTTCAGTACGCCGATGAACCGCAGAGTTCCGGGATCCGGCAATGACTGACGGGGCTTACTGCGCCGTGCCGGCGAGCAACCGCCGTCGGACGAGAGCCCGCGCGAGCGCGTACCGTCTGGACGACGCGTGGCCGTACACCTCGTCGCCGCCTTCGCGCTCGGAGTGGCGATTGGCGGCGTCGGTGTTGCCAAGCTGCAGGACCGTCGCGATGAGCGGGCGCAGTCAGCCACGGTCGCACTTGTGGCCATGGCCGGCGGGAGCAACGGGGGCGATCGAGGCAACGGAACCGCGGACCTGGACGCCCAGCTGATAGTGATCAATGCTGGTCATGCGCCGATTACCGCTCGTGTTGTGGGAGCGCAGGAGTCCGGCGTTCTGGTGCGCGACGCTGGCCAGCCGCAGTTGTTGGATCCAGGCGGCACAGGGGTGATCGATCTCCGGGTGACGGTTGAGTGCGAGATCGCCGAGCCCGATCCTCTGCCGATGCGCTTCTCGGTCCAGACCGCGGACCAGCGAACCCACGAGATCAGCTATACCGTCGCGGTTGAGGGAAGCGCTTGGCATCAGCGTGTCGACGCACTGTGCGACCCTGGCCCCGCTACGACAGGGTGACCGGCGGAGCGGCCACGCCACGCCACGCCACGCCACGCCGCAGTGGTGCGATTCAGCAGGCGGCGAGCAGCGTACGGAGTAGTCCTGCGAGTTGCTCACGCTGCGCGGCCGGTAGCTGGTTCAGTGCCGCCGCCTGCTCGGCGAGCCCGGCGGTGAGCGCCTCGTCCACCACCTGTCGACCCTTGGTGGTCAACCGGGCACGCAGCGCACGCCGGTCGGCCGGATCGGGAATCCGCTGCACCAGCTCGGCCCGCTCCAGCTTGTCCAACCGGCCGGTCATGCCGCCGGTGGTGAGCATCAGGGCCGCCGACAACTGGCTCGGCGACAGCGTGTACGGCTCGCCGGCGCGGCGCAGGGTGGCGAGCACGTCGAACTCACCGCGTCCGATGCCGCTCGGCGCGTACGCCCGCTCGACCCGGTCTCCCATCAGGCGGGAGATCCGGTAGATCCGGCCGAAGACCTCCATCGGGAGGGTCTCAAGCTCGGGGCGCTCGGCCGCCCACTGACCGACGATCACGTCCACCCCGTCACCGGTTGCCGTCGCTCTCTTCTGCCGCATGGTCCGATTGTGTCACACCTCATACAAGCTCAGATGCTCCTGACTAAGTTTCTTAGTCCTAAGCTATCTGCAAGCTAACGGGAGGCGGCACGATGACCAGACGAAACCCCGGCGAGCGGGCCCTCATCACCGGCATGACGATCGACGCGCTGGGCTCCGGGATGTACGTCCCGTTCTCGCTCGTCTTCTTTCAGAGGGTCACCGGCCTCCCGCTCACTGCCATCGGCGCGGTGCTGACCGTCGCCGGACTCGCGGGCATGGCGTTGCTGCCGTTGGCGGGCGCCGCCGTCGACCGGTTCGGCGCGCGCCGGATGCAGTTGGTCGGGTACACCGTGCGGGGCCTGGGCTTTGCCGCGTACCCGCTCGCGGTCACCCTGCCAGCGTTCGCGGCCGTCGCATTGTTCACCGCCGCCGGCGACCGGGCCTTCCCGGCAATCCAGCAGGCGACCATCGGCGACATCGCCGAGGGAGCGGACCGTGACCGCCTCAACGCCCTGGCCCGCAGCCTGCGCAACGGCGGTCTCGGCGCCGGGGGGCTGATCGCCTCACTGATCATCGGGCTGGCCGGCGACGCGGGGTTCACCGTCACCGCCTGGCTCAACGCGGCAAGCTTCCTGGTCGCGGCGCTGTTCGCTCGTCGGGTGCCCCGCCGGATGCCGATGATCCGCTCGCGCGCCCGGATCGGCTACCGCGAGGTGCTCGCCGACCGGCCGTTCCTCGGCCTGACCGGGGCGAACTTCCTCATCGCGCTCGGCTACTCGGCGTTGTCGTTGCTGCTGCCGGCGTACGCGATCACCGTCCTGCACGCCCCCGGCGGCCACCGTCGGCGCGCTGTTCGCGGTCAACACCGCGCTCTGCGCGCTCGCCGGCGTGCCGGTGACCCGGCTCGCGGTCCGGATGGGACGGCGGACCCGGGTGGCCGCGACCGGCGCGGCCGTGTTCGCCCTGGCGTTCCTCGGATTCATCCTGCTCGGCACCGCCCGCCCCGGCAGCACCGCCGTACTGCTCGTCGTGCTGGTCGGTACCACGGTCCTCTATACCGGCGGCGAACTGCTGCACAGCCCGGCCGCGAGCACCTTGGCGATCGCCGCCGCGCCGGAGGACGCCCGGGGTCGATACCTGGCGGCCTACCAACTGTCCTGGTCGCTGGCGGCCACCATCGCGCCTGCGCTGTTCACCGCGCTGCTGGTGGTCGACGGCCGGCTGCCCTGGCTGTTCCTTACCGGATCCGTGCTAGCCGGTGCCGCGCTGATCATCCGGCTCGAACGGCGGCTACCAGCGGCGGCGCTCAACACCTCCGAAGCCCCGACCGTCAATCAAAACCGCCCCGGCGTTCCCGTCGAGCCGAGCGGCACCGAGCCGGGTCACCTCCGGCCCGCCCAGGTCCCCGTGACCGCTGCCGCCTAGTGAGCCACAACTGCTGCCGCCTGTGAGGGGATACCGCGATGAACCGGATGCTCGTCAGCACCGCAATCACACCGATCGTCTGGGGCACGACCTATGCCGTGACCAGCGAACTCCTACCGGACAACCGGCCGTTGCTGGCCGCGGCGCTACGGGCACTGCCGGCCGGCCTCGTCCTGCTCGCGGTGACCCGCCTCCTGCCCCGCGGATCGTGGTGGTGGAAGGCGGCGGTCCTCGGCACGCTGAACATCGGGGTGTTCTTCGCGATGCTCTTCTACGCCGCCTACCGGCTGCCCGGCGGCGTCGCGGCCGTGCTCGGCGCCACCGGCCCGCTGCTCACGGTCGGCCTCTCGGCCGCCCTGCTCCGGATCCGACCCACCATGATCGCGGTGGGCGCTGGACTGCTCGGGGTGCTCGGCGTCTCCTTCGTGGTCCTGCGCCCGGATGCCCAGCTCGACCTGTTGGGCATCCTGGCGGGTCTGTTCGGTACAGCCTCGATGGCCACCGGCACCGTCCTGACGAAACGATGGGGACGCCCGGACGGGGTCGGCGCACTGCCGTTCACCGCGTGGCAGCTCACCGCCGGTGGTCTGCTGCTCGCCCCGGTGGCACTCGTCGCGGAAGGACTGCCGGCCGCCCTGACCGGCACCCATCTCGCCGGGTACGGATACCTGGCCACCGTCGGCACGGCGCTGGCGTACTGGCTCTGGTTCCGCGGGATCGCCGCGCTGCCGGCGACCTCGGTGGCGTTCCTCGCCCTGCTCAGCCCGATCACCGCGGCGGTTCTGGGTTGGCTGGCGCTCAGTCAGACGCTGCGCCCGGTGCAGGTGTTGGGATTGGTCGTCGCGCTGGCCGGCACCCTGCTCGGTCAGTTGCCCGGCCACCCGAGGATCGGCCTCGCGGCACAGGCCACACCGTCTCGGACTACCCCGACCGCACCTCGATCGCCGGTCGCGAGCTGAGGGTCGGGGTGTTCACCGACCGGCCGCTGCTGAGTCAGGGCGGCGGCGACGATGGCGCGCCGCATACGATCGCCAGATGGGAATCTTCTCCACGAAGGACGATTGGCGACCGCCACAACGTCCCGATTGCGCCTGCCACGAGCACCTGGAGGATGTGCTCACGCTGGTCATCCCCAGCCAGGACTGGGACGAAGACCCCACCTTCGAGCAACTGCTTGCGACCGGGTCGCTCGGCGTGCGGCCGGTGAACGCGAAAGAGCGGTTCATGACCGTCTTTGACGAGGAGCAGAACGAGTCTCAGCTTGGCCCGCTGCACTGGGGCATGTGGGCCGCCGATGAGATCTACGGCTGCTATGACGATGACGCCGAGCTGCCCGTCGACAGGTCAATCGCCGCTCGGCCCGGTGTGGACCTGGTCGAGTGGTATGACCGGGAGGAGTTCCTGATCGGAGCACCCGGTTTGTGCGAAAGCGGCATGCTCGCTGCCATTGCGCGGGCGCTGCGAGACCCGAGGGTGCGCGCTTAAGTTCTGGCGCCCGGGGAAACCCGATCTGGTGTGGGAGTTGCGGCGAGCTGAACATCTCGACGGGACGGGGCCATGACGGAATTCGACAGTCGGTGTGGGCGGCACAGCTGTCCGTCGGCGCGAGCGGACGGTTGCTGAGGTGTCGTGGCGGGCAGCGCTGCTCCGCGCGCTCCAGCAGCGCCTGATCAACCCGATCGTCCGGTTCGCGTGGGACGTGAAACTCCCGATCCCCGGCGACGCGCTGTTGGAGACCACCGGACGTCGTACCGGCCGGCTGCGGTACACCCCGGTGTGCGATGGCATGGACGGTGACATCTTCTGGCTGGTCGCCCAGCGGGGGCGCCGCGCCGACTGGGTGCGAAACCTCGAGGCCGATCCCCGGGTCCGGGTCAAGACGGGCGGCGGGCGGAGCGCACGTTGGCGGACCGGGACGGCGCACATCGTCGACGACGATGACCCGCGCGAGCGCCAGCGGTACATCGCGCGGAGCAGTCTCGCTCGCCGGCTCTGTGTCAGCACCTCCGAGGCGGTGGCTACGAGCCCGCTGACGGTGCGCATCGAACTGGACCAACCCTGACGTCGGGTAGCACGGCGGTCGCCGCGGCCTGGGTAATGACCGCAGGACCACCGCCGAGGAAGGTCGTGACAATGATCGCCAGCAGGACGATCACGGCCAGCTGCCACGGGCCGGTGCCGAAGGCGTAGATGAGCCCGTCGCCGAGCCCGATGCCGATCGCAACACCGATGATCAACTGAACGAACGGCGGAACCGCTGCCCGCAGGAGGACCGCGCGGGTGATGTCACCAGCGGGCCGTCACCGGCACCGGAGGCGGCGGATCGGTGGTCAGGCGTCGGCGCGGGCGGCGAGGGCGTCCACCAGGCGGCGGGCGGAGCCGGCCAGGTTCCACGTCCCGGCCAGCTCCAGCAGCCGGTCCGGATCGACGGGCGCGGTCGGCAGTGCGGTGGGCAGCTCCGGCAGTGGCACGTCCAGCGCGACCCGCACCACCGTCGGCGCGACGGCCAGGTAGTCGCGGGCGGCGGCCAGCTTGGCCCGCAGGCCCGGCGCGAAGGACGAGTCAGAGTCGTCCAGGGCGGCCAGGATGCCGGCGATGCTCCCGTACCGCTCGATGAGCCGGGCGGCGGTCTTCTCGCCCACGCCCTGCACCCCCGGCAGCCCGTCGCTTGGGTCGCCGCGCAGCGCGGCGAAGTCGGCGTACCGGTCGGCCGGCACGCCGTAGCGGGCCCGCACCGCGGCGTCGTCGCAGTCGTCAAGCTTGGCCACGCCGCGCCCGACGTAGAGCAGCCGGACCGGCCGGGCGTCGTCGATGAGCTGGAACAGGTCCCGGTCGCCGGAGACCACCTCCACCGGGCCTGGCTGGGTCACCGACAAGGTGCCCAGCACGTCGTCGGCCTCGTAGCCGGTCGCGCCGACGACGGTGATGCCGACCGCGGCCAGCACTTCCAGGATCATCGGCACCTGCGGGGAGAGGGTGTCCGGCACGACCTCGCCGCCCTGCGGGGCCACCCGGTGCGCCTTGTAGGACGGCAGCAGCTCGACCCGCCACGCCGGGCGCCAGTCGTAGTCCATGGCGCAGACCATCCGGTCCGCACCGCGACCCCGGATCAGGGTGGCGAGCATGTCGAGGAAGCCGCGCACCGCGTTGACCGGGGTGCCGTCCTCGGCCCGGGCGGCCGATTCCGGGATGCCGAAGTATGCGCGGAAGTAGAGGCTGGGTGCGTCGATCAGCAGGATCGGGGATCGGTGTGCCACGCCCGACAGCCTGGCACAACCCCCCGACGATCAGGGGTACGCCCGGCCGCCGGCGGCGTCAGCGCCGCTCGTCGTGCTGGTAGACGGTCTCCCGCCGGGCCAGGTACTGCACGACGTAGCTCGCCACCAGCAGCAGGATCGCGACCACCACCTCGACCCAGGCCGCGACACCGTCGGCCACGGTCAGGCCGATGACCAGCAGGACCAGGCCGACCAGCGCGAGAACCCCGGCCCACAGCTGCCGGCGACGGCGCGTCGCCGCCCGGTCCGCCTCGTTCGGTGCCACGTCGGTCCTCCCGGTCGGGATGCCCGCGCGGGCACCCGGATCCAGGCTATGACCCTTCGGGGCGTCCGGCCCGGAAAACCGTCGTGCGGGCCGGTCACCGTGCGGCGCAGTCCGCTCGGTACGCCGTCTTCTCCGGCCGGACACCGACCGCCGGGTACGCCGGCTGGCCGACTGCGAAAGGCCGTGCGGTTCACCGACCTCCGACGGTGACCGTCGGCGCGGCCGGGAGCGTCGGGTCGTCGCCCCGGTCGTGGTCGGTGAGGTCACGCAGGTGCCGGACGGGGGAGAGCAGCAGCACCAGCGGCGCGGCGACCACCACGCCCGCGACGATCAGCAGGGTGGCCCGGGCGCCCAGCGGCCCGGCCACCGCGCCAGCGACCAGCCCGCCGACCGGGATCGCGCCCCAGGAGACGAACCGGACGGTCGCCATCACCCGGGAGAGCAGGTCGGGTGGGCTGGCGATCTGCCGGTAGGTCCGGGTGGTCACGCTGAGCACCACCGTCCCGAGGGAGAAGACGACGTTGCCGGCGGCGAAGGCGGCGTACGCCAGCCAGCCGGTGCCCCAGGGAATCAGGAACGCGCCGGCGACCGTGGTGAACCCGGCGACGATCAGCGCGCGTGCGGTGCCGATCCGTGCCGTGATCCGCGAGGTGAACGCCGCCCCGACCAGCGCGCCGACCCCCTCGACGGCGAGCAGTACCCCGACCAGGCCGGCCGGGGCGTGCAGCTCACGGACCAGGTAGAGCGGGTAGAGCGCGAACTGCGCGCCGCAGACGAAGTTCATCGCCGTCGCGGCCCACATGCCCGGCCCCATCACCGGGTGGTACGCGACGAAGCGCCAACCCTCGCGGATCAGCTCGCCGACCGGTGGCCAGCGGTCCGGCGCGTCGTCTCGGCGGGCGGGCAGGGTGCGCAGCAGCGCCGCCGAGACGAGGTAGCTGACGGCGTCGACGAGCAGGGTGGGCACCGCGCCGAGTGCCTGTACGGCGAGCCCGCCGAGGGAGGGGCCGCTGAGCTGGGTGGCGGCGTGGGTGGCCGAGGTCAGGCTGTTGCGGGACTGCAACTGCTCGCGGTTCACGATGCTGGGCAGGAAGGTCGAGTTGGCCACGTCGAAGAGCACGTTGGCGAAGCTGATCACAAGAGCGGTGATCACCAGGTGGGCGACGGTGAGGTGGCCCCACCACCAGGCCAGCGGGATCGACGCGACGGCGACCGCGCGGGCCAGGTCGGCGCCGATCTGGGCGCCGCGCAGCGGCAGGCGCTGCACGATGACGCCGGCGGGCAGACCGATCACGATCCAGGCGACGTAGCTGGCTGCGGCGATCAGGCCCATCTGGAACGCGGTGGCGTCGAGCACGGTGAGCGCGGTCAGCGGCAGGGCCACCGCGCCGACCGCCGACCCGACCATGCTGGTCGTGCCGGCGGTCCACCATCGCCAGAACACCCCGGCCCGCTCTCCGACGTGCATGTCGTCCGCCCCCGTTCGCGCGCACCAGTGCGTTCCAATCTGAAACGCACTATAGTCGGGGGCGGGACAGATGGGGGTGACGGGTGCGGCGGGAGGATCTTGCCGACGCGGACTGCGGCATCGCGCAGGCGCTCGGCGTGCTGGGGGACTGGTGGACGTTCCTCATCGTGCGCGACGTCGCCGGCGGGACGACCCGCTTCGACGCGCTCCAGCGCGAGCTGGGCGTCAGCCGGCGGGCGCTGACCGAACGCCTCGCCGCGCTGGTCGAGCACGGCGTGCTGGAGCGCCGGCCGTACTCCCAGCACCCGCCGCGCTACGACTACCTGCTCACCGCCAAGGGTGAGGGGCTGCTGCCGGTGCTGATCGCACTGCAGGACTGGGGAACGAGGCACCTGATGGGCGATGGGGAGCTGACCGCGACCGCCGACGCCGCCTCGGCCGAGGCGCGCCGGGTGCACGACCTGATCGGGCGGCGGTTGCCCGAGGTCGGCCTGCCCGGGCCCGACGGCCAGTCGGTCGCGCTGATCGACGCCGACGCCTGGAGCGTCCTGTACTTCTTCCCGGGGGCGTACGCGCCGGAGACGCAGGGCTACCCGCCGGGCTGGGCGGACATTCCCGGGGCTCGCGGCTGCACCCTGGAGTCGACCACCTACGCCGCTCGGTACGCGAACTTCCAGGCCGCCGGGGCGGACGTGCGGGGGATCAGCACGCAGCGGCCGGACCAGCTCGCCGACTTCGCCACGCACGCCCGGGTGCCGTTCCCGCTCCTGTCCGACCAGGACGGTCGGCTCGCCGCCGGGCTGCTGCTGCCCACCTTCCGCGCCGGTGGGGTCTCACGGTTCAAGCGGCTGACGCTGCTGGTCGACCCGTCGGCGGTGGTTCGCGCCGTGCAGTTCCCGGTCACCGACCCGGCCGGGTCGGTGGACGAGATGCTCGACCTGGTCCGCGAGCACCGCCCCGCCTGATCCGCCGCCACGGGCGTGGGAAGGCCCCCCGCGCTACGCGGGGGGCCTTCCATGCGGCCGGGTCAGGCCGGGAGAGTCCAGCGCTGGTTGGCGCCGGCGAAGCAGTCCCAGATCTGCAACCGGGTGCCGTCGGCCGAGCTGTTGTCGCTGGCGTCCAGGCACTTGTTCGACTGCGGGTTGCGGAGCGTGCCATTGGACTGCGCCTGCCAGACCTGCGCGCCGCTGCCGTTGCAGTCCCACAGCTGGATCTTGGCGCCGTTGGCGGTGGAGCCACTGGTGATGTCGGCGCACTTGCCGAGGGCGCGCAACGTGCCGTTGCTCGCCACGGTCCAGCTCTGCGCGGCGGTGCCGTTGCAACTCCACAACTGCACGGCCGTGCCGTTGGCGGTGCTCGCCGAGGCGACGTCGACGCACTTGCCGGCGATCCCGGTGATCGGGCCGGTGCGGCCGGTCGGCGGCGGGGTGGTGCCGCCCATGATGGTGTCGTACATCGCGCTGACCAGCGAGGTGGAGCCGGTGGTGTCCTGGGACAGCTCCCAGTTCATCACACCGCCGGCGTTGGCCAGCGCCCACTGCGTCTTGCGCTTGACCGTCGGGATGCCGTTGTAGCACTGCTGCGCTCCGCCGACGGTGGTGCAGTCCCGGTTGGCGTTGGCCGGGTCCATACCGACCAGCGCCGAGTAGGTGTAGTAGCCGGGGCGGCTGTAGAACGGGATCCCGAGTACGGCCTTGCTGGCGGGCAGGCCGCGTGACTTCCACAGGTTGATGCTGGCGATCGACCAGTCGTAGTTGGCGTGCGGGTTGCCGCCGTCGTACGCCATGATGTTGAGCCAGTCGACCTGGCCGAACACGGCCGTCTGCACGCCCTGGACGCTGCCGCCCTCGGAGACCACGGCGGCGGTGAGCAGCTTGCCGCGGCTGTGCATGGCGCTGCCGAGTTGCGTCATGAGCTGGGTGTAGTTGTTCGCCGAGGCGCCCGGGTCCGGGTACTCCCAGTCCATGTCGACGCCGTCCAGGTTGTACTGGTTGACGAAGTTGACCAGGTTGTTGACGAAGTTGGTCCGGCTGCCGGCGTTGGCGGCCAGCGCCTCGAAGGCGGAGTCGTTGCCGTCGTTCCAGCCGCCGACCGCGATCGACACCTTGACGTTGTTGGCGTGCCCGAGCGAGACCAGCGAGGAGAGCTTGCTCGGGTTCTCCACCGCGCGCAGGCTGCCGTCGTTGTTGGGCAAAGGCGTAGTTGATGTGGGTGAGCTTGTTGTACTGGATGGTGTTGACGTTGCCGGCCCAGGAGGGCATGTAGCCGACGCTCTTGAAGTTGTTCGGCAGCACCACGGCCTGCGCGGCGGTGGGAACGAGGGCGAGGGTGGCGCCGGCGGTGGCGAGCGTGAGCAGGCCGGCGGCGAGGGCGCGGCGTGGTGATGGGGACATCGGGGGCCTTCCCGTGGGCGGGGGACGACAGCCGCCCGCGCAGGGTCGTCGCGGGCGGGGGTGAGGTTGCGGTACGCAGGGACGGGTGGCCTCGAGGCAGCCAAATCTTAAAGAGTGTTAACTGTCCGCGTCAATCAACGTCGGTGAATTTCCGGGTTTTCGGCGGCCGAGATGTACGGGACGCGGCCAAGCGCCTACCCCCGGGTATCCCCAAACGACCGTTAAGCTGGCCGCGTGGGAATCGACGAGCTGTACCCGCCGGACCGGCTGACCGCCGCGCAGCGCGCCACCGCCGCCGCCGGCCTGGACGCCCTGCTGCTCACCCCCGGCTCCGACCTGCGCTACCTGACCGGGTACGACGCCCACGAGGGGGAGCGGCTGACCTGCCTGGTGCTGCCCGCCGAGGGCGAGCCGACCCTGATCGTGCCGACCCTGGAGCGCCCGGCCGCCGAGGCGTCCCCGGCGCCCGCCACCGGGGTACGCATCGTCGACCACGCCGACGGCACCGACCCGTACCCCCTGGTCGTCGCCGCCCTCGACGGGCCGCTCGCGGCGGTCGGGCTGGCCGACCGGATGTGGGCCGAGCAGGTCCTCGCGCTGCGCGCCGCGTTGCCCACCGCCGCCCAGCGGCTGGCCGGCGAGGTGCTGCGCGAGCTGCGGATCCGCAAATCCCCCGCGGAGATCGCGGCGCTCGCCGAGGCCGGCGCGGCGATCGACGAGGTGCACCTGCGGATGGGGGAGTGGCTGCGCCCCGGGCGTACCGAGGCCGAGGTGGCCAGCGACATCGCCGCGGCGATCCGGGCCGCCGGGCACGTCACCGTCGACTTCGTCATCGTGGCGGCCGGGCCGAACGGGGCCAGCCCGCACCACGGCACCTCGGACCGGCCGATCGGCGCCGGCGAGCCGGTGGTCGTGGACATCGGCGGCACCATGCCGTCGGGCTACCGTTCGGACTGCACCCGCACCTACGTCGCCGGCGGGCCGGCACCGGCCGAGTTCGTGGACTACTACGCGGTGCTGCACGACGCCCAGCGCGCCGCGGTGGCGGCCGTGCGGCCGGGGATCACCGGCGCGGCGGCCGACGCCGCCGCCCGGGAGCCGATCACCGCCGCCGGCTACGGCCCCGCGTTCCTGCACCGCACCGGCCACGGCATCGGCCTGGACGGTCACGAGGAGCCCTACCTCGTGGCCGGCAACGACCGGCCGCTGGAACCCGGGATGGCGTTCTCCATCGAACCGGGCATCTACCTGGCGGGCCGGCACGGCGCCCGCATCGAGGACATCGTCGTCTGCACCACGGACGGCGTGCAACGGCTCAACACCACCCCCACGGAGCTCATCGCACTATGACTGTCGACCGGATCCTCCCCACCGACGAGGCCCACGATCTGCTGGACCTCGCCACCGAGCTCGCCGACCGCGAGCTCGCACCGAAAGCCGCCGGCTTCGAGGAGCGCGCCGAGTTCCCCCGCGACGTGCTGCGCACCCTCGGCCGGGCTGGCCTGCTCGGCCTGCCGTACCCGGAGGAGCACGGCGGTGCGGCCCAGCCGTACGAGGTGTACCTGCAGGTGCTGGAGATCCTGGCCAGCCGCTGGCTCGCCGTCGCCGAGGCGGTCAGCGTGCACACCCTGTCCTGCTATCCGGTGGCCGCGTTCGGCACTGATGAGCAGCGCAAGCTGCTGCCGGACATGCTCGGCGGCGAGCTGCTCGGCGCGTACTGCCTCTCCGAGCCGCAGGGCGGCTCCGACGCCGCGGCGCTGAGCACCCGGGCGGTCCGCGACGGCGACGCGTACCTCGTCTCCGGCACCAAGGCGTGGATCACCCACGCCCGGGTCGCCGACTTCTACAACATCTTCTGCCGCACCGGCGGGCCGGGCCCGAAGGGCATCTCCTGCCTGCTCGCCGACGCTGGCACCGCTGGCGTCACCCCGCAGGCGGCGGAGCGGACCATGGGGCTGCGCTCCTCGCCGGTGGCACAGATCGCGTTCGACGAGGCGCGCGTGCCGGCCGAACGGCTGATCGGCGGCGAGGGAGCGGGCTTCACCATCGCGATGTCCGCACTGGACTCCGGCCGGCTGGGCATCGCGGCCTGCGCGGTCGGGCTGGCCCAGGCAGCGCTGGACTACGCGGTTGGCTACGCCCGGGAGCGGCAGCAGTTCGGCCGGGCCATCATCGACTTCCAGGGGCTGGGCTTCACCCTCGCCGACGCGGCCACCCAGATCTCCGCCGCCCGCGCGCTGACCCTCGCGGCGGCCCGGCTGCGCGACGCCGGGCGGCCGTACTCGATCGAGGCGGCCAAGGCGAAGCTCTTCGCCACCGACATGGCGATGCGGGTGACCACCGACGCGGTGCAGGTGCTCGGCGGCGCCGGCTACGTGGCAGACCACCCGGTGGAGCGGTACATGCGTGAGGCCAAGGTGCTGCAGATCGTGGAGGGCACCAACCAGATCCAGCGACTGGTGATCTCCCGCGCGCTGGCGCGGGGCTGAGCGCGGTCGACGGTACGTGGCGGGGCGGCTGCGGTGGGTCCATCGCAGCCGCCGTCGGCGCGGTGCGGTGGAAGCGTCGTCGCCGTCGGGCGTTTTTCCCGGTAGGTTGCTCGCCGTGGAGGAGATCGACCGCGCCATCGTCGCGGCACTGACCGATGACGGCCGGCTGTCGTACACCGACCTGGCCGAGAAGGTGGGTCTGTCGGTGTCCGCCGTGCACCAGCGGGTGCGCCGGCTGGAGCAGCGCGGGGTGATCAAGGGGTACGCCGCCCGGGTCTCCTTCGAGGCGCTGGACCTGCCGCTGACCGCGTTCGTGGCGATCCGGCCGTTCGACCCGTCGCAGCCGGACGACGCGCCCGAGCGACTGGCTCACCTGCCCGAGATCGACTCCTGCTACTCGGTGGCGGGGGAGGACTTCTACATGCTGCTGGTGCGGGTGGCCAGCCCGACCGACCTGGAGCGGGTGCTCCAGGAGATCCGCACCTCGGCGAACGTGACCACCCGGACCACGGTCGTGCTGTCCACCCCGTACGAGAACCGGCCGCCGAAGATCAGTGCCGGGGCACCGAGTCGGTCGCGGTCCCGGGTGCCGGAGGAGCCGGCTGGTTCCACCGCAGGATGACACGCCGCCCGTGCTCGTGACCGAGCGCGCTGACCGTGGCGGTGTCCAGCCGCAGCAGGCCGCCAGCGGACGGGGGCAGGCCGATCCAGCGGGCGCCGAGCACCCGCAGGCTGTGCGCGTGGCCGACCAGCGCCACGGTGCCCCGGTCGAGCAGCGGGGTGACTCGGGCCAGCACCCGGTCCAGCCGGGCGCCCACCTGCGCGGGTGACTCCCCACCGGGACAGCCGTCGGTCCAGATGTTCCAGTGCGGGTGGTCCTCGTGGATGTCGACGGTGGTGCGTCCCTCGTACTCGCCGTAGTTCCACTCGCTGAGGTTCTCGTCGACGGCGTCGACGGTGAGCCCGGCCAGCTGCGCGGTGCGCAGCGCCCGGGAGCGAGGGCTGGCCAGCACGGTCACGAACCGCCGGCCGGCCAGGAACGCGGCGAGGGTGCGGGCCTGCCGCTCGCCGTCGGGGGTCAGCTCCAGATCGGTGTACGAGGTGTGCCGCCGGGTGGCGCTCCAGGTGGTCTCGCCGTGCCGGATCAGCAGGAGCTCTCCCATGCGGCCAGTTAACCACCGCTGGCAGGGCGGCACCCGGTGGCCACCGATGCCGCGTCCCTATCCGGTCAGGCTTGGTCAAAAACCCCACCTATCTTCCTAGGATGCCTTACAGGGTGTGCCGACCGGCACCGCCGGTTTCGGCACCGGCAGAGCGGGCAAGCGATCCGGAACAGTCGCCAGACGGAGGAGGCGCGATGAGCTTCACCGAGAAGGCACGTAACAAGGTCGAGCAGGTGGCCGGTGCCGCAAAGGAGCGGATCGGCGATGTGACAGACAACGAGCGGATGCGTGGCGAGGGCGCCAGCCAGCAGAGTGACGCGCGCGCCAAGCAGGCCGGTCAGAACGTCAAGGAGGCGGGCAGCAACGTGAAGGACGCCTTCAAGAAGTGACCTGAACGGGTCCGCGGGTCCCCGGGCGCAGCATCGCCCGGGGACCCGTCGTGTGCCGCGCCTAGGGCCGCGGGGTGACCGTGCTCCGTTTCCCTGGTGTTGTTCGCGCTGGCGGAGATCGGCGTCGCCGTCGTCATGTACGCCCCCCGCGGCGGGGACAGTGAGCGGCCTTCGCGTCTGGGATGATCACCGTCGTGATCCGACCTCGGCTGCGCCCGCTGCTCGGCGTACTGGTCGCGGCGGCCATTGTCGGCACCGCGGCGTCCGCGATCGCGCTGTCCACGGCACCAGCGCCGTCCACATCGACCGTCGGCGGATCGTTCGTCCAACCCACCGCCTCGGCAGCGCCGTCGGTCAGCGCCACTGGGCAGGAGCGCCGACCGGCGGCCACCGTCCCTGGAGCGACGCGGGTGGGGACCCGGCCGCCGGTGGTGGATCACGGACCCCGCAGCGGCAACCGGGTGGCGCTGACGTTCGACGCGGACATGACCGACGCGATGCTGCAGAACCTGCGTACCGGGCGGGTGAAGTCCTATGCAAACCTGCGCATCCTCGACCTGCTGGAGCGGGAGCAGGTTCCGGCCACCTTCTTCCTGACCGGCAAGTGGGTGGAGCGGTATCCGGACCTCACCCGGCGGATCGCCGACAACCCGCGCTTCGAACTGGCCAACCACACCTACGGGCACGCGGCGTACACCGGCAACTGCTACGACCTGCCTCGCGTGCCCCCGAAGGGCATGACCGGCGACGCGGCGAAGACCTTCGAGGTGATCGAACCGTACGGAGGTCGGCAGACCCGGTACTTCCGCTTTCCGGGGCTCTGCCACGACGCGGCGGCGCTGGCGGCACTCGCACCGCTCGGCGTGACGGTGGTCGACGGGGACGTGGTCAGTGGGGATCCCTTCGCCACCGCCTGGGAGCCGATCGTGCGGGCGGTGCTGGACAACGTACGCCCCGGGTCGGTCGTGATCATGCATGTGACCGAGGCGAACGCCCGGATGACCGACGAGGCGCTGCCGCGCATCCTGGCCGGGCTGCGTGAGCGTGGCCTGGTCCCGGCGGCGCTGTCCGAGGTGTTGGCCGCCGGCTGACCGGCCCGGCACCGGTCACACCAGCACCGCAACGGGTGACGCCCCCGGGAAGGTGATCCCGGGGGCGTCGTGCTGGTGGTCAGTCGTCGCGGTGGTCGGCCCACCACTGCTGCCCGCTGTCGGGCAGCGTGTCGATCGGGTCGTAGTAGGCGTAGCGCTTGTTGAGCGCCTCCAGGTCGGCGGACTCGATGGAGGTGCGGTAGTTCTTCGTCCAGTAGGAGATGCCGCGGTCGCGGTCGTAGTCGGTGAGCATGTGCACCCAGCGCTTGCCGACGAAGGGGACGTCGCAGACGATCCGCGGGGTGGCGTAGCCGGGCAGGTAGCCCATGATGTCGTGCTGGAGCTGCTGGGCGTGCCAGACCGGGACGCGCCAGTGCTCGGCGTTGGGGATCATGTCGCACATGTAGAAGTAGTACGGCAGGATCCCGGCCTCGCCTTGGAGCGCGAAGCAGAGGTCGAGCAGCTCGGGGGTGGTGGCGTTGACGCCGCGCATGAGCACGCCCTGGTTGCGGACGTCGCGGACGCCGACGTCGAGGGCGGTCTGGGCGGCGCGGGCGACCAGCGGGGTGAGCGACTGGGCGTGGTTGACGTGGGTGTGGATGGCGAGGTTGACGCCGCGCCGCGCGGCGGTGCGGGCGACGCGTTCGAGGCCCTCGACCACGTCGGGCTGCAGCCAGTGCTGGGGCAGGCCCATCAGGGCCTTGGTGGCGAGCCGGATGTCGCGGACCGTGTCCAGTTCGAGCAGGCGCATGAGGTACGACTCGAGGTTGCGCCAGGGCACGTTGGCCACGTCGCCGCCGGAGACGACGACGTCACGGACGCCGGGGTGGGCCTTGAGGTAGCTGATGTGGGCGTCGTAGCGCTCGACGGGCTTGAGGGTGAGCTTGAGTTTGTCGACGGTGGGGGTGGAGTTGCCGACCAGGTCCATGCGGGTGCAGTGCCCGCAGTACTGGGGGCAGGTGGAGAGCAGTTCGGCGAGGACCTTGGTGGGGTAGCGGTGGGTGAGCCCTTCGGCGACCCACATGTCGTGCTCGTGCAGGGAGTCGCGGCTGGCGTAGGGGTGTGACGGCCAGTCGGTGCGTCGGTCGGAGGCGACCGGGATCATGTAGCGCCGGATGGGGTCGGCGAGCAGCGCCTCGGTGGTGAGGGGCGCGAACGGCACCATCGTGTTGATCATCTGGGGTGGCACCAGCATCGACATGGTGGCCAGGGCCTTCTGGTCGGCCTCGAGGTCGGCGTAGAAGCTCTCGTCGATGAGGTCACCGAAGACGGTGCGGAGCTGCTTGATGTTCTTGACGCAGTTGACGCGCTGCCACTGTGCGGATTCCCACTGGTCGCGGGTGACGTGGCGCCAGCCCGGGAAGCGGGTCCAGTCGGGTTCGACCAGGGGGCGGCGGTGGTATTCGTATGGCTGCCCGGCGGTCGGAACGGCGACCGGGGCGTGACGGGGTTGAGGGATGGTCTCAACCGGTTGGGTCTGGGTCACGGCCCCTCCTCGGTGCTGCGGCTGATCACGAAACCCGAAGGCTACTGGAAAATATTCGGTGAAGAAATTAGTCTGCCGTAAGTTTTCCCGTTACGCGAGCCTTGACCGGGGCTTCGGACGGCTGAGCAGGGGAGGTGGACGTGACGTCACCGGTGGGACTGCACCGCGTCGTGGAACCGGCGGGGGTGCTGCCGCAGGCGGCTTGGCGGTTGGACACGTCCGCCGTGATCGCACCGAACGAGGTGCGGATCCGGGTACAGCGGCTGAACCTCGACGCGGCGAGCTTCCGGCAGTTGTCGGAGAAGCACGGCGGTGACGGTGACGCGGTCCGCGCCGAGGTGTTGGAGATCATCTCCACCCGGGGGAAGATGCAGAACCCGGTGACCGGTTCCGGCGGGATGTTGATCGGCGTCGTCGAGGAGGCCGGCCGGCGCTCCCCGCTCGGCCTCAAGCCCGGGGAGCGGGTCGCCACCCTGGTGTCGCTGACGCTGACCCCGCTGGTGGTGACCGACGGGCTGGCGCGCTGGGACGGGCGTAGCGAGCAGGTGCCCTGCGACGGGTGGGCGATTCTGTTCGCCCGCTCCATCGCCGCGGTGCTGCCCGACGACGAGGACCCGCAGCTGTCCCTGGCGGTGCTGGACGTGTGCGGGGCGCCCGCGCTGACGGCGCGGGTGGTGTCGCGCTACGTCGAGGATCGTCGCCGGACCGGTGACCCGACGCCGGTGCGCGTCGCGGTGATCGGCGGGGCGGGCAAGAGCGGCTCCCTGTCGCTTGCCGCGGCGCGGCGGGCGGGTGCCGCGCGTACCGTCGGGGTGGTGCCGGTGGCGGCGGAGCGCGACGCGCTGACGGCCGCTGGCCTGGCTTCGGCGGTGGCGTTGGCCGACGCCCGGGATCCGGTGGCCCTGTCCACGGCGGTGACCACCGCCCTGGGCAGCCCGGCGGACGTCACCGTGGTCTGCGTGGATGTGCCGGGCTGCGAGCACGGAGCGGTGCTGGCCACCGCCGACGGCGGCACGGTGATCTTCTTCTCGATGGCGACGAGCTTCTCCGCGGCGGCGTTGGGCGCCGAGGGGCTGGCGGCGGACGTGACGATGCTGGTGGGTAACGGGTACGTGCCGGGGCACGCGGAGCTGGCGTTGGGGCTGCTGCGCGCCGAGCCGGGGGTGCGTCAGCTGTTCGCGGCACGGGTCGCGGCAGACTGAGGTCATGACGAACCCCTCGACCTTGTACCGCGGCGGCGTGCTGCACTGTCCCGCCGACCCGAGCGCGACCGCGCTGTTGGTCTCCGGTGGGCGGATCGCCTGGCTGGGGACCGACGGTGACGCGCCGCCGGCCGACCGGGTGGTGGACCTGGGCGGTGCGCTGGTGACGCCGGCGTTCGTCGACGCGCACGTGCACGCCACCGACACCGGGTTGGCGCTGTCCGGGCTGGAGTTGTCCGGGGTGCGTTCGGCGGCGCAGTTGCTCGACGCGGTTGCCGCGTTCGCGGCCGGTCTGCCGGTGGACGCGGTGGTCCTGGGGCATGGCTGGGACGAGTCGGGTTGGCCGGATCCGGCACTGCCGGACGCGGCGGCGCTGGATCGGGCGGCCGGTGGTCGGCGGGTGTACCTGTCGCAGGCGTCGATCCATTCGGCGTTGGTGTCGACGGCGCTGCTGGCGGCGTGTCCGCAGGCGGCGGCCGAGGCCGGGTACGACGCGTCGGGGTGGTTGCGTCGTGATGCGCATCACGTGGTGCGGGCGGCGGCGCAGGGTTCGGTGAGCCGGGCGCAGCGTGTCGCCGCGCAACGGGTGGCGCTCGCGCACGCGGCGTCGCTGGGTATCGCGGCGGTGCACGAGTGCGGTGGCCCGGAGATCTCCGACGAGGAGGACTTCACCGGTCTGCTGGGCATCTCCGGCGCCGGTTTGCCGGAGGTGTACGGGTACTGGGGTGAGCTGGGTGGCGCGGCGCGGGCCCGGGAGTTGGGTGCGGTGGGCGCTGGCGGTGACCTGTTCGCCGATGGGGCGTTGGGTTCGCGGACGGCGCACGTGTCGCAGCCGTACGGCGACGGCGACGGGTGCGGGCACGGGTACCTCTCGGCCGAGCAGGTGCGGGATCACCTGTTGGACTGCGCGGCGCACGGCATGCAGGGTGGGTTCCACGCGATTGGTGACGCGGCGATCGGCACGGTGCTGGAGGGCTTCGCGGCGGCGGCGCGGACGCTGGGAGTGGAGCGGTTGCGCGCCGCCCGGCACCGCATCGAGCACGCGGAGATCATGAACAAGCGGATGATCGCCCATTTCGTGGAGTACGGGGTCGTGGCGAGCATGCAGCCGGCGTTCGACCGGCTGTGGGGTGGCGCGGGCCGGATGTACGAGGCGCGGTTGGGTCCGGACCGGTCGTTGGAGTCCAACCCGATGGGCTCGATGCACGGGGTGGGCGTGGCGTTGGCGTTCGGTTCGGATTCGCCGGTGACGCCGCTGGATCCGTGGGGGTCGGTGCGGGCGGCGGCGGCGCATCACAACCCGGCGCAGCGGATGGGTGTGCGGGCGGCGTTCGCCGCGCACACCCGTGGCGGGTGGCGGGCGGTGCACCTGGACGTCGAGGGTGTGTTGGCGTTGGGTGCGCCGGCGACGTTCGCGGTGTGGTCGACGCCGGCCGGGGTGGAGCGGGGCCTGCCGGTGTTGTTGGCCGAGGACCCGGAGTTGCGGGGTCCGGAGGACCCGACGCCGCTGCCGGTGTGCCGGAGCCTGGTGCTGCGCGGTGAGGTCATCTATCAGGAAGGGTCGTCGTGAGCGAGCTGAGCGAGCGAACCGGTAAGGACAGCAGCGGGGTGCTCGCGCCGCGAAGCGGTGGCGTGAGCGGGCGGATGATCGATGTGGCGGGGGCGACGGCGTGACCGGAAAGCTTGATCTTGATCCGGTGCTGGTGGCGCGGGCGCGGGAGTTGGCGCGCCGGGCCGGGCAGCCGGTGGTGGACCTGGCGCGCAGCCACACCACGGTGTCGGTGGAGCGGGCGGTGCTGCGGTTGGCCGGGGTGAGCGGCGCGGACCCGGACGGCATCCCGTGGGTGAACCGGCTCGTCGACGCGGTCGTCGCGGACGTGGGGCTGGGTCACGGGGTGGCGGTGCCGGTGTTCGACGCGCTGGCCCGCGAGGGCCTCTCGGATGTGACGCTGCTGGCGCAGAAGGCCGCGGCCGGGTCGGTGCGTTTCGGCCTGCCCACCGGTCGGGCGGCCACGGCGGCCCGGTCGGCGGCGCGTCGGTCGGTCGGCGCGGGTATCCGGCGCATCGACCGGCGGCGCGCGGAACGGGACCGCCTCATCAAGCGGCACGGGGACCCGAAGCAGCGGCCGTGGATCTACCTGATCGTGGCGACCGGGGACATCTACGAGGACATCCCGCAGGCGCAGGCGGCGGCGCGGGCGGGCGCGGACGTGATCGCGGTGATCCGCTCCACCGGGCAGTCGCTGCTGGACTACGTGCCGGAGGGCGCGACCCGGGAGGGGTTCGCCGGTACGTACGCCACCCAGGAGAACTTCCGGCTGATGCGGGCGGCGTTGGACGAGTCGTCGAAGGAGTTGGGCCGCTACGTGCGGTTGACCAACTACGCCTCCGGGCTGTGCATGCCGGAGATGGCGACCCTCGCCGGGTTGGAACGGCTCGACATGATGTTGAACGACTCGATGTACGGGATCCTGTTCCGTGACATCAACCCGATCCGCACCTTCGTCGACCAGCGGTTCTCCCGGCAGGTCCACGCGCGCGCCGGGATCATCATCAACACCGGTGAGGACAACTACCTGACCACCGCGGACGCGGTCGACGAGGCGCACACGGTGACGGTGTCGCAGCTGCTCAACGAGTTCTTCGCCCACGAGGCGGGCTTGGCGGACTGGCAGTTGGGGCTGGGGCACGCGTTCGAGATCAACCCGGAGGTGCCGGAGTCGTTCCGGTTGGAGTTGGCGCACGCGCTGCTGGCCCGGGAGCTGTTCCCGGACGCGCCGTTGAAGTGGATGCCGCCGACGAAGCACATGACCGGCGACGTGTTCCGGGGCAACCTGCTCGACGGGTTCTTCAACCTGGCGGGCGCGATGACCGGGCAGGGCATCCTGCTGGTGGGGATGATGACCGAGGCGGTGGTGACGCCGTGGTTGTCCGACCGGGACATTGCCCTGCAGAACGTGCGGTACGTGCTGGGCGCGGCCGGTGGGTTGCACGAGGACTTCGTGCCGGCGCCGGGTGGGTTCATCCGGCGGCGCGCCAACCAGGTTCTCGGTGAGGCGCTGGACCTGCTGGAGCGCATCGGGGAGCAGACGCTGCTCACCGCGATCGCCGAGGGGACCTTCGGGATCATGAAGCGGCCGGCGGACCGTGGCAAGGGCCTCGCCGGGGTCGCCGCGCACGAGGCGGACTACTGCAACCCGGCCACCGAGATCCTGGAAGGGGATGCGGCATGAGCGCCACCGACGCCGCGAAGAAGATCGTGCGGCCGTACGGGGACACCACCGGCGACGGGATGGTGCAGGTGTCGTTCACCCTGCCGGTGTCGCATGACAAGCGGGCCGAGGGCGCGGCGGTGCAGTTGGCCAATCGGATGGGCATCGACCCGGCGATGGTGGTGCACGCCAAGCCGATGGGTGACGAGTTCACGTTCTTCGTCGTCTACGGGCGGGTGAACCACCTGGTTGACCTGAACGCGGTGCAGGTGGTGGAGCGGGACTTCGCGCTGCTGTCGGCCAAGGACGTCAACACGGTGATCAAGCAGCGGCTGCGGCGCAAGCTGTCCGTGGTCGGGGCGTGCATCGGCACCGACGCGCACACCGTGGGCATCGACGCGATCCTCAACGTGAAGGGCATCGCGGGGGAGAAGGGCCTGGAGTACTACCGGGAGCTGAAGGTCACCAACCTGGGTGCGCAGGTCAGCGTGCCGGAGTTGGTGGAGGCCGCCCGGGTGGAGAAGGCCGACGCGGTGCTCGTGTCGCAGGTGGTCACCCAACGCGACGCGCACCTGCACAACACCCGGGAGATGTCGGCGGCGTTCCGGGAGGCGATGCCGGCCGGGCGGCGGCCGCTGCTGATCGTCGGCGGTCCCCGGTTCGACGAGACGATGACCGACGAGTTGGGTGTGGACCGGATCTTCGGTCGGGGCACCACGCCCGGCGAGGTGGCCAGCTATCTGGTGCACGCCCTGATCACGCAGCGGAAGGCGATGGTATGACCGACTCCAGGCTCGGGTTGACGGTGACGCACCGGCGGTACGTGCCGTACTCGCACGCCCACTACGCCGGCAACCTCGTCGACGGGGCGTACGCGTTGGCGTTGTTTGGGGACGTGGCGACCGAGGTGTGCATCCGTACCGACGGCGACGAGGGCCTGTTCGCCGGCTACTCCGATGTGCGGTTCACGGCGCCCATCCGCGCCGGTGACGTGGTGGAGGTGACCGCGCAGGTGTCCCGGGTGGGCACCCGCAGCCGCACCCTGGAGCTGAGCTGCGCGGTGGTGTGCCGGGGCCGCCCGGACCGCTCCGAGTCCGCCGCCGAGGTCCTGGACCCGCCGGTCGTGGCGGTCACCGCGACCGGCACCGTGGTCGTTCCCGCCGCGTCGTGACCCTGGCGGTCTGCGCGGACGTCGGCTCCACGTACACCAAGGCGGCCGTGGTGGACCTGGCCGCCGGTGTGCTGGTGGGCGCCGCGGCGGCGCCGACCACGGTGGGCACCGACGTGCTGCACGGCCTGGACGCCGCGGTCGCGGCCGCCACCGCCGGGCTGGGCGGGCGGGACCTGCCCTGGTACGTCTGCTCGTCGGCCGGCGGTGGGCTGCGGCTGGCCGTGATCGGCTACGAGCCGCTGGTCACCGCGCAGGCGGGCCGGCGGGTCGGGTTGTCCGCCGGCGCGCACGTGGTGCACGTGGCGGCCGGCCGCCTCGGTGCGGCGGACCTGGCGGCGCTGCGGGCGGCCCGGCCGGATGTGGTGCTGCTCGTGGGTGGCACCGACGGCGGTGACGCCGAGACGATCACCCACAACGCGACCCGGCTGGCCCGGGCCCGCTGGCGGGTGCCGGTGGTGCTCGCCGGCAACGGCGAGGTACGCGCCGAGGTGACCGCGCTGCTGGAGTCCGCCGGTGTGCCGGTGACGGCCGCGGACAACGTGCTGCCCCGCATCGGGGTGCTCGCCCCGGCGCCGGCGCGCGCGGCGATCCGCGCGGTGTTCCTGCGGCACGTCATCGGCGGCAAGCGGTTGTCGCGGGGCACCCGGTTCGCCCGGCTGGTGCGCGCGGCCACCCCGGATGCGGTGCTCACCGGCGTGGAGGTGCTCGCCGACACCATCGGCGGGGACCTGGCCGTGGTCGACGTGGGTGGGGCCACCACCGACGTGTACTCGGTGCTCACCCCGGACGAGCGGGCCACCGGGCCGGGCCGGGAGGTCGCCGGCAGCCTGTGGCGGGCCCGGACCGTGGAGGGGGACCTGGGCATGCGGTGGAGCGCCCCTGGGGTGGTCCGCGCCGCGGCGGAGGAACGGCTGCTGGCCCCCGGTGAGCAGGACGCTCTGACGGCGGCCGCGGTACGTCGTGCCGCCGACCCGGCGTTCCTGGCCGCCGACGAGCCCGAGCGGGCCGTGGACCGGCGCATCGCCACCCTCGCGGCGACGGTGGCGCTGCGCCGGCACGCCCGGGGTGCCGCCACCGGGGAACGGGCCGGACGGGACCTGCGCGATGTGCGGCTGATGGTGGGTTCCGGTGGGGTGCTGCGGCACGCCCCGGCGGGCACGGCGGGGCAGGTCCTGGCGAGCGTCCTCGGCGACCACGCCGGGGGGTGGGCGCTGCCGCGCGCCGCGCGTGCGGTGGTGGACGTCGACTATGTGCTGGCCGCCGGTGGGCTGCTCGCCGAGGAGCACCGGTCGGCGGCGGGAGCGCTGCTGCGCCACCATCTGGCCACGCATTGAGACTCGCCGACCCGACACGCCGTGTCGCAACACACGACAGGCCGGGGGCGGGTTGACAGGGGGCGGGGTGCAACACGTACCGTCTTTGAGTCCTACCACGGGAAGCGGCTGTTGTTCGCTTCGTCCCTTCGTCCGCTGGCCGAGCGACATTTTCAGCGTCATCGTCGCGGCGGCCAGGTCCAGCGGGCGGGGGTCGGCGGGGCGGCGCGAACCGGTCGCGGTTACCGGTGTACGGGCAGGGTGAGGTGCACGGCCAGTAGACAACGGCCCGGCGGGGGCAGCCAGTCCGCGTCCGGTCGGTCCGAAGGTCGGCGTGCCTCGTTCTCGCCGCACCGGCCGGGGAGGGCCTGGGAGCATCGGGGCGCGGCGCGAGCCGCGCCCCGATTTCATGTCCGCCGGGTGGTTCGTCCCCGGCGGCCCGATGCGGTCGCCGGGCCCGCCGGCCAGGTAGCCTTCGCCCCGTGATCGAGGTGAAGCTGCGGTGACGACACTGGACCGGGATGAGGCCCACGCCCCGGCGGTGCCGGCTGCGCCGGTCGTCGCCGGCCGGCCACTGCCGCTGAAGGTCGCCGCGCCGATGGCGCTGGCCGCCGGTCTGGCCCTGCTGGTGGCGTTCCCGCCGTACGGGGTGTGGCCGCTCGCGCCGGTCGGGGTGGCGTTGCTGGCCGCCGCGGCGCACCGGCGACGGTTGCGCGCTGGCGCCGGCCTGGGTTTCCTCACCGGGCTGGCGCTCTTCGGGCCGCTGCTGGCCTGGACGAACCTGCACACCGGTTACCTGCCGTGGGTGCTGCTGTCGCTGTTGCAGGCCGGCTATCTGGCGCTGCTCGGCATGGCCACGGCCTGGGTGTCGCCGCTGGCCGACCGCACCCGGTGGGCGTGGCCGGCGCTGACCGGGCTGCTCTGGGTGGGGCAGGAGGCGCTGCGCGACCGCACCCCGTTCGGTGGGTTCCCGTGGGGGCGGCTCGCGTTCAGCCAGGACTCCTCCCCGCTGCTGCGCCTGGCCGCCTTGGGTGGCGCGCCGCTGGTCACCTTCGCGGTGGCCCTCGTCGGCGGGCTGCTGGTCACCGCCGCCTGGCGGGGCTGGACCGCCGTCCGGGCAGCACCGGGGGACGCCGCTCCGGCGCGCCGGTGGCTGCCGGTGGCCGTACCGGCCGCCGCCGCGGTGGCGCTGAGCGCGGCGGGCCTGCTGGTGCCGGTCGCCGCCGTGGGCGACGGCGCCCCGGTCACCGTGGCGATCGTGCAGGGCAACGTGCCGCGCCTCGGGCTGGACTTCAACGCCCAGCGGCAGGCGGTGCTGAACAACCACGTCGACGCCACCGTGGAGTTGGCCGCGCGGGTCGCCTCCGGTGAGCAGCGCCAACCCGATCTGGTGGTGTGGCCGGAGAACTCCAGTGACATCGACCCGCTGCGCAACCCCGCCGCCGGGGCCCGGATCTCCCAGGCCGCCGACGCCATCCGCGCGCCGATCCTGGTCGGCGCGGTGCTGCTCGGCCCCGGCCCCGGCGAGGTCCGCAACGCCGGTGTCCTGTGGCAGCCGGGCACCGGCCCGGACCTGACCCAGGTGTACGCCAAGCGGCACCCCGTGCCGTTCGCCGAGTACGTGCCGCTGCGCAACGTGGCCCGCATGGTCAGCGACAAGGTCGACCTGATCCGGTCGGACTTCGTGGCCGGGAGCACCCCGGGCGTGGTACGCGCCGGCTCGACGGTCCTCGGCGACGTCATCTGCTTCGAGGTCGCCTACGACGAAGTGGTCCGCGACACCGTCACCGGCGGCGCGCAACTGCTCGTGGTGCAGACCAACAACGCGACGTTCAACGTGGCCGAGGCCCGCCAGCAGTTGGCCATGGTGCGGCTGCGGGCGGTGGAGCACGGCCGGCCGGCGTTGATGGCCTCCACGGTCGGAGTGTCCGGGTTCGTGGCCCCCGACGGGCGGGTAAGCGACGCCACCGGGTTCAACACCCGGGAGGTCGTGGTGCGGCAGCTACGGCTCGACGGCGGAACCACCCTCGCCACCCGGCTCGGCTGGTGGCCGGAGGTGGCGCTCGCCGGGCTGGCCGCGGCCGCCCTGGTCGGCGCGGCGGTGCTGCGTCGGCGGCAGCGGGTCATGCCCGGATAGCAGCAGCCGGTACGCCGGCGGGAGCGGAGGAACCGTGATCCAGGCGACCGATACGGTCCGGCGTTCGGATGAGGTGCCCGGCGTGGGCCGGGTGCTGGTGGTGATCCCCACCTACAACGAGGCCGACAACGTCGCCGCGATCGTGGGCCGGGTCCGCCGGGCCGCCCCGGCGGTGCAGATCCTGATCGCCGACGACAACAGCCCCGACGGCACCGGCGTGATCGCCGACGCCCTGGCCGAGGCCGACCCGCAGGTGCGGGTGCTGCACCGGGAGGGCAAGCAGGGCCTCGGGGCGGCGTACCTGGCCGGGTTCGGCTGGGCCCGCGAGCGCGGCTACCACGCCGTGGTGGAGATGGACGCCGACGGCTCGCACGCCCCGGAGGACCTGCCGGCGCTGCTGGAGGCCGCCCGCGACGCCGACGTGGTCATCGGGTCGCGGTGGACCAGCGGCGCGCAGGTGGTGAACTGGCCGCTGCGGCGGCTGCTGCTGTCGCGCTGCGGCAACCTGTACGCGCGCCTCGCGCTGGGCATGCCGGTGTCCGACGCCACCGGCGGCTACCGGGTGTACCGGCTCAGCGCGTTGGACGCCATCGACCTGGCATCGGTCTGCTCCCAGGGCTACTCGTTCCAGGTGGAGCTGTCCCGGCTGGCGCACCAGGCCGGAGTACGGATCGTGGAGGTGCCGATCACCTTCGCCGAACGGGAACGCGGGGACAGCAAGATGAGCCCG
Source organism: Micromonospora sp. NBC_00389 (assembly GCF_036059255.1). Classification (NCBI taxonomy): domain Bacteria; kingdom Bacillati; phylum Actinomycetota; class Actinomycetes; order Micromonosporales; family Micromonosporaceae; genus Micromonospora; species Micromonospora sp. NBC_00389. The sequence goes on along the minus strand of NZ_CP107947.1, from coordinate 5,791,848 downwards.
CGGATCGTGGCGGAGGCGCTGTGGCGGATCACCACCTGGGGGGTGCAGGACCGGCGGCAGGCGGTGCGTCGGGGCCTGCACGGCACCCCCACCGGTCAGGTGCGGTGGCCGTGAGCGCGGCCGTGTCATGCTGGAAGGGCGGTACTTGTCCGTGTGCCGCGGGATGGCGATGAGGTGAGATGCGCCGAGGACTGAGGTTCGTACCGTTGGCCCTGTTGCTGGCGGTGGTGCTGGAACTTGCGGTGTTCGTCCTGGTGGGGCGGGCGTTGGGGTTCGGCGTGGCGGTGCTGCTGGTGTTCGGGGCCTCGCTGCTCGGGCTGGTGCTGCTGCGCCGCGAGGGCATGCGCGCCTGGCGTGGATTCCGCTCCGCGACGCAGGCGGGACAGCCACCGGGCCGGCAGGTGACCGACGGGCTGGTCGGGTTGGCCGGCGCGCTGCTGTTGGCGGTGCCCGGTCTGGTCAGCGGCGTGGTCGGCCTGCTGCTGCTGGTGCCGCCGCTGCGGCGGTTGGCCCGCGCCGGGATGCAACGCACCACCGAGCGGCGGGTGTCGTCGATGGTCGCCGGTGACCTGTTCGGCCCGCGTACCGTGCGGGTGCGCCAGGGTGCGCCGCGACCGACGCCCCGTCCGGAACCGGAGCAGCCGGTGGTGGTCGACGGCGGCCGGGCCATCGAGGGCGAGATCGTCGAGCCTGGCCGTAACTGACCGGTAGAGACACGACGGCGCCCCCGGGGGAAACCCCGGGGGCGCCGTGTCGTGCGGTGCGGTGCGGCTCAGGCGCGGCCGCGGCGGGTACGGACCTCCTGCAGCCGCTCAGCGAGGATGTCCTCGAGCTCGGCGATGGAGCGCCGCTCCAGCAGCATGTCCCAGTGGGTACGCGGCGGCTTGGCCTTCTTCTGCTCCGGCTCGTTGCCGTCGACGAGTCGAGCGACGCTGCCGTCGAACTTGCATTCCCAGGTCGTCGGGACCTCGGCGTCGACGGCGAACGGCACCTCGAACTGGTGGCCCTTGGCACAGAGGTACTCGCGGGTCTGACGCGGCGCGAGCTCCGTGTTGCGGTCGGATTCATAGCTGACCGCGCCCAGGCGGCTTCCGCGCAGCATACGCTCGCCCATGATCGACTTCCCCTCGTTCGTGGTGCTGGTCTTCTGGGTGTAACGGTGCGTTCCCGCCCAGCCATTCCCGCCCGGGGGCGTGAGGCGTCCACGGGTGGGCCGGGACCAAGGGTAGCCGGCCAGGACGACCACCCCACCAGGTGATCCCCGGCCGGTTCGCAACGGTGGAGTGTTTCGGCTGCCACCGGGGATGTTAACCGCCCGAGTGCAGCGGAGGTTGCGATGGCCCATGACGTGCCGGTCGAGCGCGGTGCCCCGACCGAGCGGACGTTCTTCGGTCATCCCCGCGCACTGGCCACCCTTTTCCTCACCGAGATGTGGGAGCGGTTCAGCTTCTACGGCATGCGGGCGATCCTGGTGTTGTACCTCACGGCCGAGACCACCGACGACGGGCTGGGCCTGGGCGATTCCAGCGCCACCGCGGTCTACGGCACGTACAACGCGATGGTGTACCTGATGGCGCTGCCCGGCGGGTGGGTCGCCGACCGGCTGATCGGCGCCCGGCGCAGCGTGCTGTGGGGTGGGGTGGTGATCGCCGCCGGGCACTACGTGATGGCGGTGCCCACGCGGTGGAGCGTCTTCGCCGGGATGGTCCTCATCGTCCTCGGTACCGGCCTGCTGAAACCGAACATCTCCACCATGGTCGGCGCCCTGTACGACCGGGACTCCCCACGCCGCGACGCCGGCTTCTCGATCTTCTACATGGGCATCAACCTGGGCGCGTTCATCGCCCCGCTGATCACCGGCCTGCTCGGCGAGAAGATCAACTGGCATCTGGGATTCGCCGTGGCCGCGGTCGGAATGACCTTCGGTGTGATCCAGTACGTGCTGGGCCGGCGCAACCTGGGCGACGCCGGGGACCGCCCGGCCGACCCGCTGCTGGGCGCGGACCGCCGCCGGGCGCTGACCCGCGTCGGCGTGGCGGTCGCGGCGCTCGTCGTACTCGTCGCCGCGCTCGCGCTGGCCGGACTGTTCACCATCGACTCGGTGGTGAACCTGCTCACCGCGGTCACCGTGCTGGTCACCATCGGCTACTTCGCCCGGATCATGACCGACCGGGAGCTCAGCACGACCGAGCGCAGCCGGATGAAGGCGTACCTGTGGCTGTTCGTGTTCGCCGCCGCGTTCTGGCTGATCTACGACCAGGCCGGGTCGGTGCTGAACATCTTCGCCGCCGAACGCACCGACCGGAACGTCGCCGGCTTCACCTTCCCCGCGTCCTGGCTCCAGTCGGTCAACCCGATCCTGGTCATCATCGGCGCGCCGCTGTTCGCGCTGCTGTGGCTGCGGGTGGGCCACCGGGTGTCCACGCCGGTGAAGTTCGCCGTCGGTCTGGTACTCAACGGCCTGTCGTTCGTGCTGATGGCCGCCGCCGCGCAGGCCGCCGTCGGCGGCGACCAGGTGTCCCCGTGGTGGCTGGTGGCGGTCTTCGCCCTCCAGGTCGCCGGTGAGCTGTCGCTGAGCCCGGTCGGCCTGTCCGCCACCACCAAGCTGGCGCCGGTGAAGTACGCCAGCCAGATGCTGGGGCTGTGGTTCCTCGCCACCGCCGTCGGCGACGCGATCGGCGGGCAGGTGGCCCGGCTCGCCGACACCTGGTCCGAGCCGACCTACTTCCTCACCTTCGGCCTGGCGTCGGTGGCGTTCGGGCTGGGCGCGGTGATGTTCGCCCGGCACATCCGCGCGCTGATGGCCGGCATCCACTGACCGGGCCTGAGCACCGGGCCGCGTCAGCGGGTGGCGTCGTCGGCAGTGGCGGCACCGAGCCGGGCCAGCGCCAAGGCCAGGTCGCTGACCTGGTCGCCGAGCTGCGCCACCCGCCGCTGGGCCAGGTCCCGGTCGGTCTCGGCGGCCTCCAGCCGTACCGTCAGGGCGCTGAGCCGGCCCTCGGCGGTGGCCGCGGCCTGCCGGGCGGCGCCCACCTCGGCGGCGAGCGTGTCGCGCTGCGCGGCCGTGGCGGCCAGTTCCGCGCGTAGCTGCGCGGCCAGCTCGGCCGCCTCCTGCCGGGCGTCGTCGGCCTCGCGGGCGGCGACCTGCGCGCGGTCGCGGGCCCGGTCGGCCTGCTCCCGGGCCCGGGCGGCGTCGGCGGCCTCGGTGCGGGTCCGCGCGGCGTCCGCGCGGGCCTGCTCGATCTGACGCCGGACGTCCTGCACCTCGGCCTGCCACCGCTGCGCCCGCTCGGTCGCCTCGGCCGCGGCCCGGGTGGCCCGCTCGGCGTCGGCGCGCACCGCGTCGCGCTCGACGGTCAGGTCCGCCACCCGCTGCCGCTCGGTGTCATGGTGCGCGCGCAGGTCGCGCAGGTCGTGTCGCGCCTGGTCGCGGTCCCGCTCGGCCTGGCTCCGCAGCGCCTCGGCCGCACTGGCGTCGTGACGTGCCTGGTCGCGGGCGGCCTCGGCCCGCTGGGTCCGCTCGTCGGCCGCGCCGGCCTGCTGTACGGCCCGCTCGGCGCGCTGCCGGGCGTCCTCGGCGTCGGCCAGCGCACCACGGGCCTGCTCGCGGGCCCGGGCCGCGTCCGCCGCCGCGTCCTCGGCGTCGCCGCGGGCCTCATCGCGTTCGGCCTGCGCGGCGGCGACCTCGGTGGCCGCCTCGGCGCGGGCCTGGGCCAACTGCCGCTGCACACCCACCGGGGACAGCTCGGCGTGCAGGGACTCGGTCAACGTCTCGACGATCTGGTCGAGCCGGTCCACCGCCTCCCAGGTGCGGGCCACCTGCCCGGGCAGGCCGGGGGCGTTGCGGTGGCGCATCCGACTGTTGCGGGAGGCGCGCTGGCAGGCGCCGTCGTTGTCCCGGCAGTAGCGGAACGGTCGACCCGCGCCGACACGCTGCGGCACCGGCTGTCCACAGTGGGCACACGGGCGGGTTTCGGTGGGGGTGGGCTGGGCGTCCATCGAGGGCGAAGTCTAGTGCCGGGCAACTGACGGCGTCGCCGCGCCGTCAGCCGGCCGTCCGGGCGGTCGCGTCCAGGGTGTAGCGGCGTTGCAGCAGCAGCGCCGCGAGCATCGCCACGGCGGGCAGCAGCCCGAACCCGTAGCGGACCGCCGCGAGCGCCGCGTCCGGCTGGACCGGCGTCTGACCGGCCGTCGAGGCCACGAACCCGCCGACGGTCAGGCACAGGGCGTACGCGTACGGGCCGAGGGCCGCGCCGGTGGCCTCGGTGGCCGTCCACACCCCGGTGTAGGTGCCGGCGCCGGTCGTGTCGGCCGCGCGGATCACGTCGGGCAGCATCGAGAACGGCAGCAGCTGCATGCCGGCGAACGCCACCCCGAGCACCGCCACCGCGCCGATCAGCAGGGGCAGGCCGGCCGGTCGGCCCACCGCCAGCACCAGCGAGCCGGCCGCGAACGCGCCCTGCGCGCCGAGCAGCGCCCGCTGCTTGCCGACCCGGCGGGCCAGCACCAGCCAGGCCGGGGTGACCAGCAGGGCCGGCGCCACGAACGCGGCCACCAGCACCGTGGTCAGGCCGGGGGCGCGCAGCTCGTACTCGGCGTAGTAGGGCACCGCGGCCAGTACCAGATGGGTGGTGGTGGACATGGCCAGGTAGGCGGCGACCAGCCAGCGGAACTGCCGGTCGCGCAGCGCGGTGCGCAACGCCCGCCACCCGCCGTGCCCCGCCGGACCGGTCGCCGCCGCGGAGCCGCGCAGCCGGGCGATGCCGGCGACGCCGACCAGCATGGCGGCCAGCATCCCCACCGCCAGGACCACACCCATCCGCTGGTAGCCGGTGCGGGTCGCGGCGTCGCCGCCGGTCAGCAGGGGGGCCAGCAGCCCGGAGACGAGGATGCCCAGGGTCAGCACCACCATCCGGAACGCCATCAGCCGGGTGCGTTCGTGGTAGCCGATCCGCAGGTCGGCCGGGGTGGCCAGGTAGGGGACCTGGTAGGCGGCGAAGAGCAGGTTGCCGGCGACGAAGAACACCGCCACCCACGCGGCGGCCGGTGCGCCCGTCAGCTCGCCGGGCACCGCGAAGATCGCGGCGAACGCGAGCGGCAGGACGCAGCCGAGCAGCAGCAGTCGCCGCCGGTCGCCCCGGCGGGTCTGCTCCACGTCGGCGCGATGCCCGACCCACGGGTGCAGCAGCACGTCGGCGACCTTCGGCAACAGCAGCGCCAGACCGGCCAGCCACGGCTCGACGGCCAGCACGTCGGTGAGGAAGTAGAGCAGCAGCAGGCCGGGCACGGTCACCCAGACACCCATGCCGATCGAGCCGGCGGCGAAGCCGGCCAACGGGCCGCGGGGCAGCGTCGCATCTGTGGCGGCGGCGGGCCGCCGGTCGAGCCCGGTCATCGCCGCATCCTCTCCAGGGCAGCAGCCCACCAATCCAACGGTTGATGGATTCTAGGGGCAGAATGGCGGCCATGACCATGCCCCAACGCCGTCCGGGTCGGCCCCGCCGGGACCAGAGCCGCCCGACCCGCGAGGTGGTGCTCACCGCGGCCACCGCGCTCTTCGCCGAGCGCGGCTTCGACGCCGTCGGGCTCCGGGAGGTCGCCGCCGCCGCCGGCGTGGACGTCGCCACGGTCGCCCACCACACCGGTACGAAGGCGGCGCTCTACGACGCCTGCTTCGCCCGGGTCTTCAGCGCCGAACGGGAGGTCCTGACGCAGGCCGCCGAGCAGGCCCGATCGGCCCTCGACGCGGGGCCGGACGCGGCGCGGCGCGCCCTGCACGACCTGGTCGACGTCTTCGTCGACTTCCTGGAGGACCGTCCGGAGACCACCGCGCTGTGGCTGCGACGCTGGCTGGAACCGCAGCGGCACGCCGAGCTCGACCAGCGCTACGCCGAGCCGTTGTACCGGCTGGTGACGGAGTTGCTCACCGCCGCGGCGGCGGCCGGCGCGCTGGTCGAACCGACACCGCACATCACGGTGCGAAGCCTGGTCTGGGCCGCACACGGGCACGTGGTGGCGCTGGCCGCGGGTGCGCCGGGCGCCCGGGAGCGGCGCGAGTTCCGGGTGTTCGTGCACCGCTTCCTGGACGGGCTGTACGGACCGGCGGCCTCTTGACGGGCCGCCCGCTCACGACGATTATCCATCGGACGTTGGATTAAGTGGGGGCAGCGATGGGCGTACCACCCAGGGTGGCGGTGATCGGCGCCGGCGCGGCCGGGCTCGCCGCCGTCAAGGCACTGCGAGACGCCGACGTGCCGACGGTCTGCTTCGAGGCCACCGACCAGGTCGGCGGCCTCTGGGTGTACGGGGCGCCCGATTCGCCCGCGTACCGCACGCTGCACCTGAACACCAGCCGCGGCCGCACCCAGTTCGCCGACCACCCGATGCCCGCCGACTGGCCCGACTACCCCGACCACCGCCGGATCGCCGGCTACCTGGCCGGGTACGCCGACCGCTTCGGGCTGGGCGACACCATCCGCCTGCGCCACACCGTCGAGCGGGTCACCCGGGATCCCTCGGGCACCTGGACCGTGCGGGCGAGCGGACCGGACGGGCCGGTCGAGGTCACCGTCGAGGCCGTGGTGGTCGCCAACGGCCACAACCGGGTGCCCCGGCTGCCCAGCCCGCCGTACCCCGGCGCCAGCACCGCCGAACAGCTGCACAGCCACGACTACCGGGGCCCGGAACAACTGGCCGGCAAGCGGGTCCTGGTCGTCGGGGGCGGCAACTCCGCGATGGACATCGCGGTGGACGCTTCGTACGCGGCCACCCGCACCCTGCTGTCGCTGCGCCGGGGCGTGTGGGTGGTCCCGAAGTACCTGCTGGGCCGCCCCTCCGACACCCTCAACGGGGCGCTGGCCCGCCGGCTGCCGTGGCGACTGCGCCAACGCATCAGCCAGACCATGCTCAGCACCACCGTCGGCAGTCCCGCCCGCTACGGGCTGCCCGCACCGACCCACGGCTTCCTCCAGGACCATCCGACGCTCTCCGACGGGCTGCTGTCCCGGCTGACCCACGGCGACATCGAGGCCCGCCCCGGCATCGCCACCCTCGACGGCGACCGGGTCGAGTTCACCGACGGCCGCAGCGACCCGGTCGACCTGATCATCTGGTGCACCGGCTACCGGGTGGAGATCCCGTTCCTCGACCCGGCGCTGCTGAACGAGGGCGCGGACACCCTGTCGCTGTACCGGCACGTGTTCCACCCCGACGCCCCCGGCCTGACCTTCGTCGGGCTGATGCAGTCCACCGGGTCCGCGTTCCCCCTGGTGGAGGCGCAGGCCAAGCTGATCGCCGCGCAGCTCGCCGGCCGGTACGCGCTACCGGAGGCCGACCGGCAGCGGGCCGTCTGCCGCGCCGAGCTCCGGGCGGCGACCGCCCGCTGGGGTCAGCGCAGACCGGCGATGCGGGTGGACTTCGACGTCTACCTGGCCGAGCTGACCCGGGAGCTGACCGCCGGCGCCCGCCGCGCGCGCCCGACCGCACCGCGCGGTGGCGGTCCCGACGCCACCGCGCCGGTCGGAGCCGGACGGTGACCGGGCTGACCGGCCGCCGGGTGCTGGTGACCGGGGCGAGCGGCACGTTCGGCCGTCACCTCGGCGCCGCGTTGAACGCCGCCGGCGCCCGGGTGGTCGGGCTGGACCTGCACGCGCGACCCGACGACGACCTGCCCGTGCTCGGCTGCGACCTGACCGACCCAGCCGCCGTGCCGCCGGCGGTGCGAGCTGCCGTTGACCGGCTCGGCGGGCTGGACCTGCTGGTCAACAACGCCGGGGTCGGTGGCCCCGCCCCGGCCGAGCTGCCGCCCGATGAGATGGTTCGCCGGCAGCTCGAGGTCAACCTGCTGGCCGCCTGGCGGACCACCGCCGCGGCGCTGCCCGCACTGCTCGCCGCACGGGGACGGGTGATCTTCGTGTCCAGTCGGATGGCGGTGCTGCCGCTGCCGCTCGCCGCCGCGTACGGGGTGAGCAAGCGGGCGCTGGTCGCGTACGCCGACGCACTGCGCCACGAGGTGGGCACCCACGTCGGGGTGAGCGTCGTCTACCCGAGCATGGTGGCCTCACCGATCCACGACAGCACCGCCGAGGCCGGCCTGTCCCTGCAGGGGGTGTCCCGGCCGGAGCCCGTCGAGGGGGTGGTCGCGGCGATCCTGCGCACCGCCACCGCCCGGCGGGCACCCCGGGACGTGGCGACCACCGCGCGCGGCCGGCTGGAGATGGCTGTCGGCCGGCACGCGCCAGCGCTGGCCGACCGGCTGGTACGTCGTACCCTCGCCGCCCGGCTCGCCGCCGGCGACCTGGACGCCGCGCCGCTGGCCGCCGGCATGCTGCGCCGGCACCGCGACCTGGGCAACTGACCGTACTGCCGGCTCAGGGGGTGGCGACCGCGGCGCGGGAGCGGTCGGTGGCGATCCGGACGGCCAGCGCGGCCAACGCCGTGCCGGTCACCCAGCGCTGCACCCGCAGCCACAGCGGCCGGCGGGCGAAGAACCCGGCGAGGGAGCCGGCGCTGAGCACGATCAGCGCGTTCACGGTCAGCGCGACGGTGATCTGGGTCAGGCCGAGCAGCAGGCTCTGCGCCGCCAGGTGCCCCCGCGCCGGGTCGATGAACTGCGGCAGCAGCGAGACGTAGAGGATGGCGATCTTCGGGTTCAGCAGGTTGGTGACCAGGCCCATGGTGAACAGCCGTCGCGGCTGGTCCGGGGGCAGCGGCGCGGGCGTGAACGGGGACTGCCCACCCGGGCGCAGCGTCCGCCAGGCCAGCCAGAGCAGATAGCCGGCCCCGGCCAGCTTCACCGCCGCGTACAGCGTCGGCACCAGGACGAAGACGGTGGCCAGCCCGGCGACCGCCGCCGCCAGGTAGACGCCGAACCCGGCGGCCACCCCGAGCAGCGAGATCAGCCCGGCCCGGCGGCCCTGCGCCACCGAGCGGGAGATCAGGTAGACCATGTTCGGGCCGGGTGTGAGCACCAGCCCCAAGGCCACCAACGCGATGCCCAGCAGTGCAGCCGTACCCACCATGACGCCCCCCGTTCACCGATACCCGCACCGACCGTAGGCCGGGCGGGCACCCCGGCCCAGGGCCACCTGCCAGACCGTGGCCTGCCGTTCGAACCGGTCTTTCGGTCCGAAACCACCCCCGACGGAGACCGACGGGAATGGTCACGGGCCCGACCGCGCTGTCCGTTGCGGGGCGCGCCACCGTCCGGAGGCGGCGCGTTACGGTGGCCAGGGAGGTGCCGCAGGGTGACTGAAGCGTGGGACGCGGCCGTGGAGGCGCAGATCCGGGGAGCCGTGCAACGCGGCGAGTTCGATGACCTGCCCGGCATGGGCAAGCCCATCCCCGGCCGAGGGATGCCGTACGACGAGTCGTGGTGGATCAAGAGCTTCCTGGAGCGCGAGAAGCTGCCCAGCGACCTGCTGCTGCCCACCCCGCTGCAACTACGCCGGCGCATCGAACAGGTGCCCGACGAGGTCCGCGACCTGCCCACCGAGCAGTCCGTCCGGGACTTCGTGGGGAACCTGAACGCACAGATCGTGGCCTGGCTGCGCAACCCGGACGGCCCCCGGGTCGTGGTGCGGCCGGTGAACGCCGACGAGGTGGTCCGCCGCTGGCGCGCCGAGCACACCCCGCCCGCCACCAGGGCACCCGCCGCCACGCCGGCGCCCGCCGTTGCACCGGCCCGCCGGTCCCGGTGGGCGTGGCTGCCGTGGCGCCGCCGGGCGACCTGAACCGCCAGCGGCGGGTCAGCCTGACCAGCACCGTCACGGCAGACTGTGCGGATGCGAATCGAGCTGCCCGCGATGGTTACCACCGCTGCGCCGGGCCTCGTCCTACGCCCCTGGCGTGACGACGACCTGGACACCCTGCTGGAGGCGTACCGGGATCCGGTGCTGCAACGGTGGACCCAGAACCCGGTGACCACCGTCGACGAGGGGCGGCAGTGGCTGGAGCAGGCCCGGCAGGACTGGGACGACGGCCGGCGGTTCACCTTCGCCGCGCTGGAGGACGGCGCGGACGGTCCACGGCTGGTGGCGTGCGTGGTGCTCAAGCGGGTCGCGCCCGGACGCCCGGTGGCCGAGGTGGGCTACTGGACGGCGGCGTGGGCGCGCGGTAGGGGCGTCGCCCCGCGCGCGGTCACCGCACTCAGCCGGTGGGCGTTCGACCGGTTCACCGGGTTGGCGCGCCTCGACCTGCTGCACCAGGTGGACAACCCGGCCTCCTGCCGGGTGGCGGAGAAGAGCGGCTACCTCTTCCAGGAGGTGCTGCCGGCGTACCCGCCGTTCCCGCGCGACGGTCACCGGCACTCGTTGGCCGCCCCCTCAGTGAGCTGAGGCTCGTTCAGTCCAGCGCGGCGCGCCAACTCCACGAGGTGCGCCGCGCCCGGCCGGGCAGCTCACCGCGCCCGGTCATCCACAGCAGCACCTCGGGCGCGGCGCCGGCCGGGGCGTCCGGGAACAGTCGCCGCAGCACCAGCGTGCTCAGCCGGTGCGGCGGCAGCCATGGCACGCCGAGGCCGAGGGTGATGTCGTGCGTGTGCAACAGGGTCTCCGCCACTCCCATGGCGGCGAAGCCGGCCGGGTCGCACGGGCCGAAGTGCCAGGCCCGGGTCTCCGGCGAGGCGGCGTCGACCGCAGCGGCGAGCAGGCCGGCGCAGGCCCGGACAACCGTCAGCACCTGCGCCGGGCTCGCGTCGGGGGAGACCCGCAGGTCGTACGGCAGGTAGGCGTCATCGGGTCGGCCGGTGACCTGGCCGGCGTACCCGAGCAGGTCGTGTGCCACGTGGGCGGCCGTGGTCCAGCAGGTCCAGCGCAGCGTGCCGGCCGGCACCGACCAGTCCCGGTCCCGGTGCGGGTCCAGGACCCGGGTCATCTCGTCGGCCGCGTCGCGTACGTCGGCGCCGTCCATGGCTGGCATCCGTCGAGCCTCGCAGCGCCCGCCGGTCACCGCAACGCGATTCGACGCGCGGTTGCAGGGCAGCCCGTTCGCCCGGGGCCGGCCACACTCCGACCCCGGGCGAACGGCTCAGCTGCGCGCGGGTGACCACCCGTCGGCGACGAGCCGGGAGGCGTCGCCGCCTTCGCCCTGGAAGAGCACGCCGTACCGGTCCGCCGCCACGACCCGGTCGACGTAGACGCCACGCCCCTGGCCAGAGCCGTCTGTGCTGCTGCTCCATCGCAGGTGGGTGGCCTGGTCGGGCAGCGCCACCGAGACCTGCCACCACACCCGGCCCCCGTAGCCGGTGACCGTGCCGTCGGCGGTCCACCGTCGGCCGGCGTCGCGTAGCTGCATGGTCGCCGGCGCCCAGGTCTGCCCGCCGTCGGTGGAGACCTCGAACCGCGCGCTGTCGTAGCGGGGCTCGGTGTCGTACCAGAGCAGGAAGCTCGCCGTCGCGCCCCGCGCGGGCCGGCGCAGCGGCGCCGTGAGCGTGCTCGTCGCGGAGTCGCGTGGGTCGGCCCGCCAGGCGCTGGCCGAGCGCGGTCGCACCGGCATCGCCTCGGCGAGGTCACGCGCGACGGCCCTGCGGGCCACGTTGTTGCTGCCCCAGCCCCGGTCCGGGTGAACCCGGTTGCTCAGCATGACGACGAACGAGTGGGAGAGCGGGTCGATGACGATCGACGTTCCGGTGAAGCCGGTATGCCCGAAGGCCACCGGCGAGGAGAGCCCCATCATGTACCAGTGCTTGTTCAGCTCGAAGCCGAGCCCGCGGTCGCTCTCCGGGTAGGCCGACTCCAGCGGCGCGTTGTAGTTGACCAGCATCGTGCGCACCGTCTCCGAGCGCAGGATCCGCCGACCCCGGTACTCGCCGCCGTTGAGCAGTGACTGGCAGAGGACGGCCAGGTCCGTTGCCGTGGAGAAGACCCCGGCGTGCCCGGCCACCCCGCCGAGGGACCAGGCGTTCTCGTCGTGCACCTCACCCCAGACCATGCCGCGCCCGGCGTACGGCTGGTACTCGGTCGCGGCGATCCGCGACCGCCGCTCCGGGCCCGGGTTGTAGCCGGTGTCGGTCATGCCCAGCGGCCCGGTCACGCCGTCGCGGACCAGCTCGGCCAGCGGCCGACCGGTCACCCGTTCCACCAGTACGCCCAGCGCGATCAGCCCGAGGTCCGAGTAGACGTACTGGGAGCCGGGTGTCGCCCCGGCGGCGAGGGGCGTGGCGAGCGTGGCGGCGAACCGTTCGGCCGGCGTCGGGTACCTGCTCCACAGCGCCGTGAACGCGGGCAGACCCGACGTGTGGGTGAGCAGCATCCGGACGGTGACCGTCGCCTTGCCGCCAGCGGCGAACTCCGGGACGTACCGGGCGACCGGCGCGTCCAGCTCCACCCGCCCCCGCTCCACCTGCTGCATGGTGACGATCGTGGTGAACAGCTTCGACACCGACGCCAGGTCGAAGATGGTGTCGGGACGGGTCGCGATCTGCTGGTCGGCAGGGAGTTCCACGCCGACCAGGCCGGGCGGCGGCCCGACGGAGGCGTACTTCACCGCGCTGCCCACGGCGGCGTGCTCCACGATCACGCCGTCCTTCGCGGCCAGGACCACCGCGCCCGCGTACATCGGGTATCCGGGATGGTCGGGCGTCGGCTGGAGGTACGCCGCCAGGTCGGCGGGCAGGCGATCCACCTGGTCGGGGAGCAGGCCGACCTGGCGGGCGCTGCCGCGCCGCAGCGTGTCGTGTCGGAAGTGGATGTCGGCGGGCGTGACGGTCGGCGGTCCCGACGGGGCCGGGGGTGACGCGGCAACCGCGGCGGCGGTCGGCAGCGTCGTGCCCAGGACCACCAGGGCCAGGCCGAGCGCGAGTGAGCGGAGCGGACGACGGGTCGACCTGGTCATGACCGCACTCCTCAGTAGAGCAGGTAGGGCCGGCGTTGCCGGTTGAAGGTGGTCAGCTCGTCGGCCCAGGCGCCCACGACGTCGTCCACGTCGGCGCCGGCGTCGATCTGGGTACGCAGTCGCGGCGAGCCGGTGAGCTTGTCGATCCAGTACGGGCGCACGGTGTCCCACGAGTCGCGTCGCCAGGCGAATGCCGGGTACTTGTGCGCCTCCACCAGCATCGCCACGCCGGTGCGGATCGGGTCGTACACGGCCCGGTCGACGACCTTGACCTCCACGCCTGCGCAGAGCTTGTTGAGCAGGTCCGGCTTCTGCCCGGCCGAGGTCGGCGAGAAGTACGCCTCGCGGAACTCGACTCCGGGCAGGTTCCGGGCGTTGAGCCGGTCACCCCAGTGGTGGTCGAAGTCGGTCGCCAGCCCGCCGATCAGCTCGAACGGGCGGCACGTGCCGCGCCCCTCGGTGATCGACGCGACGCCCTCGAACAGCCCGGTGCCCGGGTAGACCAGCGCGGTGTCCGGGGTGGGCATGTTCGGACTGGGCATCACCCAGGGCACGTCGGTGTCGGCGGCGAGGTCGTCGCGCTTCCAGTGCCGGCACCGCACCACGTGCAGGTCGACCGGTCGCCCCGCCTCGGTTGGCAGGAACGTGGCGTTGAAGAACCGGGCCAGCTCCCCGACGGTCATCCCGTGCTGCTGGATGATCTCCTTCAGACCCACACCCGAGGTGTACGGCGTGGTCATCATCGGCCCGTAGGCCCGCCCGCCGATCGGGTTGGGCCGGTCCAGCACGACGTAGCGTTTGCCGACCCGCGCCGCCGCGACCATCGAGGTGTACATCGTCCAGATGTAGGTGTAGAAGCGGACCCCGACGTCCTGGATGTCGAAGACCACCGTGTCCACCCCGGCCTCGGTGAACATGGCTTCCCACCGGGCCTGCGAGGCGCCGTACGCGTCGTACACCGTGATGCCGGTGCGGGCGTCGACGCCGTTGCCCTCGCTGCCGCCGGCCTGCGCGGAGCCCCGGAAGCCGTGCTCGGGGCCGAACGCCGCGACCAGCTGAACCCGACCCGAGCCGTGCATCAGGTCGACGAGGTGCCGGTACGCCGCGTCGACGCCGGTCGGGTTGGAGACGACGCCCACCCGCTGGCCGGCGAGGTCGGCGAACCCGGAGGACACCAACTCGTCGAGACCGGTGCGGACCCGACGGCCACGGGAGCTGGCCGCCGCCGGTGCCAGGGCACCGACGCCGAGCGCTCCCGCGCTCGCCCCCAGCGCGCCCGTACCGACCGCGCCGACAAGGAAATTCCTCCGCTGCATTGGGTTGCCTCCTACCAGCTCAGACCGTGGCCGTAGGGGTAGAGCACGGAGCCCGCCCCCTCGGCCGTGGGGATCGTGACGGGCAGCCGCCCGCTCGGGGACAGCTCGCCGTGCAGCGCGCGGACGAGTGCGTCCATCGCCGCCCGGGTGTACGAGTAGGTCGCCAGGTAGGTGGTCACGCCCGGCAGGTACGCGATGTCGTAGGGGTCTCGGACGGCCACGACGACCACCGGCTTGCCGGTGCCGAGCAGCGCCGCGACGAGGCGCTGCTGGGTGGCGCGCGGGTCGGTGACAGTGGTGTCCCACGCCTTGTTCACCAGCACGACGGTGAGGTCGTGCTCGGCGGCCTGGGCGGCTGTCGCGGCGATCGCCGCGTCGGAGGGCAGCGTCGCCGGTCGGGCGGTGGCTCGGGCGCCGCGGGCGGTGAACCCGTCAGCGACCGTCGCGACCGGGGCGAAGGCGGCGCTGTCCCAGCCGGTGACCAGCACCGACCGGTCGGCGCGGGGCAGCGGCAGTATGCCGGCGTCGTTGCGGACGGCGGTGAGCGTCGGGTCGGTGACCCGGGCGACGGCGGCGAGGTGCTCCGGCGCGCCGACCGTGCGTACCGCCTTCTCGACGTCGACCAGCGGTGAGCGGGCCAGCCCCTGGCGGTACTTCATGCCGAGGATGCGACGGACCGACTCGTCGATCCTTCGCTCGGTGAGCTCGCCGGCGGCGACGGCCCGCAGCACCGCGTCCCGGGCCAGCGCGAGGTCCGGCGGCATCAGGAGCTGATCGGCGCCGGCCTTGAGCGCCAGTACGGGTACCCGCTCGTCGCCGTACTTCGCGCGCACGCCAGCCATGTTCAGCGCGTCGGTGACTATGACGCCCCGGAAGCCGAGTTCACCGCGCAGCACACCGGTGAGGATCGTCGGCGACAACGTCGCCGGGTCGCCGGAGGGGTCGAGCGCGGGGACCACGATGTGCGCGGTCATGATCGATTCGACGCCGGCCTTGATCGCCCGCCGGAACGGTGGCGCGTCGATCCGGTCCCACTCCGCGCGGCTGTGGTTGATCACCGGCAGGCCGGTGTGGCTGTCGGTGGCCGTGTCGCCGTGCCCGGGGAAGTGCTTCGCCACGGCGGTGACCCGAGCCCGGTCCTGGAAGCCGGTGACCTGGGCGGCGGTGAGGTCAGCCACCAGGGTGGGGTCGGCGCCGAAGGACCGGACGCCGATCACCGGGTTACCCGGGTTGACGTTGACGTCGGCGATCGGCGCGTACGGCTGGCGGATGCCGACCGCGCGCAGCTCACGCCCGGTGATCTCCGCCGCCGTCCGGGCGGCCTCGGGGGACCGCGCGGCACCAAGCGCCATCGACCCGGGGAACTGGGCGGCGGGGGAGGGCATCCGTACCACCGCGCCCTGCTCCTGGTCGGTGGAGATGAGCAGGGGCACGCGGCCCTTCGACCGGTCGCCGAGCGCGGCTTGCTGAAGTCCGTTGGAGAGGGTCGCGATCTGGCGAGGACTGTCCAGGTTGTGCGACCAGGAGAAGTAGCAGACGCCGCCGAGGTGGTACCGGCCGATGACCTCGGCCGGCGTTTCGACGCCGAACGCGGCCCGGTTCGCGGCGCGGTCGGCGGCCGTGGGCGCGGTGGCGTCTGAGCCGTAGACGTAGGTGGCGAAGAGCTGCCCGACCTTCTGCTCCAGGCTCATGTGCCGCAGCGTGGAGGTGACCCAGCCGTGCTCGGCCGACGGGGGGTGTGCCGGTGCGGCCGAGGCCTGGGCGGGCAGGAGGGCGAGCGCGGTCGCCAGTGTGGTCACCCAGGTAGCTGCGGGAGTGAGTCGAGTCTGCATAGACGGCGGCCTCTCAGTCCGGGTGGCTGAAACTTAGCTACGCATCTGCCGCACGTCAAGAAGGTAAGTTGCAAGATCGGGCGGTCACCCGGCTCGCGGGCGCGGATACCGGCGAGGTTGGCGACGGCCCCGCCGGCATGGCCCGACGTTCGCAGCGGTTCGCGGTCGACTACTCCCGCACTGGCCCCAACGCCTCGGCGGCGTTGCGGATGCCGGCGCGGATCACCTCGCCGTACGGGTCGTCCGGCAGCCGCCCGACGAAGCGCTCGGCCAGGGCCAGGTGTTCTCGGGCCCGGGTGTTGTTGCCCAGGCGGCGGTGGTCGTCGGCGAGGTTGAGGTGCAGCGACGGCAGGAAGTTGTGGACCTGAAACGAGTGGTGGTACTGCTGGGCCCGTTCGTCGGTGAGGTCGGAGACCGCGGCCAGGGCACGCTCGTCCCAGCCGAGTTCAGCTTCGGTGGTGTCCTGGAGGTCGGCCAGGTAGTGCGCGAGGGTGCAGCGGTGGAAGGCGTCGCCGGCTTCGCCGATCTGATCCCAGAGCGCGGTGAGCGCCTCCCTGGCCTGCGCGCGCTGGCCTGAGCGGCCGAGCTCCACCGCGGCGACGATGCTCGCCATCGTCTCGTCGGGTGCGGTCTGTTCGTTCTGGATGTCCATGCCGCGACCCTCGGGCCTCGACCTACCCGAGGGTCAAACTCCCTGCTCGTGAACCCGGTGCCGTGGCGGCGCCAGGGCAGATTGCAGAGGATTTCGGCCCGGGCGACGGCTTCGGGATAATGCCGCCGTGCGCTACCTGATCCCTCACCCCGACGCAGTGGCCGATCTCGACGATCTCGACATCGCGCTGTACGACGGCACTCAGCCCATGGCCGAGAACCTGGACGACGTCGAGTTCTATGCGATCCCGTACGGGATTATCGATCCGCGCCTTTGCGAGCCGATCGCCCGGATGCCCCGGCTCACAGTGGTGCAGACCGTGACCGCCGGCTACGACCACATCCTGCCGTTCCTGCGGCCCGGCCTGATCCTGGCCAATGGCCGGGGCGTGCATGACGCGGCCACCGCTGAGCTGGCCGTGGCACTCACCCTGGCCGCCCGGCGCCGGCTGCCGGACTTCGTCCGGGCGGGGGGCGAGGGCCGCTGGGCCTCGGGCTGGTCGACCGGGCTGGCTGACGCCCGGGTGCTGATCGTCGGGTACGGCTCGATCGGCGCCGCGATCGAGCGCCGGCTGGTGGGGTTCGAGGTGGAGATCAGCCGGGTGGCCCGGAGCGCCCGCCCCGGCGTGAGGCCGATTTCCGAAATTGCGGAACTGTTGCCACACGCCGATATTGTCATCCTGGCCACCCCGCTGACCCCGGAGACCGCGGGCCTGGTGAACAAGGATTTCCTCGCCAGGATGGCCGACGGTGCCTTGCTGGTGAACGTGGCGAGGGGCGGGGTGGTGGACTCCGAGGCGCTGCTCGCCGAGCTCAACGCGGGCCGGCTGCACGCTGCCCTGGACGTCACCGAACCCGAGCCACTGCCCGCCGATCACCCACTGTGGTCCGCGCCGAACGTCCTGATCAGCCCGCACGTCGGCGGCCTGACCGCCGCGTTGGCACCCCGGGCCCGCCGGCTGCTGGTCGACCAGGTACGGCGGTACGCGGCGGGCAAGCCGCTCGCGAACGTCGTTGTCGGGCCGTAACTTTCGGTCCCAGCGGCGGGCCAATTCCGGTGCTTCCGCCAGAGACGTCGGGCCTTGCCGATGAGTTGCGGTGGCACGATCCGCTTGGTTCGCGACGAGCGCAAAACCCCCTGCACCGCGCACGGGGTGCGGCTTACCCTGCGCACCATGTTCCCTCCAGTGAAGATCATCTCCGGCGGGTTGGAGATTCGTGAGTTCGGGCCGCAGGATGCCGTATCTGTGGCGGCATTCGTGGCGGCCGGGGATCGCACGGCACTGCCGCCAGGCTTCCCTGAGGCGGTCGCTGACGTGGACGAGTGGCTGGCGGACAAGGTGCATCAGCGGCGTTTGGGCGGCGAGGGCGTACACCTGGCGATAGTGGAGCGGACCACCGGCCGGATTGTCGGCAGTACCGGGTTGCGGGACACCGACTGGCAGGCTGGTCGCACCGAGATCGGTTACGGAATACACATCAGTCAGCGAGGTCGCGGCTATGCGACCGAGGCGGCCCGGGCGGTTGGACGGTGGGCGCTTACCGACGGCGGGATGCGGCGGGTTCAGTTGCACTCCCGCGTCGACAACGTGGCGTCCCTGCGGGTGGCCGAAAAGGCCGGGTACCAGCGGGAGAGCACACTGCGGATGCCCGAGCAGGAGGGGCGCGAGGCTTATGACCTGGCCAGCTTTTCGATGATCGCCGAGGCAACCGCCGACAACCAGCCGAAGGCCGACTAGGGGAGCGCGGATCTGCCGACGCGCTGGCAAGCTGCTCAGCTCGCCAGCGCGTCGTGCGGCCTTACGCCCGCTGCCATGATGACGACGGGTGTTACTTCTCGTCCGTCCCGCTGATGGACTCCTGAAAGACGTCCGCGTGGGTGCGCGAGTCCTTGACCAGGTCGTCGCAGAAGGCGGCGACGTCGGTGCCGATGAGTTCCAGAACCCCCTTGCCGGCCGCGGCACCTTCCTCGAAGAAGTCGACGATCCCGGCGAGCAGGCGCCCATCAAAAAGGTCGACCGGGCCGACCTTGAACAGGTACCTCTGCATCTCCTTGTAGACGATCTGGTAGTCCGGCGGGAGCGCCTTGACCCGAGCCACGTGCGCCCGCCACTGCTTCTTGCCCTCGATGATGTCCTGGATGCCCACGTCAGCCTCCTAGCCGGCCCAATTTCCTTGCGACGTTCCTGTCCAACTGCTCGCGCCACCGGTCGCGATAGGTACGGGCACCCTCTCCGCCGGCCAACGCCGTACAAAAGCCGGGGATGTCGTCGCCGAGCACCTCGTGGATGCTCTGCCCGTCCGCCGATGCTTCTTCGAGCAGCCCCAGGGCGGCGTCGAGGATCGGCATCAGGTTGCGACCTGTGAAGCCCGTGTAGGGGAAGAGGTTGCCCTTGACCTGTTCCCATGCCGCCTGGTAGTCGGCCGGCAATGCCTCTGCCCGGGCTTCGAACACCTTCCATTCCCTGGTGAGATCGCTGCCTGTGATGGTCTCCCAGAAGCTCATCTCCCGCCCTCCTTGAGCCTGTCGATGCGTGATGAGACGTACTGCCATTTCGCCCAGAACGTCGCGAGCTCCTTGCGCCCGGCGTCGTTGAGCGCATAGAACTTGCGCGGCGGGCCCACCTCGGATGGTCGTTTCGTCACCTGGACGAGTCCGTTCCTCTCCAGTCGCAGCAAGATGGTGTACACCGTCCCCTCGACGACGTCGGCGAAGCCGAGTTCGTTCAGCCGACGCGTGATGGCGTACCCGTAGGTCTCCTCGCCGCCGATGATCTCGAGCACGCAGCCCTCGAGCGTGCCCTTCAGCATCTCTGTCAGGTCGTCCATCGCGGCTCCTCTTCGACCCTCCGGTACCTCGTACTACCGAGTACCACTATACGGTACCACCGAGTAGTGCGTCCAGGTGCTCCCGACCGGCCGCACCTTCTTGTACGTGCGCGGGCTCAATGCCGGCACGTGCGAGGCAAGCTGCCGCAGCCCGCCTGGCGAACGGCCCGGTGTCAGCGGCTTCGCCGATCAGAAATCCTCCGTCACGTCGTCAGTTCTGTTAGCCTCTCGCACCGGTGGAAGGATTGATGACCATGACCGACGCCAGACTGCTGGGCGCCGACGAGGCCGCGTTCATCGCGGCGGCCCGCTCAGACGACACGGCGCGGTTTGCACTCATTACGGAGCGCCACCGGCGTGAGCTGCAGGTGCACTGCTACCGGATGCTCGCGAACTACGAGGACGCCCAGGACATGACGCAGGAGACGTTCCTGCGAGCGTGGAACAAGCGGGCGTCGTTCAAGGGCCACGCGGCCCTGCGGACCTGGCTGTACCGGATCGCGACGAACGCCTGCCTCGACTTCCTGGAGAAGCGCAACGACCGCACACCCGTACCGTCCGAGCTGGCGGACGTCGGCTCCGAGGTGCTCTACCTGCAGCCGTACCCGGACCGGATGCTCCCCGAGGACCCGCAGGAATCGGTGGTGGCGCGGGAAACGATCGAGCTGGCTTTCATCGTCGCCGTCCAGCACCTGCCGCCGCGGCAGCGGGCGGTGTTCATCCTGCGCGACGTCCTCGGCTGGCCGGCGGCGAAGGCCGCCGACGCCCTCGAGCTGACCGTCGCATCGGTCACCAGCGCACTGCAGCGGGCTCGCGTGACGATGCGCGCGCAGCTGCCCGACCGCCGCCTCGACTGGCGGAGCCCTGCCACCCACGAGCTGTCGAATGACGAGCGCGCCGTGGTGAAGTTGTATATCGACGCCCATGAGCGCAACGACCTCGACGGGCTGATGGCCCTGCTGCGCGACGACCTGCGCTTCGTGATGCTGCCCGAGGCGGGCACCTCGGTCATCACGGCCAAGGACGCGGTGGACGGCTGGGTCTCCAATGGGCTCTTCCAGCCCGGCTACGACGACTGGCGCTGTATCACCACGACGATCAACCGCATGCCCGCCGCCGTGCTGTACCTCCGCACCCCCAACGACCCAAAGTACCGGTTATTCAACATCGCGGTCCTGCACATCGTCGACGGGAAGATCGCCGAGCTCACCGGATTCGACGCCACCGACAAACCATGGCTGGACCTGCCCCCGACACTGTGATCACACAAGTCCCCATCGTCGACGAGTCCAGCGCACGGGCCGGCATCACCGAAGTCACTGCGGAATGAGCACCCCGACCAGCTGAACACCAACGCGACAACGCGAACACCACCGCCCCGCCGGCGTTGCCGGCGGGGCGGCGTTATGCCCGAAGAACATCGTCACAATCAACGACGCCGTCGTCCTCATCTCCAGCAAGTCGGTCAACATCTGACTGGAACGCAAGGAAGGGCCCGGGGAAGGTTCCCTCATAGCCGAGGGTCACGGTCAGCACGTCAGGAAGGATTTCGACCCGGCCTCACGAGCCGAGCAGCTGGCCCGTGCTCATCGCCTCGTCTCGTATCGGGTCAGCACTACGCCGCCGGAAAAAGTCCGCGTCTCCACGAGGTTCAGGTTCACCCAGCTGTCCAGCGCGGTGAAGAACGGCGTGCCGCCGCCCACCAGGACCGGGTGGGTGACCAGGGCGTATTCGTCGATCAGCCCGGCCCGCATGGCCGCCCCGGCAAGCGTCGCGCCGACGATGTCCATCGGGCCGCCGTCCTCGGCCTTGAGCCGGGTGATCTCGGCGACCGCGTCGCCGGTGACCAGGCGCGTGTTCCAGTCGACCGTCCTGGGCGTCGAGGAGAACACCACCTTCGGCATGTCCCGCCAGCGGCGGGCGAACTCGATCTCCGCCTGTGTGGCGCCGGGCTGCTGGTCGGCGGTCGGCCAGTGGGAACTCATCGCCTCCCACAGCTTGCGCCCATACAGCGCCAGGCCAGTCGCCCCCACCCGGTCGGACCACCACTGGAACAGCTCGTCGCTCGACGACGAGTCCGGTCCCTCACCCCCACTCCAGCCGAGGTCGTCGCCGGGCGCGGCGATGTAGCCGTCCAGGGTCACATTCATGCCAAAGGTCAGTTTCCGCATCATGCCAGCCTCTCGTGAGTCGTTCTTATACGTACAGACGGGCGCGGCGCGGAAACCTAATCGGTGCGCGATCTGCGTCCGCAGGTAGTCCTCGCGTTCCGGACTCGGCACGGCGTACTCGGCTGGACTCGAGCAGCACCCACCGGATCTCGATTTCACCCTCGTACGGGCAGCGGCGCACCCAGGGCCAGCTCTGCCCGACCGCTGCTGCCGTCTGCGCGGACGGGAAGGCCTTCCACGGCCACCTGCAACAGCGGCTGTCTGCTTTCGCAGAGGCGTTGCGCCCGTACTCGCGGCCGGGCTCGATGTCCTTGGCGCGCATAAGTTCTCCGGCTGGTCGGGGTCGCGCAGCGGGCGCAGCTGTGGCCCGTCGCCCGGCTTGGGGAAGCTGTAGCGGCCCAGCATGTTGATGTGCGCGTACCCGAGCGGGGAAAGGCGGGCGGCGTCTTCGTCGCGCACTGGGTAGCCCTGGGCGCGCAGCAGGTTGACCGTCAGGTCGATGTAGCGGGTGTTCCACAGCACGATCGCGTTGAGCACGAGGCCGAGCGCGCCGAGCTGGTCTTCTTGCCCGGCCCGGTACGCCTGGGAGATCTCGCCCCGGTTGCCGTGCAGGATCTTGCGTGCGAGGGCGTGGCGGGACTCGACGATGTTCTGCTGGCGGATGACGGTACGCCGGTAGGTCTCGTCCACTGGATCGATCATCGCCAGCAGGTGCAGGGTTTTGGGGATGCGCCCGTACTCGGCCAGGGCCTGCCCCAGTGGGGTCGGGGTGCCGTCGCGGGTGAGCATCCGCAGCAGGTCATACGCCCGGACCCGGCTGGTGACCAGCGATCCGGCGATGCGCAGCATGTCCGGCCAGTGCGTGACGATCCGGCTGAGGTTGACCTTGTTGCGGGCGATCGCATTCAGTGGCCCGTAGTCGCCCGGCTCGGCGCCGGGCAGGTCGGCACGCCAGAACCCGGTGCCGCCGATGTCGGCGATGCGCGGTGAGAACCGGTACCCGAGCAGCCGGAACAGGCCGAACACGATGTCGGAGTACGAGGCCGTATCTGTGGTGATCATCTCCGGGCGGGGTCCGGCGTCGAGGTTGAGCAGCGCGTCCAGGATGTGCAGGCTGTCGCGCACGGTGCCGGTCACGATGGTCGCGCCGAGCCCGGCGAACCGGTCGTTGACCGCGTTGAGCCAGGTGATGCCACGCTTGTAGCCGAAGAACCGTGGGCTCGGCGCGGCCTGGATCGTCTGGACCGGCACGACGAACCACAACCCGTCGACGCCGGCGACCAGGCCGCCGCCCCACAGGTCGGTGATGCCGATCTTCTCCTGGTAGGCGACCAGGCGGGCGTTGGCGGCGCCGTGGGTGTCCGGGCGGATGTAGTTCTGGTCGACGTGGGAGAGGCGGTCGCGGGTCAGCGCCGGTTCGGCCGGGTTGATGATCGGGGCGAGGCCGACGTTGCAGGCGTCGGCGACCAGCAGCCCGGCCACGGTCAGCGGCAGGTCGTCCATGCTGGTGTTCAGCCCGCCAACGTGCTGGTAGGCATCCAGCATCCCGGTCCAGGAGTGCACGTACATCAGAACCTCGGGGATGTCGGTCAGCGGCCGCATCGCCGCAACCCGCTTACGCAGGTCCACCAGCGACGGCGGGTCGCCCAGCTTCTCCAGCCGCGACACCGACAGCCGCATCCGGCCCCCGTCACCCGGCACGACGCGGACGCTGGCGTCCGGGCCGGCCTCCTCGATGCGCTGGGCGAGCTGGCGCCAGCCGCCGTCAAGCGCGGTCACCATCTCGGCCAGGTGCTCCTCGACGGGCCCGGTCAGCCCGAGACCGGCCAGGACGTCATCGCGTACGCCGCTCCATTCGGCGCCGTCGAGCAGCTGAGCGCGCGGGTCGCCCCAGCGCAGTGACGGGTAGGCGAAGATGTCCCTGCGGCGCAGCGCCGCGGTGAGCTGGGTGAGCAGACACATCACGTAGGCGTCGCGGTCGGCCGCACCGTCCAGGGCCGGGTTGGCCAGCACCGCGCGCCGCCACGTGCCGGTCACGAGGTTCATGTTCAGGTCGGCCTCGCCCAACGGCTTCTGCGAGATCCGGCGGCGCAGCAGTTCCGGCAGCCGGTGAATCTCGGCCAGGAGCTCGCGGCCGGCCGGGGCGGCCTGCAACGGCAGCACGGTGGCCAGCAGCCGTACGAACGGGCGCACCACGCCGTAGCGGGCCGCGATCGCCGCCCGGTTGTCGGCCTCCCACGAGTCCTCGTCGGGCACCAGCTCGGTCACCGTCGCCACCGCCGCGGCGACCTCTTCCCGGGAAGCGACCTCCTCGATCGCCGCCCGTGCCGAGGCGATGTCGAGGGCGCCTTCGGCGCCGGCGAACAGCTCCAGCATCACCTTGGTAACCGCGACCAGCGTCGTGGACGCCTTTTCCAGCTTCGGCATCGCCGCCAGCCGGGCCTTGTCCGTGGCCCGCCGCGCCGGGCTGATCAGGCGGGTGGCCATCAGCGAATCGAACAGGTCGAGGGCGTCGTCGACCGCCGCGGCCTCCAGGTGCCGGGCGGTCATCAGCAACGTCGCTGTCCGCTGCGGCTCCGCACTGTGGAAGGTTGAGCATCCGCTGCCATGGTTCGGAGACCTCGCGGACGGATTACCGGATAACCGGTAACGATAATCCGGCAATCCCTCCCCTCAAATAGGGCATAACGGCCGCACATCATAATGACAGTTCTTGTGCGTAAGGATTCAGGATGGTGATCAGGGGGCCGCGGTGCCCCGATCCACTCGGTGTTGAGTGGCCTCTGGATGTCTCGACTTCCGCCACTGCAGGTGATCGAGCAGTGGAACTCCGCGAACGTGGCGATCCACTATGGGCGGGAGGCAGAACTGCCCGGCTCCGACCGGGAGGCGCAGGAGATCTCCATGCTGACCCTGCACCTGCATGGCCCGGTTCGAGCTGGACCTGGACAAGCGTCTGGACTACGACCGGGTAACCGCAACGGCTGGCCCTCTGTAGGAACGGTGGCGTTCTCGCAGGTAGACCGTCTGCCGGGCTGGCGGTGGCGTGTTCTGGAGCAGGGCGACTGGCTGAGGTGTGGTTACGCCGAGTTCTGTTCTTTGTTCGGGGTTCCCGCTTGGCTGCGTCGGCGGTATCTGCCGGGAGCGGTGCCGTACTCCCGCTTGAAGGCGTTTGCGAAGGCGAATTCCGAGGTGTAGCCGGTCTGGGTGGCCACCTCGCTAAGTGGGGCGTCGGATCCGTGGAGCAGCCGTGCCGCGGTGGTCATGCGCCACCAGGTCAGATAGGTGAGGGGTGGTTGGCCGATCATGGCGGTGAATCGCTTGGAGAAGGCCGCGCGGGACAGTCTTGCCTGTGCGGCCAGTGTCTCGACCGTCCAGTGGTGTGCGGGGTCGCGGTGGATGGCGTGCAGCGCGGCGCTGATCGCCGGGTCGGCCAGTGCCGCGGACCAGCCGGTGACGGTGCCCCGCTCGGGTTGCTCGTCGAACCAGGCTCGCAGGATGTAGAGGAGCAGCATGTCGAGCAGGGCCTGCACAATGGTGTCGGCGCCGAGACGGGGGTGATTGAGTTCGCTGCCGAGCAGGTCGACGGCGGCGCGGACTTCGGCGCGGTGCCCGAGCCGGGCGGGCAGGTGGACCATGCCGGGTAGGTCGTCCAGCAGCGGATGAGCCCGGGCCGGGTCGAGCCGATATCCGCCGCAGAGCGTCACGGTGGGGGTGCCGTGCACAGGCTGGCCGATGGACGCTGAGGCGTAGAGTTCGGCCTCTTCAAGCGGATCGCAGTCGGGTTCGGCCAGCGAGGTGGCGGGGTTGTCGGCCAGGCCGTATCCGTGCCCGTGGGGGAAGAACACCACGTCGCCGACGCCCAGCGCGATGGGTGCGCCGCCGTCGGGCGGGGTGAGCCAGCACGAACCCTGCAGGATCACTTGAATGCCCGCGGAGCCGGGGGCGGAGGGGAAGCGCTGTCCCCAGGACGCGTGCCATTGAACGCGCGCTGAACGGGGCCGTCCGGTGCGCATGATGGCGATCACATCGCTGAGCACATCCACCGGTCGAGTCTATCGCTGACATTCCGCGAAGACGTTTGCGTATGAATCAGAGATGTCTGCGCATAGAGAGTCTCCTGCGCTCCTCGTACGGTGGATCGCAAGAGAAGTGATCAACCCCGAGGCCGTGAGCCGGGCCCGAGACGACTTAGAAGAGGCACCGTTATGGCACGGCGACACAAGATTGTGGTTACTGGGGCGACCGGCACGGTCGGCCGACAGGTTGTGACTCAGCTGATGGACGCGGGAATCGAGGTTCGGGCGTTGGCCCGCGATCCCGAATCGGCGGTCCTGCCGCCCGGCGTCCAGGTCATGGGCGGTGACCTGTCCGAGCCAGACACCCTGCATGCGCCCATGGCCGGGGTCGAGGCGGCGTTCCTGGTCTGGCCCTTTGCCACGGCTGAGGGCGTGCCCGCAGTCCTGGATGTGGTCGCCGAGCACACCGGTCGCGTGGTCTACCTTTCGTCGGCGGCCGTACGCGACCACGAACAGCAGGTCGAGCACTTGATCAAGCGGTCCGGGCTGGAGTGGACGTTCCTACGGCCCCACGTCTTCGCGGCCAACACCCTCAGGTGGACCGAGCAGATCCGCACCGAGGGCATCGTGCGCGCGCCCTACGGGGCGGCCGTCATGCCCCCGCTGCACGAGCGCGACATCGCCGCCGTCGCGGTACGCGCACTCACTGGCGACGGGCACGCAGGAGCGATCTATGAGCTGACCGGTCCTGAATCACTCACCCAGGCCGACCAGGTGCGCATCATCGGTGAGGTGATCGGCCGCCCGGTGCGCTGGGTCGAGACCTCACCGGACACTGCGCGGCGGCAGATGCTAGCCCAGGGCTGGCCGCCCGCGGCCGTTGACGGCGTCCTCCAGTCCCAGGCCGAGATGGTGACGGAGCCGAGGCCGGTCACCTCCACGGTGCAAGAGGTCACCGGAGCGCCGGCGCGCACGTTCCGGACCTGGGTGACCGACCACGCCAGCGCTTTCC
Organism: Micromonospora sp. NBC_00389; assembly: GCF_036059255.1. Lineage (NCBI taxonomy): Bacteria > Bacillati > Actinomycetota > Actinomycetes > Micromonosporales > Micromonosporaceae > Micromonospora > Micromonospora sp. NBC_00389. The sequence continues at coordinate 5,765,187 of NZ_CP107947.1, read as the reverse complement.
GCGACACCATGAAGGCCGCACGTATCCACCAGTACGGCGATGCCGGCATCATCCGTTACGAAGAGGTGCTGCGGCCGATGCCCGAGCCGGACCAGGTACTCATCCGGGTCGCCGCGGCCTCCTACAACCCCTCCGATGCCGCGCTCCGATCAGGGTTCCTGCAGGCCGTGCTGCCGGTGGACCTGCCATACACCCTCGGCTTCGATGTCTCCGGCACGATCACTGAGACCGGCAGCGATGTCAGCTCCTTCACCGTGGGCGACCGGGTGGTTGGCCGCCTCGACTACGGTGGGGCGTCGGCCGAGTACGTCGTCGCCGCCGCCGGCACCCTGGTCAAAGCACCCACCACCATCCCGTTGGCTGACGCCGCCGCGATCCCGGTCGCCGCGCTCACCGCCTGGCAGGCGCTGCATGAGCATGCCCATCCCACTGCGGGACAGCGTGTCCTGATCAACGGCGCCGGCGGAGGCGTCGGTGTCTTCGCCGTCCAACTCGCCAAGCACACTGGAGCAACAGTGATCGCCACGGCCAGCGGCCGCAGCGCTGCCGCGGTCCGTACCTACGGCGCCGACCAGATCATCGACTACACCCGCACACCCCTCGCCGACGCGCTCGACGGCCAGGTCGACGCCGTCATCAACCTCGCCGCGATCAGTCCCGAGGCGGCTGCGGAGCTTGTTCCCCTGGTCCGGCCCGGCGGCATCATCGTCTCGATCGCCACGCCGGTCGATCCGCCAGCTACCGCGCAGGTCACCGCCGTCCACTTTGACGCCCGCAACGACATCGAACAGCTCGCCGAGATCGTCGAGCTCATCGACATGGGCGCGCTCACTGTCGGCGTCACCGAGTCCCACCCGCTGTCCGCCCTCGCGCTCGTCCACCGCAAGGGCGAGGCGGGGCAGACCCACGGCAAGATCACCATCATCCCCTGAGCGCCGAACTCGCGGCGCCGGTCCTGGGCATGGGGATGACCATGCCCAGGACCCCACTCCGGGACCGATGCCACCATGCACCGGATGAGGTCGTCTTCCGACCGCCAACGGTCGGCACGCGGCCTGATCCCTGTAGCGACGAAGGAGGACCCCGTCATGACCTCAAGCCATCCAACACACCGCGAGGCAAACGCGGAGCCGACTTGGTCCAGCGTCGGACGCTGAACACGCTGGAGGAAGTACCTGTCGACTGAAGCGCCGCAGGCCTGACCCCGATCAACTCAGCGAGCGCTCCTGCCCACCGTCCACGATGTCGCTGGTCGGATTGGTCCGGCACCCGGGACTTCGCTCTGCGCCCACGAACGCCGCTGGTTGCCGGGTCGTCTCTGGCGGCAGCGAACGGTTACTTGGAAGTCAGCAGCTGCGTCAGCCGATCCAGTCCGCCCCTGATCAGCTGCGCGTACTCGTCATCGCCAAGCGCGCCGATCCCAGTCTGCGCGAGCTGGAGGTGCTCCCGGGCACGGCCGAGGTCGCCGAGCTTGCGGTAGCACTCACCCAGGTTGAGGTGCAATGACGGATACAAACCAGCCACGGGCAGCATCACCCCGGCCTCTGCCACCCGAACTTCCGTGAGCTGGTCGGCCGCCGTCAGCGCTCGTTGGTCCCAAACCAACTCCTCGTGGACATCGTCCTGCACGTCAGCCATCGCGTGCGCAAGGACGCAAACGTGCAACGGATCCCCCTGCTCCCCGTTGATCTCATCCCAGATCTGCGCAAACAAGTGGCGAGCGGCCTCACGCTGGCCTCGACCATGGTGCAGCTCCACCCCCTGGCCGATGCGGACGAGCGTTGGATCGGAGATCATCGGCGGCTCCTTCACCGGCTCAACTCGCGACGGTGGCATGGATCGTATCCGCGCGGACACCCCAGATCGCCGCCTCGGCCAGGTAGACGCAGGTGCGTCCCTCGTGTGCGGAGCGTCAGGACTCGGCTGTGGTGTAGGTCGCGATGATGACGCCAGTGGTCGTCACCTGGCTCCCGGTGAGCCGCAGCCGCCGGAGGGTGCCGTCCTTGGGGAAGATGCGCTTGCCGCCGCCGACGAGGACCGGCTCGATGAAGATGCGGAGCTCGTCAACGAGGTTGTGCTCGATGAGAGATCTGGTCATCTGGGAGCTGCCGACGACGTGCAGGGCGCCGCCGTCTTCCTGCTTCAGCGACGCCACGGCCTTGGCGATGTCGCCCTGAAGGACTGTGGAGTTCTGCCACGCGAGCGGTTCGGTGAGCGTCGTCGAGGCGACGTATTTCGGCCGGTTGTTGAGCGCCTCGGCGAGCGTGGCGAGTTCGGCGGGAGCGGTCGGCCAGAACGACGCGAAGATCTCGTACGTGCGGCGGCCGAACAGGAAAGCACCGGTCTCGACCGTGGTCTTGGTGACCCAGTTCGTCGTGATGTCGTCCATGTGGGGCATGTGCCAGCCGCCGTGCTGGAAGCCGCCGTCGCTGTCCTCCCCGTCGTAGCCGGGGGCCTGGACGACCCCGTCGAGGGTCATCCATTCGTCTGCGATCAATTTCCGCATGTCGGTCTCCTACGGATCGCTTGTGTCGCCGCCACATTCTGCCGAACAACCGATGACGTCGATGGCCGATCGGCTCAGGGATTACCGGGCTGCAAGAGTTGACCGAGCATGGCTTCGTCGCCGCTGATGACGGCTGTGCCGGAGGTGAGTGCGGTGGCCAGGGTGATGGAGCCATCGAGGAGGGCATTGAGCGTCGTCGGATCGGTGCGCAGGCAGGCTTGCGACTGGGCCGGCTCGCCGGGCTCGATGTGGACCTGCCCGTCCTGGGTGCGGACAGTCCACACCCGGTCGTCGAGCTCGAAACGGTAGGTGGCCGGCGGTGCCTGGGGATTCGGGTGCAATGAACCGCGCAGGAAGAGCAGCACCGAGGTGGCACTCAGGTGGACCGGAGCCGCGGGTAGGGGGATGCGTAGGCCCCAGCCGCCGAGGGCCAGCACGATCGGTTCCAGCTCGCGTCCGGACTCGGTGAGTTCGTACACCACCGAGGCCGCGGGGGGCGGCAGTCGGCGCCGGTGCACCACATCGCGGCTCTCCAACTCGCGCAGTCGGTCAGTGAGCATGTTGGAGCTGGCCCCCGGCAGTGACCGGCGCAGGTCCGAGAAGCGCTGCCGCCCGAGAAGGAGCTCACGGACGACGAGCAGCGCCCACCGCTCTCCGACGACGTCGAGGGCGCGGGCGATGCCGCAGGCGTCGCCGTAGGTACGACTGGTCGGCATGCGGCCTCCTCCTGACCTTGATCCGGGTTGCATGTTAAACGCTACCACCCAGTTGTTTTTTGCAACCATGAGCGTTACGGTCCCGACAGGCAGGGCTCACGCACCGGACGGCCCGCACGGGCCACGACGACTTGCCGCGAGGGCCGAAGCAGTCGGGCGCTGCGGCGCAGGAAAGGAGCACGTCCATGGGACGGCCAGTGATGCACTTCGAGATCATCGGGACGGATCCGCAGCGGTTGCGCAACTACTACGGTGAGCTGTTCGGCTGGCAGTTCGACATCGGGGACGCCGCCGCCGAGGCGGTCTCGGCACCGGGCAACTACGGGTTCGTCCACCCGGAAACCAGCACCGACGGCGGTGCCGGGATCCCGGGCGGCGTCGGCGGCGGCGCGGGTTACCCGCACCGGACGTTGTTCTACGTCGGCGTGTCCGACGTGGAGGCGGCGCTGCAGCAAGCGGAAAGTCTCGGCGGCATTCGCGTGTCGGGGCCGCACCGCAACCCCGCCGACACGTTGGTGGTCGGCTTCTTCACCGACCCCGAAGGTCACCTCGTCGGGCTGGCCGCCGCCGGATGACATTGTCGGCAGAGGTTGAGTCGGGCCGATCACCCTGAGGCCACCCGGTCGGCCGGACTGGACGGTGAACCAACCGCGCTGGGTCAGCCGAGCCAGCGGCCGTCGCGCAGGAGGACTCGTCCCTGCAACTCGTTCGCCTCCCGCCAGGCCTGGATGCGCCGCGGCCGGATCAGGAAGTGCTGGTAGGGCTCGTCGGATTCGCGTGGGTCGAAACCGGTCCTGGTGGCGAACGCGTCGCCCAGGTCCGGGTCGAGGTCGGCGATGTCCACCGGCTCGGCGGTGCCGTCGACGATGACGACGTCGCGCGTCGGCCCCAGGCTGAGTCGCACCCGGCCATCCGCCAGCAGGTTGCGGCTGGTGACCGAGGTGCGCGGCGTCGAAATGAGGAACGCGGTCCCGTCCCAGAGGTACGACAGCGGAATGAGGTGGACGCCGCCCGGGGAGCCCGACGTCGCGACCCAGAGATCGACCTCGCTCTCCAGTTTCGCGCGGGTGTCCCGCAGTCTCTCCGCAAAGCCACGCGGCGGCGCGCCCGTCATGCTTTCTCCATTCACTCGTGCGGCGATCTCGTGATCGGCAGACAGCAGTGACACATCAGGGCGTGGTGGCCAGCGACGCGGCCTCCCACGCGAATCCGTCCGGGTCGGTGAAGTGCCCGGCACTGCCGCCGATCATGAGCCGGTGCGATCCGGTGCCGTCGGGAGCTACGCCGAGGTCCTTGGCAAGGGCGCGGCGCCGGTACAACGCCAGCTTGACCGGACTCGACCCAGCGGCGAACTCGACGTACATGCGGGCAAAGCTCTTGGCCACGGTAAGGCCGCGCTCGACGTAGAACCGCTTGCTCGCGGCCACGTCCGCCACTCCCAGCAGGAGCACCATCTCGTCGATCTGCCGGGTGTCCGGGCCGGTGTCCTTCTTCGCCGAGGTCGCGACCTTCCAGATCGTGCCGTCGGGGGCCTGTACGACACCGCCGTAGCCCCAGAGCGACTTCGCGGCAGGCTTCAGCGAGGTGGCACCGGCGTCCAGGGCAGCGCCGATGAGGCCGTTGACGGTGGCCGGCTGGGACACCGTGAGCGCCAGCGTGAACCCCCGGAAGCCGGTCGTCGGCGCCTCCGAGGCCCGCAGGCGTATCTGCGTGTCCAGACCGAAGGCAGTGGTGTAGAAGCGGTTGGCGGCCGTGGGGTCGGCCACGTCGAGGGTGACGGATTCGATGTTTGTCATGCCCATCACGCTAGGTGCGGCTCGGCGACCGGTGCTTCTTGATTCCTGACCGGTCTTGGGCCGCGACGGGACCGCTCAGCGAAGCTCCTGGATGCGGACCAGGTTGCCGGCGGGATCGCGGAAGGCGCAGTCGCGGATGCCGTACGGCTGCTCGGTCGGCTCCTGGACGACCTCGGCGTCGCTGGCCTGCACCTTCTCGAACGTACCGTCGAGGTCCCGGGTGGCCAGCAGGATCCAGCCGTAGGTGCCCTTGGCCATCATCTGGGTGATGGTCTGGCGCTCGTCGTCGGTGACGCCGGGGTCGGCGGCCGGTGGCGCCAGGAGGATGGACGTGCCGGGCTGGTCGACGGGGCCGACCGTGATCCACCGCATCGTGCCCTGTCCGACGTCGCTGCGGACCTCGAAGCCGAGGGCGTCGCGGTAGAAGGCCAGGGAGGCGTCCGGGTCGACATGCGGAAGGAAGCTCGTGTGAATGGTGATGTCCATGAAGATCATGCTAGGGGCGGCTCCCCGGGACACGGCCTATTTCCCGTACGCCCCGCGCGCCCGGGCCACCTCGGCGGGCGGCGCGCTCACGCCAACGGCGTCGTCGAGCTTGCGGTCGTGGCGCGTCAGGCGGGCTGTTGAGAGGGCACGGGGTTCGGCTGCTCGGAGTGCTCCGGCTCCGGCCCCAACGGGCGTTCTTGGTGTACGGCGACGCCGGCGACGACCATCGCCACGCCGATGATCTCGGTGGCGGAGGGGATCTGCGTGAGCACGATGACGCCGATGACGGTGGCCGTGGCCGGCAGCAGTGACACCATCAGGGCGTAGGTGGCGCGGGGCAGGCGGGCCATGGCGAGTTGGTCGCTGACGTACGGGATGACCGACGAACAGATGCCCACGCCGGCGGCGGCAGCCAGCGCGACGGGGTCGAGGAAGGCTGACGCGGCTTGCCCGATGCCGATCGGCAGAGCGATCACCGCGGCGATCAGCATCGACAGGGCGAGGCCGTCGATGCCGGAGACGTGCGGGCTGCGGGCGACGCGGTGCCCGAGCACGATGTACAGCGCGAACAGCACGGCGTTGGCGACGGCGAAGCCGATGCCCAGCGGTTCGGCGACCAGACGCACGTCGGTGAGCAGATACACCCCGCCCACCGCGGCGCACAGCGCGGCGATGTTGCGGCGGGTCCGGGCGGCGAACGCGGCCAGCACGATGACCGGCAGGAACTCGATCGCGGCGACGGTGCCCAGCGGGAGCCGGTCGATGGCCAGGTAGAACACGCTGTTCATCACCGCCAGCACGGCCGCCCACCCGACCAGCAGCCACCGGGTAGGCCGGTCCAGGCGCTGCCACAGCCGCCACGGCCGCCGCCACAACGCGAACACCGCAGCGGCGGTCGCGATCCGCAGCCACGCCACCCCGAGCACGTCGATGCGCGCGAACAGCAGCACCGCCAGCGCCGGCCCGAGGTAGTGGAACACCGCGCTGACCACGAAGTACGCGTGCGGCGGCACCCGACCTGCCAGCCGTACCACCGGCGCCTGACCGCCACGAGCCGAGCCGTTCTCCGCCATGCCTCTATTCTCGAAAGAGATACGGCACAGGACCATGCCGGATCGAAAGTGGAGGGCAGCAGATATGGCCTTAGGGGAAGGCAAGAGCCCTTCTGGCTTTCTTGAGGGAAAGTCGCTGCTTGACGCGACGAACCGGCGGCTGCTCGACGTGCTGAGCGCCGATCCCCGCGCGACCGCCGCCGAGCTGGCCCGCCGGGTCGGCATGTCCGCACCCGCCGTCCGCGAGCGCCTCGCCCGGCTCGAGCAGGCCGGCGTCATCCGCGGCTACCGCCTCGACATCGACCCCGCCGCGATCGGCCTGCCCGTCGCCGCCTGGGTGCGCATTCGACCCGGCCCCGGCCAACTACCCAAAATCGCCGAACTCGCCGCCCGCACCCCACAGGTCAGCGAGTGTCACCGCATTTCCGGCGAGGACTGCTTCCTGCTCAAGATTCACGTACCCGCCATCGAAGACCTCGAAGCCGTACTCGACCAGTTCCTGCTCCACGGCCAGACCCACAGCTCCTTCGTCGTGGCCACACCCGTACCACCACGTAGCCCCACCACGGGACGATAAGCAGCAGCCGCCTGGAGCGGGAGTGGCTAGGTCCGGACGTACGCCCCGCGGGCCTGGGCCACCTCGGCGGCCTGGCGCTCCCGCCACCGGCGCTGGCTGTCCCGGTTGCAGGCGCGACACGTCCGTCGGTACCGCCCCGTCGACTCGTCGACCTCGCGGTCGTGCCCGTTGCGGCAGGTCGGCGCCTGCGCGCGCGTACGGCAGTTGTCCGCATGACTGACCTGACGTAGGTGAGTGGGCTCGACGCAGTCTGGGGCGTCGCAGAGGTGGTCGACGTCCAGGGTCGGGTCGTAGCCTCCGACGAAGGCGGCGTAGGCCGCGATGTGTGCCCAGGCCCGGCCGGCCACCTTCTGGTAGACGCCGCGCTCGGCGCCGTATCCACGGATGATCAGGCAGCCGTCGTCCTGTCGGACCGAACGCTCCAGGAGATAGTGGCGGAGAGTGTCCTCAGTGAAGTGTCGTGACAGACCGTTGACCCTGCTGAGCACGCCGTCACTCTAGTCCAGGGCCCGCGTGCCGGGCGTCCGCCGTACCTCGGTGAGACCGAAGCGGGCCGCCTGTTCGGGCAGGTCCACGTCGGTGTCGTCGGCGACGTCCGCACAGGGGACCAGCCGCACCGCGTCACCCTGTGCCCGCAGATAGTCCCGCGCGCCCCGGTCGCCGGTGGCCGCCGAGGCCACGCCGGCCCAGTGGTGCCGGCCGAGCAGCACCGGATGTCCGCGGCGACCGTCCTGGTAGGTGGCCACCGTGAGGGAGTCGGCGGTGGCGTCACGGGCCACCCGGCGTACCGCCTCGGGGGTGAGGCCGGGCATGTCGACCAGGGTGACCACGGCGGCCACGGCGGTGCCGGACGTCAGGGCGGACAGCCCGGCCCGCAGGGACGAGCCCATGCCCGTCGTCCAGTCGTCGTTGAGCACCACGCTGGGCAGCCGCGTGCTGGCGCGGACCCGGTCGGCCTGCGCGCCGAGCACCACCACGATCGGCCGGCAGTCGGCGGCCGTGAGGATCGCCGCGGCGTGCTCCACCAGGAGCCGCCCCCGGTAGGACAGGAGGGCCTTCGGCGTGCCGAACCGGCGGCCGGCGCCGGCCGCGAGGAGCAGTCCCGCCGTAGCCATGCGCCGAGCGTAGCCCGCTGCTGCGGGCCGGCCGGTCACCCGCCGGAACCCGAGATCGGGGAGAGCTGGGGGTGATCCGGCCGGCCGGGACGGCTAGCATGTATCTCGTATCTGCTGTCACGTATTTCGGGTGAGGTGCCGGATGACACCGGACGAGACGTCGGCGTGGCAACGATTCTGCCCGCTGCCCCCGACCCGCGTCGCGCTACGCGGCTGGCTGACAGCGCCGGCGTCCCGCACCGAACCGGACCCAGTTCGGCCAGCTGATCGGTGCGAACCAGGCGGTCGACCCACCCGTTGGCCGAGAGCTACGGGCAGGTCGAGGCCGCCCGGCCGCTGTCGTACCGGGCGGTGCTCACGGCCAACGTGGCCGCCCGCGAGGCCGCGATGACCGCCTGCGAGGTGGCCATCCAGACCTACGGCGGCAGTGGCTTCACCTGGGAGCAGCCGCTGCACCACTGGTACCGCCGGGCGTGGTGGCTGGCCACCTTCGACGGCACGATCGCCGACGCCCGGGCCGAGCTGGCCGGACTGCTGCTGGACGGTTGACCCCGCCGGCCGCGCGCGGGATCAGCCGGGGGTGGTCAGGACGACCCGGGTCGGTAGGAGCCGAAGCTCCACAGGTTGCCCTCGGCGTCGCGGATCGAGTAGCCCTGGCCGCCGTAGTCCTCGTCGCGGAGCTTCTGCACGACCTCGGCGCCGGCGGCGACGACCCGCTCGTAGTGCGCTGCCACGTCGTCGAGCACCACATAGGTCGCGCCGGGCCCGGTGTCCAGAACGAGCCGGCCGTCGCTGCCGTCCGTCTGCGAACCGAGCATGACCATGCCGCTGCCCCAGGTCAGCTGCGCGTGACTGATGGAGTTGTCCGGGCCGGGGACGACCAGCTCCGCGCGGAAACCGACGACGTCGACCAGCCACCGGATGGCGGCCGGAGCGTCGCGGTAGCGCAGGGTGGGGATGACTTCCGGACCTCTACTCATACACGAGAGTCTAATGAAGAAACCCGGATAGCAAATGTGATGCGTCCTGGCATGTCGTGTGTTCGGCTACGCTGAGCCCATGCGTCGCTACGACTACGTCATCGTCGGCGCGGGTGCGGCGGGCGCGGTGCTGGCGGCCCGCCTGAGCGAGGACGCGGCCCGGTCCGTGCTGCTGCTGGAGGCCGGCCCCGACCTCGTCGGAGCAGCCGTGCCCGAGGCGTTGCGCACCGGCTCGGTGGAGGCAGAGGACGGCTTCGACTGGGACCTGCGGGCGACCGTCGTCGCCGGGCGGGACGCGCCGCTGCGGCGCGGCCGGGTGGTCGGTGGCTCCACGCAGATCAACGACCGGGGCGCCATGCGGGCCCCGGCCGCCGACTTCGTCGGGTGGGGTGCCCTCGGCCTGCCGGAGTGGGACTGGCCGGCGGTGCTGCCGGCGTTTCGCCGGCTGGAGGCCGACCAGCAGTTCGGCGACCGCGACTACCACGGCGCCGACGGTCCCGTCCCGATCACCCGCTGGTCGCGCAGTGAGCTGACACCGGCGATGGACGGCTTCCTGCAGGCCGCGCTCGGCCTGGGCCACGACTACCAGGAGGACATGAACGCCCCCGACGCCGTCGGCATCGGGATGTATCCGCAGAACCGGCACGACCGGCTGCGGATGTCCACCGCCCTCACCCACCTCGACCCGGCCCGGTCCCGGTCCAATCTGGTCGTCCGGGGCGACGCCGAGGTCGACCGCGTGCTGCTGGCCGACGGGCAGGCGGTGGGCGTGCAGGTCGCGGGGGAGACCATCGGCGCAGGCGAGGTCATCCTCTGCGCCGGCTCTCCGTACAGCCCGGCCCTGCTGCTGCGTTCGGGGATCGGCCCCGCCGACGAGCTGCGCGCCGCCGGGATCACGCCGCTGATCGACCTGCCGGGCGTGGGCGCCGACGTGATCGACCAGCCCGGCGCGATCATCCTGGTGGTGCCCGAGCCGGAGACGGTGGGCGGCGACTGGCCGCGTACCCAGCTCATCGCGCGGCTCGCCGGCATTCTGGGCCATGAGGCAGACCAGGCGTTCTACCTGAGCCTGTTCATCGGGATGAGCACCTCCCGTGGCGCCGGCGCGGGTCTGGACCGGATCATCGGCGCCGACCAGGTCAACACCGTGATGATCGGCGACATGGCGATGGCGTCGCGGGGGCGGATCTCGGTGCGCGGCGCCGGCGGGACGGCCCCGCCCGTGGTCGACCTCGGCTTCTACTCCGCCGACGGTGACCTCGCCCGGATGCGCGACGCGTACCGGCACGCGTGGGAGATCGCCAACCAGGCCGCCTTCACCAAGACCGTCGCCCGGTTCGCGCTCGTCGACGACGCGGTCGTGGGCGACGACGAGCAGCTGGACCACATGTTGCGCGCCACCACGTACAGCCGGTTGAACCTGGTCGGCGGCGCGCGGATGGGCGCGGCGGACGACCCGGGCGCGGTCGTCGACGGCCGGTGCCGGGTGCGCGGCGTGGCCAACCTGCGGGTGGTGGACGCCTCCATCGTTCCGGTGCCGCTGCGCGCGCCCGCCGCATTGACCAGCATCATGATCGGCGAGCGCGGCGCCGAGCTGATCGCCGGTACGCCCCGCTAACGGCGCAGCAGCGTCGACAGTGCCGCAGCGGGGTTGGCCACGACGGCCCGCGCGACGGTGACGTAGCCGTCGAGCAGCCGGACGGCGTCCGGCGGCGCCAGCCGTGGCGTGTGGAACAGCACCACCCGCAGCCCGTCCCCGCGCGGGGCGAGCGCCAGCTCCGTGCCGAAGCGGCTGCCGATCGCCTCCGGGACGAGCAACTCGAACTCGGTGTCGCCGGCCCGCACGCGGTACGTCAGCTCGGCCATCATCTGGGACACCACGTCGTCGACCCGGCCGCCCAGGTTGGCGCTGCCGGTGGACACGGCCTGGTAGGGCTGCTCCTGGTTGGCGAAGGCGGCGGCGGTCGTCGCATGGGTCGCCCGTACCAGGGCCGCGAAGGTGGCGAACGGCGGCAGCCGGGTGCGCAGCACGACCATGTTGGCGCAGAAGCCGACGGTGCGTTGGCTCTCCGGCCGGCTCCGGTTGGCGAACAGCGAGGCGACGGCGAGGTCGCCCTGCCCGGTGACGCGGTGCAGGACGGCGTAGTAGACAGCCAGGGCCACGGTGAACAGCGTCGTGCGGTGTCGCCGGGCCAGGGCGCGCAGTCCGTCGGCGACGACGGCGTCGAGATCCCGGGCCAGCACGCCCGGGGCTGCTCCCGGTGGCGGCTCGCGGTACGGCAGGCGCGGCAGCCGCAGCCCGGTCAGCTGGTCGCGCCAGAACTCGCGTTGCCGGTCCAGTTCGGTGCCGGCCAGGCGATCCTCCTGCCAGGCCACGAACTGCGGGTACTGCCAGCGCATCGGGGGCAGCTCGGCGGGCGACCCGGCGTAGAGGATGCGCAGCTCCTCGAAGAGCGCCCCGCATGACCGGCCGTCGGTGACCAGGTGGTGCATGGTGAAGCAGGAGCGGATCGGCGAATACCACGCCGCCGGGGTCGAGCATCTGATCCTGTCCGGACAGCCGCACCTGGAGGAGGCGTGCTGGTTCGGCGAGGGGGTGCTGCCGCTCCTGCGGCACGACGGTCTCCTCGACGCCGAGGCCGCGCGGCCCCCGAAGCTGGCGGTGGGCCGATGACGCCATCCGTCACGGAACGGCCGATGACCGTGCTGATCGGCAATCCGAAGCCGCACTCCCGGACGCGGACCGTCGCTCTGGCCACCGCGGCGGCCCTGCATGCCCGGCTGACCCACTGCCCGACCCCGGTCGGCGCGCCGACGATGATCGACCTGTCCGAGCTGACGGCCGAGCTGGTCGGTCAGAGCAGCCGGCCGGAGACCCTCGACGAAGTGTTGGAGGCGGTACGCCGACCAGGGCTGCTACTGGTGGCCAGCCCCACGTTCAAGGCGGCTTACAGCGGCCTGCTGATGCTCTTCGTCGACGTGCTGCCCCGGGCGCGCTCACCGGGGTGGTGGCCGTGCCGTTGATGACCGCAGCCCGATCCGGTCACCGGCACGTCGTCGACACCTACCTGGGCGCCCTGTTGGCCGAGGCGGGTGCGTGCGTACCCGCGCCAGGTCTGTGCGTACTCGAGCGGGAATTCGACACGGCGGAGGTCGGCATCGAGCTGTGGGTGGACCGGGCGGCGCCTGCCGTGGCGGACGCGCTGGCCGACGTGCCCGACCCGGCGGCCGAGCCCGGCGTCAGCCGGCGTTGACCTCGGTGTCGTGCTTGCGGCGCATCCGGCTGATCCAGCCCTGCGCGGTGTGCACCGGGACGTCGAAGTGCTCGGCCACCCGGCTGATCGTGCCGACCTGCTCGTAGACCGCCTCCAGGTCCGCCGGGTCGGGTGCCCGGCGGTAGGCGCGCCCGGCCTTGAGCCGACTGAGCCGGTCCGGTTCGCCGGCCCGGCGGGCCGGGCGGGGCACGGCGGTGCTGGTCGCGGCGGTGATCTCGTGGACCGGCCCGACCGTCACGGCCGGGCGGGAGGCCGTTGGCAGGGCGCCGCCGACCGGGCGGATCTTCTCCCGGTCCTGCGGCGGGATGAAGGCGCGCAGCAGGGCGTCGAAGTCGACGTAGGGCAGCTCGCCGGTCAGGCCGGCGCTCTGTGGCGCCCGGACGGTGAGCTCCCGCACGACCGGGTGGCCGTTTCTGACCTCCAGACGGACGACGGTCTGCGCCACCGGGCCGGTGATCTCCTCACCGTCGTCCTGCACGGACACGATGGTGATGATGTATTGACTCACGACGATGCCTTTCCTGCGCATCTCCGGTTGAGCCAGTGCGGCTTCCGGCCCGCCGGCCAGCCCTGTCGGGTTTGGCCGGTGGTGGGAGACAAAATATCAGATTTTGGCAGGCAGAAGGCGAGATATCCGACACTCGCCACGGGACGCCTATCCTTCATCTCCGTTTGATTGTGGGCATCACCAAACAAATCGGGTTCTCCGGGGGGTGGACCCCCGATCCTCGCCAGACCGTTGATGGTTGACTGCCCCGGAGACCAGCAGCGCCGCCAGCCCGGCCCGCGACGACCCCCCGGTCTTGCGGAAGATGCGGTGAGGTGGGCCTCCACCGTCTTGACTGTCACGTACACCTGCTCCGCCGCCTCGGCGTTGCTGGCACCCCAGCGCTCGGTGCCAGGCCCTCGCTGGGGTCACGATCGCCGATCTCGCCCGCGACGTCGATGCCGACTCCGGCCCCGAGGCCCTGGCCGGCGTCCGCGACTGGCTCTCCTGCGAGCAGGACGGCTGACCACGGTCAGCCGGTGTGGCGTACCTCGGTGTCCCAGATCTGCGCCCACGGACGCCGCAGCCCTCGGCACACGTAGATCGGGCCACCGTTCTCGTCGTTGTCCACCTCGACCCGCTGATCCACCCGTCCGCCGAGCACGCATGCGTCGAACCAGGCGGTGAGCGGGTCGGGGCGCTCCCAGCCGACGACGATCACCACGTCGGCGTCGGCGGGTGGCCGGCCGAAGTCGACCATGTTGTTGTGCCCGGAGTACGCGCGGGGCAGGTCACGGGCCGGGCCGTAGCGGGCCAGCGCTCCGGCCTCGCCGTAGTTGCCGGTCAGGATGACCGCCCGCGAACGCTCCTCGGGTGGCAGGCCACGATGGACGGTGGCGACCGAGTCCGCGAACGCCGGCCACCCGATGGTCTCGCCAGCGTCATAGTTGACGTCGAGCACGAAACCGGGCAGCCGGTCGGCCGGCAGCACCGGCAGCAGCAGCACGACGGTGGGCAGGAGGAACGGCACCGCGCCCAGCGCGAGCAGGCCCCGGCGCAGCCTCAGTGCGCCACGCGACGCCCATGCGGCGGTGACCACCGCGCCGGCGGCGGTGAGCACCAGCAGCAGCGGCGCGTCGTAGTAGCCCTTGCCGCCGGCGAGCAGGACGATGCCGACGACGACCAGCCAGGCCCAGCCCACCGCCCGGTACGCCCGCCACTGGGGCCGGCGTAGCAGCGCGACGAGGCCGGCGATCCAGATCGGCACGGCGTACGGGCTGATGATGACGAACTGGAGGATGAGCGCGTCGAGGCGGCCACTGTAGGAGCTGTCACCGTCGGAGATCGAGGCGGCCACGCCGAGCTGTGGGAAACCGTGCGCCGCCTGCCAGATGAGGTTCGGCGCGGCCAGTAGCGCCGCGAGCACGGCGGCGGCCAGCACCCACCGGTCGCGCAGCAGCCGGCGTGGCCCGGCGATGGCCAACCCGGCGATCAGGCCCACGGCCAGCAGCGCGGGCAGCACCTTGTTGAGCATGCCCAGGCCGAGCGCCAGCCCGATGCCGAGTGCCCACCGGCTGTCGCCGGTGCGCAGCAGCCGCACCGCGCACAGCGTCGCGGCCAGCCAGGCCAGCAGGTCGACGGTGGTGGTGCTGAGCAGGTGACCGCCGGCGAGCACGATGCCGGCGAACGCGGCGAGCACCGCCGCGAAGGTCTGCCCGCCCCGGCCGGCGCCCAACTCCCGGGCGATGGCGGCGACCAGCAGGACCGCTGCGCCGGCCAGCAGTGCCGATGGCGTACGCAGCACCACCAGGTTGCCCGGCGCGATGGTGTCGAGCAGCCGGGCCAGCGCCGGGACCAGTGGACCCTGGTCGACGTAGCCCCAGTCGAGGTGCCGGCCGCAGAGCAGGAAGTACAGCTCGTCGCGGTGGTAGCCGTAGCGGCCGGCGAGCAACAGCAGCGTCAGGCTGACCGCGCCGGCCACCAGCCACGGCCCCAGCGTGCGCGGGCCGGGCGACGGTGGCCCCGGCGGCGGGGACGTTGGGGCCGGATGGTGGGGGCGGTCGGTGGCGGCAGCGGCTTCGCTCACGCACACATCATCACCGATTTGCCGCCGTAGCACTGGCCCGCCACGTGGCTGCTCGGGTATCAGCGCCCGATCCGGCAGTGCGGGACCGATCCGGCGAGAGTTCCATCAGCCCGCCTGTTGTTGGCCAGGGCGACGTCAGCGAATGCTCCGACGCTGACCTGCGCGGCGTCCGCCAGCAGGGCGATGAGCAGTAGTCGATGCTGAGTGTGCTCCGGCTCGCCGGGTACCTCGGTGGCCGGCGGTCGGTGACCACCAGGGAGCAGCGCGGTCAGCAACTGCCTGTCCACTTTTGGTAGCCAGACCTCAAAGTGGTCGACCTGCGCCTCCAGACGTGGCCACTGGTCCCGCCCGTCCGGGTCGAGCTCCTCGACGAGCAGCCCTGCGGTGTCCCTGAGTACCTGGTGCGCCCACGCGTGGGGCAGCCGCAGGAGGCGCCCGACGGAAGTCTGGAACTGCCCGTGGTCCGTCCGGTTGGCCGCTCGTACCCCGGCCACCACGGCATTCCACAGCTCCTGCTCTGCCGGTGTAGGCAGCTGCCACATCACCATCTCCTCTCCGTTGCTGGGCTCGCAGAAGCCTGCTGGCCCGGACCTCAGCGGCACCTCGCCGTCGCGGTCGCGGCACCATGCCTTCTGTTGGGGTGGCCGGCACGGGCCCGTAGGAGGCGAGGCCCGTGCCGGCCGACGGTGATCACCCCCATCACCGTCTCCCGCCGGCGGCGGCTCAGCCGGACCCTGTCGATTCCCGGCCGTGCCATCGCGGCGTGCTTTCGCGCCGAACAACACTCACGTCAGTACTGATCGGGCGTGTTCGTGGCGCACCTCTGGAACGTCCTGCTCATCAGCAACGGTGGCCCCCGAAGCCGGCTGCACTGCCCGATCCCGCCCTGTCGTTCGCGGCGGCCGGGGCCAGGGCAGCAAGCGAGGCGACCGTCGGACGCACCGGTTCGATGGGTCGGGACAGGACAGTGGGCAAAACGTGCTGAGGGCGACCTGGCAACCCATCGAAAGACATGTGAACAGCCACCGGTCGAGGTTATGGGGAGCTTGTCAGTGTTTGTCCTGATTCGAGAGACGGGCTCCGACGGATACTTCGCCATTCGCATATCCCGAAATATGGGCTGTCAAAGGTCGAACAGAACGATCGCACCCTTAGTGGCGAAACAGGAGTAAGAGCGCGGAGGCTACCGAACCACGCACTGCATGTCGTAAATAGGCAAACAGGACAAGCAGGCCCAAGGGTCCCTTGCGGGCGGACGTGCCGCCTCCCTCTCGCCTCGGGTCCGGGTCCCGCAAGCGGCCGCCCCCGCCGTCGGGGTCAGGACGGCGGTGGCAGGATCGGCCAGTTCGCTCGACCGGAAGGAAGACATGCGCTATCGCACTCTGGGCGCCACCGGCACGGTGGTGTCGACCCTGTGTCTGGGCACCATGACCTTCGGCGCGGAGACCGACGAGGCGGGCAGCTTCGCCCAGCTGGACCGGTTCGTCGAGGCCGGCGGCACCTTCATCGACACGGCTGACGTCTACTCCGCGGGCGTCTCTGAGGAGATCGTCGGCCGCTGGCTGCGGGCGCGGCCCGAGCTGCGCGACCGGCTGGTGATCGCCACCAAGGGACGGTTCCCGATGGGCCCGGGGGCGAACGACGCCGGCCTGTCCCGGGTACACCTCACCCGCGCCCTGGACGCCAGTCTCCGGCGACTCGGGGTCGAGGCCATCGACCTCTACCAGGCGCATGCCTGGGACCCGCTGACCCCGCTTCCGGAGACGCTGCGGTTCTTCGACGACGCGGTCCGCGCGGGCAAGATCCGCTATGCGGGGGTCAGCAACTTCACCGGTTGGCAGTTGCAGAAGGCCGCCCTGCTCACCCAGCACCTCAACCTCACCCCGATCGTGACCCTGCAGCCGCAGTACAACCTGCTGGCCCGGGAGATCGAGTTCGAACTGGTGCCGGTCTGCGAGAACGAGGGCATCGGCATCCTGCCGTGGTCACCGCTGGGCGGTGGCTGGCTGACCGGCAAGTACCAGCGGGACAGCGTCCCCACCGGTGCCACCCGGCTCGGCGAGAACCCGCAGCGCGGCGTCGAGGCGTACGCGGGCCGCAACGCCGAGGAGCGCACGTGGCGGGTGATCGACGCGGTCACGCAGGTCGCGAAGGAACGCGGCGTGTCCATGTCGGCGGTGTCGCTCGCCTGGTTGGCGGCCCGGCCGGCGGTCACCTCGGTGATCCTCGGTGCGCGGACCACGGCGCAGCTCGACGACAACCTGACCGCCGCTGACCTGATCCTCGACGCGGAGCAGACCCGGCTGCTGGACGAGGCGAGTGCCCCACTGGTGGGGGACTACCCGTACGGCCGGGCCGGTGTGCAGCAGCGAGGCCGCGATCTGCCGGCCGGCCCCGCACACTGATCCGATGACCACCGTGTTTCCCGAGCCCACCACCCCCGCCGGCAGCCGCACCGAGGTCTTCCTGCGCTACCTGGACTACTTCCGGGAATCCGTGGCGGCCAAGGTGTCGGCGCTGCCCGAGTCGGAGCTGCGGTGCAGCCAGCTGCCGTCGGGGTGGACTCCGCTGGAGCTGCTCAAGCACCTGCGGTACGTCGAGCTGCGCTGGATCGAGTGGGGCTTCCAGGGTCGGGACGTCGCCGAGCCGTGGGGCGACCGCCGCGGGGAGCGCTGGTACGTCGCCCCCGAGGAGACTCGTTCGGATCTGGTGGAGGCGCTACGCGCGCAGGGTGCGCACACCAGCGCGGTGGTGACGGCGCACGACCTGGCGGAGATCGGCGCGCCGGGCCCGCGCTGGAACGGCGCGGACCCGGCGTCGCTGGAGCGGGTGCTGTTCCATCTGGTCCAGGAGTACGCCCGCCACCTCGGCCACCTCGACGTGGTCACCGAACTCGCCGGTGGCCCGACCGGAGAGTGAGTGAGCCCGCCCCGATAATGGGCGAATGCCGCTGCTCGTCGCGCCCGCCATGCCCGCCGGGAGCCTCGGCGCCCAGACCCAACCCCACCTTCCGGTACGCCCCGGACTGGCGCTGCGGGGGTGGCGCGACGACGACGCCTCGGCAGTCCGGGTCGCCTTCGACTGTCCGGCGATCCAGCGGTGGCACGTCCGCCGACTCGACGACGACGAGGCGAGGGCGTGGACGGCGCAGTGGGCCGGCCGTTGGCGCGACGAGACGGCCGCCAGTTGGGCGATCGTCGACGCCGACGACCGACCGGTCGGTCAGGTGGGGTTGCGGGGCGTGCTGCTGGCCGAGGCGTCGGCGCAGGTGTCGTACTGGGTCTTGCCCGCCGCGCGTGGTCGGGGAATCGCCACCGACGCGCTGCGGGCACTGACCCGGTGGAGTTTCACGCGGGCCGGCCTGCACCGGTTGGCCCTGGAGCACTCGACCGCCAACGCGGCGTCGTGCCGAGTGGCGACCCGGGCCGGCTTCGCAGTGGAGGGCGTGCTCCGGGGGTCGGTTCGCCACACCGACGGCTGGCACGACATGCACCTGCACGCACGGCTGCGCACCGACGGCCGGATCTGATCAGCGGACGCCAGCTAATGGGCCCCGCGCTTGGGTACGGTCCCGACCTACTCGATGACCGGCGCGGATACCGTCGGCGTCGCGCCATCCGCGTCGGCGCGTCGCATCGCCCGTGGCAATCGCAGCGCGACGATACCGGTAGCCACCAGGCCCCCGACGCCCGCGATTATCAGGGTCACTGGGGCGGAGGTTGCGTCCAGCAGTAGGCCGCCGGCGATGTAGGATGTCGCGGCGGCGACACCGATTGCGCCGTACAGATTACCGAAGACCCTGCCGAGCATGCCCGCTGGAACCGTACGTTGTAGCAGCGTGCTGGAGGCGACGTCCATGGCAGCCAACCCCAACCCGCGGACGGCCTGCAGGGCGATCGCGGCGGCGACGGCCCAGGCGAGCCCGGTCAGCAGGTTACCGACACTGCTGACAGCGAAGCCCAATATCAGCAGCAGCGGCATCGACGCCCGCGTGCCCCACCGGGACAACATGGCATAACCGGCCATAAGTCCGAGGCCGACCGCGCCCAGCAGAAGCCCGACCGCGGAATTGCCAACCTGAAAGGTGTCCCGGGCCAGCAGCACCAGCGCCACGTCATCGACCCCGTTGAAGGCGACCACCGCAGTGAAGCCAAGAAAGATGACCCGCACCGTCGGAACACGTAACAGATAACCAATCCCCGCTTTGGCCTGTCGCAGCAAGGACGGCTGGTGCCCATCGCCGGTCGCCGCCGGGAGTGAGGGAAGCGTCGCGAGCAGCACGGCCGAGACCAGAAACGACACGGCGTCGACGAGCAGCAGACCACGCACTCCGACCAACGGGAACAGGGCCGCAGCGATTAGCGGGCCGACCGCCTCTGCTCCGTTGGAGCCGAACCCGACGGTGGAGTTGGCGGTCTCCAGGTCACGGTCACCAACCAGTGCAGTCACCGCCGCCCGAGACGCCGGTTGAAAGATCTGCGAGGCGGTAGCGCGGATCGCGACGAGGGCCAGCAGCACCGGCAGCGGAGGCAGGGTCAGCACAATTACCAGCAGGACCACAGCTTGGATGAGTTCGCAGACGACCATCAGCCGCCGGAGATTAAGCCGATCGGTGAGGGCGCCGGTGAAGGGACCCAACAGGGATGGAGCGAAATCTCCGACAAGCAACAGGAGGGAGATTGCCAACGCCTGGCCTGTCGTGTCGGCGACGTGGAGCATGAGCGCGACAAGGCTGAGTGAATCGCCTGCGTAAGAAACAACCCGTGCCGAGAAGAGGGCTCGCAAGGGCCCGTTGCGGCGAAGCAGCTGGGTTGGACGCAACGACTCAGCGCCTGCCGTGGCGGCCGCTGCGCCTGACATGTCGAATCTCCTCTATCGATGAGAGCTGAGGTGAGGCACCGTAATGCCGTCGCCAAACCGGCACGCTCAGCGCGGTGTCCAACCGATGCGCGGGACGGGGTGAGCTGCGCGCGGTGCCGTTCACCGACCAGCCTGTGGCTGAAACGTAATCATCTAAGCGTCGGTGAGCGCGTCATTAATGCCGTGTGCACGAGCGGGGGTTGAGGCACTGCCGAGCCGGCACCTGCGCTCAGCGATCTCCCCAGGGGTGATCGAGGTGCCACCGCAGTGGCCAACTCCAGCTTCAGCAGATGGTGCTCCATCGTCTCGCGCGGGACGCCGGCTGACCGACCACACCGCACGGAGGCTCCCGGCACTGGTCGGGGGCCTTTTGCGTGGGCCCGGCTCTGCCGCCCGGGGCAGGCTGATGGCTACCGCACAGCTGCGCACCGACAAGCCGCTCTGATCAGCGGACGCCGGCGGGTTCGGCCGCTTGCGGTTGCGGGGCCGCGGGCCAGGTGAGCCGGCGTACGCCGGGGACGAGCGCGGTGCCGGCGCAGGCGGTCAGGACCAGCAGGCCGGCGATCGCCAGCGGTACGGGCGCGCCGAACGCGTCGGCGGCCAGCGGCGCCAAGGCGTAGCCCAGCGGCATCGCGCCCAGCGACACCAGCCAGTCGTACGAGGTGACTCGTGCCAGGACCTCGGGCGGGAACTGGTGCTGCACGACGGTCTCCCAGACCGGGTTGAGGTAACCGAGGGCGGTCAGCGCCACCCCGTAGGCGACGATCACCGCCGGGGCGGGCGCGGCGACGGCGAGCAGCAACAGTGGTGCGGCGTAGCTGGCCAGCCCGAGGTTGGCCAGCAGTACCGGCCGGTGGAGCCGGACCCGCCCGGCCAGCAGCGAGCCGGTGAGCATGCCGATCGCGCCGGCCTGCAACAGCAGCACCCAGGTGGCCTCGCCGCCGAGGCGGTCGATGGCGATGGCCGGCCCGAGGGTCATCAGCACGGCGGCGGCGCCGTTCCACACGCCGTGCCCGATCAGGCTGGTCCAGAACCAGTCGCGGGCGCGAACCTCGCCGAAGCCGTGCCGCAGGTCGGCGAGGACGGAACGGCGGGGTACCGGCACATGCCGGACCCGGACGAACGCGAGGAGCGTGGCGCTGAGCGCGAACGACGCGCTGTCGATGATGAACGCCCAGCCGGGTCCGGCGGCCCAGATCAGCAGGCCGGCCAGCGCCGGGCCGGCGAGCCGGCTGGTGTTGGCGGTGATCCCCATCAGGGCGTTGGCCCGCTGCCGGGCGGCCGGTTCGACGGTGCCGGCGACCAGCGGGGAGGCGGTGGGCATGGCGAACGCCGAGGCGGTGCCACCGAGCGCCGAGGCCACCACGATGGTGCTCAGCGACGGGTCGCCGCCGAGCAGCTCCACGCCGACCGCGAGCTGGGTCGCGCAGCGGACCAGGTCGGCCACCAGGGCGACCCGGCGGGCGTCGAACCGGTCGGCGACGACGCCGCCGAGGGGCAGCAGGAGCAGCCGGGGAACCATGGCCGCGGCGAGGACGACCGCGAGCGCACTGGTGGAACCGGTGGCCCGCAGCACGGCCAGGGCAAGTGCGGCGGGCACCACGGCGTCACCGACCGAGGAGACGGTCCGGCCCAGGAACAGCAGCCGGAAGGAGCTGACGCGCAGAGGGTTGGTCACCACCGCAATGTACTTCGACACCGAATATTTCGTCAACGAATATTTCGGTTGCGATAGGCTCTGCGGGTGACCACCGCCCACGACTCCGTCGACCGGCATGTCGAGCGCTGGCTGCCCGTCCTGCCCGACCTCGACGCCGACGTCGAAGGCGCCGTGACCCGGATGGGCGTCGTGACCCGGCACCTGCGCACGGTGAAGGAGCGGGTCCTTGCGGACTTCGACCTGCCGGCGCACGAGTACGACACGCTGCACGCGCTTGCCGGCCGGCAGGGGCGTGCCGCACCCTCGGAACTCGCCGCGGATCTGGCGATGGCGCCGGCCTCGATCACCGCGCGCGTCGACAACCTGGTCGAACGCGGCTACGTGCGGCGGACGCCGTCCACTGTCGACCGGCGTCGGGTGGATGTGGAGCTCACCGACGCGGGCCGGGCCGCATGGCACGGGGCGATGGACGTCCGGGGCGCCGAGGAGCACCGGCTGTTCGGCGCGCTCACCCCGTCGGAGCGCCGACTGCTCTCCGACCTGCTGCGTCGGGTACTTCTCGTCGCCGAGCAGCCGGCCGACTCGGCGGGCACACCGGACCCCGACTGAGCGCCGGCCCAGCGCACACCGATCCACCTCCGGCCGCCGCCACGCCCCGAAAATCGCCTGGCGGTCCGCGTACCGCTGGTGGGAGGGTGACCGGCGTGACAGCGGATACTCTGGCCGGCGCCCTGGCCGACGACGGACGACGGCGGGTCTTCGCGGCGATCGTGCTCGGCGCGGCCGGCACTGCCCAGATCGCCGAGCGGACCGATCTGCCGGCGCGGGCGGTGCACACCGCGATTCGCCGGCTCAGCGACGCGGGCCTGGTGACCGGCCCCGACGGCGCCCTCGCGGCCGACGAGGTGTCGCTGCGAGCGGCGGCGCGCGAACGCCGTCCGGCCGACGACGCTGGTCCGGCCGACGACCCGGTGCTGCGCACCTTCCTGCGCGGTGACGTGCTGGTGGGCCTGCCGGCACAGCGCGGCCGGCGGCGGGTGCTGCTGGCACACATCGCCGAGCGGTCCTTCGAGTCGGGCACGCGGTACCCCGAGCGGGTGGTGGACGAGGCGCTCAAACCGTGGTGCGCCGCCGGCGGGTCCGACCACGCCACGCTGCGCCGCTACCTGATCGACGAGCAGTTGCTCACCCGCGAGCACGGGATCTATCAGCGGCCCTGATCGTCCGCTGCGCGAACCGTCCCGTCTCGGAGCATGTTGCTAGCCTCCGTGCATGACCTCCTGTACGCCCACCGACGGCCCGCCCGACCTGTTGTTCCTGCTCTCCTGGGCGAGTCACGCGCTCCAGGCCGAGCACGCCGCGGGCCTGGCCGAGCTGGGCATCTCGCCGCGGGCGCACTACGTCCTGGCGCAGGCCCGCATCGGGGGCCTGACCCAGCGGGAGATCGGCGAACGGTGCGGCGTGGACAAGACCACCATGGTCGTCACGCTGGACCAGTTGGAGCGGGCCGGGCTGGCCGAGCGTCGACCGGCGCCGACGGATCGCCGCGCCCGGCTGATCACGGTGACGGCCGCCGGGGAGCGGGTCCTGGAACGGGCGCAGGATGTCGTGCGCCGCATTCAGGCCGATCTCCTCGCCACCCTGCCCGTGCAGGACCAGGAGGCATTCCTGCGCGCGCTCACCGGTTTGGTGAGCGGCCCGTTGGCCAACACCTCCCCGTACGCGCCCGGCAGCCGCTCCGGATGCTAGTTCCGTAGCAGATAGTCTTGGACGGGACTATCTGCTACGGTCGCACTTGTTCGTGCCCCCCGATCGAGGAGCCGTCATGAGTGCGACCGCCGAACCAACCGTCACCACCGCCACCTCGTCACTGCGCCGTGGCGCCGTGGGCGTCGCCGCCGCCGTCCTGGCCTGCCTGGTCATCTGGGGGATCGGCGAGGTGGCCGGAGTCGACTACACCGTCGAGAGTCCGGGTCAACCCGCGTTGGTCATCGGGCCGGGCCAGATCATCGGGATCGCCCTCGGCGCGGCCCTGCTGGGCTGGGCGGCGCTGGCACTGCTGGAGCGGTTCGCGCCGCGGGTCGCCCGCATCGTCTGGATCTCGCTGGCCGTCCTGGTGACCGTGCTCTCCTTCGGCCCGCTGTTCGGCATCGAGGCCACCACCGGCGCCAAGTTCGCCCTCGGCGCCATGCATGTGGCCGTGGCGGTCGCGCTGATCGCGCTGCTGCCGTCCCGCCGCCGGTAGCGTGCCGGGCCGCCGGCACCCGCCTGGAGCCGGCGGCCCGGGAACGTTCGCCCTGCTCGCCCTGCCACCAGCGGCCCTGGGACGGCGGAAAATGCCGTTGACCGGACGCTGATGATCGACAGGTGACCACAACCGTCCGACCCGACTGGGTGACCAGCACCGTCCGTCCCGATCAGCCCGATGCGGCACGGCTGCTCCGCGAGTACATGACGGAGATGGTGGTCCGCTACCACCGTCGCCCGGCCCTGCCCGGCGAGGTCGACGAGGCGCTGGCCGAGTTGCCCAGCGACGACCTGACGTACCCGAGCGGCCTGCTGGTGCTCGCCCACCACGGCGCGGAACTGGCCGGCTGCGCCGGGCTGCGGTGGTACCCGGACTGGGCCGAGCTGACCAGGGTGTTCATCCGCCCCGCTCACCGCGGCGCTGGCGGGGGCGCCGCGTTGCTCGCCGCCGTGGAGCGGCACGCCGGGGCGGCCGGGGCGGACCGGATCCGGCTGGACACCCGCGCCGACCTGGTCGAGGCCCGCGCCCTGTACGCCCGGCACGGCTACGTTGAGATCCCGGCGTACTCGCAGGGCCCGTACGCCGAGCACTGGTTCGAGAAGCGGCTCCGCTGAGGGGTTGAGCCAGCAGCGTGCTCAGCGTCCGCCCCGAGCATCGATCGTCTCCACAGAAGCACCGCCCGGCTGGTCGGCGTCCACCTCCGGCTCTCCCGCGCGGTCGGCGCCGGCATGTGGATAGAGCGCGGCGAGCGCGTGGGCGGTGTCGGTGAGACGTTCTCGCAGCTCGGCGGGGGCGAGCACCTGCACCTGCGCGCCGAGTTTGAGCAGTTCGACATGACCGTGCCGGATGGACTCGATCGGCACGGTGGTGAGCAGCCAGCCGTCCGCGTCCGGCGCGCCGGCGGCCGCGTGCGCCGCCCGGCTCATCGCCGGCGGGAAGAGATGCACGGTCTGCGCCAGCGCCGCTGCGGTCATCCGTACCCGGGCCTCGGCGCGGTAGACGCTGCTCTCGTAGCGCTCGGCGTGCTCCCGCCAGCAGGCCGCCAGGTCGAACCCGGTCGGCCGGTCGACGTGCTCGGCCAGCACCGTCAGCTCCAGGATGGCGCCCACCCGGTAGGTGCGTACCTGCCCGTCGGCGGCGGCGACCAGATACCACCGGCCGGCCTTGAGCACCACGCCGAGCGGGTCGAGGGTGCGGGTCACCTCCCGGGGCGCCTGCCACCGCCGGTAGCGCACCCGGATCCGGCGGTCCTCCCACACCGCGTCGGCCAGGGTGGCCAGGTGCGGGGTGGGCTCGGGCTCGCGGAACCAGCTCGGCGCGTCCAGGTGGAACCGCTGCCGGATCCGCCCGCCCCGGTCGGTGAGGTCCGCCGGCAGTGCCGCCTGCAACTTCAGCTCGGCGGCGGCCAGCACCGAACCCAGGCCCAGCTCGGCGGCCGGACCCGGCACACCGGCCAGGAACAGCGCCTCGGCCTCGCCCGCGGTCAGCCCGGTCAGCCGGGTGCGGTAGCCGTCGAGCAGTCGATACCCGCCTGCGGGACCGCGCTCGGCGTACACCGGCACCCCGGCGGCGCCCAGCGACTCCACGTCCCGGTACACCGTCCGGACCGAGACCTCCAGGGCCTCGGCCAGCTCTGGCGCGGTCATCCGCCCCCGGGTCTGCAGAAGCAGCAGCAGGGAGACCAACCGACTGGCGCGCACCCGCCCGACGGTAGCCGGCGCGCCGCACCCCGACACCGGGCGCATCCCTCGGCGCGCCTTCAGGGTCTTCCCATCCAGAGCTGAGAAACTTTTTCACATGGTGTCCTCCGACGCTCCGGTGCTCGCCCGTCCGACCGCCCGACCGGCCCTGCCCGGCGGGCCGGTCGACGTCACCGAGGCCTGGCTGCGCAACCGCCGGCTGTCCGAGCACACCCGCGACGCGTACCGGCGCGACATCACCGGCTGGCTCACCTGGTGCGCCGGCCGCGACCTGGACCCGCTGCACGTCACCTTCCTGCACGTCAACGAGTACGCCCGGGCCCTGGAGTCCACCCTTGGCGCCCGCAGCGGCCGACCGCTGACCCCGGCGACCGTGGCGCGCCGGCTCTCCGCGCTGTCGAGCTGGTACGACTTCCTCGTCAAGCTCGGCGCGATGCCCGCCAACCCGGTCTCCGGCGCGGACCGGCCCCGCGTCGACCGGGACCACTCCGCCACGGTCGGCCTCACCCCGGAGGAGGTGGACGCGCTGCTGAGCGCGGCCGACGCGGACACCGGCCAGACCGCCGCCCGCAACCGGGCCGCGATCGCGCTCCTGGCCGACCTGGGCCTGCGGGTCGGCGAGCTGATCTCACTGGACCTGGCCGACCTGGGCACCGAACGCGGGCACCGCAGCGTGCGCTTCATCGGCAAGGGCGGCAAAGCACGCCGGCGCGCCCTCACCCCGGGCACCGGCTACGCGGTGGACGCCTACCTGGCCCAGCGGGCCGCCGCCACCGGCGTGCCGGTGCCGCAGCTGAGCGGGCCACTGCTGGTCACCGCCAGTGGCGCCCGGATGGACCGGCACTCGGTGTTCCGGCTGGTCCGCCGCCTGGCCCGGACGGCCGGCATCCCCGCCTGGGCGAGGCTGTCCCCGCACTCGCTGCGGCACGCCTTCGCCACCACCGCCCGCTCGGAGGGTGTCCCGCTGGAGGACGTGCAGGACGCGATGGGGCACGCCGATCCGCGTACCACCCGCCGCTACGACCGGGACCGGCACAACCTCGACCGCGACCCGTCGTACGTGGTGTGGGCGGCTCGGTCCCGCCGCCGCGGCTGAGCCGTCGTACCCCCGCCATACGGTCGATGGATGAGACACGGCCTGGAGCTTCCCTGCGGTGGCGCCTCCGTCACGGTGTCCACCCTGGTCGAGCTGGGCGAGCTCGCCGAGCGCGCCGGGTGGGACGGTGTGTTCCTGGAGGACTACCTGATCCACCACTCCGGTGACGACCCGTCCACCTACGACCCGTGGCTGGTGCTCACGGCGATCGCCGGGCGCACCAGCCGGGTGCGGCTGGGCACCACGGTCACCGCGCTGCCCCGGCGGCGCCCGGCGAAGCTGGCCCGCGAGGTGCTCACCCTCGACCACCTCAGCGCGGGCCGGGCCACCGTCGCGGTCGGTGTCGGCGACCCCGGCGACCGAGGCCTGGTCGCGTTCGGCGAGCCGACTGAGGTGGCCGTCCGGGCCGCCATGCTCGACGAGGGCCTCGACCTGCTGACCGGGTTGCTCAGCGGGGAGCCGGTCAACCACCAGGGCACCCACTACCGCGCCGACGGGGTGGCGCTGCGGCCGGCTCCGGTGCAGTCGCCCCGGGTGCCGGTCTGGGTCGGCGGCAGCACCCAGGCCGGGGCGGTGCGACGCCGGGCCGCCCGTGCCGACGGCATCGTGCCGTACAAGCTCACCGACACCGACGGGTGGTCTGACTTCACCCCCGATGAGGTACGCGAGCTGGTGGCCGTCCTGCCACCCACCCGCGCCGACGGCCAGCCGTTCGACGTGGCGATCGGCGGCCGGCGGCGCCGACCGGACGAACGCTCCGAGCGGGCCTATCTCGGTGAGCTCGCCGCGGCCGGCGCCACCTGGTGGCTCGAGTACGTCCCGGTCGGCGACCCGGCGACGATGCGGGTCGCCGTCGCCCGCGGCCCGCTGCGCTGACCCGCCGCCCAGCACCCAGCCGGCAGTGGCGGCGGAAGCCTCAGCCCTGTGGGCGGGGGCAGATGCAGAACGGCTGCCCGATCGGGTCGATGAGCACCACCCACCGTTCGCCGCCCGGCTGGAACTCCGGCTTCGACGCGCCGGCCTGGACGAACTCCTTCTCTGCCACGGCCAGGTCGTCGACGTAGAGGTCGAGGTGGTAGCGCTTACCGCCGGCCGGGTCGGGCCAGGACGGCGGCTGGTAACCCTCTACCAGCCCGAAGCCGATCGAGACGCCACCGCCGCTGAGCATGGCGTATTCGGCTGCGCTGTGGGTGATCTCCCAGCCCAACGCGCGGTGGTAGAACGCGGCGTGCGCGGCCGGGTCGGAGCTGTCCAGGTTGACCATGGCGAGGTCAGCGGTTGTCGTCATATCGGCAGTCTGCCCTCACGTACCTGCCAACCGCTGTCAGGTACATCGGCGTTTCTCGCACCGAGAGAGGATGACGATCAGGGCGCGTCGAGCGGCCACACCGTCACCCGGGCGGCGCCGTCACGGCAGATCAGCCCGGCGCCGGCCTGACGGCAGTCGGTCAGCCCCGCCGGGAGCACCGCGCGCACCCGGGGGCCGTCCCGGCCCACCGTCGCCACCAGGGTGCGCCGGCCGTCCGACGCCGTCCCGAGCAGCAGCAGCGGCTCGGCGCCGATCCGAGCGCCCGCCAGGGTGTGCCAGCGCGCTCCGGCCGGCCACGTCCAGCGCCGCATGCCGGTGCCCGCGTCCATGGCCCACCGGCCGAGCCGGTCGCGCCCGCAGACCAGGCCCTGGCAGGGCCGCAGAGTCAGCTCGCCCGGCTCGACCGGCACCTGCCAGCGCCGCGACAGCCCCGGCAGGTCGTACCCGGTCAGCGCCGCCCCGCTGCCGGTTGGGTGGCGCAGCACCAGGTGCCCGCCGATGACCTGCGGATTGTCCGGGCCGTAGTCGGCCGGCGGAAGCCGCCCCTGCCCCCGGACCGCGCCGTCGCGGGCGTCGAGCAGCCGCGCCAGCCCGTCGTCCTGCACCAGCAGCACCCGCCCGGGCGTGCCGGGGAGCGCCCTCAGCACGGCCGTCG
Source organism: Micromonospora sp. NBC_00389 (assembly GCF_036059255.1). Lineage (NCBI taxonomy): Bacteria > Bacillati > Actinomycetota > Actinomycetes > Micromonosporales > Micromonosporaceae > Micromonospora > Micromonospora sp. NBC_00389. Next base: position 5,736,583 of record NZ_CP107947.1, on the reverse strand, counting down.
AGGGCACCGGCACCGACCATCGGGTCGCACCGGTGGCCGGGTCGACGCCGTGCACGGTGCCCTCGACCCGGCGTCCCGGCTCGGCGGCGCTGCGTACCTCGCTCACCGCCACCGCCGCGTCGCCGGCCGCGTACACCCGCTCGGGCCGCCGCCACAGCGGCTGGCCGGTGCGTACCGACCGCGCGGTGGTCGCCGTCGCCCGGCCTACCTGGTCGCGTTCGGTGAGCAGTAGCAGGTCATCGGCCGCCTCGGCGGACCACCGGGTGGCCGGCGGCACGGTGACCCGCCACCGCGCCGGGCGGTGCGGCACGGCGGCGTCGTAGGCGCTCAGCGCCGGCGGGTCGGTGCCGGCGTCGACGACCAGCAGTAGCGGACCCGCGCTGAGCACGGTCGCGCGGGCGGGCAGCGCCGGCCCGACTCGGGGCGTCAGGTGTACGGGCGCGGCGGCGCCGCCGAGCAGGGCGCACGCGGCCAGCAGCAGCCCCACCCGCCCTGGCCGGGACGCCGCCGGAGACGGCGGTCCTAGGTCGTCCAGGGGCGCGCCCCGGTCGTCGCCCAGCTCGATCAGCACCGACATGGTGTCCACCCGCCCGCTCGCGCCGACCGGTCAGCAGAGCAGGTCCAGGTGGTTGTGGGCGTCCTCCGCGATCTCCTCGTGCCGCAGCCAGCGCCGCGCCCACAGCCGGGCGGCCAGTTCCGCCTGTTCGTCACCCCACGCGGCGTGCTCGACGAGCAGTGCGGTGGTCAGCGCGTACGCCAGGCGCAGCGCCAGGCCGCGGGCACCGGCGAGCACCGCTGCGGCGCCCGGGTCGGCGGTCACCGCGGTGACCGTGTCGCGCAGCTGCGCGGCCGCCGTGGCCAGGGTGTCGGCCAGTGCCGGCGACAGCGGTCGGGCCAGGTCGACGGCAGCGGCGAGCCGGCTCAGCAGCGGCGCCCCGGCGTCCTCCCGAGCCAGCGCGCGCAGCACGTCCAGGGCCAGAACGTTGGTGGTGCCCTCCCAGATCGGCAGCACCTGCGCGTCGCGCAGCAGCCGGGGTACGCCGGTGTCCTCCACGTAGCCGGCCCCGCCGAAGCTCTCCACGTACTCGCTGGCGGAGCTGACGGCGAGCCGGCCGGTGGCCAGCTTCGCCAGCGGCGCCACGATGCGCAGCTCCGCCTCGGCCGCGGGGTCGGCGCCGACCTCGACCCGGCCGAGCAGCGCGAACGCGTGCCCGGCCAGGGCGAACGCGCCCGCCGCGTCGACCGCGAGGGTGCCCAGGGTGGCCCGGTGCAGCGGCGAGGACGCCAGCGCGCCGCCGGCGACGTGGCGCGCGTCGGCGTACGCCCGGGCGTAGGCCAGGCCCCGCCGCATTCCGCCGGCCGCCGCGGCGGCGTTGTGCACCCGGGTCACCACGACCAGGGTCATGGCCCGGACCAGGCCGGGCACCGCCGGGTCGCCCAGCGGCACGGCGTACGCGTCGTGCAGGCCGATCTCGGCCGTGGGTAGTGCCCGGGTGCCGAGCTTGTCCTTGAGCCGGTGCACGGTGACGCCCGGCGCGGGCGCGCCCGCTGCGGCCCCGTCGGCCAGGGGCGAGTCGGCGGCGTACCGGGGGACCAGGAACGGGGCGAGCACCCGGCTGCCGCGCGCGGCGCCCTCCGGTCGGGCCAGTGCCACCGCCATCGCCGCGTCGGCGGCGGAGCAGAACCACTTCTCCCCGGTCAGCCGCCACGAACCGTCCGCGGCGGGCCGGCCGACGGTGCTGGAGCGGCCCAGGTCGGAGCCGCCCTGCGACTCGGTCATCCACTGCCCGCTGGTGATAGCGGTGGCCAGGTCGGTGGAGATCAGCCGGGGCAGCCACGCGTCGCGGACCCCGGCGTCGACGTCGGGCAGGCTGAGCAGCGTCGCCGCCCCGTCGGCCATCGCCACCGGGCAGGAGAACGTCGCCGACTCCGGGCCGTACAGGTGCAGCAGGGCGTGCTGCACGACCCGCGCCGCAGCACCCCAGGTGCCGCGCGCGTCCGGCAGGTAGGGCAGTGCGACCACGGCGTGCCGGGCGGCGGCGGCCCGCTGTGCCTGCCAGCCGGCGGACGTGTCGATCCGGTCGACCCGGGCGCCCCACGGGTCGTAGCGGACGAGCCTCGGTGGGTGCGCCTCGGCGTCTGCGTGCGCCGCGCGCAGCGGCCCGGCGACGTCGGCGGCCAGGTCGGCGAGGCGGCCCTTCGCGGCGGCGTGCCCGGCCGGGCCGAGGTGACGCTCCAGCCAGGACCGCAGCAGGGCGTCACCGGCGTACGGGTCGGCGGGGGGTGGTACCGGCTGCACGAAGCGGCTCATCCATCGGCTCCCTGGCACTGGGGGTGTGCGCCGACGGTAGACGATCCGTGGCCGGTCCGAACAGGGCACAGACGTCCATCGGGCGCACCCAGTTTCCGGCTTGTCATGCTCTGCGCGACGACGTTCTCTACGGTCGGTAGTCGTGAGTGCCGGCCAGCCGTGGAGCCGACCGGCCCGGCGGCACCGCCCGATGCGCACCGGGCTGGCCTTCGCCGGGTTCGGCGTGGCGCTGTGCTGCGTCGGGGTGGCCGGGCTGGGCGCCTGGAACCTGCAGACCGTACGCCAGGCTGCCGGCCCGATCCGGGAGACCGCCGACGGGTTCCTGAACGAGGTGGCCGTCGGCGACACCGCCGGGGCGTACGAGCGGCTCTGCGCGGACGCGCGTACCCGGTGGAGCTCGATCGGCTTCACCAGTTGGGTGCGTACCCCGCCGATGGTCACCGATTACGAGATCACCGACGTGTCGGTGGCCACCCGTGGCGGGCGCCCGCACGGCACGGTGACCGTGCGGTTGACCCGCGCCGGCGGCGCCAGTGAGGAGCGTCGTCTGCCGGTGATCCGCGAGGACGGGGACTGGCGGGTCTGCGGTGACCCGTTCTGAGTCGCCGGTCGTCAAGCCGGTGCGGCCCTGGTTGCTGCGCGAGCGGCGGGGTATGGAGCCGACCACCTCGACCGAACTCTTCTTCGATCTGGTCTACATCTTCACCGTCACCCAGCTGTCGCACTATCTCATCGAGCACCCGGACTGGCCTGGCGCCGGACGGACCGCGTTGCTGCTGGCGATGGTGTGGTTCGTCTGGGTCTACACCGCGTGGCTGACGAACTGGCTGCAACCGAACGAGGCGCCGGTGCGGGCGCTGCTGATCGGGCTGATGTTGGGCAGTCTGCTGATGTCGGCGGCGATCCCCGAAGCGTTCGCCGATACCGGTCTGCTCTTCGCCGTGGTCTACGCGACGGTCCAGATGGGCCGCACCCTGTTCGCGCTGTGGGCGGTGCAGGGCCAATCGTGGTTGGCCGACGGGTTTCAGAAAACGCTGCCGTGGTTCGTCGGGACGTCGGTGCTGGTGGTGCTCGGAGGCATGGCCGGCGGGGATGTCCGGGAGGCGCTGTGGGCGGGGGCGATCGTCATCGAAGTGATCGGCCTGTCGATCGGGTTTCCGGTGCCCGGTCTGGGGCGTAGCCGCGCCGAGCGGTGGATGGTGGAGGGCGGGCACCTGGCTGAGCGGTGCCAGGCGTTCATCCTGATCGCGCTGGGAGAGTCGATCCTGCTCACCGGGAGCACCCTCACGCGGCACCTGGACACGGTGACATCGGCGGCGTTCCTGTTGGCGTTCGCCGGCTCGGTGGCGCTGTGGTGGGTGTACTTCGCGCGCTCGGCGCCGGCCGCGACGGTGGTCATCGCCCGCGCCGGTGAACGCACCGGCGGGTTGAGCCGAGTGGCGTTCAATTACCTGCACCCGGTGATGGTCGCCGGCATCATCGTCACGGCGGCGGGCGACGAGCGGCTGCTGCGCGAGCCCGGTGCGGACGCCAGCACGGTCGCCGCGCTGTTCACCCTGGGCGGTCCGGCGCTGTTCCTCGCCGGGCACGCCGCTTACCAGGCGGTGCTGTGGCGGATCCGGCCGACCAGCCGGATCGCGGCGGTGGTCGTACTGCTGGCGTTGTTGCCAGCTTGCGTCCTGCTGGCGCTGCCCGTGGCGGCGTGCGCGGCGCTGGCCACCATGGTGACCGGCGCGGTGATCATCGCGGACCGGTTCGCCGACCCCGCACGGCGTGAGCGCAGCGGTCAGTCGCGCGGGCCCAGGTCGCCCGAGCGGTAGTGCCGCCGGCAGAGCACCTGGTAGCGCACATCTGCGGTGTCCACGGTGTCGCCGATGACGACCTGTGCGCCCTCCCGGACCACCCGGTCGTTGACCACCCGGGCGTTGAGCAGCCCCTCCCGGCCGCACCAGCACAGCACCTCGACCTGGATGCGGGCGACCTCGTCGGCCAGCTCGAACAGCCGCTGCGCGGCGGGGAACAGGCAGGACCGGAAGTCGGTGGCCAGACCGAAGGCGAACACGTCCACGTCGTAGCTGTCGACCAGCTCGGCCATCTGCTCGACGTGTTCGACGGTGTAGAAGCACGCCTCGTCGCAGATCAGGTAGTCGACGCGTACCCCGTCGGCCCACCGGCCCCGGACCAGGGCCCGCAGGTCCAGGTCGTCGGTGACCTCGATCGCCTCGTGCGCCAGACCGATGCGGGTGGTGACCTGCGGGCCCAGCGACCGGTCGATGCGGGTGGTGACCAGCCCACGGCGGCCCTGCCGGGCGTGGTTGTAGTTCATCTGCAATGCCATGGTGGATTTGCCGCAGTCCATCGGCCCCCAGAAGAACTTCAACGCCGCGGCGTGCACCGGGCGCCCGTCGAGCCCGCGCGCAGCCGCGCACCCGGCCGGAGCGTGCGGCTGGCCGGGGAACGGGTGAGCCAGGCAGGTCGGGGCGGTGGCGTCGTCGTCGGTCACGGTCGGGCAGCCTAGCCCATCGGCAATCGTGGATCGGCGTAAGCGGGACGCTGGTCAGAGCACCCGGGGCGGGGTGTTCCCGGCGGCGACGATGGCCCGGCGGATCGGCACGGCCAGGAGCAGCAGGAAACCGACGACGAAGAAGATCAGCAGGGAGACCAGACCCACCCGGTAGGAGGCGGTGAGCTGGAACACCAGGCCGAACGCGAGCGGCCCGAGCCAGCTGGTGCCCTTGTCGCTGATCTCGTAGAAGCCGTAGTACTCGCCCTCCTTGCCGGCCGGGATGAGCTGGCTGAACAGCGACCGGCTCAGCGCCTGGCTGCCGCCGAGGACCAGGCCGATGGCCGCGCCGAGGACCATGAACGGCACCGGCGCCTCGGCGGGCAGCCGGAACGCGCCGATGATCACACCGGTCCAGAGCACCAGGCTGAGCAGCACGGTCTTCCAGGCGCCGATGCGCCGGGCCAGCGCGCCGAGGCTCAGCGCGCCACCGAAGGCGAGGAACTGCACCAGCAGGATCGTGACGATCAGGGTGCTCTGCTCCAGCCGCAACTCCTCGGTGCCGTACTGGCTGGCGAGGGTGATGACGGTCTGGATGCCGTCGTTGTAGACCAGGAACGCGAGCAGGAAGAACAGCGTCAGCGGGTACGCCTTGATCTCGCGCAGGGTGCGGGCCAGCTGCCGGAAACCGTCGGTGAGCACGTTGCCGCCGCGGGTCAGTGCCGCCGCGGTGGGGCGTTCGCGCAGCCAGCGCAGCGGTATCAGGGTGAACGCTGCCCACCACACCCCGGCGGACACGATCGACCAGCGGGCCAGATCCAGGGTGCGTTGCGGGTTGTCGTCCTCGCTGAACAGGGTCACCGCGACCAGGTTGAACGCCAGTAGCAGGCCGCCGCCGAGGTAGCCCAGCGCCCAGCCGCGGCTGGAGATGCCGTCGCGCTCGTCGGGGCCGCCGAGCTGCGGCAGGAACGAGTTGTACACCACGATGGCCGCGCCGAAGGAGATGTTGGCGACCAGGAACAGCGCCCCGCCGAGCAGGTAGCGGTCGCCGGTGACGAAGGCCATCGCCATGGTCGCGCCGGCGCCGGTGAACGCGGCGCCGCCGAGCAGTCGCTTCTTGTGCGCCGACCGGTCGGCGATCGCCCCGATGACTGGCAGCACGACAACGGTGAGGAGCACCGACAGCGAGATCAGGTACGGGTAGTAGGAGCCGGCGGCCACCCGGATGCCCAGCGGGTGCACGTAGCCGTCGCAGTCGTCCGCGCCCAGCTGACAGCCGGCGGCCAACTCGGCGACGGTGGTGAGGAACGGGCCGAGGAACACCGTGATGACGGTGGTCTGGAAGGCGGAGTTGGCCCAGTCGTAGATGTACCAGCCGCTCCGCTCGCGGCGGGTGCTCGCCGGGGGCGGGGTCTCGTCCACCGTGGGGGTCACGGTCTCGGCCATCGGGGTCCTTCGCCGGTCAGGCGGCCCAGTGGCCGCGGCTGCGGTAGACGTCGCGCAGCACGCCGACGTGATCGGTCATGATGCCATCCACACCACGATCCAGTAAGTCGTGCATTTGGGCGGGTTCATCGATCGTCCAGACGTGCACCTGAAGGCCGAGTCGGTGGCAGTAGTCGAGGAACCGGCGGTCCACCACCGGCACCCGCCCGTAGCTGGGCGGCACCTGCGCGGCGACCACCGACGGGGGCAGCCGCAGGGGGCGGCCGTGCAGGGAGGCGACCCGCAGCCGGGCGACCCCGCGCATGCCGAGGCTGGTGGCGACCCGCCCCTCGGTGAGCGCCCGCAGCCGGGTCAGTCGGGCGTCGCTGAACGAGGCGAGCAGCACCCGGTCGGCGGCGCCGGCCCGGGTCACGGTGGCCACCGTCGGCTCGACGCCGCCGTCGGCCTTCACGTCGATGTTGAAGCGGACCTGCGGCCAGGCGCCCAGCACCTCGTCGAGCCGGGGTACGACGGCCGCACCGCCGACCCGCACCGAGGCGAGGTCGTCCCAGCGCAGGTCGGCGATGCGCCCCGGTTCGCCGGTGATCCGGCGCAGCGTCGGGTCGTGGAAGATCACCGCCACCCCGTCGGCGGTGGCGTGCACGTCGGTCTCCACGTACCGGTAGCCCAGGCCGATGGCACGGGCGAACGCCTCGGTGGTGTTCTCGTCGCCCTCGGCGGCGCCGCCGCGGTGGGCGAACGCCAGCGGCGCGGGCGCGTCGAGGTAGCCGGATCGGGTCAGCACGCGACGCAGTATGCCCGCCGCCGGTGGACCTTGGGTGACCTGCCGGCGACATTCGTCGACCGGTGGTCGCCCTCGCCTCTGCTGTCGACCGGGCCGGCGATGCTCAGCTCGGCGCGCCGATCCGGCGGCCGTCCCCGGCTCAGCTCCAGTCGGTCTGGTAGCCGTCGTGGCGCAGCAGGTCCAGCAGTTCGGCGTCGCTGGGCGGGTGCACGCGGGTGAGCGCGGCGATCAGGTCGTCGACCTCGACCGGGTCCGGCCCCTGCACCTCGATCGCCCGTACCCTGCCCCCGTCGGTGCGGTAGAGGGCGGTGGAAGGGTCGCTGTTGTCGGTCTGGTGGGTCACGATCAGCGTGCCCCGGCCGCCGAGGTCGGTGCAGGTGCGCAGCCGGGGCGTGTCGCAGTCGACGCCGTCGGGCAGCCCGGTCGCGGGTTGCGGCACGCGGAGCCGCTAGAGCACGGGCACGGCCCGGCCGTGTGCGGTGTGCAGCGGGTAGGCGATGTCGAGGCCGCCGCGCTCGAGCCAGCCGACGGTGCCGGGCCGGGTCACGCCGTCGGGTATCAGCAGCTGCTCCCGGGGCCACGGCGACGTCCTGGTCAGGTCGGCGAGGTCCCGCTGGTCCTTGGCGTGGTGGTACGCGGTCCGTAGCCCGGCGTAGCCGAGCCCGCCCACGACGATCAGTACCAGCGCGACGAGGACGAGACGGCGGTGCGACACGTGATCACTGTGCCAGTCGCCCGCACGGGTCAGTTTGCCCGGGCGACACCGCCGACCCGGTCAGCGCCGCAGGAGCCCGACCGTCTCGTCCCAGAGGATGTCGGCGTCCTTGTCGTCGAGGGCGTATGCGAGCACGCCGCTCATGCCGTCGGCCCGCTCGGCGATGACTAGGGCCTCGTTGCCGTCCTCGAAGTAGCGGCCGGTCACGCCGTCGACCACGGGGGAGGCGGCCAGCAGGACCGAGGTGGCCGCACCCTGCTGCGGGGTCTTCCAGCCCGGCGGCACCTCCAGGCGGTTGCCGTGGTCGTCCATCGCGCCGACCCAGCGCAACTGCGCGTCGTCGAGGTGTCGTTGGAGGTTGGTCATGATGCCCCCGGGGTGCAGGGCGTTGACGGTGATGCCGTCGGCGGCCCACTTCCTGGCCAGGGCGACGGTGAACAGGATGGTCGCGGTCTTCGACTGGCCGTAGGCCGACCATGCCTCGTAGGGCCGGGCGGTGAAGTGGATGTCGTCGAAGACGACCGGGGATTGCTGGTGGGCCGAGGAGCTGACGACGACGATCCGGGCGCCCCGGGCTGCGGCGAGCGCGTCGTGCAGGCCCAGGGTCAGCTCGGCGTGACCGAGGTGGTTGATCGCGAACTGCGTCTCCCAGCCCTCGGCGGTCCTGGTCAGCTCCGGCAGGGCCATGACCCCGGCGTTGTTGACCAGGATGTGCAGCGGGCCCGTCCAGCCGGTGACGAACGCGTCGATGGAGGCGCGATCGGCGAGGTCGAGGTGGGCGACCCAGACCTTGCCGATCGTCCCGCTCGCCGTGATGTCGGCTGCGGCGCGTTCGCCGGCGGCGGTGTCACGGACGGCCAACGTCACCTCGGCGCCGGCGTCGGCCAGTGCCCGGGCGGTCTCCAGGCCGATCCCGGACGCGCCGCCCGTGACCACGGCCCGTCGGCCGGTGAGGTCGACACCGGCGATCACGTCGGCGGCGGTCGATCGGGCGGAGTAAGGGGTGATGATTCGTGACATTTCGGAACTCCTTGGACGCGGGGAATCAGCGTGAGGGTGCGGTCGGTGGGCGGCGGGTCAGCCCGCGGTGCGGTGGATCAGCCGGAGGCTCCGGCGGATCCGGTCGCGGAACTCGTCCCTGGTGGCCGAGGTCGACTTCCAGGTCAGTGCGGCGGAGAAGAGCAGGTCCATCACGTCGTCCGCGGTCAGCTCATGGTCGAGCAGGGCGGGTGGGGCGAGAGCGTCGATGTGGGCGCTCAGCGTCGCGCGGGCCCGCTCCTGGTAGTCGTGGAACATCGAGCCCAGTTGGGGCCCGCTGTTCTCCAGCAGTTCGTTGAGGTCGCGGGCCACCTGGGTGTCGATGTACGGGCCCATCAGCGCATCCAGCCCCGCCACGATTCGCTCGTCGAAGCTCAGCGCCTGGTCGGCGAGGCGCGCCTCCATGGCCCGTTGGGCGCGTTCCATGACGCCCTGCATGGTGGCGCGGTACAGCTGCTCCTTGTTGGGGAACATCAGGTACAGGCCCGGTCGGGAGATGCCGGCCGCCTTCGCGACCGCCTCCATCGACGTCTTCTGGAATCCGTAGCGCCCGAACACCCCGACCGCCCCCGCGAGGACGGCGGCGCGCTTCGGGTCCTCGTGCTCCATCTCCGCGCTGCTCACGGTAGACAGCTTAGACAGTTTTCCGAGAATCGTCTAATCCGTCAGCCGTCGGCGGTCTGGAGGTGCGACGACAACGTCCGAGTCAGCCCGGCCGGCGGCGATGGGCGCGGCTGGGGTCGCTCGGGCGGCCCGGGTCGACGTGCCGGGGCGCGTCGGGTTCGTCGGGGCGCAGCGGGGCGAGGGTGTCGGTGAGCGCGTCGATGATCCGGTCGGTGGCCCGGCGGGCGGCGCCGGGGCTGGCGGCGCTCGCCTCGCCCAGGTCGACGGGTTCGCCGAAGTGCACGCGGATCACCGGGCGGCGCCACAGCGAGCGGGCGACGCCCCGCAGCGCTCCCCGGGGCGCCCGGTAGGGCAGCACCTCGTGGGCGCCCCACTGGGCGACCGGGATGACCGGGGCGGCGCAGGACAGGGCGAGCCGGGCTGCGCCGGTCTTGCCGCGTTCGGGCCACATGCCGGGGTCCAGGCCGATGCGCCCCTCGGGGTAGATGAGGATCACCGAGCCTCCTGCCACGGCGGTGGTGGCGGCGTCGAGTGCCCGGTGCACGGCGTTGGTGCCGCGGTCGACGCGGATGTGTCCGGCGCGGCGCATGAGGGTGCCGATCACCGGGGCGCGGAACAGCCCGGCGGTCGCCATGATCCGGGGGGCTATGCCGCGGGTCTGGCAGGCGGCGGCCATCACCACCGGGTCGAACGGGCTGATGTGGTTGGCCGCCAGCACCAGCGGTCCGCGACGCAGGTGCGCGGCGACGTCGCCGGTGACCTCGAGGCGGGCCAGCAGGCCGACCAGGGCCCGGGCCAGCAGTTGGGCGGCGCGCCAGATCAGCGGTGTTCGCCAGGGGGAGTGCGCGGTGTCCATCAGCGCGCCATCGTCGCACGCGGCGGCCGGGCCGCGAGGGCGGGTCGCCTGGTTGCCCACGGCCGGCACCGGGCCGGGCGGCCGGGGTGATCAGGGTCATTGGTCCCGAGTGGGTTTGGGTCGCCCGGCCCTGCCCATCCTTCTACGACGAGCAGTAGTATTTACTACGTCTCGTAGTATGAACAGCTGGGGGTTTCAGGTGGACGCGTTGGACGTCGCCCGGTGGCAATTCGGTGTCACCACCGTCTACCACTTTCTCTTCGTGCCGCTGACCATCGGCCTGTCCGTGCTGGTGGCCATCCTGCAGACCCTGTGGCACCGCACGGGCAACGAGCGTTACCTCAAGCTCACCAAGTTCTACGGCAAGCTGTTCCTGATCAACTTCGCGATGGGCGTGGTCACCGGCATCGTGCAGGAGTTCCAGTTCGGCATGAACTGGAGTGACTACTCCCGCTTCGTCGGCGACATCTTCGGCGCGCCCCTCGCCATCGAGGCGCTGGTCGCGTTCTTCCTCGAATCCACCTTCATCGGCCTGTGGATCTTCGGGTGGGACCGGCTGCCCAAGCGGGCGCACCTGGCGAGCATCTGGGCCGCCGCGATCGGCACCAACCTCAGCGCGTACTTCATCCTGGCGGCGAACTCGTTCATGCAGAACCCGGTCGGCTACCGGCTCAACCCGGACACCGGCCGCGCCGAGCTGACCGACTTCCTGGCCGTACTGACCAACAAGGTCGCCCTGGTCACCTTCCCGCACACCCTGGCCGGCTCCTTCCTGGTCGCCGGGTCGCTGGTCGTGGCCGTCGGCCTGTGGCACGTGATCCGCAACCGCGACTCCGCCGACACCGGCGCCTACCGCTTCGCCACGAAGTTCGGCTCCTGGGTGGTCCTGGTCGCCTCCGCCGCCGTGGTGTTCACCGGCGACATCCAGGGCAAGATCATGACCGACGTGCAGCCGATGAAGATGGCCGCCGCCGAAGGTCTCTACACCACCGAGAGCCCTGCCTCGTTCTCCGTGCTCACCGTCGGCAGCCTCGACGGCAGCCGCGAGGTCTTCGCCATCAAGATCCCGCACCTGCTGTCGTACCTGGGCACCGGCGACCCGAACGGCACCGTGCAGGGCATCAACGACCTGCAGGCCCAGTACGCCAGCCAGTACGGCGCCGGCAGCTACACCCCGATCATCCCGGTCACCTACTGGAGCTTCCGCTTCATGATCGCCTTCGGGTTGGCCGCCGGTGCGATCGCCCTGCTGGTGCTCTGGAGCCAGCGCAAGGGCCGCACCCCGAGCAGCAAGTGGCTGCTGCGCGCCGGGCTCGCCATGCCGGTGCTGCCGCTGCTGGCCAACTCCTTCGGCTGGATCTTCACCGAGATGGGCCGCCAGCCGTGGATCGTCTTCGGCGAGATGCTCACCCGCAACGGCGTGTCCCGCAGCGTCTCGCTGGCCGAGGTGGTCACCTCGTTCACCGCCTTCACGCTGATCTACGCCACCCTCGCCGTGATCGAGTTCAAGCTGCTGCTGCGCTACGCCAAGGCCGGCGTGCCCGACGTCAGCGAACAGCCCCCCACCGACGACACCGACGACGCCGAGCGTCCGCTCGCCTTCGCCTACTGATCCCGGAGCCCATCGTGGAACTGACCACCATCTGGTTTCTCCTCGTCGCCGTGCTGTTCACCGGCTACTTCATCCTGGAGGGCTTCGACTTCGGCGTCGGCATGCTGCTGCCCGTGCTCGGCCGCAACGACCGCGAACGCCGCGTCCTGATCAACACCATCGGCCCGGTCTGGGACGGCAACGAGGTGTGGCTGATCACCGCCGGCGGCGCCATGTTCGCCGCCTTCCCCGAGTGGTACGCGACCCTCTTCTCCGGCTTCTACCTGCCGCTGCTGCTGATCCTGCTGGCCCTGATCGCCCGAGGGGTGGCCTTCGAGTACCGCCACAAGCGCCCCGAGGCGACCTGGAAGCGCCGCTGGGACGCGGCGATCGTGGTCGGCTCGCTGCTGCCGGCGATCCTGTGGGGCGTCGCCTTCGCCAACATCCTGCGTGGTGTGCCGCTGGACGCCGAGCACGAGTACGTCGGCGGCCTGCTCGACCTGCTGAACCCGTACGCCCTGCTCGGCGGCGCGACCACCATGGCGCTGTTCCTCACCCACGGCGCGGTGTTCCTCGCCCTGAAGACCACCGGTGACATCCGCGAGCGCGCCGGCGCCCTCGCGGTGCGCATCGGGGTCGCCGCCGCCGTGCTCGCGGTGGCGTTCCTGAGCTGGACGTTGAGCATCCGCTCCAGCCCGGCCGCCGTCGTGCTCGCCGTCGGCGCGGCCCTCGCCCTGCTCGGTGGCCTCGCCGCCGCCCGGGTACGCCGGGAGGGCTGGGCGTTCACCGGTACGGCCGTGGCGATCGCCCTGGCGGTGGCGACCCTGTTCGCCGCGCTGTTCCCGAACGTGCTGCCGTCCACCCTGGACGCGGCGGGCACGCTGACCGCCACCAACGCCGCCTCCACCCCCTACACCCTGAAGATCATGACCTGGGTTGCGGTGATCTTCACCCCGGTCGTGCTGGCCTACCAGGGCTGGACCTACTGGGTGTTCCGCAAGCGGATCGGTGTGGCCAACATCCCCCAGCACTGACCGCGGGGGTGCGGGACCGGCATCGGCCCCGCACCCCGTCGGTAATTCGGCGGCTCTCGAAGATCCATCCCGCTAGGGTGTGCCGATGCCCACCGCCGTGCACGTCCGCGAACTCACCGCCGACGACCTCGCCGATGCCTGGGAGCTGGGCAGGTTCGCCTTCGGGTCCGACCCGCAACGACCTCCGCACGCCACCGAGGCGGTGCCCGGCTTGACCCGCTACGGCGCGTTCGACGACGCCGGCCGGCTCGTCGGAAAGGCCGTCGACCTGCACCACGACCAGTGGTGGTCCGGACGGGCGGTGCCCGCCGCCGACGTCGGCGGCGTGGCGGTCGCCCCCGAGGCCCGCGGCCGGGGCGTGGCCCGCGCCATGCTCAGCGCCCTGCTCCGCGGTGCCCACGAACGGGGAGCGGCGATCAGCGCGCTGTACCCGACCGTCGTCGCCCCCTATCGCGCCTGCGGCTGGGAGGTCGCCGGCGTGCTGCGCGTCGTCAACCTGCCCACTGTCTCGCTGCCCCGGCACCGGCCGGACCCCCGGTTCACCATCCGCGCCGGCACGCCCGCCGACCTGCCCGCCGTCGCCGCCCTGTACGAGCGGGTCACCCGGCACCGCAACGGTCCGCTCAGCCGCCGGGGTCAGCTGTTCGACTTCTTCGCCGCCGGTGGCGGCCTGCCCGGCGACGGGCTCACCCTGGTCGAGGACGCTGGCGACCTGGTCGGCTACGCCAGTTGGGAACGGGGCCGTGGCTACGGCGCCGACTCCGTGCTCACCGTCGACGAGGCCCTGGCCAGCACCGCCGAGGCCGCCCGGGAACTCGTCGGTGTGCTCGGCAGTTGGGCCAGCGTCGCCCCGACCCTGCGGCTGTGCCCGCTCGACGGCGACGCCGTCAGCGCCCACCTGCCGCTCGAGTCGGCCCGCGAGCACGAGCGGAACCTGTGGATGCACCGGCCGGTGGACGTGGCCCGGGCGGTCAGCGCCCGCGGCTGGCCCACCCACGTCCGGGGCACCGTCGACTTCGCCCTCGACGATGACCTCGCCGACTGGAACACCGGCACCTGGCGGTTGACCGTCGCTGACGGCGCCGCCGAGCTCACCCGGATCAGTGGCGAGGCGGACCTGCGGCTGACCGTCCGCGGTTTCGCGCTGCTGTACACCGGCGCCGCCCACGCCCGCTCGGTCGCCCAGGCCGGGCTGCTGCGGCACTCCACCGGTACCGACCCGGCCGGCCTCGACCTGCTGGGCGCTGGCGGGCCGGCGCAGCTGCTCGACTACTTCTGATCAGGTCGGCACCGCCGCCAGTTCGGTGTTCGCGCGGTCTGTGACCAGGGCGAGCACCCGGGCCGCCGTGCTCATCTCGTCGGTCGGGATGTCCGCGTACAGCCGGGCGGTGATGTCCGCGACGGCGGCACCGATGCGGCCCTGTGTGACGCGACCGCTCTCGGTGAGCGACACCTGCGGCTCACCGTCGCCCGCTGGAGCGCGGTCGCCGACCTGCGCGAGGTCGGCGTCGACGAGTTGGGCGATCACCGCGTGCACCGCCGGCTCGTCGACCTTCAGGGTGCTGGTGATCCGGTGCACGAGCCGTGCCCGGTCGACGGCGCCGTCGGCGAGGACGTTGAGCGCGAGCGCCTGGCCGAAGCTGATCCCGAGCGGGGTGATGGCTCGTTCGAGCAGGGCTCGGGTGGCGTAGTGGGCCTGGCCGATGACCTGGCCGTTGAGGATGGGTGCGGTGGACATGCCGCCTCCTTCAAACGTTGGCGAAACCAATGTTGGTGCGACCAACGTAGCATGAATCGTGGGTAGCACCAACGATTTCTGCTAGGCTGCGCCGCATGGAGTCCACCGGCCCGCAGTCACCCGCCGGGCTACGCACCACCCCCAGCTGGCTGCTCAACCAGACCGCCAGCCATGCCGCCCGCCTGATCGGCGAGGGCTTCGCCGCGCACGGCCTACGCGGCTATCACTATCGACTGCTCGCCGCACTGGCCGAGGGCGGCCCGGCCAGCCAGGCGGACCTCGGCCGGCGCTGCGGCATCGACCGCAGCGACGTCGTGGCGGCCATCAACGACCTGGCCGGTCGGGGGCTCGTGGTGCGCGCCCCCGACCCGGCCGACCGTCGCCGCAACGTCATCAGCCTCACTGACGCCGGCAGCGACGAGGCCGACCGGATGGGGGAGACCGTGGAACGGGTCCAGCGCGATCTGCTCGCCCCGCTGTCCACCGACGAACGCGACCAACTGACCCGGCTGCTCACCCGGCTGCTCGACCACCACACCCGCCACTGACCCCGCATCAGGGGCCGGAACGGTCAGTGGACCGACGCGCTCAGCGGGCCTCGCGCAGCTCCGCCAGCCGTGCCTCAATCTCGGCCAGCTCCGCGCGCAGCTTCTCCGCCTGCTGCTCCGCCTCCGCCCGCTCGGTGCCGAGGATCTGCTCCACCGCCTCCTGCACGCCCGGCACGTCGACCAGCGCCACCATCTTCAACGCCTCCGCCGGCTTCACCACGTACGGCTTGGCGAGGGCCTTGCTGCCCTGCTGCGCCGCGACCGTCCACTCACCGTCGGCGTACGCCAGCGTCACCGTCAGGCCCGCCGGGCCCTTCGGCTTCACGGCCTTGACCGCCCGCCGTGCCGGCGCCTTCTCCACCTGTTCCACCTGCTCCACCTTTGGCTCCTCCCGCCGTGGCGTCGGCACCCGCGGCGTATCCAACACGAACTCGGGCGCCGCCACCGCGGGCGGCTCCTCCGCCGGTGGCTCCGGCTTCGGCTCCACCACCCGACGACCGGCGCCCTTGGGTGCCATCGCCACATCCGCGGGGGAGAACGGCAACTCGTCGCGACCGAAGCGCACCACCACGAACTCGTCGGACACCTCGGGATCGGTCAGCTCCACCACCTGACCCCCCTGACCGGCGATCTGCCCCGCGGATGCGGTGAACACCACCCGCGGCTTACGCCCGGCCGCCAACGCCTCCCGCAGGCTCTGCACCTCGTCAGTGGACAAACCCTGGCCGGCATCCATCAGAACCCTCTTCCGTACACCTGTTTGATTGCTGTCTTGATATCAGCCGGCTGCGACACCCGCCGCACGGGGCTCCGTCCGCTCAGCCGCCCAGCGCCCGCAGCGCCCGGTCCGCGTGGTCGTTCATGCTGACCTCGCTGTGGATCACCTCGATCACCCGCCGGTCCGCGCCGATCACGAACGTCATCCGCTTCGTGCTCAATGCCCCCAACGGCAGCCGCCGCCGCACCCCGAGCTGCTGCGCGACCGCCCCGTCCGGATCCGACAACAGCGGATAGTCGAAGCCGTGTCGCGCGGAGAACTCCGCCTGCTTCTCCACGGTGTCCCGGCTGATGCCCACCCGGGTCGCGCCCACCGCCGCGAACTCCGCCGCCAGATCCCGGAAGTGGCAGCTCTCCGCCGTGCAACCCCGGCTCAAGGCCGCCGGATAGAAGAACAGCACCACCGGCCCCGCCGCCAGGAACTCCGACAGCCGCCGTGGCGTGCCCGTCTCGTCCGGCAGCTCGAAGTCCTCCACCACGTCGCCGACACTCACATCCGCCACCGCGCACCTCCGTTGTCAGACCGGACAGGCGGTGAGCGTAAGCGATCACGCCCAGAGCGTCGCCACCTCGTCCGCCACCACGGCGGCCTGCGCCCGCCCCGCCCGCGCCGCTCCGGCCCGCCGCGCCGGATCCAGCACGTTGCGGCCGATCGCCTTGCGCGCCCCCGCGTCCGGCGTCACCACCGCGACCCGCGAGCCGGCCGCCCGCAGACCGGCCACCTGCGCCGACAGCCGTGGCATCGGCCCGAACGCCCCCGACGTCGGCGCGATCACCAGCACCCGCCCGGCGCCCGCCGCCAGGTCCGCGTTCACCGCGGAGCGCATCCCGCCGTCGACGTAGCGGCGCGCGCCGATCGTCACCGGCGGCCACACCCCGGGCACCGCGCAACTGGCCCCCACCGCGTCCACCAGGGACACCCCGCTGTCGCCGTCGAACACCACGAACTCACCCGAGGACGCGTCCACCGCGGTCACCAGCAGCCGCCGCGCCGGCCACTCCCGGGCCGGCAGGCGAGCCTCGATGACCGCTCGCCGCGACGCCTCCGAGGGGGTACGGGCCGCCACCGCCATCGCCCCGATCCGCGCCCGTGACCGCACCGCGTCGCGGGTCCGACCACCGGCCCACACCATCCGCGCCAGCGTCACAAACCCCAGCCGTGCCGCCCGCTCGCCGGACGGTGGCGCCAACTGCGCCTCGTACAGCTGCTCCAGCGGCATGCCCGAGCACACCTGCGCGCCGACCACCGAGCCCGCCGACGTGCCCACCACCAGATCCGCCTCGGACACCACGACGCCCCGGTCGGCCAGCCCCGCCAGCAGGCCCAGCTCCCAGGCCACGCCGGTCACCCCGCCACCACCGAGCACCAACGCCCGCTCCATGTGACTCTCCTCTCGACGACCGAGCCGCGCCGGTCACGGTAGCGTCGGCGCGACCCCTACGCGGCCCCAGGAAACAGCGGGAGGCACCATGACACCCGTCACCGTCATCACCGGCGGCGGCCGCGGCATCGGCGCGGCCACCGCCCGCCGCCTCGCGGCGGCCGGGCACCACGTCGCTCTGTGCTACCGGCGCGACCACGCCGCCGCCAGCGCCGTCCTGGCCGACCTGCACGCCACCGGCCGGCAGGCCATCGCGGTGTGCGCCGACACCACCGACCCCGCCCAGGTCGACGACCTGTTCGCCGCCGCCGCGCAGCTCGGCCCGCTCACCGGTCTGGTCAACAACGCCGGCGTCACCAGCCCCATCGGGCCCTTCACCGAGCTGCGCGTCGACGACCTGCGCCGGGTCGTCGACGTCAACCTCGTCGGCTACGTCCTCTGCGCCCAGCAGGCCGCCCGCCGGATGACCGACGGCGGCGCCATCGTCAACGTGTCCTCGGCCGCCGCCACCCTCGGGAGCCCCGGAGAGTACGTGCACTACGCCGCGGTCAAGGCCGCCACCGACACCCTGACCGTCGGCCTGGCCAAGGAGCTCGCCCCGCGGGGCATCCGGGTCAACGCCGTCGCGCCCGGCATCGTGCGCACCGACATCCACGCCGACTCCGGCGTACCCGACCGCGCCGACACCGCTGCTGGCCGCATCCCGCTCGGCCGCGCCGGGGAACCCGACGAGATCGCGGCCGCCATCGCCTGGCTGCTCGGCCCGGACGCGTCGTACGCCACCGGCACCGTGCTGCGCGTCTCCGGCGGTCTCTGAACCGACCTGGGGTGGGTGCCGCGTCAGCGCGGCACCCACCCGGGGGTCAGTGGGTGAACAGCTTCGCTGCCGTGATCACCGTCTGCGCCACTCCGTAGCCGAGCAGCGCCGCCACCACCAACCAGGAGATCCACAACCGGGCCTGCTGCCCGTGCCGGCCGTCGTCGCTCATCGCGTGCCACTCCTCTCCGCCGCCACCGACGCCGTACCCTCGTCCGCGTCCCCACCGGTGGGCGGCTCGTGGAACCGCTGCGGCACCGGCCGGATCAGCAGGTTCGCCACGAAGCCCACCGCCAGCACACCCACCATCGTGAAAAGCGCCGGCCGGTACGCCGCCGCCGTCAACGTGCCCGGCTCGCCCTCGGCGTCGAGGAACCCGTTGACGATCAGCGGGCCGGCTATCCCCGCCGCCGACCAGGCGGTCAGCAGCCGGCCGTGGATCGCGCCCACCTGGAACGTGCCGAACAGGTCCCGCAGGTACGCCGGCACCGTGGCGAACCCGCCGCCGTAGAACGACAGGATCACGCACGCCAGCAGGACGAACAGAGCCGTGGCCGTCTGCCCGACCAGGGCCAGCAGCGCGTACAGCACCATGCCCACACCCAGGTACACCAGGTAGATCGGCTTACGCCCGATGACGTCCGAGGTGGACGACCACACGAATCGTCCGGCCATGTTGAACAGCGACAGCAGCCCCACGAACCCGCCGGCCGCAGCCACCGTCACCGCCGAGGTGCCGTTGTCCCGGAAGAAGTCCTGGATCATCGGGCTGGCCTGTTCCAGGATCCCGATGCCCGCCGTCACGTTGCAGAACAGCACCACCCACAGCAGCCAGAACGACCGGGTCTTCACCGCGTTCGCCGCCGACACGTTCGCCGTGGTGACCAGCGGCTTCGCCGCCACCGTCGCCGGGTCGAACCCGGCGGGACGCCAGTCCGGCGCGGGCACCCGCACGTTCGCCACCCCGAACATCATGATCACGAAGTAGCCCAGGCCGAGCGTCACGAACAGCCACACCAGTGCGCTGCCCGACGCCGTCGATCCTGCGTTGGCCGGGTCGTAGCCCGGGTCGTAGAACGACAGCAACTGCCGGGACAGGGGAGAGGCCACCATCGCCCCACCGCCGAACCCCATGATCGCCAGCCCGGTGGCCAGGCCCGGCCGGTCCGGGAACCACTTGATCAACGTGGAGACGGGGGAGATGTACCCGATCCCCAGACCGATGCCGCCGAGCAGTCCGTACCCCAGGTACAGCAGCCACAGTTGCTTCGTGGCGATGCCCAGCGAGCCCACCAGGAAGCCCGTCGCCCAGAAGCAGGCGGAGACGAACATCGCCTTACGCGGCCCGTTCGCCTCCACCCAGGTCCCGGCGATCGCGGCGGACAACCCCAGCATCACGATCGCGATGCTGAAGATCACCCCGATGGCGGTCTGACTGGCATCGAAGTGGGCGATCAGCGAGTTCTTGTACACGCTGGTCGCGTAGACCTGGCCGATGCAGAGGTGGATGGCCAACGCCGCAGGGGGGATGAGCCATCGGCTGTAACCGGGCGGCGCGACGGTGTGCCGACGATCGAGCGCGGAAAGCATGAGCTGCTTCCTCTCCGAAGCGGGCGAGAAACGTCCTCACCACTTGCCCACACATCGCGGAGCTGGCAAACCTCACGATCGCCGGACGGTCGGTCCGGTGAGCTGAGCGGTCCAGCCGCCCCGCGCGGCGCTACCCCGCGCTGCATCCGCCATTCGGCTGGCCCGGGACGACGATCGGCCAGATCCATGTGCGACGGTCCGTTGACGGCGGCTAGGAAGAACGGATGGCCAACGAGGTGACCGTTCCGCTGCTGCCCTGCGCGTCCATCGACGACATCGTCGCGTTCTACGAGGTGCTCGGTTTCCGAACCACGCATCGGCAACGCAAGCCCAACCCGTACGTGGCCCTGCGGCGTGAGGACCTGCATCTGCACTTTTTCGAGATGCCAGGGTTCGATCCGGAGCAGTCCTACGGTTCGTGCCTGGTGCTGACGTCGGACACGGGTGAGCTGTACCAGGCGTTCGCGGCGGGCATGCGGGCCGCCTACGGCAAGGTGCTGATCTCCGGAACCCCGCGAATGACCCGGCCCCGGGCACGGAAGAACCACGACGGGTTGAGCGGGTTCAGCGTCATCGACCCGGGAGGCAACTGGATCCGCGTCGTTCAGAACGCGGCTGTCAGCCCCACACCGTCGCCCGTGCCGGTTGGACGGCTCGCCAAAGCCTTGGCGAACGCTGTCGTGCAGGGGGATTCCAGGGGTGACTTCCAGCAGGCCGCCCGGATCCTCGACAGTGCGTTGGCGCGTGTCGAGACCAGCGACGACCCGGTCGCGCTGGTGGAGGCCCTCGCCTATCGCGCCGAAGTGGCGATGGTGCTGAACGAGCCGGCGACGGCGGCGACAATGCTGGCCCGCGTCGACCGGGTTGCGCTGAGCACGGAGGAAACCGAGCGGGCCACGGGGGCACTCCAGAGCTCGGCCGACATCGCGGCAGCACTGGCCTAGCGCCTCAGGCGGCGGGTGGCGGTCGCCCAAGGCCGCCGCCAACCGCTCTCGGCGCGCCGAGAGCGGCTGACCAGCCGTCAGCCTGCCGGCGTGGGACCGGCGAGGTGGGCCATGATCTTGCCGAGCTGGTCGGCATAGGTGTCGAGGAATTCCTGCGAGTCGGCGGGCAGTCCGGTCACCCGGCGGACGACCTGGGGCAGCACGGTCGGTGCGAGCGTCGCCGCGAACAGCATGAGCAGCACGTAGGCCGGGTCCAGGCCGGCCGCGAGCTCGCCGGCTTCCTGGCGGCGGCGTACGTCGTCGACCATCGCCGTGAAGTAGGCCTGTGCTTCCTGCTCGCCCTCGGGGTCGGGTGTGGCTCCGGTGTCGGCGAGCCCCTCCCACGCGAGCAGCCGTGCCCAGGATCGCTGGGTGGCCCCGAGCCGGACGAAGCCGGTGACCACGTCGGCCATCGTCACGTCGGGCTGCGCGGCGCCGCTGGTCGTCTGCCATCGGCGCTGCAGCGCCTGGAACAGGCCTTCCTTGCCGTCGAAGTAGTAGGAGATCAGCTGCTGGTTGACCCCGGCGCGGGCGGCGATCGCACTTGTCCGGGCGCCCGCGAAGCCGTGCTCGCCGAACTCGACCAGCGCCGCTTCGAGGATGCGCTCGCGGGTGCGCTCGGCGTCGCGTTTGCGCTCGTCGCCGCTGGGCGACCGGCGGGGTCCGCTCATGGCGATCATCATAACACAATTAGGCATATGCCTGATGCAATCAATCATTCAGTTGACACGCACATGCATGTGGATGACACTCGTGGCATGAACACCATCGATGTCATGATCATCGGCGGCGGGATCGGCGGCCTGTGCCTGGCCCAGGGCCTGCGCCAGGCCGGCGTCGCCGTCACGGTCCACGAACGCACCCACGTCCGCACCGACTGGCTGCAGGGCTACCGGATCCACGTCAACCCGCACGGCAGCCGCGCTCTGCACGCCGCCCTGCCGCCCGCAACCTGGCAGGCCTTCCTCGACACCGTCTCGGTCGGCGACGGCGGCTTCGGGTTCACCACCGAGCACCTCGACGATCTGCTGCGGTTGCCCGCCGACGAGATCGGATCGGGCGACGGCCCGCAGGACCAGCACTACGGCGTCAGCCGGATCAGCCTGCGCGAGGTACTGCTGTCCGGAATGGACGACGTCCTGCGGCTGGGCAGCGAGTTCACCCACTACGAGATCACCGGCGACGGTCGGGTCACCGCACACTTCGCTGACGGCAGCACAGCCACCGCTGACGTGCTCATCGGCGCCGACGGGGCCAATTCACGCGTACGCGGCCAGCTGATCCCGCACGCGCGGCGCGTCGACACCGGCGTCATCGCGATCGCCGGCAAACACCGCCTGGACGGGGCCACCCTGCCCCGCGTCCTCACGCACGAGACCAACCTCGTGATCCCGAAGGATCGCGGTTCCCTGTTCACCGCCGTGTGGCGCCCGGACCGGAACCTGCTCGCGCAGCGGGATCAGATTCCCGCCGAGTTCCTGCTCGACAACACGACCCCGTTCGTGCTGTGGGGTTTCAACGACGCGGCGGCCGCCTTCCCGGTAGACGTCGAGAAGCTCAGCGGCGCCGACCTCCGCACGGTGGTGCTGAACCGCGTGGCCGGCTGGGCACCCGCCCTGGGTGACCTCGTCGGCGGCTCCGACCCGCAGACGATCAACGCGATTCGCCTCCGCAGCGCCACCCCGGTCGACCCGTGGCCGACCGGGGCCGTGACGCTGCTCGGCGACGCGATCCACAACATGACACCGCTGGCCGGCGTGGGCGCCAACACCGCCCTGCGCGACGCCGACCTGCTACGCCGCAAGCTCACCGCGGTCGCCGCAGGCCAGGACGCGCTCGTCCCCGCGCTGCAGGACTACGAGCAGCAGATGCTCGACTACGGCTTCGCCGCCGTCCGGCAGTCGCTGCGCAACGCCAAGCAGACGGCGTCACCCAGCCGCCTCGGCCGGACCGCCTTCCGGACGGTGCTGCGCACGGTCAACGCGATTCCGCCGGTACGCCGCCGGTTCGCCGCACAACTCGGCCAGTGAGTCCCGACCCGAGCGGCGTGACAAGCGGTTACGCGACGAGCAGGAGCACGCTGATCGCCAGCATCACCACGGCGGTGGCCCCGTGGATGCCGTAAACGGCCGCCTTGTGCCCGTTGCTGCGCAGCACGATCAGCGCGTCGCCGACGGGGATGACGGTGGCGGCCAGCATGAACCAACCCAACAGGTGGGGTGTCGCTCCAGCCAGCAGGATGAAGATGAAGAGCCCCGAGGCAATGTCGCGCACGGCCTTGACGGTCAGCCAGGCCTGGAAGTTCCGGTCCTCGGTCGGTGTGCCGGGGATGCCAAAGCCGGCGGCGGCCTGCGGTGCCCAGAAGGCGCGCGCGCCGATGAAGATGATGCCCGCGCCGATCAGTCCGGCGAGCACGCTGGCGACGTTGGTGAGCATGGGTTGGGTCCCCTCCCGACGGCAGTGCCGCAGCGATTCCTAGCGGCACTAGTAGTGGTAGCGACGATAACCCTAGCCTCGACAGCATGTCTAGTGCTGCTAGGATGTTGTCATGTCCGCCATCAACGAGCGCCGTGAGCGTGAACGCGCCCAGCGCCATGAGCTGATCGTCACGGCCGCGCGCGAACTCGCGGAAGCCGAAGGCTGGGAGGCGGTGACGACGCGCCGGCTGGCTGAACGCGTCGAGTACAGCCAGCCGGTGCTGTACAGCCACTTCAACGGCAAGGACGCCATCGTGAGCGCCGTCGCCATCGACGGCTTCAGCGAACTCGCCGCCCACCTGCGCCGCGCGCGGCAGGCGGCCCCCGAGCCGGGGCAGGCCCTGCGCGCCGTCTGCCGCGCCTACCTGGAGTTCGCGACCGAACGACCTGCCCTGTACCAGGCCATGTTCGTCCTGCCCACCGACTTGAAGTTCGCGAGCGCCGAGACACTGCCCCCGCTACGGGCCGCTTTCGACGAGTTCGTCAGCTGCTTCCGCCCGGACAACGAGCGACGCGAACTATTCGCCGAAGTCATCTGGAGCGCGTTGCACGGCATGGCTGTCCTGTCCGACAGCGGCCGCATCCCCCCGGCCGGCCAGGAAGAACGGCTCGATTTCCTCGTCACTCAGATCGCCGACACCCCGAACGGGGGCAATTGAAAGGCCAGGGATCTGAGCCGAGGCGTTAGCTGGCCGCGTCCGCGCACCATGCCCGGCACGGTCACCGCAGGTGTGGGGCGTGCCAGCCGCCGGCGAGCGCGTCGGCGTCCACCGGACCCCACGTGCCCTTGTCGTACGTCTGCACCTCCGCCGGCAGATCCAGGATCGGTCCGACGACGCGCCACTCCTGCCGGATCGTCTCCTCGCGGGCGAACCGCAGGTGCTGCCCGTCCATCGCGTCGTCGAGCAGGCGCTCGTACGCCTCCTGCCGGTGCCCGAGTGCCGCGCCGAAGTCCACGGACAGGTCCACCGGACGGCTGGCCACCTCGGCGCCCGGACTCTTCGCCTGGATCGACATGGTGATGCCGTCGCCGCGGCCGAGCCGGAACCGCAGTAGGTTCGCGGGTGCCACGGCGCCACCCTCGGCCGGGATGAGGGACCGCTGCGGCTGCTTGAACTCGACCACGACCTCGGTCGCCGTCCCGGGCAGGGACTTGCCGGCCCGCAGGTAGAAGGGCACTCCCGCCCAGCGGGGGGAGGTGACCGTCAACCGGGTGGCGACGAACGTCTCCGTGTTCGAGTCCGGCCGTACGCCCGGCTCGTCCCGGTAGCCGGCGTACTGACCCCGCACGGTGGACTCCGGCGACAGCGGCTCAATCTGCCGCAGCACCGCGACCTCCGCCTCGCGGAACGCGTCGGTGTCGTCGGCGACCGGCGCTTCCATCGCGATCAGCGCGACGACCTGCAGGATGTGGTTCTGCAGCACGTCGCGGGTGGCGCCCACGGTGTCGTAGAAGCCCGCGCGGCCCTGGGTGCCAAAGCCCTCGGCGAGGGTGACCTGAATGTTGTCGATGTGCTCGCTGTTCCACAGCGGCTCGAACAGCCGGTTGGCGAACCGGAAGGCGTAGAGGCCCTCGACGGCTTCCTTGCCGAGGTAGTGGTCGATGCGGAACACGCGCTCCGGGTCGAAGGCCGCGCGCAGCGTGCGGTCCAGCTCGTGGGAGGACTCCAGGTCGCGCCCGAACGGCTTCTCCACGATGACCCGGCCGCGGTCGGCCAGACCGACCGCCGCGAGGCCCTCGACGACAGAGCCGAACACCGCCGGGGGGATCGCCAGGTAGAAGATCGGACGTTCGGCGCCCTGCAGGCGCGCGGCCAGCCGCTGGTACGTGCTGGGGTCGGCGTAGTCGCCGGAGATCATCGAGAGGTTGCGCGCCAGCGCGTCGAAGGTCTCGTCGTCGACCTCGTCGTTGGCCTCGGCGACCGACTTACGGGCGGTGGTGACGAGCTGCTGGTCATCCCAGGGGGAGCGGGCCACGCCGATCACGGGGACGTCGAGGCGGTCGCGCCTGGTCAATTCGTACAGCGCCGGAAACAGCTTCTTCGAGACGAGGTCTCCCGTGACGCCGAACAGCACTACCGCGTCTGAGCGCACGTGCATGGTTCTTCCATCCGATTGAGTGAACCTGATCTTCCAACCGGAGAACCTCCCGGCCCACGCTCGAATTCCCCCCGAGCAACCCGCGTGAGGACGGCGACAGGGCCCCGGTGGGCGCGGCCGTCCAGGCGAGCACAATAAGGAAGGTTTACAGTTCCGGCGTACCCCGGGTAGCGTGCGAATCGGATCGATCACCACCGATCGCCACGAAGGCCTGGAGGTATCCGTGCGTCGCCGACACACCATGACGCGGCTGCTGGTCATAGCCGCACTCGGACTGCCGTTCATCCTTCCGGGAGCCCCGGCCGTCGCCGCCCCGACCACCCCACCCCGGCAGCTGACCGACGTGGTCCCCGCACCCGTGGAGACCCGCCCCGACACCCGCGGCACCTTCCGGATCAGCCCGCTGACCGTCATCCGTACCGCACCCGGCTCGCTCGCCGCCTGGCAGGCAGGACGGCAACTCGCCGAAACCCTGCGCCCCGCCACCGGCTACCCGCTGCCCGTGCTGCCCGTACGTTCGACTCCGCTGCCCGAGATCGCCCTGGTCGTCGGGGGAGCGGACGCACGGATCGGTCCGGAGGGCTACCAACTCGACGTGACCCGCCGCGGAGTGACGATCCGGGCCAACACCGCGGCCGGGCTGTTCGCCGGCACGCAGACGCTGCGTCAACTGCTACCCGCCCAGATCGAAGCACCCGACCGGCAGCGGGTCACCTGGACGGTGCCCGGCGGACGGATCGTGGACTACCCCCGCTTCGCGTACCGCGGCGCGATGCTCGACGTGGCCCGGCACTTCCACACCGTCGACGAGATCACCGCGTACGTGGACCTGCTCAGCCAGTACAAAATCAACTACCTGCACCTGCACCTGACCGACGACCAGGGCTGGCGGATCCAGATCGACTCCTGGCCCCGGCTCACCACGGTCGGCGGCGGGCCGGGCACCGGAGTCGACGGCGTCGGCCCCGGGTTCCTCACCAAGGCCGACTACAAGGCCGTGGTCGCGTACGCCGCCGCCCGCCACATCACGATCGTTCCCGAGATCGACATGCCCGGGCACACCAACGCCGCCCAGTCGACCTACCCCGAACTCAACTGCGACGGCGTCGCACCGGCCCCGCGTACCGACACGGCGGTCGGCTACAGCTCGCTGTGCATCAACGACGACCTGACCTACCGCTTTGTCGAAGACGTCATCCGCGAGCTCGCCGAGATCACGCCCGGCCCGTTCCTGCACATCGGCGGCGACGAGGCGCACGCGACCACCGACGAGGACTACCGCACCTTCATGAACCGGGTCCTCCCACTGGTCGCCAAGTACGGCAAGCGCGCCTCCGGGTGGAACGAAGTCGCGCAGGCCGACCCTCCGACCGACGTCGTCGCGCAGTTCTGGGGCACCGGCACCACCAACGCCGACCTGGCCGAGGCCGCCGCCCGGGGCAACAAGGTGGTCATGTCGCCGGCGAGCAAGTCCTACCTGGACATGAAGTACGACGCCAACACCCGCCTCGGGCTGCGCTGGGCCGGCTACATCGAGGTGTCCGACGCGTACGGCTGGGATCCGGCCACCCGGGTCACCGGCGTCGGCGAGGACGCGATCCTCGGCGTCGAGGCGCCGCTGTGGTCCGAGACGCTGCGCACCCTGGACGACATCGAGTACATGGCCTTCCCACGCCTGCCCGCGATCGCCGAACTCGGCTGGTCCACGGCGGCCAGCCACAACTGGGAGTCGTTCCGGACGCGACTGGGGGAGCAGGCACCCCGCTGGCGACTGCAGGAGGTCGACTTCTACCCGTCCCCCCAGGTGCCCTGGCTCTGACCGGATGAGCGTGCGGGGGTCCGGCCCGGACCCCCGCGCACGCCCACCCACATCCGGGCCAGCGCCGATGGGCGACCACGCTCGCTAGGATCCCGACATGAGCCTGGCGGTTGACGAGTCAGCGGGAGCCGGACCGGCAGTCGTCTGCCTTCCCATGTTCAGCACGACGCGCGCCGCCACGGCCGCCGCCTTCGGCCCGGCGTTCGCGGGCGCCGGCCTGCGAGAGGTGTACGTGGATCTGCCGGGCCACGGCGACTCCCCGGTGACCTGCCGCCCGGCCTCCCAGGCCGTGCTGGACTCCGTATGCGCCTGGCTCGACCGCCACGTCGACGCGCCGGTCCTGCTGGCAGGTGCGTCCTACGGCGCTTACCTGGCCGCCGGGATAGCGCGCCAGCGGCCCGAGCTTGTCCGCGGTCTCCTCCTCGTCTGCCCGGGTGTCACCATCGCGCCAGCAAGCCGGACCCTGCCCGAGCTCGATCCACCCGAAGCGCCCCCGGGCTGGCTCGACGCCGCCCCCACCGGACTGTGGGCACACCTCGACGTGGCACTGGGTCACCGCACGCCGGCTGTCGTCGCGACGGTGCTCGCGGCACTGGAGTCCGGCGGCCCCGGCGACGAGAAGTTCCAGGAAGAACTCCGCGCGGGCACCGACTACGCCCTTCCCGACGAGGACGCCGACATCGCCTTCGACGGTCCGGTCAGCGTCATCACCGGCCGACAGGACGGCATCGTCGGCTACGCCGACCAGTTCCACGCCATGCGCCACTATCCCCGCGGCACCTTCACCGCGATCGACGCGGCCGGGCACTACCTCCCGTTCGAACAACCCACGCTGCTGCGGTCAGTCACCCAGGACTGGCTGCACCGAACCCGCACCTGAGGGCAGCCCGTCGGTCACGCGGGCTCCGGATTCAGCTCGGCCCCCGTCTGCAGACAGATCAGCGCCGTCGGGGTGCAGACCTCCCAAGGCTCGTCGACGGCGACCTCCTCACCCGGGCGGTCGAGGGCGTCGCCGATCAGGTCCTCGATCGGCGGGTACGGGTTCCTGCCGTCCCGCCACGGGCGCGGCGTCAGCACCGGAATCTGCGACGTCTCCAGGTACCTCCCGACCGCATGCTCGTAGCCGGCACGCACCGGCACCGTCACCCGAGCGGCACCGGCCTGCAGGAACGCCTCATGCACAAGGTCCGAGCTGGTCCGGGTCCGCAGCGTCGCCCACCGCTCCCGGCCGGCCCACTGGTACGGGTAGAACAGGTAGACCATGTTCTCCCAGTCGAAGAGGTCCTCACCGAACTGGATCTGGTCCGCCTCCGCGGTGATCTCAAGACGGTTGATGCGCGGGGCTTCGTCAGCCGGGAAGGTCAGACTGCCGAACTGGTCGAACTCGTGGCCGAAGAGCACACTCTGGCAGGCCCGCTTCAACTCCAACTGTTCGACCCGCCGGTTCATCTCCGACGGCTGCTCGGACCGGTACACCGCGCGGGCCAGCCGCAGACGCTGGTCGTTGTCGTAGGCCGCCAACTGGGTCAGATAGCTGGCCCGGATCGCCTCGTACGCCCGCAGCCGCCAGGCCTCGTACGCGGCGGTGGTGCGTTCGCAACGCACCCGCACCACCACCGTGAGACCACCACGCTGATCGGCGCTGATCCCGACGGGCAGCGGCCCGGGAAGCACCTGGTCGAGCGGGACGTGCATCTGGCCGTCACCGCCGTCGTTGCTGCTGACCCGCTTCTCACCGATCGCGATCTGCACAGCCTGCGGCGGGCTGCCCTCCTCCGCGGTGTACTCGCCGTCCACCAGCCCCCAGGTGGTGGTCACGTACGCCTCGGTGGCCTCGTAGCCGGCCGGCACCATAACCTCACCGACGTACGAGCTGTAACCCCACTCCGGCTGCGACTTGTCAGTGGAGTTCTGGGCGTAGTCGAACGGCCGCGCCGGCGGGTCGGCGAACGTGACGGTGGCCGACACCTCCGGCTCGGGCGGAGGCTCGACGCCGACCACATCCCAGCGCGCCGCCTTCTCGGCGTAGTTCTCCTCATTGAGGTCGGCGACGTCGAGGAACCAACCGGCCGGCTTCGCGACCGCACCCTCGTCGCTGCTCTGCTGCGCCAGGTGGACCAGCACGGCGGCCGGCTCAGGCACGATGAACTGGAGCAGCAGCCGTTCCCCGTAGTTGTAGACCTGAGCCTGGTCGACCTTCGTGAGCCAGCGGTAGACGCCGGTGATGTTCGCCAACCCGTCGGCGTTGTCGAACCGGTGATCGTTGGTTTCGGTCACCCGGGTCGTGCTGGTGATGGCGCGGCGCTCGGAAACCTCGCTGCGCAGCAGCTCGGAAGCCCGCTCGGTGAGGGTCTTGGAGTACGACACGGCCGAACTCATGCTGCTCGCGGTGGTCGTGGACCGGTCGGCGTTGATGTCGACGCCGGCCTGAACCGGGCCGAAACCGCCCGAGACGCTGACTCCCAACGACATCGAGGTGCTCTGGGTGGCAGCGGTGGTCAGCGCCCGGTCGAGGCTGTTCTGCTCCGTGGTCTCCAGCTCCTGGGTGGTCTCGGCGATCGACTGCGTCGACGTGGTGACCGACTCCCGGGTGCTGGTGTCGACCACGTGGGTGCGACCGCGTACCTCGCTGGCCAGCACGTTCTCGACGTGCGAGATCTCGCCGAACTCGTAGCGCAGGTGCACGGTCCGGATGACCATGAGGTCGCCGCGGCCGGCGACCCGCGCCTGCGCGCTCAGCACCGGAACCCGTGGCGGAACGTACTCAATGTCGTCACCGACGACGACGGGCCCGCTCTCGACCAGCCGCCCCGGATCCATCGCCTCAGCCCGTCGGTCCGCACGACGGCGGGCAGCCTCGCGTTCGGTGTCGAACAGCTTGCGCAGGGCGCGCAGCGCGGCAGTGGCCGGCACGCCCAGTTCGGTGGCGGCGCGGGACGCCGCCTCGATGGCCGGGACGAGGTCGGCGAAGCCGGCCGCCTGGACGTCGGCGAGTGTCGGATCCGGATTACCGGTGACGCGTGCCCGGGCAAGCAGACGCCCGGCGTGAACGGCCAGGTCTCCGAAGTGCTGGGCGTAGCCGACGTCGGCGTCGAGCTGCGGCGCCGGCTTCGGTGCGGGCGGCAACTCCAGGTCGCGGCCACCGATCAGCGAGCGGACCAGGCAGACGTCCTCGGCGTCGCTGCCAGCGAGACGGATCAGGGTGATGCCGCGCAGCAGCCGCAGGAGGACGGTCGACGCCACGCCACGCGGCCGACCCAGGAACCGGCCGAGGGCGGTCATGTCCACGGTCCAGCGCGTGAGGGCGGCTGTCGGACCGCGCAGCTGTTCCGAGGTCACCTGCCGCTCGGCCGCCCACCCGGTGATGACCTCACGCAGCTTCCCGACGGTGAGGCTGGCGTCGACGGCGGCCCGCCGCAACAGGGCCAGAGCCAACCGACCGAGGTCCTCGATCGCGTCGTCCTGCTCCTTCCTCCGGGCGTCGTACAGTGCCCAGGCCTGCTCGACGTCGCGGCTGGCCAGCGCATTCCTGACCGGCGGTGACCAGTCGTCGCGGAAATCGAGGACCGGTCCGATGACCTTCGGTCCAGTGGAGCAGACGCCGTCCTCAGCACCCGCGGGGTCACCCGCCCGGCGCAACTGCACGAAACGGAGCGTGGCCTCTGGTGTTGCCGGCATGGCCGATCCTCCAGTCAGAGTTGGGGCAGGCGCAGCGCGGTCGGCATGCCGTAGCGGTCGACCTGGCTGTTGAGTCGTCGCACGAGCTCGTTCCAGGCCCCGGCCGCCTCGGGTGTCGAGGCCAGCGCCCGCTGCCACTCGTCGTCCCGCAGCGCGGCCATCAGCTCGGCCAGGGTCCGCTGGTCGAACGCGATGACCGGCTCGGTCACCCGGGCGATGTCGGTCAGGGGAAACGGCTCCGCCGTCGCGCCGTACGTGGACGTGTAGTCCTGCACGCGCGCCGCATAGTCGTAGTCGGCCTCTTCCGCGACGGTCGGGACCACGCGGTTACCCCAGCGGTCCAGCCGGGTCATGCCGCCCATCATGCGTCCGGCATAGAGGTCGGTCAGCGCGTGATCCCGTGGGGAGAGCAGGTGCAGATTGGCCGGCTCGCTCGCCCCGGTCAGCATCGACAGCCGGCTGCTCCACAGATCCTCGTCGAGCTTCTTCCGCAACGTCCGAACCCAGCGCTGCATCTCCTTGATGAACCGCTGAGGCCTCGCGTGTTCCCACTCGTAGACACGGATGGCCACGTTCCGCGCCGACGGAAGCCGCATGGCCATCTCGAACAACTCATCGCGGGAAAGCCGGAAGTACGGATCACGGCCGTAGCGGCTGCGCACGTCCAGCGGATCACCGCGCGGCGCGGTCGCGCTACGACCATGGTGATCCCACAACCGCTGCAGCTCGGCGTCGTCGCCGGTCAGAATCCGCTCGTCCTCCAACCGCGCCGCGAGCTCCCAACGCGCCTGTGTGACCGTCCGGGCGCTGGGCGGCCCTGTCTCGAACGAGAAACGGTAGATCGGGGCGTCCCCGGTGGAGACCATGTGGGCGATCTGCACCTCGGACATCAGCAGGTCGGGGTCGTAATCCCAGGCGTGCAACTCGTCCGAGCTCCGCACCTGCAGCTCCCGGAACAGCTCCGGACCCCGCGCGGTCAACGGGATCTCCCGGTCCCACACCCGCGACGCCAGCAACATGCCGATCGAGCGGTTGCCCCGGCCGGTGACCACCGCGCCGTACGCCGGGTAGCGCAGGCCCGGGCTGACCGGAGCATTCATCGGCATGACGTTCAGATCATCGGGCAACTCGACGTGAAAACCCTCGTGGTACCGGTAGGACCCATAGGACACCCCGCCGTCGAACGGCGTCGACACCGTCCGGAAATCGGCGTACGCCCGCCGCAGCGCGTCGACGTAGCGCGCCGGATCCGACGTACGCAGCAGCGTCGCGGACGCCTCCCCGAGCAGCGCGTCGACCACACCGGACAGCAGCGACCCCTGACCTGCGCCGGCCAGGAACCCCTCCATCGACATGCCCGGGAAGTCCCGGCGCGCCGCCTCGAAGGCATGCTGCAGGAAACCGGACCGAAAACAGACCCCGGACCGGTCGATCAGCTGCTCGGGATCGCGCAGGAACGCAGGCGACGGGACGTCCGGCCGCAGGAGCGCCCGGGCCTGCGGAGTCATGCGCTGCAACTGGCCCAGCAGTGCGAGCCGCTCCGGTACGGACAGGCCGGCGTTGGCCGGCACCCGCGTCATGGCTGGTCCTCGACGCGTTCGACCAGCGAACGGGCCAACGCCGCGTCGCCGGGCACCACTGCCTCCGCCGCCTCCCGCAGACGCCGGCCGGGATCGTCGCCGAGGGTCGTGACCCGCCGGCCCGAGGCGAGCAGCGAGCCAACCGCCCGTTCGGCGACCTCGGGAAGGAGCACACCACCGAGGGTGATCGCCGCCTCCAGGCCACCCATCGGCTCGCCGTAGAGATTCTTCCCGGTCAGCACGTACGCCGCCACGCTGCCCAGGTCACGTAGGTCGTACATGACCTGCAGGGGCGGAAACGGAACGAACTCGCCGACCGCCACAACGATGTGGACCAACTCCTCGATCGTCGCCGGCCGTGCCTCCAGAACGGCCTTGGCGCCAACCTCGCCGTCGGCGATCAGCAGCGGCACGTCGTCGACATGCGTGACGACCTTCTCGCGGTACTGGACGACACCGTCGATGTCCGAATCACCCGCCGCACCGAGGGGCAGGTCCAGGACGACCCGCACGTTCTCGGTGCGGACCACGGTCAACCGGAAGCACGGCGCGAAGGCCGCGGTCGTGTCCGGCGGTTCGGACGACACCTCGCCGTCCGCGTCCAGAAAGTCGAGTCGATAGGCGAAGCGGTCCTCCGCACTCGCCGGATCGACGCGGATGCGGATCGGTACGGGTGCGGCCTCCGGCAACCCGCCGAGCCACTGGACGTAGGTGTCGAGCAGGCTCATCAACATCGCGAACACGGCATCATCGACGACCTTCGCCGTCTCGACCAGCCAGTTCGGCTGCCAACTCCACGGGGTTCCCCGAGGCAACCGGCGCGGGTCCGGCTTCATCAGCACCAGGTCGACGCCATCCGGGCAGGTCTCCTGCACCGCCACGGGTTGCGGCTCGCCGAGTGCCCGGCCCATGGCGACGGCGTTCGCGACGATGTCCGGCTCCGCCAGCGGTACGGCACGCAACGGCGCGCCGAGCGGCGGCACCGTCATCGGATGACGGTGCCGCTCGAACTCGAAGCGCAGCGCCTGATCGCAGGTGACGGTGCCGTCACCCGGACGGTAGGCCGCCCGGACGACACCCAGGGCGACCTCGCCCAGCAACGGCCGCTGCTCGAACGTGACGCCCGGCGCCGCGGCGACCCGCAGCGACATCGCACCCCAGTGGAAGATCGCCGACAGGTCCGTCGCCGGGTCGGTGCCCGCCGGCGCATCGGTGATACCGAAGCCGCGCGCGGCTGCGAACGCGTACCCGAAGGGGAGTGGCTCGTACTCGACCGGCTCGCGGCCCTGGGGGAGTGTGACGGTCTCCGCCGCACCCCCGATCCTGTGTTCGACGGTCAGGTCGAAGGCGAGCGGACGCGCGGCCGGGAAATCCAGCACGGTCACGGCGGACGGGTCGAGCGGCCGGCCCAGCGAGGCGGCCGTCGCCACCTCGTAGTACCAGCCGGGCAGGTAGACGATGGAGAGGTTCTCCGGGTCGAGGTACCGCACGTGCAGCACGTTGCTCATGGCGTCGATGCAGACGAACACCGGGTCGACCGGCGACCCACGGCAGATCTCCATCCAGCGCCCACCGACGTGGTCCGGAGCGTCCACCGCCAACCAGACGTCCGCCAGCAGGCCGCTCAGGTGCCGTACCGCAGCACCGGCGGCTTCCAGGTTGGCGGCGTCGCCCATGGCTGGAGGCTAGCCCGCATCGAACTTCAACACTGTCGTCGATGCGCCAGCCGTCAATCCGGACCTGGTACAAGACCCGGGGAACCCCGACCACCCGGGGGACCGCCCTGGCAAGGACGTCTATCTGTGTCGATCTGCGCCAGTGTGGTCGCCCGCAGCCTCGCATCCGCCGCGAGTCGTTTCGGCCCGGGGCGGGAGACAGGTGATCCGGATCGTCAGCAGCCGATCCAGCGCGCCGGGCGGAGCCGGGTGCCGTTGGTGGAGCCCACGACCGTGCCGTCGTCGGCGATCGCCCAGCCGAAGATGATCAGGACGTCGGGGATGGCGCCGCGCAGCGGGACGATGCGGCCGTCGTGGTCGACCGCTCGGTCGCCGAGCACCGTGCCTCGGGCGTTGACGTCGGATGCGGGCCCCAGCGCGGGGTTGACCGCGACCGCCAGCCCGGTCCGCAGGTTCCAGCGCACCGAGGTGCTGTCCTCGTACGGGCTGCCGGCGCCGATTCTGCCGACCGCCCAGTCTCCCTGGGCTGCGAAGACAGTGGACCACCGGGCACCGGGCGCGGTGAGCAGGACGGTCGTTCCGTCCGGGCGGCGTACCCAGCCGGAGCTCAGGGAACCGCCCGAGGCTCCCGTGCTGCCGACGATGGTGCCGTCGTCGAGGATCTCCGTCGCGCCGGCGTTGGGCGGGGCGTCGATCACCTCGACGGCACCCGGCCGGTCCGCTGGCCAGAGCAGCGGCAGGGACGTCTCGGTCTCCTCGACGGCGCCGCTGCCGACGATGTCGCCGCGGGAGTTGATGCCCTGCGCCGAGGCGCCGGAGACCGTCGGCGGGATGGGTAGCCACTCCAGCTGGCCGTCGCGGTAGCGCCACGGCCGGTGGGAGTTGTCGACGAAACCGCTGCCGATGATGACGCCGTGCCGGTTGATGCTCGCGAGTTGAAGCTCCGCCTCTGTCGGGACGATGGTGAGGCGCGGCTCGTCCCAGACCAGCGGCCGGCGCGGGGGGCCGTCCCGGCGCGCCAGGCCGTCCCAGAGCAGCAGCAGCGGGTGGCGGTCGTCGTCGGTGACCCGGTAGCCGACGCCGGCGGTGAACCGACCGGTCGGGTCGACCACCCGGGCGTAACCGTTCAGATCGGCCGGCAGCGGCAGCGGTCGCAGCGCGCAGACCCGGACTTTCCTGGGGTTCGGCGCGGCCGTGACGACGTCGGGCAGCCCCAGCGTCGCGGTGAGGGCGGCGGCGGTGAGGACGGCCAGGACGCTGCTCCGAGCAATCCTGATCATCTGTGCTCCCAGGCGGTGTGTTGTGGTGTGTGCTCACCAAAGCACATCGATGTCCGTACCGGTAGTCACCGTCCCGGTGCCACAGGGTGACGTCCGGCGCGCGACGCGGCTCCCGCCAGCCCAGCACGACTGATTCGATAATGCACATTATGTAAAGTAAAGCGATCTGGGCGTCCCCTCGGTCGGGGCCGAACAGCGACCTCATGGCGATGTGGACATGGGAACGAACTGCGTCACCTCGTGCATCCCAAGCCCGGCGTAGAGCCGGCGCGGGACCGGGTAGCCGTCGTCGCCACGAGGGCCGACGATCGCCTGGGTAGCCCCGAGGTCACGGGCCACCTGGAAGATCTTCGTGCAGAGCGCACCCGCCAGGCCGCGCTTGCCGTGGTCCGGGTCGGTCCCGACCGGTTCGACGAGCACACATCCAGCTTCGAGGTCCAGCCAGGCCAACCCGAAGGCCGCGAACGAACCGTCCGCGGCGACCGCCACCACATCCAGCTCGGCGCGGTAGACCGGCGAGGCCGTCACGGCACGATGCTTGTCGAGCGAAAAGCTCGACCCGGGCTCGGTACCGGTCACCGGCAGGCCCAGCATCTCCTTGATCCTCGCCGGCGCCCAGCACCGGCGGTGCACGTCGACCCGCTCGGCTAGCTCATCGTCGCGGACAGCACGGATGGTGTACCCGTTGACGTCGGTGCGCGCCTGCAGGTCGGCAAGCTGCGTCAGGTCACGCCACAGCTGCACGAACCAGGGCGCGTCGGCGCTACGAAAGCCACGCTCGGCCAAGGCTCGAATGAGGCCCACGTCCGCCCGGGACACCTCGACGCTGACGTGGGGTGCCAGGTCAAGCAGCTCGTCTACCGCGGCGGCCCGCTGCGCGGCGGTCGAGGCCGGTCCCATGTGCAGGGAGGCCTGTGCCGGCTCGCCTGACACTGCCGGATGCCACACGTCGGCGAACCCCACCAGCGGATCGCCCCAGCCAAGGGTGGCATCCGGGACCGGGCTGCCGTCCCCGTGGGCACCGGCCCAGGCGACATTGCCAACGTGCAGGCGCTGTTGAGGGGTCCACGATCGCTGGACGCAGGCCAGCCGCTGGCCGAGATCGCCGCTGCTCATGGGCCCAGTGCGCCCCGGTGACGGCCGTACGGTCAAGCCGTTTCCGCTGCGGACTACGTCTGGGCGACCCGCTCATGCCCCCGGGCGGCCCGGGGCGACAGCGACCACCAAGACGACGGCTGGAGCCGCGTTGGCCCCGCTCTCCCCTCTTCTCCCCTTGCCGGGAAACCCGAAAATGCTGCATAATATCCCTTATGCAGCACAAACAGGACGAATCGCTCATGGCTTTGATCGAGGAGTTCCTGATCGCCCGGGCGACTCGCAAGCCCTCCCCCCACACTCTCGCCGCGTACCGGCGGGACCTGCACGCGGTGGCTGCCCTGGTTGCCGAGGATGACACCGCTCCCCTCCCCCACGAGACACTGTTGATCACCGACCTCTCCCCCCGGGTGATGCGGGCGGCCTTCGCCCGGTTCGCCGCACCCCGGGCCGCAGCGTCGGTGCACCGGGCCTGGTCCACCTGGAACAGCTTCTTCACGTTCCTGGTGGCCGATGGGGTGGTGGCGGGCAATCCGATGCCGGCCGTCGGCCGCCCCCGGGCACTACTCCCCCAGCCGAAGCCGTTGCGCGGCGCCGACACCCCCGAGCTGCTGCTCGCCTCGGCCGCGCGCGACGACGGCCGGCAGCGCGACCCGTGGCCGCAGCGGGATGTGGCGGTGCTGGCGGTGGCGCTCTGTGCCGGGCTGCGCCTGTCGGAGCTGCTCGCGCTGCGGGTCAGCTCGCTGGCCGGTCGGCCCGGTGAACGGCGGGTCGAGGTGGCCGGCAAGGGCGGGCGGCCACGGGTGGTGCCGATCGAGGCCGACCTGGACCGGGTGCTGGTGGACTACCTGGACAGTCGGGCCCGGCGCTTCGGGTCGCGGTCGGTACGCCCCGACTCGGCGTTGCTGGTGGACCGGCACGGCGAGCCGCTGCGCCGCGGCGGGCTCCAGTACCTGGTGGAGTCGTGTTACCGGCGGGCGGGCATCGGTGACCGGGTGCCGCGTGGGGCGCGGTTGCACGCGCTTCGGCACACGTTCGCCACCCGGCTGGCCGAGGACGGGGCGAGTGCTGCGGAGATCATGCGGTTGCTGGGGCACGCGTCTTTGGCGTCGTCGCAGACGTACATCGAGGTGACGGCCGGGCAGCAGCGCGACGCGGTGCGGGCCAACCGGACCAACCGCGCCCTGGCCGCGCTCGTACCGGCCGACCAGGCGGCCGCGGCGCGGTGAGTGCGGTCAGTGGGCCCGTTGGTCGCTGTCGTTGGCGGTGGTGGGCAGTGTGCCGAGTACCGCGTTGATGATGTGGATCCGGGTGTTGTTGGTGGCCTGGTAGTCGGCGCATACGGCGTCGGCGCGGTCGGCGAGCCGGACGGTGGGGCCGGTGCGGGTGATGGTGACGGTGGTGCCGTCGAGGGTGGTTGCGGTGCCGGCGTTCACCAGGTCGTCGACTCGGTGGGCTCCCGCGATCAGGTGTGCTTTGAGCAGGGTGCGCAGCTGGTCGGTGTGGCGGACCATCAGGTCGTCCCAGTTGTCCTCGGAGAACTTGGCGGCGAAGGCGTCGTCGGAGGGCGCCAGCATGGTGACGCCGGTGCCGGTGGGCAGGTCGGTGAGGACGCCGCTGGTGCGCAGGGCCGCTTCGAAGGTGGTGAGGGTGGGGATCCACCGCAGCGCCTGGTCGACGGGTTGGCCGGCGAGGAAGGTCGGGTTTCCGGGTTCGGTGCCGGTGGGCAGGGCGGCGCACAGCGGTCCGGTGACCTGGGGTGCCGCGTCCGCGCGGGGAGCGGCGGGGGCGCCCGTGCATGCGGTGACGGCCAGCAGCAGGGCCGGCACGAGAAGCCGGAGGAGCCGGGGGTGCCGCGGTGGGGTGCCGTTCGGTGAGGCGGGGTGCGACACGGCGGTCTCCACAGGTCGGGGTTGGGTGGATGGGGTGTGCCGGCGGCACGGGCGTGGTGCCCGTGCCGCCGGCACGCTGGTTCGGCTAGCTGGCGGTCACAGTGCCGCGCACTGGGTGGTGCGTGGACCGTGCACGGTGTTGGCGACGCCGAGGTTGATCGGGGCGGGGCTGTTTGCGGTGCAGCTGAGCGGGCCGCGGATGGTGCTGCCGGCCAGCAGGGGTGCGTCGGTGCCGGTGGTGTTACCGGACAGGCTGACCGGGCCGGCGATCGTGACGTCGATGATGGAGATCGCATCGGTGGTGTCCGCGATCTGGACCGGGCCGTTGATGGTGCTGTCGGCGAGGAGGACGCCGGCGGCGCGGGTGGCGCTGATCGGGCCGCTGATGGTGGTTCCGGTCGCGACGAGTGCCGCGCCCGCCCGGACGGTAACCGGGCCGTCGATGGTGGCGTCGGCGGCGCAGGTGAAGCCGGAGACGACCAGCGGTCCGTTACGTCGGCCGGTGAGGGTCGGGTAGATGCGTTCGCCGTCGGTCAGCTTCTCCACGCCCTTGGTGTCGAGCAGCAGCGGGATGAGGCCGCGTTCGGGCTGGTTGAGGGGTACGTAGTAGCCGTCGCCGGTCTTGATGACCTTCCAGCCGTGTGCGGCGATGCGTTGCGCGACGGTGGTGCCCACGCCGCCTGGTCCGTCGGTGCGTGCCCCGTTGTACTGCTCGTCGGTGAGCTTGTAGGCGCACGGCGCGTTGTCGAGGATGAGGTCGGCGCGGGGTGCGTCGAGCGGCGGCGGGCTGTCGCCCGGGTGCGGGGCGGGGTGGGCGGGGATCGGCCGGGAGCCGCGGAAGACGAGGCGGCCGGTGTTGGCGGCCTGGATCTCGATGGACTCGGCGCGAGCGTCGAGGATCTCGCCGCGGTCGGCCCGGTGGTAGTCGAGGAACTGGTGGAAGGTCCACAGGGCGGAGTAGGTCTTGCGGCGCCGGTTGTTGGCGGTGTTGCCCTCGTCGGGTCGGGTCTGTCCGCCGGAGCTACGCAGTTCCAGCAGGGAGTTGGCGACGTTCTTGAGCCCGAGGGTGTTCCGCAGGATGGTTTCCTCGCTGAGGCCGACGTTGCCGCCGCCTTCACAGCCGTAGGGGCAGGCCCACCAGCCGGCTTCGGCGCCCTTGGCGTACATGTGGCCTTCGATCATGTCCTGGGACTGGTCGAAGATGGGCTGGGCGACGTTCTGGTGGCGGGGCGGCAGCATCGGCAGGTCACCCGCGCGGGAGTTGCCGAACTCGTGGCCGTCGTAGCCGGCGACGGGTCGGTAGTCGCGGACCATCTTGATGTACGCGGCGGTCTCCGGCTGGCGGATCAGCGAGTAGTCCCGGTTGAGGTCCTGGCCGGTGGAGTTGCCGCGGGTGTTGGCTGCCCGGCCGTCACCGTTGATGGTGGGGACGATCAGGACGTTGGTGCGGCTGAGCAGGTCCGTGATCCGGGGGTCGGTGCTGAAGGCGAGTTGCCGGGCCATGATGAGGCAGGCTTCGCGGTCGCCCGGTTCGTTGCCGTGCACGTTGCAGTTGATGGCCACGGGTGCGGTGGCGGCGACGGCCGCCGGGGTGGCCGCCGGGGTGGGGTAGCCGATGACCATCATGTTGATGGGTCGGTTCTGGACGGTGCGGCCGAGCTCGACGACGCGGACCCGGTCGCTGAGGGCGTCGACGGCGGCGGTGTAGGCGTACTCGTCGGTGTCGCTGGTGTACTGCGCGGCGTGGGCGGTCTCCCACTGGGTGCGCAGTTGCTCGCCCGCGGTTCCGGGGTTACCCCAGGGTGCGGTGGTGGTGGCGACGACCGGGTCGGAGTAGGGCTGTTCGGTGGTGCCGGCGCGGGCGCGTACCCGCCATTGGAACGTGTCTCCGGGGTTGAATCCGGAGTCGGCGAAGGTGGGTGACTGTTGGTTGATCTGGCGGTTGGGGCGCCAGATACCGACGATGGTCGGTGCGCCGGTGGGGGTGCCGTTGGCGTCGACGGCGGTGCGTTCGATCTGGTAGTCGGTCGCGCCGTCGACCGGTTGCCAGGCGAGGGTGGCGTACCCGTCAGCCTGGCGGACGGTGAGGGCGGCGACCTGGTTCGGTTCCGCGGCACTCTGCGCGTTGGCGGGGGTGGGTGCGATGGCAAGGGTGACAGCGAGAAGTGTGGATATGGCAATGACGGTGGGTCGCTGGCGTCTCATGTGGCCTCCGACTGGTTGATCGTGGCACGGCTCGCTCAGCATGATCGTCGGAGATCGTCGATGCAATGATCTTGAGGGAATCTTGCGACTCAGCCACGCCGGGTGGTCTGGGTTGACCCGTTTCAGCCGAGGTCGACCAGCAGGGGGCGGTGGTCGGAGATGGTGGACAGCGGCGCGGTGACGGCCCGTACCGGTGGGAGCTGGTCGAGGGCCTGCCGGTCGGCGAGGATGTGGTCCAGTTGGACGCGGGGTTGCCCGGACGGGTAGGTCGGGCGGCGGCCCAGTGGGCGCCAGCCGGAGATGAGTCGGGCCGGGCCGGCGGGCAGGTTGAGGTCGCCGAGCAGGACGCGGGGGCCGGGCAGCGCGCGCAGGGCGCGGATGGTCTGGCGTAGCTGGCGGGCGTTCCAGCCGGGGACGAAGGACAGGTGGGTCGCGGCCACGGTGAGCGGGCCGTGCGGGGTGTCCAGGACGGCGGCGAGGACGACGCGGGGTTCGTCGTGCAGCAGGATGAGGCCGCCGCCGGGGCCGGGGACGTAGACCGGGGAGCGGACGGGTGCGGGCTTGAGTCGGGTGACCTGCCAGCTGCGCACCGGGTGTCGGCTGATCAGGCCGATGCCGTAGCAGGGTTCGCCGTGGCCGTCGTCGTCGTGGCGCAGGGGGCGGAATTTTTCGCCGGGGGTGCCGACGACGGCGGCGGCGAAGCGGTGGTGGGGTGCGTCGAGGGCGCGGGCCGCGATGGCGGTGAGGTCGAGGTTGCCGCTGCGGCTCTGGTCGCGGTCGACCTCCTGCAGGGCCAGCACGTCGGCGTCGAGGGCGCGGACGGCGGCGGTGAGTCGGTCGGGGTCGACGAGCCCGTCGGTGAGGGATCGTCCGTGCAGCAGGTTGAAGGTGGCCAGGCGCACTCCTGCACCTTACGTCCCCGTGGCAGGGTTGCCGGGTGGTCAAGGCGCTGCTGTGTTCGGTCCTGGTGTTCGTGGCGATTGGCGCGTTGGGGGTGTGGCTGAGGAGGGCGCGGGGTCGCTGACCTCGCTCGGGGCTGGGGTGAGGCTGGCCACTTCGGTGGTGGCTGGGTGGGCCGGGGTGGGGAGAATGGCCGCCCGTGGACCCCGTTTCGCTGACCACCCTGCTCGCTGCCGCCGCGATGGCCGGTTGGGTCGATGCCGTGGTCGGTGGCGGCGGGTTGCTGCTGCTGCCGGCGTTGCTGGTGGCCGCGCCCGGCCTGCCGGTGGCCACGGCGCTGGGCACCAACAAGCTGGCGGCGATCTTCGGCACCGCCACGGCGGCGGCGACGTACGCCCGCCGGACCAAGATCGACTGGCGGGTGACGGGGCCGGCGGCGGGGCTGGCGGTGCTCAGCGCGGGGGTGGGCGCCGCGCTGGCCGGCTCGGTGCCGGCGTCGGCGTACCGGCCGGTGGTGTTGGTGGTGCTGGTGTCGGTGGCGCTGTTCGTGCTGCTGCGCCCCCGGCTGGGGGTGGTGGCGATGCCGCAGCGGCGGACAACGGTGCGGGTGGCGGCGGTGGTCGCCGTGGCCGGGGTCGGCATCGCGCTGTACGACGGGTTGATCGGTCCGGGCACTGGCACGTTCCTGGTGCTGGCGTTCACCGCGTTGGTGGGCGCGGACTTCGTGCACGGCTCGGCGATGGCGAAGGTGGTCAACGCGGGCACGAACCTGGGTGCGCTGGTGGTGTTCGGGGTGACCGGGCACGTGTGGTGGCTGCTGGGGGCGGGCATGGCGGTGTGCAACATCGCCGGCGCGGTGCTGGGGGCGCGGATGGCGTTGCGCCGCGGGTCGGGGTTCGTGCGGGTGGTGCTGCTGGTCGTGGTGGTGGCGTTGGTCGCCAAGCTCGGATACGACCAGTGGCTGGCCCGGTGAGCCGACGCTGATGCCGGTACGCGCGGAGCACGACCGTGCCGTCCTGGCCGACCTGCTGGGGCGTGATCCGGTGCTGCACGCCTACCAGTTGGGCGACTTGGACGACTTCTTCTGGCCTTACACGTCGTGGTTCCGCCGGGGTGAGCAGGTCGCGTTGCTCTATCACGGGGTGGACCCGCCGACGCTGCTGGCGTTCGCGGCGCCGGCGGACACCGCGGCGCTGGCGGCGTTGCTGGCCGACCTGGCGCCGGTGCTGCCCGCCCGGCTGTACGCGCACCTGTCCCCCGGGCTGAGCGACGCCCTGGCCGGGTCGTTCCGGCTGGATTCCGGCGGCGCGCACCACCGGATGGCGTTGACCGATCCGGCCCGGCTGGCGGCGGTGCGCCCGGCGGGTGTGGTGCTCGGCGCGGCGGACCTGCCGCGGCTGCGCCGCCTGTACGCGCAGGCGTACCCGGAGAACTGGTTCGATCCCCGGATGGTGGCCACCGGGCAGTACCTGGGCGTACGCGAGGGCGGTGAGCTGGCGGCGGTGGCCGGGGTGCACGTGTGGTCCCCGGTGTACCGGGTGGCGGCGTTGGGCAACGTCACGACCCATCCGCGCTGGCGGGGGCGGGGCCTGGCGGCGGCGGTGGTGGCGGCGCTGTGCGGACGGCTGCGCGAGACCGTCGAGCACGTCACGCTGAACGTGAAGGCGGACAACGCGGCTGCGGTGCGGCTGTACGAGCGGGTGGGTTTCACCCGGGTCGCCGACTACGACGAGTACACGCTGACCGCCCGGTAGCGGCGGCGGGTCAGCGGCAGGCGGGTCAGCGGCGGCGGCTGGGTGAGTCGAAGCGGCCGGCGCGGATCTCGCGCAGGGCGCGGCGGCGGATGTCCCCGCTCAGCGTGTCGACGTACAGCTTGCCGCGCAGGTGGTCGGTCTCGTGTTGCAGGGCGCGGGCGAGGAAGCCGCTGCCGGCGATGGTCAACGGCTCGCCGTGCTGGTCGACGCCGTTCGCGGTGGCGTGCATGGCCCGGGCGGTCGGGAAGTACAGGCCGGGGATGGACAGGCAGCCCTCGTCGTCGTCCTGGCGTTCCTCGGACAGCTCCAGGGTGGGGTTGATCAGGTGGCCGCGGTGCCCGTCGGCGTCGTAGACGAACACCTGGGCGCTGACCCCGATCTGCGGGGCGGCCACACCGGCCCGGCCGGGCGCGCCGAGCAGGGTGTCCATCAGGTCGGTGACCAGGGCGCGCAGCTCGGCGTCGAAGGTGGTGACCGGCTCGCACGGGGTGCGCAGTACGGGGTCGCCGATGATCCGGATGGGCCGCATGGTCATGCGGGTCAGCGTATCGCCGGTGGTGGTGGGTTCAGCGCCCGGCCAGGGTGGCGCGGATCGGGGCGGTCTTCGCGGCGGCCTCGGCGACCTCGGCGGCGGGGTCGCTGTCCCAGGTGATGCCGCCGCCGGCCCAGGTGTGCAGCTTCTCGCCGTCGGCGGCGGCGGTGCGGATGGTCAGGCCGAGGTCGATCCGGCCGGGGGCGACCCAGCCCAGGGCGCCCATGCTGGCGCCCCGGCCGACGGGTTCGAGGGCGCCGATCTGGGTCAGGGCGGCGTGTTTCGGCGCGCCGGTCACCGAGCCGCCGGGGCAGGTGGCGCGCAGCAGGTCGGCCAGGCCGAGGCCGTCGGCGGCGGTGGCGCGGACGGTGGACTCGGCCTGCCACAGGTCGCACCAGCGGCGGACGGCGAACAGCTCGTCGACGCGGACGGTGCCGGTGCGGGCGATGCGGGCCAGGTCGTTGCGTTCCAGGTCGACGATCATGATGTGTTCGGCGCGTTCCTTGGCGCTGGCGAGCAGTTCGGCGCGGCCGGCGGCGGTGGCCGGGCGGGTGCCCTTGATGGGTCGGGTGGTCAGCTGCCCGTCGGTGACCTCGACGAGGGTCTCCGGGGAGGCGCAGCCGATCGCCCAGCCGTCGCCGGTGAGTACGCCGCCGTAGCGGGCGCCGGGCAGCGCGCCGAGGCGGCTGAGGGCGGGCAGCGGGTCGCCGGTGTAGCGGGCGGCGGCGTGTCCGACGAGGTTGGTCTGGTAGACGTCGCCGCGGCCGATGGCGGCGCGGACCGCGTCGACGGCGTCGGCGTGCTGGCGTGGGGTCCAGCTCTCGGTCCACGGGCCGAGCCACCAGGGCGGTGGCGGGCCGCTCGGTGCGGGCCGGGTGGGGCCGTGGCCGTAGACGACGACGGCGAGGTCGGGCAGGGTCGGCGTGGGGTCGGGCGCTGTGGTCGGGGCGCCGGCCAGCAGCGCTCCGGCGGCGGCGGACAGGTAGAGCGCGGCCCCGCAGGCGTCGGTGGTGGGGTGCCGGTGGTCGGCGGGGCGGGTCAGGTCGTGCAGTGGCAGGCCGT
Source organism: Micromonospora sp. NBC_00389 (assembly GCF_036059255.1). NCBI lineage: Bacteria > Bacillati > Actinomycetota > Actinomycetes > Micromonosporales > Micromonosporaceae > Micromonospora > Micromonospora sp. NBC_00389. The sequence goes on along the minus strand of NZ_CP107947.1, from coordinate 5,691,796 downwards.
GTGCGGCGAGGAACTGCTCGGCGAGCACGGCGGGGTCGCCGCCGTCGGAGCGGTGCCATTGCAGGCGGGCGCGTTCGACGAGGCCGCCTCGGCAGGCGGCCGGTGCGGCTGGTGCATTTACCAGCACATGTGGGAGCGTTTCCACGCCGTACGGTCCGACCTTCCTCATCCGTTCAGTGGATTTCCCGTGCACCAGGCGGCTACCTGCTCGATGCTGGACACTTTCGCTTGGTACTGTGCGTCACTGGTCATGTGAACCATGACACAGTGCCCCCACAGTCCGGAGAACCCGATGTGCCAGCACCAACCGACCTGCCCCTCTGCTGAAGCTACCGACCGGGAAGCCGCCCGGGTCCTCGCTTGCTTCCCTGAGCAGGGCTGGAGCCTGCTCTGCAACGGTGTCATCGTCTTCGAGGACACAGGTGAGCTGCTCCCCGACGGCAGCAGCATCGCCCCGCACCGCGGCCCCGCCCGCCACGCCCTCGTGGCCTGATTGACCACTCAGCGTCACCGAACCGCCGCTGTCGACCCAGGCTAGTCCCCGGTCCGGGACATTCCTGCCCAGGTCGGCGCGGCTGCCGGGGCGGCCACACCGCCCGCCCCGGCCCGCCCGTCGTCAGTCCTCGAAGGCCTCCGGCGACGGGCACGAGCACACCAGGTTCCGGTCGCCGTACGCGCCGTCGATCCGCCGCACCGGCGGCCAGTACTTCCCGGCCCGGTCCACCCCGGCCGGGTACGCGCCCACCGACCGCGGGTACGGGTGCGTCCAGTCGTCACCGCTGACCATCGCCGCGGTGTGCGGCGCGTTGGCCAGAGGGTTGTCCCCGGACGGCCACTGCCCCGAGGCCACCTGCTCGATCTCGGCCCGGATGGCGATCATCGCGTCGCAGAACCGGTCCAACTCGGCCAGGTCCTCGCTCTCGGTCGGCTCCACCATCAGCGTCCCCGCCACCGGGAATGACATCGTCGGCGCGTGGAAGCCGTAGTCGATCAGCCGCTTCGCCACGTCGTCCACGCTCACCCCGGTCGCCTTCGTCAGCGGCCGCAGGTCGAGGATGCACTCGTGCGCCACCAGGCCCTTGTTGCCGGCGTACAGCACCGGGAAGTGCCCGCGCAGCCGCGCCGCCACGTAGTTCGCCGCCAGGACCGCCACCCCGGTCGCCCGGGTCAGCCCGGCCGCGCCCATCATCCGCAGGTACGCCCACGGGATCGGCAGGATCCCCGCCGACCCGTACTTCGCCGCCGAGATCGCCGGTGTGGCGTCGACGTGCGCGCCCAGCGGGTCGCCGGGCAGGAACGGCGCCAGGTGCGAGCGCACCGCCACCGGACCGACCCCCGGCCCGCCGCCGCCGTGCGGGATGCAGAACGTCTTGTGCAGGTTCAGGTGTGACACGTCCGCCCCGAACTTGCCCGGCTTGGCGAACCCGACCAGCGCGTTGAGGTTCGCACCGTCGACGTACACCTGCCCGCCGGCGTCGTGCACCTTCGCGCACAACTGCGCGATGCCCGTCTCGTACACCCCGTGCGTCGACGGGTACGTCACCATGATCGCGGCCAGCGCGTCCCGGTGCTTGTCGATCTTCGTGTCGAGGTCGACCAGGTCGACGTTGCCGTCGTCGTCGCAGGCCACCACGACCACCCGCATGCCGGCCATCACCGCCGACGCCGCGTTGGTGCCGTGCGCCGAGGACGGGATCAGGCACACGTCGCGGTGCGCCTCACCACGGCTGCGGTGCCACGCCCGGATGGACAGCAGCCCGGCCAGCTCACCCTGCGAACCGGCGTTGGGCTGCACGCTGACCGCGTCGTAACCGGTCACCTCGGCCAGCCACGACTCCAGCTGACCGATCAGCTCCCGGTACCCGGCGGTCTGCGTGTCCGGCGCGAACGGGTGGATGTGCGCGAACTCCGCCCAGCTGATCGGCTCCATCTCGGTGGTCGCGTTGAGCTTCATCGTGCACGACCCCAGCGGGATCATGCCCCGGTCCAGGGCGTAGTCGAAGTCCGACAGCCGGCGCAGGTAGCGCAGCATCGCCGTCTCCGAGTGGTGGCTGCGGAACACCGGGTGGGTGAGGAAGTCACTGGTGCGGCGAAGACCGGTCGGCAGGGCCGGGTCGACGGCGCCGTCGAAAGTGGGCACACCGAACGCCGCCCACACCGCCGCCAGGTGCGCGACGGTGGTCGTCTCGTCGCAGGACACACCCACCCGGTCGGCGTCGACCAGCCGCAGGTTCACCCCGCGCTGCGCGGCGGCTGCCACCACCTCGCCGGCCCGGCCGGGCACGCTCGCGGTGACGGTGTCGAAGAACGCGACGTCCGCGACCTGCACGCCGCCGGCGCGCAACCCGGCCGCGAGCCGCACCGCCATGGCATGGGTACGCGCCGAGATGTCCCGCAGCCCGTCCGGGCCGTGGTAGACCGCGTACATGCCGGCCATCACCGCGAGCAGCACCTGCGCGGTGCAGATGTTGCTGGTCGCCTTCTCCCGCCGGATGTGCTGCTCGCGGGTCTGCAGCGCCAGCCGGTAGGCGGGGTTGCCGTCCGCGTCGCGGGACACCCCGACCAGCCGGCCCGGCAGCATCCGCTCCAGGCCCGCCCGCACCGCCAGGTAACCGGCGTGCGGCCCACCGAAGCCCATGGGTACGCCGAAGCGCTGGGTGGTGCCGGCGGCGATGTCCGCGCCGATCTCCCCCGGCGCGCGCAGCAGCGTCAACGCCAGCAGGTCCGCGGCCACGGTCACCAGCGCGCCCCCGGCGTGCGCCGCCGCCACCAGCGGGGCGTGGTCGCGCACCGCGCCGGACGCCCCCGGGTACTGCAGGTGCAGACCGAAGAACTCCGCCGGCAGTTCCTCGACGTCCAGGTCCAGCACCCGCACCTCGATGCCGAGCGGCTCCGCCCGGCTGGTGATCACCGCGATGGTCTGCGGCAGCGCGTCGGCGTCGACCACGTACACGGCGCTCTTGCTCTTCGACGCGCGGCGGGCCAGGGTCATCGCCTCCGCCGCGGCGGTGCCCTCGTCGAGCATCGACGCGTTCGCGGTGGCCAACCCGGTCAGGTCGGTGACCATGGTCTGGAAGTTCAGCAGCGCCTCCAGCCGGCCCTGGCTGATCTCCGGCTGGTACGGCGTGTACGCCGTGTACCAGGCCGGGTCCTCCAGCACGTTGCGGCGGATCACCGCCGGGGTGTGCGTGCCGTGGTAGCCCAGCCCGATCATCGACACGGCGACGGTGTTACGGGCCGCCAGGGCCCGCAGCTCGGCGATCGTCTCGGCCTCGGTGGCCGGGTCCGGCAGGTCCAGGGTGCCGTGCCAGCGGATCACCTCGGGGATCGCGGCGTCCATCAGCTCGTCGATCGAGCCGTGCCCGACGACCTCCAACATCCGGCGCTCATCGTCCGGCCCGGGGCCGATGTGACGGGTGGCGAACTGCTCTGCGGTCATGGGGGCGCTCCCGGGCGAGGTCGACGGATCGGCCTCCCCCTCTGTCACACCCGCAGGGCGCTCCACAGTGCCTGCCCACGAGGTCCTTTTGCCTGAGAGGTTCCGGGGAGGATTTGCCCCTTCGGCGCCGCCCCGGGTGCTGTCGGGCGGTCTCTCCCACGTGGGTGGTACCGGCATGGTCAACGCTACCAGCGCCGGTGTTTCCGCCACATGTCCTACCCCCGGGCTGTCACACCCCGGCCGGGGCGACCATCGTGGCGGCATCGGCGTCGACGCCGCCGGTGGCCCGCTCGGCCAGCGCCGGCAGCAGCGCGCCCAGCGCGGCGTCGACGCTCACCGTGGCGTGGCCATCACCACGGGTCGGCCCCTGGTTGACGATCGCCACCGGAATGCCCCGTTTCGCCGCCCGGATCACGAACCGGCGACCCGACATCACCGTCAACGACGAGCCGAGCACCAGCAACGCCCGGGCCTGCTCCACCAGCGCGAAGCAGCGCGCCACCCGCTCGGGCGGCACCGTCTCGCCGAAGAACACCACGTCCGGTTTCAGCATCCCCGTGCCGCAGATCCCGCAATCCACCGGCCGGAACGCGGCCACCTGCTCGTCGGGGAGATCCACATCACCGTCCGGGTTCACGGCGGCGACGTGGGCCACGAAGTCCGGGTTGGCCTCGCGCAGCCGGCGGTCCAACTCCTCCCGGGAGGTCAGGTTGCCGCAGTCCAGGCAGGTCACCTCGTCCAGGCGGCCGTGCAACTCGATCACCGGCGCGCTGCCGGCCAGCGAGTGCAGCCCGTCGACGTTCTGGGTGATAACCGCGTCGACCAGGCCGGCGCCTTGCAGCCGGGCCACCGCCCGGTGCCCGGCGTTCGGCGCGGCCCGGGCGATCAGCCGCCACCCCAGATGGCTCCGCGCCCAGTAGCGGCGCCGGGCGAGGGGATCCCGGGTGAACGCCTGGAAGGTCATCGGGGTGTGCCGGCGGGCCACCCCGCCGGGCCCCCGGTAGTCCGGGATGCCCGACTCGGTGGACAGGCCCGCCCCGCTGAGCACCACCACCCCGCCGCCGGCCACCAGCGAGGTCAACGCGTCGAGGCTCTCTGTCACCCCTCCATGCTGCCTCAGCCGATGCCCCGCCGCCGAACCCCGGCCCGCCTCGGGCGTCAGCGGCCGGCCCACGCCGTCGTACGCCGGTAGGTTGGGCGCATGCGCGTCGTCATCGCCGGAGGCCACGGCAAGATCGCCCTACTTCTTGAGCGCGACCTCGCCGAGCGCGGCGACACCGCCGTCGGCCTGATCCGTAACCCCGAACAGGCCGGCGCGCTGCGCGCCGCCGGCGCCGAACCGGTGGTCTGCGACCTGGAACACGCCGGCGTCGCCGAGGTCGCCGCGCACCTCGACGGCGCGGACGCGGTGGTCTTCGCCGCCGGTGCCGGCCCCGGCAGCGGCGCCGCCCGTAAGGACACCGTCGACCGGGCCGCGGCCGCGCTGCTCGCCGACGCCGCCACCCGCGCCGGCGTCCGCCGCTACCTGCTGGTCTCCTCGATGGGCGTGGACAACCCGCCGGCCGCCGGCACCGACGAGGTGTGGGCGGCGTACCTGCGGGCCAAGCGGGCCGCCGAGGACGACCTGCCCGGCCGGGACCTGGACTGGACGGTGCTGCGACCCGGCCGGCTCACCGACGACGAACCCACCGGACGGATCACCCTCACCCGGCACGCCGGACGGGGCGCGGTCACCCGCGCCGACGTCGCCCAGGTGCTCGTCGCGCTGCTCGACGAACCACGCACCGCCGGCGCGACCCTGGAACTCGTGAACGGGCCGACGCCCATCGCCGACGCCATCGACGCCACGACCACCTGAGGGCGATCACGTACGCCACTCGGCACACCCACCGGCCGCCGCACCCACCGGAGGAGAGCAATGACCCCGCAACCACTCGACCACCGCTTCACCGCGCCGATAGAGAAAGACGGCGCCTTCGCCACCTACGTGACCGTGCCCGACTCGGCCGACCTGCTCGGCACCCGCCGCGCCGTCAAGGTCACCGGCACGATCGACGGTCACCCGTTCAGCGCCACCCTCATGCCGTCGGGCACCGGCCCGCACTGGCTGCCCATCCGGGCCGCCCTGTGCAAGCTCACCGGCAAGAGCGAGGCCGGCGCCGAGGTCAGCTTCCACCTCGACCAACGGCTCAGCTGACCGCGGCTGGACGACGCACGGCCCATCCGAGCGGCCCTACGGCGCTACCGTCGTCGGTTCGGCGTTGCCGTCTCGTGCCGGATCCCGCGCCCTACGGCTCTCGGGATCGGGTGCCGGACGTGGGCCCTGGTCCTGGCGGTGGGTGCGGGTCGGTCGGAGTTGGAGGACGACGACGGAGGACAGCACCAGGGCGCCGCCGACGAGCTGCACCGGGGTCAGGGATTCGCCGAGGATGAGCGCGGCCAGTGCGGTGGTGACCACGGGTTCGAAGGTGGACAGGATCGCGGCGGTCGACGGGCCGGTCCGTTTCAGGCCGGCGAAGAAGGTCAGCATCGCCACGACCGTGGAGACCACAGCGATACAGGCCAGCCAGAACCATCCCGGCGGCCCGAAGTCGAAATCGACCCCGCCGGTGAGCAGGGCGCGTGCGCCAAGGGTGCCGGCCGCGCCGGCCATCACCAGTGTGGACAGCACCACGGGCGGCAGCCGGTGCACGACGGTGTCGGCGACGAGGATGTAGACGGTGTAGGTGAGCGCGGCGGCAAAGGCGAGCAGTGCCCCGACCGGGTGGAAGCTCACGCCACCGGCGCCGAGCAGGACCAGCAGCGTTCCGCCCGACGCCGCCACCAGCGCGGCGCCGCGTCCAGGGGTGAGCCGGTCACGGCCGAGCAGCACCGCCGCCACGGTGACCAGGACGGGGTAGGTGTAGAGGATCAGGGACAGCAGCGACGCGTCCATCCGCTGCAGGGCCGAGAAGAACAGACTCGCCTGTGTGGCGTACCCGATGGCACCCAACGCGACGGCGGTGGCCAGCACCCGGCCGCGCGTCGTCGCCGGCTGGCTGCCCGGTTCGCCCCGGTGCGGACCCGGTTCCGCTCGGCGTAGGCCCGGCCGCACGAGCAAGGCCATCCCCAGCAGTGCGGCGGCCAGGGTGAAGCGCACCAGCAGCAGCGCACCGGGCGAGACACCGGCCTCGTAGGCGAGCTTGCCGAAGATCGCCATGGCGCCGAAGCACGCCGCGGACAAAAGGCACAGTGCTGGACCCATGCGCCAAGGATCATCGACCAGACCCGCCAGGTCCAGCGATGATTCATGGAGGTGATTCGTTAGGATTCCCACATGGTTGCCCCGGGCGAAAGCTCCGGCAGCAACCGCGCGATGATCACAGCCTCCATCAGAGCCCGGGCGACTCACGACCCGCTACTGCCCACGTCGGTGACTCATCTTGGGAGGTTTCATGCCCGTCGGCTATGTGATCACCGTGGCGCTCGTCGCCTGGTGCACCTTCTTCGCCGTTGTCGCGCCGCGCCGGCCCCAACCGCTGGCGACGATGAGCTTCTGGTTCGGCCTGACCCTCAACGAGGTGCCATTCCTGGGCGTTCTGGCCCTGCTGGCCTCCACAACGCTGGCCGCCGCCCAGGACGATCTGGAGTCATCGGGCGCCAAGGTGACGGCCGCAGTGGCCGCCGTCGCCTCCGCCGGGCTGGCTGTCTCCGCCTGGCGGGGCGTACGGACCGATCGGGTGGTCGAGCAGGCCCTCGACCAGGGGCTGGGACCCAACTGGCGGGATCGTGTGCACATACCGCTGCGCCGCCACCGGCCCTGGACCCGCATTCTGCTGCTACCGGGCCTCATGCGGCGGCGTGACGTGGAGCGGATCCCCAACCTCAGCTACGGGGACGCCGGGCGCCGGAATCTCCTCGACATCTACCGCCGCCGCGACGCGCCGCACAACGCGCCGGTCCTGATCTACTTCCACGGCGGCGGCTTCACCAGCGGCGCGAAGAACCGCGAGGCACGGCCCCTGCTGTACCAGCTCGCCAGCCGGGGATGGGTGTGCATCAGCGCCAACTACCGGCTGCGGCCCCAGACCACTTTCCCCGGCCACCAGATCGACGCCAAGAAGGTCATCGCCTGGGCCCGCGAGCACGCCCCCGCCTACGGCGCCGATCCGTCGCGGCTGTTCGTGGCGGGCAGCTCCGCCGGCTCCAACCTGGCGTCCCTGTGTGCGCTCACGCCGAACGACCCGGCGTTCCAGCCCGGGTTCGAGTCCGCCGACACCTCGGTCACCGCCGCGATCTGCCTCTACGGCTACTACGGCCACTATTTCGGCCAGACCCCCGACCAGGCGCCGTCCCCGAATCAACCATGGGCGTACCTCCACCCCGGTGCGCCGCCGTTCCTCATCGCCCACGGCACCAAGGACGCCCTGGCGACCGTCGAGGCCGCCCGAAACTTCGCCGACCAGCTGCGCCACACCTCCTCCAACGCCGTGGTCTACGCCGAACTGCCCGGCGGGCAGCACTCGTTCGACCTGTTCCACTCCCCGCGCTTCGAGGCAGTCGTGGACGGCGTCGAAGCCTTTGCCGCCTGGGTCCTCGCCGCCCCGCAGCGCACTCCCGACTCAGCCCGCTCGTAGGCACATCACAACAAGATCAACAGAGTTTGGGGCTCATGACACGTTTCTCACCGGCACCCCTGGATCTCCGGCGGCTGCGCTTCCTTCGCGAGTTCGAGGAGCGGGGCACCCTGGCCGCGGTCGCCGCAGCCCTGGGCTACAGCCCGTCGACGGTCTCCCAGCAACTGGCCATCCTGGAGAAGGAGGTCGGCGCCCGGCTGTTCGACAAGGCCGGGCGCGGCGTGCGGCTCACCGACGCCGGACACCTGCTCGCCCAGCACGCGCGCGTGCTGCTGTCAGCGGCCGAGGCGGCAGAAGCCGACCTGGCCGCGTTGAGCGGTGAAATCCGGGGCACCGTGCGCGCCGGTGGCCTGCAATCGGCGACCCGTCGCCTGCTGGTTCCGGCCCTGGCCCGCATGACGGTCGACCACCCACAGGTCCGCGTGGAGATCTTCGAGCTGGAACTCGAACAGTCCCTGCCAGGTTTGCGGCTGGGCGCGGTCGACCTGGTCATCGGCGACGAGTACGACGGCCACCCCCGCCCCCGCCCGGCCGGGCTGCGCTTCACGCTCCTACTCGAAGAGCCACTGAAGATCGTGCTACCGGCAGCGCATCCACTCGCCCGGCCCGGAGGCCCCGTCGCGGTCGCCAAGCTGCGATCCGACATCTGGACCGCTTCCGCCGAGGGCACCGGCCACCACACCATGGTCGTCGGGACCTGCCGATCCGTCGGCGGCTACGAGCCCGACCTGCGGCACCGCTGCAGCGACGCCGACGTGCAACTCGAACTAGTCCGCGCCGCGGCAGCCGTCGCCCTGATGCCGGCCCTGACCCTACCCACCGATGACCCCGCTCTCGCGATTCGGGACATCGCCGAAGCCACTCTCCAACGCCGCCTGGTCGCCGTCACCCGGGACAACCCCCCGGCTCCCGCGCTGACCGCCCTTCTGACGGCCGTAACGGACCAGGTACACAAGCTCAGCCTCGACCGGTAAAAGCCACGGGGCCTGTTCGCGGTGACCTCCGCAGGGACAGAACCAGGGCCCCGAAGTCCATGACCGCCTCGCCAGCCGGGTGGGGCCCGCTCGGCGGACCCCACCCGATGCTCACCGCTGCTGGTGACGAGGCAACGCATCCTGCCCCGCCGCGCCGAGGACGAACGGCGCCCCCGGCGTCTCCTTCGCGATCCGGTCCATCGTGCGGGCCAACTGCTCACTGCCGTCGTCGAGATGCCGCGCCGCCGCCTGCATGTGCGACACCATCATCTCGCCGAAGATCCGCAGCGCCTCCCGGGTGGCCACCGTCTCGTCGAAGCTCGACCCGGCCGTGCTGCGATACTCCGTCACCGCCCGCTCGGCCTCCTGCTTCGCCTCCTCCGCCGCCGCCCGCATGTAACTCTCGTACTGCATCCGGGCGTACTCGGCGACCCGCCGCGCATAGTCGTGCGCCTGCGCGATGATCTGCTCCGCCTCCCGCTGCGCCGCGGACAGCAGATTCACCTCCTTGGCCGCCGGCACCTTCGCCGCCGCCCCCGTGCTCGGGATCACCCCGTGCCGGTGCAACTCCACCCGGTCGTTGAGCCGCTCGTTCTCCGCCCGCAGGTGCGCGACCTGAGTCGCCAACAGGTCCAGCTCATCGGCGACCTGCACCCGGAACCGGTCCACGTCGGCGTTGTCGTAGCCGCGCCGGGCGAACGGCGCCGTGCCGAACTCCCACCGCCGGACCCGGTCGGCGGTGATCCGGACCTGCACACCGCCGGAAACCTGCATCCCGTCGTACCGGCTGATCGGGGTCGCGCTCATCTGTGCCCGCCTCCGTTCGCGACTGCGGGGCTCGCAAGCTCACTCCTCGCGCTCACTGAACACCTCCGGAAGTGTCACCAGCGGTCGACTGCTCCACCGCCGTACGCCAAGCCGGGCCGTACCACTGCGTACCCAAGCCCTCATGGTGGACCTGACCCGCGTGGTAACCCGCTCGGACCAACGTCTGCACCGTGTGCGAAACCATCTCGTCCGACCCGCACACGTACACGTGTCGGGAACGCCAGTCGCCGTCGGCCAACGCCCGATCCACCGCCTGCACGAACTCCCCCGGCCGGTTCAGTTCGGCGCCCACGACGTAGGTCACCGTCAACCACGGGTACGACGACGCCAACTTGTCGATCGCGTCGCTGTCATAGAACTCGCTGCGCGAACGGGCACCCACATACAGGTCCACCCGCCGGCGGGCACCCTCCGCGGCGACCTGCTCCACCAACGCCTTCACCGGCGCCCAGCCGGTACCCGCCGCCAGCAGCAACAGATCACTCGAGCCCGCCGACCACAACGCCAACCGCTCCCCCACCGGCGCGGCCAGGTGGATTCGGTCACCCACCGCCGAGCCGTACACCAGCCGCGAGGACACCGCGCCACCCGGCGCGGCCCGCACGTGCAACTCCAACGTGCCGTCCGCGCGCGGCGCGTTCGCCGGCGAGTAGTACCGCCACGACCGCACCGACGGATGCGACACCCCGATCGACTGACCCGCGGTGAACGGCAACAGGTACTGCGGACGCACCGTCAGCACCGCCACGTCGAACGCCCGCCGCTCGTGGGTCACGATCTCCGCTTCCCACCACGGCGGATTCACCGCCTCCGCGGCCTGCGCGGCTTCCTGCATCACCTGCGCGACCAGCCCGTACGCGGCCGCCCAGTCCTGAGCCAGCTCCTCGGTCCACTGTTCGGCCAGGAAATGCCGCAACGTCGCCAGCAGCGCCTCACCAACCACGGGGTAGTGCTCCGCGCGTACCGCGAACTTGCGGTGGTCCGCGCCGAGGCCCTGCAGGAAACCCACCAGCCCATCGACCTGGTCCACGTTGGACACGATGTGCCCCAGTGCGGTCACCAGACGGTCCCGCTGCCCGGCCATGTTCGTCGGGAACATCTGCCGCGTCTCGGGATGGGCCAGGAACAACGTCGAATAGAAATAGAGCGGAACCTGGTCACCATGCCCGGCGACCAGGGACCAGCTCTGCTTGAGTCGAGCCGCGTCCACCGTCAGACGCCCGGACGGGTCCCGGCGGCCACCACCTGGTCCTGCACCTGCCCCAGCACCGTCTGCACGTCGGCCAGGATGTCCGCCGGCACTCCCAGTTCGGTCAGCGTCACGATCAGGTGCTCACCCACCATGACGTAGTGCTCCACCGGGATGTTCAGCGGCTGGTGCGCCTCGGCCAAGCCGCGACCGGCGTACTCGTTCGGACCACCCAACACCACCGTCAACATCAAAGTCAGGTGCCGCCGCTGACCCGGCATGTCCACCTCGGCGAAGTAGCCGGCCAGCTCCGGATCGGCGAGCACCTTGTCGTAGAACAGCTCGACGGCAGCCTTGACGGAGGCAGCGCCGCCGATGCGGTCGTAGTGCGAGACAGGAGCGGTTTCTTCGGTAACCGTCACGGTCGTTCCTTCCAGGGTGGAGGCCGCGCGGGGTCGGCGCGGAGGGGCAACGGCCCACCGGAGCGACAGCGTCTTGCCACGGCGACCGCACCGGGGACCGTGACGGACCATAGCGTGTCGGCGGTTTCCGGTCAGGCCCCGGGTATCGGATGCCCGACAACAACCCGACACACAGCGTCACCTTTGCTGTCCCGGTCTTCCACAGTCGGCCACCAGAACAGCACCCACCGTCATCCACTGTGGACCGGCCGCGCTCCGGGAACGGCTACCACCGATCTACCGGGCCTGACCCTCAGTCACCAGCCGGCCGAGAAAAACCAACCGCGAAAAGCCGGGCGCGTCGACGCGCACCGGGCGGCACACCTGCGCTCAGCCGGCCCGCCGCCGCGCCCGCCGCGCCGCCAACTCGTCGCCCACCGGATCCGACTCGGACGCCACCACCGGCTCCGCCGGCCCGCTCGCCGGCTCGGCCGGCAGATGCGACAACGACCCCTGGATCTCCTTGAAAGCCCCACCGATCGCGATGCCGAACACGCCCTGGCCGCCCTGCAACAGGTCGACCACCTCCTCCGGGGACCGGCACTCGTACACCGTCGTCCCATCGGAGATCAGCGTGATCCCGGCCAGGTCTTCCACACCACGCGACCGCAGCGCCTCGATCGCCTTGCGGATGTTCTGCAGGGAAACCCCCGCGTCCAACAACCGCTTCACGACCTTCAACACCACCAGGTCGCGGAACGAGTACAACCGCTGGGTCCCCGAACCCGACGCGTCGCGCACACTCGGCACCACCAACTGCGTCCGGGCCCAGTAATCCAACTGCCGGTAACTGATGCCCACCGCGGTGCACGCCGTCACACCCCGGTAGCCCACCGAACCGTCACCCTCAGTCGCCACACCCGGCGACGCCAACTCCGTACCCGGATCGGGATTCTGCGGCTCGTGCATCCGGACAACCTCCCCGTCAGTGTGGTGACGCGTCGTTTCCGGGACGCGCACCCCTCGACACGGCAACCCTATAGCCACGTTCAGGGGTTACCACGGAGGAACCGACGCGACACGCCGCGCAGCCACCGAGAAAGATCACCAACCGCACCGCGACGTCACCCACAGTGACACCCGATGCGGGACCGGACCGCCGGGCTCAGCCCGCGAAGTCCTCCGGACGCACCTGCTCCAGGAACTCGCGGAACTTTTCCACCTCGTCCTCCTGCTCATCGGGGATGACGATCCCCGCCTCGCTGAGGACCTGCTCCGCACAACGAATCGGCGCACCGACACGCAACGCCAAAGCGATCGAATCGCTCGGCCGCGCCGACACCCGCACCCCGTCGCCGATCAACAGATCCGCGTAGAAGACGTTCTCCTTGAGCTCGGTGATCTCCACCGCCTGCAACGGCGCCTGCAAAGCCGCCAACACGTCCCGCAGAAGATCATGCGTCAACGGCCGGGCCGGCTTGACCCCCTGCTGCTCATAAGCGATAGCCGTGGCCTCGACCGCGCCGATCCAGATCGGCAGATAGCGGTCCCCCTCGACCTCCCTGAGCAGGACGATCGGCTGGTTGCTGGGCAGCTCCACCCGAACTCCGACCACGCTCAGCTCGCGCACCGCCGCCTCCGTGTCGTTGTCACCTACGCCGCACCGCGCCTTTCCCTGCACGGTACACGGACCGCGACACGGCCGTCCCATGCGCTACAGCACCACGCCCGCGCCAGAAAGGGGTTACCCCGGCAAGCCTACGGCACGCTTCCCGGAAGAGATCTTTCCGCTCAGCCGCCGCCCGCCGGGCACCCTCACCGACCCAACGTCGAGCGCAATCCCACCCGCACCAACGCCGCGTGCAACTGCTCCGACAACGCCACCAACTCCCGCGCCGTCTCCGCCGCCCGCGCCCGCGCCGCTGGGTCACTCTGCCGCGCCAACGGCGCCACCAACTGCGCGAACAACCCGACCTCACGGTCCGCCGCCGTCCGGTAACCCCGCAGGTGCCGCGGCTCCAACCCGTACGCCGCCAACCCCGCCACCGCAGAAGCGATGATCAACGCATCGGCGTCGTACCACCCCGGCGGATCCGACACCAGCACACCGAGCCGCTCCAACTCCGCCAACGTCGACTCTTCGACGCCGCTGCGCGCCACCAGATCCGCCCGGCCGAGCCGCACCTGCGACGACTCGGCCGGCTCCGCCGACTCCCGACCGGGAACCGCACCATCGGGCCCCACCGCGACCAACGCCGGCCGCGACCGACCCGGCTGCTCGCCGGACGAATCCCACTCCGCCAACTGCTCACGGATCACCCGCAACGGCAGGTACTTGTCCCGCTGCGCGGTCAACACGAACCGCAACCGCGCCACATCGTCCCAGCTGTACTTCCGGTAACCCGCCGCCGTCCGCTGCGGCTCAACCAGCCCCTCGGCCTCGAGGAACCGCAGCTTCGAAATCGTGGTGTCCGGAAAATCCACCCGCAACTGCCCCAGCACCTCACCGATGCTCATCAGCGGCTGGGACCGGGCCGCCCCGGGTGGTATGGAGGCCGCAGGCTCGTTCACCCCCGGCCGGCCTCCTCCTCCGGGCGCGGACCGGCGATGAACACCACCCGGAACTTACCGATCTGGACCTCGTCACCATTGCTCAACGTGGCCGCCTCGACCCGCTCACGGTTCACGTACGTGCCGTTCAGGCTGCCCACGTCCCGCACCGTGAACGTGCCACCGTCACGGTGGAACTCCGCGTGCCGCCGCGACACCGTCACGTCGTCGAGGAAGATGTCACTGTCGGGGTGCCGGCCACTGGTCGTCACATCGTGGTCCAACAAGAACCGGGCACCCGCATTCGGGCCGCGACGAACCACCAGCAGCGCCATACCCGGCGGCAACGAACCGGACATCCGGCTCGGCACCACGTCGGTCTCCGGCCCCTCCAGCACTTCGTCGAGCGAGCCGAGATTGAGCGTCGAAGTGACGTCGAGCGGGGGGAACTCGTCGTCTGGGCGCGTCATGGGACCACCTCACGGATCTGTTCGGTCGGCGTCGGGTAATGGCGGGTCTGGCCGCCGGGCACTTGAACACCCGGCGGCTGGCTCCCCGTGCCCGGGAAGGCAATTCCGCAACGCTCAACTATTGGGTTCTCGGTCGACTGGGCGAGCCTAGCCAGCGCCGAAATGCAGGGCAACCGGACGCGCGCAGACATCCCACGCACCGGATCAAGCACACTCAGCCTTCGGTGATCTCGCGGTACGCGCCCGCCGTCAGCAGACCGTCCACCGCCGTCGGATCAGCCGGAGTGATCTCCACCAACCAACCCGCACCATACGGATCAGTGTTGATCAGCTCAGGGGTGTCACCCAGCGCCTCGTTGCGCGCCGCCACCGTACCCGCCAACGGCGCGTAGATCTCCGACACGCTCTTGGTCGACTCGATCTCACCCAACGAGTCACCGGCCGCGACCGCAGCACCCGCCTCGGGCAACTGCACGTACACGATGTCACCCAGCGCGTCCTGCGCGAAGTGCGTGATGCCGACCCGGACCGAACCGGTGCCGTTACCCAACACCCACTCGTGCTCGGCGGTGTATCGCAGATCCTCGGGAATCACCAGACGCGTCCTTCATCCATCGTGCCCCGGACCACCCGGGTCCGGCGCGGCCGCGCCGGTCAGGAGACCGGACGGGCGTGTTCCAACTTGATCGGCACGTGCAGCGCCGAAACCTCGGCAACCTCACGCTCCCCAAAGGTCACGTTACCGCCGTCACCCCGGACCGACGCCACCACCCCACCAGGAATGTTCAACGCCGTACGCATCGTCGCCGGATCACCGATCACGGTGATCGTGAAAGGCCCCATCAGCCGACGCCCCTCCACCACCAACGACCCGTTCTCCCCATCCAGGAAGTACGTCGACGCGATGATCCGCACCGTCGCCCGATCGCCACCGGAGATCTGCATCGCCTCCGCGCCCGCGCCCCGCAGCTCCTGCACCGCGTCCAGCACCCGGTTCGCCGAAATCGGCTTACCAGCACCCTCGAACTCCACGGTCAACCCCGGGCCCACCGCCGGCAACGTGCCCGCCAGGATGCCCAACTCATCCGCCCGCCGGGTCGCCTCGTCCAACGCCGCCTGGCGGCCCTGCTCACCCGAGCGCAACTGCCGCTGACTGTCCTCCAACGCCCGAATGTCCTGCTGAAGGCGGTTCTCCCGGGCATCCAGATCCGACAGGATCCGGACCAGGTCCTCCTGACGCGTCGCCCCCAGCGTCGGATCCGTCGACGTCGTCTTCAACTGCACCACCAGGGTGAAGCCCAACAACGCCAACAACACCACGATCATCAAGCTGGCCGTGCTCAACCGGAACCGACCCGCCGCCGACTTCACCGGCGCCACCGGCTCCTCGGCCGGCACCGCCGACCCCTCCGACCGCGCCGCCGGCTCACCCGACCCCGACACTCCGCTCAGATCCACCGTCGCGCCGTCGTCCCCCGACGCCACCGCGGGCTCGTCATCCGGCGGCTCCGGCTCCCGCTCCGCCGGCCCCTGCGGCGCCAGCGGGCTCAACTCGTCCGGATCCGGCGCATCCGGCCGCGGATCCGGCTCACCCGCCGGCCCACCCGGCCGCGCCGGACCCGCCGGCTGCGGCCAGCCCGTCCCCGTCTCGGTCTGCTCGTCGCTCATCGCTGTCAAACCTACGCCCGGAACAGGTGCCGACGGATCGCCGCCACGTTCCCGAAGATCCGCACCCCGAGCACGACAACCACACCGGTGGACAACTGCCCGCCCACTCCCAACTGGTCACCCAGGTACACGATCAGGCCCGCCACCAGCACATTCGAGATGAACGACACCACGAACTGCTTGTCATCGAAGATCCGGTCCAGCCTCGCCCGCACCCCACCGAACACCGCGTCCAACGCCGCCACCACCGCGATCGGCAGGTACGGCTGCAACGCCGCCGGGACCGTGGGATCGAGCCACACACCAAGCACCACACCGGCGAGCAACGCCAGCACCGCGATCATCGGCCACCTCCGGAGGGGCTAACGGTCGCCGGAGAACCGGACGACCCGGGACTGCCGGACCGGCCACCCGACGTGGACGGGCTCGGACTGACCGACGGCTTGGCGTAGCGTAGCTGCGGCTCCGGAGCCGCCGGCAGGGTGAGGTCATCCGACTCCCGCACACCGAACGACAGGCCGGTCTTCTGCGCGACCTCCCGCATCAGCGCCGCGCTGCGGCTGTCCTCGAACTTCCGCCGCATCGAGCCCGGACCGACCGCCGACACCTCATACGGCCCGGTCACCGGCCGGAAGTCCACCAGAATCGCCTCACCCGCCGACCGGATCGTCGACGTCGAGGTCAACCGCTGCCCGTTGATGGCGATCGCCTCCGCGCCGACACTCCACAACGCGTTCGCCACCCCCTGCAGGTCGCTGTAGAGCACCCGCGGCGGCCCCGCACCCATGCCGGTCACCGCGTCCTCCTTGCCCGGCGCGTCCGCCAGCCGCACCACCACACCGTCGCCGCGCACCCGGCCCAGCCCGGTGCTCGCCTCCTGGTCCCGCAGCCGGGCGGCGGCCGACCCGCTCAACGCCGCGTCGCGCTGCCGACCGACCTCCTCGCGCAACTGGTCCGCACGCGTGGACAACCGGTCGGTCTCGCTCTCCCGCTCCTTGATCTGCGCCACCAGGCCGGAGCGGGCCTGGCTGCGGCCCGGCTCGTCCTCCAACGTCTGCCGGTACGCGACCGCGAACAGGAAACCCAGCACCACCACCACAACCAGGCTGACCGAACGCGCCGACCAGGCCCGCCACCCCCGGGCGGGCTCCGCGGGCGCAGCCCGCCGACGGGCAGCCGCCGCATCGGCGTACCCCGGGTCCAGCGGGTTGCGGAACAGCTCGGTGAGGAAGTCCGGGGCGTACACCCGATCCCGGCGGCCGTCCCCGGGCCGCGGCGCGCTCACGCAACCGCTCCCGGGTCGCGCGCCGCGCGCACCAGCCGGGCCGCCTGCACCACGTACATCCCGCCGGCCACCCAGTAGAGCACCAGCCCCCACCAGGCCAGGCCCCAGCCGATCGCGGCCGCCGCCGTCGCCACGTCGGTCAACTCGGTGGCCAGCAGCAACACCGGGAACGCCGCGAGCAGCAGGAACGTGGCGGTCTTGCCCACGTAGTGCACCGGCGGCGGCCCGTACCCGTAGCGGCGCAGCACCCCCAGCGAACCGAGCAGCAGCAACTCCCGGGCCAGCAGCGCCGCGGTGAACTGCCACGGCACCACCTCGCGGGCGGTGAAGGCGATCAGCGTGGCGAGGATGTAGAGCCGGTCGGCCAGCGGGTCGAGCAGCTCCCCGAGTCGGCTCACCTGGCGCAGCCGGCGGGCGATCCAGCCGTCGACCCAGTCCGTGGTGCCGCCGATGGCCAGCACGACGAGGGCCGCGACGTCGGCGCGAGCCACCAGGAAGAGATAGAGGAAGAGCGGCACGCCCAGCAGCCGCCCGAAGCTGATCAGGTTGGGCAGGGTGAGCACCTGGTCGCCGGGAACCTGTTCGCCGGTGTCCCGCGGATGCTCTGACCGAGCCGGCCGACGAGACACCGAACCTCCTCCGCGCACGACCCGGCGCCCGGCGGAAGTCGTACGGCTGTCGGGCCGGCCAGCGCCGGCTCCCCCTGCGGCCCCGGAACGGGACCTCTTCCCTGATTCGGCCCGCGATCTCGATGATCACGGGCCGGGTGAGTGCGGTGCCACTATATCGGGCTTCCGTCGGAGCCCTGGGGCGCCGCCGCGCGGTGGTCGGTGCGGCTGTGCCGCGCTGTGGCGTGGATCACCACGCGTAAAGCGTCCTAGGATACTAGTGGACGGGTCCTGCGTCCGCTCAGGCTGTCTGCACCGCCGAGTCGGTCTGCTGTTCCGGCACCACCTGGGTCGCCGCCCGGCCGAACGCGAGCAACGCCAGCAGCAGATCGTGCTGGCCCCGCTGCGGCATCCGGTCCAGCACCACCTGCACCGCGCGTTGCCGCCGCTCGGCCAACTCCCCGAGCAGGGTCTGCGCGGCGGCGGTCAGCACCAACCGCACCTCGCGCCGGTCCCGCGGATCGGCCACCCGGCGCAGCAGACCGGTCGCCTCCAGTCGGTCGCAGAGGCGGCTGGCCGAGGAGGGCACCACGTCCAACAGCTCCGCCAACCGGTTGACATTGGTCTCCGGCCGGCTGCTGATCAACGCCAGCACCCGCAGTTGGGTCGGCGGCACCTGATGTCGCGCCGCGGCCGAATCGAGCACGGCGATCAGCGTCTCGGCGGCCGCGTCGATCGCCGCTGCGAGATCCGCAGGTCGCTCCACCCGATGTCCCCTGCCATTGTCGCGCTGGTGCCCGCCCGACGGACCGCTGACGACTCTCACCCGCCGTCGCTATCACCCGGACCGTGCCAGTCCAGGCAGACCACGACGGCGTCGTCGCGCAGATCGGAGTCCACATGGTAGGCGTGCAGTTCGCGCATCACCGTACCAACCGCCTCGGTCGCCGGCTGCAACCGTGTGGCGCGCAGGGAACGGGTCATCACCCGCTGCCCGTACGGCTCCAGGCCCGCCGGCTCGGCCGCCCACACCCCGTCGCTGACCACGAAGACGCGGTCACCCGGCGCGAGCTGGAACTCCTGCAACTCGTAGCGGGTCTCGGCGAACATGCCCAGCGGCAGCTGCTGATCCAGCTTCACCGGCTCGACCACCGCGCCGCGCAGCCGCAGCATGTGCGGCGAGCCGGCGTCGACCGCTCGCACCCGCCCGGTGCGGGTGTCCAGCTCCAGCAGCAGGGTGGCCACGTGCCGACGGCCCCGGTGCTGGTAGAAGACCGTGTCCGAGGCCAACTCCGCCTGCTCCACCAGACCACCACCGGAACGGCGCGCGTTGCGCATCGCGTTCACTGTGGCCGCGGTCAGCAGCGACGCGGCCAGGCCGCTGCCCTCGCCGTTGAGCACCGTCACGGTGAGCCGGTCGCCGTCCAGCGACCAGTCGAAGTGGTCCCCACCCACGGTGTACGCCGGTTCGAGCTGACCGGCCAGGTGGAACGCGTGGTGTGCCACGCTGCGCCCCGGCAGCAGGTCCCACTGCATCTCGGCGGCCATGCTGAGCCGCTCCCGGCGTCGGGCCCGCCGGTACCGGTCGGTCTCCCGGTCCGCGGCCCGCATCGCCACCGCCACGACGCCGGCGATGTCCGTGGCGATGCCGGTGACGGCCGGGCCCGGCACGGCGGGCAGCTCGATCAGCAGCACGCCCAGCCGCTCTCCCCATGCCGTCAGCGGCAGGTAGAGCCGGCACGGGCCGTGCTCGGCGGAGTCGCGCACCGGCTGCTGACTGCTGAAGCAGCGTTGGGCCACCGTGTGGCAGGCCAGGAACCCGCCCGCCGGCAGCTCCGGGTCCAGCAACGGCCAGAGCCCGCTGATCCGATAGTCGGCGACGAACACGTCGGTGCGCAGCGCGCCCAACGACGAGCGGATCGCCCGGTCGGCGGCCTCCGCCAGCTGGTCGGGTGGGGCCTCGCGCAGCGCACGCGACACCACACCCGGCGCGTCCTCCATGGTCGTCCTCTCCAGAAGCTTGCTACAGGGCAAGCATCATACGGACGCCCCGGGACAGCCCGTCGGCGCGGTCGAGGCGGGGTCAGTCGGCGCCGCGGGTCGCGAGCACACCGTGGAACGCGTCGGGCACCTCAGCCGGCGGACCGTCCGGCCGCCACCGCGTGACCGGCACGATTCCGTCCGCCGTCGGCGTCCACCGACCCAGCAACGGCGCGAACGACGACGGCGGCCGCATCCGGAACGCCGGCCCCATCATCGCCAGCGCCTCCGGATGACCGGCCAGCTCCTCGGTGTCGAAGTCCACGGCCAGCAGGCTGCCCGGCGCCGCGGCGGCGTACAGCTCGTCGAGGGTGCGGGTCAGCGTGTCGTCGTCGAGGAACGCGGCGAGCCCGAGGAAGACCACCCCGACCGGCCGCCGGCCCCAGCCTGGCACGAAGCGGTGCAGCTGCGCCGGATCGATGGTGCCGATGTCGGTGGCGTCGCCGTAGCCGTAGCCGGCCCGGTCGCTGCCGACGAGGATGCGCTGCCCCAGCCGGATGGTGACCGGGTCGACGTCGGTGTAGAGCACAGTGGCCTCGGCGGCGACCTCGTGCACGTTGCCCATCGTGGGCACCCCCGCGCCGAAGACCAGGAACCCGTCCACGCCCTGCCCGGCGATCGCCCGTACCGTCCGACCGAGGAACGCCCGCAGCTCCCGGAACACCGGCGCGCACGGCCCGTACGCCTGCTCGAAGGCGGTCGCGGCGGCCACGTCGACCGGGAAGTGGTGATCCCCGCCAAGCCAAAAGTCGATCATGCGAGCGGTGCTCGGCTGGTCCGGTTCACCCATCGACGACGCCCCCTCCCCGACCGGTCGCCGCCAGCGTACCGACCCCGACGTCCTGGGCGGTATCGCTCCGCCGAGCCGTTCCCGCCCGCGATACTGGCCCCGGCGGGAGGTGGCCGGTGAACTCGGCGAACAGCGCAGCGGTGGTGGTCGGCGTGGACGGCTCGGAGCCGTCCCTGCGCGCGGTGCGCCTCGCCGCCGCGGAGGCCGCGCGCCGACACCGGCCGCTGCGGGTGGTGCACGGGTTCATCTGGCCGCTGCTGCACGTGCCCGTCTCCCCCGCCCCGGACGCCCCGGCCGGCGGCGGGCTGCGCCACCAGGCCGAGGAACTGGTCGCGGCGGCGGTGGCCGAGGCCGAGGCGACCGTACCGGGGCTGACGATCTCCGGCGAGATCATCGACGGTGAGGCCGCCGCGGTGCTGGTGGGCGAATCCCCCACCGCCGCTCTCATCGTGCTCGGCGACCGAGGGCTGGGCGGCTTCACCTCGCTGGTGGTCGGCTCGGTGGCGGTGCAGGTTGCCGCGTACGCCGACTGCCCGGTGCTCGTGGCTCGCGGCGTGGAACATCCCGGCGAGCCGGTGCTGGTCGGATTGGACGGTTCGCCGGCGTCCCGGCTCGCCGCCGAGTTCGCCGCCGAGACCGCCGTGGCGCGCGACGCACCGCTGTTGGCGGTGCACGCCTACCGGCACCCGCCCAGCACCCGCCCCGGCGACATGCAGCCCCTGGTGTACGACGCGGAGCAGCTGCACCACGAGGAGGACCAGGTCCTAGCCGAGTCGCTGACCGGGCTGGCCGAGCGCCACCCCGAGCTGCGGCTGACCCGGCGGGCGGTGCGCGGGCGGGCCGGCGCCGTGCTCGCCGAGGCGTCCCGCTCCGCCCAACTGGTGGTCGTCGGCGGGCAGGGGCGCGGCCAGGTGAGTGGGTTGCTGCTGGGGTCGGTGAGCCAGTCGGTGCTGCACCACGCGCACTGCCCGGTCGCCGTGGTCCGCGCCCCCCGCTGAGACGCGGGAATGGCCCGCTGTCAGACGGGTAGACGAGCGCGGTACGCCAACGGCGACGAAGGAGGCAGCAGATGCCAGGACCACGGCCGGGCAGTAACGCGTACGACAAGCAGCGCGCGCGAATGCGCAACGTGATCGACGACTCCGGACGGCGGGTGCCCGACGGCAAGGCCAACCAGGTTGCCAACAAGATCCTGCAGGAGGATCGCGGCCAACGGGGTGTGGTGCGCGGCGAGCGCACATACGGACCCAAGGGAGAACGCGAACCGGGCGACCCGAAATGAGGACGGTTGACGTGGCCGACGGCGCCATCGCGGGCGCCGTCGGCAGCGCCGCGCTGAACGTGGTCAGCTATCTGGACATGGTGCTTCGGGCACGGCCGGCGAGCAGCGTCCCGGAGCAGACCGTGGACCGGCTGGCCGGGATCGCGCACGTGGACCTGGGGCCCGAGGCCCGGGCGGCGAACCGCCGCTCGGGCCTCGGGCCTCTGATCGGCTACGGGCTGGGCATCGGCGCGGGCGTGGCGTTCGCGCTCTACGCACGTGGTCGGCGGCAGCCGCTGCCGATGGCCACCGGCGTGCTCGGCGCGGGCGTGATGACCATGACTGACGGGTCCATCACCGCACTGGGCATCAGCGACCCGCGCACCTGGCGGCGCTCCGACTGGATCTCCGACATCATTCCGCACCTGGCGTTCGGGCTGACGGCCGCCGCCACCTGGAACAGGTTGCGGCGGCCGTCAGGGCGAAACCGTTAGCTGTCGTCCTCGGCGACCGGCTCACCCGCCGGGCCGTACGGCGACACCTGACCCTTGGGCACCGGCCGACCCTCGTCTCCGCGCGACGAGCCGCGGTTGAGCGGGTGCCCGGTCGGCGTGGGCACCTTGCTGTCCTGACTGGTGGCTCCCTTGGCGTTGCGCCGGAACTCCTCCTGCTGCGGGTTGACCACGGGTGTCTCCCTCCGGGTACGGCAGGCGGCATCGACCGCCTCCACCGCAGGCATACCCGCCCGGCCCGGTGCCATTCCGGCCCCGCTCGCCGCCGGGAGGGCTAGCCGCCTGCCGGGCGGGTACCCACCGGACGTGGGCAACGACCGAACGGTGGCGCGGGTCCTGCTGGACCGACACCACGACACGTACGCGGAGCAGGCGGGCATCCGGCTTTCGGACCGCCCCGGTCCGCTGTACCAGCTGCTGGTGCTGGCCACCCTGCTGAGCACCCGGATCCGGGCGTGCGTGGCGGTGGACGCCGCGCGGGAGCTGTTCGCCGCGGGCTACCGCACGCCGCAGGCGATGGAGGCGGCCAGCTGGCAGCAGCGGGTGGACGCGCTGGGCCGGGGCCACTACCGCCGCTACGACGAGCGGACCGCGACCATGCTCGGCACCGGCGCCCGGCTGTGCCTGGACCGCTGGCACGGTGACCTGCGGCGGCTGCACCGGGAGGCCCAGGGCGACCCGGCCGGGCTGCGTCGGCGGCTCACCGAGTTTCCCGGCATCGGGCCCACCGGCGCGGACATCTACCTGCGCGAGGCACAGACGGTCTGGTCCGACCTGCGCCCGTACGCCGACCGCCGGGCACTCGCCGGTGCGAAGCGGCTGGGCCTGCCGGGCTCACCCGACCGACTGGCCGGGCTGGTCGACGAGCCGGACTTCGGCCGGCTCGCCTCGGCGCTGGTCCGGGTGGCGCTCGGCGAGGAGTCCGCCGGCGAGGTCACCCGCGTCGCCGCCCGCTGAGGCAGGCGCTCACTTCACCGTCTTGTCGCCCGGCCGGGTCAGGTGCCACACCAGCAGCGCGGCGAGCAACGCCAGCACCACCAACCCGCCGGAGAGGCCACGGCCCTCCTCGGGACTGCGGCCGGTACTACCGAAATAGATCACCGCGAGGCCGGCCAGCACCGTGACGAACGTACGCAACCCTCGGTCCTTCACGTATCGCACCATATGTGGCGCCCATCCGCTGCGGGCGAATTCGGCGGTATTGTCCCCCGTACGTGTGGTGGAGGGCGGGCCCGGCTCAGCGTTCGGCGACGAATCCGCGTAGCCGCACCCGGCGGACCGCCCGGTCGGCGACCTCCACCACCTCCAGGGTCAACCCGGGCAGCCGCACCGTCTCCCCCGGTTCGCTCGGCAGGTGACCCAGTCGGGCGAGCACCAGCCCGGCCACCGTGGTGTACTCCCTCGACAGCGGGAAACTCAGCCGCACCCCGAGGTCGGGCAGGTCGTGCAGCGGAAAGTCACCCGCCACCAACAGCGACCCGTCCGACTCCCGGATCACTCCCCGTACGTCCCGGTCGGTCTCGTCGTACAACTCGCCGACCACCTCGGCCAGCAGGTCCTCCAGGGTGACGATGCCGTCGATACCGCCGTGCTCGTCGACCACCAGGGCCAGCTGCTGGTGCTCCTGACGGAGCTGACGCAGCGCCTCGGCGACCGGCAGGGTGACCGGCAGCAGCAGCGGTGGCCGGACCCTGTCCCCCACCGTGCCGACGCCGGCCTGCACCAGGTCGCGGATGTGCACCACGCCCATCACCTCGTCCAGGCCACCCGGGCCGGTGACCGGAGCGCGGGACCGGCCGGCGGCGGCCAGCTTCCGTACCCCCTCGTCGGCGGCAAGACCCGCCGGCAGCGCGGTCACCTCGCGCCGGGCCACCAGAATCTCCCGCAGCGTCCGGCCGGCGATGTCGAACGCGCCGGTCAGGATCTCCCGCTGCTGGGCCGACAGACCACGCTGACTGACCAGCATCTCCCGCAGCTCCTCCTCGGTCATCTCCTGCCGGCTGGCCCGCGGGTCGCCGCCGGCCAGCCGGACCACCGCGTCGGTGGCCCGGCTGAGCAGCCAGACCGCCGGACGGGAGAGCCGGGCCAGCAGGTCCAGCGGGCCGACGCTGAGCAGCGCCCAGCGCTCCGCGCGCTGCATGGCCAACCGCTTCGGGGCCAGCTCGCCGAACACCAGCGTGACGAAGGTCAGCACCACCGTCACCAGCACCACCGCGGCGGGTCGGGCCGCCGCGCCGAGGAAGCCCAGCGGGGCGACCAGCGGCTCGGCCAGCGACACCGCGGCCGCCGCCGAGGCGAGGAACCCGGCCAGGGTGATGCCGAGCTGGATGGTGGCCAGGTAGCGGTTCGGGTCGCGGGTGAGCCGGACCAGCCGGTCGCCGGCGCTGGTCCGCCGGCTCAGCCGCCGCAGCTGCCCCTCGCGCAGCGTCACCAGTGCCATTTCGCTGCCGGAGAGCGCGGCGTTGACCAGCACCAGAACGGCCACCAGCGCCAACTGCCCGAGCTGACCGCCCACCGCGCACCCCCGTCCGCCGCCTCAGGCCACTCAACCGCAGCGAGACCGGCTCTGGGTGCGGTTTCCAGCCGGCCGGCGCTCAGTCGGTCTCCAGGTCGTCCAGCGAGATGGCGTGGGTCATCAGCCACCGCGCCAGCGCCGACATGCCGAACAGCCAGAGCGGGGCGGACTCGGTGGGGCCGTTGGTGGCGTAGATGGCGAACCGCAGGTCCGGGGCCCGGTAGGCCTCGATCCGCCACCGGTGCTGCCGGTCCCGCCAGACCGCCGAAGGGTCCATGGCGTCACCGTAGGTGACCGTCGGTGATGCGGTGGCCGGTTGGCCGGGTCAGCCGGGCACGACCGTCAGGTGACGACGATGCGGGCGTCGTCGGGCAGTCGACGGGTCGCGCCCCGGCGGTCCAGCAGTTCCAGCAGCGGCACCGCCACCCGGCGGGTGGTGTCCAACGCCTGACGGGCCGCGGAGAGCGTGAACGGCTGGGGCAGCGCGGCCAGCACCCGGACCGCGTCGTCGAGCGCGTCGGGCAGCAGGACCACGGTGTCCGCCAGCCGCAGCAACGCACCGGCGCGTACGGCGGCCCCGATCTCCCGGGGGCCCAGCCCCAGGTCGACGAGGCGGTCCGCTTCGGGGGCGCGGAACGGGCGGTCGGCGTACTCGGCCCGGACCCGCTGCACGGCAAGCGCCACCGGGTCGGGCAGCGCGCCGGCGCTCGCCGTTCCGACCCGGCCGGCATGGATCCGCAGCGGCGGCCGGACCAGCGCCTCGACCAGCACCCGGTCGGGCAGGGCGATGCGCTGGCGTAGCGCGTCCACCGGCATGCCGGGCTCCAGCGGGTGCTCCCGTGTGTAGCGCGCGACCTCCTCGGTCACCTGGTCGCCGAGTCGCTGCCAGTGCCCGGGATCGGCCAGCCAGTCGCCGGCCACCGGCGCGGCCTGCACCGGCACCCCCATCCGGATCAGCGCGCCGGCCTGGATCAGCCGACGGCGGCGCAGCTCCCCGGCCAGGTCGGGCCGGCCGTCCAGGTCGGCGAGGACCTGCGCGCGGGCGGCGGCAGCGCCCCGGCGGGCCAGCGGCGGTGGCGCCACGTCCAGCACCCGCACCCCGCCGGACACGTGGTGCCGGCCCGGGTCGCGCAGCAGCGCCCGATCGCCGACCAGCAACGGCAGCGGGCGGGCCAGCCGGAGCCGGACGGTGTCCGGGCCGAGTGGGCGGACCCGTACCGGCACCGCCGCCGACCCGACGTGCAGGGTGAGGGTGGCCGGCAGGTCAGCCGCCGGGTCGCCGGTGAGCCGGACGTCGACGAGGTCGGTGTGGTGGAACCGGCCCGGGGTGAGCAGCGCGTCGCCGCGGCCGAGCCGGTCACGAGGCGTGCCGCGCAGGTTGACGGCCACCCGGGCCACCGCCGCCGCCTCCGGCCGGGCCTGGCCGAGTGAGTGCAGGCCACGGACCCGGACCGGTTCGTCGGTACCGGCCAGCTCCAGCTCGTCACCGACCCGCAACCGGCCGGCACCGAGGGTGCCGGTGACCACGGTGCCGCTGCCCCGCACGGTGAAGCTGCGATCCACCCAGAGCCGGATCGGATCGTCCACTGTGGGGGCGGGCAGCCGGGCGGCGAGCCGGTCCAGGGCCGCCCGCAGCTCCGGCAGGCCGTCGCCGGTCAGTCCGCTGACCGCCACCGTCTCCACCACGCCGAGGCTGGTCGCCGCGATCTCGGCCCGGGCCCGGTCCATGGCCGTCCCCGGGTCGGCCAGGTCCGCGCGGGTCACCGCGAGCAGGCCGTACCCGACGCCGAGCGCATCCAGCGCGGCCACGTGCTCGGCGGACTGCGGCATCCACCCCTCGTCGGCGGCGACCACGACCAGCGCCGCCGGCACCGGCCCGACCCCGGCGAGCATGTTCGGCACGAAACGTTCGTGCCCGGGTACGTCGACGAAGGCGACCGTGCCGCCCGATGGCAGCGTCGTCCAGGCGAAGCCCAGGTCGATGGTCATCCCCCGGCGGCGTTCCTCGGCCCACCGGTCGGGCTCCATCCCGGTCAGCGCCCGGACCAGGGTCGACTTGCCGTGGTCGACGTGCCCGGCGGTGGCGACGACGAACACGGTCAGTCGTCTCCGGGTACGCGCAGCACGGCCGCCCGGACCGCCTCGTCGGCGTCGGGGGGCACGCAGCGCAGGTCGAGCAGGAGCCGGCCCCGCACCACCCGGCCGAGCACCGGCTGGGCGCCGGTGCGCAGTGGCATGGCGTACCGCTCGGGCAGGCTCAGCGCCCAGGAATCCAGCTCCACGCCGGGGGCTCCGCCGCCGCCGACCACGGCGACCGCCGGCACGACCTCCGCCTTGCGACCGTCCGCGCCGAGCAGGTCGCGCAGCCGCTCCACCCGCCGGCGCAGGACGCCCGGGTCGGCGTGCAGCGCGGTCCGGGTCGGGGTGTCCGGGCGGTGCAGGGTGGCGGCCAGCGCAGCCAGGGTGAGTTTGTCCACGCGCAACGCCCGGGCCAGCGGATGGCGGCGCAGCCGGTCGACCAGCTCGGCGTCGCCGAGCAGCAGCCCCGCCTGCGGGCCGCCGAGGAGCTTGTCGCCGCTGGCGGTGACCAGCGCGGCGCCGGCGCGCAGGCTGCTCGCCGCGTCCGGTTCGTCGGGCAGCAGCGGATCCGGGGTGAGCAGGCCGGAGCCGATGTCGGCGACCACCGGCACGCCGATGGTGGCCAACTGCCGGACCGGTGTGGCCGAGGTGAAGCCGGTGACCTGGAAGTTCGACGGGTGCACCTTGAGCACGAAGCCGGTGTTCGGGCCGACTGCGGCGGCGTAGTCGGCGAGCGTCGTGCGGTTGGTGGTGCCCACCTCCCGCAGCCGGGCGCCGGTGCTCTCCAGCAGGTCGGGCAGGCGGAAGCCGTCGCCGATCTCGACCAGCTCGCCCCGGCTGACCACGATCTCCCGGCCGGCGGCCAACGCGGTGGCGGCCAGCACCAGCGCGGCGGCGCCGTTGTTGACCACGTGCACGGCGCCCGCGTCGGGCACGGCGGCGGCCAGCGCGTCGATCGCGTCGCGGCCGCGGCGGGCCCGCCGCCCGGTGGTCAGGTCCAGCTCCACATCGGTGTGCCCGGCGGCGGCCACGACCGCGGCGACAGCGGTGGGCGACAGCGGCGCTCGACCCAGGTTGGTGTGCAGCACGACGCCGGTGGCGTTGAGCACCGCGCGGGGGCCGGGTGCGGGCAGCGCGGCGACGGCGGCGTCACGGACCTCGTCGGGGCCGATCTCGCCGCGACGGGCCCGCTCCTGCGTCTGGGCGACGACCGACTTGACGCGGTCCCGCCCGAGGCTCGCGATGGCCGCGGTCAGCCGCGGGTCGGCGAGGAGCGTGTCGGTGCGGGGCACCCGGCGTCGCGGGTCCACCGGCCCCTCGCCCATCACGTCAACTCCTGCCGCGCGTTGGCGGAGACGGACGGGAATCGAACCCGCCTGGCCCGGGTCCCGGACCACTCCGGTTTTGAAGACCGGGAGGGGCACCAGCCGCCTGAACGCCTCCACCGGACATTCGATCACAACACAGGCGGGGCCGCCGGGCCAGGTGGAAGATCCATGCCATTCCGGCGAGCATTGACCCGCTCGCGTTGCGGCACCACGGTATACCGCGGATCGCGGGCGGAGGCGACGCCGCCGTGGAAGATGCCGAACCGGGTGGCGACCGACGCGGCCAGCAGCGCGGTGCCGGACAGCACGCCAACCACCCGACTGCGCCGGCCGAGCAGCGCGCCGGCCACCCCGACCGAGGTCAACAGCCGACCGGTGCGCAGCAGCCGACCGGGCAGGCCCAACCGGTAGGGCTCGCTGAGCAGGCCGAGGCGGGTCTCCACCCGGTGCGCGCCGAACAGTTCCAGGGCCGCGCCGGCCACTGCCATCCGGCGGGCCGGCCCGGCCTGGGCCGGCGGCGCGGCGAGCAGACCCACGCCGGCGCCGCTGGCCAACGCGCTGCCCGCGAAGATGACCGGCAGCTCCGGGTACGCCTCGTGCCAGGACGGCACCGCCGTGTCGGCGAGCAGCACCCCGGTGTACGTGGCCAGCGCGGGCGCGGTGCCGGCGGCGAGCAGCCCGGCAGCGTGCCCGACCGGCGGCAGCGCTCGACGGGCCAGCCCGAGCAGCCCGTGCCGGGGCAGCCAGTCGGCGGCCTCGGCGATCGCGGCGACCCCGGCGGCCGGCCCGAAGGCGGTGAGGATCCAGGTGCCCACCGACATCGGTGAGGTCAGCTTGGCCACCCTGAGCATGTGGTGGAACCGCGCCGGCCTGCCCAGGTCCTTGACCAGGAAGACGGCGCTGGCGCTGACGGCGGCCAGCGCGGTGACCCGACCGGCCCGGCGCAGTGCCGGTCGGCCGGTGAGCTGCCCGCCCGCGGCGAGCAGCGACGAGCCGGCGGCCAGCCCGCCGGTGAACAGGTACGCCGCGATGTCCCATTTCCAGACCGGCGGCTTCAGGACGGGCCGGCCGTAGTACGAGGTGAACTCGGCCTCTGGCACCCGCAGTTCCTCGCCGCCGCGACGACCGCCCCGCCGGCCAGTCCGCCGGCCGGCGGGTTCGGCGGTCCGCGGCGGCCGCGGGGTCAGGTCGGCCGGGGCCTCGGCGCCGGCCGTTCCACGGCTCACGGTTGCCGCTGTGCTGTCGCTCGCGGTTGCCGCTGGCCTGTCGCTCGGCGTTGCGCCGTGGCCGTTCGTCTCCGGCCGGGTGGGGCGGCCGAGCCGGTCGGGGCCTTCGGCGCCCTCGGCGGCGAGGCGGTCGCGGAAGCGACGGAACAGGTCACCAACCGGGGGACGGTCTGGACTCACGAGGAACCTCCGACGAACGCGGCGACGGTTGCCGCCGCCATGGCAAGCGCCGCCAGGCCGGCGCGCTTCCACATGGCCGGCAGGTCCCGGGTGGTCACCACCGGATCCGGCGGCAGCCCATACACCTCGGGCTCATCCAGCAACAGGAAGAACGCCCCGTCACCACCAACACCATCGTTCGGATCATGCCCGTACAACCGCGCCTCGGACACTCCCCGCTCGTGCAACGCCTCGACCCGCGCGGCAGCCCGCTCCCGCAACTCATCCAACGCCCCGTACTGGATCGACTCCGTCGGACACGCCTGCGCACACGCCGGAGTCATCCCCGCACCCAGCCGGTCATAGCACAACGTGCACTTCCACGCCCGACCATCATCCTTACGCTGATCAATCACACCGTAAGGGCACGCCGAGATGCAGTAACCACAGCCGTTACAGATGTCCTCCTGCACCACCACCGTCCCGAACTCCGTCCGGAACAACGAACCCGTCGGACACACATCCAGACACGCCGCGTGCGTGCAGTGCTTACACACGTCCGACATCATCAACCAGCGAAAATCCGTACGCTCCTGCACACCCGTGCCCCGACCCGGCGGCTGCGCACCCGGCATCCCGAGGAACTCCGGGGCAGCGCCACCGACGACCGGCCCAGCGCCACCGACGACCGGCCCGGGGCCTACCGGGTCGCCGAGCACGTCGGTCGGCCCGCCGGCGGCCATCCGGGCGGCGGCCGACGGTGACTCGGGCGGCACTCCCGGGTCCGTGCCGGCCAGATCGGTGGTGCCGCCCGCGACGGCCGCCGACGCCGCGCTGGCCGGGACGCTGACCGGCGTCCCGGCGGACGGCGAGGCGGACGGCGGGGCGGACGGCGGGGCGGACGGCGGGGCGCGATGCCCGGCCGGGCGGGCCTGTTCGATGAACGCGACGTGCCGCCACGAGTTCGCGGTCAGCGCCCCGGTGTTGTCGTACGACATGCCGAGCAGGTCCAGGCCGGAGCCAGGCACCCCGTTCCACTCCTTGCAGGCCACCTCGCACGCCTTGCAGCCGATGCAGACGCTGGTGTCGGTGAAGAACCCCATCCGGGGCGGCGCCGACGACCAACCGGCATCCGGTGCCGGGTCCAGCGGCCCGTACAGGCTGTTCGGGTCAGGAATCACCGTGCTCCTCCCCGTCGCTGTCGGTGGTGACCGCCGGGGCATGTCGACCCGGGGCGATTCCGGCCCGCCGCTGATAGTCGGCCACCAGGTCGAGGAGCGCTGGCCCGGTGGGACGGCGGCCGGGCCGGACGTCGCAGGTCCCGACCTTGCTCTCCTGGATCAGGACGTTCGGGTCGAGGCTGATGCCGAACAGGTCGTTGGCCGAGTCGCCGGTCACCAGACCCTCGAAGCCGAAGTGGTACGGCAACCAGACCTGATGGATGATCCGGCCGTCCACCCGTAGCGGGGTGAGCCGATCGGTCACCAGCACCTTCGCCTCGATCACCGCGCGGGCGCTGACCAGATGTGCCCAGCCGAGATGCGCCAGATTGGCCTCGGCGGCCAACTGCGGGGAGACCTCGACGAACATCTCCGGTTGCAGCTCGGCCAGCGGGCGGACCGTGCGGCTCATCGCGCCGGCGGTGTGGTGTTCGGTGAGCCGGCTGACCGTGAACACGTACGGGAACACCTGGCTGTGCGCCTCCGGCGGGCTCGGGTTCACCGAATTGATCGGATGCGCGTACATCTTGCGGGTCGGGTTGGCCTGCTGGAGGTAGAGCGGGTTACGCACCGGTGACTCGACCGGCTCGTAATGGGTGGGCATCGGCCCGTCCAGGACTCCGCTGGGCGCGTACAGCCAGCCCTTACCGTCGCCCTGCATGATGAACGGGTCGTCGCCGGCGATGCCCTCGGTGCCGGACGCGCCGGGCGGTGGCCGGTAGGACGGTGGTTTGGTCTTCTCGAAGTCCGGCACGTCGTAGCCGGTCCACTCGGCCTTCTCCGGGTCCCACCAGACGTACTTCTTGCGCTCACTCCACGGTTTGCCGTCCGGGTCGGCGGAGGCACGGTTGTAGAGGATCCGCCGGTTCGCCGGCCAGGCCCAACCCCACTCCGCAGCAACCCAGTCCTGCTCCGCGCCTGGCTTGCGTCGGGCGGCCTGGTTCACGCCGTCGGCGTACACCCCGGTGTAGATCCAGCAGCCGATCGCGGTGGAGCCGTCCGCGCGAGCGTCGCCGAAACTGGACAGCGGACGGCCGGTCGCCACGTCGTACCCGTTGATTTCCCGCAGCACGGCCTCGGCGTGCGGCTCGGCGTGCGGGCCGTGCGTGGGGTAGTCCCAGGTGAGGTCGAGCAGCGCCCGGTCGCGGGGCAGGTCCGAGCCGGCCAGCTTCTCCCGCAGCTTGCGGCCGAGGTGGTAGAAGAACCACAACTCGGAGCGGGCGTCGCCCGGGGGTTCGACGGCCTTCTCGCGCCATTGCAGCAGCCGTTGGGTCTGGGTGAACGTGCCCTCCTTCTCCACGTGCGAGGCGGCGGGCAGGAAGAACACCTCCGTACGGCACTCCTCAGGGACGATCTCGCCGGTGGCCACCTCGGGGCCGTTCTGCCAGAACGTGGCGCTTTCAATCATGAACAGGTCGCGAACCACGAGCCAGTCGAGGTTGGCCATGCCGAGGCGCTGGGCGCGGCCATGCGCGGAACCGACGGCCGGGTTTTGCCCGAGCAGGAAGTACCCCTTGATCTTGCCGTCGATCATGTTCAGCACCTGCTGGTACGTCCCGTGGTCGCCGGTCAACCGGGGCAGATAGCCGTAGCAGTAGTCATTCTCTGGCGTCGCCGCATCGCCCCAGTACGCCTTGAGCAGGCTGGCGGCGAACGACCCGGCGTTACCCCAGAAGCCCTTCTGGCCGGGATGGCGGATGCTGTCGACCCACTTGTCGAACGTCGGGTGGTCGGCGTGGTGCGGCATCGGTAGGTAGCCGGGCAGCAGGTTGAACAGCGTCGGGATGTCGGTGGAGCCCTGGATGCTGGCGTGCCCCCGCAGGGCCATGACCCCGCCACCGGGGCGGCCCATGTTGCCGAGCAGCAGTTGGATGATCGCGCCGGTGCGGATGTACTGCACACCCACGCTGTGCTGCGTCCACCCCACCGAATAGATCAGCATCCCGGTACGTTCCCGGCCGGAATTCTGCGTCCAGGCCTGCGCCAACTCCAGGAACTTCTCCTGCGGAATGCCGCAGACCCGTTCCACCATCTCCGGGGTGTACCGGGCGAAGTGCCGCTTCAGAATCTGGTACACGCAACGCGGATGCTGCAACGTCTCGTCCCGCAGGGTCTGGCCGCCAACCGGTGCGCCGTGCGACTCGTGCGCCAGCCCCGAGGCGCTATCCCGCTCCTGGGCGGTGTGCCCGCTGCCGGAGGAGCCCTCGTGCCCCTCGTACTGCCAACTGTCCTGCACGTAGGTGCCGGTCTCGGGGTCGAAGCCGGAAAAGAACCCGTCGCCGTCCTCGGTGTCGGTGAACTGCTCGCTGACGATCGTCGCCGCGTTCGTGTACGAGAGCACGTACTCGCGGAAGTCGAGTTCGTTGTCCAGGATGTAGCGCACCACCCCACCCAGCAGGGCGATATCCGTGCCCGCCCGGATCGGCAGGTAGCTGTCGGCGACCGCGCTGGTCCGGGTGAACCGAGGATCGACATGGAACACCTTCGCACCCCGGCGCTTGGCCTCCATCACCCACTGGAAGCCCACCGGGTGCGCCTCAGCCATGTTCGAACCCTGAATGACTATCACGTCAGCGTTGGCGATGTCCTGCTGGAAATCCGTCGCACCGCCACGACCGAAGCTGGCCCCCAGACCGGGGACAGTGGCGGAGTGTCAAATACGGGCCTGGTTCTCAATCTGGAGCGCCCCCATCGCGGTGAACAACTTCTTGATGAGGTAGTTCTCCTCGTTGTCCAGCGTCGCCCCACCCAGACTGGAAATACCCAACGTCCGGTTCAGCGGCCGACCCTGCGCGTCGACGTCCTCCCAGGTCTGCTCGCGGGCGGCGAGGATCCGGTCGGCAATCATGTCGAGCGCGGTGTCGAGCTCCAGATCCTCCCACTGCGTCGAGTACGGCCGGCGGTAGCGGATCGTCGTCTGCCGCAACGGGCTGGTCACCAAGCTCTTGCTGGCCGAACCCTTCGGACAGAGCCGACCCCGCGAGATCGGACTGTCCGGGTCGCCCTCGATCTGACTGACCTGCCCGTCCTTGACGAACACCCGCTGACCGCAGCCCACCGCGCAGTACGGGCAGACCGAGCGGGCCACGCTGTCGGCATCCTCGGTGCGGGCAGTCAACTCCGCCGAGCGGGCGGACTGCGCCGCAGCGCCCCGGCCCAACGGGTCGGTGCCGGTGAGCTGCCGGTAGACCGGCCAACCCTCGATGAAGGTCCGCAAACCCATCCCCGACACCCCCTCCCACGCGAGCGACCTCATGAACATAGGTCAACAGAGACATGTTCGCGAACCGAGGGATCAACGGCTGAACAGACAGCGCCGCCCCTGGCTGGTGGGCCGGGGGCGGCGTTGGTGTCGGTGTGCAGGTCGCCTCTCGGCGAGTGGCACGACGCGGCTCCAGCCGAACGGTGTTCCGCGAAGGCAATATAGGTGAGGCCCGGGGACACTGAGTCACACCGACACTGACCACAACCAGGCCGCGGCCGGCGTTGTTCCCCCGGGCGACACCCGACCGCCGGGCCGAGATCTTGGACAGTTTCCGTTAGCGGGTAACGGAAACTGTCCAAGATTCGTCGTGGCGTGGAGATGCCGGTGGCCGGCACCCCGGGGTGGGGGTGCCGGCCAGCGGTCGGTTCGTGCGGTGGTGCTGTGGTGCGGTGGGTCAGTTGTTCCAGTGCTGGCCGACCAGGTCGGTGGCCTGCTTCTCCCACTGGGCGTAGGCGTCCGGGTAGGCCGACACCTGCACGGTCTGCGCGGCGTCGGTCAGCGGCATGTCCTGCCACCCGTCGACCTGCTTCAAACCCTTGAGGAACGCGGTGGTCGAGTACTCAGGGTCGGTGATCTGCTCCGGCGTACCCCAACCCGAGCTCGGCCGCTGCTGGAACAGGCCCAGCGAGTCGTGGTCGTTCATGTCGCCGAGGTGGCCGAGGTTCTCCAGCTTCGACTCCTGCAGGCTCGTCGCGATCGAGATGACCGCCGCGCGCTCCGGCAGACCGGCCTTCTTCGTCGCGGCGATGATCGCCTTCACGTTGGCGGTCTGCTCACCGTTCAAGTCGATGCGGGACTGCTCACCCTGAGGCGAGACCGACTGCACCGCGGCGGCGACGGGCTTGGTGTCGACGGGGGTGGCGGCGTGGGCGGCGATCGGACCGGCGAACACACCACCGGCGAAGGCCAGACCAGCAACAGACAGCACGCTCTTACGCATGATCGTGTTCATGGG
Organism: Micromonospora sp. NBC_00389; assembly: GCF_036059255.1. NCBI lineage: Bacteria > Bacillati > Actinomycetota > Actinomycetes > Micromonosporales > Micromonosporaceae > Micromonospora > Micromonospora sp. NBC_00389. The sequence continues at coordinate 5,656,418 of NZ_CP107947.1, read as the reverse complement.
GGTAGCTCCTTCACGGGGGTAAACACCCAACCGACCGGGGGATCGGCGTTACCGGGTGCGAGCACCTCGTCCGGCGCTAACAACAACAAGGGGAAAGTCTTTTCGGCGGCCTACGGGCGGGGGCCTCGTGGCGCCGGGTCCATGTGTAACGACCGGCGGGCCGGGGTCATTCCGGCCTGGCCCATCCGCCAGCACCCAGTGGAGCGGGTGCCGGATGCGGTCGTTCGGGGGTCTGTAACGACCGGCGGGCCGAGGTCATTCCGGCCTGGCCCATCCGTCGGCACCCTGTGGAGCGGTGCCCTGGTGCGGTCGTTCGGGGATCTGTAACGACCGAGCTTGGCCCGGCATTCCAACCCCGGGGGTGGGGCGGCAGGCCGGTGGTGCTGCGATCGTCAGGGTATGTAACGACCCCGGGCCGGCCCCCATTCCGGCCGACGGGTGCAGCCAGTCACACCCCAGAGACCCCCGATAACGGACATTCGGCACCCGGATCGCCCACCGCTCCCGGCGTCAACCGGACAATCGACGCGCTCGACAACCGCTCCCGCCGTCAGCCCGACATTCGACGCGATCGGCCACCCGCTCCCGCCGTCAGCCGGACATTCGACGCGCGCTCGACCACCGTCCCGGCGCCAGACCGGGCCGGCGGGCGATGGTCAACTCCAGATCGCCGACATGGGAGCATCCCCGCGCCGGGATACCGCGACATCGCCGACACCGAGTCGATCACCCCCACGCCGCACCAGTGGTGCGAGGGCGCGCCAGATGCCCAAGAGGTGCCGCACGGCGAGGACCGAATACCGGGTAAGCGGACACCGAGCGCCACAGGGGGATCGTGGCCATCAGGACGCACGGAGAACCACCACCCGAGATGGGTGCCTGGCGATGATCGACTCCAGATCACCGACGTCGGGGCATCACCGCGCGGCGGGATCCCGCGACATCGCCGACACCGGGTCGATCGCCCCGAACCACGCGATCCCGGCCCCAGGTCGACAACACCGGTGATACCTCACAGGCATATGTATGCCTCACAGGTATCACGCCAACAACAGCGACCGACCGGGAGACGACGGCTCGCGCTGGGACCGCGGCCGGCCGGCGACCGGGACATACACGGAAGGGACCCCCCACCCACGAAACCGGCACGGCGGGCCAACGACCGGACGCCCGCCTGAACCGCGCCACACCGCATTCAACAGCGTCAACAAAGACGAAGGCGGGAACGGCGTGAGCGACACCAGCATCAGCGGGCGTTACCCTGACACCATGCAGGCCGTCTCCCCCACCGCGACCGGCGTGGCCTTCCTGGCCCGCCCGGGTCGCCCTGCCGTGGTGGCGCGGACGCTCGCTGAGCTGCACGGCCCCACCCGGGGCGTGGTGGAGCTGCCGGTACGGCTGATGTGGAACGCCGAGCGCACCTTCGACCTCGGCGACCCCGACCAGCTTCTCTGGATGTACGAGAACGTGCTGCGGGAGACCACCCGCGCCGAAGACCTACGCGTCCTGATCAATGGGCGGACGCTGCGGCGGGTGTGGCGGCTACTCAACCTGCCCCGGGGCGTACGCCAGGCGTGGGAGAGCCGGCACCGCGGCCTGCGGGCGGCGTGATCTCCCCGCACCTGCACGAGTTCTACCGGGAGGTGGCCCGGGTGGCGCTGGCCGCGGCCGGGCCGTACCGATTCGTGCTGGGCGGCGGCGTGGCCTGGGCCGCGCACGGCCTGGTCGCCCGTCCCACCGAGGACGTGGACCTCTTCGCCGACGTGGAGGGCGCCGCGGCGGCGGCCTCTGCGGGGGTACGCGTGGCGCTGGAGCGAGCCGGGTTCATCGTCATTGACGCCGACCCGGACAGTGATCTGGGTGAACTGTTCGACGGGTACGACCGGGACATGAAGGACTTCGTGGTGAGCCGGGACGGGCGGCAGATCCGGCTCAGCCTTGCCCGGCTCGACCGGCAGCAGAGCCCGGTGGTGATGGACCTCGGCCCGGTGATGGACGTCCGCGACCTGGTGGCCAACAAGATCGCGGCGTTGGTCAACCGGCGGGAGGTTCGTGACTTCATCGACGTGGCGGCGGCCCTGGAGCACTACGACGTCACCGAGCTGCTGGAGTTGGCCCGGCAGGTCGACCCCGCGTTGGATCCGGCGGACGTGCGGGCCGCAGGACGTTACCTGGACCGGCTGCCCGACGCGCGTTTCGGGCGCTACGGCCTGGGCCCCACCGACGTCGCCCGGGTCCGGCAGCGCCTCGCCACCTGGCCACGCTGACCGGGTCACCGGGCCGACCGTGGCCGGGATTCGGCCCGCCTACCCACCATGGCTGCGGAGACGGGTGGAAACCGGCGGGGCTGGCGTGGCGGGAGTGACGGCTGCTGGTTATGGTGCGCGAGGCGCCCACGAGGCGCGTCCACCCCCATGGAAAGGCATGTCATGACCTCTCCCTCCGGCCCGTCGCGTCGCCAGGTGCTCGTCGCCGCGGCCGCGGCGGCGACCGCCCCGCTGATCGCCGCCGCGCCTGCGCAGGCGGCCGGCCCGGCCCGGTCACGTACCTGGGACCTCACCCTCCTGGGCACGTCGGACACCCACGGCAACGTCTACAACTGGGACTACTACCGCGACGCCGAGTACGACGACAGCCGGCAGAACGACATCGGCGTGGCGAAGCTGGCCACCCTCATCAATCAGATCCGTCGGGAGCGGCGCGGCAAGGCGACGCTGGTGCTGGACGCCGGCGACACCATCCAGGGCACGCCGCTGGCCACGTACTACGCCAAGCAGGAGCCGATCACGACCACCGGGGAGAAGCACCCGATGGCCCGGGCGATGAACATCATCGACTACGACGCGGTGACGCTGGGCAACCACGAGTTCAACTACGGCCTGCCGCTGCTGGCCCTGTGGATCCGCCAGCTCGGCTTCCCGGCGCTCGCCGCCAACGCGGTCAACGCGAAGACCGGCAAGCCGGCCTTCCTGCCGTACGTCATCAAGAAGGTCTCCCTCGGTTTCGCCGCGCCGACGCTCCGGGTCGGCATCCTGGGGCTGACCAACCCTGGCAGCGCCATCTGGGACAAGGGCAACGTCGAGGGCAGGCTGCGGTTCGACGACATGATCGCCACCGCGGCGAAGTACGTACCGATCATGCGGGCCCGGGGCGCGGACATCGTGCTGATCTCCGCGCATGGCGGCGACAGCGGCACCTCCAGCTACGGCCCGGAGCTGCCCAACGAGAACCCCACCGCGCTGATCGCCCAGCAGGTGCCGGGGATCGACGCGATCCTCTTCGGTCACGCCCACAACGAGGTCGTGGAGAAGTTCGTCACCAACGAGCGGACCGGCGCGCAGGTGCTGCTCTCCGAGCCGTCAAAGTGGGGCCAGCGGCTCACGCGGATGGACTTCACCCTCGCGCGTGAGCGCGGCCGGTGGACGATCACCAAGAAGGCCGCCACCATGCTGAACACCAACACGGTGGTGGAGGACCCGAAGGTGCTCGCCGCCGTGCGGGGCCAGCACCAGAAGACGGTGGCGTACGTCAACCAGGTCGTGGCACAGGCCACGGTCGGGATGTCCACGGTGGAGTCGCGGTACAAGGACACCCCGATCCTGGACTTCATCAACCACGTTCAGGCCGAGACGGTCACCACCGCGCTGGCGGGCACGCCGTACGCCAGCCTCCCGGTGCTGTCGCAGGCCTCGCCGTTCAGCCGCACGGCGGTCTTCCCTGCCGGTGACGTGAAAATCCGCGACGTCGCCGGGTTGTACGTCTTCGACAACACCCTCGAGGCGGTCGTGCTCAGCGGCGCCGAGGTGCGCGCGTACCTGGAGTATTCGGCGAAGTACTTCCGCACCCTCGCGCCGGGTGCACCGGTCGACCTCGAGCAGATCAGCGACTCGACGGTGCCGGACTACAACTACGACGTGATCTCCGGCCTGGACTACGACATCGACATCTCCAGGCCGGTGGGCCAGCGGATCACCCGACTGGTGCTGCCCGGCACCGACACCCCGGTCGCGGACAACGCGCAGTTCGTGGTGGCGGTGAACAACTACCGGCGCAGCGGCGGCGGCAACTTCCCCGGCATCGTGAAGACCCAGGTCTACAACGCGCAGCAGGAGATCCGCCAGCTGCTCATCGACTGGGCGCAGGCCAGGGGGACGATCAACCCGGCCGACTTCTTCCAGCCCAACTGGCGGCTGGTACGCGAGGGCGTGCCGGTCTTCTGATCGAGCAGTACCGGTCCGCGGACCGGTACTGATGGCAGCGGGCCGCGGGTGGTGACACTCGCGGCCCGTTTCGCGTTCTCAGCCGGCGTGGCGCAGGTTCCAGTGGACCATGTCGTCGAACGGATCGGGCTGGTCACTCCGCGAATCGCTCTCGGTCAGCTCCACCCGCTGGTCGGGGCGGACGGCCGGCGGGAGCTCCCCGAACCGTACGTGGCGCAGGAACGCGTACTCGTCATCGGTGAACGGCTGCTCGGCCATCAGCACCCCCTCTGCTCCCCCGTCATTGTCCAGCGTTCGGAGCGCTTTCCACCAGCAGTCCGGTCGGCGCGATCTGTGCGCCATTCGGGTACGGACGGTCACACCGCGTAGGGCATCCTAGGATCCTGGATTAATGACAAGGGCGGGCAGGTCGGCAGGTCAGCGCAGGTCGGCAGGTCAGCGCTGGCAGGTCACGGGCTGGCCGGAGCGCGCTGCCGGCGAGGGCCGGGCAGCCGATCCAGCACCGCGAGCGCCGCCCGGATCGGCCGACGTCCGAGCATCTCGTCGAAGCTCGCTCGGCCCTGACAGAACTGGACGAACATCCGCCACCCTGGCGGGGTCGCCAACAGGGCGTGGAACATCTCCGGGCGGCGGGTGAACAGGTCGAGCAGCCGGTACCCCGCCCGCATCGACGGCACCAGACGCTCGGCCACCGCCCGCTCGTACCCGGCCAGGTCACCGTCGGCGACCGCCGCGCCGGCCAGCTCGCCGGAGCGCAGCGCGTAGCTGATGCCCTCTCGGCTCCACGGCTCCAGCAGCCCGGCCGCGTCCCCCACGACCAGCACCCGGCCGTGCCGCAACGGCGAATCCTCGCTGCGGCAGCGGGTCAGGTGACCGGAGTCGTGCTCCGCCGGCAGGTCGGTCAGGCCCAACCGGTCGACGAACCGCCGCAGGTAGTCCCGGGTCCCCTCCCCCGCGCCCCGGGCAGCGATAACGCCGACGGTCAACCGGTCGCCCTTGGGAAAGACCCACGCGTACGAGCCCGGCATCGCACCCCAGTCCAGCAGCAGTCGCCCCCGCCAGCGCTCCTGCTCGGCCGGCGGCACCGGGACCTCCAGTTCCAGCCCCAGGTCCACCTGCTGGTACTGGACCCCCACGTGCCGGGAGGTCACGCCCGAGGAGCCGTCCGCGCCGATCACCGCGCGGGCAGCGAGCGTCGTACCGTCGGCCAGCCGCAGGCGTACCCCCTCGGGGTTCTGTTCGATGGCGCGGACCGCGACCCGCTCACGCATCTGCGCGCCTGCGGCGACCGCCGCCGCGCGGAGCCGGTCGTCGAACTCCTCGCGGCGCACCATCGTCACCACCGGGCTGTCGTTGCGGCGGGTGAACTCCCGGCGGCCGTCGCGGGTGAACGTCACCCGGTCCACTCGGTCGTGCGCGGGCACCTCGATCCGGTCCTGCATGGCTGCCAGCGAGGTGCCGATCAGGCCACCGCCGCAGGTCTTGTACCGCGGGTGCGCGGCCCGCTCGACAACCAGGGTGCGGACGCCGGCGCGGGCGGCGGTGTGTGCCGCGGAGAGCCCGGCGGGGCCGGCGCCGACGACGACGAGATCCCAGACGATCACGGATGCAGCCTATGGCACCCCCGCCCGCTGGCCCCGCCACGGCACCGTTCGCGGACCGCGCCGACCGCCCGATCGGGTGGGCATCTTCGGTCACGCAGGGGGTATCCGACGCGGCGCAACCGTCTGCGCAGAGGCGGACGAGCGAAGGAGGAGATCATGCCGCAGGTGCAACTGTCGGAGATCGAGCAACGGGTGTACCAGGCGGTCACCGCCCTTGAGGCGCGCGGGCAGGTACCGTACCCGGACCTGATCGCCGAGGAGTCCGGGCTGACCGATGAGCAGCTGCAGACCCCGCTGCATCTGCTCACCGAGAAGGGCCTGCTGCACCGCGAGGATTCGCCGATGGCGGGCCTCGACTTCGGTCCACGGTTCTGCGCCCGCCAGATGGCGTGACCCGAGGAACCACCCGCGACGATTCGTCCCCGGCCGACCCGGGTAGCGGTCAGCAATGCGTGATCGACGGTCAACGGGGGGCCCGATGAGTGCGGCCCAGACGCCGCAGCCCATCGACGCGGCGGAGAACCGGCGACGCTGGCAGGCCGTCGGCGTCGGGCTGGTCGCCGCATTCATGACGCTGCTCGACGTGAGCATCGTCAACGTCGCGGTGCCGTCCATCGACCGTGCGCTGCACGCCTCCCCGAGCGACCTGCAGTGGGTCCTGTCGGGATACGCGCTCACCTTCGGGCTGGCGCTGGTGCCGGCCGGCCGCTTCGGTGACGCCCGTGGCCGGCGCAACGCGTTCGTCTTCGGCATCGCGCTGTTCACCGTCACCAGCACGCTCGCCGGCCTGGCCACCTCCCCGACGTGGCTGGTCCTCGCCCGACTACTCCAGGGCGCCGCCGCCGGCGTGGTGAACCCCCAGGTGATCGGGCTCATCCAGCAGCTGTTCCGGGGGCCGGAACGGGCCCGCCCGTTCGGGCTGCTCGGTGCCACGATCGGTATCTCCACCGCCGTCGGCCCGCTGATCGGCGGACTGCTCATCGCCATCGGCGGCGAGGAACACGGGTGGCGGTGGGTCTTCTTCGTCAACGTGCCGGTCGGCATCGTCGCGGCGATCCTCGGCTGGCGACTGCTGCCCGGCCGCCCCGAAGGTCAACCGAACCGGCGCCGGCTCGACCCAATCGGCGTGCTGCTGCTCGGCGTGGGCGTGGTGCTGATCCTGCTGCCACTGGTCCAGGAGCAGCAGTGGCGGACCCCGTGGAAGTGGGCACTCATTCCGGCCGGTCTCGCGGTGCTGGTCGCCTTCGGGCTCTGGGAGCGGTGGTACGCGCGGCACCGCGAACCGCTGTTCGACCTGCGGCTGTTCACCTTCCAGTCGTACACCCTGGGGTCGCTCATCGCGCTGGTCTACTTCGGTGGCTTCACCGCGATATTCTTCATCTTCACCCTGTTCCTGCAGAACGGCCTCGGCTACAGCGCGCTCGTCGCCGGCCTGGCCATCACGCCGTTCGCCCTGGGCTCAGCCGCGGCCTCCGTGCTGGGCGGACGGATCGTCAACCGCTTCGGCCGGCCGCTGGTCGCCATTGGGCTGCTCGCCGTGGTGATCGGGTTGGCGGGAACGGTGGTCGCGCTGCGCCTCGCGCCGGACGCCCCAGCGCCGTGGGTCACCGCCGGTCCACTGCTCGTCGCCGGCCTCGGCAGCGGGCTGGTGATCGCCCCCAACCAGACGCTCACCCTCGCCCAGGTGCCGGTACACCAGGCGGGCAGCGGCGCCGGCATGCTCCAGACCGGTCAGCGGATCGGCGCCGCGGCCGGCATCGCCGCCGTCGGCTCGATGTTCTTCTCCGAGCTGGCCGACAGCCGAGGCAACTGGACCATGGCCTTCGAACAGTCACTCATGCTGGCCACCGGGATCATCGGGCTCGCGCTGATCGCCGCGCTGATCGACATCCTGCGCACTCGCAACCACACCAAGAACTGACAACCCCAGGGGTACGCCGCCAGCGACGACGCGTCGGGCGTGAACATGCCGCTGGCCGGCACCCCAGATTCGGGGTGCCGGCCAGGTCGGTGTCACGGGGTTGTGCGGTGGGTCAGCTGTTCCAGTGCTGGCCGACGAAGTCGGCGGCCTGCTGCTCCCACTGGGCGTAGGCGTCCGGGTAGGCCGACACCTGCACGGTCTGCGCGGCGTCGGTCAGCGGCATGTCCTGCCAGCCGTCAACCTGCTTCAGGCCCTTGAGGAACGCGGTGGTCGAGTACTCAGGATCGGTGATCTGCTCCGGCGTACCCCAACCCGAACTCGGCCGCTGCTGGAACAGGCCCAGCGAGTCGTGGTCGTTCATGTCGCCGAGGTGGCCGAGGTTCTCCAGCTTCGACTCCTGCAGGCTCGTCGCGATCGAGATGACCGCGGCCCGCTCCGGCAGACCAGCCTTCTTCGTCGCGGCGATGATCGCCTTGGCGTTGGCGGTCTGCTCGTCGTTCAAATCGATGCGCGACTGCTCGCCCTGCACACCGTGCGGGATCAGCTTGCTCGCATCAGGCTTGTCGGCCTGCACCGCAACGGCGACGGGCTTGCCGTCGACGGGGTTGGCGACGTGGGCGATCGGGCCGGCGAAGATGCCACCGGCGAAGGCCAGACCAGCAACAGACAGCACGCTCTTACGCATGATCGTGTTCATGGGGGTAGCTCCTTCACGGGGGTAGACACCCAGCCGATGGGGGTCGGCATACAGGTGCGAGCACCTCGTCCGGCGCTATCAACAAAGTCTTTCGGCGGCCTACAGGCGGGGGGCTCGTGGCGCCGGGTCCATGTGTAACGACCGCCGGGCCGGGGTCATTCCGGGTTGGCCCGTCCGTCGGCACCCTGTCGAGCGGGGTGCTGGTGCGGTCGTTCGGGGATCTGTAACGACCGGGCTTGGCCTGGCATTCCAACCCGTTGGGTCGGGGCGGCGGGCCGTGGTGCTGCGACCGTCAGGGTATGTAACGACCCCGGGCCGGCACCCATTCCACCGCACGGGTGCAGCCGGTCACAGGCCACAGATCCCCATACCGGACATACAACCCGGGCGTCACGGCGTCAGACCGGCGGTTGGCGGTGATCGACTCGGTATCCCCGACATTGGGGCATCCCGACGCCAGGACATCGCAACGTCGCCGACACCGAGTCGATCAGCCCAACGGAGCGGGCCGGGCCAGGGTCGACAAGCGGCGTGATACCTGACAGGCATATTGATGCCTCACAGGTATCGCGCCCATGACAGCGACCGTCCACAGCGCGGGCCGGCATGCCGAGCGCGGGGATCGGAACGGACAACGATCACCGACAGGGTGGGCTTGCCCCACCGAACGCGGAGACCAGGACGCGTACGGCCGGACCGACCACCACGGGGCCGTCGAACGAGCGCCGGGGCGCACGAACACCAGGGCACAGAAGGGCTGGCACCCGTCGGAGCACTCCGACGGGCGCCAGCCTGAGGTGCGATCCGGGCACTGACCGGTCACGGTGCCGATCAGTGCGCGGCCCCGCCGAAGCGCTGGCGGCGACGCCAGGCCAGCGTCAGCAGCAGCATGACCGCGCCGGCGCCGATAAGGCCACCGCCGAGCTTCATGGGCGTGCCGATGCTGTCACCCGTGACGGGCAGCGGCTGCTTCTTGTGCAGCACCTGCAGCTCGGTGCTGGCGGACCGGTCGGACTCCCGGCCGGTGGCGGTGAAGGTCAGCAGACCCGTCACCGACGGCTTGTAGCTCTTGGTGAACCGAGCCTGGCCGTTGGTGTATGCCGTGAAGCTCACCGGCGCGCTCGCCTGGTACGCCACTGGGGCCATGGCCACGGTGCTGCCGTCGCTGCGGCGGGCCGGCGCCTGGCCGGCTGCCGGGGCGGCCAGCGGCGTGACCGACACGACGATGTCGACGGTCTCGGTCCGACCGAAGCCGGTGCCGGTCAGCACGACCGTCTCGCCCAGGAAGATCGTCGGCCGGTTGACGGTCAGCGACGGGGGCGCGGGCACGTACGGCGGCGGCTGAGGCGTGTCCGTCGTCGTCGGCTGCGGCTGCGGCTGCGCCGCCCCCGCCGCGGTCGGCACGGCCACCACGGCCACCACGGCCAAGCCGACCATGAGCGCCATGATGATGCGGGATAGCCGCATGATTGGTTCCCTCCTACGGGTCACAGCTTGCTGCGGAATGAACTTGGGTGGTCCAAGGGCTGGCGGTGGGGGTCAGCCACAGCTCGGCCTGTCCGACGCCGGTCTTGGCGGTCAACAGGGTGACCTCCAACGTGCGTTCGGCGCCGGGGCTCGCCTCGACGTTGGCCGTGGCGACCTGGCGGCGACGTTCGGTACCGCTGCCCATTGCGATCTCCGTGCCGTCGAGACGAGCGTCGAGCACACTCCCGCCCGCTGGGCTGAAGATCGACACCAGCGTGCGCATGGTGTACGGGTCCCCCGCCATGCCGAGGCCGAGGACCGACTCACTGAGTCCGGACTTCGGCGCCGTCGAGCGCAGAGTCACCCGCAGCCGGAGCTCGCGGCGTCCGTCGGGCTGGCATTCGCCCACCGTCAGGTTCGCCGTCGGCCGCAGGTAGTAGCCGAGCTTCGCGCCGCTGCCGTCGTTGAGGAACACGCCGACCGTCGGCACGGTGTCCTGTTCCGGAAGCGTCCCGGCCATCCGGCTGTCGCCGATTGTCCGTTGTTCCTCCGGTCGGGCACTCCAGAACAATATCCGGCGTTCCGCGATAGCACGGTCGAATGCGGACAATAGCACCTTCGGGTTGGCATTCTTCTTAAAGAGGGCGTCAAACACCGCTGCGGAGGATGCCGCGAAGAACGCGTCCTGCTGCCGGACGTCCAATCGCTGGTAGGTCTCGTTGAGCAGGGTCTGCACGACCTTCTCGCTGGCCAGCGGGACGCTACCGGGCACCAGCACCGGGCCGGTCGCCTTGAGCAGGTAGGACAGGACCACCGGGTCGACGGCGAGCACGCCGTCGACCGTGGTGCCGGTCTTGCGGCGGAACATCTCCCGGTACAGCGTGGCGGCGGTCGGGAAGTGCGGGGTCAGATTGACGTCGGCGGGATAGATGCCGGGCAGGTCGGTCCAGAGGGCCCGGGTCTCGGCGGGCAGCTTCAGGGGCGGGTTGAACTGGCCCAGGGAAGCGCTGCTGCCCTGCTTGCCCATCCGGACCTGGCCCTTGTCGGCCTCGATCATCGCGTACGCCCCGAACATGCCGCCGGTGGCGCGGAGCTCGGCCGGGTTCTGCGAGACCAGCAGGTACCGCCGCGGGCCGTTCGCGCCGAGCAGCGGCGGCAGCAGCCGGGCGCCCTGGTCGGCGGCCGAGGTGAGACTGGCCAGTCGGTCGATCTCGCCACGCAGGTCGGTCAGCGCCTGCCGGGTCTGGTTGACCAGCCGGTCGGCGGGCACCGCGGCCAGGTCGCTGCGGGTGCGCTGCACCGCGTCGTCCACTCGGGACAGCTCGCCGGAGACCGCGGTGAGCCGGGCCAGGTCCAGCCGACCCCCGGTGGGCACCAGGCTGGTCAGGTCCGTCCGCAGCAGCGTCGGGAACGCCTGTCGGGCCAGCTCGTCGATGGCCACGGCGATCCGCCGGACGGCGTCGACGTCATCGCCGGCGATCGGGGTACGCCGAGCGAGTCGCCAGCCCGGGTCAGCGGTTGCGGCCCGGGCCGCGCCGGACTGCTCCTGGAGGGCGGCGAGGGTCCGCAGGGCACGGTCGGTGTCCCCGCCGACCACCTGGGCGCTCAGCTCCCGGGCCAGGCCGGCGGCGTTGAGCAGGTGGGCCCGCGCCTGCCAGCCGCGGAAGCCGATCCACCCGCCGGTCGCCAGCAGCAGCGAGCCGACCACCAGGGCGCCAAGGAGGGCGCGGCGCAGTCGGGCTGGCCGGCGGCGCCGTGACCGGCTTCGCCGCCGGCGCGGTCGTTCGCTCTCCTCCGTCACACCACACTCCCGTTTCCCGGAACCGGACAGAAGGTCCGATATCCCTGACGTTCTTAGCACGCGTCAGCGAAGCTCGTACCGTTATGGCGTTTATCGTCCGTTACGCGAGGTTGCCTCGCGGATCGGCGACGGGCTCAGGGACCCGACCCGCTGCCTCGTGCAGCAACCGCTCGATCCGGTCCACCCCGGCCGGCAACGACATCTCCCGCAGGTACGCCTCCCGACCCCGGCGCCCCATCTCGGCGCGCGCCGGCGGGGGGATGGTGGCGGCCAACCAGAACCGGTCGGCCAGCGCGGCCCAGTCCTCCGGCGGGCAGGACAACCCGGCCCGGGCCCGTTCGACCAGCTCGGCGGTGTCCCCGCCGGCCGAGGCCACCACCGGTGCGGCGCAGGAGAGCGCGGCCTGCAACTTGCCGGGCACCATGCCGCGCAGCTCCGGCAGGTCGCGCAGCATGACCAGTTGGTAGTCGGCGGCGGCGTACAGCTCGGGCATGTCGACCGGGGACCGCCGCTCCATGAAGCGGACGTTCTCCGCGCCCAACTCGGCGGCGAGCCCCCGCACCCGCCGCTCGTCCGCGCCCGAGCCGACCAGGACCAGTTCCATCGTCCGGTCCAGCGCCGCGGCGGCCCGTACCGCCGTGTCCAGCCCCTGCCGGGCGCCGATGGTGCCGGCGTGCATCACCACGCACCGACCGTCGCGGCGGACCAACTGGCGGGCCGCCGCACCCGGCGTCGCCGGGTGGAAGATCCGCTCGTCGGTCCAGTTCAGCACCAGCCGGACGCGGGCCGGGTCAGCGCCAGCGGCGACCACCAGGTCCCGCATCGACGGCGCGGCGACGGCAACCCGGGCGGCTGACCGGTAGATCCGGGTCATCGCGGTGCTCATCCGCGCTGCCCAGCGTCCGTCACCGGCCTCGTCAGCGCCGTCGCGCGCCCAGACATCCTGCACGTGCAGCACCGCCGGCACCCGCCTGAGCAGCCGGAGCACGCCGGCGGCGGCGAACGTGGTGGCCGGCAGTTGGAAGACGTAGAGCGCGTCCACGTCGCCCAGGTACCGGCGCGCGGCCAGCGTCGCGCTGCCGGCGAAGGACAGGTAGCTGGCCATCCGGACGCCGGCGGCCCCGGGGCGGCCGGAGTACCGCGGCACCCGCCGGACGGTCAGCCGCTCACTGTGCGTCTGGTGGTGCCAGCGCTGCCGCCAGCCGGGATAGACGTGGCCGCCGGGGTAGTCCGGAAACCCGGTGAGCACCCGAACCTCATGCCCGCGTGCGGCCAACTCCTCGGCGAGGCTGCCGGGGATGAACGCCGGCTCGGGCGGAAAGTGGTACGACAGGATGCCGATCCTCACCGGGCCACCGCCGTCCGCCGCGGATCGGCGTCCGTCGGCGCGGCACCACGACCGGCGGGCACCCGGCCCGCGTACGATGCCGACAACCCCTCCCCGCGCGGCCACCGGCGTCGACGCACCGCCCTCGCGGTGCGGCCGCCCGCGTCCGCACCGACGAGAGGGGTACCGATGGCCGACCGCGTGCTGTTCGTCTGCCACGCCAACCTGTGCCGATCGCCCATGGCCGAGTACCTGGCCCGCCGGATGCTCGCCGATCGGCCGGTCATCGTGGCCAGCGCCGGCATCGACGCGATGGACGGGTTGTCCATGCACCCGTACGCCATGGAGATCGCGGCCGAGAGCGGCGCGGACCCGGCGGCGTTCCGCAGCCGCTTGCTGCGCCCCGAATACCTGGCCGACGCGACGCTGGTGCTGACCGCGACCCGGCGCCAGCGCTCGGTCTGCACCGCGCTGGCGCCAGCCGCGCTGCACCGGACGTTCACCCTGCGCCAGTTCGGCCGGCTGGCCGCGGCGGCCGAGCCGCCCGCCGAGCCGACCGACGACCCGCTGCGGGCCGCGATCGCCGCCGCCGCCCACGCCCGGGGGGGGCTGCAACCCGCCGCCCCGGACGCGGACGACCTACGGGACCCGATCGGCGGCACCGCCGCCGACTTCCGACGCTGCGCCGAGGAGATCGAACGGTCGCTGCGACCCCTCGCCACGCTCATCGGGGCGACCGGGTGAGTTCCTGGGTGCGGTCGCTGACGCCGTTGACCCCGGTGCTCACGCTGTGCCGGGCGGACGTGGCCCGGTCGGCCGGCACCGACGGCGTGGCCGTGGAGGCGACCACCCGGTAGGCCTCGTACTGGTACGCCTCGGCCTTGGCCACCTTGGCCCTGTTCAGCACGCAGCCGAGCAGCCGGACCGAGACCGAGTGCAGCGAGCGGGCCGCCGCGGCCACCTGGGTCCGCGAGGTGCGGCCCTGCTGGGTCACCAGCAGCGCGCCGTCGGCCTGGACGGCCACCACCACACCGTCGGTCACCGCGAGCAGCGGCGGGGTGTCGATGATCACGATGTCCGCCGACTCGCGCAGCTCCAGCAGCAGGTCCGCCATCGCCTTGGAGCCGAGCAGCTCGCTCGGGTTCGGCGGGGCGGAGCCGCTGGGCAGCACCAGCAGCGACTTGTCCCCCCAGCGCTGCACCACGTCGCCGACCTGGACGTCGCCGACCAGCACGTCGGTGAGGCCGACCCCGGCGTCCAGGCCCAGGTAATCGTCGACCTTGGGGCGGCGCAGGTCCGCGTCGACCAGCAGCACCCGCCAGCCCGCTTCAGCCAGCGCGATGGCCAGGTTGCAGGAGAGCGTGGTCTTCCCCTCGCCCTGCAGCGCGCTGGTCACGGCGATGACCCGGGCCGGCTCGTGCACGTCCACGAAGCGCAGGTTGGTGCGCAGCTTGCGGACCGCCTCGGCGCGCGCCGAGGTTGCGGCGTCGCCGACGATCAGCGGCGCGGAGCGGGCGTTGCTCTCGAATGGGATCTCACCGAGCAGCGGGCTGCCGGTGGCCCTCTGCAGACCGGCAGCGTCGCGCAGCCGGACGTCGGCCACGCCACGCAGGATCGCCAGGCCGACGCCGAGCATCAGGCCGAGCAGGCCGCCGAGGGTGAGGTTCCGCACCGGCTGCGGCGAGACGGGGCTGGCGCTGACCCGTGGGCCGCTGACCACCTCGATCTTGACCGGCGCCTTGCCCTCGGGTGGTGTCTCGACCTTCTGCACGAGCTCGACGAACTTCGCGGCGAGGGTCTCGGTCACCCGCAACGCCCGGGTCTGGTCGGTGTCGGTGATCGACGCGTGCAGCAGGACGGTGCCGGCCTCGGTGGAGGTGCTCACCCGGCGCTGCACCTCGTCCGCGGTGAGCCCGACCGGGTTTTCCGCCACCACGCTCTGCGCCAGCCGGTCGCTGCTGAGCAGGTCGGCGTACGACTTGACGCGCTGCTGAAGGAAGAGCTCACCCTGGTAGGCGTCGGTGACGCCCTGGTTGGGGATGGTGACGAAGAAGGTCACCGAGGCGACGTACCGGGGTTGGGCCCGTACGGTCAGGAACGCCGACACGCCCAGGGCCACCATGACCGTGAGCAGCGCGACCCACCAGTGCCGACGCACGTGACGCAATTGGCGGAGCAGGTCCATCAGGTGCGCCTCCGTGCCGGTCCGGTTACGCCAGAGAACTTCACGAAAACCCCCAAGGTCGTCTGCAAACTCGTGAAACCATTAAACCGGCTCATACGGCTTATGTCCGGAGTTATGTGTTTTCAGCGGCGACAAGTGCGCCCGAATGACCAACCCGACAAACGTCCGATCGGCAGCGGTGACATCGGGGAAAAGTCGGCGGCCGATCGGGCGGCGTTCCATCGCCCCTGCGGTCGCCGTGACCGGCGAGCACGGATAGGGTCGGCAACGGTGTGCCGGGAAGTCTGGTCGGCGAGTGGATTCCTGCCGTCCCGACAGCCCGAGGTGAGCCCCACAGATGACCGACCGCACCCCGCCCCCCAACCGGTCGCGGCCGGCGGCGGCCCGGCTCTTCTCGCGATCGTCGTGGCCCGAGGCCCGGCACCTGGCCGACGTGCTGCGCACCGAGACCGTCGGTGGCGCCCTGTTGCTACTCGGCGCCGTGCTGGCGCTGACCTGGGCGAACTCCCCCTGGGCCGACTCGTACACTCGGCTCGGTCAGTGGCAGCCCTGGCCCGGCGGCGCGCGCTGGCATCTCGACCTGGACCTGGCCACCTGGGCCGCGGACGGACTGCTGGCCATCTTCTTCTTCGTGGTGGGTCTGGAGCTCAAGCGGGAGTTCGTCGCCGGTGAACTGCGTGACCCTCGGCGTGCCGCGCTGCCTGTGGTGGCCGCCCTCGGCGGGATGCTGGTGCCCGCGCTGATCTATGTAGCGGTCGTCCTGACGGCAGGTGGGGAAGGGCTGCGCGGCTGGGCGATCCCGACCGCCACCGACATCGCCTTCGCGCTGGCCGTGCTCGCGGTGGTCAGCTCACACCTGCCCCAGGGCCTGCGTGCCTTCCTTCTCACCCTCGCCGTGGTCGACGACCTGTTCGCGATCACCATCATCGCGGTCTTCTACACCGCCGACTTCCATCCCGTACCGCTGGTGGCCGCGCTGGCACCGATCGGACTTTTCGCCCTGCTGGTACAGCGCGGGCGTAGCTGGTGGTGGGCGCTGATCCCACTCGCGGTCGCCGCCTGGGCCCTGGTGCACGCCTCCGGCGTGCACGCCACGGTGGCCGGCGTCCTGCTCGGCTTCACGGTGCCGGTGCTGACCACCCGTCGTCGGGCGGGTGCCGCCCAGACCGACGACCGGCCGCCCGCCAACGGGGATACCGGCGGGCTCGCCGCGCACCTGGAGCACCGCTGGCGACCCGTGTCGGCCGGCTTCGCGGTGCCGATCTTCGCCCTGTTCGCCGCCGGGGTCACCCTACACGGCACCGACCTGGGCGCCCTGGTGACCGACCCGGTGGTGATCGCCATCGTCGCCGGCCTGGTGCTCGGCAAGAGCATCGGCATCTTCGGGTCGACCTACCTGCTGGCCCGGTTCACCCGAGCTGAACTGGACGAGGACATCACCTGGTCCGACCTGCTCGGGATCGCCCTGCTGGCCGGCGTCGGGTTCACCGTGTCGCTACTCATCGGCGACCTGGCGTTCGGCGTCGGCAGCACGGCCGACGACCGGGTCAAGGCCGCCGTCCTGGCCGGTTCGGTGATCTCCGCCGGACTGGCCGCCACGGTGCTGGCCCGCCGCAACGCCGCGTACCGCCGGGTGGCGGAGCGCGAGCGGCTGGACGCCGACGGCGACGGCGTGCCCGACGTCTACCAGCGGAAGGGCGACGGCTGACCGGGACGCGCACCCGGCGGTCGACCGGGCTACCCGCCCCGCGGTCGGCCTCAGCCCGGGACCCGGCCCCGCCGGCGGTCAGCGGCCGCGTTCGACGGGCCGGCGCTCCTCGGTCTCCTCGGACAGCGCCTCGGCCGCCGGTTCGGTGAGGTCGTCACCGGGCACCGCCACCTCCTCGGCCTGATCCTGCTCGTCGGGCTTCCCGCCAGGCTGCGGCTCGGGAGCGGTGGCACCGCCGGCGAAGCCGTACTCGTTCGGTTCGTCGTGCCTGCTCATGTGGTCGTCCTCCCGCGTGCACCGGTTTCGCCTCGTACCGCCAACGGTAGGTGGTGATCGTCCCCGGCGCCGGGCGGTCCGGATTGTCGACGCGACCACGGCGGCGCGGCGCCCAGCGCCGCCCAGAGCAGCTGGCGCAGCGCGATGATCGCCGCCGCGCCGGCCAGGTCGGTCCAGCCCGGCCCGCCCGCGAGCCGGAGCACGCCAGCCGCGGTCAGCAGGTCCAACAGCACCCGGATGGCGGTCCGGCCGGCCCCGGTGCTCAGCACGGTGACCACACCGGCGACGAGGGCCAGCGCGGTGACCGCCGTGACCAGCGCGCCGATCATGTCCGGTGCTCAGCCTCGGCCACCTGACGCTGCTCCTGACGGATCTCCCGGCCCAGGAAGTAGTTCAGCGCCGTCCGGATCGTGGCGATCGCGGCCAGCTGGCCGATCTGGTCGAACGACGGGGACACCGCGGTCCGCAGCACGTCGGCCGCCAGCTGGAACTCCAGGCCGAGGGTCAGGAATCGGCCCAGGGTGAGCCGGATCGGGGTGAAGACAGCGGCGGTGCGGTGTCGCAGCCCCTCGACCACGAACCGCACCGCCGCCCAGACCGCACCGACGAAGATCACTACGGCACCGGCGACCTCCACCACGGCGACCAGCACCGCATCGCCGTGGCGCAGCAGTTCCGCCGGCTCCACCCGGAGCCGTTACCCGCCAACGAGGCGGGTAGTCGGCGGCGTTCAGGTCAGCTCGCTCACCGCCTCCAGGATCAACCAGAGGCCGGAGATGGCGAAGAGCACCGCGGCGCCGTACTTGATCGCCTTCTCCGGCAGCCGGCGGCCGAGCAGCCGGCCGACCAGGATGGCCAGCGCGTCCGCGGCCACCATGCCGACGGTGGAGCCGAGCCAGGTGCCGAACCAGCCGTACTGGGTGGCCAGGGTGATCGTGGCGAGCATCGTCTTGTCACCCAGCTCGGCCAGGAAGAACGCCACGGACACCGCGACGATCGCGGTCTTGTTGGTCTTCTCGGCCTTGCGCTTCTCCTCGTCGGTGAGCTTGTCCCCGCGCAGCGTCCACGCGCCGAAGCCGAGGAACGCCAGGCCGGCCACCAGGGAGATCCAGTCGGTGGGCAGCACAGCGCCGAGACCCGTGCCGATGGCGACCGACGCCAGGTGCACCACCGCCGTGGCGATGGTGATGCCGATCAGCACCGGCATCGTCCGGAACCGGGTGGCGAAGGTCAGCGCCATCAGCTGGCTCTTGTCCCCCAGCTCGGCGACGAAGATGACACCGAAGCTGATCACCAGCGCGGCGAAGAAACCCTCCATGACGTCCTTCCCGTTCACGCCGGGAGGAGGAAAAGAGGCGCCCTCGACCCGGCCACGACAGCCTGAGTCGAAGGTCTCGCCCGCCCCGGAAACCGGGGCCGCGTGGCCGGGTGCGGAACGCACCAGTATGTCGACCACGACATTGGGGGCTACTCCCCTTCGCGCGACCAGCCTAACCGATCATCGGTGGGGCCGGCCGGGTGGGTGAACAGCCTCACCGCGCCTGGGCCAGCGTGACCCCGAACAGCCCGTCCGGGTCGCTCCAGAACTCCGTCGCGGTGAAGCCCGCCGCGGCCAACTCGGCCGCGATCCCCGCCGGGCGGAACTTCGCCGACACCTCCGTGCGCAGCTCCTCCCCCGCGGCGAACTCCACGGTCAGGTCCAGCACCCGGACCCGCAACGGCCGGGTCGACCGCAGCCGCATCTCGATCCACTCATGGTCCGGGTCCCAGCGGGCGACGTGGTCGAACGCCTCCGGGTCGAAATCGGCGCCCAACTCCCGGTTGATCACATGCAGCACGTTCCGGTTGAACTCCGCCGTCACCCCGGCCGCGTCGTCGTACGCGGGCACGAGCACCGACGGGTCCTTCACCAGGTCGGTGCCGAGCAGCAGCCAGTCGCCCACCTCCAGCGCGGCGCGCATCTCGGCCAGGAACTCGGCCCGCTCGGCCGGCAGGAGATTGCCGATGGTGCCGCCGAGGAACACCACCAGCCGGCGGCCCCCGGTGGGCAGCCGGTCCAGCTGCCGGGTGAAGTCCCCGACGATGCCCCGGACCCGTAGCCCTGGATAGTCGGCGGCGATCTGCACGGTGGACCCCAGCAGCGCACTGACCGACACGTCGAGCGGAACGAACGTGCCCAACCCGCCCTGACGGGTGAAGGCGTCCAGCAGCAGACGGGTCTTCTCCGACGAGCCGGAGCCCAGCTCGATGAGGGTCTTGGCTCCGGTGAGCGCCGCGATGTCGGGCGCGTGCTCGGCCAGCACGGCCCGCTCGGCCCGGGTCGGGTAGTACTCGGGCAGCCGGGTGATCGCCTCGAACAGCTCGCTGCCCCGGGCGTCGTAGAACCACTTCGGTGGAAGCCACTTCTCCTCCGCGCTCAGCCCGGCCCGAACGTCCTGGCGCAGGCCCCGCTCCAGGTCCTGCTCCTCGAGGTAGATCTCCAGCGGCTCCGCGGTCATCGGTGTTTCCTCTCTGCTCGGTCAACCGTTGGGGCACGACCGGTGCGACTCACCGGGTCGGCAGCGGGCTCGCCCGCACCTCGCTCGCGGTGGCGGTGACCAGGTGCCCCTCCGGCACCGGCCGCCACCCGGGGTCGTCGTCGTGCGGCTCCGAGGCGAGCAGCACGGTGCCCGCCGCCGCGCGCACCGACAGCGCGTGCCCGGCCACGCTGGCCACCACCCGGTGCCCGTCGGTGAGCAGCAGGTTGAGCCGCGACCCGGGGGCCGCAGCGGCGACCTCGGCCACCGTCTGCGCGACCGCCTCGACCGGGTCGACACCGGCGCGCAGGCGCTGCCGGACCAGCGCCCAGAGCAGCGCCGAGTCGGTGGCGGCGTCCAGGGTGAGCAGGTCGCGCACCGGCAGACCGGAGGCGAGCGGCACCACGGCGTCCGGCCAGCCGCGCACCACCCCGTTGTGGCTGAACAGCCATCGCCCCTCGGCGAACGGCGCAGCGGCGCCGTCGAGCACCGCCATCCCGACGGTGGCCGAGCGGACCGCGGCGAGGACCGCGCCGGCGCGGGTCACCGCCGCGAGCTGGGCGATGGTCGGGTCGCTCCAGATCGGCTGGGCCCGCCGGTAGCGCACCGGCTCGCCCTCATTCGGGTACCAGCCGACGCCGAACCCGTCGGCGTTGATCGTGCCGCCGCCGCGCATGTCGCGGGGCGCCCAGGACTGCCGTACCAGTGAGTACGGGGGGTCGAACAGCAACTCGGCCAGGGTGACCGGCGGCCCCAGGTAGGCCAGGTGGCGACACATCAGCGCACCCCGCCAGCGGGCCTGCCGGTCGCGCGGCGGCTCACCGGTGCGACTCGTCCGGGCTGGCGTCGCGGGCGCAGCGGAAACCGCTGAAAATCTGCCGGCGGATCGGATAGTCCCAGTTGCGGAAGGTGCCCCGGCAGGCCGACCGGTCGGTGCCGAACGAGCCACCGCGCAGCACCCGGTAGTCGTCGCCGAAGAAGACCTCCGAGTATTCCCGGTAGGGGAACGCGGCGAAGCCGGGATGCCCGCCGAAGGTCGTCGAGGTCCACTCCCAGACGTCGCCGATGAGCTGGTGCACGCCCAGCGGTGAGGCACCGGCCGGGTACGCGCCCACCGGGGCCGGCCGCAGGTGGCGTTGGTCGAGGTTGGCGTGCGTGTCGGTCGGGTCGTCGTCACCCCAGGGGTAGCGGCGGGACCGCCCCGTCGCCGGATCCCAGCGGGCCGCCTTCTCCCACTCCGCCTCGGTCGGTAGCCGCTTGCCGGCCCACGCCGCGTACGCCTGCGCCTCGTACCAGCACACGTGCACCACCGGCTCGTCGGCGCGGACCCGGTCCCACCGGCCGAAGCGCCGGTACGCCCAGCCATCGCCATCGCGGCGCCAGTGCATCGGCGCGCTGAGCTGCTCCTGGAGCCGGAGCGCCCACCCTTCGGCGCTCCACCAGCGCGGGTCGGAGTAGCCGCCGTCGGCGATGAACCCCTCGTACTCGCCGTTGGTCACCGGGGCGGCGTCGATGACGTACGCGGGCAGGTCGACGCGATGCGCGGGGCGCTCGTTGTCCAGGGCCCACGGGTCGGTGTCGGTGCCCATGGTGAAGGGGCCGGCCGGCACCAGGGCCTCCCCACCGACCCGGGCGGGCGGCTCCGGCGGCGGCGGGGCGTGCAGCACCGCCGGCCCCGAGCGCAGTTGGTGGGTAGCGAGCATCGTCTCGTCGTGCTGCTGCTCGTGCTGGACGATCATGCCGAAGGCGAACCCGTCGGCGACCAACGGCCGCTCGCTGAAGGTCACCGCGTCGAGCAGGTCGTGCACCTTGTCCCGGACGGTGCCCAGGTAGGCGCGTGCCTCGGCCGGTGGCAGCAGGGGCAGCGTGGGACGGTCCCGGCGCGGCTGCTTGAACGCGTCGTACAGCTCGTCGATGTCGCACCGGACCGGCTCGCGGCCCCCGACGTCGCGGACCAGCCAGAGCTCCTCCTGGTTGCCGACGTGGGCCAGGTCCCAGACCAGCGGCGACATCAGCGGCGAGTGCTGGCGCATCAGGTCGGCGTCGTCGACCACCTCAGTCAGCAGCGCCGTGCGGGAGCGGGCCCGCGCCAGCTCCGCCGCGATCCTGCCGCGCAGTTGCTCCCCGTCGACGTGTGCCGTCGTGCTCGCGGTCACCGCGCCACCTTTCGTTCGCGACTGCGGGGCTCGCAACCCCGGCTCACTCCTCGCACTCACCGGTCTCCCCTTTCCGCGGCGGTCAGCCGCCGCCGTACGCCTCGCTGGATCTCGTCGTGGATGCCGACCGGCAGGTCCAGCCGGGGCAGGGTGGTCAGGGTCAGGTCGAGCAGCGCCGCCGCGGCGACGGCCAGCGCCGGGTCGGCCAGGCCGTGCCGGGCCGCCATGGACCAGCGGTGCGCCACCGGCGCGCCGATCGCGTACGCCGCGCGCACGGTGCCCGGATCGGCGAACAGGGCGGTCAGCACCGCCAGCGGGAGTCGCCAGTCCCGACCGGGCTGAGCGTCCAGGTAGCGCAGCTCCAGGTAGCCGCGCGGCCGCACCGGCGGAAAGAGCGTGCTGACGTGGTAGTCGAGGTCGTCGGTCGTGGGCGGGCGGGGCAGCGCGCCGTCAAGCCAGTCGGCGAAGGTCACGCCGGGCGGCGCGGTCCAGTCCGAACCGTGCCGACGCAGGCAGAGCAGTGGCGCGGCGAGCACGTACCGGATCCAGGCGGCGGTCGGGTCCTCGTCTGGGCGGCCGGCCGCCCAGACGGGTCGGGTGCGGGCCGGGTCGATGGCCAACCAGGCGGCCATCCGGGCGGACGCCCAACCGGTGCGCCGCCCGGCGTGCCGGGTGGCGGAGGCGAACGCGGCGAGCAGGGGCGGGCCGACCGCGTGGGCCGCGGCCCAGCGCGCCGCGACCTGGTCCGGCTCGCCGGCGTCGAGGCAGACCTGCAGGCCGGCGGTGCTGTACATCATGGTGCGGCCGGCCGGGCCACGCCGGTCGAAGGCACCGCGCATCGCGCGATAGCGGGGGGTGTCCACCACCGGGCGGGGCCGGCGGTGTGGGTCGATGCCACTGCGACCGAGGACCAGCCCTCCGGCGGCCAGCAGGTCGGTGACCTGGGCGATGTCGGCCTCGGTGGCCTGGATCAGCGCGGCGACCGAGGGGCGGGGTGGGGTGGAGATCTCCAACTGGCCGCCCGGCTCCAAGGTCACCGTGCCGCCGTATCGCAGCGGCTCGGCCGGGCTGGTGGCGTCCAGCGTGACGGGGCTGTGCCGCCCCAGCGCCGCCCGCAGCCGCGTCGGGTCGACGGGTCGGGCAGGATCGGCGGCGTCGTGCACGGTCCATTCCAGTTCGACGCCGGTGCGGGTGGGTGGGCCGGTCTTGAAGCAGATCCGGGCGAGGTGTCGGTTTGCGGCGGCGGACTCGTGCAGGATGGCGCTGCGGTCCAGCTCGGGTGACATCACCACCGGTCGTGGCCCCCTCTCCGTGTGCCGGCTCCGGGATACTGTGCCACCGTAAACCCGCCCACCGACACCGTCGGGGGCGTCGACGGCGCCACCAACCTCTGTCTAACAGACGAATTTCCCGGTGCAGGGCGGAACGAACCGCCCCGCCGGTCGGACGCTCACCCCTGGGCGGGCTCGCCGGTCGGTGACGGCTTGACCTTCGCCGACGTGGTCGGCTCCGCCTCGGGCACCAGCCGCTGGCAGTACGCCTCGACCTCGCCAGCGCCGCCGGCGGCGGTCACCAGGTTCTGGAAGGCCGGCGTACGCAGCGCCTTCTCCCGCTGGTCGGGCTTCTTGGCCAGCCATGCGCGGCACAACCCCCGCAGCTGCCCGGCGGGCGCTTCGCCAGCGGCCGACGGGGTGCTGGAAGCGGATGGCATGCCGGGCGGCGGCGCCACCGACCGGCTGGGCGCGGCGGTGCGATCACCGGACGCGGTCGCCTCGACGTCGGAAGGGCTGGACGACGGGCTGCTCGGCGCCGGTGGCACCGGGTCCGGTGCCCGGTCCAGACGGACCGCGGCGAAGGCGGCGCCCGCGGTGGCGGTGGCCGCCACCGCTCCGATCCAGGCCACCGCGCCGGTGGTCGCCCGGCGGCGGTGTGGCCGGCGGGCCACGGTCGGCGCCGGGTTGACCTGGGCGGCCCGGAACGCGGCCAGTGCGGCCTCCTCGCCGGTCAGCTCCCCGGGCCGGGACGGGCCGGCGGCCGCGGCGAGCAGTCGTGCCACCGGGTCGGCCGCCGTGCGGTCGGGGGTGGTCGCGCGGACCTGGGCCGACGCGGCGTCCGGGTCGGCGGCCTGGCCGGCGCGGGTCGCGTCGAGCAGTCGTTCGGTCTCGGCACGGTCGGCCCGCCGGTACGGGTTCATCCGGAATCCCCTCACGTCAGCCGTCCGCCGGCTCGGCGCGCGACGTCCGCCGGGATCGACCGCCGCGTTGACGAGGCGGCGGCATCGCCTCGACACCGACCGGCGGCACGGTGCCCTCGGCGTCCACCGGCGGCACCGTGCCCTCGGCGTCCACCGGCCGCACCGTGCCCTCGGCGTCCACCGGCGGCGCCGTGCCCTCGTCACCGGGCAACGGCGCGACCAGGCCCTGCCGTTCGAGTAGGGCGGCGAGCCGCCGCAGACCCCGGTGGGCGGCGGTCCGGACGGCACCGGCCCGGCGGCCCAGTACCCGGCCAGCGGACTCCGCGTCCAGCCCGATCACGGCCCGTAGGAGAACCGCCTCGGCCTCCCGGGGAGGAAGGGTGGCGATCAGTGCCAGGGCGGCCTCGGTGCCGACCGTCTCGCCGGCCCGCTCGGCGGTGTCCGCGTCGTCGGCCAACTCGGCGAGCGCCTGCACCGGAACCGCCACCGATGGTCGCCGACGCAGCCGGCGCAGGTGGTCCATCGCCCGGTTGCGGGCGATGGTCACGGTCCAGGCGCGGAACTCACCGCCGGTGAAGTTGGGCAGGTCGCGGGATATCTGCAGCCAGGTCTCCGATGCGACGTCCTCGGCATCCGCGCCGACCAGGGCGGTCAGGTAGCGCAGCAGGCCGGGCTGGAGGCTGCGGTAGAGGAAGCGGAAAGCGTCCTCGTCTCCGGCCTGCGCCGCGGTGACCGCGTCCGACAGCTCGCCGCTCATCCGCGGACCACGGATCGTCCGGGACATCCCGGCCCGATCCGTTGCGCCGGGGCGTTCCGGACGGCACGGACCGTCGGCCGGATCAGTTCCCGCACCGCACCGCCCTCCGCCGATTCTGATCGCGCCCGGGTCCGCGGTGGCCGGGGCTGGTGGTCTGGACCAGCGCCATGACGGTCGGTTGTCGACGCGCTGCCCCGAGCGGGCCTGAGCCGGGCTAACGCTAGGAGGGGGAGCAACGGGGCGACAAGCTGGCACCGTGTCACGGAAGAGTGACAATTATCAACCGGCTCGGGCGGCGCGTTGCCGTAACGCGCGGTGGCCTACGGACGCTACGCGCGCCGCGGGACGATTCTCCGGCGTCGTGAGCGAGCGTACGCCGCCGCGTGTCGGCTTTTGTCACACGGCGTCGCTGTCTCGTCACACACCGACCACGTCCACACAGGTCAGACCGGATGGACCGGTGGTATGGACCGCCCGGCCGAGCAACCGCAGCGCGCCGTTCAGCGCCACTCTGGGTACGGTAATGCTGTGTTGTCATCGGAGGTCGTGCTCAGCGGTAGATACCGCCTGGACGAACGTGTCGCCACCGGCGGCATGGGCGACGTCTGGCGTGGCACTGACCTGGTCCTCGGCCGGCAGGTCGCGGTCAAGGTCCTGCTGCCGGCGCTGGTCTCCGACCCCGATTTCATCGCCCGGTTCCGGGCCGAGGCGCGGATCATGGCGGCCCTGCGGCACCCGGGCATCGTGCAGGTCTACGACTGTGGCGAGGACGACCTGCCCGACGGCAGCCGGGCGGACTACCTGGTCATGGAGTTCGTCGACGGCGAGCCGCTGTCCAAGCGGATCGAGTCGGCCGGCCGACTCGACGTGACCGAGACGATGTCGATCGTGGCTCAGGCGGCCCGGGCGCTGAACGCGGCGCACCGCGGTGGCATCGTGCACCGCGACGTCAAGCCCAGCAACCTACTGGTTCACGAGGACGGCACCGTCGTCCTGGTGGACTTCGGGGTGGCCCGCTCCACCAATGTCACCAGCATCACCAGCACCAACGCGGTGCCGGGCACCGCCCTCTACATGGCGCCCGAGCAGGCCGCCGGCCGGCCGGTCAGCGGTGCCACCGACATCTACGCCCTCGGCGCGGTCGCGTACTGCTGCCTCACCGGCGGTCCGCCGTTCACCGGCGACAACCCGCTCCAGGTCGCCGTCCGGCATCTGGACGACGAGCCGCCGGAGCTGCCGCACGAGATTCCGGAGGCGGTCCGCGCTCTGGTGTCCCGGGCACTGGCCAAGGATCCGCTCGAGCGGTTCACCAGTGGCGCGGCGATGGCCGAGGCGGCCCGGACCGCGGTGACCGGTGGGGAGCCGCCCACTGCGATGGCGGCGTCGGTCCCGCTGCGCGACGCCGGGCCGGGCACCCGTACCGACGTGCCGGTCGGCGCGGCGGTCGCCCCGGCGGGCGGTCGACGCGGTCGACGGGGCGCGCTGGTTGGCGCGGCGGCGACCGTGCTCGTGGCCGTGACTGGCCTGGTGACGGCGCTGGGCGCGGCGAAGAACGCGGACGCCCCGGCGGTCAAGCTGCCCACCACCTCGCCGACCGTGGCGCCGACCGACCAGGTTGACCTGCCGGCGGCGAACGAGCAGATCACGAATCCGACCCGGCCGGACCGGCCGCACGCCCCCCAGAACATCCCGTCGGCCTCGGTGAGCGCGACGCCGAGCACACAGCCCAGCCAGACGGCGAGCCCGTCGTCGCCGTCGCCGAGCGCCACCACGCCCCCGACGACCGACCCGACGGGCGGCCCGACGACCGACCCGACGCCGGTCGAGCCGACCCCCACCACGAGCCCGCCGGCCGAACCAGGGGCACCGCCGGGCAGCTGAGCGGACCACTGCCGCTCATCAGCCCCACCAGCACCGGTATCACCAAAACGGACTTACGGCACCGAAGACCCCTCTAGGCTCTCAGCAGGTCATTTCCACCATCTGCCGCAGGAGCCCGGGTGAGTGCTGAGAAGCTGGTCGTGATCGGCCAGGGGTACGTCGGACTGCCGCTGGCCATGCGTGCCGTGGAGGCGGGGCTGGACGTCGTCGGCCTCGACGTCGACGCCGACCGGGTGAAGCGTCTCGCGTCCGGCGAATCGTTCGTCGAGGACATCCCGACCGACCGGCTGGGCCGGGCGCTGGGCAGTGGGCGGTACCACCCCAGCACCGCGTACACCGATGCCGAGGGCTTCGAATTCTGCGTCATCACCGTGCCCACCCCACTGCGCGACGGAACCCCCGACCTGAGCTTCGTCGAGCAGGCCGGCGTCGGCATCGGCCCGTACGTGCGGCCGGGCAGCACGGTGATCCTGGAGTCGACCACCTACCCGGGCACCACGCAGGAGCTGCTGCGTCCGCTGCTGGAATCGGCCAGCGGGCTGCAGAGCCCCGGCGACTTCCACCTCGGCTACAGCCCGGAGCGGATCGACCCCGGCAACCCGACCTGGCGGCTGGAGAACACCCCGAAGGTGGTCTCGGGCGTGGATCAGGCGTCGCTGGCCCGGGTGGACGGGTTCTACCGGCGCCTCGTGGAGCGCACCGTGCCGGTCGACTCGACCCAGGTCGCCGAGCTGACCAAGCTGATCGAGAACACCTTCCGCCAGGTCAACATCGCGCTGATCAACGAGCTGACCATGCTCTCGCACCACCTGGACATCGACGTCTGGCAGGCGATCGATGCCGCCGAGACCAAGCCGTTCGGCTTTCTGCCGTTCCGCCCCGGCCCCGGCGTCGGCGGGCACTGCCTGCCGATCGACCCGTGCTACCTGTCCTGGCAGGTGAAGCGCCGCCTGGGCCGGCAGTTCCGGTTCATCGAGCTGGCCAACGACGTCAACCACGAGATGCCCGAGCACGTCGCGCAGCGGATCATGGCAGGGCTGAACAAGGCCGGCCGGTCGGTCAGTGGTGCCCGGCTGCTGCTGCTCGGGCTGGCGTACAAGAAGAACACCGGCGACATGCGGGACTCCCCCGCGGTCGACGTGGCCCGCCGGTTGCCCTCGGTGCCCAGGTCCACGCGGTCGAGCCGTACGCCGAGGCGCACCAGATCCCCGCCGGGGTGACCGTGGTCGGGCTGACCGAGCGGGAGGTGCGGGCCGCCGACGCGGTGGTGGTGGTCACCGACCACGACAGCTTCGACTACGACCTGGTGGTCCGGCACGCCCGCTACGTCTTCGACACCCGCAACCGGTGCTCCGGCCCGATGGTCGAGCTTCTGTAGGCCCGGCACCGCTGGCCGGTCCCGCCGCCGGGGAAGACGGCGGGGCCGGCCGGCGGCTGTCCCTCCGCGTCGCCGCCCGGTTGCTAGTCGCCGAGCGCCTCGACGACCGGCCGGGACAGCGCCCGGCGGGCCGGCAGCACCGACACGAGCAGGGCGGCCAGAACCGCGCCGCCGAGAATCAGCCCGAGTTGGCCGAGCGGCAGCACCACGTGGAAGTCCCCGCCCAGGCGGGCCAGCAGGGCCATGGCGGCGGCGCTGACCCCGGTGCCCAGCCCGACTCCGAGCACCGCGCCGACCAGCGCCACCAGCACCACCTCCACGGCGAGCATGGCCCGCATCCGGCCCCGGGTCAGCCCGACCGCCCGCAGCACCGCGTTCTCCCGGGTGCGCTCCACCACCGACAGGCTCAGCGTGTTCGCCACGCCGAACAGGGCGATCACCACGGCGAGGCCGAGCAGCGCGGTGACGAAGGCCAGCAACATGTCCACGGTGTCGGTGAGCATCTTCTTGTACGCGCCCTGGTCCATCAGGTTCACCGTCGGGTAGCGGGCCAGCACCGCCTCGATCGCGTCCCGGGCCCGCTCGGCGCTCACTCCGGCCGCTGGGTCCGCCTCGGCCAGGAAGGCCCGCTGGTCGGGAAAGAGCGCGGCGAAATCGGCGTCGGCCATCTCGATGACGTGCCCGGCGGGTGCACCACTGGCGGCCATGGCGGGCGTGTCGTCGGCGACCACCGCGACCACCCGGAACGGGCGCCCCCGGACGGTGACCGGGGAGCCGACCTGCCAACCCCGCGCCTGCGCGAGCTCCCGGTGCACCAGCACCTGACCCGGCCCGAGCCGGCCGACCTCGCCGGCCAGCACGCCGCTCAGCGTCCGGCCGACCAACGCCGGATGGGCGGCGCGGATCTCGATGTCGGCGGCGACCGTGCTGCGCTGCTCGTGCACCACACCCAGCTCGGGACGGGCCGCCAGCTCACCAGCGAGCGCGGCGGGGAGGTTCGAGCCGATTCCGCTGACCACGAAGTCGGTCCCGATCTCGGCGTCCACACTGCGTTCGATGCCGTCCTTGGTGCTGCGTGCGCCGACCACGAACGCCGACACCAGCCCGATCCCGATCACCAGCGCGGTGGCGGTCGCGGCGACCCGACGGGGATTGCGGACCGCGTTGGCCACGGCCAGCCCGGCGGTCACCCCGACCAGACGGCGGACCGGCCAGCCGAACGCCCGGACCAGCGCGGGAACGAGAACCGGCCCGAACAGCACGATGCCGAAGAAGGCCAGCACCCCTCCGACAGCCACCAGCAGCACCTGACCGGCGCTCGCGGCGCCAGCCAGCGCGGCGACACCGGCGGCCAGCACCACCGCACCGAGGGTCAGCCGGAGCCGACCCGCGCCCCGGCTGGGCTGCACCGCGGCGTCGGTGAGCGCGGCCACCGGCGCGACCCGAGTCCCCCGCCAGGCCGGTAGCAGGGCGGCGCCCACGGTGAGCAGGGTGCCCAGCAGCAGGCCGGTCAGTACGGTCGATCCGGTGACGGTCAGCCCGCCGGAGACCGGCACGTCCAGTCGGGACGTCAGCAGCCGAATTCCGCTGGCGAGCGCCACCCCGAGCAGCACCCCGACCCCGGAGGCGACCATCCCGATCACCGCCGACTCCAGCAGGGTGGCCCGGAAGACCTGCCCCCGGGTCGCGCCGACCAGTCGCAGCAGCGCGGTCCGCCGGGTGCGCTGAGCCAGCACGATCGCGAAGGTGTTGGCGATCACGAAGCCGGCCACCACCACAGCGACCGCCGCGAAGATCATCAGCACCATGGTGAACTGGTCCAGGTCACGAACCGCCTCGTCGACGGCGTCGTCGAGGATCTGCTGGCGGCTCCGCACGCTGGTGTCGGCGCCGACGGTGGCGCGTACCCGGTCGGCCAGTGCGGTGGCGGAGGTGCCCGGCCGGGCCGCCATCATGATCCGGCCGTATCCGCGCTCGCCGGTGACCGCGAGCGCGTCCGGCCCGACCAGGCCGATGAACGGACCGCCGACGTCACGTGTGGTGCCAGCCACGTCGACGGTCCCGACCAGGGTGTACGGGCGGGCGGCGCCGCCGGTGCCGCCGATCTGGACCGGGGCGCCCAGGGCGAAGCCCTCCTCGGCCACCGTCGGCGCGTCGAGCACCACCTCGCCGGCGCGGTCGGGCAGTCGGCCGGCGACCACGTCGTACGAGCGCAGGGCGTCCTCGGTGGGAATGGCGACGAGCACGGTGAAGCCGAGCACCGGCCGACCGTCGGCGCCGACGATGCCGCCGGTGTTGGTCAGTTCACCGGCCGCGGCGGCCACCCCGTCGAGAGCCCGGACCCGGTCGACGAGGCCGGTGGGCAGCGGTTTCGTACCGGTCGGATAGACGCCGAGGTCGGTGTGTCGGTCGAAGGTGCCGGCCCGGTCGTACGCGCCGGCGCGCATCCCGTCGACGAAGATCAGAGTGCCGGCGATGAACGCGACACCGAGCACGACGGCCAGCGCGGAGAGCAGCATGCGCAGCGCCTCGGCGCGCAGCGAGCGCAGAGTCAGGCGGATCATCCCGTCACCGCCCCGCATTCCAGGTCACGGGTGGTGACCGCGACGCCGGTGCCGGCGTGGGTGGAAGGTGCGAGGGACACGTGGGCTCCCCGGTGGAGGTGCGGATCGGACCCCTCCGACGTTATGGCCGGCGAGGGTCGGTCGATCTCCACCTGCGCGCTCGACCTGTGTGCGTCCCGGGCCGCGGTGTGCCCGCCGGCCGGTACGACTCAGGTCGTACGCGGGGTCACCCGCCGGGCGTGACCAGCCCGCTCTCGTACGCCAGCACCACCGCCTGAACCCGGTCGCGCAGGTGGAGCTTCGCCAGGATCCGCCCGACGTGGGTCTTCACCGTCGCCTCGGCCACGTGCACCCGCGCCGCGATCTCCGCGTTGGACAGCCCCTGCGCGACCAGCAGCAGCACCTCGCGTTCCCGCTCGGTGAGCTGCGCCAGCCGGGGGTCGGCGGTCGGGCCGGCGCCGAGCTGGCCGGCGAACCGGTCCAGCAGCCGCCGCGTGATCGACGGCGCGACCACCGAGTCGCCCTCGGCCACCACCCGGATCGCGGCCAGCAGCTCCTCCGGTGGGACGTTCTTGAGCAGGAAGCCGCTCGCCCCGGCCTGCAGCGCGGCGAACGCGTCCGCCTCGGTGTCGAAGGTGGTCAGCACCAACACTCGGGGTGGACCGGCCGGGCGGTCGGCGCAGAGCCGCCGGGTCGCCTCGACCCCGTCCATGGTCGGCATCCGGATGTCCATCACCACCACGTCGGCCTCGGTGCGGGCGAGCACGCGCAGCGCGTCCGCCCCGTCGATGGCCTCCCCGACCACCTCCAGGTCGGGCTGGGAGTCCAGCACCATCCGGAACCCGGCGCGTACCAACGCCTGGTCGTCCACGATCACCACCCGGACCGTCATGCCGCGATCACCTCCGTTGCGCTGTCCGACGGTAGCGGTAGCCGGGCCTCGAGCTGCCAGCCCCCGGCCAGCCGGGGGCCGGCGGTGAGGCTGCCGTCGTACACCGTCACTCGCTCCCGCATGCCGAGCAGGCCGTGACCGCCGGACGGCGCCGGGCTGACCACGGGCCGGCCGCGACCGTCGTCGACCACCCGGACCACGACGGCGTCGGCGGCGTACGTCAGGGTCACCTCGACGCCGGCACCGACGCCGGCGTGCTTGAGCGCGTTGGTCAGCGCCTCCTGCACGACCCGGTAGACGGTCAGCTCCAGCCCCGGCGGCAGCGCCGGCGGCTCGCCGTCGACGGTGTGCCGGATGCGCAGCCCGGCGTCACGGAACCGGGCCAGCAGGTCGGGCAGCTCGGTCAGGGCCAGCCGGCGGTGCTCCGGGTCGGCGGCCACCACCGAACCGGCCGCGCCGGAGGGACCAGCGTCCCGCAGGACGCCGACCAGCCGGCGCATCTCCTCCAGGGCCTGCCGGCCGGTGTCCGCGACCACCTTCACCGCCGTCCGGGCCTGCTCGGGGTCGCGGTCGAGCATGAAGCGCGCCCCGTCCGCCTGGACGATCATCACGGCCATGCTGTGCGCCACCACGTCGTGCAGCTCGCGGGCGATCCGGGTGCGTTCCTCGGCGACCGCCGCCCGCGACTCGGCCTCCCGTTCGCGTTCGAGGGTGCTGGCCCGTTCCTCCAGGCTGAGCACGTAGAGGCGGCGGGTTCGCACGTTCAGCGCGACCAGCCAGACCGCGCCGGTGACCAGCGCGTACCACAGCGCGGTCACCCACCACTTGATGACGCCGGGGGTCTGCGCGGCGGCGAGCAGCACGCCAACGGCGGCGACCGCGCCGGCGAGCACCCCGTCGCGCAGCCGCTGGCCGTACTTCACCACGCTGTAGAGCGCGATCAGGACGGCGACGTCGTAGGCGAGCGGACCCCACTGTGCGATTACCTGGACCAGGGCGAGTGCCGCGATCACCACGGTCACCGCGCTCGGGTACGAGCGGCGGAACAGCAGGGCCACCGCCATCCCCACGCCGACCAGGGTGGCCGCCCAGCCGCCCGGCTGGTTCACGGCCCCGGCCAGGCCGAGGAGCGCCACCGCGCCGGCGACGGCCACGTCGAAGGCGATGCCGCGCAGCGGGCGACCGAACATCGTGCGTCTCACGGTCACCCAGCGTACGTGCCGGATACCCGATCGCCCTCGCTCAGCCGCCGAGGACCTCGCGCATCCGGTCGATCTCGACGGTCTGCTCGGTGGCGACCGAGTTGGCGAACTCGCTGAGCGTCAGGTCGGAGCCGACCTTGAGCAGGTTGGTGGCCATCTCGATGGCACCCTCGTGGTGGTCGGTCATCATCCGGACGAAGAGCCGGTCGAAGTCGGCACCGTGGGCGACGGCCAGTTGCCGCATCGCCTCCGGTGACTGCATTCCGCGCATGCTGCCGTGGTCGTGCCCCGGGGCTTCCGCCGGGAGGCCACGGGTCTGCAGCCAGCCGCGCATCATGCCCATCTCCGGGCCCTGGCTGGCCCGGATCCGGTCGGCGAGGGCGCGGATGGTCGGGTTGGCGGCCCGGTCGGGCGCCAGCTCCGCCATCTCCAGGGCCTGCGCGTGGTGCGGGATCATCATCCGTACGAACCAAACGTCCAATGAGTTGTGCGGGGCGGGGCCGGCGTCGCGGACCTCATGGGCCGCGCGGGTGGACGCCGACTCGCCCGGGCGGCCGGGCGCGATCACGGTCAGGTCGGTGGGAACGGGGCTGGCCGTCGGCGCGGCGGTGGTGGGCGCGGAGACCGGCTGCGCGGCGCGCGTCCCGGAGTCGTCCCCTGTGCGGACAACGACGAACGCCACCAGCGGCAACAGGAGCGCCAGTGTGACGATCGCCAGGGTCCGTGCGCGCCGACTGGTCATGGGCCACTCCCTGGGGTCGAGGTCATCGCGATGTTATCCATTGAGGAAGACGATAGGATGTGACCCAGGTCACATCGATGCTCTTCGTTGGACGGTAAAGTGCCAACCATCGTCTCCCCCTTGCGAAGGGCCTCGCCGATGATCAGACTCCACATGCCACGGTTACGACAACTCCGGATCGTGGCCCTCGCCGCCACCGGCCTCCTCGTCGCCAGCGTCCTCGTCGCCCCGGCAAGCAGCGCGCAGGTCGTGACGCAGTCGGCCCCAGTGGCCGCCGCTGCGAACACGATCCCCGGCGTCGACGAGATCGTGAGCAGCCCCAACCTCCGCCAGATCGCCAACGTCCCCAAGGTCGCACCGCTGGACGCGACCAACAGCGACATCGCCTTCCAGGGCAAGTACGCCTTCGCCGGCAACTACAACGGCTTCGTCATCTACGACATCTCGCGGCCCAACGCGCCGACGGTCAAGTCCCGGGTGCTCTGCCCGGGGTCGCAGAACGACATCTCCATCCACGGTGACCTACTCTTCCTCTCCACCGACTCGCCGCGCAGCGACGACTCGTGCAACAGCACGGGGCTGCCGGCGACGGAGAAGCAGTCGTGGGAGGGCATCAAGGTCTTCGACATCAAGGACAAGGCCAACCCGCGCTACATCAAGTCCGTCGAGACCGCCTGCGGCTCGCACACCCACACCCTGGTGCCGGGCAAGGACCGCAAGGCGATCTACCTGTACGTCTCGTCGTACAGCCCGCGGGCCGAGTTCCCCGACTGCCAGCCGCCGCACGACTCCATCTCCATCATCAAGGTGCCGCTGAAGAAGCCCACCGACGCGGCCGTGGTCTCGACGCCGAACCTCTTCCCGGATGGCGGTTTCCCGGGCAGCGGGACCGGCTCGGCGACCACCGGTTGCCACGACATCACCGCCTACCCGGAGAAGGACCTGGCCGCCGGCGCCTGCATGGGTGACGGCATCCTGCTGGACATCCGCAACCGCGAGGCGCCCCGGGTGATCAACCGAGTACGGGACACGACCAACTTCGCGTTCTGGCACTCGGCCACGTTCAACAACTCCGGCACCAAGGTGATCTTCACCGACGAGCTGGGTGGCGGTGGCGCGGCGACCTGCAACGAGGCCATCGGCCCGAACCGTGGCGCGGACGCCATCTACGACATCACCGGTCGCGGTGACGCCCGGAAGATGAACTTCCGCAGCTACTACAAGATCCCCCGCAACAACGCGGACACCGAGAACTGCGTGGCGCACAACGGCTCGCTGATCCCGGTGCTCGGGCGGGACATCATGGTCCAGGCGTGGTACCAGGGCGGCATCTCGGTCTGGGACTTCACCGACTCGGCCAACCCGAAGGAGATCGCCTTCTGGGAGCGCGGTCCGCTCTCGGCCGACACGTTCGTCGGCGGTGGCACCTGGTCCGCGTACTACTACAACGGACACATCTACTCCAACGACATGGTGAAGGGCCTCGACGTCCTGGAGCTGAACGACTGGCGCACCTGGACGGCGAAGCTGGTCAAGTACAAGGAGCTCAACGTGCAGACCCAGCCCAGCTACCTGAGCTGGTAGGCACCGAGCACTGATCTGGTAGGCACCGCGCACGACGCCGGGCCCGGTCCCCGATTTCGGGGGCCAGGCCCGGCCACGTTCCAGCGGGTACGGCGAATCAGCTCATCGGCAGCTGGTAGTGCCGCTCGCCGCCGCCGGTGGCGGTGACCAGCCGGACCTCGCCGCTGCGCAGGCCGTACGTCACCGACCAGCGGGTGTGCCCCTGCCGGACGGAGGCGAGCACCCGGTGCGCGGCGGTGGCGTCCAGCACCCCGCCGGCCCGGCTCAGCGCGGCGGCGATCTGCCCGTACCGGTGGTCCTCGCGGCGCCGCTGCTCGGAGACCCCGGCGACCGGCACGTTCGTCAGCGCCTGCCAGCTGCCCGTGCCCCGCTCCACCCGCAACTCACCGTCGACGAACTCGATCACCGCCGACGCACCGGTCGCGTCGGCCAGCAGGTAGTGCAGCGCCGGTCCGCCGTCGAAGTCGAGGTTGTGCCGGCTGAACACGGCCACCGCCTCGTCGACCGTGGCAGCCCGGTCCAGCACCAGCCGCAGGATCCGCACCGAGCCGACGGTGGGCTTGCCCGGGTCGGCGCGGACCGTTGCCGCGTCGTCCGCGGCCAGCCCCACCGCGAGGCCCCGCTCGTTCATCCCGTCGAACGGCAGCAGCGGCGCGTCGAGCAGCCGACGGTCACCGGTCGGATCCGCGCCGACCCCGAGGTAGGAGATGTCGACCAGCGAGATGGCCGCGTAGCCGTCCGGCGGATCGGTCCGCAACACGAGCGCCGGGTTGGCATCCCAGTCGAAGTTGCGGGCGAACAACGGTCGGGCCGGGTCGCCCGCGGCGACGAACAACGAGCAACCGAACGGGCTGGACGGGGTCGCGTCGGTGCCCGCCGTCGGGTCGTACGCCCCGACGTAGGTCATCTCGTACAGCGGTAGGTCGTCCACCCGGCGCAGACTGGCCATGGTCCGCTCGGCCTGGGCCGCGTCCTGTCGCGAGGCGTTCGGCATGTCGTCCGGCACCGAGTTGGGCGCACCACTGGGCCCAGCCGTGGTGCAGGAGGTCAGGGCAAGCAGTAGGGCCATCGTGGCGGCCGGCAGGGTCCTCCGCATATCCGTTGGACGCTATGGGACCGATCGACGGTTGTCCACCGCACCGGTGCGGTCTGTCGGGTTCCCCGCACCGGGCCACCCCGACGGGCCGGAAGCGCGCCGACCCCGCGCTGGTGGGGCTGGTCACCACGACGGGTCCAGCGCGGGCGGCGGGCCGGACATCATGCGAACGTGGTCCGACGTGAAGCTAGCCGCCGCCGCCGACGCGCCACCCGCCCCGCCCGAGCCGACCGCGCGCTGGCGTCCCCACCCGCTCGACCTGGTGGCGGTCTTCCTCGCGGTGGCCGGGGCGGCCTGCGCAGTGAGCGGGCTGCTGCCCCGTGCCGAGACCAGCGACACCCTGCACCGGATCCTGCCGCTGCTGCTGTTCCTCGGCACCGTGATCGTGCTGGCCGAGCTGACCGCCGTGGCCGGGGTCTTCGACGTGCTGGCCAGCCGGCTGGCCATCGCCTCCCGGGGCAGTTGGGCGGCCCTGTTCCTGCTCTGCGGCGGCCTCGCCACGCTGACCACCCTCGTACTCAACCTCGACACCACCGCTGTGCTGCTCACCCCGGTGCTGCTCGCGCTGGCCCGCAGCCTGCGCGTCCCGGCCGGCCCGCTCGCGGTCACCACGGTCTGGCTGGCCAACACCGCCAGCCTGCTGCTGCCGGTGTCCAACCTGACCAACCTGCTGGCCGCCGACCGGGTCGGTCTGGCACCCCTGGCGTACGCGGCCCGGATGGCGCTGCCACAGCTCGCCGCCGTGGCGGTCACCATGGTGCTGCTCTGGTACGCCTGGTGGCGGCGGGACCGGCCGGCCGGCGGACGCTTCGTTCCGCCGGCCCGCCACGTGCCCGCCGATCCGGTGCTGCACCGCACCGCGCTGGCCGGTTGTCTGCTCTTCGTCGCCGGCATCGTCGCCGGAGTGGAGATCGGCGTCGCCTCCACCGTCGCGGTCGCACTGGTGCTGCTCGGCTTCGTCGTCCGCTCCCCCGCCACGCTGCGCCCAGGTCTGGTGCCGCTGCGGCTGCTGCTCTTCGTCACCGGTCTGTTCCTGATGGTGCAGACCCTCGGCCGGTACGGGCTGGACGACCTGGTCGCCGGTCTGCTCGGCGCCGACGGCGGTGCCGCCGGGGCGCTGCGCGCCGGCGGGACGGGCGCCCTGCTGGCCAACGGGGTGAACAACCTGCCGGCCTACCTGGCCGGAGAGTCGGTGCTGCCGATCGGCGATGAGACCCGTCTGCTGGCCCTGCTGATCGGCGCCAACGTCGGCCCACTGGCCGCCCCCTGGGCGTCGCTGGCCACCCTGCTGTGGTTCGGGCGGTGTCGGGCGGCCGGGGTGGCGGTGCCGCTGACCCGGTTCGTGCTGACCAGCATCCTGCTCGCGGTCACCGGCACGCTCGCCGCGGTCGGCGCGCTGCTGCTGATGAGCTGAGCGCCGGCCGCCCGACCGATCGCGCTGCCTCCGGCCGAGGTCACCCGGCGGCCCGCTCCACGGCGAACATGAAGCAGCCGTACACCACGTTGCGGCTGTGCAGCTGGTGCACCGCCGGGTCGGCGAACAGCTCGGCGATCACCGCCTCGGGGTCCGTGCCGTCGTGCAGCCGACCGCCGTGGATCCGGCCCTGCCGGTCGTACGCCCGCAGGACCTGGGGTCGCCCCCGCCAGGCCGGCGGGTGGCTGCCCGCGGAGTCCGGGCCCGGACAGGCGGTGGCGTGCGCGAAGACCGGGCCGATTTCCCGGTACGGGCCGGCGGTGCCCGGCGGCGGGTAGCCGAAGAGCAGCAGCGCCTCCCCCTCCTCGGCATCGCGCAGGCAGCAGCGCAGCGGTTCTCCGCCACCGGCCAGGCGCGCCTCGACGGGCTGGTCGGCGGCGTCGCGGCCGGTGCGGCGGACGGTGTCGAGCGCCGCGGCCGGCAGGGCGTGGACGTGGAACGTCGTGCTGTTCGTCATCCATCCAGCCTGGCCCGGCGACGGCGCGGATGCTGGCGGCGATCGGACCTGGCGCTGGGCGGTCAGGGCTCAGTCCCGGTACACGGCGAGCTGGAGTTCGGTCACGCCCTTCTCCGGGGTGTCCTGGCAGTAGTCCAGGTACACCTCGCGGGCGAAGCCGTCGGTGCGGTAGCCGTTCTCCTCGATCCACCGGGCGAGCGTCTGCATGCTCTGTTCGACGTCGTCCATCGCACCGTGGTGGATGATCGTCGCGGCGGTGGCCACCGCGGGCAGGTCGACCACGGCGACCTCCCCGGCCGTTGACGCCTCGACCGCGACGGTGACCCCGGCGTGCACGACGACCGCCTCGCCGCCGGCCGCCGTGGCCGGCTCGTACCAGGCGATGGCGGGCCCGGCCGGGTGGATGCCGGCGGCGTCCAGGCGGCGGAACAGCTCCGGGTAGAGCGGCTGGATCACCGGGCCGATGTCCTCGGTCTGGTAACTGGGCGCGACGGCGGTCAGCTCCGCGACGCGGACCGCCGTGGTCTCCTTGAGTACGACGTCCTGGGTTGTCATCGTTCCCTCCGACTCGATCGTCCGGAGCCTCGCCTCGACGGCCGCCAACCGGGCGGTGTCCGCGGACAGGCGGGCCGCCAGCTCGGAGCGGCGCAGCCGCAGCATCCCGCGCAGCTCGGCGACGTCGACGGCGTCGTCGAGGATCGCCCGCACCTGATCGAGGGTGAGACCCAGATCCTTGAGGGCGATCACCCGGTTGAGCCGGCGTAGCTGGTCCGCGCGGTAGAACCGGTAACCGGTGTGCGGGTCGACGCTGGCCGGGCGGAGCAGCCCGATGCTTTCGTAGTGGCGCAGCATCCGGACCGACACCCGGCCGAGTCTGGCGAAGTCTCCGATGGTGAACATGGTCCCCCCACGCTCGTCCCTGACACCGTGTCAGAGTCAAGCGGCCCGCACCTGCCGGCGGTGCGGCGGGGCACCGCTCAGCGGCGGGCCGGACGGGGGCCGACCAGCCGGCGGACCACCGGCGCGGCGTTCCACTTCGCCGCCCCGACCAGATCGCGGGCATGCTCCAGCACCGTGTAGTCCGGCCGGGTCAGCCCGTCGGCGATGGCCCGGTCCAGGTCGTTGCCGCACCGGGTCAGCACGGTGTCGAAGTCGCGACGGACCGGCTCCAGCAGGTCGTAGCCGAACGAGCGGTGCAGCCGGGCGAAGAGCGGCTTGTACAGCCGGACCCGCTCGTGCAAACCCGAGGAGTACGACATCGGGTTCTTCGGCCGACGCCGGATGTAGTCCGGCAGCACGTCGGCGAAAGCCCGCCGGACGATCCACTTGTCCTGCCCGTCGCGCAGCTTCAGCTCCAGCGGCAGCCGCATCGCCAGCTCCACCACGCTGAGGTCGAGGAACGGCACCCGGGCCTCCACCCCGTACCCCATGGCGGCCCGGTCGACCCGCTGCAACTCCGTGCGGCACAGGTTGCGGATGCGGTGCAGGAAGAGCCGACGGGACGCGGTCGGCCCGACCTGGTGGTACATCGGGTACCCGCCGAAAAGCTCGTCGGAGCCGTCGCCGGTGAGGACCACCTTGACCCCCAGGTCACGCAGTCGCCGGAAGATCGGCACCGAGATCACCGCGTTGATGATGTCGCCGTACTCGGTCAGCTCGGAGATCCGGATCGCCTCGCGCACGTGGGCGAGCCGGATGTCGCGTGGGCGCAGCTCGATCACCTCGTGCGGCACGACGAGGTCGGCGGCGAGCCGCCGGGCGTACGTCACGTCGGGGCTGTCCGGGACGCCGACGGTCACCGCGACGCAGTCCGGGTGTATGTCCCGCACCTGCCGCAGCGTCAACGAGCTGTCCAGGCCGCCGGAGAGCACCACCCCGACGGTGAGGTCGGTGTCCACCCGCATCCGGATCGCATCGGTCAGCGCGGCACGGACGAGCAGGGCGGCCTCGTCCGGGTCGTCGATGACCGGCAGCCCGTCGCCGATGGTGAGCAGGTCGACGAACGGGTGCAGCCGTACGTGCCCGTCCGAATCCGCCCAGCCGTGGTGCCCGGGTGGCACCTCGTTGACCGGGACGCCGTGCCCGACCAACGCCTTGACCTCGGAGGCGAGGTGCAGGCAGCCGGGTCGGCGGGACCAGTACAGCGGCTTCACCCCGAGCGGATCGCGGGCCACGTACGCGCGCCGGGTGGCACGCTCGACGACCGCGAAGGCGTACTCGCCGCGCAGCCGGGTCACCGCCGCCTCGCCCCACTGCTGGAACGCGGCGAGCAGCACCTCGGTGTCACCCTCGGTGCGGAACACCTGCCCGAGCCGGCTCAGCTGCGCGCGCAGCTCCCGATGGTTGAAGATCTCGCCGTTGAAGCAGAGCAGCCAGCGCTCGTGGTTCGACGTCCACGGCTGCACCGCCCGGTCCCGGTCCACCACCCGCAGCCGGCGGGTGCCGGCGAGCAGCCCGTTCTCGGACCGGGTCTCGGTGACCTCACCGCGGGAGGCGAGGACGGCGAGCATCCGCCGGAAGGTCGTCGGGTCGGCTTCGGGGCCGATGCTCAGCGCGATACCGCACATCGACTCAGACCCCCATCTCGGACTCGTACGCCCGGCGCAGCCGGCGCCGGGCGGTGGGCGCGAGACACAGGTGCCAGGCCTGTCCCTCGTCGATCACGTTGAGCTCGCCGGCCTCCTGCCGCGCCAGCAGCAGCTCCGCCAGCGTGTCCCGCGCGCCGAAGCGCTCGTACCAGGCGAGTTCGACGTCCATCGAGTAGCCGAGGCAGTGCCCACTGGGCAGCATCGCGGCGTAGCCCAGCCGACGCAGCCGGTACTGGTGCTCGGTGCTGCGGACCAGGCTGGTCACCCAGAGTGGCGGGGTGGCCGGCGGCGTGGCTGCGGCGAACTCCCGTCCGATGTCGTTGAGCAGCGCCACCACCTCCCGCCGGGCGCGCCGGAACAGCAGCCCGGCGGTGCGTGGGGTGGCGTCCGGCCGCAGCCGGCGACGTAGCCCGCGCGCTGCCCGGCCCAGCACGGTGGAGGGCTGCTCCTGATAGCGGAAGCGCAACAGGTCACGGCGGCGCAGCCATTCCAGGTCGACGAGGTCGCTGCTGCCGTTGACCTGGTCGTCGGTGACGAAGGTGGGAGCGTCCTGCCACCACAGCACGTCAATGCGGGAGAGCAGGTAGATCCGGACCAGCGCGGTGAGGTCCCGCGCCGAGGTGCGCTCGTTCGGCTGGTAGCGGGCCATCTCCAGCAGCAGCGTCTCGCGCGCTCCGATCAGACCCTGCGGCGTGGCGTCGAGCACCGCGGCGAGCGCCGGTTCGCGCAGCCGCTCATCGATGAGCACCTGTCGGGCGCGGGTGCTGGTCGCGTCGGCCAGGGCGCCCACCTCGACGAGCAGTTCCGCGACGGCCGCCCGGTAGGCGACCAGATCCGGGTCGGTGGCGGGAAGGCGGCGAGGGGTGGTGCCGGACGGCCGGCGACGGGCCGGGGCGGTGGGCGATACGGGCGGGCCGGGCTGCTGTCCGGGGCTACGGCTGGGCACTCGCATGACGGGGGTCCCTTTCTCCGGTCACGACTCTCGGTGGATCGCCCTAAACACACCGTAATCAGCGGGACCGGAATGGACCGAACAATCCTCCTATCCACCCCGAAGGGAGCGGGCTGGTTGACGCCCGGCAGGCGCGGCGCGCGGTGACGAACCACCGCCGGGGGCGGGGCCGGGCCCGTCAGTCGCCGTCCGCCGCCACCAGGCCCTGCACCTCGGCGTACGACGGCAGACCCGGCGACGCGACAAACCCGTCGGCACGGGCCGCGTCGGCGGTCGCGACCGCGGCGGCCAGCGCGGCCCGGAACAGCAGGGAGCCGGTGCTGACCCGGGCCACCCCGGCCCGGCCAAACTCGTCCAGTCCCGGCCCGCCCGGTTGGTACAGCGCGTTCAGCGGCGCATCGATCCGCTCGGTGAGCACCCGCAGGGTCGCCAGGTCGACGGTGCCGGGCACGAAGATCCCGTCAGCGCCGGCGGCCCGGTAGGTCCGAGCCCGGGACAGGGTCTGCGGCAGCGGGTCGGCCACCCCGAGCCACCAGGTGTCGGTGCGGGCGTTGACGAACAGGTCCGGCACCGCCGCCTTCACCGCCGCGATCTTGTCGGCGATGCACTCGGAATCGGCCAGGGTGCCGTCGGCGCGCCCGTCCTCCAGGTTGATCCCGACGGCGCCAAGCCCGGCCAGCTCCGTCACGTACCCGGCGACCGCCGCCGGGTCGTCGGCGAACCCGGCCTCCACGTCGACGGTGAGCAGCACCGACAGCCGGGCGAGCCGGCGGGCCAGGGCCAGGGTCTCCGCGCCGGTGGCCGCCACGCCGTCGGGTCGCCCGGCTGCCGCTGCGACCCCGAGGCTGGTGGTGCCGATCGCCGGATGGCCGCGCGCGGCGAGCGCCGCCGCCGAGGCGTGGTCCCAGGCGTTCGGCAGCAAGAAGGGTCGGCCGGCGTGGTGCAGGGCGCGGAACGCCGCACGGCGGTCGGTCATCGGGCGGTCACCTCCAGGATCGCCGGAACGCGCAGGGTCGGATGGGGCCCGTGGCGCAGGTCGGCTTCGATACGCCGGCAGCGCTGGCGCAGCACGCCGAGCACCCCGGTGGCGAGGGCCAGGGCGCGCCGGTCACCCGGGCAGCCGCGCTCCCCCGCGCCGAAGGTCAGCAGCTCCGCGGCGGGCCGGTCGGGTCGGAACGCCTCCGGATCGGCGAACGCGCGCGGATCGCGGTTGGCCGCGTCGAACCGGAGCAGCACCGCGCTACCCGGCGGCAGGTCCTGCCCGCCCAGCCGTACCCCGGCGGTGGTGACCCGACGGGTGGCCCGGACCGGCGGGTCGAGCCGCAGTACCTCGGCCAGCAGTGCGGCGGTCCCCGAGCCCGCCGGGTCACCGGCCGGCCGGCGGGCGGGTGGGGACAGCAGGTGGTGGGCGGCGGCGCCGATCAGGCCGGCGGTGGCGTCGCACGCCTGGACCAGCAGGCCGATCAGGTTCGCCCGTACCTCCGGCGGGGCCGGCGCCGAGAGCACGAGCAGCGCCGCCACCGCCCGGTCGGCCCGACCGAGCAGCGCCGGGTCGACCCCGGGGTGGTACGCGGCGGCGACGGCCTCGACCGCCGTCCCGGCGGCGGCCGGATCGCCGAAGCCGAGCCGGCCGGCCAGCACCCGCAGCGGCACCGGCCTGGCCAGTTCGCGCATCACGTCGAGGCGGTCTCCGGCCCGGTCCAGGGCTGCGGCGGTCAGCCCGGCCGCCTCCTGCCGCAGCTCGTCCGGATCCAGCGCGGCCAGCGCGGTCACCCCGATCGCCCGGCGCTCGGCGTGCCGCTCCGGCGGGCTGAACCGGCTGACCGTGGCGCGCAGCCAGGCGAGGGTGCCGGGCGGACCGGTGTCGACGGCCGGCACACGGAAGGCCGGGTCGGTCAGCGCCGTCCGGACGTCGGCGTGCCGCGTCACCCACCAACT
Organism: Micromonospora sp. NBC_00389; assembly: GCF_036059255.1. NCBI lineage: Bacteria > Bacillati > Actinomycetota > Actinomycetes > Micromonosporales > Micromonosporaceae > Micromonospora > Micromonospora sp. NBC_00389. Next base: position 5,612,841 of record NZ_CP107947.1, on the reverse strand, counting down.
GCCGTCAGGTTCGAAGGTGGGCGGCCCACAAGCCGGCGTCCCGGCAGCGGGCGGAACAACAGGCCAGGTGTCAGTCACCGCCCGACGTTAGAATCCCGACCGTTCGCCCCCCACCGAACAATGCCCGCCCCGCGCCACCCCGCACCGCGCAGGACCGAACCGGCCGCCACACCCCGCGCCACCCCGCGCCGCGCCGCGCCGCCAAGATCGTGCTCGATCCTGGATTTAGTGGCCTCCGCGCGCGCCGAGGCCACTAAATCCAGGATGTTGCGTCCACCGCTCCGTCTGACCCGGCGGCCGGGGGGTCAGGCGCGGCCGCTGGTGGGCGTCGGGGGTTGGGTGGGGGTGAGGGCTTCTTCGGGGATGGCCAGGGTCGCGGCGAGGGCGGGCCGGCCGGTCGCGGTGAGGCGGACCGCGCGGCCTGCGCCCGGGGCGGTCCAGCCCAGCTCGGCGAAGCGCCGGCAGAGCGCCGTGCCGAGCGCCCCGGCCAGGTGCGACCGGCGCTCGGTCCAGTCCAGGCAGTCGCGGACCACCGGGCGTCGGGCGGTGCGCAGCACGTCCACCGGTACGCCCAGCCCGGCGGCCCACGCCCACCCGTCGGGGGTCAGCGTCAGTCCGCTGGCCCGGTCCAGCCGTCCGTCGGCCAGCAGCGCGTCGTACATCAGCACGCCGAGCCGCCCGGCGAGGTGGTCGTAGCAGGTCCGGGCGTACGCCAGGGCAGCTCCGGTGCTGGCGGCGCGCAGCGACCCGGTTGGCGCGGGTGGGGCCGGGGCGTGCCCGACCAGGTTCTCGATCAGCTGGGCCACCGACGGCCCGGCCAGCCGCAGGTAGCGGTGCCGGCCCTGCCGCTCCTCGACCAGCAGCCCGCCCCGGACCAGCCGGGTGAGGTGGTCACTGGCCGTGGACGGCGCGACCCCGGCCCGCCGGGCCAGTTCGCCAGCCGTCCAGGCCCGGCCGTCGAGCAGCGCGAGGCAGATGCCGGCCCGGGTGCCGTCGGCCAACAGGGCGGCCAACTCCGCCATCCCCCGGCCCTCGGTGACAGCGCTCATCGCCCCATCATCGCCCCGACCCGGTGCCGCACGGGCAACCGGGGTGCGGATGTCCAGCCCTTTACAACGTTGTATCCATCGTTGTAAGAACGAGGGCACACACCGCCCACTCCCCCGAGGCAGGTCCATATGCGACACCTCCGCCGCGGCGGCGCGCTCGCCGCCGCGCTCGGCCTGATCCTGGCCGCGTCCCCGATTGCGCCCGCTGCCGGCTCCGACGGCCCGTCCCGCTACCGAAATCCGATCTCCACCGCCGTGGGCGACACCTTCGCCGACCCGGTCATCGTTCGCGGCGACGACGGCTTCTGGTACGCCTACGGCACGACCGACCCGCTGCGCGAGGGTGAGCGCGAGTTCCATCGGGTGCCCACGGCCCGCTCGGCCGACCTGGTCGACTGGACGTACGTCGGGGATGCGTTCGGCCCCGACCAGCGCCCGCCCTACGCAGCGCCCGGCGCGGCGTACTGGGCACCGGACGTGCGCCGCCTCGGCGACCGGTGGGTCATGTACGTGACGGTCACCGACACCACCGTCTCCACCGAGGGCAGCGACTACGCGATCGGCGCGGCCACCGCCCCCAGCCCGACCGGGCCGTGGACCTTCGCCACGCAGCCGGTTGTCGCCCCGCGCCCCGGCGGCGGTGGTGGCTACCTGTGGACCATCGACCCGAGCCAGTTCACCGACGTCGACGGCCGCAGCTATCTCTACTACGGCAGCTACTACGGCGGCATCTCGGTCACCGAGCTGAGCCCGGACGGGCTGACCGCGGTCGGCACGCCGACCCTGGTGGCCGTCGACAACAAGTTCGAGGGCAGCTACGTGCTGCGCCACGACGGCTGGTACTACCTGTTCGCCTCCACCGCGAACTGCTGCGCCGGCCCGGCCACCGGCTACTCCGTCCAGGTCGGACGGGCGCGCACCCCGCGCGGCCCCTTCACCGACCGGGACGGCGTGGCGCTGACCGCGTCCCGGGCCGGCGGCACACCGGTGCTCACCCAGAACGGCAACCGGTGGATCGGCACCGGCCACAACGGGTTCCTCACCGACCTGTCCGGCCAGGACTGGATCGTCTACCACGCCATCGACCGCGCCGACCCGTACCTGGACGAGCCGTTCGGCATCAACGAACGCCCGATGTTGCTGGACCGGCTGGACTGGATCGACGGCTGGCCGACGGTGAACGCCGGCGCCGGGCCGTCCGAGGGCACCCGGCCCGCACCGGTGACCACCGGCCCGGTCGACGACCGGTTCGACACCGCAGGGCTGGCCGGCTGGCGACGGTCCGCCGGCGAGTGGCGGGTCGCCGACGGTCGGCTCACCGGCAGCGGCGCGCTGACCAGCCGTACCACCGTGGGCGGGGACGTGCGGGCGGAGGCCGACCTGCGGCTCACCGGCGCGGCCGCCGCCGGGATCACCCTCGGCGACCGGGTCGAGGTACGGGTGGACGCGGCCGGCGGCCTGCTGGTGGCCCGCGACGGCGACCGGCGGGCCACCGCGCCGCTGCCCGCCGGCTTCGCCTCGGCCGACCAGCACAACCTGGCCGTCGAGGTACGCGACCGGAACCTGGTCGCCGAGCTGAGCCCGGCCCGGCTCGGTGACCAACTCGCCGTCGTGTCGCTGCGGCTGGACCGCCCGGCTGCCGGCCGGCCCGGGTTGACCGCCACCGGCGGCGCCGCCGAGTTCGACAATGTCAGCGCCGTCCGGCTGTACGAGCCGGCGAAGCGGGCGGTGCCCGAGCCCCGTGTCGGAGCGCCGCTGCGGGCGTACTCCGACGAGTTCAGCGACGGGCTGGACGCCGACTGGCGGTGGGTACGCGAGGACCCGGCGGCGACCGTCTCCGGTGGCGCGTTGCGCTGGCCCGTGCAGGCCGCCGACCTGACCGGCACCGGCAACACCGCCGGTGTGCTGCTGCGCGACGCGCCCAGCGGCGACTACGTCGCCGAGACCCGGGTGACGCTGGATCTGGGCGAGGAGACGGTCCGCAACTACCAGCAGTCCGGGCTGGTCGCGTACGTCGACGACGACCGGTTCGCCCGGCTGGCTCAGGTGGCGATCTGGAACACCCGGCAGGTCGAGTACGGCTATGAGCTGCCCTTCGCCGGCCAGCCGGTGTACGGCGGCAGCATCGTCGGCACCCCGGCCACCACCACCTGGTTGCGGCTGGCGCACCACGTCGACCCGGTCACCGGGGAGCACGAGTTCCGGGCCGGGTCCAGCCGGGACGGGCGTACCTGGACGTGGGGTGCGGTGTGGACCTTCCCGGCCGACACCACTCCCCGGATCGGGCTGGTCGCGCACGGCGGCGCCGCGCCCCCGGTGACCGCCGAGTTCGACTACCTGCGCTTCTACCGCTGAGGCGTGCGGAAGGGTCCCCTGTCAACGCCCACTGTTGTACAGGGGACCCTTCCTCCCTGTCCGAGCGTCACCGATGCCGCAGGCAAGGCCCCAGTAGATGTCGTTCGACCCGAAGGGCATCCAGTCGATGCCCCGGTCCCGCAGTCAAGCGCGGACGGCAGCCATCGGCTGCGGACAGCCAGGTGTGTTGTCATAGGTCGCGATGGTCACCCAATCGGGGTTGGCAGCGTTCACGGCCACCATGATGCCTGCTCTGTTCGGCCCGCGGCAGCCTCCCGAGGCTGAGTGTGAGTGTCGATACCGGTAATCGGGAAGTCCTGCGGGGACGACAGACCCAGCCCGTTCCAAGAGATCAATTTCTGCGTCGAATGCCGTTCTTGCCTACTGTCGTACTCTGAAGGGGCCGCGACGCCACTTTGGCGAGTCGGGCCCTAGCGCTCGCACCCCGGGCGGATAGAAGTAGCCGCATGATCTGGACGAGGCTCAGAAACGACCGCACTGCTCACCGACTTCGCGCCGTTGCCGACCTGCAGTTTCCTGCCAGCGGGCGTCAGCGTCTACAGAATCAGTATCCCCACCTCAGCGACGACGACATTCGCCTGGTCGAAACCGCGACCCGACAGTGGTTCCGGCTCATCGTCCGCCATTCCAGCACGAAGCTTTCGATGCCGTCGGTGGTCGTAAACGATCTGTGGCAGGAGCTGACCCTGCATGCGCGGGATTACGCCGCCTTCTGCGACGCCGCGTTCGGGGGCTTTCTGCACCATCAGCCGAGGTCTGAGATCAGCGCTGACCCGGTCAATACCAATCGCACGCCCCTGCTGCTGGCCACGCTGAGCCACGGCCGCCGGGACGAGGGTTGTGGCCCAACCGACCTTCCCTTGCTGTTCCGGGTGGACCAGGAGCTCTGCCTCCGAGATGGCAACCGCTACCTGGCCGATTGCGGAGGGCGTGGCGAGTGCTTCCCGGGTTCCAACCTGGTCTGCCTGCAACACCTCGCAGGGCAGGGCAAGCGGCTCAGGCCACGCGGCATCCGCGGCGATCTGCCCTTCAACGACGGCCGCCACGGCTACGCCGGTGGTGCAGGCGGCGGTGGTGGCGGCGAGTTGAGTGGCGGAGGCGATGGCGGGGGCGGCGATGGTGGTGGGGGCAGCAACTGAGGCCCGCGGCTCACCAGGCCGAGCGACAGCGGCCGAAGAAGTCAGGTGCGGCGGCAATGCCCGATTGTCATCTCTGCTGTCCCTGACCGAGGAGCCCACGAGTGCGCGTCAGCATGGCGACCAGCGCCGGTAGGCCCGGCCGGCCGAACGAGGACTTCTTCGGCGCTGTTCCCGATGCCGCGGTGCTGCTGGACGGCGCCGGCATCCCGGGAACCGAGTCGCTCTGCTCCCACGGTGTCACCTGGTACACGCACCGTCTCGGCGGCGCGCTGCTCGGCGGGCTGTCACGTACCGACGGGCGGGACCTCGCGGCGATCCTGGCCGCCGCGATCGGCGAGATAGCCGCCGACCACCGGGACACCTGCGACATCACGAACCCGAGCAGCCCGCAGGCGACCGTTCTGATGGTCCGCGCCCACCGCGACCGTCTGGACTATCTCCTGCTGGCGGACTCCTTCCTCATCCTCGACCGGGCCAGCGACGGGCCGCAGGCCCTCACCGACGAACGTGAGGTAACCGCCAGGCGCATCTGCTCGGCGCCCCTAAATGGCGTTCCCCGGGGAACGCCGGAGTACGACCGCATCCGAGACGCCTGCGCCGAGGCGCTGCGGGCTCGCCGGAACCAGCCCGGTGGCTACTGGCTTGCGAAGGACGACCCTCAGGCGGCGCACGAGGCGGTAACCGGCAGCCGGCCGATTTCCGACCTGGACAGCGTCACTCTGCTGAGCAACGGCGCCAGCCGCATCGTCAGCCCGTACGGCCTGACGGACTGGCGCGGCGTACTGCAACTGCTCGGCACCAACGGGCCGGCCGACATCATCGGCCGCGTACGCCAGGCCGAAGCCTCCACAGGCCCGAACGCGCCGGTCCCGGACGACGCCACCGTTGCGCACTGGACCCGCCTGCCGCGCTCCGAGGCCGACCTGCGGCGGCCGGCAGCCGATGACCGCTGAACAGCTCAGTCGTCCGGCTCCCCAGCGATCTCCGCGAGTCGCTGAGCGGTCAGCTGCGGAGGACGCCAACCGAGAGCCTCTGCGTGGCGGAGGAATTCCTCCGGTAGACCCACCCGATACGTCTCCACGTAATACGGAAGATCGTTCGGCCACGACCATTCGCGGTCGGTGAGGATGGCGAGTGGCGCGATCTCGGGCCGCGCCGGGTGCAGTTCGTCGAACGCGTAACCTGCCGCCGCGGCGAGCGTGCAGCCGCCGGTGAGATAGCCGACCACCGGAGCGACGAGGTGTTCGACGAGACTGCCGCGAGCGTCCCGCAGGCTGATCTCCGCCGAATCGCCGTGCGGCAGATCCCTGAAGTAGCCGACGTCCCGCACCCGGACCACCCCCCCTCCGATGACGGCGCCACGACAGTATCCGAACCGGACGGTCGCGGGAGATCAGCGTCGCTGGCGGGTCAGCGGCGTCACGGTCCGAACCGTGCCGTCGTAGCTGCGGCCCGCGACGAACGCGCCCGTCGGCCGCTGACCGCCGGCGACGGCGCGGGCGAGCCGCAGGTCCGCGTTGCGGAACCGCAGCGCCAGGCTCAGGTGCGGCACCCACGCCCCCGGCGCGTGCCACGGACGATGTCCGGCAGCGTCGGTGAGCACGTCCCACACGGCAGCGTGCAGCGTGGACAGCGCGCGTGTGGGTCGGACGAGCCAGACCAACGGCGCGCTGCCGTCGAGAACGACGACGCGGTCGAGCGTGACCGGCACCGGCAGCGCGGCGTCGAACAGCTCGGCCAGGCGATGCTCGGCGCCGGGCGGGAACTCGTCCACCGCCGCGAGGGTGAGGTGCGGCCGGTTGGTCGGGTGGATGTTGCGCGCCAGGCTGGGCAGTCCGGCCGCGGCCAACCGGTCCCAGGCGGTCCGGACCGCGTCGTCCAGCTCCACCGAACAGATCAACTCGACCGTACGCACCCCCGCACGCTAGCCCGGCTGCGGTTCGGTGCTCCCATCGAGGACGCTCACCGGACGTTCGAAGAATGTCTCGAGCACGACGATGGTCTGGGTGCTGGTCACTCCGCCGATGTCGAAGATGCTGCGGAGCGCCGCCTGCAGGTCTTCGGTGGTCGCGGTGCGGATCTTCACCAGCAGCGAGGCCGCGCCGGCGATGATGTGCGCCTCCTGGATGCCGGGTATGGCCGAGAGCGCTTCCCGTGTGTCACCCATCCACGTGTTGCCGTCGACCATCACGAAGGCCGACACGCCGCGCTCCACGGCGGCCGGGTCGACGTCGATGGTGGTGCGGCGGATCACCCCGCGTTCGCGCAGCTTGCGCACCCGTTCGTGCGCCGAGCCGGCGGACAGACCCACCGCCTTCCCCAGCACGGCGTAGGACTGGGTGGCGTCGTGCTGCAGGCACGCCAACAACGCTCGGTCGATGTCATCTACCACGAAGCCGCTCCCCGAGATGTGATCTGCCCAGTGCGCCTGTTGACCTTATCAGGTTCGGCGCGACTAGGATCTGGCCGAACGTGGTGCACGAGATCCAGGAGGCGCGGCGATGACCGAGACCGTTCCCGCACAGTTCCACCTGCTCGACGAGCGGTTCCGTTACCTCGACGGCGACTTCGTCGCCGAACGGCTGTACACGGGCGCACGCAAGACCGAAGGTCCGGCCTACTTTCCAGCCGGCCGGTACCTGGTGTGGAGCGACATCCCCAACGACCGGCTGTTGCGCTGGGACGAGTGCACCGGCGCGGTCGGCGTCTTCCGCCACGCCTCGGGCTACGCCAATGGCAACACAGTGGACCGCCAGGGCCGGCTCGTCACGTGCGAGCAGGGCAACCGGCGAGTCACCCGCACCGAGCACGACGGCACGATCACCGTCCTCGCCGACCGCCACCAGGGTCGGCGGCTCAACAGCCCCAACGATGTCGTGGTACGCGCCGACGGCACGATCTGGTTCACCGATCCGAGCTACGGCATTGACTCCGATTACGAGGGCAACAGGGGCGACAACGAGTTCGACGGTGGCTGCTACGTGTTCCGCCTCGACCCGGCCACCGGCGACCTGCGCATCGTCGCCGACGATTTCTGCCGCCCCAACGGCCTGGCCTTCTCCGGCGACGAGCAGCAGCTCTACATCGTCGACACCCGACAGGAACCCAGCCACATCCGCGTTTTCGACGTCACCGCCGACGGCGCTCTGACCGGCGGGAAGGTCTTCGCCGAATGCGATTTCGGCCGCTTCGACGGCATCCGCGTCGACGACGCCGGGCGGGTGTGGGCCGCAGCCTGGGACGGTGTGCACTGCTTCGACCCCGACGGCACCCTCATCGGGAAACTCCTGCTGCCCGAATCGGTCGCCAACCTCACCTTCGGCGGCCCGAGACGGAACCACCTGTTCATCACCGCCGGCAACTCCGTGTACGCGCTCCGAGTCACCTTCAACGGCGCCCGCTACCCCGCTCCCGCTGGCCCGCCCCCGCGTCGATCATGAAGTTAGCGTCACGACACGCCGGCACCGACGTCGCTAACTTCATGATCACCGGAGCGGACGCGTCAGCGCGGACCCGGGGGGGAAGTTGGGGGGGGTTAGAGCCAGCCGTTGTTGCGGGCGGTGCGTATCGCTTCGGCGCGGTCGGACGCGCCGAGCTTCTGCACTGCGGCGGAGAGATGGTTGCGCACGGTGCCGGTGGACAGGTGCACCCGGCGGGCGATCACCGCGATCGGGGCGCCGAACTCGGCCAGCCGCAGTGTCTCCAGCTCGCGGGGGGTCAGGGGGCACGCGGGCAGGGTGAGCGCGTCGGCGGCCAGCGACGGGTCGACGTACCGGCCGCCGGCATGCACGCGGCGGATCACGTCGGCGAGCGCGCTGCCAGGCGAGCCCTTGGGTAGGAACCCCCGGGCGCCGGCGGTCAACGCCTGGCGCAGGTGCCCCGGACGGCCGTGCCCGGTGAGCACGACCACCCCGCATTCGGGGCGGGCGCGGGTCAGCTCGGCGGCGACTCCGATGCCGTCCAGGCCAGGCATCTCCAGGTCCACCACGGCCACGTCGGGGCGGTGCGCCAGTGTCGCGGTGACCGCCGCCGGGCCGTCGGCGGCGTGGGCCACCACCTCGATGTCCGGCTCCAGAGCGAGCAGCGCGCCGACCGCGACCCGGATCAGATCCTCGTCGTCGGCGAGCAGGACGCGGATCACGACGCCACCGGCACGGTGGCCTCGAGCGTGAACACTGCGTCCTCCCGGCGCACCCGCAGCTCGCCGCCGGCGGCGGCGAGCCGGTCGACCAGCCCGCGCAGGCCGTGGCTGTGCCCGTCCGGGCCCCGCCCGTCGGCGCCGTCGTTGGCCACCGTCATCCTGACCACGTCGTCCTCCCGGTGGATGTGGATCCGGCACCAGTCGGCCCGGCTGTGCCGCAGCACGTTCGTCCCCGCCTCGCGCAGCACCGCCGCCAGCTCGGTGGCCGCGCGCTGCGGCAGGTCGGCCGGCGGCGGCACGACCGTGCAGCGCACGCCGCAGGAACGTAGTACGCCCACCACGGCGGCCAACTGCTCGCCGAGGTCGACGGCCCGGTAGCCGTGCACGGTCTCCCGCACCTCGGTCAGCGCGGACGCGGCGAGGCGCTGCACCTCGGTGGCCTCCCGGCCGGCCCGCTCCGGGTCGACGTGGGCGAGCCGCGCGGCGAGTTCGGCCTTCAACGCGATCACCGTGAGGCTGTGCCCCAGCACGTCATGCACGTCTCGGGCGAAGCGCAGCCGCTCCTCGGCGGCGGCCAGCCGGGCCTGGGCGGCCTGGCCCTGCCGGGCCTCCACGAGCACGTCCCAGAACCAGACCTGGAACCCGTTGACCGCGGCGATGCCCACCCCGACCCCGCCGGTCACGGCCAGGTGTTGCCAGACCGATCCGCCGGTCCACCACCCTACGCCCAGCGACACCAGCAGGACCCCGGCCGCGACCGCCAGCCCGGCCGGGAGGCGGACCAGCAGTGGCGCCATCCCGATCAGCGAGGCACCCAGCCACGCCCAGGTCGGCCAGACACCGGCCGCCACCGGCCCCACCAGCGGGACGGTCAGCACCGCCACCCCGGCCAGGCCCAGCTGGGCGCGACGCCGCCAGCGCTGGTCGAGCCACGGCGTCACGGCGGCGTACAGCACGGCGGTCTGGGTGGCCACGAAGGCGAGGATGCCGACCGCGCCGAGTGCGACGCGGCCCGGGTCCGGCTCGCGGCTCAGCCCGACGGCCGGCAGCAGGGCGGTCGCCCAGACGCCGGTGGCCAGCGACAGCAGCGTCGCCTGCCGGGCCCGGTGCAGCCGGCGGTCCGCCCGGGGAGTCACCGCCTCGCTCGCCACGCACCGATCCTAGGACCGCCCGACGCCCGATCCACCCCTGCGGTTGTCACGGTTGGACCGTGCAAAACGCACGGTTTTCCGGTGACGGACGAGCCTGCCCACCGCGCCGGGACGCGGGCAGGGTCTACGGCATGGAAACGACACGGACGCACTCCGACACCCTGGCCGTACCACCGAACGGGTCGCTGCCGGCCGACTCGCCGGCAGCACCGGGCACGACGCCGGCCACGACGGCGGCCGGCCGTTCGCGGCGGCTGCTGTGGCACCTCGCCGAGATGGCGCTCGCGATGGTCGCCGGGATGCTGCTGCTCGCCCCGTGGTGGGACCTGGCCGGTGCCGCACTGGGGCTGGCCGGACCGCTGGATCGACCGGAGGTGGCCGCGCTGGTGATGGCCACCAACATGACCGTGGGTATGACGGTGTGGATGCGTTACCGGGCGCACCGATGGAGCGCGGTCGGCGAGATGGCCGCCGCCATGTACGTCCCCTTCCTGCTGCTGTTCGCGCCGATGTGGGCCGGCCTGCTGGACGCCGACGCGATGCTGCTCGGTGGCCATCTGCTGATGGTGCCGGCGATGGTGCTGGTGGCGGTGCGGCATCGGCACGAGGCGCCCGCGCCGGTACGCCGACACCCGGCCGTGGTGGCGCTCGCCCGCCGCTGGCCGACCGGGTTGGCGCTGCTCATGGGCCTGGACATGGTGTTCGACCCGCAGGTGCTCAGCCCCTGGACGATGCTGGCGCTGCCCGGCGGCTACCTGCTGATCGGTGTGGTCCGCCGCACGCTGCGCGGTCCGGGCGTGCTCGCCACCCAACTGGCCGGCCTGGCCGGCTGGGTCGCCCTGACGCTGGTCGCGGTCACGGCCGGCGGACGGACCGGCGCGTGGCTGGTGGCGTTCGGCTGGCTGGCGCATGCCGGGTGGGACCTGGTGCACCACCGCACCGGCCGGGTGGTGCCGCGCGGCTACGCCGAGTGGTGCGGGGTGCTGGACGCGACGCTCGCCGGCGTGATGATCCTGGCGATCCTGACCACCGGCGGCTGACCAACCGCGGGCCGGCATGGGCGGTCGGGTGGCTGTTGGGCCGGTCGGCGCAGCGGGGGCGGCGGCGTGATGAAAGGCTTGGCGCATGAGTTCCGCACCTGCACAGCACGACGCACCTACCGACACCACCCCCGACGGCACCGACGAGGCGAACGCCTTCACGGAGCTCGGGCTGCGCGCCGAACTGCTGGGCGCGCTCGCCGCCCTCGGTTACGAGGAACCGACCCCCATCCAGCGGGAGGCGATCCCACCGCTGCTGGAGGGTCGGGACCTGCTGGGTCAGGCGGCCACCGGCACAGGCAAGACGGCGGCGTTCGCGCTGCCGCTGCTGAACCGGATGCCGCCGCACCGCCAGGGCGGGGACCCGGTGGCGCTGGTGCTGGTGCCGACCCGGGAGCTGGCGGTGCAGGTCTCCGAGGCGTTCCACCGCTACGGCAAGGACCTGGGGGCGCGGGTGCTGCCGATCTACGGTGGGCAGCCGATCGGGCGGCAGCTGCGGGCGCTGGACAGCGGGGTCGACGTGGTGGTGGCCACCCCGGGGCGGGCGCTCGATCACATCGCCCGGGGCACCCTGCGGCTGGGCGGGCTGGCCACGGTGGTGCTGGACGAGGCCGACGAGATGCTCGACATGGGCTTCGCCGAGGACATCGAGGCGATCCTGGAGCACGCCCCCGCGCAGCGCCAGACCGTACTCTTCTCGGCCACCATGCCGTCGCGGATCGACGGGATGGCCCGACAGCACCTGCGCGAGCCGGTCCGGATCGAGATCGGCCGGGAGCAGACGGTGGCCGGTGAGGCGCCCCGGGTGCGGCAGAGCGCGTACATCGTGACCCGGGCGCACAAGCCGGCCGCGCTGGGCCGGGTGCTGGACGTGGAGTCACCCACCGCCGCGATCGTGTTCTGCCGCAGCCGGGAAGAGGTCGACCGGCTGACCGAGACGATGAACGGCCGGGGCTACCGGTCCGAGGCGCTGCACGGCGGGATGAGCCAGGAGCAGCGGGACCGGGTGATGGGGCGGCTGCGGGCGGGCACCGCCGACCTGCTGGTGGCCACCGACGTGGCCGCCCGCGGGTTGGACGTCGAGCAGCTCACCCACGTGGTCAACTACGACGTGCCGTCGGCGCCGGAGTCGTACGTGCACCGGATCGGTCGGGTGGGCCGGGCGGGGCGGGAGGGCGTGGCGATCACCCTCGCCGAGCCGCGTGAGCACCGGATGCTGAAGACTATCGAGCGGGTGACCGGCCAGCGGATCACCATCGACAAGATCCCCACGGTGGCGGACATGCGCACCCGCCGGCTGGAGCTGACCCAGGCGGCGCTGCGGGAGAGCCTGCTGGAGGACGACCTGGACCCGTTCCGGGTGATCGTGGAGACGCTGACCGACGAGTTCGACCTGATGGAGGTCGCTCTCGCCGCCGTGAAGCTGGCGCACGAGGTGACCTCGCCGGGCTCGGACGACGAGGAGGAGATCCCGCAGGTGCCGGTGCGCGGCCCCCGCGAGGGTCGGCCGGAGGCCGGGGGCCGGGGCGGTGACCGGCGCGGTGGCGGCCGGCCGCGCGTGGGCGGTAACACCGTCCAGGTATTCGTCGGCCTGGGCCGGCGCGCCGGGGTGCGCCCGCAGGATCTGGTCGGCGCGATCACCGGGGAGACCGGGATCAGCGGCCGGGACATCGGCTCGATCGAGATCGCCGACCGGTTCTCGCTGGTGGAGGTGCCGCAGGGCGTGGCCGACGAGGTGATCTCCGGGTTGCGTTCCAGCACCATCAAGGGCCGCAAGGCCACCGTGCGCCGGGATCGCGGCGGCGACCACCGCTGAGCGCGCCGCCGGCGACCGTCGGGTACGACGGTCGCCGGCGCAAGGATCAGAAGGAGTACGGGCCGAACCGGCCCCACGCCACCACCGCGGCGAGGACGAGCAGCACGGCGCAGGTCACGGCGCCCTGCATCTCCATCCGGCGCCGGTCCTCGGTGTCCTGCCTCTTCAGGCCGCGCAGGTGCACCAGAATGCCGCCGACCATGACGATGACCAGCCCGACGGCGGCCAGCGGGGTGAGCACGGTGGCGATGCCGGTGAGGGCGGGCAGTACGAGCCCGATGGCGGCCAGCAGCTCGACGGCGCCGAGTGCCTTGACCTGGGTCGGCGGAACGGGGTCAACCCAGCCCATCCGGTCGCGCAGCTTCTCCTTGGGCTGGGTCAGCTTGGCCAGGCCGGCACCGCCGAACACGACGGCGAGCAGGATCTGGATGATCCAAAGGACCACGTTCACGGGGGTTCCTCCCGGGGGCCGCCTCGTGGCGGAGAGGTAGTTGAGGGGTTCGAGCAGGACAGTACGGTTCGCTGATCGACTCGTACAGCAGGGAGCCCCCGCCGTCCGAAGACGACGGGGGCTCCTTGGTCGGATCGTCAGGCCACGGCGAGCGCCGAGCCGTCCAACGCGTCGACCTCGGCCGGGCGCAGCGCCAGGGCGAGCACGTCGGCGACGTCGGCCAGGGTGTGCACGGTCAACGCCTCGCGCACCTCGGCCGGCAGGTCGTCCAGATCCGGCTCGTTGCGCGCCGGGATGATCACCTCGGTGAGGCCGGCCCGGTGCGCAGCGAGCAGCTTCTGCTTCACCCCGCCGATCGGTAGCACCCGCCCGGAGAGCGTCACCTCGCCGGTCATCCCGAACTCCGGGCGGACCGGGCGGCCGGTGACCAGCGACGCCAGCGCGGTCACCATGGTGATGCCGGCGCTCGGGCCGTCCTTGGGCACCGCGCCCGCCGGGAAGTGGACGTGGATCCGGCGCCCGGCCAGGACGTTCGGGTCGATGCCGAACCGCCGCCCGTTGGAGCGCAGGTAGGAGAGGGCGATGTGCGCCGACTCCTTCATCACGTCACCGAGCTGGCCGGTCAGGGTCAGCCCCGGCTCGCCCTCCATGCTGGTCGCCTCGATGAAGAGCACGTCCCCGCCTGCGCCCGTGACGGCGAGGCCGGTGGCCACGCCGGGCACCGCGGTGCGCTCGGCCGATTCCGGGGTGAACTTCGGTCGACCCAGGTAGCTGGCGAGGTTGTCGGTGTCGACGCGAACCGGGGTCGGGTCGGTCGCCAGCGTCACCGCCACCTTGCGCAGGATCTTGGCCAGGCCACGTTCGAGCTGCCGGACGCCGGCCTCCCGGGTGTACTCCCCCGCGATCAGCGCGAGAGCCTCGTCGGCGATGCTCACCTCGTCGGCGGTCAGCCCGGCCCGCTCCCGCTGCCGGGGCAGCAGGTGGTCCCGGGCGATGGCGACCTTCTCGTCCTCGGTGTACCCGTCCAGGGTGACCAGCTCCATCCGGTCCAGCAGCGGACCGGGGATGGACTCCACCACGTTGGCGGTGGCCAGGAAGAGCACGTCGGACAGGTCGAGGTCGACCTCCAGGTAGTGGTCCCGGAAGGTGTGGTTCTGCGCCGGGTCGAGCACCTCCAGCAGGGCGGCGGCCGGGTCACCGGCGTAGCCGGCGGCCAGCTTGTCGACCTCGTCGAGGAGCACGACCGGGTTCATCGAGCCGGCCTCGCGCAGCGCACGGACGATCCGACCGGGCAGCGCGCCGACGTAGGTACGCCGGTGGCCGCGGATCTCGGCCTCGTCGCGCACGCCGCCGAGGGAGACCCGGACGAAGTTGCGCCCGAGTGCCCGTGCCACGGACTCACCGAGGCTGGTCTTGCCGACCCCGGGCGGGCCGGCGAGGGCGAGCACCGCGCCGGAGCCGCGACCGCCGACCACGCCGAGGTTGCGCTCGGCCCGGCGGTTGCGCACCGCGAGGTACTCCAGGATGCGGTCCTTCACGTCGGCCAGGCCGGCGTGGTCGGCGTCGAGCACCGCCCGGGCCGCGCCGAGGTCGGTGTTGTCCTGGGTACGCGTGCCCCACGGCATCTCGAGGACGGTGTCCAGCCAGGTACGGATCCAGCCCGCCTCCGGGGAGGCGTCACTGGCCCGCTCCAGCTTGCCGACCTCCCGCATGGCGGCCTCGCGGACCTTCTCCGGCAGGTCGGCACCCTCGACCCGGGACCGGTAGTCGGCCGAGCCGTCCGGCTCGTCCTCACCCAGCTCCTTGCGGATCGCGGCGAGCTGCTGGCGGAGCAGGAACTCCCGCTGGGACTTCTCCAGCCCCTCCCGCACGTCGGTGTTGATCTGCTCGGTGACCTCCTGCTCGGCCAGGTGTTCCTTCACCCAGCCGACCAGCAGCTCCAGCCGGGCGGTGACGTCCGGGGCGGCGAGCAGTTCGGTCTTCTGCTCCAGGCTCAACCAGGGCGCATAGCCGGCCGAGTCGGCCAGCTCGGAGAGGTCGGTCATCCGCTCCATCGCGTCGATGACCTGCCAGGCGCCACGCTGCTGGAGCACGGAGGTCGTCAGGGCGCGGTACTCGCGGGCGAGCTCCCGGGCCCGGCCAGCGGGGGCGGGTTCGTCGAGTTCGGTCGCCTCGACCCAGAGTGCGGCGCCGGGGCCGGGCACGCCGGAGCCGATCCGGGCCCGGGACAGGCCACGGATGACGGCGGCCGGCTCACCGTCGGGCAGCCGTCCCACCTTCTCGATGGTGGCGACCGCGCCCACCGGGCCGTACTCGCCGTCGATGCGGGGCACGGCGAGCAGCTTGCGGTCACCGGTCGCGCGGGCTGCGTCGACCGCGGCCTGAGTGGTCGGGTCGAGGGTCACCGGGATGACCATGCCGGGCAGCAGCACGGCATCGGTCAGAGGAAGTACCGGAAGAGTTGCCATCGAACACCTGCTATCGCGTTGACTTGAGCGTGTCTCACTCAAGTAACAAAGCGTTCCCCTTGTTCCGGGGTGTGACCCAGGCCACTGTCCGGCTCCGGTCGGCGGGCCGGCAGCAGCAGCTCACGGGTCAGCCGTCCGCCACCGGCGATCGCCACGGCGAGCGGGATGGCGAGGCTGATCGCGGCCGGGCGGTGGCCGCGATCCGGCGGACCACCCCACGGGTGCGGGTGGTGGCGATGTCCGGTTCGACCGACCCGGCGCCCGCCTTGGACGCGCTGCGCGCCGGCGCCGAGGGGTACCTACCGAAGACCAGCGAACCGGGGGATCTCCTGCCCCCGCTGCTCGCCATCCTCGATGGCTGGGCGGTGCTGCCGGCGGAACTGCTGCGCGCCGTGCTGCAGCCTGCGCGCGCCGCACCGGTCGACCTGGGTGACGAGGAGCGCAGGCTGCTGCGGGCGATCGCCGCCGGCCGTAGCACCGTCGACATCGCCGAGGAACTGCACGTCTCGTAGCGAACGGTGAAACGGATGACCGCCACGCTGCTGCGGAAGCTGCGGGTATCCAACCGGGCGGAGGCCGCCGCCGTCGCCGGACACGCCGGTCTGCTCGGGTGAATGAAGACGGCCAGCGCCCCGATTCGGCGTCCGTTCGCGGATTTGCTCGCCAACCAATCGCGACGCGCCGAAATGAAAAGGGCGCATATTGTTGCGGTTTCCCCGGGTGGTGGGTCAGACTTTGGACACATCCCGCCACACACAGGGAGTAATCGGCAATGGCGAGAAAAGTAATCACGGTGCTGACCGACGACCTCGACGGTGGGAAGGCAGACCGGACGGTCGAGTTCAGTCTCGACGGCGTGGCCTACACGATCGACGTCTCCGACGAGAATGCCGGCGTCCTGCGCAAGTCGCTGGACCCGTACATCAATGCGGGTCGGCGCATCGGGCGGGGCCCGGTTGAGGGCGCTCGAGCAGTCCGGCGGCCGGGGCGACCCAGCGGCGCCGGAATGGATCGGGAGCAGAACCGGGCCATCCGGGAATGGGCCGTCAAGAACGGCTACAAGATTTCCGAACGGGGCCGGATCCCGGTCGAGGTGGTTGAGGCGTACAAGAACCGCTGACCGGACGACACACAGACGGGGCCCGCCGGAAACGGCGTGGCCCCGTCAGATTGTCCGCGGCCGCCTTTCGGGCCGATGGGTCATTCCCCATCACTCCCCTCGGTAGACACGGCGCGGCGGCCGGTCACCCCGGGCTGTCCGCCCCGGGTGACCGGCCGCCGCAGGTCGACTCAGACTCAGTTGACCTCGATACGCACCGCGTCGAACGCCGGGGTCTGGTTGGCGCGTTCCATCATCGGCAGCCGGTGCGAGCCGTCGCCGGCCCAGACCGCACACTGCGCGGTACCCGACTCCGGCAGACCCGGGATCTGGATGGTTACCTCGTCCGGCTGGGCACTACCGCGCCCGTCCTCGGTGGCCACGAAGAACGCGGGCACCTCCTGCGGCTCCGGCGGGGTGGTCAGGCTGTCCAGCATGCGGCAGGCGGTGTGGAAGTGGCCGCGGACCAGACCCTGGTCGTTGAGCAGCGAGCTCTCCACGTAGTACCCGCCCTGACCAGCCGCGAGGAAGCGGTCCCGGATCAGGTTGCGGGTGCTGACCCGCAGGGTGAAGGCCTGGTTGCGGCCGACCTCACCGGGGAACTGGGTGATCAGCAGCGACGGGTTGTTGGCGGCAGCGCCGACCTCACCGAACTCGGTGCTCACGCAGCGGTTGCCGTTCTGGAAGCCGTCGTGCGGCTGGAGCTGACTCTCGTCGCAGTCGTTGGCCAGCACGCCGAGCCCGGCGCCGGGGGCGTTGCCACCGTTGTTGCCGCCACCGTTGTTCCCGCCGTTATTGCCGCCGCCGGTGTTCCCACCATTGTTGCCGCCGGTGTTTCCGCCGGTGTTCCCGCCATTGTTGCCGCCCGTGTTTCCGGTCGGCTGCACCTGACACTCGGCGAGCTGCGCCAGCCCCTGCGGGCGGGGCCCGACCCGGTCGATGGCGGTCGTGATCCGATCCAGCACCGCACGTCGCTTGGCGGCCAGTGGCTGGAGGATCGAGCTGCGGATGAACGCCTCACCCTTGCTGCCCTCGGCGGCCAGCCGGCGGTCGGCCTCCGCGATCTGGGTCTGCAACTGCGCGAGGTTGCGGTCCACCTCGGCCCGGGCCCGGTCCGGCACCTGCGGCAGCTTCGCCGTCACGTCCGGGCAGGCGATGGCCGAGCCGGTGCCCGACGTACCGTCCTTGCCGTCCTCGCACTCGGGGACCGACTGCTGCCCGTCACCCCAGTGGTTACGCACCCAACGACCGTTCTGCCAGGTCCGGGTGGTCGAACCGGCGCCAGTCGGCGCGGTCGCGCCCGGGCTCGGCTCCACGCACTGCCCCGCAGCCGGTCGCGGCTTGTTCGTCCGCCGATCCTGGGCCGACGAAATCTGGGTCACGGCGACGACTCCGCCGAAGACCACGAGCGTGCCGACAACGGCCAGCAGACGCTTGCTCCGCGCGTTGCCGGATGACCGGCGCGCCCGTGTGGACCTGCGCATCGAATTGCTCTCCTTCTCGATCCGGTAGTGGATTCCTGCCCTCGGCGGACCGACGGATGTGAGAGGGCACGCCACAGCGGCGACCACCGTGACCTACCCGGTAACGTGTCGATGGCCGACGATGCCCTTTCCGCACCGTCTCCCGCGTCCGGTCGACGCGGATGGGGAGATCCTGTTCATTCGCGCAGGAGTACGGGACGGCGACCGGGAAGGTTCAACCGGCGCACAGGAAATTGCCGCGACCCGACGCGGAGCTGGTGTGGAGAAGGGTCAGCAGGTGCGGCAGGCGCTGGTCAGTCGGCGCAGAGGTGGTCGAAGGCGAAGCCGCCCACCAGTTCGTGCCGGCGCTGGCTCAGCGCGACGATGTCCGCGGTCAATTCGGCTCGCGGTTGCAGATCGGGGCCACCGATCTCGGCGGCGCGTAGCCGTTCCCCGACGGCGACCGTGGCGAGGTCCTCGGCAAGCCGGGCCGCGTCGATGCCACAGGAGAAGCGGTGCTCGGTTACCGAGACCCGTTCCACCAGGCACGCATCGGGGCGTACGTGCACCCAACTCCACCCCTGCGCGGGGCCGTCCGACCAGCGCACGTGCAGCCCTCGCACGATCGGGTCGGCGAGCCGCCGGGCCACGTACGCCTCGACCGCCGCCGCGCGGGCCAACGCGCCGAGGTCGTTGACCGGGCCGGTACGGCCGTCCGGCAGCCGCCCGAGGATGTCCCGGAAGCCCACCGGGGCCGCCTCGTCCCCGGCGCCGCCCGCCGCGTAGGCGCGCGCGTCGATCACGTACTCCACCAGGCGTCGGCCGTGCTCGGCCGCCCGCAGCGTGGGCGACCCGACGCGCAGCACCGGCAGCCCGACCGCCGCGCTCACCGCGTCCTTGAGCCGCTCGGCGCGCTGCTGTGCCGAGCCGACCGCAGCGACCGGGCCGATCTCCACGGCGACGATCGGACGCCCGGTGTCGGCAGCGCAGATTACGAAGTCGAAGCCGGCCCGGCTGGCCGAGCTCCACTGGCTGCCGGTGACGCCGGGCGGACGCCCCTGGACCAGCTCGCTGAGCCGGCGCGCCGGGTGGACCCGGTGGCCGGCGCGGGTGAGCAGCGTGTCCCGCCCACCGTCGGCGGGCAGCGCCCGCAGCCAGCCGAGGTCGTCGCTGACGGTGCTCGTCATCTGCCTGATCCATCCGCCGGTCGGTCGCGCCGGGCCGAGTCTAGGCGGTCGATCATGGTGCTCGCCTCGGCGGTGCGGCCGGCGCCGCCCCAACCGGCCGGACCCGCGCGCCCACCGACAGCTCCTCGGCGCGCCCATCACCGGGCCCTCGATGGTGTGCTTCTGCCGGATCGGTCAAGGGAACCGAGGGGACCCGCATTGAGGCCCTCCTGGGGACGAAGGAGGCATTGCAACGTTGTAGAAGCGTCAACGGCGGCCGGACGGTGCCAGCGCTGGACCGCCACTGTGACCGGCATCACAGGAGCGTCGTGTTCCAGAGGTCCTCGCCCGGTGTATCCAGCGGGGTCGCCGGTAGCGGGCCGGCCGGGAGGTCAGCATGTCGCGACAGCAGTTCGGCGGCCTCGCCGAGGGCAGTCTGGGCGCTCGCCCGCGCCAGAGTGACCGCCCTCGCCCTGCTCGCCGGCCTCGCCGGGCTGGTGATCCGACCATCCTCCGGCGACCCCGCGCTGATCGAGCTGGGCGACACCACAAACTCCCCCAGCGACCCATCGCCACCCGCCCGTCCGCCCCGACCGCCGGCCCAGCCCGGAGCGCCAGCGGGAATCCAAGCACCGGGAGCAGCCCGCGCGTTGGCGCGAACCGGCGAGAACGGGGCGCCGTCGGGGCTCCGGACGTCGCGCGGATCGCGGTCGACGCGGCCGGCCGGGTGCCGGGCGTATCCGGCGTACACCCGGCCGCCGTCCGCCTGGCCGACCGGTCCGTGGGCCTCGACCTGCACCTGGTCACCTCGTACGGGCACAGCGTGCCCGCCGTCGCCGAGGCGGTCCGGAGGGCGGTCGCCGACCGGGTATCCGCCGGCACCGGGCTCGCCGTGGCCGCGGTGACCGTCACGGTGGACGACCTGCTCGTCCCCGGCGCGGACGGCGCCGGGACAGGGCGACCGGCAAGACGGCCGGAGGCGGACATGCGGACCGCCAACCGGATCACCTCGCTGCTACTGGCCGCCGCCCTGCTCGCCGGCGGCGCGCTGCTGGCCGTACAGGCGCTGCTGGTCACGCTGGATCGCCCGGCGCCGCTGTTCCCCCGGACCGGCGGGTACGACGCGCTGACCAACACCCAGTGGCGCGACCCGACGGTCCGGGCGCTGGCCGGCGCGGCGTTGCTGCTCGGGCTGTCCATCCTGATCGCCCAGTTGCGCCGCTGGACGCCGGTCCGGCTGCGCATCGACGAGCGGGACGGCTGGTACCTGCACCGCCGCTGTGTGGAGCGCCGGCTGGCCGACGCGGCGCGTGCCGTGCCGGGCGTCCACCGGGCCCGCGTGCGGGTCCGTCGACGCGGCGACCAGTGGCGCCCCCGGGTGCGCGCCAGCGGCGACCCGGCGACCCGCGCCGAGGTCGAGTTCGCGGTGCACCAGGAGCTACACCGACTCGCCGCGCAGCGCACCGGCCGGATCGAGGTCCGGTTGCTGCCCGGAGGGCGGCCCGCATGACCGACGCCGCACACCGACTGCTGTGGACCATCATCGCGCTGCTGCTGGTGGCGAGCGGAGCGGCGGCGCTTGCCGTCAGCTTCGGCGTGCTGCCCGGCGGTGATCCCGGTGCGGTACTGCTCGGCGCCGGGCTGCTGGACCGGTGGCGGCTGGCAGCGCCGTGGAGCACCCTGGCCGCGGCAGTGGCCGGAGTGCTGGTCGCCCTCTCCGGGCAGCGCCTGCTGGACCGGGAACTGCGCCGGCCCGGCCGGGCACTGCGGGGCACACTGAGCCACCCCGGGCGCCGGCCCGGCCGTACCCGACTGGCCGCCGAGGTCCTCGCCCACGCGCTGGAACGCGACCTGACCGGCAACCCCGGTGTACGCCGCGCCCAGGTGATGCTCACCGGCGCACCACCGCACCCCGACGTGTGGATCCGGGTGGACATGACCGCCGACGCCGGGGCCGCCGGCGTACGCGAGCACGTCCACGCCGCGGTCCGCCGGTTCGCGACGACCGCCGACTGCCAACCGGCACACCTCGACGTGACCGCCCGGATCGAGCCCGGCCGCCCCTGACCCGCGCTGCGCGGCGCCAGCCTGCATGATCGCTACCGGGACGGGTGGCGGACGGAGATGTGCGGGATGCGGGTGGTGTCGCTGGTGCCGTCGCTGACCGAGGCGGTGGCGCTGACCCTGCCGGGGGTGCTGGTCGGGGCCACCGACTGGTGCAGCCACCCGGCCGGGCTCGACGTCGCCCGGGTCGGCGGCACCAAGTACCCGGACCTGGACCGGGTCCGGGCACTGCGGCCGGACCTGGTGCTGCTGAACGTGGAGGAGAACCGCCGGGTCGACGCGGAGGCGCTGCGGGCGGCCGGTGTGCCGGTGAGGGTCACCTATCCACGTACCGTCTCCGGGGCGTTGACCGAACTGGCCGAACTGCTGGCCGAGCTGGGTGCGCCAGCGGAGCCGACCTGGCTGCGGGCGGCCCGGCGGGCGTGGGCGGATCCGCCCCGGCTCGCGCCGCCCCGCCGGGCGGTGGTGCCGGTCTGGCGTCGACCCTGGGTGGTGCTCGCCGACGACACGTTCGCCAGCGACGTGCTCCGCCGGCTCGGCGTGGTCAACGCGTACGACCAGCAGCCCGAGCGCTATCCCCGCCCGAGCCTGGCCGAGCTGCGTGAGCGCAAGCCGGAGCTGGTGGTGCTGCCCGACGAGCCGTACCGGTTCACGGCCGACGACGGGCCGGACGCGTTTCCGGGCGTACCGTGCGCCCTGCTCTCCGGACGGCACCTCACCTGGTACGGCCCGTCCCTGGCCGAGGCGCCCACACTGCTGGCCGACCAGCTGTCCCGGCCCGTGCTGGCCGGCTGACCGCGGCGGGTCAGGTGACGTCGCGGCCGCGCCGGATGGCCCGGATGCTGGCCGCGATGGAGACGGCCAGGATCAGCACCACCACCGCGAGGGTCAACCAGACCGGCAGCTTGCCCACCGGCGTCTCAGCCAGGATCAGCTTGACGCCCGCGAAGGCCAGCAGCAGGGCCAGCCCGTAGCGCAGGTAACCGAAGTGCCGCAGCAGGCCGGCGAGGCAGAAGTAGAGGCTGCGCAGCCCCAGCACGGCGAACGCGGTGGCCGTCCAGACCAGGAAGGTGTTGGTGGTGATGGCGAGGATCGCCGCCACCGAGTCGATGGCGAACACCACGTCGGTGGCCTCGATGGCGACCAGCGTCACCAGCAGCAGGGTGGCCTGGCGCCGGCCGGCGACCCGGGTGGTGAACCGGTCGCCGTGGTACTGGGCGTCGGTGGGTACCACCCGCCGGAACAGCCGGACCACCAGGTTGCGCTCCGGGTCCACGTCCGGCTTCCCGCGCACGGCCAGCCGCCAGCCGGTCCAGACCAGGAAGGCACCCAGCACGAACGCGGCCCAGCTGAGCCGGTCCAGCAGCTCGGCACCGGCGAGGATGAACAGCAGCCGGAACACGAGCGCGCCCACCACGCCCCAGAACAGCACCTTGTGCT
Source organism: Micromonospora sp. NBC_00389 (assembly GCF_036059255.1). Lineage (NCBI taxonomy): Bacteria > Bacillati > Actinomycetota > Actinomycetes > Micromonosporales > Micromonosporaceae > Micromonospora > Micromonospora sp. NBC_00389. The sequence continues at coordinate 5,589,978 of NZ_CP107947.1, read as the reverse complement.
GGTAGCCCGGCGGGACCCGGAAATAGCCGAAGATCAGGGCGAAGACGAAGACGTTGTCCACCGAGAGCGCCTTCTCCAGCAGATAGCCGGAGAAGTAGGCGCTGGCCGGCTCGCCGCCCAGGCCGAACCAGACGACCAGCCCGAACAGCAGGCCGGCGCTGATCCAGACAGCACTCCAGACCACCGCCTCGCGCAGCTCGATGACGTGGCTGTCCCGGTGCATGAGCACGTCGATCGCGAGCATCACGGCGATCACCGCGCCGACCGCCGCCCAGGCCCACAGCGGCACCGCGACCGTCGCCTCGTCCACCCGGCGCCCCCCGCGTCGACCACTGTGCACCGCCGCGCTGCCCCGCCGGCCGGCCGCTCCCGAGCCTAGGCGAGCGGCCGATCCGGCGAAGTCGCTCCGGCGAAGTCGCTCCGGCGAAGTCGATGCCCCGGCGGCCGGCGCGCCGGCCGCCGGGCCGGCGGCGATGATCAGGCGACCGGCATCACCTGCGTCGGATCGGGAACGGTGTCATCGGCGTCGTAACCGATCGAGTTGGTCACCTGCACGACGCCACTGACCTGGGCCGCGAGCCGGCCGGCGAGGTCGACGGCGGAGCGGCGGTCCAGCCGGCCCGCCAGGGTGACCTCGCCATGGCGGACCTCGACGGTGACCAGACCGTCCCGCACCGCGAGCACCCGACGCAGCACTTCCTGCACCACGTCCTCGCGGATCTCGGCGTCCGAGCGCAGGTGCACCCGCAGCAGGTCGGCGCGGCTGACGATGCCGACCAGCCGACCCAGGTCGTCCAGCACCGGCAGCCGCTTGACCTGTTCGTGATCCAGCAGCCGGGCGGCGGCCGGCAACGACGCCTGCGGGCACGTGGTGACCGCTGGCGCGGTCATCAGATCGCGGGCCAGCAACGCCTCGCTCTTGCCCCGCGCGTCGCGCTGTCGGCGGCTCTCGAAGATCCGACGCTGCGCCGGCTCGCCGGCACGCTCGATGCGGTGCAGCAGGTCCGCCTCGGACACCACGCCCAGCACCCGGCGGAACCCGTCGACCACCGGCACCGCGCTCACGCCGCGGCGCAGCAACAGGTCGACCATCTCCCGGTACGGGGTGTCCGCCACCACGGTCACGACCTCCCGGGTCATCACGTCGCCCACCTGCCAGGTCCTCATCACGGCCTCCCTTTCGTAACTCCACCTCGGACGCTACGACCGATCGACGGCCACGGTCAGGGTCGCCGGACCGCGCCGTGGGGGGTCCAAGGTCCCGGGCCTTTGCGGTCCGTCGGCCCTGCTGCCCGACAGTGCGACGGGTGTCCACTTGAGATGCCACCGAGAAGCGCGGTGCGAGGCAGAGAAGGGACGTGGAGACCATGACCGCGACGACCGAGCGGATCACCGCCGAGACCAACGCTCCGGCGGCGGGCACCACCCGGGAGAGGGCCGTCCGGTACATCCTGGCCGGCACCCGGATGGCGCTCGGCTGGATCTTCCTCTGGGCGTTCATCGACAAGCTGTTCGGCTTCGGGATGGCCACCGAGTCGAAGAACGCCTGGATCAACGGGGGCAGCCCGACCAAGGGGTTCCTCACCTTCGGCGTGACCGGACCGTTCAAGGACATCTACGCCAACATCGCCGGGGCAGCCTGGGCGGACTGGCTGTTCATGATCGGCCTGGCCGGGATCGGTGTCGCCCTGCTGCTCGGTATCGGCATGCGGGTCGCCGCCGTGGCCGGCGGACTGCTCCTGGTCATGATGTGGACCGCGGTCCTGCCTCCGGAGAACAACCCCTTCATGGACGACCACCTGATCTACGCCGCGGTGCTGGCGGTGCTGGCGCTGGTCAACGCCGGCGACACCTGGGGCCTCGGCCGGGTCTGGGCACGGCTGCCGATCGTCCAGCGGATGCCCTGGCTGCGGTGACCCACACCGCTTCACCCCTCGGCGGGCGTCACCACCGGTGACGCCCGCCGACACACGTGTGCCCGACCCGCCGCCGCCCGGTGCGCCCGGCGGGTCGCGCCGTTCCGCCGGGGGTGCCGCCCACCGGCAGCGGGTTCCGCCAAAATGCTCCCGGGCCAGGTGGCGGGTCCGCCGCACATCGGTGGGGTGCGATCCGGCAGGATCGACGGTGACCGGACACATCACCCAGCACGGCAGGAGATCCCCGCATGAACCAGGCAGCAGGCGCCCGATCCGGCAAGCCCGAGGTGGGTCCGATCGAGGGTGCGCCGCCGGCCGACCTCGTGATCGAGGACATCACCGTGGGCGAGGGCCCGCAGGCCGAGCCGGGCCAACTGGCCAGCGTGCACTACGTGGGCGTGTCGCACTCCACCGGCGGCGAGTTCGACTCGTCCTGGAACCGGGGTGAGGCGTTCGAGTTCCCGCTCGGCGGCGGCCAGGTCATCGCCGGCTGGGACCAGGGCGTGATCGGCATGCGCGTCGGCGGCCGGCGCCGCCTCACCATCCCGCCGCACCTGGGGTACGGCGACCGCGGCGCGGCCGGCGTCATCAAGCCGGGCGAGACGCTGATCTTCGTCGTCGACCTGCTCGACGTGCGCTGACGGAACGTGGGGGTCGCCGGCCCACGCCGGTGGCCCCGCTCGGCCCGTCCACCAGGGCCTGAGGAAGGCCGGGTGGCCACGGTCCGGTGCGGTCCCGGTGCCACGGTCCGGTGCGGTGGTCATGGTCTGGTGAGGCGGACGGCCGTGCGGTGCCCTGGCCCGGCGGCGATGGTCAGGCGGCCAGCACCAGGGTCGAGGACGGGGGCATCCGGCGTCGCTCGGCCTCGACAACCCGGGCCGGCTCCAACACCGGCATCACCCGGTGCAGACCGGTGGCGCGCAGCACCCGGGCCACCACCGGGGTCGGATCGACCAGGACCAGCTCGCCGCCACGCGCCCGGACGCGCAGGTGCGCGGCGAGCAGGGTGCGCACCCCGGCGGCGGAGAGCAGCCGCAACTCGGACATCTCCAGCCGGAGCACCGGACGGGCCGGCGCGGACCACAGCGCGGACCGGAACGCGGCCACCGTGGCGATGTCGACCTCGCCGGCCACCCGCACCTGGACCACCTGGTCACCCACGCTGACCTGCACGTCCAACCGGTCGCTGTGCTCTCCCATACCGACGAATCTAGCCCCCACCACCGACAGTTTCGCCCCTCCACCGAGTGATTCCGGGTACGCCCAGGGTCATCCCCGGAGGGCACCCGCATCCCCCTAAGGGCGGAGGCCAGGGTGCCCCCTTGGTCCCGCTGGTCTGCGGGGGACGCACGGCCGCCGGCACCCCACGCCACCCGGCGGGCGCGCCGGCCAACGGGAGTCCGAGGCGTGCTCGGCGACGGCCGGCGCGCCGCGCCGCGGCGGCGCTCCCGGCCGGCCGGGCATCGGCGGTGGAGAATGGAACGATGCTGATCCCCCGGCCCCGGCCGCCCCGGCTCATCCGGCCCGTCCGCGAGCCGGCCACCGTCCCTCCCCCGCTCACCGGAGCGTGGGCCGCCATCGACCGCCGGCTCGACCAGGTCGACCTGCTGCCGTTGCCCGACGGCGCCGTCGGTCCGGAGGACGTACTGGTCGACCCGACCGGACGGGTGATCAGCGGCGACGAGGATGGCCGGCTGTGGTGGTGGCCGGCCGACGCGCGGGCCGGCACCCGACCCCGGCTGCTGGCGGAGACCGGCGGCCGACCGCTCGGCATCGAGTTGGACCCGTCCGGTGAGGCGCTGGTGGTCTGCGACGCGTACCGCGGGTTGCTGCGGGTCACACCGGACGGCGCCGTACACGAGCTGACCGGGACGGCACCGCCGGTGCACCTGGCCAACAACGCGACGGTGGCCCGCGACGGCACCATCTACTTCACCGACTCTTCCGATCGGTTTCCTGTCTCGCACTGGAAGCGGGACCTGCTGGAGCACCGCCCCAACGGCCGGGTGCTGGCCCACCACCCGGGCAGCGGGCGCACCGAGGTGGTGGCCGACGGGCTGTACTTCCCCAACGGGATCGCGCTGACCCCGGGCGAGTCGGCGCTGATGCTGGTGGAGACCACCACCCACCGGCTGCTCCGCGTCGAGCTGGGCGGCGGGGTGCGAGTGCTCGCCGACCTGCCCGCCTATCCGGACAATCTCTCCGCGGTCGGTGATGGGACGTACTGGATCGCGCTACCCAGCCCGCGGGTCCCGATCGCCGAGCGGCTCCTGCCGCACCCTCGCCTACGCCAGATCGCCGCGTTGCTGCCCGACGCGATGCAGCCACAACCGAAGCGCTACGGGCTGGTCGCGCTGGTCGACGGCGCGGGCGTGATCCTCCGTACGCTGCACGGCCCGGCCGGGCACTACTGGATGATCACCGGGGTACGCCAGCACGGCGACCAGCTCTGGTTGGGCAGCCTGATCGGGCCTGGGGTGGCCCGGGTACCGCTGGACTGAGCGCCCGCCGAAAGCCGGCCGGGGCCGACCCGCCGAGTCGGCGGGCCGGCCCCGGAGGCCGTCTGTGGTGTCTCAGCGACCGCTGACCGAGGGCGCCGGTGCGGGTGACCCGCCGGCCACCGCGCCCGGGTGCGCCGGGGCGACCGGTGCGGGCCGCAGCCCGGCCGGCACCGGCAGGGCGCTGCCCCGGATGAACTCGTCCCAGCTCACGTTCCACGCCGTCCAGCCGTTGCCGGCCTGCAACTCCACCTCGGTGCCCTTCACGGTGACCAGGTCGCCGACCTGGGTCACACCCATCAACCAGTCCGCCGCGGTGGCGGCGACGTTCGTGCACCCGTGCGAGACGTTGGTGCTGCCCTGGTCGCCCTCCGACCAGGGGGCCGAGTGGATGAACTCGCCACCCCAGGTGAGTCGCTGGGCGTCGTCGACGTCGACCACGTAGCCTCCGTCCGGCTCACCGCGGGTGTCGAACGTGGTCCGCTCGTGCTTCTCCATGATCACCATCTTGCCGCTGGAGGTCGGCGTGCTCGGCTTGCCCAGGCTGACCGGGATCCGGCGGACCTGCTTCCCGTCGCGCAGCACGGTCATCTGCTTGGTGTCGTTGTCGATCTCCAGCGCGACCTGTTTCCCGATCTTGGAGGTCGCGGTCCGCTCGGCGTCGCCGATCTTGTCCTTGCCGATCGGCAGTCCCTGCAGGCCGGCCCGGACGCTGATCGTGGTCCCCGGACGCCAGAAATCGGGTGCCCGGTAATAGACCTGACTTCCGTCTTCCAGCCACGACCAGGCACCCGGCTGAGGCGGATTCGTCTTTACGAACAACCGACGCTGGACGTCCGCCCTGGCCTCTTTCGGAATTCCCGGGTCAAACGCCACGGTTACCGGCATCGCGGTGCCGTACGTCCGGTTGCCGACGAAATAGAGGGTGCTGGTGATCTGCGGTTTGGTGGATTTGGCCATGGTGGTGAATGTCGACGTGCGGGTCGTCGTGGCACCCGAGTCGCCGGTCGCGGTCACCTCGGCGGTGTAGGTCCGCTTCGGTTGCAACGGCGTGCTCGGCACCCAGCCCGAGCCATCCTCCCGCGGCTCCGCCTTGACCTGCTTGCCCTTGTCGTCCGTGAGCTTGACGCCGGTGACCCGCCCGCCCTTGACCGCAGTGCCCACCTCGGCGCTGACCGGCACCTCGCGGGCCTTGTCCCCCGGCGTCACGGTGAGTTCCGGCGGGGCGGCGTGCCCCTTGCCCGACGGGTCCCGGTCGGCGGTGCACCCGCCGACAGCCAGCGGTACGGCTGCGATGGTTACCGCCAACAGCGTCAATCGCCGCCTCAACGTCATGTTCAGTCCCCCCGTTTTCGGCTTCCCTCTGCCACATTCTCGCCGCCGCGACTGGCGTGCTCATGCCATTCGGAAATAATCGGCGTCGCATTTATCGGCGCATTTTCCGCAGCAATGCGCCGCTTGTTAAAACAAAGACACGACAGGTCCCCCCTGCGCGCCGCGCACCGGTCCGACCGACCCCGGCCCAGCCGCCCCACAACGTCCCGTCCGGCCCTCACCACGGCGGGTTTGCACTTTCTGCCGCCGTTGCGCAGCTTTCGCCCCGTAATGACCGGGCAGGAATCGGCGCGGTCTCGGCTCGGAGAGTGGTCCGGCACGGAGCGGCTTGCCCCATGGGGAGCGAGGGAGGTCAGGGCGTTGGCGCAGCACGAGGGCAGGCTTTTGTTGTCTGGAGCGAAACTTCTGCTGATCGGGACGAAGCTTTGCCTTCGTCCGGAGGCAAGGGTAGGGTCGCGATTCAGATAGAAGGTTGCCCATTCGTCGATCAGCCTGCCGCCGACCTCTGCCGGGTCGCCGCGTTCCGCTCCTGATGGGTCCGGGCCGCACCCGCGCGCCGTCCGTCACGTCCCCGCCGGATCCCTGATCCGGCCGGTTCGGCGCGCCCGGAGGCGGCAGCCGGTCGACCGCCGCCGACGGCGTGCCAGCCGTCAGGAAGGGACCACCACCATGGATCAACAGACAACCCAGGCGGAGCCGTTACCGGTCTCCGGGCCGGTCAGCCGGCGCGGTGTGCTCCGCGCCGCGACCGTCTCCGCCGCAGCCCTCGGCACCGCCGGCCTGCTCGCCGGCCCGGCCACCGCCTCGTCGGCCGGGCACTCCCACGGCCGACGGCGGGTGCCGGTGGACCGGATCAGCATCCAGCTCTACACGGTGCGCGACCAGCTCGCCGCCGACCTGCCCGGCACCCTGGCCGCGTTGCGCCGGATCGGCTACCGGCGGGTGGAGCACGCCGGCTTCGTCGGGCGTACCGCCGCGCAGTTCCGGGCCGCACTGGACGCGGCAGGGCTGCGGTCCACCTCCGGGCACACCGGCATCCCGCAACCGTTCGACGCCGGCGCCTGGGAACGCGCCCTCGCCGACGCGAACGTGGTGGGCAGCAAGAAGATCGTCCACCCGTACTTTGGTCGAGACGCCAACGGGCAGCCGATCCGGGACCCGGCCGTCTACCGCGCCCTGGCCCGGGACCTGAACCAGGCCGGCCGGCTCGCCGAGCGCGCCGGGCTGGACTTCGGCTACCACAACCACCAACTGGAGTTCGTGCCACTGACCGACGGCTCCACCGGCTTCGACATCCTCACCGGGCAGACCGACCCGCGGCTGGTCCACTTCGAACTCGACCTCTACTGGACCTGGCGCGGGGCACACGACCCGGTTGACGTGATCCGGGCCAACCGCGGCCGGATCCGCCAGGTGCACGTCAAGGACCTCGACGTCGAGGGCGGCTTCGCCGATCTCGGGGACGGCGTCATCGACTTCGGCCGGATCTTCGACCACGAGCGGGAGGCTGGCATCGAGGAGTACATCGTGGAACGCGACGATGCGGGCACCCCGCCGCGCGCCCCCGCTGACGCCCTGGACACCGCCCGGGTCGGCTTCGACTATCTCGCCTCACTCCGGTACTGACCACCACTCCTCGGGGGACGACCTGATGAACAGGACCGCATTCGTGTCCGCCCTGCTGCTGGTGACGGCCGGCCTGGCCGCACCACCGACAGCCGCGACCGCCGCGCCCGCGCCGGCCGCCGCGCCGCCGGACAGCAGCTTCCAGAAGGTGACACTGAACGACTTCCCGGGCGAGCCGATGAGTCTCGCCGTCCTGCCCGACCTGCGGGTACTGCACACCTCCCGCACCGGCGAGGTGCGCATCCACGACCCCCGCACCGGGCTGAACACCCTGGCCGCCGACATCCCGGTGTACGAGCACGACGAGGAAGGGCTGCAGGGGGTCGCCATCGACCCGGACTTCGCCAAGAACAAGTGGGTCTACCTCTACTACTCGCCGCCCCTGAACACCCCGGTGGACGACCCGGCCACCCCCGACGTCAACGAGGGGGACGCGCCGCTGGTCGGCACCGAGGCGGACTGGCAGCGGTTCCGGGGCGCGCTGCGGCTGTCCCGGTTCAAGCTGGACGGGATGCGGCTGAACCTCAGCACCGAGCAGCAGATCATCGACGTGCCCACCGATCGGGGCATCTGCTGCCACGTCGGCGGCCAGATCGACTTCGACGGCAAGGGCAACCTGTACCTGTCCACCGGCGACGACACGAACCCGTTCTTCTCCGACGGCTTCATTCCGATCGACGAGCGGGCCGACCGCAACCCGGCGTTCGACGCCCAGCGCACCTCCGCCAACACCAACGACCTGCGCGGCAAACTGCTGCGCATCCGGGTGAAGCCCGGCGGTGGCTACACGGTGCCGGCCGGCAACCTGTTCAAGCCGGGGACCGCGAAGACGCGCCCGGAGATCTACGCGATGGGGCTGCGCAACGCGTTCCGGTTCGCCGTCGACCGGCGTACCGACAACGTCTACCTGGCCGACTACTCCCCGGACGCCTCGTCGTCCAACCCCGCGCGAGGGCCGGCCGGGCACGGCCGGTGGATGCAGATCGACAAGCCGGCGAACTACGGCTGGCCGTACTGCGTGACGCCGACGATCGCCTACCGCGACTACGACTTCGCCACCGGCGAGTCCGGGGCGAAGTTCGACTGCAAGCGCCCGGTCAACGACTCACCCCACAACACCGGCAAGCGGCAACTGCCGCCGGTCGAGCAGCCGGAGGTCTGGTACCCGTCCGCCGCCTCCGGGGAGTTCCCGCAGCTGGGCACCGGCGGCATCGGGCCGATGGGTGGCCCGGCGTACGACTACGACGGGACCAGCACCTCCCGCACCCGGTGGCCGGCCTACTACGACGGGGTGCCGCTGTTCTACGAGTGGACCCGGGACTACATCAAGGAGTTCCGGCTCGACTCCGACGGCGACGTGAAGGACATCCGTCCGGTGGTGCCATCCCTGGTGGTGGACAACCCGATGGACATGGAGTTCGGGCCGGACGGCGCGCTCTACGTGCTGGAGTACGGCGACGGCTACTTCGCCGAGAACCCGGACGCCCAGCTGTCCCGGATCGACTTCGTCCGGGGCAACCGGACGCCGATCCCGAAGATCAGCGCGGACCCGACCGCCGGGCAGGCGCCGCTGACCGTCACCTTCTCCAGCGCCGGCACCACCGACCCGGACGGTGACCCGCTGCGCTACGCGTGGGACTTCAACGCGGACGGTTCGGTGGACAGCACCGACCCGAACCCGACCTGGACCTTCCAGGAGAACGGTTCGTACACCCCCACGGTGAAGGTGACCGACCGCACCGGACGCTCCGCGGCGGCGACTTTGCCGCTGCTGGTCGGGCCGCGCGCGCCGATCGTCGAGTTCGTCACCCCGGTGGCCGGGCAGCCCTTCGAGTTCGGGCAGACGGTCGCGTACCAGGTGAAGGTCACCGACGACCTGCCGGTGGACTGCTCCCGGGTGAAGGTCACCTACGTGCTCGGCCACGACGAGCACGGGCACCCGCTCTCCTCGGCGACCGGGTGCGCCGGGACCATCGCCACCTTCGTGGACGGTGGGCACGGCGGGGCGGACAACCTCACCGCGGTCTTCGTCGCGGAGTACACCGACGCGCCGACCGAGCCCGGTGTGCCGCCGCAGACCGGCACGGCGACCGTCGTGCTGGATCCTGACCCGGTGGCCGGCCTGGCCGGCTGACCGCCCGTCGGCGGCGGCGGCCCGGTCGGGTCGCCGCCGCCGACGCGCCAGGGCTCAACTCCAGTCGTGCTCGTCGTGGTTACCACTCCAACGCCCACCGACCGGTGGGGTGTCGAGCCGCATCCCGCCGGCGCCGTTGCCGGCCAGGTCGTTGTCCTCCACCCGGCAGGCCACGCAGCTACCCCTCCCGGTGATCCACAACCCGTGGGTCTGGGTCTGGTCGTCGTGGTTGTCCCAGATCCGGTTGCCACGCACCGTGGCAGAGTCGAAGTGCGCGTTGATGGCGATGCCGGCCCGGGTCTCCGGCGCGGCAACCAACTCGTACGGGGTGCCCGGCTTCGGCGTGTCACCGCTCCACCCGCTGAACGCTCCGGGGCGTACCGGAGCGAGGGTCAACTCGGTGTCGTTGTTCGCCGCCACCATCGCGACCCGCTTACCGACCCGCAGCACCTTGCCGCGGTGACCGTCGTGTGGCCAGTGGGCGGCCCGGTCCACCATCGACCGCTCGCTGTAGCGAACGCTCTCCCCGCCACCGGTGGCGGCCTCGCCGCACTGCCGTCCGTTGTTGCGCAGCCGGTTGTTGAGCAGCACCGCGTCGGTCATCGGGCGATCCACCCGGATGGCGTCGAGGCCGTTGCCCCAGAACTCGTTGCTCTCGATCACCACGTCCATCGCCGGGCCCTGGTAGCCGTGCCCCAGGTCATGCCCGTGGTAGCCATGCCGACCGTTACCGCTGATCCGGTTACCCCGGATGGTGTACGGCCCGGGGGTGTTGCCCATGCTGATTCCGTCGCAGCCGTTGCCGTCGATGACACAGTCGGTCAGCACCCCGCCCCGCCCGGCGACGCCGGCGGTGCCCTCAGCGGAGATGTCGAAGCCGGCCTCCAGGTTGCCGGTCATCGTGCAGGCGGAGACGATCAGCCCATCGGCACCCCAGTCGGAGATGCCGAACCGGTTGCCCTCGCTGTGACAGCCGATGATCCGGTAGCCCCGCGGCGGCGACCAGTAGTCCTTCTGCAACTCCAGGAAGATCCCGTTGGTGCCGTTTGCCATGGTGGTGCAGTTGGCGATGGTCAGCCGTTCCACCGCGCCCCAACCGCCGATGCCCACCCCGATCCCGGCGCCGCCCATCTGCTCGCCGTTGTCCAGCCGCCCGCAACCGACCACCACGACGCCGTCGATCAGGCTGTCCTGGAGGAAGTCGCAGCCGAGCCCGGTGGCGGCCGTGTGGTGGATGTAGAGGTTGCGGAAGACGCCGCGCACCACGTACTGGAGGCCGAGGCCCTTGGCGAGGTAGTTGTACTCCGCCATCGCCACCCCGGACCCGTCGATCTCGAAGTCGGCGAAGGTGCAGTCGGCGATGTGCCGGTCCCGGTCGGCGCCGTGCTGCACGGTGGTCCAGAACGCCAGCGGGGTCGGGTCGGTGCGGTTCCCGACGTTGCTGAGCAGGAACCGGGTGGCGGCGGGGCCGGCACCGATCAGCGAGACGCCGCTGCGCCACACCGTGCCGGCGTCCCGGATCGAGTAGATGCCCGGCGGGCAGTAGATCACTCGGGCCCGCCCGTCGGCGGCATAGCCGTCGCCGAGCCGGTCCACCAGGGCGGCGAGCGCCGGCTGGTCGTTCGTCACCCCGTCGCCACAGAGTCCGTAGTCGCGGGCGTCGCAGTAGAACGGCGCACCGGCGACGGCCGGCTGACGGGCCCGTACGGCGACGGGCGAAACGTGCTGCACCGGGCGCTCCTCTCAGCGGGAGGGTGGCCTTCCGGTGCGCCGGTTTCCCGGCGGCGACGGCAGGAAACGTCCGCCGGACCTCCGAGGTGCGTCGACCCCGGCGCCGCGTGCGGCGCCGGGGTCGAGGATGCGGTGGTCAGACGTTGGCGATCAGCAGCGCCGGCCGCTCCACGCAGTCGGCGACGTGCCGCAGGAAGCCACCGGCCACCCCGCCGTCGCAGACCCGATGGTCGAAGGTCAGGCTGAGCTGGGTCACCTTGCGGACGGCGAGCTGCCCGTCGACCACCCACGGCTTGTCCACGATCCGCCCCACCCCGAGCAGCGCCGCCTCTGGGTGGTTGATGATCGGCGTGGAGCCGTCGACGCCGAACACTCCGTAGTTGTTCAGGGTGAAGGTGCCACCGGTCAGCCGGGCCGGCGCCAGGGTGCCCGCCCGCGCCGCCGTGGTGGTGGCCGCCAGTTCGGCGGCGAGCTCGGCGGTGGTGAGCCGCTGGGCGTCGCGCAGCACCGGCACCAGCAGGCCCCGGTCGGTCTGCGCGGCGATGCCCAGGTGCACCCCGGCGGACTGGACGATCCGCTGGGCCTCGGTGTCAACCCGGGCGTTGAGCTGCGGGAACCTGCGCAGCCCGCTGAGGCAGATCCGGGCCAGCAGGGCCAGGATGCTCACCGGCGCGTCCGGCGTCGCCGCGTTGATCGCGGCCCTGGTCTCCAGCAGCCCGGTGGCGTCCACGTCGACCCAGATGGTCACCTCGGGGATCTCCCGCCGGCTGCGGGAGAGCTTGTCGGCGATCACCTTGCGCACGCCGGTGAGCGGCACGATCACGTCGCCGTCCCCGGCCGGGGTCAGCGCGACGTGCGGGTCCGGCACGGCGGCGAGCCGGGCGGCGGGCACGGCCTGCGTCGCCTCCACGTCGGCGCGACGGATGACGCCACCGGGCCCGGTGCCGCGCACCGTGCTCAGGTCGACGCCGCGCTCCCGGGCCAGCCGCCGGACGATCGGCGAGATGACCAGGACGGCCGGCGCGGTGGTGCCGGCCGGGGCACCGCTGGCGGCCCGGTCGGTACCGCCCGCCGGGCTGCTCGCGACGGACACGCCGGCCGCCGCCTCGGTGGGCTCGGGGGCCAGCGCCAGCCGGGGCCGACGCCGGCGCCGGGTCGCCCCGCCGTGCCCGGTGCCGTACCCGATCAGCACGTTGCCCGAGCCGGCTCGCTCCTCCTCGCGGTAGGTGGCGTGCCCGGCCGGCTCGTCGCCGCCGTCCAGCGGCGCGATCGTGATCAACGGCTGGCCGACCGGGCGGACCTCACCCGCCGCGCCGTGCAGGGTGACCACCCGGCCGGCGTACGGGCAGGGCACGTCGACGACCGCCTTGGCGGTCTCCACTTCGACCACGCTCTGGTCGACCGTCACGACGTCGCCCACGGCGACCCGCCACTCGACGATCTCGGCCTCGCTCAGCCCTTCGCCCAGGTCGGGCAGGAGGAAGACCTGCGTCCGCTCGACAGTGGTCATGCCGCGCTGCCCTGCACCGACCAGCGCGGGTCCGGCTGGTCGTCCCACTGCAACCGGGCCACCGCGTCGAGCACCCGATCCACTCCGGGCAGGTGGGTGTGCTCCAGCATCGGCGCTGGGTACGGGATGTCCAGCCCGGCCACCCGCAGCACTGGCGCGTGCAGCGCGTGGAAGCAGCGCTCCTGCACCCGGGCGGCGATCTCCGCCCCGACGCCGGCGAAGCCGGGCGCCTCCTGGATGACCACGCACCGGCCGGTGCGCCGCACCGAGGCGGTGATGGTGGCGTCGTCGAACGGCACGATCGTGCGAACGTCCACCACCTCCAGGTCCCAGCCCTCCTCCCGGGCGGCCGCGGCGGCCTCCAGCGCGACCGGCACGGCCGGCCCGTACGCCACCAGGGTGGCGTCGCGCCCGGCACGACGGACGACGGCCCGACCGAACGGCTCGGTACGCGCTGGCAGCTCGGCCTCGGCGCTGGCGAAGTAGAGCTTCTTGGGCTCCATGAAGACCACCGGGTCGGGGTCGTCGATCGCCTCCCGCAGCAGCGAGTACGCGTCGTCCACGGTGGCCGGGGTGACCACCTTCAGCCCGGGTGTGTGCGCGTAGTACGCCTCGGACGAGTCGCAGTGGTGCTCCACCCCGCCGATCCCGCCGGCGTACGGCACCCGGATGACGATCGGCACGCTCAGCGCGCCCCGGGTCCGGTTGCGCAGCTTCGCCACGTGCGAGGCGATCTGCTCGAATGCTGGGTACGCGAACGCGTCGAACTGCATCTCGACCACCGGCCGCAGCCCGGACATGGCCAGGCCGACGGCGAAACCGACGATGCCGGCCTCGGCGAGGGGGGTGTCGAAGCAGCGCTTTTCCCCGAACCGCGCCTGCAATCCGTCGGTGATCCGGAAGACGCCACCGAGCTGGCCGACGTCCTCGCCGAAGACGACCACCCGGTCGTCGGCGGCGAGCGCGTCGGCGAGCGCGGCGTTGAGCGCCTTCGCCATGGTGGTGGCCATCAGGCGTCACCCTCCTCGTCGCGGGCGGCGGCCAGCTCGGCGCGGACCTGTTCGCGCTGCTCAACCAGTTGGGGGGTGGGCTCGGCGTACACGTGGTCGAAGAGGCTCAGCGGGTCGACCGTCGGCTGCTCGTTCATCCGGGTCCGCAGGTCCGCCGCGTACGCCTCGGCCTGCTCGGCGACCTCGGCGACCGCCGCGTCGTCGAGCACCCCGCGGGCCCGCAGGTAGGTCTCCAGGCGGGTGACCGGGTCCCGGTCGCGCCAGGCGTCGACCTCGGCGCCGTCGCGGTAGCGGCTGGCGTCGTCGGCGTTGGTGTGCGGCTCCATCCGGTAGGTGTGCGCCTCGACCAGGAACGGCCCCTTGCCGGCGCGGGCGTGCTCCACCGCGCGGGTGAGCACGGCGAGCACCGCGACCGGGTCGTTGCCGTCGACCTGCTCGCTGGGCACGCCGTAGCCGACGCCCTTGTAGGCCAGTGACGGCGCGGCGGTCTGCCGGGACAGCGGGACGCTGATCGCGTACCGGTTGTTCTGCACGAAGTAGACGACCGGCGCCTTGAACACGGCGGCGAAGTTGATCCCCTCGTGGAAGTCGCCCTCGCTGGTCGCGCCGTCGCCGATGAAGGCCAGCGCCACGGTGTCGCGGCCCTGGTACGCCTCGCCGTGCGCCAATCCGGCGGCGTGCACGCACTGGGTGGCGAGGGGGGTGCACTGCGGCGCGGTCCGCACGGCGGCCGGGTTGTAGCCGCAGTGCCAGTCGCCGCGCAGCAGGGTGAGCACCTCGACCGGGTCGATGCCCCGGGCGACCAGCGCCATCGATTCGCGGTAGGTGGGGAAGACCCAGTCGGTGTCGCGGACCGCGAGCACGGCGGCGACCTGGCAGGCCTCCTGGCCGCGGGAGGACGGGTAGACGGCCAGCCGGCCCTGCTTGGTCAGCGCGGTCGCCTGGGTGTCGAACCGGCGGCCGAGCACCATCCGCCGGTACAGCTCGCGCAGCACCTCGGCGGGCGGCTCCGGGTAGTCGGTGCGGGTGGGCAGCGGCGTGCCGCTGGGGTCGAGCAGGCGGACCGGCTCGGCGTCCGGCAGCAGCGAGCGCGCCGGGTCGGGCGGGGTGGCCGCTCGACGGGTGCGCGGGGATGCCCTGCGGACCGCCTGGGGAGTGGTCGTCACGGCGGAACCTCCTGGGACGTGTGGTGGGCCTATGCTTCCGCCTGTCGGATGATTGACTCAAGATCCAGGTAGAACGCGGGACGGTTGGCATGCGAATGGCGCATCGGTGAGCCAGGAGGCCGGAGACGGGTCTGGCCGGACCACCGGATCGGGACGATCGGCCCGGCACCTGGACGAGGTGGACCGGCGGATCCTCGACGAGTTGGTCCGCGACGGGCGTACCTCGGTGCGCACGCTGGCCGAGCGGATCCACATCTCGCGCACCAACGCGTACGCCCGGGTGGAGCGACTGGTGCGCGACGGCGTGATCACCGGGTTTCGGGCCCAGGTGGCGCCCGAGGCGGCCGGGCTGGGCACGTCGGCGTACATCGCGTTGACGATCGAGCAGAACACCTGGCGGGAGGTGTCGGCGGAGCTGGCCCGGGTCCGCTACGTCGAGCACGTCGCGCTGCTCAGCGGCGAGCACGACGTGCTGGCCCTGGTCCGCGCGCCGGACAACGCCACCCTGCGGGACGTGGTGCTGGACCGGGTGCAGCACATCGCCGGGGTGCTGTCGACGCGGTCCTGGCTGGTCTTCGAGGAGTACGACGGGACGCAGAGCCCCTGGCAGTAGGCCATAACACGAAGACATTGACAGGCATGCCGAGATGCATCGTTCTGCGGCTAACCGCCCGTACTATCCCGGCGTGGCTATACCGGCAGAAATGTGGACACAGGCCAGGGCCGCTGCGCCGACACCGCCGAAGCCGGCCTCGGGCGGCTCGGGGTCCTTCCGCGGTGACATCGAGGGCATGCGGGCGGTGGCCGTGCTGCTGGTGCTCCTCGGCCACGCCGGGATACACCACCTGCCCGGTGGCTTCGTCGGTGTGGACGTGTTCTTCGTGATCTCAGGCTTCCTCATCACCGGCCTGCTGCTCACCGAACTCGACCAACGTGGACGGCTCTCACTGGTCGACTTCTACGCCCGCCGGGCCAAGCGCCTCCTTCCCGCCGCCGCGACGGTCCTCGTCGCGACTCTGGTGCTGACCTACTACTTCCTGCCCCGGGGCCGCTGGTCCACGACCGCCTGGGACGTCATCGCCAGCGCGTGCTACGCGATGAACTGGCGCATGGCCGGGCAGTCCCTCGACTACGTCGCCGCCACCGACGCCCCGAGCATCGCCCAGCACTTCTGGTCCCTCGCCGTGGAGGAGCAGTTCTACCTGGTCTGGCCGCTGCTGCTGATCGCCCTCGGTTTTGCCGCCCGCCGGAGGGCACGAGGGCGCCACGGCCTCTACCTGTTCGGGCTGGCGTTGATCGCGGTCCCCTCGTTCGCCTGGGCGCTGCGCGTCTCGCCGACCGGTCCGTCGGCGTACTACGTCACCACGACCCGGATGTGGGAGTTGGCCCTCGGCGGTGCCATCGCCGTCACGGCGACCTGGCTGAGCCGGTCTCCGCGCCTGGTGGCCGTTCCCCTGGCCTGGGCCGGACTGATCGCCGTCGGCGCGTCGGCCGTGCTGATTCGCACGGAGGCCGGCTTCCCGGGGTACGCCGCGCTCGGCCCCACCCTCGGCACGGCCGCGGTGATCGCCTTCGGCCCGGCGGCCGGCCGCGCCGGGCCCGCACTCCTGCTGGGCCGGCAACCGCTGCTCTATGTCGGTGGGATCTCGTACTCGCTGTATCTGTGGCACTGGCCGCTGCTGATCGCCGCGCAGGCGCACTTCGGTGAGCTCGGCGTCGTTGCCGCGCTCGCGGTGGTGGCCGTCTCGGCGATCCCCGCCGCGCTCACCTACCACTTCATCGAGAATCCGGTCCGTCGGTCGCCGACTCTCGCCGCACGGCCACCCGCGGCCCTGCGCGTCGGTGCCGTCTGCACCTGTGCCGCCGCGCTGGCCGGCCTGCTGTTCCATCTGGCCATCCCGTCAACGGCGGGCCCGGCCTCCACCTCCGTCATCATGGGCCAGGTGCCCGGAGCCACCACCCAGGCGGCACCGCCGCCTGCGCCGGGCGCCATGGCTCTCGGCTCCTCCCCCCGCACCAGCCGCGCCGGGGTGCCCGTCGACCGGGTCGCCTCGATCACTCCAGCCCCGCTGGCGGCGAAACAAGACGCGTCGCTCCAGAACGCGAGCTGCCATGTGGACGTGGTTTCCTCGAGCCCGAAGGCCTGCGTCCACGGGAAACCGGATTCGACGACCAGGGTCGCGCTCGTCGGCGACTCCCATGCGGACCACTGGATTCCTGCCCTGCGGGGAGCGGCGGAGACGAACGGCTGGCGCCTCGCCACCTACACCAAGTCCGGCTGCCCCTTCCTGACGGCCGAGATCTCCCTGGACGACCGGCCCTACGCGTCGTGCACCGAGTGGAACAGGAGGGTACGGGCGGAACTGCTCGGCGCGGACCGCCCCGACATCCTGATCACCACTCACTCCGTGTATCCGGTCAGGGGCGAGCCGGAGTCGAGGAGCCAGTCCGCGATGGCCCGCGAGTTGCGGAAGACGTGGAGCAGCCTGGTCGCGGAAAAGCTTCCGGTGGTGGTGCTGCGGGACACGCCGCTCCACCTGAAGGACATCGCCGAATGCGTGTCCGAGAACCTGAAACGCCTGGCGAGGTGCGCCACACCCCGGGCCGATGCGCTCCGCCTCGGGGGTGGTCCCGCCCAGGAAGTGGCAGCGAAAGGGCTCACCGGCGTTCGCCTGGTCGACCTGAACGACTGGATCTGCCCCGCGAACCGCTGCGCGCCGGTCATTGGAGGCGTCCTCGTCTGGCGCGACGCGCACCACCTGACCGCCACGTACTCGGCCACCCTCGCACCCCGACTGGGCACCGCGCTCAAGCCCGCGATCGCCGAGCTCTGAGCCGTTCGATAGGCCCGAGGGCGGGTGGTCACCGCTCGGGTGGGGCCTCCAGCCCTTCCCGGTCGGCCAGCTCCAGTAGCGGCTCCAGCGAGTGCCGGTCGCCGTCCAGGCCGGCGTGCGGGTCGCCCCGCTCGGCGAACCGGGCCGGCACGGACAGCACGTCGAAGTCCTCCGGCCTGGCGTCCTCCAGCTCCGCCCAGTCGAGCGGCGCCGACACCAGCGCCCGGGGTGTCGGCCGGATCGAGTACGCCGAGGCCATCGTGTGGTCCCGCGACATCTGGTTGTAGTCGACGAAGACCGGCCGGTCCCGCTGCTCGCGCCACCAGGTGGTGGTGACCAGCTCGGGCAGCCGGCGCTGCATCTCCCGGCCCAGCGCGAGCACCGCCCGGCGGCAGTCGCCGAAGCTCCACCGCGGCTCGATCGACAGGTAGACGTGCAGGCCCCGCCCGCCGGTGGTCTTCGGGTAGCCGGTCAGGCCCAGCTCGGCGAGGAACGCCCGCACCTCCCGGGCGACCGGCACGACCTGCTCGAAGCCGACGCCGGGCATCGGGTCGAGGTCGATGCGCAGCTGGTCGGGGCGTTCCACGTCGCCGGCGCTGACCGGCCACGGGTGGAAACGCAGGGTGCCCAGGTTGGCCGCCCAGATCACCACGGCCAGCTCGCTCGGGGCGACCTCGTCGGCGGTGCGGCCGCTGGGGAAGGTGATGTGTGCGGTCCGCACCCACTCGGGTGCGCCCGCCGGCAGCCGCTTCTGGTAGAACGCGTCGCCCCGGTTGGTCTGCCGGGTGGCGATGGTCGCGCCCTCGAAGACGCCGCGCGGCCAGCGTTCCAGCATGGTGGGCCGGTCCCGCAGTGCGCGCAGGATGCCGTCACCCACCGCCAGGAAGTAGCGGACCACGTCCAGCTTGGTCAGCCCGCGTTCCGGGAAGTACGGCTTGTCGGGGCTGGAGACGCGGACCAGCCGCTCTCCCACCTGGATCTCCTCCGCCACCGTGGCCACGTCCCTGAGGGTACGACGGCGGTCACGTGATCAGCAGGACGCCGACCAGGATCAGCGGCAGCCCGACGAAGAGGAAGATGCCGACGCCGGTGAGCACCCGTCCGCCGCCGGCCTCCTCGCGCTCCGGTGCGATCCCGAACGTGGCACGGGGGCCCAGCATGCCGATGCGGCTCAGCGTCAGGTCGCCGGTCACCCCGAACAGCGCGCCCACCACCATCAACGCGATCCCCAGCCGGCCGGTGAAGTCGCCGCCGTCGACCGCGACCCAGACCGCCGTCGCGACCGCGACCAGAACCGCGGCGATGACGAACAGCAGCAGCGCTTCCCGCATACCCCGGACGACCGTCATCGCCGACCCCACCCCTTCGTCCCGGGGCGGCCCGACCGCCCCCGGTCGGACATTGTTCCCCATCGAACCGTCGGGCCGCTGTCCCGAACCGGACGCAACACCTGAGCAGCGGTCAGCGCCGATCGGATCCGGCGGGCGGACCGGCACAGTGACGATCCGGCACGGTTACCCCGGCGGTGCTCGGGTAGGGGGCCGACATGGCGGAACTGGCGACGCTCTGGATCATCCGGCACGGGGAGAGCACCGCGAACGTGGCGGCGACCCGGGCCGAGGCGTCGGGCGAAGAACTGATCGGGCTCACCCATCGGGACGCGGACGTGCCGCTCTCCCCCATCGGCGAGGAGCAGGCCCGGGCCACCGGCCGCTGGCTCGCCGGGCTGCCCCCGGACCGGCGCCCGGACGTGGCGGTGGTCTCGCCGTACCTGCGGGCGGTCTCCACCGCCGAGCTGGCGCTGCACGGCACGGAGGTGCCGGTGAGCCGCGACGAACGGCTGCGCGACCGTGAGCTGGGCATCCTCGACGGCCTGACCGCTCACGGGATGCAGCGACGGTTTCCGGACGAGGCCGAACGGCGGGTCCGGCTCGGCAAGTTCTACTACCGGCCGCCCGGCGGAGAGTCGTGGACCGATGTGGCGCTGCGGCTGCGGACGCTCCTCGGCGACCTGCGCCGGGACCACGCGGGCAAGCGGGTGCTGCTGTTCGGCCACGACGCGCTGGTCTTCCTGCTGCGCTACCTGGTGGAGGGGCTGACCGAGCCGGAGCTGATGGCGCTGACCCGGGAGTGCGTGATCACCAACTGCTCGATCACCGACTGGTCCGACGACGGGCAGGGCCGGCTGATCCTGGGCGGGTTCAACGAGGTCGGCCACCTGCGTCAGCAGGGCGCCGAGCCGACCAGGGAGGACGAGGTCCATGCCGAGCCGGTCTGAGGCGAAGGTGATTCTGACCGCGGAGGTCGGCCGGGTTGCTCCGGGCCGACCCGGTAGGATCTGCCCGGGCCGTTACTGGCGCGTGGGGATGGAGAACCATCGGGGAGCGGCCCCGTCACGAGGACGTTTTGCCGAGCGCCTGGGCCTTCCGCACGCCTGTAGGAGGTCGTATGTCGCGCAACGCCGAGTCCACCGCATTCCGGAGTGCCCTTGAGGTGATCCGGGCCGTCGAGCCGCGGGTGGCCGACGCCATCGGCGCCGAGCTGACCGATCAGCGGGAGTCTCTCAAGCTCATCGCCAGCGAGAACTACGCCTCCCCGGCGACCCTGCTGGCGATGGGCAACTGGTTCAGCGACAAGTACGCCGAGGGCACGGTCGGGCGTCGCTTCTACGCCGGCTGCCAGAACGTCGACACCGTCGAGGCGCTCGCCGCCGAGCACGCCCGTGAGCTGTTCGGCGCCGCGCACGCGTACGTGCAGCCGCACTCGGGCATCGACGCCAACCTGGTGGCGTTCTGGGCGGTGCTGGCCGACAGGGTGGAGTCCCCCGCGCTGAAGAAGGCGCAGGTACGGCAGGTCAACGACCTCACCGAGGCCGACTGGTTCGCGCTGCGCCGCGAGTTGGGCAACCAGCGGATGCTCGGCATGTCGCTGGACGCCGGCGGCCACCTCACCCACGGCTTCCGGCCGAACATCTCCGGCAAGATGTTCGACCAGCGCAGCTACGGCACCGACCCGGCGACCGGTCTGATCGACTACGACCGGGTGGCCGAGGCGGCCCGCGAGTTCAAGCCGCTGATCCTGGTCGGCGGCTACTCCGCGTACCCCCGGAAGGTGAACTTCCGGATCCTGCGGGAGATCGCCGACTCGGTCGGCGCCACGTTCATGGTCGACATGGCGCACTTCGCCGGACTGGTGGCGGGCAAGGTCTTCACCGGCGACTTCGACCCGGTGCCACACGCGCACATCGTCACCACCACCACCCACAAGTCGCTGCGCGGCCCGCGCGGCGGCATGGTGCTCTGCCAGCCGGAGCTGGCCGACCAGGTGGACCGGGGCTGCCCGATGGTGCTCGGTGGGCCGCTGCCGCACGTGATGGCCGCCAAGGCGGTCGCGCTGGCCGAGGCCCGCCGCCCCGACTTCGCCGACTACGCCCAGCGGATCGTGGACAACTCGCGGGCCCTCGCGGAGGGGCTGCTGCGCCGGGGCGCGAAGCTCGTCACCGGCGGCACCGACAACCACCTGGTGCTGATCGACGTGTCCGGCTACGGGCTCACCGGCCGGCAGGCCGAGCAGGCTCTGCTGGATTCGGGCATCGTCACCAACCGCAACTCGGTCCCGCAGGACCCGAACGGGGCCTGGTACACCTCGGGCATCCGGATCGGCACCCCGGCGCTGACCACCCGGGGGCTGGGCACCGCCGAGATGGACCAGACCGCGGAGCTGATGCACACCGTGCTCACCGCGACCACGGCCGGCGCCAACGCCGACGGCACCCCCTCGAAGGCCAAGTACGCCCTCGACCCCGCCCTGGCCGACAAGATCGCCCGCCAGGCCACCGACCTGCTGGCCCCGTTCCCGCTCTACCCCGCCATCGACCTGGCCTGACGCTCAGACTGGCCGGCACCGGCGCGACGGGCCGCCGGGATCACCGTGGGTAACGCCGTCGGTGGCGCTCGCTCGGACGAATGCGATACCTCTGAGTCATCGATATGACTCAGAGGTATCGCGCTTGAGGGTGCCCGGCACGGCGGGCGGACGCGCCTCAGGCCAGGGGGCGCTTGAGGTGGTAGCGGTGCACCTCGGTGCTGCCCTGGACGTTGTTCACGTCCTCGGCGGCGGAGACCAGCTCCCAGCCTTCCCGGCCGGCGCGGTTGAGGTGCGCGATGGCGGTGTCGCCGTAGGCGGTGATGTCCTTGCGTGACCCGTCCGGGCCGTACCAGATGAACGAGACGTGAAAATTGCGGCCCTGTCCCTGATAGCGGCGGACGAGCAAGGCGTACTCCCAGGCAACCATGCGGCCCATTATGACCGTCCACCCAGGACGGCGGCAGGCGGGTCGTCGCTCATTGCCATCCGGTGAACGCGGTGAGTCAACACACCGAGCTGGGCGCCCGGCGGGCCAACTCGTCGGTGATCAGGGCGGCCAGCCGGTCCAGCCCCAGGTCGATCTGCTCCGGTGTCACCGCGCTGACCGACAGCCGCAGCGCGCACACCGGGGCGGTGTCGTCGTAGAAGTGCGCCATCGGCGTCCAGAGCACCCCGTAGTCGTGCGCCGACCGGTCCAGCAGCGCGTCGTCGACCGCGAACGGCACGGTCACCACCACGAAGAGCCCCCCGGCGGGTACGGTCCACCGCACCGTCGCCGGCCGGCCCGGCCGGCCCGGCCGGCCCGGGAACCGCCGGGCCAGCCCGGCCACCAGGTGCCGCAGATTGCGGGCGTACGCGGCCTGCTCCCGGGTGTTGGCGGGCACCAGGCTGCACCCGTGCTCCAGCAGCCGGCCGCCGATCACCGCCTGCGCGATCGGTGCGGTGTTCACCGTGACCATGCTCTTGATCATGGCGAGCTGGTCGGCGAGCGGGCCGACCGGCCGTCCGCTCCGGCCACCCGCTGGTCGGCGACCACGTAGCCGACCCGCGCACCGGGCAGCACGTTGGCGAACGAGCCGAGGTAGACCACCTGCCGGTCGGTGTCCAACGCCTTCAGGGTCGGTGGACGCGGGCCGTCGTCGAGGTGGAACAGCCCGTACGGGTTGTCCTCCAGCAGCAGCAGGTCCTCCTCGGCGGCCAGCGCCAGCAGCCGCCGCCGGTCGTCCGGGTCGATGCTCACTCCGGACGGGTTGGCGAAGTCCGGCATCAGGTAGCAGGCGCGCGGCCGGTACCCCGCCGCCCGCGCCCGGCGCACCTGGGCCCGCAGGTCGGCCAGGTCCACCCCGGACGGCCCGGCGGCGACCGGCCACACCGGCAGGTCCACCAGCCGGGCCGCACCGGTCAACCCGACGTAGGTCGGGGCGACCGCGAGCAGCACGTCCGCCGGCCCGGCCCGCAGCGCCCGCAGCACCAGGAACATCGCCTCCTGGCAGCCGACGGTCACCACGACCGACTCCGGGTCGATGATGATCCCCTCGTCGACCGCCACGTTGCGGGCGATCAGGTGGTGCACGATGCCCTTGGTCCGGCCGTACTGCAGCAGCAGCCGCCGGGCCTGCTCGGGCCGGTGGCCCAGCTCGTCGATGAGGTGCCGGTGGAACGTGTCCAGGGTGCCGGTGCACCGCCGCCAGGTCGAAGAACTCCTCGTACGGCCGGCCGGCGGCCAGCGACACCGCCGCCGGACAGCGCTCGGACACCTCGTTGAGGAAGTTCATCGAGGTCAGCGCCGGGTCACCCAGCGCGGGGTGCAGGTCGGCGACGCTCAGGTCGACCGGCTCGCCCGCGGCCACCGCTCAGCCCACCGCGAGCGTGCGGAGCTCGGCCGCCGCCGCCGGGTCGGGGCAGCCGGCCAGGGTGAGGGCATCGCGCAGCTCGGCGGCGAGCAGCGCCAGCGCGTCCCGCGCGGCGGGTTGGCCACCGGCGGCCAGTGCCCAGAGCAGCGGTCGGCCGACCAGCACCCCGGCGGCGCCCAACGCGAGCGCCCGCAGCACGTCGGTGCCGCCGCGGATGCCGCTGTCCAGCAGCACCTGGCACCGGTCGCCGACCGCATCGACGACCTCCGGCAGCATGATGACGCTGGCCGGCGCCCCGTCCAACTGCCGGCCGCCGTGGTTGGAGACGACCACCGCGTCCGCGCCGATCCGCACCGCCTCGACCGCGTCCCGGGGATCCAGGACTCCCTTGACCACCAGCGGCAGGTCGATCTGCTCGCGTAGCCAGGCCAGGTCCGCCCAGCTCAGCGCCGGCGCGAACGACGCCTCGGTGTGCGCGGCGATCGCGGACACCCCCGGGGCACCGGCGTGAGCCAGGGCGTCCCGGCCGTCGGGCAGGTTCGCGGCGACCACGTCATCCGGTAGCCGGAACGCGTTGCGCAGGTCCCGCGGACGCCGGCCGAGCACCGGCACGTCGACGGTGACCACCAGCGCCCGGCAGCCCGCCGCGACGACCCGGTCCAGCAGGTCGCGGACCAGATCCCGCTCGCGCAGCCAGTAGAGCTGGAACCAGACCTCCGCGCCCGCGCCGGCGACCTGCTCGATCGGCGTGCTGCCCAGCGTGCTCGCCAGGTAGGGCACCCCCGCCGCCCCGGCCGCCGCGGCGAGGGCCAGCTCTCCGCCCGGGTGCACCAGCCGCTGGTACGCCATCGGCGCCACCCCGACCGGCATCGCGTACGGACGGCCGAGCAGCCGGGCCCCGAGGTCGACCGTGCCCACCCCGCGCAGCATCCGGGGCAGCACCGCGACCCGGTCCAGCGCGGACCGGTTGGCGGCCAGGGTCACCTCAGCCGCGCTGCCGCCGGCGATGTAGTCCCAGACGTCCGCCGACAGCACCGCGCGGGCCCGCTCGGCGTAGTCGGCGAGCGACACCGCCGGCGACTCGGTCGACAGGTCGGTCAGCACCTGCTCAGCCACCATGCACCCCCGTACCGGCCGGCGCGGTGACCGGCCCGTCCTGCTCGGGTGGCAGCCCGAACCGCTCCCGCAGGAACGCCGCCGCGCTCTCCTGCGCCCGCCGGCCGTCGGCGAACGCGCCGGGCATGGCGAAGAAACCGTGGATCATGCCCGGGTAGTGCTCCAGCTCGACGGGCACGCCGGCGGCGCTCAGCCGCTCGGCGTAGCGCTGCCCCTCGGCGCGGAGCGGGTCCAGCTCGGCGGTGACCACCAGCGCCGGCGGCAGGCCGGACAGGTCGTCGGCGAGCAGCGGCGAGGCCAGCGGGTCCCGGGCGTGCGCCGGGTCGGCCAGGTAGTGCATCCGGTACCAGGCCACCGAGCGGCGGTTGAACAGCGCCGGATCGTCGTCGACCGGGCCGGCCGGATCGCCGCTCTGGTCGGTGTTCGGGTAGACCAGCAGCTGCGCGGCGAGCCGAGGCCCACCCGCACGGCAGAGCAGGGTGACCGCGGCGGCCAGGTTCCCGCCGGCGCTGTCCCCGCCCACGGCCAGCCGGTCCGGGTCCACGCCGAGCCGGTCTGCGTGCCCGGCGATCCACCGGGTGGCGGCGTGACAGTCGTGCACCGCGGCCGGGAAGGGGTGCTCCGGGGCCAGCCGGTAGCCGACGGTGACCACCTGGCAGGGCACCGCGTTGGCCAGCCGCCGGCAGATGCCGTCGGCGGTGTCGATGCTGCCGAGCGTCCACCCGCCGCCAAAGAAGTACAGCAGGGTGGGCAGCGGTCCTCGCCCGGCCGGCCGGTACACCCGGACCGGCAGCTCACCGGCGGGGCCGGGAATCCGCTCGTCGCGTACCTCGGCCACCGGCTCGACCACGCCGCCGCCGGCGCGGATCGCGGCCAGGTCCGCGGCACGCGCCTCGGGCAGGGTCTGCGCGTACAACGGTGGGGTGCCGGCCGCGGCGCGGGCGGCCCGGTACGCCGCCACCTCCGGGTGCAGGGCCATGCCGGTCTCCTATCCGCCGGTGCTGACCAGCAGCTTGTCGATGCCGCGCAGGAAGAGGCTACCGCTGTACGTGGGCGTCTCGGTGACCGCCAGCCGGGGGAACCGGGCGAACAGCCGGGGCAGCGCGAGGCGCCCCTCCAGCCGGGACACCGCCGCGCCGAGGCAGAAGTGCAGGCCCACCCCGAAGGCCAGCGACGGCGGCCCGGGTCGGGTCGGGTCGAAGGCGTGCGGGTCCGGGAACCGCGCCGGGTCCCGGTTGGACGCCCCGATGATGATCAGCACGTTGTCGTCGCGGGCGACCGGCACGCCGTCCAGCACGGTGTCCGCGGGCGCGGCCCGGGCCAGGAAGTGCACCGGGCTCTCCAGCCGCAGCACCTCGTCGACGCAGCCCCGGGTCAGCTCCTCGTCGCCGGGCAGGGCGGCGACCGTCTGCGGGTGGGCCAGCAGCAGCGGCAGGCCGTTGCTGAACATGTAGACGGTGGTGACGAAGCTGGCGTTGAACAGCACGATCAGGTTGCTGATCAGCTCGTCCTCGGTCAGCTCCACCTCACCGCAGTCGACCGCCTCGACCAGGCCGCTGATCAGGTCCTCCCCGGGCGCCCGACGGAGGTGTGCCAGCAGCCCCCGGTAGAAGACCCGCAGTTCCTCCGCCGCGGTGTTCGCCGCGGCCAGCCGCTGCGGGGTCTTCCCGGCCACGTCCAGGAAATCGTCGATCCGCTCCACGCACTCGCGGTACCGGGCCAGGTCCGCCGTTGGGATGCCGATGAACTCGGCCATCACCAGGGCCGGGATGGGGTACGCGAAGTCGGCCACGAAGTCGAGGACGCCACCCCCGGCGTCGGCCATCCGGTCCAGCAGCTCGTCGACCACCCGCAGGATCACCGGTTCCAGCGCGCCCAGCCGGCGCGGCGTGAGGGTGCGGGAGAAGACGTGCCGCAGCCGGGTGTGATCGGGCGGGTTGACGAACATCATCGAGGTCTGGAAGGTACGCAGGATCTCCTGCTCCTGCCAGCCCGGCGGCGGCTGCTTGGTCCACTCCGGATCGCGCAGCAGCCCGTCGACCAGGTCGTACCCGACCGCCACGGCGGCCACCGTGCGGTGCTCGGCGCGAGCCGGCACCGCGCTGATCGGCCCGAGCCGGTGCAGGCCCGATGCGGGTCGCCCCGGTCACCGCGCGCCGGGAGGTCGACGAGTTCATCCGGCTGGCCCGCTCCGACGCCCTGGTCTACGACGCCCGGGACCCGGCCAGCCTGGGGCGGCGCGGCGGGCGGCGGCGGTCGGGGCGTGACCCCCCGCCGGCAACTGGTCGTCCTGGTCGGCGCGGACCTGATCTCGAACCTGGGCACCCGCATCTCGATGGTGACCATCCCGTGGCTGGTGCTGGTCACCACCGGCAGCCCGACCAAGATGGGCCTGGTCGCGTTCGCCGAGACGCTGCCGTACCTGCTGTCCGGCGCGTTGGGCACGCCGTGGGCGGATCGGATCGGCCTGCGCCGCACCTCGATCATGTGCGACGTGGGCAGCGCGGCGGCCATGCTGATCGTGGCACTGACCCCGTGGCTGGGCTTCGCCCCGCTGGTGGCGCTGGTGGCGGTGGCCGGCGCGATGCGCGGCATCGGGGACCGGGTCAAGCACGTGATGTTCCGGCCGGCCGCCGAGGCCGCCGGGGTGCCGCTGATCCAGCTGACCTCCGCGTATGACGGGCTGAGCCGGGTGGTGACCCTGTTCGGCGCCGCCGTGGGCGGCCTGCTGATCGCCGGGTTCGGGGTGACCGGGGCGATCCTCATCGACGCGGCCAGCTTCGGGATCTGCGCGCTGCTGATCGGCGTCGTGGTCCGTCCACCGGCCGCCCCGGCGCAACCCGCCCAGCCGGAGAGCTATCTGCGCGCGCTGCGCGGCGGGTTCAGCTACCTGGGCCGGGACCGGCCGCTGCTGGGCATGCTCGTGGTCATCTCGGCGCTGAACATGGTGGCCAACGCCAGCGTGGCGGTCTACATCCCGGTCTGGGTCGCCCGGGAGCTGCACGGCCCCAGCGGGCTCGGCCTGGTGCTGGCGGCGTTCTCGGCGGGGGCGCTGCTGGGCAACGTGCTGTTCACCGCGCTCGGGCCGCGGCTGCCCCGCCGGTTGACCTTCCTGATCGGGGCGTTGGTCGCCGGCACACCCCGTCTGGTCGCGCTGGCGATCAGCGACGAGCTACCGGTGGTGCTCGTGGTGACCTTCCTGTCCGGGATCGGCATCGCGGCGGTCAACCCGCTGCTCGGGGTGGCGCTCTACGAGCGGGTGCCGCCGGAGTTGCAGACCCGGGTGATCGGCATCTCCGGTTCGCTGGCCTTCATCGGGCTGCCGGTCGGCGCGCTGCTCGGCGGCTGGTCGGTGGACGCGCTCGGGCTCACCCCGGCGCTGCTGGTCATGGCGGCGGCGTGCCTGCTGGTCACCGCGTACCCGCTGCTGACCTGCACGGACCGCCCGGTCACGCCGGCACACCCCACCCCGCCATGATCCCCTGACTCCCCGGGCAAATCGGTTGCGGGCCCAGGCCCACCCCCGCAGGCTCGGACGGATGAGAACACAGCCCCTCCCCGACGTACCGGACACCAACCACCCGGTGGCGGCCCGGATCGACGTGGCACTGGTCCGCCGCCTGGTGGCCGAGCAGTTCCCGCACTGGGCGGAACTGCCGGTCCATTCGGTCGAGGTCGGCGGCTGGGACAACCGCACCTTCCACCTGGGCGACGCGATGACCGTGCGGCTGCCCAGCGGCGAGGGGTACGCCCTCCAGGTCGCCAAGGAACAGCGCTGGCTGCCGGTGCTCGGCCCACTGCTGCCGCTGGAGGTGCCCGCCCCGCTGGCCCACGGCCGTGCCGGCGCCGGCTACGCGTACCCGTGGTCGGTCTACCGGTGGATCGACGGGCGGACCGCCCAGGTCGAGCGGATCGGCGACCTGACCCGGTTCGCCACCGATCTCGCCGGCTTCCTGCGCGCGCTGAGGGGCATCGACGCCACCGGCGGGCCGGCGGCCGGCCGGCACAGCGCCTGGCGGGGTGGCCCGCTGTCCACCTACGACGCGGAGACCCGGGCGGCGATCGAGGCGCACCGCGACCGGTTGCCCGTCGACGCGGTCACCGGCATCTGGCAGGCCGCCCTCGACGCCACCTGGGCCGGGCCGCCGGTCTGGTTCCACGGCGACGTCGCGTCCGGCAACCTGCTGGTCCGCGACGGCCGGCTCGCCGCCGTCATCGACTTCGGCTGCTGCGGCGTCGGCGATCCCGCCTGCGACACCGTGATCGCCTGGACACTGCTGTACGGCGCCAGCCGGGCCGCCTTCCGCGACGCGCTCGGCGTTGACGAGGCCACCTGGGCTCGCGGGCGCGGTTGGGCGCTGTGGAAGGCGCTGATCACCCTGGACAACCCGGAGCCGGCCAAGGCCGCCGAGGCCCGCCACGTGCTCGGTCAACTGCTCGCCGAGCACGCCGTGGCCCCCTGAATCCCCGTACCGTGTGGACATGGCCAGCTGGGAGGACGTCCGCCGGATCGCACTCGCACTGCCCGAGACCACCGAACGGGCCTCGTACGACGGGCTGCCCGCCTGGCGGGTGCGGGACAAGCAGTTCGTCTGGGAACGACCACTGCGCGGGGCAGACCTCGCCGCCCTCGGCACGGCCGCGCCCGACGGTCCGGTCCTCGGCGTACGGGTGCCCGACCTCGGCGTCAAGGAGGCCCTGCTCGCCGACGACCCGTCGGTCTACCTCACCACCCCGCACTTCGACGGCTACCCGGCCGTGCTGGTCCGGCTCGACCGGATCGGCCTGCCCGAGCTGACCGAGGTGATCATCGAGGGGTGGTACGCCCGCGCCCCGAAACGCCTCGCCGCCGCCCACCGAGCCCAGCAGGAGCCAACCGACGGCTAGGCTCGGCGGGTGGAGCAGGTGGACGCGATCGTCTTCGACATGGACGGCACGCTGATCGCCTCACACGCCGCGGTGCCGGCCGCGTACCGGGCCGCCATCCTCGCTGGCGGCGGGCGGCAGCACACCGACGAGGAGATCATCGCCGGTTACCCGCTCGGCGCGCCGTCGGCCCTGCTCACCGCACTGCTCGGCCGGCCCGCCACCGAGACGGACGTCGAGCGGTACCACGCGGAGCTGGCCGCTGTCGCCGAGCAGGTCGCCAGCTACGACGGTGTGCCCGAGCTGCTGGCGGGCCTGGCCGGTCGGGCGCCACTCGGGCTGTTCACCGGTGCCAGTCACCGGGCCGCCCGCATCCTGCTGGAGCGGGTGGGGTTGGCCGGCCACTTCCGGGTCATCATCGGCGGCGACGAGGTGACCCGGCCGAAGCCGGCCCCCGACGGGGTCGTCCTGGCCTGCCGCCGCCTCGGAGTCGCGCCGCAGCGGAGTGCCTACGTCGGCGACTCACCCCTCGACCTGCGGGCCGCCCGGGACGCCGGTGCGCTGGCGGTGGCGGCGCGCTGGGGCCACCAGTACGACCCGCACACGCCCGCCGACCTGACCGTGGCCCACCCCCGCGACCTCCGCGCGCTCTTCGCCTGACCGACCGGCGGTCGCGTCAGCGGCCGGCCGGGGTCGGGGTGGCGTGTTCGGTGCCGCAGCGTGGGCAGCGCAGCCGCGCCCCGGCGGCCCGGGGCACCCGTAGCCGCTGACCTCAACCGCAGGTGAACACCGGCCAGGTCGCCCGCAGGTATTCGTCGCGCTCGCGCTGCGGCCAGCTGCCATGGCAACGGTTGCACCGCTTCGGCGGGTAGCTCTGGTAGTAGGCCAGCCCGAACGCGCCCGCGATCATCACGGTGGCGGAGAACGGCAGGCCCAGCAGCGCGAGGAGGGCGGGCAGCAGCGCGCCGAAGCCGTCCGACAACACCACACCGACCACTGTCAACACCACCACCGGCACGCCGAGCAGCAGGCCCGCGAAGCCCCACATGAAGACCAGCAGGGACAGCAGGAAGACCACCCGCACCCCACCGGGCGCCCAGCGGGCCACGCCGTACCCGCGGCAGCGCGGGCAGTTCGGTGAGGCGGGATGCGGCACGGCCCGCAGCGTCTTCGGCGCGAGCCACTCAACGAGCCGCTTGACGATCTCCTCGACCAGTTTGGTCGCCAGGGACTGGAGAAACGAACTGAGCACGCCTCCACCCCACCCCAGCGCGCCGACGCCGCCGCGTGGACGACACCAATCCGACAGCCCGGCCACGCCCGTCCGGGGAGTTCGTCGTGCGTTCGTCTCGTGGCCGCGCGGGCTTCGGCAAGGGCGGCTAGCGTCGGCCGTCGTCACCGCGCCCGGGCCCGGGCGGCCCGCGACAGGTCGGGCGCACGGGCCGGCACCCACCAAGCGGAACCGGGCGCTGGCCGGCACCCGGGACGTCCCGCTCCCCAGCGCCAGGAGGCCGCCGCGCATGACGTCGTCACCCACCCGCCGCACCACTGCCGAGGTCACCGCCGTCCACCGGATCGGCGACAGCGCGCCGCACAGCGCGTTCACCGACCTCGTCCGGTACGCCGGGAGCTGGTTCTGCGCCTTCCGCGAGGCGCGGACCCACCTCTCCGACGACGGCGTGATCCGGGTGCTGACGTCGACCGACGGGCGGTCGTGGACCTCCGCGGCGGTCGTCCGTCAGGCCGGCACCGACCTACGCGACCCGCGCTTCGTCCCGCGACCCGACGGGCGGCTGCAACTGCTGGCGGCGGCCGCCGCCGGAGGGGCCACCAAGACGTTCCAGACGGTGACCTGGCTCTCCGTCGACGGGCACGCCTGGGGCGACCCGATCCCGGTCGGCGAACCGGGCGTCTGGGTGTGGCGGGCGGCCTGGCACGACGGCACGATGTACGGCGTCGGCTACGCCACCCGTGAACCGAGGTTCGCCCGGCTCTACCGCAGCACGGACGGCGTCGACCTCCAGCCGTGGGTGCCGACGCTGTTCGCGGACGGGTACCCCAACGAGTCGGGGCTGGTCGTCGACCCGGACGGCACGGCGCTCTGCCTGCTGCGCCGTGACGGGGCCAACCCCACCGCGCAGCTCGGCCAGGCCCAGCCGCCGTACCGGGACTGGCGCTGGACCGACCTGGGCGTCCAGGTGGGCGGGCCGACGCTGCTCCGACTGCCCGACGGGCGGCTGCTGGCCGGGGTACGCCTGCTCGACGGCGAGGTACGCACCGCGGTCTGCGCCGTCGACCCCGACCGGGGCGAGCTGACCGAGCTGGTCGCGCTGCCCTCCGGCGGCGACACCAGCTACCCCGGCCTGGTCTGGCACGACGACCTGCTCTGGGTCAGCTACTACTCCTCCCATGAGGGACAGGCCAGCGTCTATCTCGCGGAGATCAGATTGACCGGCTGAGCGGGCCATGGCCGGGGCGCCCCGCTTCGGTTAACGTGCCGGCACGCCATCGACGCTCACCGAATCGACGGACCCGTACTGCCTTCGTCCTGGCGAGGCCGCCGAGCGGCTGCGCGGGCATCCGTGGCGGCGGTTCGTGGCGCTCGGCGACAGCGTCGTGGAGGGGATGTGCGAGCCGACGCCGGGCTACCCGGACGTGCAGTGGGCCGACCGGATCGCCGCCGAGCTGACCGCCGTCCGCCCCGGGCTGGCGTACCGGAACCTGGGCCGGCGCGGGCTACGGGCGCACCAGGTCCAGGCCGGTCAGCTCGCCGCGGCGCTGGCCTTCGACCCGGACCTCGCGCTGGTGGTCTGCGGCGGCAACGACGCCTTCCACCCGGCGTACGACGCGGACGCGGTGGACGCCGAGCTGACCGCCATGATCAGCGCACTGCGGGACGTCGGCGCGGACGTCATCACGGTGGGCATGTTCGACGTGTCGCACAGCCCGGCGGTACCCGAGCCGTTGCGTGCCGGCCTCCGGGAACGGATGCGCCTCCTGTCCGCGCACACGGCGAGGCTGGCCGAGCGGCTGGGCACCCTGCACGTACACCTGACCGACCACTCGCTAACCTCCGACCCAAGCCTCTACAGCACCGACGGCCGACACGGCAGCGCCCGCAGCGACGCCATTGCGACGGCGGAAACCCTCCGCCGCCTATCCACCCACCTCCTCGCCCCACACGGGGGTGATCATGAGGTTATTGGCACCGACCGCGGCTTGGGGTCAAGGGGTGAGTGCAATCGTCAGGCGGCGATGAGGTGGTCCAGGCGCCCAGCATCAAAGAGGGCAAATATGCCCATCACGTACGCCTGTCGGGGTGCTGCGGGAACCTTACGACGCCCCGGCGGGGCATTGCTAGATGCAAATGGCTGGATAAGAAGGGGGCTGGCAGGATTGCCCCCAGCCCGTTCGGCGGGCAGGATCGGGCGGGTATGCCGGCGGAGCGTCACCGACGGATGACGCGTCGTGCATTCGATGCGCGGCCGGCGCCGAACGGCCGATGGCGACCCGCATCGTGCTCGTCCACGTGACAGTGGCCTCGCCCGAGGGCGAGGCCACCGCGTGCGGGATTGGGCGCGATCAGGTCGGCGGCGCCTCGGCGAGGACGGGGGTGGGGGTCTGGGCGTGGATGTGGAAGCGCAGCGAGCGGGCGTCGGTGAAGCACTCCCGCATCGGGCGCACCAGGTCCCGGTGCTCGGGGCTGCGCTCCCAACTCTCGAAGTCGGCCAGGCTCGCCCACTCGCTGGTGATCAGCCACTGCTCCGGGTCCGTCGACGAGCGGCAGACCTGGTCGACGAGATGCCCCGGCACCCC
Source organism: Micromonospora sp. NBC_00389 (assembly GCF_036059255.1). Lineage (NCBI taxonomy): Bacteria > Bacillati > Actinomycetota > Actinomycetes > Micromonosporales > Micromonosporaceae > Micromonospora > Micromonospora sp. NBC_00389. The sequence continues at coordinate 5,556,700 of NZ_CP107947.1, read as the reverse complement.
GCCGGCGACCAGATGCCGGACCGCCTCGTACGCGGCGAGGAACCGCTCGGTGCGCGCCTGGGGCACCCGCACCAGGAAGACCACCCGGGCCCTCTGCTCACTCATGATGTCTCTCCCCTCACCAGCGCGGCCACGCAGGACCAGCGCGCTGTTGAACCCGTCGAAGCCCCGTGCGCAGACCAGCGCGAGCCGGCTGCGCGGCCGGCGGTGCTCGCGCAGGAAGTCCAGCTCGCATCCATCGGCCACCTCGTCCGGGCCTGCGGACGCGGGCAGCGTGTCGTGCGCGAAGGCGAGCAACGCGGTGGCCACGTCCAACGCCGAGCCGCCCTGGTACGCCCGCCCGGTCAACGACTTCTGCGTGGTCACCGGAGGCGGCCGGTCGGCGAAGACGGCGCGCAGCGCCTCGGCCTCGCTGCGGTCGTAGCGCGGCACGCCGAGGGCGTCAGGCAGCACCACGTCGATCCCGGCCGCCGCGACGCCGGCTCGGTCCAGGGCCAGCCGCATCGCCCGGGCGTACTGGGCCGGGTCGCCGGCGCTGTCCGCCGTGGTGTGCGCGGCGTCGTGGGTGGCGCCCCAGCCGCTGACCTCGCCGTAGATCCGGGCACCCCGCGACAGCGCGTGCCCCAACTCCTCCACCACGAACACCGCACCACCCTCGGCCGGCAGGTAGCCACTGGCCGCGGCGTCGAACGGCCGGTACGCCCGCTCCGGGTCTGCCACGTCGCTGAGCAGCCCGGAGCGCAGTTGACAGGCCAGCGCGTACGGGCTCAGCGGGCACTCGGTGGCCCCGGCGATCACCACCGGGGTGCCCCGCCGTACCGCGCGGGCGGCGTGCGCCAGACTGTCCAGCCCGCCGGCCGCCTCCGCGACGAGCACCCCGCTCGGGCCCTTGAACTGGTGGTGGATGGAGAGCTGCCCGACGCTGGCCGCGTAGAACCAGGCGATCGACTGGTACGCCCCGACGGTGCGCGACGAACCGCCCCAGAGCCGTTGCAGCTCCCGTTGGCCGAACAGGTTTCCGCCGGACGAACTGGCCAGGGTCACCGCGTAGCCGTACGGGTCGGGGGCCCGTTCGGGCAGCCCGGCGTCGGCCAGCGCCAGCCGGGTGGCGGCGAAGCCGAGATGCGTCCACCGGTCGGTCTGCACCAACTGCCGGCTGTCGGCGTACCCGTCGGCGGTGAAATCGGGTACTTCCCCGCCGAAGCGGGTCGGGTAGCCGGCCGGGTCGAACAGGGTGATCGGCCCGGTCCGCCGGGTGCCGGCGAGCACGGTCCGCCAGTGCGCGTCCACGCCGACGCCGCTGGGCGCGACGACGCCGATGCCGGTCACCACCGCCCGGGCCGTCACCGGGCCGCCACCGCCCCGGGCAGTCGGCGGAACACCATCGCCGACTGGAAGCCGCCGAAGCCGCTGCCCACTGACAGGGCCACGTCCACCGGGACCTCCCGCGCCTCGTTCGGCACGTAGTCCAGGTCGCACTCCGGGTCCCGGGTGGTCCAGTTGGCCGTCGGCGGCACCACGCCGAACTCGATGGCCAGCGCGCACGCGGCCATCTCGATCGACCCGATCGCGCCGAGCGAGTGCCCGACCATCGACTTGATCGAGCTGATCGGCACCCGGTACGCGGCCTGGCCCAGCGCCCGCTTGAACGCGGCCGTCTCGTGCCGGTCGTTCTGTCGGGTGCCCGAGCCGTGCGCGCTGATGTAGGAGACCTGGTCGGGGGCGATCCGTCCCTGCTTGAGCGCGTCGGTGACGGCCAGCCCCATCTCCAGCCCGTCCGGGCGCAGCCCGGTCATGTGGTAGCCGTTGCTGCGGCTGGCGTAGCCGGCCACCTCGCAGTAGACGTGCGCGCCCCGCCGCCGGGCGTGCCCGGCCTCCTCCAGCACCAGCACCGCCGCGCCCTCGGCCAGCACGAACCCGTGCCGGTCGGCGTCGAACGGGCGGGAGGCGTGCGCCGGGTCGTCATTGTCCGGGCTGGTCGCCTTGATCGCGTCGAACGAGGCGACGGTGACTGGCGAGATCGGCGAGTCGGCCGCGCCGGCCAGCACCACGTATCCCTCACCGTCCACGATCATCTGATGGGCGTAGCCGATGGCGTCGATGCCGGAGGTGCAGCCGGTGGAGACCACCTGCGCCGGGCCGTGCAGCCCGTGCCGGCACGCCACGTCGGCGGCCAGGCTGCTGGGCACCAGGGCCTGGTAGAGGTACGGGCCGCCCCGCGCCGCGTCGACCAGCCAGCGCCGGCCGTGCTCGCTGACCGTCACGTACGCCTGCTCCAGGGCCATCGTGCCGCCCACGGCGGTGCCGAGCACCACCCCGGCCCGGTCCCGCTCGGCGTCGGTGAGCACCAGCCCGGCGTCGGCGATCGCCTCGGCGGAGCAGGCCAGCGCGAACTGCACGTACCGGTCGGCCCGGCGCCGCTCGGCCTCGGTGAGCCCGGCGGCCACCGGGTCGAAGTCGCACTCGGCGGCGATCTGCGAACGGAACGCCGACGGGTCGAAGAAGCTGATTCGCCGGGTGGCGGTCCGCCCCTCGGTGATGGTCTTCCAGAAGCGGTCCCGGCTGGCGCCGCCGGGGGCGACCACCCCGATTCCGGTCACCACCGTGCGGCGCCCGGTCACGACGCCACCTCAGTTCGCGACTGCGGGGCTCGCAACCCCGGCTCACTCCTCGCGCTCACGACCCGCCCCGCTGCTCGACGAGCTCGGTGTCGACGTGCCCCAACTCGGGCCGGGGTGCCAGCGGACCCAGGTGGAAGACCACCTCGGCCGGTTCGACGCCGGTGTTGCGCAGCCGGTGCCGCACGTTGATCGGCACGAACAGCGCCTCGCCGGCGGCCAGCAGCATCGGCTGGTCGTCCAGGTCGACGGTGATCGCACCCCGCGCCACGTACAGGAACTCCTCGCTGTACGGGTGGTAGTGCTCGGCGATCTGCTCCCCCGGCGCGAGCGCGGCCACCCCGAGGAAGCCGGAGGTGCTGCCGACGGTGCGGGGGCCGAGCAGCACCCGCAGTTCACCGCCGCGCCGCCGGTCGGCGGGTACGTCCCGGGCGGCGATCGGCCGGGTGCTCAGGTCACTCATCGTCGGCCTCCGTCGGCTCGTTGCCGGCCGGGCGGCCCTGGTCGGCGCGTTCCCGGGCGATCCGCTCCACCCGGTCCTTGATCACCGTGAGTTGGATGACGCTGTTGGTGTTGATCCGCTCGGTCATGGCGGCGTTGTCGACCGGCGCGGTCGGCTTCATGGCGAAGTCCTGCACCCAGGTCATCCGCGTGCCGCCGGCCTCCTCGGTGTAGCGCCAGTGGATGCGCATGTACTCGAACGGCCCGGTCTCCACCCGGTGCGCCCGGACCTGCCGGCTCACCGGGTCGGCCGTGCGTTCACTGACCCAGCTCCAGGCCACCCCGTTCTCGTCGGGGTACATGGTGAGCCGGAACCGGACGGTGTGCCCGTCGCGGTGCAGGATCTCCACCACGGCGTACTCGGTGAACAGCTCGGTCCAGTTCGACACGTCGTTGGTGATCTCCCAGACCAGTGCCAGCGGCGCGTCGATGAGCATGCCGTTCTCGGTGTGCCCGGGCGGGTCGGCGCGGCGGGCGACCAGGTCGGCCACCGCCGGGATGCTCAGCTGGCCGGCCTGCTCGGGGATGCTCACCTGCCATCGGTCGGCGACGACGGCGGAGAGTTCCAGCAGGGCGAGCGAGTCCATGCCCAACTCCTCCAGCGACGCGGCGGGCGCCCGGGCCGCGGCGTCGGCGTCCAGCCCGCAGTGCGCCACCAGGATGTCGGTGATCTCGGCGGTCAACGGGCGACCATGGGTGACGGTCATCGGGTCCTCCTGTGGGATACGTCGGGCTCCGCGGCGGGCGCGGTGCGCGGTGTGGGGGTGGCCGCCGGCCGCTGCGCGGGCGCCGGGCCGGAGGCGGCGAGCAGGCGGTCGACCAGGCCGGTGGTGTACCGGCCCTTGCGGAATGCGGCGTCGTCGAGCACCCGCCGGACGAACGGGATGGTGGTTCGCACGCCCGGCCCGGCGATGTCGAACTCCTCCAGGGCGCGCTCCAGCCGGTTGAGCGCCAACTCTCGGTCGGGCGCCCACACCACCACCTTGGCCAGCAGCGAGTCGTACCAGGGGCCGACCACGTAGCCGGCGCTGGCGTGGGTGTCCACCCGGGTGAACGGGCCGCCGGGCGGCACGAACCGTTCCAGCCGGCCGGGGGTCGGGGCGAAGCCGCGCTCGGGGTCCTCGGTGTTGACCCGGCACTCCACCGCGACGCCGTGCAGCCGGATCTCCTCCTGGCGCCAGCGCAGCGGCACCCCGGCGGCGATGTGCAGCTGCTCGTGCACCAGGTCGATCCCGGTGACCATCTCGGTGACCGGGTGCTCCACCTGGATCCGGCAGTTGATCTCCAGGAAGTGGAACCGTTCCTCCGCATCGACCAGGAACTCCAGCGTTCCGGCGCCGACGAAGCCGACCTCCAGCGCGCCGCGCAACGCGGTCTCCGCGATGGTGTCGAGGGTGCCGGCGGGTAGTGCCGGCGCGGGCGCCTCCTCGACCAGCTTTTGGTGCCGGCGCTGCACTGAGCAGTCCCGGGTGCCCAGGTGCACCCCGTTGCCGTGCCCGTCGCAGAGCACCTGCACCTCCACGTGCCGCGCCTCGGTGAGGTACCGCTCGACGTACACCCGGTCGTCGCCGAAGGCGGCCTGCGCGGCGGCCCGGGTGCGGGCGTACGCCCGGGGCAGCTCGCCCGGCGTGCGCACCACGGTCATCCCCCGGCCGCCGCCACCGGCGGCGGCCTTCACGATCACCGGGTAGCCGATGGCGTCGGCCACCTCGGCCGCGGCGGCGGCGGTCGGCACCGGCTGGACACTGCCCGGCGGCAGCGGCAGGCCCGCCCGGCTCATCAGGGCCCGGGCCGAGGACTTGTCGGCCAGCGCGGCCATCACCGGCGGCGGCGGGCCGATAAAGATCAGCCCGTTGTCGGCGCAGATCTCGGCGAAATCGGCGTCCTCGGAGAGGAATCCGTAGCCGGGGTGCACGGCCTGCGCGCCCACCTGCCGCGCCGCCTCCACGATGGCGGCGGCGTTGAGATAGCTGCGGCGGCTCGACGCGGGCCCGATCCGGACGGCCTGGTCGGCGAGGCGGACCGCCGCCGAGTCGGCGTCCGCGGCGGAGTAGACCACCGCCGTCCGGACGCCGAGCTCCCGGCAGGCCCGCAGCACCCGCAGCGCGATCTCGCCGCGGTTGGCGATCAGCACGGTCTCGAACATCGTTCACCCCACCCGCGCCATCAGGCCGAATCCAGCTCGACCAGCGGCTGGTCGTACTCCACCGGCTGGCCGTCCTCGACGAGGATCGCGATCACCCGACCGGCACGGTCGGCGGCCACCTCGTTCATCAGCTTCATCGCCTCGACGATGGCGATCGGCTGACCCGGGCGGACCAGGTCGCCCACGGCGACGAACGGCGCCGCGCCGGGCTCCGGCGCCCGGTAGAAGGTGCCGACGATGGGCGCCCGGACCGCGGCGCGCCCGGGCACCGGCGGCCGGATCAGCGCCGCCGGCGGGCCGGGCACCGTCGCGGTCGGCGGCGCGGTCGCCGCCTCGACCGGCGGCGGAGCCGGGGGTACGTCCGGCCACGCCGGATCGCCGGGGTGCCACTCGACCTCCAGCACCGCCGGCCCGCTGCGCAGCCGGATCCGGCGCACCGGCCCGCTCAGCTCCGCGACCAGTTGGCGCGCCTGCCGGCGCAGCCCGGCCAGCACCTCCTCGCCGCCCGCCCCGGCGTCGTCGAGCCGGCTGCCGTCCGGTGGACGGTCGGCGTCGAGCCCGACCCCGCCGTGCCCGTTGCCCGGTTCGGGGTGCAGGGACGCGCCGTCGTGCCCGGCGGACCGACGGTCGACGCCGGGCGTCCCGGCGGCGGACACCGCGTCATCGCCGGGCGCCTGGACAGTCGACACCGCCCGGTCCCCGGCGGGCCCGGCAGTCACCGGGCACCCGCCCGGGCACCGGTACGCGCCGCGCCGAACCGCCGGAACCGCTGCCGGCGGAGACGGACCAGCATCGCGGGCGGTACGTCCAGCAGTGGCAGCAGATTGGCCAGCAACGCGGCGCGCAACCGCCGCGCGGTCTCCGCGGGGTCGTCGTGCGCGGCCGCCGCCGGCTCCGGCACGATCTCGTCGACCACCCCGAGCCGGTGCAGGTCGGGCGCGGTCAACCGCAGCGCGCGGGCCGCCTGCGGCGCCGCGGACCGGTCGGGCCAGAGGATGGCGGCGCAGCCCTCCGGGCTGATCACCGAGTAGACGGCGTGCTGGAGCATCAGCACCCGGTCGGCGACCGCGAGGGCCAGCGCGCCACCACTACCGCCCTCGCCGGTGATGACGGCCAGCACCGGGGTGGGCAGCACGGTCAGGGTGAGGATGTTCTCCGCGATGGCCGCCGCCTGGCCCTGTTCCTCGGCGCCCACCCCCGGGTCCGCGCCGGGGGTGTCGACGAGGGTCACCACCGGCAGGCCGAGCCGGGCGGCGAGGCGCATCAGCCGCAGCGCCTTGCGGTGCCCGGCCGGGCTGGCCATGCCGAAGTTGCGGGCCACCAGCTCGGCCGTCGTGTGCCCTTTCTGGTGGCCGATCACCATCACGTGCCGGCCATCCAGCCGGGCCACGCCGCCGACGACCGCCGGGCAGTCCCCGCCGAGCCGGTCGCCGTGCAACTCCACGAACCCGTCGAAGACGGAGTCGAGGTAGTCCAGAGTGGTGGGTCGACCGGGGTTGCGGGCCACTCGCACGGTGTCCCAGGGGTCGCGTGCCGCTGGCGCCGGGTCGGCGCTGGCCGTAGGTGTGCCGGCGGACGCGCCTCGACCCTCGCTGACTGGCGGGTTCGTCGCGGGCGCCACCGTCGAGCCGTCGTCGGCCAGGCGCTCATGGCCCGGCGCCGGCTCCTGCCGGGGTACGGGCGGACGCGCCGGGCGGCCGGTACGGGTCGCGGCGAGCAGCGCCGTCAACCGCCCGCGCAGCGACCGGCGCTGCACCACCATGTCGATCTGACCGTGCCGCAGCAGGAAGTCGGCGGTCTGGAACCCCTCCGGCAACGCCCGCCCGGTGACCTGGCGGATCACCCGGGGCCCGGCGAAGCCCATCCGGGCACCGCTCTCGGCGAGCACCAGGTCGGTGTTGGTGGCGAACGACGCCGCCACCCCGCCGTAGGTCGGGTCGGTGAGCACGCTGACGGTGAGCAGACCCGCCTCGCGCAGCGCGGCGATGGCCTGGCTGACCGTGGCCATCTGCATCAGCGACAGTGCGCCTTCCTGCATCCGCGCCCCGCCGGATGCGGTGACCAGGATGAGCGGGCTGCGGTCGTCCAGCGCCCGTTCGGCGGCCCGGGTTATCAGTTCTCCCACCGCGCATCCCAGGCTCCCGCCGAGAAATCGGAAGTCCATCACCGCCAGCACGGCCGGGTGCCCGCCGATGGTGGCGGTGGCGCACACGACCGCCTCGGCCAGCCCGGTACTGGCCCGGGCGGCGGTGAGCCGGTGCGGGTACGGCAGCACGTCGACGAAGTCGATCGGATCCGCTTCCGGCAGTCGGTCGGGCAGCAGGCGCAGCGAGCCCGGGTCCACGAGCTGACGTAGGCGTTCCGGGGCGCCGAGCCGGGCGTGCGCGCCGCACTCCGGGCAGACGTCCAGGTTGCGCCGCAGGCGTTTGCGGTACAGCAGGCTCGCGCAGCCCGCGCAGCGGGACCAGAGCTGCTCCTCGCGGGGCGCGGTGGCAGTCACGACCGCCGCCCGGCGTCCACGGCGTCGAACCGGTAGAAGCAGTGCGCCATCGCGTCGCGCGGCGACCGCCAGGTCGGCAGGTACGGCGAGACGTACGGCCGCAGCCGGTCGCTGACCCGGACGAACTCCGGATGGCCACGGGCGGCCTCCACCGCGCCCTGCGCCGGCTGCTCGGTCTCGAGCAGGTGCACGTAGAGGTCGTGCAGGCGGTACAGCGATCGGTGCCGGACGCCGACCAGACGCGGCAGCTCCGTCGCGTCCGACTCGGCGAAGATCTCGGCGACCCACTCCTCGGCGGTCGGGACCACCTTCGCGACGATCAGCGATCGGTCCATGGCTGGGCCTCCCCCCACGGCGTCCGGGCCGGCGGCGGGTGGCCCCGGACCGCTGGACGACTCCCGACACGATGCGGCAGTCCACGTCACGGCGGCGTCACCGTGGCGGGCCGTTCTGCGACGCTGGGTGGTGACGCTGCGTTGACGCAACCTGTGTATCAGCTATGCGCCCTGGAGCTCTGCGACGAGCGACTCGCGCGGATGTTTTGGCAGTTCAGAACCGATCTCACGGTTGGCCGATCACCGACAGAGGGCCACACTTCCGTTGACTCACCGTGACCCTATTGATAATCTTCACCGTGGTCAGCCCGGCGGCTCAAGCGGGCGGGGCCGCGCCCCGACAGCCGTGGTCGTGCCCCACCGTTGGGGTCGACAGCGGCGTCACGGGCAGCCGATCCGGGACACAGGAGACAGTCGGGACGAGCGTTCCGCAGGGGGTGCCGCCGTGGCCGCTGATCCGTCCGTGCCGACCGCCGGACACCGTCCCGAGCCCGGCGTCTCGCTGCATCTGCTCGGCGGTTTCCGGCTGCTGCGTGGCGCGGCGCCGATCGTGGTGCCGCGCGGGCTGCAACGGGTCATCGCGCTGATCGGGCTGCGCCCCGGCGCCACCCGCAGCCAGCTGGCCGGGCTGCTCTGGCCCGACGCGTCGGAGGAACGGGCGCTGTCGTCGCTGCGCACGGCGCTCTGGCGGCTGCGGCAGGACCCCTGCTGCCCGCTGACCGTGGCCGGTGACACCGTGCGGCTGGGCCCGGCGGTCCGACTCGACGTGGACGAACTGGTCGGCACGGCGGCCCGGGTCCGGGACGGCGACGAGCCGCGTACCGCCGCCGGAGCTCTCGCCGCCGGCCGGCACGACCTGCTGCCCGGCTGGTACGACGACTGGGTACTACTGGACCGGGAGCGACTGCGCCAACTGCGCCTGCACATGCTGGAGCAGCTGGCCGGGCAGCACCTGGTCGCGGGGCGGCACGGTGACGCGCTGGAGGCCGCGCTGGAGGCGATGGCCGCCGAACCGCTGCGCGAGACGCCGCACCGGCTGGTGGTCCGCATCCACCTCGCCGAGGGCAACGCCTTCGAGGCCGTGCACGCCTTCTACGTCTACCGCGACCTGCTGCGCCGGGAGCTGCGCCTGGAGCCCAGCCCCGCGATGAGCGCCCTGCTCGACGACACGCTCGCCCCGATCCGCGAGGCCAGCCGGGAGGCCGCCGGCCGGCCGTCACCGGTTGGCCGGCGTACGTGACAGTCGCTGCGGCACGGTGGGCACCTTGGAGCACGTGGCCGTCGACCCGAGGGTCGGGGAGGCCACCGGCGGAAAGGGGGTCCCATGAGTCGTCTACTGGTCGTCAGCCGAATCATCCCGGGCGCGGAGGGACGGGTGGCGCAGATCTTCGCCGAGTCCGACGCCAGCGAACTGCCCGGTCTGACCGGTGTCACACACCGGTCCCTGTACTGCCTGCACGACGTGTACGTACACCTGATGGAGACCTCGGACGTCGATCCGGACGGGCTGGCCGCCGCCCGCAACCACCCGCTCTTCCAGCAGGTCAACGAGCGGCTCTCCGCGCACACCTCGCCGTACCTGCCGACCTGGCGCTCCCCCCGGGACGCGATCGCCGGCTGCTTCTACCGGTGGGACGCGGCCGAGGCGCCCGCGGCGCACCCGGCCGGCTGAGCGGACGGGCGACGTGTCCACCCCGGCACCGCACGTCCTGATCATCGGCGCCGGCACCGGCGGGCTGTGCCTGGCACACGGGCTGCGCCGCGCCGGGATCAGCGTCGCCGTCTACGAGCGGCACCGCCACCGCGCCGAGGGGTTGCTCGGCTACCGGGTGGGCATCGGCCCGACCGGTAGCCGGGCGCTGCGGGAATGCCTTCCGCCGGAGCTGTTCGCCACGTTCCTGGCCACCTGCGCCCGGCCGCCGCGCTACTTCAACGTGGTCACCCAGGGGCTGCGCCAGACCGCCTCGTTTGAGCTGCGGCCGGACGCCGACCCGGTGCACACCGAGCACTCGGTGGCCCGGATGGTGCTGCGCCAGGTGCTGCTCACCGGCCTGGACGACGTGGTGCACTTCGACCGGACCTTCGTCCGGTACGAGCAACGCGACGACGGCACGGTCACCGCGTACTTCGCCGACGGCACCAGCGCCACCGGCGACCTGCTGGTGGCCGCGGACGGCACGCACTCGGCGGTGCGCCGTCAGTACCTGCCGCACGCGGTCACCCGCGACGCCGGCACCATCAACATCGCCACCCGGATCCCGCTGACCGCGCGCACCCGCGACCTCGTCCCGGAGCGGGTACGCCAGGGCATCTCACTGATCTTCGGCACCGGCGGGACGATGGGCGTCCTGCACATGATGGAGTTCAAGTGGGACGCCGAGCGAGCGATCAAGCCCGGCGTCGGTGACGCCGACGCCGCCCTGCTGCGCCAATGGCCGGGCCTGTCCCACGACACCACCACCGACAACATCAACCTGATCATCTGGAGCGCGGCCCGCCGGTTCCCGGCCGACGTCATGCTGCGCCGCGGCGAGGACCTCGTACGGGTCGCCCTGGACCTCACCCCGAACTGGCACCCACATTTGCGGGAGCTGTTGACCCGCGGTGAGCCGGACAGCGCCCTACCGATCAAGGTGACCACGTCCGAGCCGGTGCCGCCCTGGAAGAGCAGCACGGTCACCCTGCTCGGCGACGCCATCCACACCATGACACCCGGTCGCGGGGTGGGCGCGAACACCGCGCTGCGCGACGCCCGCCTGCTCTGTCAGCAGCTCGCCCGCGCCGTCGCCGGCGACAAGACGCTGCTGCAGGCGGTCGCCGACTACGAGGCCGCGATGGTCCCGTATGGCTTCGCGCGGGTCACCGAATCGCTGAACCGCAGTGGCACCAGCGGCGACGACCGGATGTACCGGCCGGTGGTGGGTCGGCTCGCGCTGCTCGGCGCACGTGGCTACTTCGGGGTGACCAGCCGGGTACCCCGACTGCGCCGCCGGTTCGTCGACGACTTCCACACCTACGAGGGCGACCAGGACTGATCCCCTGCCGATCCGGGTCCGGCGTCCCCACGCCGGGCCCGGATTCCGTCGTGCCCGGCGCAACGCTGCGTCACCCATCCGGCACCCGGTGCGGCGACCGTCCCACCCGTACCGCACCCGACCGATCCTCCCTGTCGGCGTAAACGCGCGTGTGCAAAGCTGCGGCGAGTTTTTCTCGTGAACTTTCTGACGACGTGATAGGGAGATTCGCCGTGGCGTGGTCTATCGGACACTCGCTGATAGTGATACTGGCACTGCTGCTGGGCCTGGCCGCTGGATGGTTGCTGCGCGGTCGGCAGGGCGTACGGGTCAGCGGGCAGGGTCCGTCGATCGTGGACGGAGATCCTGTCGCTGGCCTGGCCATGGTCGCCACGCCGGCACCGGCGGCCACCACCGACGAGGCCCGGCCGGCAGCGACCGTCGACCCGGCGCCGGCCGCGGTCGCCGACGAACCGGTCCCGGTGGACACGGTCAGCGCACCGGCCGCGGTGACCACGCCGGACGATCCCGCCCCAGCAGGCGCCCCGAGCACTGTCGACCCGGCCGACATGGCGTTGACCGACGCCCCGCCGGCCTTCTCCGCCACCGAGCGGTCCGATGCGGAGGACCTCCGGCCCGAGCCCGCCGCGGACCCGGAACCCGCGCCGGTCGCGGTCGAGGAGCAGCCCGCCCCGGCGGCCGTGATCGCCCCACGCCAGCCGGCGGATGACGTCACGCCCACGGACGCGCCGCAGGCCGAGGCCACGCCGATCGAGGCCACCACGACCGAGGTCGAGGCCACGCTGGCCGACACGACGCCGGCCGACACGACCCCGGTGGAGACGACGGCGGCCAGTGAGCCGGCGGACGTCGGCGCGGAGCCGGTGCGGGCCACGCCGCCGGTCCGGCCGATCGCCGCCACCGCGCCGAACGGTGCGGACACCGGCTCGGAGGGCCCGGCGGACGACTTCCGCCGGATCCAGGGAGTCGGGCCGAAGATGGCGGCCGCGTTGCAGGCCGCCGGCGTACGCACCTACGGCCAGCTCGGCGAGCTGGACGAGCCGGCGCTGCGCGACCTGATCCGGGCTGCCGGCCTGCGTGCCGCCCCCGGGCTGGCCAGCTGGCCGCAGCAGGCCCGTGTACTGGCCGGTGCCGGTGACGAGATGGCCGCCGTCCTGCCGGGCGACGCTCGCGGCTGACGACGAGAACCGGGCCCCCGGCGAGCCGTCCTGCGGGGCGGCGGGCCGGGGGCCCGGCCGTTCGGGCGGAACGACCGCGCGTCGACCGCCGAGGCCCGGTGACCGACTCGGTGTTCAGGAAACCGGCCGGGACACCCCGACTTCCCGGTGACCAAGTCGATCACCCCCGGTCGAGGGAAGAGCGGACAACCCGGAGGTAGCGTCGTCGGCTGCTCGCTAGCGTCGGTCGAGGCAGGCGGATGCCCCGCCGATTCGACCGGCACCGCAGGAGCCGCCCGTGCACTTCGCGCCGGACTCCGGGGCCGGCCCTCCGCTGCGCGACCCGGAGGGCCCACGCCGGGTGACGCTGCTGGAACTCTTCTTCGACCTGGTCTACGTGGTCGCGCTCGCACTGATCTCCCGGGGCATGGTCGAGGACCTCGACTGGCACCGGGCCGCAGAAGCGCTGATCCTGCTGGCCGCCGTCTGGTGGACCTGGGCCATCACCACCCTGGTCACCGACATGTACGACCCGCAACGCAACGAGATCAAGCTGCTGATCACCGCGGTGATGTTCGGCGCGCTGCTGATGACCACCGCGATCCCGGAGGCGTTCGGCGCCCGAGGGCTGGTCTTCGCCGCCACCTACGTGGCGATCCACCTCGGCCGCGGGCTGTTCCTGATGCCCCTCGTGCGCAGGGAACCGCAGACCCAGCGCCGGGCGGCGCGGATCTTCGTCTGGTTCGCCGTGTCGGCGATCCCCTGGATCATCGGCGGGTACGTCAGCGACGACGCCCGGATCGCCTGCTGGGCCCTCGCGCTCGCCATCGACTACGGCGGTTTCCGGCTCGCGTACCCGGTGCCCGGCCTCGGGGTCGTGCCGGAGAAGCAGCGCAGCGTCACCGCGGAGCATCTCTCCGAGCGCTACCAGCAGTTCTTCATCATCGCCCTCGGCGACGCCATCCTGACCATCGGCACCATGTTCAGCCTGGCACACTCCGAGGTGGAGAACATCGGGGCGTTCGCGGTGGCGTTCCTGACCACCCTGGTGCTCTGGCGGATCTACGTGCACAAGTCCGGCGAGCTGCTGCCGGTGGCCATCAAGGCGTCCAAGGAGCCGAGCAAGTTCCTGTTCACCGCCCCGTACACCCACCTGCTGATGGTCGCCGGGGTGGCGACCACGGCCACCGGATTCCACCTGGTGCTGCACGAGCCGACCCAGCGGACGCCGCCGGCCTGGCTGGCGGTGATCCTGGGCGGCCCGGCGCTGTTCCTGGCTGGCCGGGCCGCGTTCGAGTACGAGGTGTTCAGCCGGGTGTCGCTGTCCCGCCCCGGCGGGCTGCTGGCGCTGCTGACCATCGCGCCCGCGGCGCTCTTCCTGCCACCGGTCTTCGCCTCCCTCGGTGCCCTGCTGGTGCTGGCGGGCGTGGCGTATGCGGACTTTCGGCGCAGCCGCGGCAAGCCGCCGGAGGCCCCCGCCCCACCGCACTGAACCACCCGGTCGCCGGGCGGTCCGGTCAGCGCACCGCCGCCCCGGCCAGCAGCCGACCCGCGTCCGGCACGTACGGCTCGACGCCCAGGCCGGTGAGCAGTTGGTGCACGGTGGCGGTGGCCGCGGTGAGCACCGGGCGGCCGAGGCGGGCCTCCACCTGCGGTACCGCCGCCAGCGACGGCAGCTGGACGCAGGCGGAGAGGACCACCGCGTCCACGTCGGTCACGTCCAGCCGGTCGGCCAGCTCCACCAGGCGCTGCGCCGGGATCCGACCCACCGCGACGTTGTCCGGCTCGCTGAGACTCACCGCCTCCATCACCCGCACACCGTGCGCGGCGAGGTAGCCGGCGACGGTCGCGGTCAGCGGCGGCAGGTACGGCGCGATCAGCGCCACCCGGCGGGTGCCCAACGCACGCAGCCCGGCGACCAGCGCGCCCGCGCTGGTCACCACCGGCATCTCGTGACCGGCCCGGCCGGCCGCGCGGCCCAACCGCCGCTCGGCCCGCTCGTGCGCGCCGCTGCCCTCGCACATCACCGCCACCAGGCAGGCGTACGCGAGCACGTCGCAACGGGCGTCGGCCAGCTCGGCGGCGCACCGGAGTGCCGAACGGTTCATCCGGGCCAGCTCGTCGGGCGTCACCTGCCGCAGCCGGACCCGGCTGGCATGGGTGGTGAAGTGGACCGTCGGGTCGACGGTCTCGCGTCGGCGCAGCATCGCCGGGATCTCAGTCTCCATGGTGGTGTTCGAGCTGGGCACCACCAGGCCGATCCGGTAGCCGCTCACACCAGCGCCCCGGCGTACCCCCGGACCTGCAGGCGCTGCCCGGCGGCGCCGCCGAGGCGCACCTGGAGCCCGAGCGGCGCGGCGGCTCGGCGCACGTCGTCCAGGTGCAGGGAGCCGTGCCGGTCCACGGTGAGCACCGGCGGTTCCTCCAGCTCTCCTTCCGGCGCGTGGAAGGAGAGCAGGGTGACCGAGGTGGTGAGGTAGCCCGGGTAGGCGGCGCGGGCCGCCGCCTCGTCCCGATGGGCGAGCACCACCAGGTCGTCGAGGTGGGCGAAGTCGGCGGCGAGACCTCCGGCCTTCCAGTGCGCCGGTTCCTCCGCCGCGCCGGTGAGGTGCCGGGACCGGTTCGCCGAGGTGATGTAGAGGTGGTCCGACCCGGTCTCGGCGAGCGCCCGCTCGAAGAAGGTGTTGGACGGGCACGTCAGCCCGGGCGCGATCACCTGGGTGGTGCGCAGCCCCCGGTCGACCTGGGTGAGATGCTCGGGCAGCCGGTCCGCCGCGGGGCCACGGAGGCCGAACGGGCCGGCGCCGTAGAGGGCGTCCATCAGCGCCCGCACCCGGCCGACCGGCAGCCGGGGCGAGATCCGGGACCAGTCGAACATCGCCGGGATCCGGCCGACCGCGGTGGTGATGCTGCCGACCTGGTGGATCGGGCGGCCCTTGGCCAGGTTGACCCGGCGCACGGTGGCCGCGTCCGGGCGGGTGACGATGACGTAGAAGTTGGCGAACGCCGCCGCGACGACCGCGCCGCCGGCCAACGCGCGGGCCGCAGCCGCGACGTCCTCGGGGCGGTCGATGTACAGGGGCGGTGTCGGCGCGTCCATGAGTCCTCCTCGGCGGGGCCGTGAGGCAGTTCTACGTCCGGCGACGCGTACGGCGGCCGGGTTGGTCGTCGATCCGATAGCCGGCCCGCACTACCCGATGCGGGCGGCCGATGCCCGGGCCGTACCGACGGCGGACGCCATCGGCCGGACGGACGATCCCGGTGGTTGTCGCGGGCCGTTAGCCGCGAGACCGGATTGGGTACAACGCCTGCACCTCGACCCACCACATTCCTTCAGGAGGCAGCGATGCGCGGCACCTCGATACTCGGAGTCATCGTCGTGATCTGGCTGATCATCGGCGCGATCGCCGGCGGCCAGCGGGGCTACTACAGCGGTGACGACACCAACTGCGCCGAAGCCGGCACCATCCTGGTCACCATCGTGGCCGGGCCACTGAACTACATCGGCGCCAACCCCAAGGTCGACTGTAAGCTGCCGGAGCCGTCCAAGTAGGACGCAGACGCCGGCCCGCGCCCGTCCGGGGCGCGGGCCGTTCGCTGTCCGGCCCAGGCTCCAGCGGAACGCGGGCGCGTCGGAGGCTCCGCCGACCGTCCGTCCCCCGCCGGGGTCCACGCGGCCGTCGGAGGCACCGCACATCGCCTAAGGCGTCCTAGGAGGCTGGCTAGCTGGCCGTCCCGCGTTTGTCGGTCCCGAGGCCGGGAACCGCTCCGGCGTCAGTCGCCGGGCGGAACCGGACCGAATCGGGAGCATGGCATGCAGATCGGCTACAAGCTGGCCTCGGAGGGCTACGGGCCGCAGGAGATCATCCGGCAGGCCGTCCGGGCGGAGCAGGTCGGTTTCGACTTCGTGGAGATGAGCGACCACTTCCACCCCTGGCTGGACGTCCAGGGCCACTCGTCGTTCACCTGGAGCGTGCTCGGCGCGATCGCGGCGAAGACCAGCAACTTGCGCCTGGCCACCGGTGTCACCTGCCCGACCGTGCGCTACCACCCGGCGATCATCGCGCAGGCCGCGGCGACCATGGCGCTGATCTCCGACGGGCGGTTCACCCTCGGCGTGGGCGCCGGCGAGCGGCTCAACGAGCATGTGGTCGGGCAGGGCTTCCCCAGCGTGCAGGGCCGGCACGAACGGCTGCGCGAGGCGCTGGAGATCATCCGGCTGCTCTGGCAGGGCGGCTACCAGTCGTACGAGGGCCGGCATCTGCACCTGGAGGACGCTCGGCTCTTCGACCTGCCGGACACACCGCCGGTGATCGCGGTGGCGGCCAGCGGCGAAGCGTCGGCCCGGCTCGCCGCCGAGCTTGGTGACGGACTGTTCGCCACCGAACCGGAGACGTCGATCGTCGAGCACTACCGGCGCGCCGGCGGAGCGGGCCCGCGCTACGCCGAGGCGCCGTTGGCCTGGGCCAGCGACGAGCAGCAGGCGGTGCGGGCGGTGTTGCAGACCAGCCGGTGGATGGTCACCGGCTGGAAGGTGATGAGCGAGCTGCCCAACCCGGTCAACTTCGACGCGGCCAGCTCGTACGTCGAGGAGAAGCACATCCGCGAGCTCTTCGCCGTCGGACCCGACCCGGAGCCGCACGTGGCCAAGGTCCGGTCGTACGTCGAGGCGGGCTTCGACCACATCGTGCTGCAGAACGCCGGGCCCGACCCGGATGGTTTCCTCGACTTCTTCGCCGGAGAGCTGTCCGGTCGGCTGCGCGCGCTGGGTTGAGTCGCCGCCAGCCGTGAACGACAGCCGCCGCGAGCCGTGACGACACCGGCCGCCCGGACGATCGCCGTGATCGTCCGGGCGGCCGGCCGCGCTCCGGATGGCTGCGCGGGTCGCCGCTCAGCGGAAGCAGTGCGCGATCGGTACCGCGCTGCCCTCGCAGTTGGTCGGCTCGTTCTCGACGACCACGCTCTCGTCGTCGATCCTGGCCCCGGCGTGCTCGGCGAAGATGCCGCTCGGCTTCACCGTGGCCGCGTTCCCGGTGACCTTGCTGGTGTAGATCGCCACCGAGCCCGCGGTGGCAAAGATGCCGCCGCCCTTGGACGTCGCGCCGACCGCCTCGTTACCGGTGACGTCGCTGCCGCGAACCAGCAGGTTCGACTTGGCGGCGTAGATGCCGGCGCCGATGCCGTGGGTGGTGTTGCCGTCGACCACGCTGTCGTCGAGCGGCAGCAGGCCCTGCACGGTGGAGATGCCACCGCCGTTGACGGTGGAGGTGTTGCCGCGGATGGTCATCTTGCGCATCACCAGCACCGCGTCGGAGTTCGCGGCGCCGCCGCCGACCTGGGCGGTGTTGTTCAGCAGCTCGCTCTCGTAGACCTTGGTCCGGGCCGAGAAGCTGGCCAGCCCGCCACCCTGGCCGGCGCTGTTCTCCGCGAAGGTGGTGCTCTCCACCTCGGCCGCGCCCCGGTAGTTGCCAAGCCCTCCGCCGTAGGCGTTGGCGCTGTTGCGGTGGAACTCGGAGCGCTTCAGCGTCAGTACGCCGCCGTTGAGCAGGCCCCCGCCCTTGCCCGCGGCGCCGGCGGCGCTGTTGCCGATGAAGGTGGAGTCGGTGACCACCATGTTGCCGTCGTTGAAGATCCCACCGCCGCCGCCCTCCGGGGACAGCGAGGTGCTCTGGGTGACGGTGACCCGCTCCACCACGGCCGTGGCGCCGTGCACCACGTGCACGCTGCCGCCCTCGATGGCCGAGCGGCCGTTGTGCAGCTCCACGTCGCGCAGGGTCAGCTCGCCACCGTCGCGGACGGTGAAGAAGCGGAACGCCGCGGCCTGGGCGTCGCGGGCGATGGTGGCGCCGGCGCCGTCGATGGTGATGGGCTGGTAGATCACCGGCAGGCCGGCGGTGTCGTCGGCCGGGTTGTGCGGCGGCGCGTCCGCGTCACCGGGGGTCTCCGCGGCGTCGGCCGCCTCCCGCGCGTCGCGGATCCCACCGTCGTACTGGTCCTTCTCCTGGAACGCGTCGGTGAGGGTGTACCGGCACTTGGGCGCGAGCCGCAGCTCCGCGCCACCCTCGGCGTTGGCTGCCACCAGCGCCGCCACCAGCTTCGCCGCGTCGCAGGGCACCGACACGACGCCGCGCTTGCCGGTGCCCGGCGTGTTCGGCTGGCCCGGCTCGCCGCCGCGGCCCCCGTCGCGCTCCGGGGCAGTCGGGTCGGCGGCCTCCCGGTCGTCTTCACCCCGCGCCTCGGCGGCGGTCAACCTGCCCAGGCCCGAGAGGGAGAGGTCGCGGTCGGCGGCGGCGACGCCGGCCGCTCCCACCACCAGGCTCCCGGCCAGGAGCCCGCCGGCTAAGAACCATCGGGACCGCCGCCTGGGTCGGGCCGGGCGATCTCCTCCGCGGTAAGTGGACATCAAGGTGCCTACCTTCCTGCCTGCGTGAACGTGACCGCGCGCCGATCCGGGCGCGGGGGGCTCGACGTGCCGCCGACCACCAAAGGTCACGATAAGTCCGAAATACGGACAGGAAGGTGTGAACGTGAATAGTGCTGCCATTCACCTTTAAAGTTGTCAAACGGTGCACGGAACGGTCACCACGGTCACCCGCCGACGTGGATACCGGGCCGGCGCAGCGGGTCCGGCTCGGTGCGGCGAATGATCTCCCGCACCACGGGCGGAGTGTCTCCCCGGCCGAGGATGAGGTAACGCAGCAGGTGCGCGATCGGGCTCCCCTCCGACCACTCGAAGTGCCCGTGCGGCCGGACCCCGGTGGCGTCGCGCAGGGCCAGCAGGATCGCGGCGATCGCGTTGGGCACGGCAGGGCTGCTGGCCCGCAGCACCCGGAACCCGCCCACCTCGACCCCGTGCACCCGCAGCACGTGCCTGAACTCCGACGGGTCGACCACGTCGATCTCCAGGAACAGCACGTCGGCGGCCCCGGGCACTGGGTTCATCCCGCGCTGCGCACGCTCCTTGATCGTGTACTCCTTCACCGACCCGCTCTGCCGCTTGTTCGCGATCAGGTGCAGCTGCCCGTCGTGTGCCAGCGACTCGGCGAGGAACCGGCGGGCCGGCTCGTCGAACTCGATCCGCTCGGCGCGCAGCTCGGTGGTCCGGGTGACCCGGGAGATCAGCGAGACCACGACGATGCCGAGAATGAACAGCGCGGAGATAGTGATTCCGTCCGGCTGCTCGACGACGTTCTCCAGCAGCGCGTACAGCAGCACCAGGGTCAGCACGGTGAAGCCGACGGCGGCCGAGCGCTGGCGACGGCGGGCCGCGGAGATGGTCACCGCCACCGCGCCGGAGACCATCATCGCCAGGATCCCGGTGGCGTACGCCCCGGCCTGGGCGTTGACGTCGGCCCGGAACGCGATCGTGATGGCGACGCTGACCAGGGTGTAGACGATGACCACCGGGCGCACCGCCCGCGCCCACTCCGGGGCCATGCCGTAGGAGGGCAGGTAGCGGGGCACGATGTTGATCAGGCCGGCCATCGCCGAGGCGCCGGCGAACCAGAGGATGAACACGCTGCTCACGTCGTAGACGGTGCCGAAGACCTCGCCCAGGTAGCGGTGCGCCAGGAACGCCAGCGCCCGGCCGTTCGCGGCGCCGCCCGGCCGGAACTCCTCGGCCGGGATGAGCGCCGTGGTCACGAAGGTGGTCGAGATCAGGTAGACCGACATGATCAACGCGGCGGTGGTGAGCAGCCGGCGGGTGTTGCGGATCCGGGCAGCCAGCCGGGCCTGCGGGTCCGGCCCGTCGGCTGCCACGAGCGGCATCATGCTGACCCCGGTCTCGAACCCGGACAGCCCCAGCACCAGCAGAGGGAAGGCCATGACGGCGGTGAGCAGCACGTTGCCCAACCCGCCGCCCTCGGCGGTCAGCGCGGCGGTCCAGTCCGACACGATGCCCGGGTCGGCGACGATTCGGGACACCGCGACCACCACGATCACCGCGTTGAGCAGCAGGAAGACCGCGACCAGCGGGATGGCCACCACCACGGCCTCGCGGAAGCCGAGCAGGAACACCCCGCCGAGGATGAGCAGCAGCGCCACCGTGACCACGACCGGAACGACGGGGTTGTGCAGGGTGTCCGGCAGGTACGGGTTCTCCAGCAGGTGCACGGTCGCGTCGGCCGAGGAGAGGGTGATCGTGATGATCCAGGAGGTGGCCACGAAGCCCAGCAGCACGAGCACGAAGATCTTGCCCCGCCAGAACGGCAGCAGCCGCTCCAGCATCGCCACCGAGCCCTGCCCGTGCGGGCTCTCCTGGGCCACCCGCCGGTACATCGGCAGCATTCCGAACAGGGTGAGGGCGACGATCAGGAGGGTCGCGAGCGGGGAGAGCGCGCCGGCCGCCACCGCCGCGATGCCCGGCAGGTACGACAGGGTGGAGAAGTAGTCCACGCCGGTCAGGCACATCACCTGCCACCAGGAGTGCGCCCGGCTCTGCCCCTCGGTCGCCTCCGGGCCGGGCGGCTGCACCTGGTGCTGAAAGAACCACCGGCGCAGCGGGCTCGCCGGCGGCGCCGGCCGTACCGGGCTGGCCACCCGTTCGGGCATCACGACACCCTGCCGGCCGCCCGGGTGCGCGCGGGCCGGGTCGCGGGCGGCGCGCAGCGCGGGGTCCGGCCCGGTGGGCGGGTGGCGACGTCCGCTGCCGCGTCGTGGTTTCGCCCGGTGCTCGTCAGCCATCGCCCGTCCCACCCTCGCAGGTCCTGATCCGACCGTAGGCGGTGCGTGGTGGCCCGGCCGGTGGAACCGGGCAGGCAGACGGCCTGCTCAGGGCAGGTCCGGGCCGGCGAACAGCCGCGCCAGGGCGGGCGGGTCGGTGACGGTCACCGTGGCCGCCGGGTGCCGGAGCCACCCCCCGGGCGCCAGGGCCGGCACCGGTACGCCGAAGCGCAGGCAGACCCCGCCTGCCGCGGTGCTGCCGAAGCTCACACCGCGGTCGGCCAGCGACACGTGCGGGCCGATCGCCCGCCACCACCGGTACGGGCCGCTCACCTCGACGCCGGTCACGTTGTCCCGAGCGGTCCGCAACTGCCACGGCCCGTACCGGATCAGCAGTTCCCGGTCGCTGACGGTGACCCAGGCGGTTGCCGGCCGGACGCCCAACAGCGCCAGGGCGGGGCGGAACACCGGGTCGAAGCGGAACGGGAACCGCGTCACGGGGCCGGTCATCCCGCACCGGGCCGGATGGTGGGTCGAGGCACCGGGCCGCCCGGCCGCAGTGGGCCGGGCCGCGCGGGCCGGGGTCGGGCGGCGGGCCGGCGCCGGGCCAGGACGGTCATGGCGCGGGCGTACCCGGAACTTGCCCGGCGACACCCCTCGTCCCGCCGGATCTCCCGCCGTCCTCCCCGCCGCCTCTCCCCCACCGGCGGCCGGCCCGCCCCGGGCCGGCCGCCGGTGTCAGCCGGTCGGCACCCCCCGGGTCGACCGGCTGTCCCCTCGAGGTCGACCGAATTCTCGGACCGGCCACGTGGAGCTGGCGGGAGGGGATGCGTCCCCGCGCTCCGCCCACCCCCCCGGGGCGGAGCGCGGGAACCCCCCGTCCCGGCTACTGCAGGAACGCCCCCAGGGGCGAGAGCAGCAGCCGACCGAGCGCCGCGGCGTTGTCGTCCAACCGCGTGCGCTCACACTCGCGGGCTTCCGGATCGTGCCGGCACCGCCAGATCTTCTGCGCGTTGCGCCAGGCGACATCGCGGGTGTACTCGACCAGCTCCCCCTGGTACCAGTCGTCGATGTCACCGTTGAGCATGTCGATGAGCAGCTGCCACCGCTCCAGGTAACCCCGGCGCAGGCCGGGGATCTTGTCCGCGAAGATGTTGTTGATCTCGAGGTAGTCGTGGTGCTGGTCGCTGCCGTCGACCGGCTCCGACTCCAGGTGGTCGAACGTGGTCACCAGCGCGAACGGCAGGTCGAAGTTGATGTGCGCGTTGACCCCGGCGGCCGCCGAGGGCAGCGGGCGCGCATCCGGCCCACGCATCCGCTCGAACAGGCACGACCAGGCCTTCGGGGTGCCCGGGCTGGAGTCGGTCCACAGTCGCATCGCGTCGAAATACCGCGCCGCGAACTCGACGTCCAGCCGGGAGAGGAACGCCGGGTCGACGAAGCGGTCGTCGTACAGCCCGTCCAGCACGCTGCTGGTGATGGTCAGGTACAGCTTGTTGAAGTCCGCCAGCGGGCAGCTCTCCTCCAGCGGAGGCAGCCGCACCAGCATGTCCTGGAGCTTGGTGAGGTGATCGACCACGGCCGGCACATCCGCGGGGTGGTCGGCGAGCAGGTCGACGATGTCCCGGTGCACGGGCCCCCAGACCGGTTCGGTCATCTCTCCTCCATGGTGGTCCGCAGCACCCCCGTGCCGCCGTCGACGGTGCTCAGCCTTTCAGCCGACACCCGCCCGTCGGATCAGTAGAACGACGTATCCCGGCGCGCACAGGCGTCGGCTGACGGACCGGTCGGTCAGCCGCGCCGGTTGCGCAACTGGATCGCGCTGGCCTGGACGCGGGTGCGGACCTGGAGCTTGTCGAAGATGTGCGACACGTGCACGCCGATGGTCCGCTCGCTGATGAACAGCCGCTGCCCGATCTCCTTGTTGGTCAGCCCCTCGGCGACCAGGGAGAGCACCTCCCGCTCCCGCGCGGTGAGCGCCGCCAGCTCGTCGTCGACCGGCTCGGCCGCCGTACCCGGCGTGCCGTTGGTGGCCTCGCGCTCCTCCAGCGGCACCCGGGCTCGCCCGGCCAGCTCCCGGATCTCCGAGGTCAACGGCACCGCACCCAACCCCTGCGCCACCCCGTACGCCTCGCGCAGCAGCTTGCCGGCGGTGGCCACCCGGCTGCGCCGGGCCAGTAGCGCCTCGGCCTGCCGCAGCCGCGAGTACGCCGCCGGGTAGGGGTGGTTGCGGCGGTCCCACTCGGCGACCGAGTTGGCCCACAGCTCCGGGTCGCTGCCGTCGAGGCGGCTCACCTCGGCGGCGCAGAGCGCCAGGAAGCCGTCCACAACCGAGCGCACCGGTCGGGCCGCGGACGCGCTCTTGCGGGCCACCCGTTCGGCGGTCTCCCGCAGCCGGCGCACCGCCGTCGGGTCCACCGCGACGGTGCGGCTGGCGTGCGCCTCCGCCTCGGCGCGTAGGCCGTGCCAGACCAGCGCGGAGAGGATCGTCACGTCGTCGGAGCGACTCTCGGTCAGGCCCCGCTGTACCGCCTGGCGCGCCACGTCGTGCCGGCCCTCCCACATGGCCAGCCCGGCACGCAGGGTGAGCAGCGGAATGACGTGCCGCGCTCCGCCGCCGGCGAGCACGGTGGCGACCGCGTCGAGGTCCCGGCCGGCGGCCTCGATGTCGCCGTAGCCCACCGAGAGCCGGCACCGGGCCAGGAGCAGCTCCACGGCGTCCGCGCCGGACGGGCGGTGCCGCAGCGCGGCGGCGACCACCTTCTCCGCCTCGGCCCACTGGCCCACGCGGAACAGGCCGTTGGTGGCGATGGCCAGCAGCCGGGTCTCCCAGGTGCGGCCCAGCCCCAGCTCGGCCACCCGCTCGGCGCCCCGCCGGGCCACCACCACGCCCTCTTCGAGGATGTTCAGCGGCCCGGTCAGCAGCTCCGCCAGGTGCAGGTACGCGCAGGCCACATCCTCCGGCTTACCGGCGCGCTCGGCGGTGTCGAGGGCTTGGCGCATCACCGCGAGCCCGGCGTCCGGGTCCTCCAGGTAGGCGTCGCTGAAGCCGAGCGCCGCACTGGCCAGCACCACCTCGGTGGCGGAACCCTCCACCGTGGCGGCCAACTCCAGCGCCTCCCGGGCTCGCCGCCCGGCGTCGGCGTACCGGCCCAGGTGCAGCAGCAGCTCGGCCAGGTGCGCGGCGGCGGTGGCCCGGTCACGTGGCGAGCAGTCCGCCGCCACCAACGCCCGCTGGTACTCCTCCTCGGCCAGCGCCGAGCGCCCCGCGGCGGCCAGGTAGCGGGCCCGGCGGATGTGCAGCGCGCAGGTCGGCTCGCCACCCTGCACCGTGGCCAGCTCCTCCAGCAGGGCCAGCGCGCGGGCGTGCTCCCCACAGTGGTGGGCCGACTCGGCGGCGTGCCCGAGCAGCTCGACCCGGTCCACCGTTAGCGAGCCCGGGTCACCGGCCAGCTGCAACGCCGCCGACCAGTGCCGGTGCGCCTCGGCGTAGCCGTGCAGCCGCTCGGCCTCCTGCGCGGCGGCCACCGCCGCCGGCAACGCCCGGGCCGGCTCACCGGCCAGCCGCCAGTGGTGCGCCAACCGGGCCTGGTGCAGCTCGCCCGGTGCCGCGGTCAACGCCTCGGCGTAGCGGCGGTGCAGCCCGGAGCGCTCGGCCGGTAGCAGCTCGTGTGCCAGCACCTCGGCGACGAGCCGGTGCCGCAGCCGGTAGCCGTCGTCGGCGCCGACCAGCAGCCGGTGCGCCACCGCGGCGCGGGCGGCCTCGATCAGCTCCTCCTCCGGCAGCCGGAGCACCTGGGCCAGCATCCAGTGCTGCACCGGCTCGACGCCGGTGGCCACCGCGTGCACCACCGCGTGTGCGTGCTGGGGCAGCGCGTCGACCCGGGCGAGGAAGATCTCGCGCAGCGTCTCGGACAGCCCGTCCCGGCCGTCGCGCAGGTCGCGGGCCAACTCCTCGATGACGAAGGGGTTGCCGCCGCTGCGCTGCCACACCTGCTCGGCCGCGTCGGCGGACAGGGTCCGGCCGACCACCGCGGCGGCGAGCCGTTCGGTGCCCGCCCGGTCCAGCGGGGCCAGGTCGAGCACCCGCACCGTCCGCAACCGGCGCAGCTCGGTGAGCACGCGGCGCAGCGGGTGGGCGCCCTGCAACGACTCGGCACGCACCGCGGCCAGTACCGAGAGCTGGAGGTCGCCGAGCCCGGCCAGCAGGTACAGCAGCAGCTGCCGGGTGCTCCGGTCGACCCACTGCAGGTCGTCCAGGATCAGCACCAGCGGCCGTCCCTCGGCGATCAGGTGCAGCCCGCGGGAGACCCGCTCCAGCAGCGCGCCCGCGCCGTCCGGGCCGGCGGTCTCGTCGGCGAACATCTGCAACAGCCCACGGACCGCCGAGGAGGTGCGGGCCTGCGAGGCGGACAAATCAGCGTCGAAGCGCCGCAACGCCTGCAACAGCGGGTGCAGCGGGGAGGCGTCGCCGATGTCCAGACAACTGCCGGTGAGCACCAGTGCGCCCTGGTCGCGCAGCCGGGCGCCGATCTCGCCGAGCAGCCGGGTCTTACCCACGCCACTCTCACCGGTCAGGAAGACGGCGGCGGTCTGCCCGTGCGAGACGTCACCGAGCAGCGCGGTCCGAACCGTCTGCACCAGCTCGGCTCGGCCCACGAGCGGTGCGGTGTCCACATCGCTGGCCATGGCACGCAGCCTAATCACACGCCCCCGAACCGTTCTACGGCCATCTCCCGCTTGTGGTACTCCTCGCGTCGACATTGCGACTAAAGGTTGCGGTGGGCCGACATACGTCGTTCTGCCGATCCCCTGTCGGCCCAGGAGTGCCAATCTCCGAAGGTCGTCAACCATCAGCTGGGGAAAGGCCGGTGCGACACCCATGACCACGACCGTCGTCGACATGCAGCGGACCGCCCACCCACACTGGCCAGTGCCGGAGGAGAGACGCACGGTAACCGTGCTCTTCGCCGACATCGTCGGCTCCACCGCGCTGGTCGACCGGCTGGACCCGGAGGACGTCCGGGCGCTGCAACGGGCCTACTTCGACACCGTCGCCGGCGTGCTGCACCGCTGGCACGGGATGGTCGAGAAGTACGTCGGCGACGCGGTGATGGCGCTCTTCGGCGCGCGGCACTCCGACGGCTTCGACGCGTACCGCGCGGTCCGTGCCGGACTGGAGATCCAGGCCGCGCTGGACCGTCGGCAGATGGTCGGGGCCATCAAGCTGCGGGTGCGGGTCGGTGTGGCCACCGGCGAGGTGGTGGTCGACCTGGGCGGCGCCGTCAGCGGCGGCCACGGCGTGGCCAGCGGCGCGGTGATCACCACGGCTGCCCGCCTGCAGGAGTACGCGCCACCCGGCGCCGTCGCGCTCTGCGCGACCACCGCCCGGGCCACCGCCGGCCTGATCGCCCAGCGCCAACTGGCGCCGGTGCCGGTCTCCGGTCGGGTGCCGCCGATGCCGGTCTGGCACGCCGTCGGCCCCGTACGACCCAGCGCCGACCGGCACGACGGCCCGCTGATCGGCCGCCGCCGCGAGCTGGCCACCCTCCGGGACCAGCTGAGCCGGGCGGTCCGCGAGCAGAACCCGCGCTGGGTGTCCCTGGTCGGCCCGACCGGCAGCGGCCGCAGCCGACTGCTGCACGAACTGACCCGTTCGCTGACCACGGTGGACGGAGTGGCGGTGCGCTGGTGCGTGGCGACCTGCCAGCCGTACCCCGACCAGGTGCTGGCGCCGGTCGCGGAGCTGCTCCGCGACTTCGCCGGGATCCGCCACGGTGACGGCCCGGCGATGGTCCGCGACCGGCTGGCCAACGCCCTGACGCCGCTGCTCCCGCCGGCCCGGGTCGCGGCGGCGGTGCCGGCGCTGGAGCGGCTGCTGACCGCACCGGACGGCTCGGCCGCAGCGCTGGCCGGAGCGGCGATCTGCCGGGACGCCCTGCTACGCCTGGCCGCCCACCGGCCGCTGTTCGTCGCCGTGGACGACCTGGACCGGGCCGCGCCCGCGGTGAGCCGCTTCCTGCACGCGCTGTTCACCGCGGCCACCGCGCGACGGGTGCCGCTGGCCGTGGTCACCCTGCACCAGCCCCAGTGGGCCGACACCCGGCCCGGCCCCGCCCGGCGAATGGCGATCCGGCCGCTGGCCGCAGTGCAGTCCGGGCGACTGCTGCGTCAGCTGCTGACCCGCGCCGGGCAGCCGGTGGCCCTGGTCGACCGGCTGCTGCCGCTGGTGGGCGGCCGACCCGGGCATGCGGCCGCGTACGTGGCATCCATCGGGGATGGTGCGGACCCGGCGGCGCTCCCGCTGCCGGAGGCGGTGCGCCGGGCCGTCGGCGCGGAGCTGGACCGGCTCGACGGCGAGCGCCGGGCGGTGCTGATGGCCGCCGGCACGCTCGACGGCGTGATCTCCGACGCGGCGCTGGACCGGGTGCTCGGCTGGACCCCCGGGCGGTCCGCTCCCGTTCTGCGCGCGCTCGTCGCCGCCGGGCTGCTGTTCCCCCGCCGCGCCAGCGGGTACGCGTTCGCGGCGCCCGCGCTGCGCCGGGTCGCCGCCGAGCGACTGCCCCGCGCGTTGCGCGCCGTCTTCGCCCACCGGGCCGCCGACGCCGCCCGCCTCGACGCTGTCCAACTCGACGCCAGTCACCTCGACACCAGCCACCTCGACGCCGTCGACCCGGACGTGCTTCGACGGGAGGCGAGCCCCGCCGCCGACCGGCCTGCCGGCGACCCCGTCGTCGGCGCCAAGTCTGCCGCCGTTGGTTCCGAGCGTGTCGGCGCTGCCACCGCACGCGCCGAGGTCGTGCGCCTCGACGCCGTCCGCTCCCAGGCCCGCCGCCTTGACGCCGTCTTCGCTGAGCTGGCCGCGGCGCGACCGAGCGGGTCCGTCCAGCCCGCGGCGCGGCCGCGCGGGTCCGTCCAGCCTGCGGCGCTGCGCCGACACCTCCCCACCCCGACGGCGGCGGCCCCGCCGCCCGTGCCGAGTTCCGGGATCAGCCGTCCGGCGGCCGTCCGCCGGCTCCGCGCCGTCGCGTCGACGGGCGACATGCCGTCGACGCGTTCCTCTGCGCTCGACGTCGACCGCGCGGCCTCCCGGCTCGGCGCGCCCGTGGCGACCCTCTCCGGGGGTCATCCGCCCGTAGCCGCTCCGGCATCGCCGACCGGTGCGGGCGCCGACCCTTCGCCGGCATCGGTCCGCGCGGCACCCACCGGGCCGGGGTCAGCCGGGCGACGCCCCCTGCCCGGCCACGGCGCGCTGGCCGTCGTCGGTGCTCCGCCCGGCGCGGCGCACGCCGTGCCCCGCCCGCCGTTGATCCGCTGGCCGGACGGCCTGGCCGCGTCCGCCTGACGGTCCGTCGGCGGATGTGGGCTGGTGGGCGAGGTACGGAGATCTACCGAACCCCTACGGCAGTTGCAGGGTAGGCGCCGGTCCAGGCGGCAAGGCTATTGCTGCGGGGCCGAGGGTGCAGTGGGGGTCACCGTCGGAGTGTCCGCTTGGCTTCCGCGTGCCTGAGGCAGACGTCTCTGTGGACGTCGGAGCGAGGCGACCGACCAACGGGATGTGCGCCCGGGGACGAGCGGGTGGGTCAGTGGTTCACCGTTGGACTCACGGATCTTCTGTTGCAGGAGGTGGAGCGTCGGCCACCAGTCGGGGTAGCGCTCCACCACCTCGACGAGAACCGGGCTCTGCCGCAACATCTGCGCGGGCCAGTGGTGCCACGAATGAGCGAAGTTGAAGGCGGGCAGGAGCGAGGCCATCTGCAGGTTGCACTCAAGTACGTCGCCGAGCAGTTCCGCGAGGGTCAACACCTTCGGCCGCTCCACGTCGTCCGCCGTGGCGGGCTTCCCGTCGAAGAAGTACGGGCGTGCCGACGGGTCGTGGAGCAGCCGTTCGTGCCAGGCGCGAATGAGGTTGTTGACCTCCACGAGGGCGGCGGCCGACCCGATCCCGTTGTTGATGCGGCTCTGTCTCGCGACCTCCCGGGTCTGCAGTGCGGAGAAGCCGAGTGATACCGCGACCAGCACCAGACCGACGACACTGAGGACTGTCTCATTCACGGCTACGTGCCCTTCGAGGACGGGAGTCTGTCCTCACGCTAGAAAAGTGCCGCAACCATCGACAGTCGTTGGGCCCGGACAGGTGCTCAGGGGGCGGCGAGGAAAGCCAGCACCCGTGGCCAGGTCGCCGCGGCGGCCTCCGGGGCGTACTCGGCGACGTCCGGGTCGGTGAACAGGTGCCCCACGCCCGGATAGCGGAAGACCGTCAGGTCGGTGCCGGCCTCGGTCATCGCCCGCTGCCACTCGTCGACCTCGTCCGGCGCGTCGTACGGGTCCGGGTCGGCGAGGTGCAGCTGCACCGGCAGGCCGGGCCGGACCGACTCCGGCGCCCCACCGGTGCCGTGCAGCAGGAGCAGACCGGCGCTGTCGGGACGCTCGGCCAGCAGCGCCCCGGCCACGCCGGCACCCATCGAGAAGCCGGCGAGCACCGCCTCCGCCGGCAGTTCCCGCAGCGCCGCCCGAGCCCGGTCGAGCACCACGTCCTGGCCGATCTTGTCGAGCAGCGCGAAGCCCTCCTCGACGGTGTCGGTGGCCGGAACGCCGTACAGGTCCGGGGTGACGACCCGGTGTCCGGCGGCGCGCAGCCGGTCCGCGGCGGCGCGCACGGCGGGCCGCAGCCCGTACACGGAGTGGAACAGCACGACGTGTCGCATCCGGCCATCCTGCCCCAGCTGGGCGTCGATCCGGTGCGGCCACGCGGGCCGGCCGTCAGACCAGCGCGGCCAGCCGGGCCACCAGGTCGGACGGCGGCGGCATGGCGGCGATCTCCCGGCTGACCTGCCCGGCGGCGGTCCGCAGGCGCTCGTCGGTGAACAGCCGGGTCAGCGTCTCCGGGGTGATGTCGCGAGGACGCAGCGCCAGGCCGGCGCCGCGGCGAGCCACCAGCTCGGCGTTGTGCCGGCGGTCTCCCGGGCCGACCGTGGCCATCTGCGGCAGGCCGGCGGCGAGGGCGCCGAAGCAGCTGCCCGCCCCGCCGTGGTGGACCAGCGCCGCGCTCGCCGGCAACGCCTCGTCGAGCGGGATCCAGTCCACCATCCGGACGTTGTCGGGCAGCGTACGGGCCGACCGCCGGTCCGGCCGGACCAGCACGAACTCGGCATCCACCTGGGCGGCAGCCGCCACCACGGCGGGCATCGGCCCCTTGTCGCCGGGGCCGGTCAGGGTGCTGCGGGTGACCAGGATCCGGGGGCGTTCACCAGGTTCCCGCAGCCAGGGCGGCAGCTCACCGCCGCCCACGTAGGAGGTGTACCGCATCGGCCACCCCTCCTGCGTCGCCACGCTCGGCGGTGCCACGGCAAGGGCGGCGGCCGGTGGCGGCAGCTCGCTCAGGCCGTGCCGGCGCAGCGCGGCGCCGAGCCGGGCGGACGTGGCCTGGACCAGGTCGCGCCCGTCGAAGAGGGCGTTCTCCTGCCGGACCGCCGGCACACCCAGCCGGGCGGCGGCCACCGCGCCGGCCACCGCGAACGGCTCGTACACCACCAGGTCCGGCCGCCACTCGGTGGCCAGCTCGACGACCGGGTCGGTGAGCTGGTCGTTGAGCGCGCCGAAGAGCAGGCCGGCGCCCCGGGTGCCGGCGGTGCCGGCCAGCTCGGCCCGGGCGATCAGCGGATGGCGGGGAAAGACCCGCAGCGCGATCCGGCCGAAGTCGAAGCCCGGCGCGACGTCGTGCACCGACAGGCCAGCCCCGGCGGCGGCAAGCCCACCGCCACCGGTGGCCAGCAGCACATCGTGGCCGGCGTCGCGCAACGCCACGGCGAGCGGCACCAGCGGGAAGACGTGGCCGACCAGCGGCGCGGACACCACCAACACGCGCATGGCCGGGATCCTATGTCGACGGAAGCGACGCCGGGGTCCGGCTGCGCCCCCGGAACTCCGCGACCACCGCGCCATCGTCCCGGGTGACGGTGACGTCGTAGATGCCGCTGCGGCCGTACCGGGTGCGCTCGGTGGCACGGGCGGTGAGCAGGTCACCGGCACCGGCCGGACGGACGAAGGTGATCTCGCCGCCGGCGGCGACGGTGACCGGGCCCCGGCTGTTGCAGGCCAGCGCGAAGGCGGTGTCGGCGAGCAGGAAGACGAAGCCACCGTGGGCGATCGCGTGGCCGTTGAGCATCCGCTCGGTCACCCGCATCCGGGCCACCGCCGCACCGTCGCCAGCCTCGACCAGCTCGATGCCGAGGCCA
This sequence comes from Micromonospora sp. NBC_00389, assembly GCF_036059255.1. Lineage (NCBI taxonomy): Bacteria > Bacillati > Actinomycetota > Actinomycetes > Micromonosporales > Micromonosporaceae > Micromonospora > Micromonospora sp. NBC_00389. Next base: position 5,525,506 of record NZ_CP107947.1, on the reverse strand, counting down.
CGCGAGGCCACGTCGGCGTCGAACATGTCGTACGCCGGATTGCGCTGTTCGGTCACCTCAGCTTGCCCGCCGCTGGTCGACGATGCGCCGCATCTTGCCCACCGAGCGCTCCACGCCGTCCGGGGCGAGCACGTCGACCGCCACGCTCACCCCGATGGTGTTCTTCACCAGCTCGACCAGGGTCACGCCCGCCCGCTCGGCGACGTCCACGCCGACTCCGGCCCGCCGCTCCACCCGCACCGTCAGGGTGTCCAGCCGGCCCTGCCGGTCGAGCACGCACTGGAAGTGCGGCGACAGCTGCGGGGTCCGCAGGATCAGCTCCTCGATCTGGGTGGGGAAGATGTTCACCCCGCGCACGATCATCATGTCGTCCGTCCGGCCGGTGATCTTCTCGATCCGGCGCATCGGGCGGGCGGTGCCGGGCAGCAGCCGGGTCCGGTCCCGGGTGCGGTAGCGGACGACCGGCATCGCCTCCTTGGTCAGCGAGGTGAGCACCAGCTCGCCCTGCTCGCCGTCGGGCAGCACCGCGCCGGTCAGCGGGTCGATGATCTCCGGGTAGAAGTGGTCCTCCCAGAGGTGCAGACCGTCCTTGGTCTCGACGCACTCGGTGGCCACGCCCGGCCCCATCACCTCGGAGAGCCCGTAGATGTCGACCGCGTGGATGTCCAGCCGGTCCTCCATCTCGCGGCGCATGTCCTCGGTCCACGGTTCCGCGCCGAAGATGCCCACCCGCAGCGAGGTGGCCCGCGGGTCGACGCCCTGGCGCTGCATCTCGTCCACGATGGCCAGCATGTAGCTGGGCGTGACCATGATGACCTCGGGTTCGAAGTCGCGGATCAGCATGACCTGTCGTTCGGTCATACCGCCGGAGACCGGGATGACCGTGCAGCCCAGTTCCTCGGCACCGTAGTGCGCGCCGAGACCGCCGGTGAACAGCCCGTAGCCGTACGCCACGTGCACCCGATCGCCGGGACGGCCGCCGGAGGCGCGGATCGACCGGGCCATCAGCCGGGCCCAGGTCCGCAGGTCCTCGCGGGTGTAGCCGACCACCGTCGGCCGGCCGGTGGTGCCGGAGGAGGCGTGCAGCCGGGCGACCCGCTCCCGGGGTACGGCGAACATGCCGAACGGGTAGTTCTCCCGCAGCTCCGCCTTGCCGGTGAAAGGGAAGCGAGCCAGGTCATCGAGGTCCCGGCAGTCGTCGGGGTGCACGCCGGCCTCGTCGAAACTCCGGCGGTAGTGCGGCACGTTGTCGTACGCGTGCCGCAACGACCAGCGCAGCCGCTCGTGTTGCAGGGCTCGCAGCTCGTCGACACCGGCCCGCTCGATGGGCTCCAACTCCTCGGGGCGAGGGGTGCGGTCCTGCATCGCCTGCCTCCTTCGCGCGACGGTCCCGGCACGGCTGCCGGTACCGTACGCCCGGCCCGGAGGGCTCACCACCGCCGCCCCCGGAGCAGGGCTGGGCGCTTGGTAGTCGCTGCAGCGCGTCGACCGGGGGCGCCAGCTCGGGGTGGCCTCCGCCTGGGCCGACGCGTCCGCCAGCGAGCGCGACCCCTGCCGCGCCGCTCGCGAAGGTGGCGCCGGGGCGGGCGGATGACCCGACCCGGCGCCACTGCGATCATCGCATTGCAATCACCTAGCAATTGCAAGTGATTGGCAATAAGGTCTGGACAGACACGTTGAGTCGTAACTAGCCTGATCGCCATGACTCCTTACATCACGAATGCGTCGGCGTGGCAGGAGAGCTGGGACCGCCAGCAGGAGGCGTACCTGCCGGACCGGGAACACCGGTTCACCGCCATGCTCGACGCTGTCGACGCGGTCCTCGACGGCCGACCGCCGCGCCTGCTTGACCTGGCCGGCGGCACCGGCACCATCTCGCTCCGAGTGCTGGCGCGCTTCCCCACCGCCGAGGTGACCCTGGTGGACCTCGACCCGGCGCTGCTGGCCATCGCCGGTGCCTCACTGACGGATCGGGCCACCATCGTCACCGCCGACCTCGGCGCCCCCGAGTGGCGCTCCGCGCTCCCCCATCAGGAGTACGACGGCGTGCTCACCGCCACCGCGCTGCACTGGCTGCCGGCCGACCGGCTCGGTGCGCTCTACGGCGAGATCCGCGACATGCTGCGACCGGGCGGGATCTTCGTCAACGCCGACCACATGCCCGACGACTCCCTGCCGGAGTTGACCAAGCGGCTGCTCGACCGGGCGCGGGACCGGCGCGCCGCCCGGTACGCCGCCGGCGCGGTCCCCTCCTGGTCGGAGTGGTGGGAGCGGGCCGGTGCCGACCCGGTGCTCGGTCCACTGGTCACCCAGCGGCACGCCATCTACCCGACCGGGCACAGCCCGGAGTGGAACCCGCCGGTCTCCTGGCACCTGGCCGCGCTCACCACGGCCGGGTTCACCGAGGTCGGCACGGTGTGGCGGGGCGGCCCCGACGCCGCCGTGGGGGCGGTTCGCTGACAGCCGGCCGGGAGCGCGAACGCGCGGCTCGTCCGGCGATATGCTGGCGCCGGAGCCAACGGGCTCCCCGGCGGTGGGGCCCGCCGTCCCGGCGTGCGCCGGGGAAACCGCGACACCACTCGCCAACGGTCCCTGCCAGTGACACCCGTGCTGGTGGGAGGGCCCGTGTCCGGATCATTCGAGCCGCGTACCGACCCGGACGTCGACCTTCGCGTCCCCGCCGACCGCGACGAGCTGAGCACCCGTCCAGCCACGGTTCTCGCTGCGGTCGCGGCCGGCGGCGTGCTCGGCGCGCTGGCCCGGGCCGGCCTGCAACACGCCGCCCCCCACGCGCCCACCGACTTCCCGTGGGCGACGTTCGGCGTCAACCTGTCCGGCTGCCTGCTGATCGGCGTGCTGATGGCGGCACTCACGCACCTCAGCGGTGGGCGTCCGCTGGTCCGCCCGTTCCTCGGGGTCGGGGTGCTCGGCGGGTTCACCACGTTCTCCACGTACGCGGTGGACATCCAGCAGGCGCTGGTCGCGGGTTCTCCGGGCACCGCGCTGGCCTACCTGGCCGCGACCGTGGTCGGGGCACTGGTCGCGGTCGGGCTGGGCGACGCCGCCACCGCCGGGTTGCTGCGTCGCCGAGCACGGCGGGTCAGCCGATGACGGTGCTGCTCATCGCCCTGGGCGCGGCCGTCGGCGCACCGCTGCGCTACCTCACCGACCGGGCCGTGCAGTCCCGGCACGACTCGGCGTTCCCCTGGGGCACGCTGACCGTCAATGTGGTCGGGTCGCTGCTGCTCGGCGTGCTCGTCGGGCTGCCGGCCGGCCCGGCGGTCAGCGCGCTGCTCGGCACCGGGTTCTGCGGCGCGCTGACCACCTACTCCACCTTCAGCTACGAGACGCTGCGCCTGGCCCAGACCGGCAACCGGCTCCTCGCGCTGGCCAACGTGCTGACCAGCGTCGCCGCCGGGCTCGCCGCGGTCACCGCCGGCTACGCCCTGGCCCGCGCCCTGACCGGCTGACCGCGCGGAGACGCGCGGGAAACCCCGCCCCACCCCGACACCCGTCAGCGCCCACGCCCTGATCGGCTGGCCGCCCACAAGATACCGAGGATATATACGCGGGGTATACCCCCGGTGTATTGTCCTGGCATGAGCGTGCCACTGACACTTCTCGGCCTCCTCGAACGGGAGCCCAGCCACGGCTACGACCTGAAGCGCGACTACGACGCCTTCTTCGGGCGGGGCAAACCGCTGCCGTTCGGCCAGGTCTACTCCACCCTCAGCCGCCTGGCCCGGGACGGGAAGGTGGTGATCAGCGACGTCGCCCCCGGCTCGGGCCCCGACCGCAAGCGCTACATCATCACCGACGTCGGCGCGACCGAGGTCGAGCAGTGGCTGACCCAGCCGGTCGAGCCGGAGCCACACCTGCAGACCGTGCTCTTCGCGAAGGTCGTGCTCGCGCTGATGCTGGATCGTCCGGCCGACGAATACCTCGACACGCAGCGCGGCGCGCACCTGCGGCGGATGCGCGAGCTCACCGAGGTCAAGCGCACCGGCAACCTGGTCGACGCGCTGCTCGCCGACCACGGCCTGTACCACTTGGAGGCGGACCTCCGGTGGATCGAGATGACCGGCGCCCGACTGGACGCCCTGAAGAAGGAGGTGCGGCCGTGAGCGTCGTGATCGAAGCACGCAACGTGGAGTTCTCCTTCGGTCAGACCCCCGCACTGCGCGGCGCCAGCGTCGCCGTGGACGCGGGTGAGATCCTCGCCGTCATGGGGCCCAGCGGCTCGGGCAAGTCCACCCTGTTGCACTGCCTGGCCGGCATCCTCGTGCCCGACTCCGGCGAGATCCTCTTCGACGGTGCCCGGGTCGACGCCATGGCCGAGACCGAGCGCAGCAGCCTGCGCCGGGACCGCTTCGGCTTCGTGTTCCAGTTCGGCCAGCTCGTCCCCGAGCTGACCGCCGTGGAGAACGTCGCCCTGCCGCTGCTGCTCAGCGGCGTGCGCCGGACGCAGGCGCTGCGCAGGGCGCACACCTGGTTCGAGCGCCTCGGCCTGGACGGCCTGGAGCAGCGGCGGTCGGGTGAGCTGTCCGGTGGGCAGGCGCAACGCGTCGCCCTCGCCCGCGGCCTGGTCGCCGAGCCACAGGTGCTCTTCGCCGACGAGCCGACCGGCGCGCTCGACTCGCTCACCGGCGAGCAGGTCATGGACCTGCTCGTCAGCGCCGCCCGCGAGCAGGGCACCACGGTCATCCTGGTCACCCACGAGCCCAGGATCGCCGCGTACGCCGACCGTGAGGTCATGGTCCGCGACGGGCGCGTGAACGCGCCGGACCGGATCGCCTCATGATCGGCTTCGGGCTCCGCCTCGCCGTGGCCGGCGGCCGCGAGGCGCTCACCCGCCTGGCCGTCATCGCCGCCGCCGTCGCGGTCGGCAGCGGACTGCTGCTGACCACCCTAGCCGGGGTCAACGCCGTCAACGCGCAGCTCACCCGGTCCGCATCGGTGTATCCCAGCGCCTCGACGGGCGGCGACGTCGATCCCCTGTGGTGGTCGACCCGGGAGGACTACTTCCACGGCAAGCAGATCATCCGGATCGACGTGGCAGCCAGCGGACAAAGTGCGCCCACCCCGGTCGGCATCCCTGCCACCCCTGGCCCCGGGGAGTACTACGCCTCGCCCGCGTTGCGCGAACTGCTGGCCGCTCAGCCGGCCGACCAACTGGGCGACCGCTACCCGGGACGTGACCTCGGCACCGTCGGCCCGGCCGCACTGACCTCGCCGGACACCCTGCTCGTCATCATGGGTGGCACCCAGGACGAGGTCGCCGGGCTGCCCCTCGCCAGGCAGGTCACCAGCGTCGGCGACACTCCCGCAATCCCCGAGACGACGGTGAACCTCATCCTGGGCGTGATCGCCGGTGGGCTGCTGTTTCCGGTGCTGATCTTCATCGGCACCGCCACCCGACTCAGCGCAGCCCGTCGGGAGCAGCGCTTCGCCGCGATGCGCCTGGTCGGCGCGACACCGAAGCAGATCTCGATGGTCGCCGCGGTGGAGGCGACCGCCGCGGCCGTCGCCGGCACCGCCCTCGGCTTCGTGCTGTTCTACGCGTTGCGCGGCCCGATGGCGGACATCCCGTTCACCGGCATGCCGTTCTTTCCCAGCGACATGTCGCTGGGCGTGCTGGACGTGCTGCTCGTGGCGCTCGGCGTCCCGGCCGGCGCGGCGGTGGCAGCCCAGGTCTCGCTGCGCCGCGTGCGAATCTCGCCGCTCGGCGTCACCCGTCGGGTCACCCCACGCGCGCCGCGTGCGTACCGGCTGATCCCGATCCTCTTCGGCGTCGCTGTGCTGTTCTTCGCCATCGGCTACCGGCCCGAGACCTCCGACGGCCAGACCGCGGTGTTCCTGCCCGGCCTGCTGCTCATCATGGCCGGCCTGGTCCTCGCCGGCCCGTGGTTGACGATGGTCGGCGCCCGGGTCATGGCCCGGTACGCCGGCCGCCCCGCCACTCTCATCGCCGCGCGACGCCTCGCCGACAACCCGAAGGCCGGCTTCCGGGCGATCAGCGGCATCATGGTCGCGCTCTTCGTCACGAGCGTGGCCGTCGGCGTGATCACCACGATCGTCGCCAACCGCGGGCCGGCGCCGATCGGCTCGACCGAGGCGGGCACCGTGTCCATGGACTTCGGCAGGGAGGCACCATCGGTGCCCGACGCGCTGTTCTCCGAACTGCGTTCGACCCGCGGCGTACGGTTCGCGGCCACGGTACGCGAGAACCCGGACAGGCTGAGCGCCAGCGAGCCCGGGCTGATCGCGTGCACCGACCTCCCGAGCGCGTACGGCCGGTGCGCCGACGGCGCAGGCGTCGCCGAGGTCGCGATGGGCTTCATCCCCTTCCGGGAATCGGCGTCGCCCACGAGGGTCTGGCAGACCGCGTCGGTCCCGCTCGGCGATCTCCAGCGGCTGCCGGTGCTGTCGATCGTCGTCGGCACGGACGGTTCCGCCGCCGCCGTCGAGCGCTCGCGCACCGTCCTCGAGGCCGCCTTCCCGACCTTCCGGGTGGCACCGAACGTGCCCGGCGACTTCGAGTCGAGCTTTGCCAACACGCTGCGCGGCTGGGAACAACTGGCCAACGTCATTATCATCGCCAGCCTCGCGCTCGCCGGTTGCAGCCTCGCGGTCAGTGTGATCGGCGGTCTCACCGAGCGCAGGCGCCCGTTCAGCCTGCTGCGCCTCAGCGGCGCACCGGTACAGGTCCTGCGCAGGGTGGTCGCGCTGGAGAGCGCCGTACCGATGCTCGCCGTCGCCGCGGTGGCCATCGGGATGGGCCTCCTCGCCGCTCATCTGTTCCTTCGGGCCCAGATGGACTACACGCTCATCGCGCCGGAGCCGCGCTTCTACGTGATCGTCGTCGTCGGGTTGGCCACCTGCCTCGGCGTCATCGCCTCCACCCTGCCGCTGCTGGAACGCATCACCGGACCGGAGACCGCCCGCAGCGAGTAGTCGTCAGGCCGTCGGCCCGGTGGTCGCGACGTCGACCACCGGGCCGAGGACGAAGACGGCGGGCGGGCCGATGCCCTCCCGGGCGGCGACAGCGCCGATCTCGTCGAGTCGGGCCGGCACCGCACGCTGGTCAGGCTGGCCGGCGTCCTGCACGGCGAGCACCGGCGTGTCCGGGGCACGGCCGTGCTCGACCAGCGCGGCGGCGATCTTGGCGATGGTGTCCACCGCCATCAGCAGCACCAGCGTGCCGCGGGCCCGGCCCAGCGCCGCCCAGTCGACCAGCGAATCGGGGTGCCCGGGCGGCAGGTGCCCGGAGACCACGGTGACGTCGTGCGCGACCCCGCGGTGGGTCACCGGCACACCGGCCAGCGCCGCCGCGGCGAACGCGCTGCTCACCCCGGGGACGACGGTCACCGGCACGCCGGCCGCCGCGCAGGCCTGCACCTCCTCGTGGCCGCGACCGAACACGTACGGGTCGCCGCCCTTGAGCCGGACCACCCGCCGGCCGGCGCGGGCGTGCGTCACCAGGGCCGCGTTGATCGCCTCCTGGTCCATCGACGGTCCACGGGGCACCTTGGCGGCGTCGACGACCAGCACGTCGGGGCGCAGCCCGGCGAGCAGCCCCTGCGGGGCCAGGCGGTCGACCACCACCACGTCCGCCGCGTCGAGCAGCGCCTTGCCGCGTACCGTGATCAGGTCGTCGGGTCCCGGCCCGCCGCCGACCACCGCGACCGATCCGTGGTCGTGCTGGTCGTGACCGTGGTGGTGGCCGTGGTGGTGGTGGCCGCCGACCGGGTCGTCGGGGTGGTCGTGCGGGCGCTGCGGGCGGCCCACCTTGTCGGCGAAGCCGGGCATCAGTACTCGGTACGCGCAGGTGTCGCAGTTCATCCGGATGTCTCCGCCCAGCGCCTCGGTGTACCGCTCCAGGACCAGGTCGGCCAGCGCGTCGCAGTCGCCGATCAGGTCGGCGACCCGCACGTCCAGCTCGGGGTGGGCGGCAGCGAACTCCGCGGACTGGGCGACGATCCGGTCCGGCAGCACCCCGGCGAACAGGAAGTACGGCGCGACCACGATCCGCCGCGCGCCGAGCCGACGCAGCCGGTCCAGCACCCCCGGCACCGACGGCTCAGCCAGCGAGATGAACCCCGGCTCCACGCCGGCGTAGCCACGCCCCTCCCAGAGCAGCCGGGCCACCTTGGCCACCTCGGCGTTGGCGTCCGGATCGGTGGAACCCCGGCCGATCAGCGCGACCCACGTGTCGGCCCGGTCCGCACCAGTCAGCGCCGTGCCGGCCCGATCCGCCCCGGCCAGCGCCGCGTCGATCCGCTGTTCGAGGGCGTCGTGCAGCAGCGGGTGCGGCCCGAGCGGACGCCCGTAGCGGTAGCTCAGCCCGGGATGGCGCTCCTGCTCGCGTCCCATCGCGGCGGGGATGTCACCCTTGCCGTGCCCGGCGGCGGTCAGCACCAGCGGCAGCGCCACCAACGCCCGGTGCCCGCGCGCCACGAGCGCGCCGACCGCGTCGGTCAGCGGCGGGCGGGACAGCTCGATGAAGCCGCCCTCCACATCACCGACGACGCCGCGCCGGCGGACCCGCTCGACCAACGCGGCGAACTGGTCGACCCCGGCCACGCTGCGCGTGCCGTGCCCGACGATGACCAACCCGGTCATGGCATCTCCTCGACGTAGAGCAGGGCGTTGAGGGCGGCGGCGGCGACCGCCGAACCGCCCTTCTCCCCCACGTTGGACACCCCGGGCAGGCCACTGGCCCGCAGCGCCGCCTTGGACTCGGCAGCGCCCACGAAGCCGACCGGCAGGCCGACGACCAGCGCCGGCGCGGCGTCCAGGGTGAGCAGTTCGACCAGTGCGGTCGGCGCGCAGCCGACCACCCAGACCGCGCCGGGCCCGACCCGGTCGAGTGCGATCCGCACGGCCGCCGCCGAGCGGGTGATCCCGGCCGTCCGGCCCAGCTCGGCGGCGGCCGGCTCGGCGACCGGACAGACCAGCTCCAGGCCGGCTCGGGTGATGCCGGCGGCGACCATCGCCACGTCGGTGACCACCGGCACGCCGGCGCGCAGCGCGGCCAGCCCCGACTCCAGGGCCGGCTCGTCGCAGACCAGCTCGTCGACGTACGCCAGGTCGGCGCTGGCGTGCACCACCCGCTCGGTCACCGCCCGACTCAGCGGCGGCAGGTGGGACAGGTCGACCCGGTCGCGCAGGATGCGGTACGACTCCGCCTCGATGGGGTGCACCACCCGGCTCACCGCCGCTCCCCCACACCGGCAGCCGACCGGGCGACACCGAACCGGTTCCCCCAGCCAGCCGGCGAAGCGGTGCTGACCACGGTCGAACTCATCGGACTCCTCCACGTTCATCGGGATCGGCGACGCGGATCGCGTCCACCGGGCAGATCTCCAGGCACTCCAGGCAGCCGGTGCAGCGGTCGGCGCGGACCGTCAGACCGCCGGCGACCGGCCGGATCGCGTGCGTGGGGCAGGTGAGCAGGCAGGCGCCGCAGCCCTGGCACGCGCCGATGGTCACGATCGCCACCGGTACCCCCGGGGCGTGACCATGCGGCCGGCGACCAGCCGGGTGTCGCTGCTGCCGACGACCACGACGCTGTACATGTCGACCACGGCCGGGTCGAGGGTGGCCAGGGTGGCCAGGTGCACGCGTTCGCCGGCGCGGCTGGCGTTGCGCACCACCCCGACCGGCGTGTCCGGGGGCCGGTGTTTGCCGAGGATCGTGAGCGCCGCGCCGAGCTGCCAGTCCCGGTTGCGGCTGCGCGGGTTGTAGAACAGCGTCACGAAGTCACCCTCGGCCGCCGCGGTCACCCGCCGCTCGATGACCTCCCATGGGGTGTGCAGGTCCGACAGGCTCAGGTAGGCGTGATCGTGGCCGAGCGGGGCGCCGAGCAGCGCGCCGGCGGCCAGTGCGGCGGTCACCCCGGGGACGCCGACCACGTCGATCCGCTCGTCGGCGTACTCCAGGGCAGGGCTGGCCATCGCGTACACCCCGGCGTCGCCGGACCCGACCAGCGCGACCGCGTGGCCGGCGGCGGCCTCGGCGACGGCGGCGCGGGCCCGTGCCTCCTCCGCGCCGAGCCCGCTGGACAGCACGCGGGTGCCCGGGCGGAGCAGGTCGCGGACCTGGTCGAGGTACTGGTCGAGGCCGACCACCACGGCGGCCCGGCGCAGCTCGGCCACCGCACGCGGGGTGCGCAGGTCGGCGGCGCCGGGGCCGAGCCCGACGACGGCCAGCCGGCCGCGCGGCGCGTGCCGGGCCACCGCCACGGTGGCCATCGCCGTCGCGGTCTTCGGCACCAGCAGCGCGGCGTCGCCCGGGCGGCCGGACGTGCCGAGCAGCGCGGCGGCCTCCGCCACGCTCGGCGTGCCGACCGCGGCGCGGACCACCTCGCTGGGGTGCGGCACGTCGACACCCGCCAGCCGCGCCGCCGGCCAGGTCACCAGGGGTACGCCGAGCGCGTCGGCGGTGCTCCGGATGCCCGCCTCGTCGGCCTTGACGTCGGCGCTGGCCAGGCAGCGCAGGCTGGCCGGGCTGAGGCCGGCCTCGGCCAGCACCCGGTGCAGCAGCTCCGCCACCTCGGCGGCCGGTACGCCCCGGCTGGCGCCGACCCCGGCGACCAGTGACGGGGGGCGCAGCACCGCGGTCCGCTCGTCCAGCGGCACCACCCGGTCGGTGACCAGCAGCCGGTACCCGCCGTCCGCCGCGTCGGCGGTGCCGCCCTCGCCGCTCTCGGCGGTGGCGGGCTGTGGTTGGACGTTCGGTGGCAGGGCGGGCAGCGGCCAGGCGGCGTCGGCGATCAGCCGGACCGGCTCGCCGTCCAGGATGGCCCGGGACACGGCGGCGACGGCACCCTGCACCGGCCAGCCGAGGGTGTCCAGCCCCGGCAGCCCGACCGCGTCGGTGGCGGTGGTGACCACCGGCCGGGCGTCCAGCAGCGCGCCGACCTGCTCGGCGAGGTCGTTGCCGCCACTGGCGTGCCCGCCCAGCAGCGCCACCGCGTGCCGGGCCGCCTCGTCGACGACCACCACGGCCGGGTCGGTGCGCTTGTCGCCGAGCAGCGGGGCGAGGATCCGCACCACCGCGCCGGTGGCCAGGAAGGCGACCACGGCGTCGCACCGCCCCCACGCGGTCCGCAGCGCGTCGGCGACGCTCTCCCCCTCGACCAGCCGGGCGTGCGGCCAGGCAGCGGCGACGGTCTGGGCGTGCCGTTGGCCGGCGGCGGTGGCCGCGACCAGCCCGATCCGGGTGTGCGAGGTCAGGTTGTGCACGGGCGCTCCCCGGTGAGGACGACCACCGGGTTGGTGGCCGCGAGGCGGATCGACCCGCCGGGCAGGTCGGCGAGGCGGGCGGCGGAGAGCTGACTGCCCTCGACCGTGTAGCCGGCGGTGCGCAGCAGGCCGACGGCCGGCGCGACCCGGTCCAGGGCGGCCAGGGTGAGCACCACCCGATCGGGTCGGCGGGCCGCCACGGAGGCGAGGACGTCGGCGCCGCCGCCACCGACGAAGACCGCGTCCGGCTCGGGCAGGCCGGCCAGCACCGTCGGGGCACGCCCGACGGCCAACCGGACGTCGACGGCGTGCGCGGCCGCGTTGGCCCGGATCGTCTCGCCGGCCCGAGGGTCCTGCTCGACGGCGAGCACGGCCGCGCCGAGCAGCGCGCACTCGATGCCCACCGAACCGCTGCCCGCGCCGATGTCCCAGACCAGCCGGCCCAACCGGGGGCGCAGCCGGGCGATGACGAGGGCGCGTACCTCCGACTTGGTGATCATCGAGTCGCGGTGCGCGTACCGGGTCTCCGGCAGTGCCCAGCCGCCGCCCGGCGTGGCGGCGGGCTGGTTGTCCCACCGCATCCCGCCGAGGTCGGCCGGGGCGGTGGTGGCGAGGCTGACCAGCACGTGCGGGTCGAACCACGTCTCGGCGGCGGCCTGCTCGGGGGTCACCTCGCGGATCCGTTCGGCGTCGGTGCCCAGGTGTTCGGCGACCACCAGGCGGCGCGACCAGCCGGCCAGCCCGGCGCCCAGCTCGGCGGCGCCGGCGCCCGGCGCGGTGAGCACGGCGACCAGCGGCAGCGCCCGGCAGGCGTTCAGCGCCGGTCGCGGGTCACGGCCGTGCGCGGTGACCACGGCGGCGCCGTCCCAGGGCAGTCCGGCGCGGGCGAACGCGGCGGCCACACTGGACACTGCCGGGACCACCCGCAGCGGCAGCCCGGCCGCGCGCAGTCGCCGGACGATGCCGAACAGGCCGGGATCCCCGCTGGCCAGCACCACGGCCGGCACCCCGGCGGCGACGGCGTCGGCCAGCCGCCGCACGGCCGGAGCGAGCGGGCCGAGGGCGACGGTGGCCGCGCCGGGCGGTACGGGCACCGCCGCCAGGTGTCGGGTGGCCCCGACCACCAGAGCGGCGGCGGCCAGCGCCGGCGCGAGCGCGGGGTGCGGCGGGGCGCCGGCGGCGTCCAGACCGATCACGGTCACCGGGGTCACCGGTCCCACCGGCCCGACGAGGCGACCACCCGCGCGCCGGCGAAGTCGACCATCGCCACGTCCACGGTGACCGTCGGCCCGGCGAAGCGCCGCAACACCTGTCCGACCCGCTGGCAGAGCAGGTCGCCGGCCGGGGCGAGCAGCCCGGCGGCCTCCCACAGCTCGTACGCGTGCCGGCCGGTGTTCGCCTGGGTCACCTCGTCGACCAGCGCCGGGTCACCGCCGGCCTCGGCGGTCACCGCGCCGAGCAGCGATAGGTCCACTTTGGAGCGGGTGTAGTGGGTCATCAGGATGCCGGCGGCGAGTTTGGCCAGCTTGCCGGCCATGCCGACGAAGACCACCCCGGTCATCGCGTCGCCCACGGCGGCGGTGACCGCGGCGCCGGTGAAGTCGCCGACCTCGACGAAGCACACCTCGGGCAGCTCGGGCAGCAGCGCGCGGGCGGCCCGTTCGGTACGCCCGCCGGTGCAGAGCACCACGGTCCGCTCGCCCTGCGCGGCCATCACGTGCACGGCCTGCACGACGCTGGCCCGCCAGGAGGCGGTGGAGAAGGGTCGGACGATCCCGGTGGTGCCGAGAATCGAGATGCCGCCGAGGATGCCGAGCCGCCGGTTGGTGGTCTTGCGGGCCATGATCTCGCCGCGCGGCACGCTGATCACCACGCGGACGCCGACCTCGGCGAGGTCGACCACCTCGGCCACCGCCTCGCTGATCATCCGGCGTGGGGTGTCGTTGATCGCCGGGCCGCCGACCGCGAGCCCGAGACCCGGCTTGGTGACCGTGCCGACGCCGGAGCCGCCGGCCAGTAGCAGCCCGGGTGCGTCAGCCCAGTCCACGGTGGCGGTCAGCTCGGCGCCGTGGGTGACGTCCGGGTCGTCGCCGGCGTCCTTGACCACCACCGCCTCGGCCCGGGCCGGCGGGGTGCCGGTCACCTCGCAGCGGGCCACCGGGAAGCGCACCCGCCGCCCGGCGGGCAGGCCGATCTCCACCTCCGGCTGGGCCGCGCCGGTGACCAGCGCGGTGACCGCGGCCTTGGCCGCCGCCGTCGCGCAGGCGCCGGTGGTCCAGCCGGTGCGCAGCGCGGTGGGCCGGACCTTCGCGGTCCGCGGCAGGTCCGGCTCGCGCAGCGGCGGCTCGGCGTACGTCACAGTGGGTGGCCCGGTGTGGCCGGCTCGCCGCCATCCTGGACCGCCCCGCCGGTACGGGCGCCCGCCTGGCGGCGGAGTTCGGCGCGGGCGGCCGGTTCGGCCCGACGGAAGGTGTGGAAGTGCCCCGGGTGGTACAGGTGCGACCGGGTGCCCTCGGCGGCCAACGCCGGGCCGACCAGAAAGAGCGTGTGCTTCCAGAGCCGGTGCTGCTTGACCGTGGCCTCCAGGGTGCCGACCGTGCAGCGCACCACCAGCTCGTCCGGCCAGGTCGCCTGGTACGCCACCACAGCCGGGGTGTCCGCCGGGTAGCCGCCGGCCAGCAGCTCGGTCTGCACCTGCCCGGAGCGGGCGGCGGAGAGGAACAGCGCCATGGTGGTGCCGTGCCGGGCGAAGTCGCGGACCCGCTCGCCGGGCGGCATCGGGGTCTTGCCACCCTCCAGCCGGGTGAGGATCACCGACTGGGCCACCTCGGGGACGGTCAGCTCCCGCCCGACGATCGCCGCGACGGCGGTGAACGAGGAGACCCCGGGCACGATCTCGACGGCCAGGCCGAGCGCCCTGCACACGTCCAGCTGCTCCTGCACCGCGCCCCACAGCGCCGGGTCGCCGGAGTGGATCCGGGCCACGGTCAGCCCGTCCTCGGCGGCCCGCTGGAAGAGCGGGAGCACCCCCTCGATGGGCAGCTGCGAGGAGTCGACGATCTCGGCCCCGGACCGGGCGTGACCGAGCACGTCGGCATGCACCAGGCTGGCCGCCCAGATCACGATGTCCGCCTCGGCGATCACCCGGGCGGCCCGCAGGGTCAGCAGGTCCGCCGCCCCGGGGCCGGCCCCGACGAACCACACCTTGCCGTCGGTGGTCACAGCTTTCCTCCTCGGTGCTCGCGGCGGGCCGGGACCAGCAGCGTCGACAGGTACGGCAGGTCGTGCTCGGGGTCGTCGACCGGGCCGATGCGTTCATCGGGCAGCCCCAGGCTGCGCCCGAGCACGACGTCGGCGAGCCGGCCCTGTCGGCGCAGTTCGGCGAGCAGTTCCGGGTGCCGCCGCCAGCCCTTGTAGGCGACCACGGTGCCCGGCCCGGCCAGCGCGTCGGCGAAGAGCGCCAGCCCGGCGGTTGCCGGCAGCAGGGTCAGCGGCTCGCGTCCCTCGCAGAGCGGGGTGCCACTGCGCGCGGCCAGCTCCTGCATGGCGGTGACACCGGGCACGGTCGCCACCCGTACCGCCGGGCGCAGCGCCCGGACGCTCTGCGCCAGGTAGCCGAAGGTGGAGTAGACGTTCGGGTCGCCGATGGTGGCGAAGGCCAGCGACCGCGCGCCCCTGTCGATGGCGTCGACCACGGCGCGCGCGGCGTCGTCCCAGGCCGCCGTCCGGCGGGCGGTCACCCCGCCCCGGTCGTCCAGGGCGAACGGCAGCCGGCGCAGCCGGTCCGCCGCCACGTACTCCCGCACGGTCCGCTCGGCCCGCCCGGCTGCGGCGTCCGGGTCGGGTCGGTCCGCCATCACGGGTACGAAGACCCGGTCGGCCTCGCGCAGCACCCGCACCGCCTTGACGGTGAGCAGTTCCGGGTCGCCGGGTCCGACACCGACCCCGGTCAACGTGGCGTCGGCCGAGCCTGCGTGGGCGGCGGCGGGACGAACGGCGGCGGTCACCGGCACGCCTCGACCAGGCGGCGGGCGGCGCCGGGGTGACCGGCCCAGTGGGTGTGCAGGTAGGAGGCGTGCACCCGGCCGGCGACGAAGCCATGCTGCGCGCCGTCCCAGCGCCACGCCGGCCGGTCGCCGTGCACCGGGTCGGTGGTGGTGCGGTGGAACTCGTGACCGCGTACCGGCTCGCCGGCCCGGGCCACCGGGGAGTCGGTGACGGCCACCGCCTCCCGGTAGCCGAGGGTGAGCCGGCCGGTCATCCGGGCGGTCAGGCCCAGCCGGCCGCACATGGGTACGCCGTCCAGGTACCGCCCGAGGTAGAGCAGCCCGGCGCACTCGGCCACGATCGGCCCGTCGAAGGCGGCCAGCTCGGTGCGGAGCGCGGCGTTACCGGCCAGCGCCTCCGCGTACGCCTCGGGGAAGCCGCCGCCGACCACCACCGCGCGGGTGCCGGCGGGCAGCGCCGGATCGCGCAGTGGGTCGACGGTGACGACGTCCGCGCCGGACGCGGCGAGCAGTTCAGCGGTCTCCGCGTACGAGAAGGTGAAGGCCGGACCACCGGCGAGCGCGACGCGCGGTCGCTCCGAGCCGGCCGGCCCGCCGACGGCGACGACCGGGTCCCAGGCCGGGGCGGTCAGTGCCGGGGCGGTCCGGGCCAGGTCGAGCACCGCGTCGAGGTCCACGGTGGACTCGACCAGCTCGGCGAGGGCGGTGACGATCGCGAGGGACTCGGGTGCCCGCTCGGCGACCGGGACCAGCCCCAGGTGCCGGGCCGGGGCGGCCACCTCGGCGGCCCGGGTGACCGCCCCGAGCACCGGTACGCCCACCTCGGCCAGCGCGTCGCGCAGCAGCGTCTCGTGTCGGGGCGAGCCGACCCGGTTGAGGATCACCCCGCCGATCCGTACGGCCGGGTCGAAGGCGGCCATGCCCAGCGTCAACGCGGCGGCGGAGCGGCCCTGCGCGGTGGTGTCCAGCACCAGCAAGACAGGTGCCTCGATCAGCCGGGCCACGTGCGCCGTGGAGGCGAAGTCGCGGCGACCGACAGCGCCGTCGTGCAGACCCATCACGCCTTCCACCACCGCCATGTCGGCGGGCGTCGGAACGCTGGCGCCGTGGCGCAGCAGCGGGGCGATCAGCTCCGGGCCGACCAGGAACGGGTCGAGGTTGCGGCCGGGCCGCCCGGCGGCGAGCGCGTGGTAGCCGGGGTCGATGTAGTCCGGGCCGACCTTGTGCGGGCTGACCGTCAGGCCACGGCGGCGCAGCGCGGCGAGCAGCCCGGTGGCCACGGTGGTCTTGCCGTGACCGCTGGCCGGCGCGGCGACCACCACCCGGGGCAGCGGCCACGGCTCGGCGGCGCCGACGCTCACCACTCGATGCCCTTCTGGCCCTTCTGGCCGGCGTCCATCGGGTGCTTGACCTTGGTCAGCTCGGCCACCAGGTCGGCGGCGGCCACCAGCCGCGGGTCGGCGTCCCGGCCGGTGATCACCACATGCTGGAAGCCGGGCCGGTCGGCCAGGGTGGCCACCACCTCGTCGACGTCCACCCAGCCCCACTTCATCGGGTAGGTGAACTCGTCCAGCACGTACAGCCCGTAGCGCTCGGCGGCCAGGTCGCGCTGGACCTGCCGCCAGCCCTCCAGGGCGTCGGCGGCATGGTCGGCGTCGGCGCCGCGCTGGATCCAGGACCAGCCCTCGCCCATCTTGTGCCAGGCCACCGGTGCGCCCTGGCCGGTGCGGTCGTGCACCTCGCCGAGCGCCCGGAAGGCGTTCTCCTCCCCCACCCGCCACTTGGCGCTCTTGACGAACTGGAACACCCCGACCGGCAGGCCGGCGGTCCACGCTCGCAGGGCCAAACCGAAGGCTGCGGTCGACTTCCCCTTCATCTGTCCGGTGTGGACAATCAGCAGCGGCCGGTGGCGTCGCTGTCGGGTGGTCAACCCGTCGGCGGGCACCGTGCTCGGCTTCCCCTGCGGCATCAGGCGACACTCCTGTCTGGCGTGCTGGCGGTGCGGGCTGAGGCTTGCGGGTGCCGCAGGGGGTTGGCGGCGACGTCGTCGAGCCGGCGGTGGGGGGCGTGCAGTTGGAGTGCCAGGCGGTTGGCCAGGTTCAGGCGGACGGGGCCGGATTCGCAGTCGACGACGACGCAGGCGGCGCCGGTTGCGGCCAGCACCGCCGCCGCTCCCGCCGCGCGGTCCAGCGGGCGGCGGCCGGCGGTGGCTCGGCCGTCGGTGACGACCAGGACCAGGGGACGCCGCTTCGGGTCCCGCAGGCGCTCCACCCGTAACAGGTCGGCGGCGGCAAGCAGCCCCTCGGCCAGCGGCGTACGCCCGCCGGTGGGCAGCTCGGCCAGCCGGGTCGACGCGGCCAGCACCGACGAGGTGGCCGGCAGCAGCGTCCGCGCGCCCGCGTCCCGGAAGGCGATCACCGCGACCTTGTCCCGCCGCTGGTACGCGTCGGTGAGCAGGGCCAGCACCGCGTCCTTGACGGCGGTCATCCGCTGCCGAGCGCCCATCGATCCGCTGGCGTCCACCACGAACAGCACCAGGTTGCCCTCGCGTCCCTCCCGGACCGCCTCGCGTACGTCGTCCGGGCGCAGCCGCAGCGGGCCGGTCAGCCGTCCCCGCGCGGCCTGGTGCGGCGCGGCGGCGCGGACCGTGGCCGGCAGGTGCAGCGCTCCGACCCGGCCCGCCGGCACCCGAGCGCCGGTGGTGCGGCCCCGGCCGGTGCGGGCGCGCGAACGCCGGCCGGGCACCCCGTCACCCACACCGGGCGCGGTGAGCAACCGCGCCTTCAATCCACCCCGGGGTACGGCCATCGGCTGACCGCCCGCAGGGGCGTGCGCTCCGCCCCGGCCCGGGTCGTCGCCGGCCGCTTCGCTGGCCACACCGCCTCCGTCGATCCGGTCGCCGCGCGGCCCGTTGTCCTGGTCGGGGCCGCTCCAGCCGTCGTCGTCCGACGCGCGCTGCGGCCGCCCGCCGTCGGAACCCTGATCGGCCCGTCCATCGAGGCCGGTGTCGCCAGCGGCCGTCTGCCCGGCCCGGCCCGGACCAGGGTCGGCTCCGTCGGGGCCACGTCCGTCCGGACCGCCATCGCCGTCAGGACCGCCGTTCCCGTCCGGGTCGCCGCCACCCTGCGGACCACCACCGCCGTCCGGCCCCCGGTCGTCGGGGCCGTCATCGTCCGGTTCGTCGTCGGGGTGCGCGTCCTGGGCTCGCTGCAACGCCTCGTCCAGAAGCTTCTCGTCCAGCCCGGGGGTGTCGAACGGGTCGCGGCGGCGCCGGTGCGGCAGGGCCAGCCGGGCGGCCACCCGGACGTCGTCGATGGTGACCCGGTCCCGGCCGTGCCAGGCGGCGTGCGCCAGCGCGGTACGGGCCGTGACGATGTCGGCGCGCATCCCGTCCACGTCGAACGCGGCGCACACCTCGGCGATCTGGCGCAGCGCGGCGTCGGGCAGCCGTACCCCGGGAAGCCGACGGCGGGCGGCGGCCACCTGGCTGGCGATCTCGGCGTCGGCGTCGGCCCAGCGGGCGGCGAAGCCGGTCGGGTCGGCGTCGGCGGCGAGCCGGCGGCGGACCACCTCGACCCGGATCGCCGGGTCCCGGCTGGCGCCGACCTCGACGGTGAGCCCGAACCGGTCGAGCAGCTGCGGGCGCAGCTCCCCCTCCTCCGGGTTCATGGTGCCGACCAGCAGGAACCGGGCGGCGTGGCTGACCGAGACGCCTTCCCGCTCGACGTGACTGCGGCCCATCGCCGCAGCGTCCAGCAGCAGGTCGACCAGGTGGTCGTGCAGCAGGTTGACCTCGTCGACGTAGAGCACGCCCCGGTGCGCGGCGGCGAGCAGGCCCGGTTCGAAGGCGCGTACCCCCTCGCCGAGGGCCTTCTCCAGGTCCAGCGAGCCGACCACCCGGTCCTCGGCGGCGCCGACCGGCAACTCCACCAGGCGGGCTGGTCGGGTCTCGGCGGGGGCGCCGGCCGGGTGCGGGCCGTCCGGGCAGGCCGGGTCGGGCTCGGCCGGGTCACAGCCGAACCGGCAACCCTCGACCCGGGGTACGGGGGGAAGCAGCGCGGCGAGGGCGCGTACGGCGGTCGACTTGGCGGTGCCCTTCTCGCCGCGGACCAGCACCCCGCCGATCGCCGGGGACACCGCGTTGAGCAGCAGCGCCAGCCGCATGTCGGCCATGCCGAGCACGGCGCTGAACGGGTAGGTGGTCATGCGCGGTCCTCCAGGTCACCCTCGCTGGCCAGGTACGTGTCGCGGAGCCGGTCGAGGGTGGCCGGCTCGGGTTTGGCCCACAGCCCCCGGTCGGCGGCCTCCAGCAGCCGCTCGGTGATGCCGCGCAGCGCCCACGGGTTGGACCGCTCCAGGAACTCCCGGGTGGTCTCGTCGAAGAGGTAGGCGGCGGCCAGGTGCTCGTACATCCAGTCGTCGACCACGCCGGCGGTGGCGTCGTAGCCGAACAGGTAGTCCACGGTGGCGGCCAGCTCGAAGGCGCCCTTGTAGCCGTGCCGGCGCATGGCGGCGATCCACTTCGGATTGACCACCCGGGCCCGGAACACCCGCCGGGTCTCCTCGCCCAGGGTGCGGGTGCGCACGTCGTGCGGCATCGCCGAGTCGCCCACGTACGCCTGCGGCGAGGCGCCGGTGAGGTGGCGGACCATCGCCACCATCCCGCCGTGGTACTGGAAGTAGTCGTCGGAGTCGACGATGTCGTGCTCGCGGGTGTCCTGGTTCTTCACCGCCACCGCGATCCGGGCGAACGAGCGTTCCATGTCGGCGCGCGCCTCCCGGCCGTCCAGGCCACGGCCGTAGGCGTAGCCGCCCCAGACCGCGTACACCTCGGCCAGGTCGGCGTCGCTGCGCCAGGTCCGGGCGTCGATCAGCGGCAGCAGCCCGGCGCCGTACGCCCCGGGCTTGGAGCCGAAGATGCGCGCGGTGGCCCGCCGCTCGTCGCCGTGTTCGGCGAGGTCGGCGGCGACGTGCGCCCGGACGTAGTTCTCGACCTCGGGCTCCTCCAGGGCGGCGACCCGCCGGACAGCGTCGTCGAGCAGCGCCACCACGTGCGGGAACGCGTCGCGGAAGAAGCCGGAGATGCGCACGGTGACGTCGATGCGGGGCCGGCCCAGCTCGGCGGTCGGCACCACCTCGATGCCGGTGACCCGCCGCGACCGGTCGTCCCAGACCGGCCGGCAGCCCAGCAACGCGAGCACCTCGGCGATGTCGTCGCCCTGGGTCCGCATGGCGCTGGTGCCCCACACGGTCAACCCCACCGAGCGGGGGTACGCCCCCGTGTCGGCGAGGTGCCGGGCCAGCAGGGAGTCCGCCAGGGCCACCCCGACATCCCAGGCGTTGCGGCTGGGAATGGCCTTGGGGTCGACGGAGTAGAAGTTGCGGCCGGTGGGCAGCACGTTGACCAGACCCCGGGTCGGTGAACCGGACGGGCCGGGCGGCACGAACCGGCCGTCGAGCGCGCCGAGGGTGTTGGTCAGCTCGTCGGTGGTCCGGTCCAGCCGGGGCACCAACTCGGTGGCGGCGAAGTGCAGCACCGCGGCGACGTCCGGGATCGGTCGGCCGGTCACCTCCTCGACCACCGTGTCGACGGCCACGGTTGGCCACTTGAGGGTCTCCATCGCGACGACCAGCCGTCGCGCCAGCGCCTCGATCAGGTCGACGGCGTCGGCGGCAGTGCCGGCCGGTCCGTCCACCACGTCGGTCAGCTCGGTGGGCAGGGCCAGCCGCTGTCCCGGCGACGCGAGCAGTTCCTGCTCGTCGAGCCCGTACGCGCCGGCGAGAGCCTGCCGAAGGCCGGGCAGGGCACGGGTGCCGCCCCAGATCTGCGGGGCGCGCAGCACCGCGAGGACCAGGTTGACCCGGGGTTCGCCGGTCGGCGCGGCGGCGAGGATGTGCAGCCCGTCGCGGATCTGCACGTCCTTGACCTCGCAGAGGTAGCCGTCGAGGTGCAGCACGAAGTCGTCGAAGTCGTCGGCGGCCGGCATCGCCTCGGCGTGCAGGTCGTGGTGCAACTCGGCGGCGCGCACCAGGTCCCAGATCTGCGCCCGCACGGTGGGCACCTTGGCCGGGTCGAGCGCCTGCACGGTGGCGTACTCGTCGAGCAGTTGCTCCAACTTGGCCAGGTCGCCGTAGGTCTCCGCGCGGGCCATCGGTGGCACCAGGTGGTCGATCACGACGGCGTGCGCCCGCCGCTTGGCCTGAGTGCCCTCGCCGGGGTCGTTGACGATGAACGGGTACACCAGCGGCAGGTCGCCGAGGACCGCGTCGGGCGCGCAGTCGGCGGCGAGACCGAGGCCCTTGCCGGGCAGCCATTCCAGGGTGCCGTGCTTGCCCAGGTGCACCACGGCGTCCGCGCCGAAGCCACCGTCGGCGACCGGCGCGGCCAGCCAGCGGTACGCGGCCAGGTAGTGGTGGCTGGGCGGCAGGTCCGGGTCGTGGTAGATGGCGATCGGGTTCTCCCCGAAGCCGCGCGGTGGCTGGATCAGCAGCACCACGTTGCCGAAGCGCAGCCCGGCGAGCACGATGTCCCCGCCGTCGGTGTACAGCTCGCCGGGTGGCTCGCCCCAGTGCTCCCGCATCCGCTCGCGCAGCCCGGCCGGAATCCCTTCGAACCAGCGCCGGTACGTCTGCCCGGGCACCCGGGCCTCGGCGGCGGCCAACTGCTCCGGGGTGAGCCACTCCACGTCGTGACCCCCGGCGGCGATCAGCGCGTGGATCAGCGCGTCTCCATCGTCGGGCACCGGGCCGTCGCCGAGGTGGTAGCCGGCGTCGGCGAACGCGGCGAGCAGCCGGACCGCCGAGACCGGGGTGTCCAGCCCGACGGCGTTACCGACCCGGGAGTGCTTGGTGGGGTACGAGCTGAGCACCACGGCGACCCGCTTGTCGGCGTTGGGCACGTACCGCAGCCGGGCGTGCCGCACCGCGATGTCGGCCACTCGCGCGGCCCGCTCCTCGTCGGCGGCGTAGACCGAGATCCCGTCGGCGTCGATCCGCTTGAACGAGAACGGCACGGTGACGATCCGGCCGTCGAACTCGGGGATGGCCACCTGCATCGCGGCGTCCAACGGGGACAGTCCGGCGTCGCTGCCGGCCCACTGCTCGCGGGTGCTGGTCAGGCAGAGCGCCTGGATGACCGGCACGTCCAGGGCGGCCAGCGCGCCGACGTCCCAGGCGTCCTCATCACCGCCACCGGAGGCGTCCGCGGCGACCGCGCCGCCGGCCGCGAGCATCGTGACGAGCAGCGCGTCGCAGCGGGCGAAGAGCCCGAGCGGGCCGGCGCCGGCGGTCAGGCCGCGCAGTGAGCCGCAGAAGATGGGTAGCGGGTTGCCGCCGGCCGCCCGTACCGCGTCGGCCAGCACGTCGACGAAGCCGGTGTTGCCGGCCAGCGTGTGCGCCCGGTAGAAGACGATCCCCACGGTGGGCCGGTCCGGGTCGACCGGGTACTCGCCGTGCACGCCGTACGCCGGGGTGGGCGCGGGCGGGGCGAAGCCCTCGCCGGTGAGCAGCACCGTGTCGGAGAGGAACCGGGCCAGCTGGCCCAGGTTCTCCGGGCCGCCCTCGACCAGGTACGCCAGCGCCTGGGTGGCCACCCCGGACGGCACGGTGGAGACGGCCATCAGCTCCGCGTCGGGCACCGCCTCGCCGCCGAGCACGACCGTCGGCAGGCCGCTGGCGAGCACTGCGGCGAGGCCGTCCGGCCACGCCTGCCGGCCCCCGAGCAGGCGTACGACGGCGAGGTCGGCCCCGTCGAGCAGGGCGGGCACCTCGTCGGCGGCGACCCGCGCGGGGTTGGCCAGCCGGTAGTCGGCATCGCTGGAACGGGCGGCCAGCAGGTCGGTGTCGGCGGTGGAGAGCAGCAGGATGCGCACGGAAGGCTCCGGAGAGTGACGTCCCCGTCGCCCATGAGGGCGACCTGGACGAAGCGGGTGGATGCGGCGTCAGCCGGTACGACGGCCGAGCGGACGGGTCACCGACGCGGGCGTCGGGGCCGGTCAGCGCCGGGTGCGCGACTCAGCGGTGCCGGTGGCCGGCGCGGCCGTCCACCCGACCGGCGCGGCGCATGCCGGCGGGGCCGGATCCGGGTGCGGCTGCGGGTACGGCGGAGCGTCCACCGTGCGGGTCATGACGGTGCTCGTCAACGAAAGAGACGCCATGCGTCATCGGGTCCTCCTCGGGTGTCCACGCCCTGGGGTACGTCCCGACGGCCGAAGTATCCTGGCTTCCGGATCGACGCTCTCCCCCGGCCTTCCAACCGCAGACACACGGTCGTGGCGCACGAGGGGGGATCACTCCCCGGTGACAGTGGCGGGACCGCGTCGGAATCGCACCGACTTCCTTCACTGCCGTCAGGCCGCGAATGCTGCCACACCCGTCCGCCGCCGGTCAACGCTGCCCCCACCGCCGGCGGCCGGGCCCAACCGATCGATATACGCCGATCGGTACGCCTCGATTCGCCGCCCTCACAATGCCTCGCTTCAATGCCGCGCGCCCATTGCTCTGCGGCACCCGGCCCGATAGCGGCAGCGCGTTCATCGTTGCGTTCCCGGCAGCGGAACAATGGCGGGCGGACCATCCGGCCAGCCCGGGTCCCTGACGGGAGCGTTGAGTCGCCACCCGCCCGCCTCGAACAGACCGGACTTGGGTCAACGGCCACGATCAATCCGGCCCGACCCGCGAATCCGAACGCCGACCCCCGGCGCCCCACCAGTGACGCCGGCCCGGAACAACGTCCGGACCGAGGTTGCCAGGACCCCGCCGGAGGCGGAAATGTGATCGTCGACGCGGTCAGCCCAGGTCAGCGAAGCAGCGGACGGCGGCACCGCCGTCGGTCATGATCCGCAGGCGGCGGGCCTCAGCGGGCGTGGCGCTCCGGGTGGGCCCGGCTCCACACCCGCATCCGCTCCGGGTAGCCGGTACGGGCCGCCTCGTACAACGGCACCGCGTGCTTGCGGGCGATGGCGCCCGCCGCGCGTGGCGTGCCCGTCCGGCGGCGGATCCACTCGCCGTCGTGTGCGATCGCCATCACGGTGGTGTCGGTCGCGGTCGTCTCCGGCTCCAGGTAGAACTCCACCCCCTGCCGGCTGGCGATGAACGCCTCCAGCGCCGCGAGGTCGTCCCGGGTCGCCTCCCGGTCCAGCTTCGTCGGGGTCGCTTCGGTGCCCCGTGCCCGTCGACTGAACCAGCCCATGACCCACCCCTCTCCTCGATGCTCTCCCAGTGCACCACCGATTCCTGGCAATACGCTGCACGTCGGGTGGGAGTGAGCTGGCCGAACCGCGGGTGGAACCCAGAGCGCGCGGGCGGTGTCATGAGTGTGATCCAACCGGAGGTCCCCCTGGACGACGACGTGCTCGTCACCCGCGCACGGGCAGGTGACCTGGAGGCGTACGACCTCCTGGTCGCCCGGCACACCGCGTCCGCGTACCGGACGGCGGTGCTGCTCGGCGCGGGCTCGGATTCCGAGGACGTCATCCAGGAGGCGTTTGTGAAGGGATACCGCAAGCTGTCCCGTTATCGGGGCGAGTCGTCCTTCCGATCATGGCTGCTGGCGATCGTCGCCAACGAGACCCGCAACCTGCATCGGTCGCGCAATCGGCGGGACGGGCTCGTCCTGCGGGCTGCGGCGGCGAACCCGGCGTCCGAGATCGCCGAAGATGGCGCGGTCGGCGCGGTCCTGGCCGGGGAGCGCCGCGCCGCGCTGGTGCAGGCGCTGCGGCAACTGCCGGTGCGGGACCGCGAGGTGATCGTCTGCCGATTCCTCCTCGATCTCAGCGAGGAGGAGACGGTGGCGACGTTGGGCTGGCCCCGGGGCACGGTGAAGTCGCGGACGTCCCGGGCTCTGGCGAAGCTCCGCGGCCTGCTCGATCGCGAGGAGGTCCGGCATGGGTGACCTCGAAAGGGAGCTGCGCGACCTGTCGGCCTGGCTGGAGACACCCGACCCGCCCGAGGTGACCGCGCGCGTACGCGCACAGCTCACCGCGCCCGCCCGCCGGCGACGCCGGTGGCGCTCGTATGCCGTTGCGGCGCTCGTCGCCCTGCTGGTGGCGGTGTTGCCGCCGGGACGGGGCGCCCTCGCCGACGCCGTCGCGGGGCTGCTGCGCTTCGCCGGAGTCAGCGTTGCCACGTCGCCCGCGGAGCTGCCCACCGGCACTCCGTCGCCGTTGCCCGCGCAGCGGACCACCACCCTCGACGAGGCACAACGGGCGGTGCGCTTCCCGATTCGCCTGCCGGCGAAGCTGGGCACGCCCGAGCAGGTGCTGGTCGCCGATCCCGACGGCGCAGGCCGCTACCGGGTGGCGACGCTGCTCTACGGCGGGGGCACGTTGCGCATCGATGCCTTCGACGGTCGACTCGACCTGGCCTTCCACAAGGAGACCAGCAGGCCGGCGGACTGGGTCCAGGTCAACCGCGACTTCGCCGTCTGGGTCGGTGGCCCACACACGCTGGCCTATGTGGACCGGGCGGGAGAGGTTCGGGTGGAGACCGCCCGGCTCGCCGCCTCAACCCTGATCTGGCAGGTCGGTGGCGTGAGCTATCGGCTTGAGGGCGACCTCAGCAAGCCCGAGGCGATCGAGATCGCCGGATCGCTGAGGTAGGGACGTTCGGGAACCTGGCAGGCCGGTCCGGTGTCTAGAGGGTGCGACGCGCGATTCGAGTCGCCAACGCTTATCCGGGAGGGGCGAGATGGGTTCCTGGGCCAGGTTCATGCTGGGGTCGGTGGTCCTGCTTGCGGGGTGTACGACCGGCCAGTCAGCCACGCCGGCCGGCGCTCCGGCCACCACGGCCCCGGCGAGCGCGGCCACAGGCTGCAGCTCGCGGGTCGAGACGGGGTCCCTGCCGGACTGGGCGGACGCCGGGTTCAGCGGGGACGCCAGGGCCCCGCACGTCTTCGGCGCGAAGGGCGACATCGTGGCGGTGCTGTTCGCTCACCCACTGGCACAGGTCAGGCAGGACGGGTCGAGCAACAAGATCCTGTGGGTCTCCCGCGCTGCCACAACGTCGCCCGACACGACGTCGCCCGACACGCTGGCGATCACCGCGACGCTGGACGGCACCGACACCAGGGTGACCCGGGAGGTCGCCGGCGGTCCTGGCCCATCGATCATCGACATGCCGCGGGCTGGCTGCTGGCACCTCGAACTCCGCTGGTCGGGACACACCGACACGATGGACCTGGTGTACGCCGACCGGCTGCCCTGACCGTCGTGGGATGTTGCCGCCGCATCGGTTTCCCGGCGGCAAGCCGTTGGCTGATCGCCTGATGGTGTGCGGGGGTGTCCGTCTGGCGGACGATCAAGGGAAAGGGAAGTACCTACCCACTCCCTTCCACTCTCAACATATACCGCACCGGGGGCCTTGTGGCAAGACCCGGGTGATGCCACAGAATTGCCGGGCCAAGGCCATAACCTGCGGAAATGGGAGTCGCGAAATGCGGGTGTTGTTGTCGACGAGAGGGTCGCGCGGGGACGGGGTCTCAGGCAGATGCGCATGGCCTTCCCCCACGGTGTCGTAACGCGCCAGGACAGGGCTACCCGAGCCTGAGCGGGTGGGAGATGGCGGCGTAGAACACCGCCGCCGGTGACGCGCTGTTCGGCGCGGCGCTCAACCTCCAGACCGGCCTGTCACCGGTGGACAACGTACGCGGCCATGCCTCGGGCCGCGCGATACGCGTACGCGCAGGCCGTCCCGCGGGCCTCGACAGTGCTCGCGCGAGTGGCCATCGAGGCGATCCGTGCGCAGAGCCGCCGCGCACTCGTTCGACTGCAAGACCTCAGATCGGAGCTGATGACGTGACCCCGCTGACCACCAGCGTGTTTGATCTTCCCGACCGCCTCTCCCCCAAGGCCGAGCCGGCGCTGATCGCGGGCGACGAGCGGCACTTCGCGGCCCTCGCGGAACGCCTGGAGCAGTTGCTCGCCGACCTGTCCGACCGCCTCGACGCGGCGCGCAAGGCGCCCGGCGGCAAGGGCCGGCAGGCGGTGGACCGGGACATGGAGGTGCGCCGGCTGACGGCGCGTCTGCGCGCACTGGGTCGCTTCGGTCTGGACCTGTGCATCGGCCGCATGGTCAGCGCGGACAGCACCGAGCCCGTGTACATCGGGCGACGTGGCCTCACGGACAACGAGGGTCGTCGGCTGTTGCTCGACTGGCGCTCCCCCGCGGCTGAGCCGTTCTTCGGAGCCACCCACGCCAACCCGATGGGTCTGGCGAGCCGCCGCAGGTTTCGCTGGACCCTCGGCCGGATCAGCGACTACTGGGACGAGGTGTTCACCCCGGACGGGCTTGAGGGGCACGCCGCGCTCGACGACCAGTCCGCGTTCATCGCCAGCTTGGGCAGCAGCCGGTCGACCCAGATGCGGGATGTGCTGAGCACCATCCAGGCCGACCAGGACGCCATCATCCGCGCGGGATCGAGCGGCGCTCTCGTCGTGGACGGCGGCCCGGGTACCGGGAAGACCGTCGTCGCCCTGCACCGCACCGCCTACCTGCGCTATGCCGACCCTCGCCTCGGTCACGGCCGAGGCGGTGTGCTGTTCGTCGGTCCGCACCAGCCCTATCTGGCCTACGTCGCCGACGTCCTCCCCAGCCTCGGCGAGGAGGAGGTGCAGATCTGCACCCTGCGGGACCTCGTCCCCGAGGGTGCCGCGGCAACCATCGAGACCGACCCGGACGTGGCCCGCCTGAAGTCGTCCGCGGACCTGGTGAAGGCGATCGAGGCGGCCGTCAGGTTCTACGAGGAGCCGCCGACCGCACCGATGACGGTCACGACGGACGAGGCCGACATCCGGCTGAGCGCCGACGACTGGGCCGAGGCGTTCGAGGCGCCGGGGCCCGGCGCCCCGCACAACGAGGCGCGTGACGAGGTCTGGGAGGAACTGCTCACGATCCTGACGGACAGGTACGACGGCGATGAGCCGGATGACGTGGTCCGCAGGTCGCTGCTGCGGAACAGGGAACTGCGCACGACCTTCAACCGCGCCTGGCCGCTGCTCGATGCGGCCGACCTCGTCGGAGACCTGTGGTCGGTGCCCGCCTACCTGCGCAAGTGCGCTCCCCGGCTCAGCCCCGACGAGGTCCGCAAGCTGCAGCGCGGCGACGCCCAGGCCTGGACGGTGTCCGACCTGCCGCTCCTGGACGCGGCACGGCAGCGGCTCGGCGACCCGGAGGCGTCAATGCGTAAGCGTCGGCAGGGGGCCATCGTCGCCGTCGAGCGCGAGCGGATGGCCACGGTCGTCGACGAACTGATCGAGGCCCACGCCTATGACGACGGCGAAGGCGTGCTGTCGAGCCTGCGCCAACTGGATCTCCAGGATGCCCTGGTCGACGAGACCGCGCTGCCCAGCGCCGACCCTGACCTGCTCGCCGGCCCGTTCGCGCACATCGTCGTGGACGAGGCTCAGGAGCTGACCGACGCGGAGTGGCAGATGTTGGTGCTCCGCTGCCCGTCCCGAAGCTTCACCATCGTCGGGGACCGTGCCCAGGCCCGGCACGGGTTCACGGAGTCCTGGCAGGAACGGCTCGAACGGGTCGGGCTCGACCGGACCAACCTGGCCTCCCTGAGCATCAACTACCGAACGCCGGAAGAGGTCATGGCGGAAGCCGAGCCGGTCATCCGGGCCGTGCTCCCGGACGCCAACGTGCCGACGTCGATCCGCGGCAGCGGCGTCCCCGTCGTACACGGACCTGCCTCTGATCGGGATTCGATCCTCGACACCTGGCTCGCCGCGCACGCCGAGGGCATCGCCTGCGTCATCGGCGATCCCACCTTCGAGTCGACGTCCCGGGTCCGGTCGCTGACCCCGGAGCTGTCGAAGGGGCTCGAGTTCGACCTGGTCGTGCTCGTCGACCCGGAGGCGTTCGGCGCGGGCGTCGAGGGAGCGGTTGACCGCTATGTCGCGATGACCCGCGCGACCCAGCAACTGGTCATCCTCACGAACTCCTGAGGTCCGGGAGTGGGGGGCGGCGTCCCGGTCAGGAGGTCTTAGGCTGCGGGGCGTGCCCCTGGATGTGCGGGAGGCGGCGGCCCGCGACAACGCCGAATGGTGCGACGTCGTCTGCGGCAGTCACGGGTTGACCGGCCGGATCGACGCCGACGCCTGGTCGGTCCCCCGCCGCTCCCCACCCTGGTACCCGGACGCGGTCACCCTGCGCCCGGGCGTCGACGCCGGCGCCCTGCTGGCCCGGATCGACGCCGGGTCCGGGGCGTCGGTGAAGGACAGCTTCGCCGACCTCGACCTCACCGGACACGGCTTCCGGGTGCTCTTCGACGCGCAGTGGATCCACCGGCCGCCGGCGGACCCACCGGCCGGCCCGCCGCTCACCCGGGTCACGACGCCCGCGGGGCTGGTCGCCTGGGCGGCGGCGCACGGCGGCGGGGAGCTGTTCCGCCCGGCACTGCTGGCCGACCCCCGGGTACGGGTGCTGGCCCGGTACGACGACCGGGGTGCGGTCGTCGGCGGCGCGGTGGTCAGCGGCGACGGCGTGTACGGCGTCTCCAACCTGTTCGCCCGTACCGGCGACCCCGGCGAGATCTGGCACGGGGTGCTCACCACCCTGCCCCGGCTGCCGCTGGTCGGCTACGAATCCGGCCCGGACCTCGCCGCCGCCCGCAAGGCCGGCTTCGTCCCGGTAGGGCCCCTCCGAGTCTGGCTCCGCGACTGACCCTCGACCCCGGTGATCATGAAGTTGGCGGCGCGAAACGCCGGCATCGAGGGCGATAACTTCATGATCGCCGGGGCGGACGCAGCACCGACACCAGCGCCAGCGTCGGCACCAGCAGCAGCGGCACCACCAGCAGCGCGTCCAGGGTGCCGACCCGGTCGCCGAGCAACCCCAGCAACGGCGGCCCGCCCAGGAACGCGGTGTAACCGATCACCGCGACCACGCTGACCCGGACGGCGGCGTGCGCCTCCTCGTCGGCCGCCGCGCTCATCCCGACCGGGAAGCCCAGCGACGCGCCGAGGCCCCAGAGCGCGACGCCGACGATGGCCACCGGCCCCGAGCCCGCCAGCACGGCCAGGCTCGCGCCCACCACGGCGAGCAGGATGGTGCCGCTGAGCACCGGCACCCGACCCCACCGGTCCAGCGCGATCGTGCCCGCGGTGCGCCCGAGGGTCATGCCGACGACGAAGACGCCGAAGACCGCCGCGCCGGCCGCCTCGCTCAGGTCCCGGCCGTCCACGAAAGCGACCGCCAGCCAGTCGTTGGCGCTGCCCTCGGTGAACGCCATCACCAGCACGAACAGCCCGATCAGCAGGGTGCGGGGCTCGCGCCAGGCGGCGAGCTGTGCGCGGCGGCCGGCGGCCGGGCTGGTGGCCGCCGCCGGGGCGGCCGGGTCGACGACCGGCCGGGGCAGGAACGCCCGCGAGCCGAGCACGGTGCCGGTCAGCACCACCACCGCCACGGCGGCGAGGTGCGCGCCGACCGACACGTCGAAGCGGGCGGCCCCGGCGCCGAGCCCCGCGCCGGCCACCGACCCGAGGCTCCAGGCCGCGTGGAAGCGGGGCATGACGGTACGCCCCAACCGCCGCTCCACCACCGCGCCCTCGACGTTCATCGCGACGTCGCAGGCACCCGAGCCGTAGCCGAAGGCGACCAGCCCCACCGCGACGACGATGGCCGAACCGGCCACCGTGGCGCCCAGCCCGGCCACGGTCACGCCCACCGCGACCAGCACCGTGCCCAGTCGCACGGTGCGGGCCGCGCCGAAGCGCTGGGCGAGCAGGCCGGAGGTGGGCATGGCCAGCAGTGCGCCGACGCTCATCGCCAGCAGGAGCAACCCGAGCCGGCCGGCGGAGAGGTCCAACGCCTCGCGGACCGCCGGAACCCGGGAGAACCAGCTGCCGACGGCCAGCCCGTTGAGGGTGAAGACGACGGCGACGCCGTTACGGGCGAGCCGCACGGCACGTGACGGTGCCGGGGCGGTGTCGGGCGAAACCGATGAGCTGGTGGGGGCGGTCACGGGCGGCGGGTCCTCTTTCTCGGGGTGATCTCCTGGCACGATCGCACACCTGAGAGCGCTACCACCACAAACCGGCTACCGCCCCTTACCGGCTCTGCCTCCGGTCGGGGGATGATTCGAGGCAGGTGTTCGTCCGCCCGGACGGGTAACCGGAGGAGGGGACGATGACGGCAGCGGCACACCGACCGGCCACCCTGGAGGACGTCGCGCGGATCGCCGGGGTGTCCCGGTCCACAGCCTCGCGGGTGATCGCCGGGACCGGGTTCGCCTCGCCGGCAGCCCGGGACCGGGTGGCGGCGGCCGTCGACCGGCTCGGCTACGTGCCCAACCCGGCCGCCCGGGCGCTGGTCCGGGGCGGCGGCGTACGGCTGGTGGTGGCGGTCGCGGGGACCAGCGCCGCGGTGCTGGACGACCCGTACGTCCACCAGGTGGTCGGCTCGGCGGCCCAGGTCTGCGCGCCGGCCGGTATCGGCGTGGCGCTGCACTGGCTGCCGTTGAGCGATCCGAGCCCTCTCGACCAGCTCGCAGGGGACCGCAGCGTGTGCGGCGTGGTGCTGGTCAACACCACCGCGGAGCTGCTGGCCGCCGTGCCGCGGTCGCTGCACGGCCGGGTGGTCTCGATCGGCGTCGGCTCAGCCACCGTCCCGTCGTTCGACGTCGACAACGACGCTGGCGCCAGCGAGGTGATGCGTCACCTGTACGGCACGGGTCGCCGCCGGATCGCCATGGTGACCGGCCCCCGCTGGCTGCCGTGCTCACAGCGCCCGGTGGTGGCGTACCGCCGGCTGATGCGCGAGGCCGGCCTGCCGGAGCGGGTGCTGCCCGGGGACTTCACCGCGGCACGCGGCCGGGCGGCAGCCGACGAGGCGTTGCGGCGCTGGCCGGACCTCGACGCGATCTACGCGATCAGCGACGAGACCGCGCTCGGGGTGATCGCGGCGCTGCGCGACAGCGGGGTGCGGGTGCCCGGCGACGTCGCCGTGGCCGGCTTCGACGACATCCCGCTGGCCGGCATGACCACCCCCGCGCTGACCACCGCGAGCCACCCGGTGGGCCGGATCGCCGCCGCCGCGGCCACCGCCGTGCTGGACGGCCGCCGGACCGTGCCGGAGACCCTCTTCCCGTCCGCCCTGGTGGCCCGCGACAGCGCCTGACCCGGTCAACCTGGCGGCCCGCGGCAGCTCCTGACCGGGCTGCCGATGATGGCCGGCGGTTAACCCGTGGCGGGTCGGGTAACCGCGGCGCACACCCTGCCGACAGCGAGGAGCGGTGACCCGTGTCCGAACCCGCGCCGCCGGACCGCGTGCCGGCGGACGATCAACGGCACGGCCGGTTGACCGCCCGTGCCCACCCGCCGGTGGCGTCGGCGCCCACCGGGCTGATGCCGATGACCGACGCCCACGGTGGGCCGCTGGCGATGGCGTACGCCCCGGAGCCGGCCACCGACGGCACCGCGTACCGGTTGGTGGTGCTGCTGCACGGGGCGGGCGGCTCCGCGCGGCAGGGCCTGGACCTGCTGCTGCCGGTCGCGGACGCGCATCACCTGCTGCTGGTGGCCCCGCAGGCGTCGGCGAGCAGCTGGGACCTGATCGCCGGCGGCTTCGGGGTGGACGTGCGGCGCATCGACGGGCTGCTGGCCACCGTCTTCGACGGCTATCCGGTGCGTGAGGTGACGCTCGGCGGCTTCTCCGACGGCGCCTCGTACGCGCTCTCGCTGGGCCTGGCCAACGGCGACCTCGTCGACGCGGTGCTGGCCTTCTCCCCCGGCTTCGCCGCGCCGCCGGTGACGCACGGCCGGCCGCGGATCTTCGTTTCACACGGGGTGGACGACCGGGTCCTGCCGATCGACCTGTGCAGCCGGCGGCTCGTCCCGCACCTGCACAGCCTCGGCTACGACGTCACCTACGAGGAGTTCCCCGGCGGCCACGAGGTCTCCACCCCCGTTCGCCAGTCCGCCACCGACTGGCTGACCACCCCACCCTGACCGCCCCCGGGACACACGTCACCGCGCGGGCCGAGGGCGTCGTCGGGGCGAGGAGGTGGTGGTCAGATCGCGGGGAGGCCGAGGGCTTCGTCGACGCGGGTGAGGACGGTGGCGTCGTCGTCGGGGCCGAGGCCGCGCAGCAGGTCGATGGCCGTGGCCCGGACCTGGCCGATGATCATGGCAAGCGGGAGGGTCTGGGCCGACCCGAAGAGCTGCCCGGCGGTGTGTACGGCGGCCAGCGCCAACTCGTCCGCCCGGATGGCGTGCCGGTCGGCGGCCTCGTCCTGCCCGTCCAGGTCGGCGGCGAGCGCCGAGCCGGCCTCCCCGACCGCCTCGGCCAGCGACCGCAGCGCGGCACCCAGTTCGGGCGGCGCCGGGGACGGCAGCCGGCTGAGCGTCACCCCGGCACGGGCGAGCACCCGTACGTTGCGTACCACGTAGTCGATCTGCCGGATCGACTCGTCCACCGATCGCAGACGGCCGATGTGCCGGTGCCGACGCACGTTGAGCCGCAGCGCCTCGCCGGCCGCCAGCACCCCGTCGCGCAGCCCGTCGACCCGGACGTCCATGCCACGGGCCTGGGCCAACGCGGCGACCGCGCCGGCCTCGTCCCGGCGGTCCAGCGCGTCGGCGATCCCGCCCAGCAGCCCGGCCAACTCGTCGAACGTGCGCCGCACCTCGGCGACCAGCGGGGCCAGCGGACGCCGGGCGTCGACCAGCAGGCTGACCGCGAGCGCGACCACGCCGCCGATCAGCGCGTCGACGAAGCGGAACGGCACCAGCGACCCGTCCGGCGGCGCGACCACCACCAGGTAGAGCGCGGAGACCGCGGCCTGCACCAGGGTCACGCCGCTGGCGCCGAAGGCCACCGCGAGCAGGACCGTGAGCAGGATGACGGTGAACACGGTCCAGGTGCTGCCCGGACCCAGCGCCTGCACCACCAGGTCCGCGACCAGCACCCCGGCAGCCACCCCGAGGACGACCTCGACGGCACGCCGGATTCGCTGCCCCCGGGCCTGACCGAGGACGATCAGCGCCGCGGCCGGGGCGAAGAAGGGCTGCGGGTGCCCGAGCAGCCGAGTGGCCAGCAGCCAGGCCACGGTCGCCGCGAGGGTCGCCTCCAGCACCGGCCGCCACCCGTGCCGCAGCCGTTCGCCGGCCACCCGCAGGCCGCTGAACCGCGCCATCCCCCACCTCCCCCACCGGTCATCAGGCCGCACCACTCCACACCCGGAGCGACCCTCGCGATCGTCTACCATCGCGCGATGGACCCGCTCACCGGGCTGCTCGACGGTCCCCGCGCCCGGGGCGCCCTTCCTGCTCCGCTCGGTGCTGGACCCGCCGTAAGCGCTGCGGATCGAGGACCGGGCGCCGCTGACCGTGGTGGCCCTGGTTCGCGGCACCGCCTGGCTGGTGCCGGACGACGCCCCCGCCGCGCCGCTGCGCCCCGGCGACGTGGCGGTGCTGCGCGGGCCGGACGGCTACCTCGTCGCGGACGACCCGGCCACCCCGCCGCAGGTGGTCATCCACCCGGGTCAGCGCTGCACCACCCTGCGCGGCGAGCCGCTGGCCGAGTCCATGGCACTGGGGGTACGCACCTGGGGCACCGGCCCGCACGGGTCGACGGTGCTGCTGACCGGCACGTACAACCCTGCCGGCGAGGTGAGCCGACGGCTGCTCACCGCGCTGCCGCCGCTGCTGGTGGTGCCCGCCGAGGAGTGGCGCAGCCCGCTGGTCCCGCTGCTCGCCCAGGAGGTGACCCGGGACGCGCCCGGCCAGGCGGCCGTGCTGGACCGGCTGCTGGACCTGCTGCTCATCGGCGC
Source organism: Micromonospora sp. NBC_00389 (assembly GCF_036059255.1). Lineage (NCBI taxonomy): Bacteria > Bacillati > Actinomycetota > Actinomycetes > Micromonosporales > Micromonosporaceae > Micromonospora > Micromonospora sp. NBC_00389. Next base: position 5,490,482 of record NZ_CP107947.1, on the reverse strand, counting down.
GCTGCGCACCTGGTTCGGCCGCCCGGACGCGGCGCTCGGCTGGTATCGGGCGGCCGGCGATCCGGTGGTCGGCCCGGCGCTGCGGCTGGTGCAGAACGACCCGGCTCGACCGTGGACGGTCGCCGCGCTCGCCGCCGAGGTGGGCGTCTCGCGGGCGGTGCTGGCCCGCCGCTTCACCGAACTGGTCGGCGAGCCGCCGATGGCGTACCTGACCGGATGGCGGCTGGCACTCGCGGCTGACCTGCTGCGCGAGCCGGACGCCACACTGGGCGCGGTGGCCCGCCGGGTCGGCTACGCCAGCCCGTACGCGCTGAGCACCGCGTTCCGCCGGGTTCGCGGCATCACCCCGAGCCAGCACCGGATCGGCGCCTCGGCCGACTGACCCGTTCAGCCGGTGGTGCTGGCGTCGGCGTACTCGGGTGAGGCGAGGAACCGGGTCAGCACCTCGACGGTGCCGGGTGTGAAGGGGCGGCCGTCGAGCACCCGGTCGCCAGGCACGAAGAGCATCGCGACGCCCTCACCGAGCACCACGTCCTCCTGCCGGGCCCGGGTGCTGCCGGTGAAGTAGTGCTTCGCCCGGCCCAGCTCGGGCAGCGACTGCACGGTGAATGGGCGCAGCGGGCCGTCGGCGCGCAGGCCGGTCTCCTCCCACAGCTCCCGCTCGGCGGTCTGCTCCGGAATCTCCCCCGCCTCGGCGTGGCCGCCGGGCAACCCCCACACGTTCGGGTGGAAGGTGGCGTTGCCGTCGCGCAGTTGCAGCAGCACCTGCCCGTCGGGATCCACCAGCAGCACGCACGCGACCACTATCACCCGACCAGCCTAAGCCGGACCGCCCTGTCGGGTAGGCGCGGGAGCGGTGGCCTGAGGCCGGAGGCGTTCTACCCTCCGAAGGTATGCAGTGGCGGATCGGTCACCGGCTGCGGAACGCGCTGATCGTCGGCGGCACCGTCGGGCTGGGCCTCTTCGGCTGGCAGGCGTCGACCGCCGATGTGCCGAGCCGACCCCCTTCCGTCGACGTCTGCGGTCTCGCCCGCTCCGAGACGATCGCCCGGATGGTGCCTGCGGCGTCGCAGCCGACGGTCGAGCACGGCAACCGCGGGTACGTCTTGTGCGTCGCGTCCGGCCGGGTAGGTGTGGGCGAGGACCGGGCCGATGTGGTGCTCTGGTTCGGTTATCTCCGATCGACCCGCCGGGAGGGCGAATCCGCGGTGCAACGGGCCCGCGACGAGGTGCACCTGTGGAGTTGCACCCGCTGCCGGACACATCCGACGCCAGTCCGAATCGGTGACGAGTCCTACGAGTACGGCGACACGCACGACGACGGGCGGCAGTCGACGATCGTCCGCGCTCGGATCGGCACGGTGACGATCACCGCAGAGCTGGACACGGCGTACGCGTCGCGGGACGCCATGTTCGAGGCGGTACGGAATCTGGTGCAGGAGGTGGCCGCGCGATGCCACGCAAGGTGCTGACCGAGTCGGACGTCGTGCTGGTGCTCGTCGTCGTCGCCCTATCCCTGGGAGGCTACGCGCTGGGAAATGTCGTCGCTGCGCCCCTGGGGCGCGCCCAGGCCGCCTCCGTGGACCGGGCGGTCGCGCCGGTCTCGATGCCCCCGTTGCCGGCGGCACCCCACTATCCACCGTCGACGCCGCGGCCGCTGCCGTCTCCCGCCGGTTCGGTCGCTGGCGCGCAGTTCGCCGCGGGCGAGGCGACTCCCTTCGGCGAGCCGGGGCTACCGATGACGGTGCTGGTGCCCCGGGACACCGAGTGGCGATGCCTGGCGTTCAGTCTTCCGGGCGTCGGCACCGCGTCGACAGCCGAGTGGGAATGCTCCGCGGGGTCCGACGACACCACCGGCCAGGAGAGCTTCCTGCGCGTGTTGCTGGCACCGTGCCCGCCGCCGTGCGGCCCCGATGCCAGGACCCGGCTGAGGCCGCCGTTCGTGGACCGACCTGTACGGGCAGTTGACGACAGCACCTGGCTCGCCGACGTCCTGACGAAGCCCGATTGGATGGGTCGCCGGACTCTGCACCTGCTGATGGAGCACGTCTGGACGGCCCCGGCCGGCGTGCTGGGACCGGGTTCCCCGGCACAGACCCTCTACGTGGCGGCGTGGCTGACCAACCGGCCCGACGACCGGGCGACGGGGGAAAAAATCATCAACAGCCTCCGCGGCCAGATGTGACGCCGAGGCGCAGAAGAACTGCACTGGGCCCAAAACTCCAGAGTAGCCATTTGTGTTGCCGGCGGCCTCATCCGAACGTGACAGCACACCGGTAAGATCGGCGACTGCGTTCTGACTGATCGCTGACTGCTCGTGGTGATAGCGATCACACACACTGAGCCCATGAACAGGAGAGTCAACCGCGGTAAGGCACTCCGCGTCGCGGTGTGTCTCCTCCTTCTCGCCGTTTTGAGCGGCTGCATGCAGCTCAACATGGGGCTCACCGTCAACGCCGACGACACGGTCGACGGGCAGCTCCTGCTGACCGCCCAGAAATCCCTGCTCAGCTCCCGAAACAAGAACATCCCGGCGGCGTTCGCGGAGCTGCGACAGAACATTCCCGCGCTGCCGCCCGGCGAGGAGACCGGCTACCAGGACGACAAACTCTTCGGCACCCAGATCAATTACCGCAAGGCGCCGCTCGCGGGCTTCGACACCGAGAGCGTCAAACTGGTGCGGGACGGCGATTTCTACCGCTTCACGTTGCCGCTCGACCCGGCCAAATACGGCGGAACAATAGCCCAACAGAATCCGCAGCAGCAGCAGGCATTTCTCAAGTTGATGTCATTCGAGATCTCGGTGACATTTCCCGGCCGGGTGATCGACACCAATGGCACCGTCAACGGCCGGTCGGTCAGCTGGAAGGTGGACTCCAACCAGGACAAGCCGACCGAACTGCGGGCCGTCGCCGAGGCACCGCCGCGACCGTCGGCCTCGCCGGTCGCCGCCGCCGACGGAGGCGGGTTCCCCTGGCTGCTGATCGTCGGCGGGCTGCTCCTCCTGCTGCTGCTCGCCGCGGTGGGCGTACTCCTGCTGCGTCGCCGTCGCCCGACGGCGCCGGCGGCCCCCGGCCCGACCTCGCCGGGCCCGCCCGCCGGCGCGCCCGGGCCCGGCTGATCCATCCGGTGGCCGGCCCCGCCGGCCACGCCCGGCTCCGGCCGCCCCGCGACGACGGCGACCGGCTCCGGTGCTCCCACCCGGGAGCACCGGACCTCACCTCACCACCACCTCATCCCGGTCGCACCATCGCAGAAAAGGGGGATCGCCGTGAACGATCTCTTCACCTGGGCCGCCCTGGGCAGCCTCGCCGGCGCGAGCGCCGCCACCCTACTGGCCACCAACGTCATCGGCGGGCTGATCGGCCCCAGCGGCGACAAGGCCCGCAAGTGGATCGCCATCGGCATCGCACTGCTGCTGTCCTACGTGACCGCGGCGTTCGCCGACAACGCCGGCGGCGAGAAGTGGATCATCGCGTTCTTCAACGCCCTGGTCATCTTCTCCGCCGCGCTCGGCGTCAACCAGATTCCGCCCGGCAACCGGCAGGCGACCCAGGCGTCGCCGACCCAGCTCGCGCAAGGCCGCGAGCCCCGCATCCTCCGCTCCTGGGTCTGAGGAGTGACATCATGATCTTCGGAATCATCAGCGCGGCAGTCCAGGTCGGCTTCGGCGCCCTGTTCGGCCTCCTGGCCGGCGGCCCGATCGGGCTGCTGATCGGCGCCGTCGTGGGCCTGCTGGTCGGCGCGGTCTTCGGCTGGGCGGTGGCCTCCGCCGGGGTGTACGGATCGGACGCCCGCGGCATCCTCCTCTTCGTCGTCGACCACACGTGGAGTCTGCTGAACACGTTCGTCGGGGCCATCTACCTGGCCGTGCACCTGCTCTTCGGGCACTCGCTGGACCGGCCCACCTCGCAGGGCAGCGGCCGGGTCAGCGTGGTGGAGGGGGTCTCGCCCCGCTACGCCACCACCATCGGCACCGTCTGCGCCGGCTCCAGCTCCGGCATCCAGCGGCACGAGGACGTGCACATCTTCCAGGGCCGCCTGCTCGGCCCGCTCTACATCCCGCTGGTGCTGGCGAACTACGTGCTGTTCACCATCGCGCCGGTGTGGCTGCTCTACCACGACCACACCAACGCGCCGATCAACCGGTTCACCCGCTACTTCGAGATCGGCGTCTACCCCCACGTCTGGAACGAGGCCATCGCCTACCGGATCCAGGGGACGCCGCCGCGATGACCAACCACGGGCGCGGACCGATCGAGACGGCCACCGCCGAGCTGACCGCCTGGCTGGCCAGCGCGGCGGGGGGACCCGTCCCGATCGGCCCGCCCCGCACCGACGGCGATGCCGCCGGGCTCACCCTCTGGCCGATGGAGCTGCGCCCGGCCCGGCAGACCCGCTCCAGCGGCGCGGTCCGCGAGCCGTACCGGTTCACGATCCGCTACCTGCTCTGCGCGGCCGGGCCGGCCGGGCTGCCCGGCCTGGACCGGGTGCTCACCGCCGCCACCAGCGACGGCAGCTATCCGGTGGTGCTGGAGGCCGGCGACGCCACGCTGTGGACGGCGTTCGGCAGCGCACCCCGCCCGGCGCTGCTGATCGACGTGCCGGCGCAGGTGGACCACCCGACCCCGGCCGCGCCGCCGGTCCTGCAACCGCTGCGGCTGCGGCAGTTGGAGCTGCGCACGCTCGCCGGCCGGGTGGTCGGCCCCGAGGACCAACCACTGGCCGCCATGCGGGTCGAACTGCCCGGCACGGCGTCCGCCACCCGCACCGACCCCGACGGCCGGTTCCTGATCGTCGGAGTCCCGCACGACCCCGAGCAACCGGGCCCGGTCCGACTCCGGCTGACCGGACGAGGGCTCGTGCTCACCGCCGAGGTCGACCCCGCCGAACCCGAGATCGTCATCGTCTGCGCGCCACCGACCCACTGACGCCCACCCGCACAGGAGGACCGATGCCCAGCTACTTCTCCCCCGGCATCTACGTCGAGGAGGTCCCCGATGGCGCCCGACCGATCGGGCCGCAGAGCACCAGCATCGCCGCGTTCGTCGGCGTCGCCCCGGACCGCTCCGCCCAACTGGGCAAGGCGGTGCCGGTCAACAACTGGACCGAATTCCTCCGGCTCTTCGCCGGCGGCGAGCAGGCGGAGAGCACCGCGCTGGCGCGGGCGGTCTTCGGCTTCCTGGACAACGGCGGCGCGCGCTGCTGGGTGGTCAACGTCGGCGAAGGCGGCGCGATCACCGGCACCGGGCAGCGGCGCGGTGGCCTGCAACTACTGGAAGCGGTCGATGAGATCTCCATCATCGCCGCGCCCGGCTTCCACGACGTGGTGGCCCACGAGGCGCTGCTGAGCATGGCCGAGCGGACCCGCACCATGGTGGCGATCTGCGACCCAGCGCCGGACATCGACGACATCTCGGCGTTGACCCGGGTCGCCACGCCGTCCTCCGGCAAGCCCCCCAAGCCCGCCGAGGGCGCGGCCAGCGGTTCCGGCGGCTCGGGCGGTCCCGGTGGCTCGGGCGGTCACGACGGGGCGGCGTACCGGCCCCGGCAGTCCGAGTTCGGCGCCTTCTACTACCCATGGCTACGCGTACGCGACCCGATCAGCGGGGAGCTGGAACTCACCCCGCCGAGCGGGCACCTGGCCGGCATCTGGGCCCGCACCGACGCCCTGCGCGGCGTGCACAAGGCACCGGCCAACGAGCCGGTACGCGGCGCCGTCGACCTGGGCTACCTGGTCACCCGACCGGAACACGACGTGCTCAACCCCAAGGGCGTCAACGTGATCCGCTACTTCGCCGGCGAGGGCATCCGCGTCTGGGGCGCCCGTACGCTCGCCGCCGAGGCCAGCGAGTGGCGCTACCTCAACGTGCGCCGGCTCAGCATCGCCATCGAGCAGGCCATCGCCAACGGCACCCGGTGGATGGTCTTCGAGCCCAACGACTTCACCCTCTGGCGCTCGATCCGGCGTGACATCGGGGCGTTCCTCACCCGGGTGTGGCGCGACGGCGCGCTGCTCGGGCGAAGCCCGGAGGAGGCCTTCTTCGTCAAGTGCGACGAGGAGACCAACCCGTCGGAGGTCCGTGACGCCGGCATGGTGATCGCCCACATCGGCATCGCCGTCGTCAAGCCCGCCGAGTTCGTGGTGTTCAAGCTGAGCCAGTGGGCCGGCGGCACCGAGACCGAGACGATCGGAGGCTGACATGCCCACCACAGCCACCCCGCAACCGGGCGCCCCGGTCGACCCGTACCGGGCGTACAACTTCAGGCTGCTCATCAACGGCGTCACCAACGGCCACTTCACCGAGATGAGTGGGCTGGAGGTGAACATCCCCGGGCAGCCGTACCGGGAGCACGGCCTGGGCCGGATGCGGATGGTGCCCGGCCAGGCGGAGTACGAGCCGGTGACGCTGCACTTCGGGCTCACCGCGTCCCGGGAGCTGTGGGACTGGGTGAACGCCACCGCCCAGGGCACGCTCAACCGCCGCAACGTCTCCGTGGTGCTGCTGGACTCCGTGGGCACCGCCGAAATGCTGCGCTGGAACCTGATCGGCGCCTGGCCCACCCGCTGGCGCGGGGCACACCTCAACACGCTCAGTCACGAGATCGCCATCGCGTCGCTGACGCTGCGCTACGAGGGCCTGGAGTTGGAGACCGGCGGTGCCACCGCGCCGACTCCCGCGTAGCTGGCTGGCCGGCCGGCTGCGCTCGGCGGCCGGGGCCGTGCAACGCCTCGCCGGACGGGTCGAGCCCAGCGTCGCGACCGGGCAGCGCTCGGTGCGCCGGCCGTCGGAGGTACGCACGGCAGCGCCGCGCCGCTTCGGGGAGCCACCGCAGCACTGGCTGGACCTGGTCGCCGCGCACGCCCCCGGTCTGCTGCAGGACCTGGACCTCGACGTACCTCCGGGCGGTCGGGCCTCGACCGACGCTGCCGACACGGACACCGGCGACGGGCGCTACGGCTGGCCCGGCCGCGAGGACGGTGCCGGACCAGCGGACCGGGGCCTCGGTGGTCGGACGACCACAGTCGGCCAGGGACCGGACGAGCCTGGTCACCGGTCCACTGCCGACCCGCGGAATGGGTTCGGGGGGCCGACCGGGATCCCCGATACGGGTGGGTTCGAGGGGTACGACGCTGCCGGCGGGCTCGGTGTCCCTGGCGGCGCGTTCGGCGGGTCTGCCGGTACCGACGGCCCTGCCGCCGCTGGTGAATTCGGCAGGCGCGACGCTGGCGGCGTCGGAGAGCCCGGCGCGGCGGACGGATCCGGAGGGCACGGCGCGGCGGACGGACCCGGTCTGGCCGGGCGGTTCGGAGTGCCCTGTGCTGCCAACCGGTTCGGAGGATCGGGCAGATGGCGGGCGGGTGGCGGGTCCGAGCCTTCCGACGACCCGTCCGACAAAGGTGGTGGACTCGGCGGATCTGGGCATGGCACCGCCGGTTCGTTCGGTGCCGCCGACACGTTCGGCAGGGGCAGCTCGTTCGGCGCCTCCGATGCGGCGGGTACTTCTGGCACCGCCGGACTGTTCGGCGCGGGGATGGCGTTCGGCGCGGCGAATGGACCGAAGCTCGATGGGACGCTGCCGGCCCGACTGCGCGTCCGTCGCGGGTTCGACACTGCGGCTGGGCCTGGTGCACCGGCGGGGTCGACTACGTCGGCCGGATCGGGTGCGTCGTCGGGACGGGGTGGAGCGGCGCAGCTTGGCGCGTCCGGCGTGGTTGGCGGGATGGCCGACGACAGGTCAGCGGCGTCTGGACGGGAGAGGGAAGCCATTGGGCCATCCCGGCCGATGATCCGCCCGGCGGTCCCCGGCACACTCGGCTCGCCCCCAGGCACCGGCCCCGCCGACCGCCGGACCGAGCACCCCAGAATGGCCTTGACCACTCCCCAACCCACCCCCGCGCGCGGTTCGCGGGAGTCGCGCCGGTTCTTGGAAGATTCCGGGCCCCCTGGGGGCACGTTCCCTCCAATATCTCCCGCCGGGTTTGAGGGAGCCTCGGATGAGTGGGACAGAGGACGGTTCTCGGCGGGCGGAGGCGGGTTCTCGGCGAGACCGGGTGGGCTCGAAGCGGACAAGGACGGGTTCGGGATCGGGCGTAGCGGGTTCGGGGCTGGCGGTGACCCGAGAGGATTCGGGGTTGGCGGCGGGCGGCTGGGCGGGGTCTCGGCGGCGGGTGGCGTGCCGCGCGGGCGGGGCGAGGGCGACGGGCCAGCCGGGTGGACGGGTCCGGCGGGTACGGGGCCTGCGACGGGCGCCGGCCCGATCGGCGTGGCCCGCGCCGCTGGCCGCGGTCCCTGGCCGGCCCTGCCGGACGAGCCGGCGTCGCCCGGACAACGGGCCGGCGAGGCGGAGCCGGGTGGATCGGGGCCGGACCTGACCAGCGGTGGATGGTCGGCGGTGGCCAGCGGCCTGTGGCCGGCGCTGCCGGACGACCGGCCGCTGTGGACAGTGCCCGGTGAGGCGCTGGACGCGGCACAGCTGAGCCGCTTGGATCGGGAACAGGCGGGCGACTGATGGAACGCGTCGCCTTCCTCATCGACTCCTCCGGGGAGCGGGTGGACTGCCTGCTCAACCCGGAGACCGTGCAGGTGACCCGGCTCGCCGGGGTACGCCATCGGGGTGCCGCCGGTGGGCAGCTCACCGGGGCCGGGCTGGCGGACGACCCGCTGGTCTTCACCGGTGGCGGCCGGACCGAGCTGGTGCTCGACCTGCTCTTCGACGTCGACTTCGTGGAGGCGCAGGTCCGCCCGAGCGACGTACGGGTGCTCACCCGTCCGCTGTGGATGTTGGCGGAGAACTCCACCGTCGAGCACGGGTGGCTGCGGCCGCCGCTGGTCCGGCTGGTCTGGGGCAAGACCTGGAACGTGCCCGGCGTGATCATCGCGGTGGCGGAGCGGTTCGACGCGTTCACCGGCACCGGCTCGCCACGGCGCTCCTGGCTGCGACTGAAGCTGGTCCGGGCGGCCGAGACGGCCGACCAGGCGGAGGCCGGCTTCGCCGAGGAGCTGGCTGCGGCGAACACCCCGACCGCCGCCCCGGGCAGTGCGGTGGTCGCCGCCGGTGACGGCGCCGCCGAGCCGGGGCGCTCCGGGGTGCGCTTCGATCTGCTGGCCAACGACGCGCTCGGCTCGCCGCTGCGCTGGCGGTTGCTGGCCGAGCACAACCGGATCACCGATCCGCTGGCGGTGCCGGCCGGCACCACACTGGCCGTTCCGCCGGCCGGTGCCACCCCGGCCGGCGGGATGGCGGGCAGCGGGTCGACGCTGGCTGGTGCGGTGGCCGGGGTCGCCCGGGCGGTGGCCGGCGCGGTCGGTGCTGGCGCGTCGTTCGTGGGCGCCTCGATTGCCACCGCCCCGGCGGCCTGGGGTGCGGCGACCGGAACGAGGACCACCCCAACACCGACCGGCGGCAACCCAGGCAGCACCAACCCCGGCGGCACCACCCCGGGCGGTGCGCCGTGACCAGCGTCGCGCCCCGGGCGCTGACCGTCCTCCTCGATGGCGTCGAGCTGGCCGGCGCGGCCCGGCAGCGGGTCCGCTCACTGCGGGTGGCCGCCCGGCTCGACCAACCCACCCAGGCAGAGCTGATGCTCGCCACGACCGCCGGGGGCGGCGCGTTCGACCCCCCGGTACGCCCCGGCACGGCGCTCGACCTGCGGCTCGCCGATCATCCCGACGCGCTGTTCACCGGTGAGGTGACCTGCGTGGAGGTCGAGTACGCCGCGGACGGCGCCGCGGTGCTGCGGCTGCGGGCGTACGACGCGTTGCACCGGCTGCGCAAGCGACAGGGGCTGCGGGTCTTCACCTCGGTGACCGCCGCCGAGCTGGCCCGGGAGCTGTGTGGCGAGGTCGGGCTGACGGTGACGGCGGAGACCGACGGGCCGCGGCTGGAGCGGCTGCTCCAGCACCGGCACAGTGATCTGGAGCTGCTGCGCGAGGTGACCGGCCGGGCCGGGCTGCACCTGGCCGCCGACGGCGACGGGGTACGTCTGATCACCCTCGCCGGGCACGGCGAACCGGTGAAGCTGGCCCTCGGCGCGAACGTGCACACCCTGCGGCTCGCCACCAACCTGGACCAGGCCAGCGGCGCGAGCGCCGCGTTGGGCTGGCACCCGCAGCGGGCCGAACCGATCAGCCAGCAGGCCGACGAGGCGCGCTGCGGTCGGCCGGCGGGCGACCGGCCGGACCCGGCCGACGTGGGCGCCGACGGGGTACGCACAGCGGTCGACCAGCCCGGCCGCAGCGACGACGAGCTGGCGGCGCTGGCCCAGGCCCGGCTGGACACCCGGGCCGCCGCGCTGGTGACCGCCGAGGGGGTGGCCGAGGGCGATCCGGCGCTGCGACCCGGCCGGCGGATCGACCTGAGCGGCGTACCGGACCAGGTCGCCGGGGCGTACGTGCTGACCGAGGTGGTGCACACCGTGGACGGCAGCGGCCACCTGACCCGGTTCTCCACCGTGCCACCGGCAGCCCCGCCAACCGGAGCCGGCGCAACGGGTGGAGCGGCCGGCGCGGTGGTCACCCTCGGCACCGTCACCGACGTCACCGACCCGGACGGGCTGGGCCGGGTCCGGTTGACCCTGCCGGCGTACGGGGACCTGGACGTCGGTTGGCTCGCCGTGCTCTGCCCGGGCGCGGGGCGCGGCAAGGGGCTGGTGGCTCTCCCCGATCCGGACGACACCGTGCTGGTGGTGCTGCCCGGCGGCGAACCGGCCTCGGGCATCGTGCTCGGCTCGCTCTTCGGCGCCGTCGAGCCGTACGACGCGGGCATCGACGACGGCCGGGCCCGCCGCTGGACACTGCGCACCGCCGGCGGGCAGTCGATCGTGGTCGACGACGTCCAGCGCAGCCTGCGGCTGGCCACCGAGGGTGGTAGTTGGCTGGAGCTCACCCCCGACCTGGCCACCCTGCACGCGGCGACCGACCTGGTGATCTCCGCGCCCGGCCGGGCCATGGTGGTCCGTGCCCGCAGCGTGGACTTCCTGCACGCCGAGTCGACCGAGGACCCGACCACCGCGGCCGAGCAAGCGCGTGCGCTCGCCCGCGCACACCACGAAGGAGGCGGCTGATGCGCTGGATCCACCGCGACTCGGTGATCACCTGCGACCACGACGGCCGGGTCGAGAACCGGCCGTCGCAGCGGTGGGTGACCGTCACCGGCGTGCCGGTGCTGGTGGACGACGACCCGGAGGGACGGAAGATCATCGCCTGCCCGAACTACGGACCGACCATCAAGCCGTGCACCACGACGGAAACGTTGCGCGTCGGCTACAGCGAATGGCTGCGGGTCGACGGGCACCGGGTGGTGCTGGACAACCTGGAGGGGTTCACCAACGGCACGCCGCCCAACGCGGTCCACCACACGGTGCGCGACCCGCGCCAGCGATTCCTGGGGGCGGACCGGTGAGGGCGTTCCGCTTCGTCGGCGCAGGCTTCGACGCCGGCCGGTCCGGTGGGTTGGCGCTCACCGCGGCCGGCGGCCTGGCCATGACCGAGGACGACGAGAGCGTACGCCAGGCGCTGTTCCTGCTGTTGTCGACCACGCCGGGCGAGCGGCTGATGCGGCCCGGGTACGGCTCCCGGCTGCACCGGCTGATCTTCGCGCCCAACGACGACACCACCGCCGGGCTGGCCATCCACTACGTCCGGCAGGCCATCGCCCGCTGGGAGCCCCGGGTCGAGGTGATCGACGTGGACGCCGGGCCGGATCCGGACGACGCGTGGCGGCTGGTGATCCGGCTGGACTACCGGGTCCGGGCCAGCCTGACGCCCGGGCAGTTGGTCTTCTCTGTGGACCTGCTCCCGATCGACGAACCGGCGCAGGAGGGACCGTCATGACGCTGCCCGTGCCGCACCTGGACGACCGCGCGTTCCTCGACCTGGTCACCGAGGCCCGGGAACGGATCCGGCAGTCCTGCCCGGCCTGGACCGACCTGTCGGCGCACGACCCGGGCATGGCACTGGTGGAGGCGTTCGCGCACCTCACCGAGGTGATGATCTACCGGCTGAACCAGCTGCCGGAAAAGGCGTACGTCTCGTTCCTGAACCTGCTCGGGGTGGCCCGGCACGCGCCCACCGCGGCGTGGGCGGACGTCCGGTTCACCCGCAGCGGCACCGACCGGGGCAGCGTGCGGATCCCGGCCGGCCTGCGGGTCGCGGCGGCCCGCGGCGCCGATCCCCGCCCGGTCGTGTTCGTCACCACCGAGCCGGCGCTGCTGCCCGCCGGCGAGGCGTCGGTGACCGTGCGGATGCACCACTGCGAGCCGGTCGAGGCGGAGCTGCTCGGCACCGGCACCGGCCAGCCGGGCCAGGTGCTGCGGGCGGCCCACGCCCCGCTGGCGCACACCGCCGAGGCGCTGGACCTGCTGCTCGGGGTCGAGGTGCCGGCCGGCACGGTGGAGCTGGGCGCGGCGGCCCGCGAGCACGACGGCCGCACCTTCGAGATCTGGCGGCCGGTGGACAGCTTCGCCGGGCTCGGCCCGCAGGCCAAGGTGTACCTGGTGGACCGCTGCTCGGGCACGGTCACCTTCGCTCCCGCCCTCGACCTGCGGCCGCCCGCCGGGCCGGCCCACCCCGACACCCCCGGCGAGCCCACGCCGACCGATCCGGCCCCGCCCGCGGATCTCGCGGCAAGTGATCTGGCGCGGTTGCCGGTGACCGTGGCGGCGGTGCCGCCGGCAGGGCGGCAGGTGCGGCTCTGGTACCGGGCCGGCGGCGGGCCGACCGGCAACGTGGCCGCGGGCACCCTGACCAACCTGCGCGACCCGCTGCCCGGCGTACGGGTGGACAACCCCGCGCCAGCGGCCGGCGGGCGCGAGATGGAGGCGCTGGAGTCGGTGCTGCTGCGCGGCCCGTACGAGTTCTTTGCCCAGCAGCGCGCGGTCACCGCCCGGGACTTCGAGGTGCTGGCCACCAGCTCCGGCGCGGTGGCGCGGGCCCGCGCGTTCACCCGCGCCGCGGTGTACAGCTTCGCCCGGCCGGGCGAGGTCGAGGTGGTGCTGGTGCCGTACGTGCCGTCGACGGCCCGCCCGGGTGGCCGGTTGCCGGTGGCGGTGCTGCGCGAGCACGAGGTGCCCGAGGCGCGGCGCCGGGTGGAGGCGGACCTGGAACAGCGCCGGATGGTCGGCATCCGGTCCCGGGCGACCTGGGCCCGGTTCAAGGCGGTCTCGGTGCAGGCCCGGGTGGTGGTCCGGCGGGAGGAGGACGTGGACGCGGTCCGCCGGCGGATCCACGACCGGCTGCACCAGACGCTGAGCCCGCTGCCCACCGCGCTCAACCCGACCGGCTGGCCGTTCGGCGAGCCGCTGCGTGCGTCCAACGTGTACCGGCTGCTGGAGCACGCCGAGCCGGGCGTGCGCTACGTCGAGTCGGTCCGGTTCGTGGTCGACGAGGCGCCCGACGCCGAGGTGCGCGCCCTCGCCGTCGACCAGTACCAACCTCGCACCTGGTACGCCGGGCGGGGCGCGGTGCTGTTCCGCTCCAGCAACGCCGGCGCGGGCTGGGAGCCGGCGGGCCGGTTCGACGGCGAGACGGTGCTGCGGGTGGCGCCCGCGCCTGCGCCGGTACGGCCGGGCATCGTGCCACGTCCCGGCTCGGTGGCCGTGGTGACGCTGCGCGCCTCCGGCGGGTCCCGGGTGCACCTGAGCACCGACCTGGGCGAGACCTGGTCGCTGCTGACCGACCTGGATTCGCGGATCTCCGACGTGGCCTGGCTGGACCGGGACGGCGCGGGCGCGCTGCTGGTGGCCACCGACACCGGCCTGTACGAGGTGTCGCTGCTGCCCGGCGCGGTGCCGTTGCAGATCCTGGTCGACCCGTCCGACGCCGACCGGGGGTTCTACGCGGTGCGCGCGTTCGTCTCCGAGCGGGGTGCGCCCGGCGTCGCGGTGGCCGCGCAGGCGGGCTTCGGGGTGTACCTGTCGACCGCCGGCGGCCGGCCGGGCAGCTTCGCCCACGTCGGTCTCTCCAACGTGGACAACCGGGTGCTGGCGGTGCAGTACGACGGCCCGGCCACGCTGCTGTGGAGCGGTGCCGGTGAGCCGGATCCGAAGAAGCCCGGCCAGGGCTGCCACCGCACCCGGTTGTTCGAGTCCGACGTGCAGTGGCAGACCGTGCAGGGCGGCTGGATCGGCGGCACCTGCCGGGACCTCGCGTTCGCCGGCCCGCTGGCGGTGGCGGCCACGCAGAGCGGCGGAGTGCTGCGACTGGACACCCTGGCCGCGCAGCCGCAGTGGCAACCGGTGATGGTCAACTGCGGGCTGCCGCTGCGCGACCGGACCCGGTTCGTACCGGTGGACGCGATCGCCGTGAGCGGCAGCGCCACCACCGGCGCCGGTGGCCAGGCGGTGGAGCGGCTGATCCTGGCCGGCGGCGAGCGCGGGGTGTACCGCAGCGCCAGCGCGGTGGACTGGACCGCCACCGCCAACCAGGCCACCGCCGACGTGGTGACCGTCCCGGACACCTGGCTGCTCTGCTCCGGCGAGCACAACATCGAGGTGGTGCGGCAGGATGCGACGCTCGGCGATTGAACGGCTGCTGCCCGCCGCCTACCAGCGGGCCTGCGTGCCGGGCAGCGTGCTCTGGGCGCTGCTGAAGGTCATGGAGGAGCTGCACGCCCCGGACGAGGCCATCCTCGCCGAGGTGGACGCCCTGTTCGACCCGTACCGGGCGCCGGACGGGCTGGTCGCCCAGCTGACCCGCTGGGTGGCGATGGACCACGTCGTGGCCTCGCCCCGCCCGGACGCGCCGCTGCCGTTGCCGGTGGGCCGGCTGCGCGACCTGGTGGCCAACGGGGCGCTGCTGGCTCGTTGGCGTGGCACCCCGTACGGGATGCGAAGAGCTCTCGAGGTGGCTACCGGGTTGAGTGGTTTCGCCTTGGACGAACCGGCCGAGCAGCCGTTTCACGTCGTGGTGCGGGTACCGGCGGCCGCCGCCGGCCAGCTCGCCGTGATCACCCGAATCGTCGAGGCGGAGAAGCCCGCCTCGACCACCGTCGAGATCGTCGTCGCAGAGGAGTCGTCATGACCACCGAGTGGGCGGTCGTCGCCGCCGCCGAACAGTTCACCCTCGACCCGCGCAACAGCGGCGAGTTGACCTTCACCGTCTCCAACCCGGGCAACGCGCCGGACACGGTGGTGTTCGACGTGGCGCCCGGCGACGGCTCCCAGCGGGCCTGGTTCACCGTCACCGAGCCGCAGCGGGTCGTGCCCGGGCAGGGCTCGGTCTCGTTCCTGGTCAAGCTCGCCGTGCCGGCCGGCACCCCGCCCCGGCGCTACGACATGACCGGGTTCGCGTACTCGGCGAACACCGCGCCGGAGGAGAGCTCCCGCTCCAGCGGCCGGGTCACCTACGAGGTACGGGCGGTCGCCCCGCCACGGCGTACCCCGTGGCCGTGGATCGCCGCCGCAGCGGCGCTGGTGCTGGTGGTGGTGACCGTGGGGGTGGTGCTGCTGACCCGCGGCGGCGATCCGGACCCCGGCGAGCCACGGGTGGTCACCCTTGAGGCGGAGAGCCTCGTGGACGCCGCCGTGGTGGAGTCACCGCGGACCAGCGGGGCGGTCGTGGTGGCGCAACCCAACTGCTGCGGGGTGACCTGGTCCGGGGACAAGCAGCTGTTCTTCCAGGGGCTGGCCATCGGCGACCAGGTCACCGTGACGGTGCAGATCCCGGCCGACGGCACGTGGCGCTTCGCCGCCGTGCGCACCACCTCGCTCGACTACGCCAACACCGTGTTCGCCATCGACGGCAACCAGGTCGGCGGGGCGTTCCTCGGCTTCACCCCGACGGTGCAGAAGACGGAGTTCCTGGACGTCGGCACGGTTCGGCTGACCAAGGGTCCGCACCGGGTCACCCTGCTGGTGGTGGGCAAGACGCAGGGCACCAACCGCTACTTCGCGGGCGTTGACGAGATCCGGTTCACCGAGCTCGTGGCGCAGGCCGTCGCGCGATGAGTGGCCGGCAGAAAGCGCTGCTGGGGCTGCTCGCCGTCCTGCTGGTGGCGCTGTTCGTGGTCGCGGTCGGCGCGGGCCGCGACGACCAGGGTGATCCGGGGGCCCGGCACGGGCTGGTCGAGCGGTTGGGCGCGCTGGGCGGCGAGCGCTCGGCCGTCGACCCGGCCACGGTCAGCGCCGACTGCGCCGACGAGACCGGCGTGCTGGTCTTCTCCGGTAGCTGCGTGCTGCGGGTCGCCGACCCGGGCGGGCTGCGCACCCTGGTGCTGCGCAGCGGGGCACGGTTCACGGTCGTCGCGCCGGCGCCCGGCGACGCCGAGCTCACCATCCGCGACGAGGTCGAGCCGGCGGCGGACGGCACGGGCGCGGTGGCGAAGGTCGCCGTCGACCAAGCGACCGAGGTGGCGGTGACCTGTCCCGGTCTCGGTGGCTGCACGGTCACCGTGGCCACGTCCTGACCGAGAAGGCGGTGCCGCCGTGGGTGACCTGCGCAAGCCGTTCCTGCTGCTGGCGATGCTCGCCGTCGTCCTGGCGATCGGGGTGGAGTTGGGCGCCGGGCTGCTGCTCGGCGGCGCTGACGCCGGCACGGCACTGGTCGACAGTGCCGGCGACCTCGACGTGGAGCTCGACGACGTGTCCGGGGTCAGCGAGCCGTCCGGCCGGGGCACCGGCTACCTGGCGTTGATCGACGCGGTGGCGGTCTGGAGCACCGGGCTGTTCTGCCTGGGCCTGCTGCTGCCCGAACGGATCCAGGGCCGGGTGCAGGGCGTCGCCAGCCTGATCTTCTCGATCATCCTGATCATCGTCGGGCTGATCGCGCTGATCGTGGCGTTCGTGGAACTGATGATCATGGTGTCGTTGTTCCTGGCCGTTCCGTTCGGCACGCTGGCCTATCTGGCCCTGTGGGGGTTCTTCCCGGTCGGCGAGGCGGCGGTGCTGCTCGGGCTGGTACTGCTGCTCAAGCTGGTCTGGGCCGGGCTGCTGGTGCTGGCCCAACCGCGCTTCCTGCAGAACAAGGGCCTCGTGCTGCTGATCCTCACCACCCTGCTGTGCACGGTCGTGCTGGAGTTCCTGCACAACCTGGTGCCGGTGATCCTGGTCAGCATCGTCGACGACGTGGCGGCGCTGGTCTTCGCGGTGATCGCCATCATCTGGGGGCTGGTGCTGCTGATCGGTTCGATCCCGGCGATCGTCAAGGCCGTCCGGGTGACCGCCACGCTGCCCACCCGTTGACGTTTCGGCGATCGGCACCGCCCCGGTGGATCGTCTGTGATCCTGGCGGCGTGGACGGGACGCCGGCGTGCGACGCAGTGGAGCTGCGCGTGCACGGCGTCTCCGGGGTGACCGCGGAACGGATCCTCGATCACCCGATCGTGGTCCGGGTCGCCGGGGACACCCACGCGGGCTTCTTCCGACCCCGTCCGGGGAGCGGCGTCGCCGGTGGGGCCACCCCCGGAGTCACCGTCGAGGCGTACCACTGGGGATCCCTGACCGCCGGCGCCGCGGTCCGGTCGGCCTCGATGCTGTTGCTGCTGCCCTTCATGCTGGGCAACCTGGCCATCTGGCTGCGGCCGCCGGGGCAGGACCGGTGGGGGTTGCTCGGCGTGCTCTGCCGGCTGCTCGCCGGCACCCTCACCGCCACCTTCGTGCTGGCGATCGTGGGCGTCACGCTGGATCTGATCGGCTGGCAGTGCGTGCCCTACCCCGGGTGCCGGGCCAGCCGCCCCTACCTGGCCTGGCTCTACACGCTGCCGTCCGGCCCCCGGCTGGCTCTGCTCGCGCTCGTCCCACTGCTCGCGCTGCGGGTCGTCTGGGCGATCGGCGTCCGGTCCGCGCGGGCGTTCGAGGGCTTCGGCCCGTCGTCCGCGCAGCCGCCCGCCCCCGGTCAGACCGAGGGCCTCAAAGACGCCGGTTTCTGGCACGACGAGCGGACGATCGGTTGGCTGCGCCAGGTCCACGTGGCGCTCGGCGTCGGCACACTGAACGTCAGCCTGCTGGCGGGCATCTCGCCCGGCGGCGTCGGCGTATCCGGGCACATCGTGCAGTTCGTGGCGGCCGTCGGGCTGCTCGTGTTCTGCGTGGTCCTGCTCTGCCTGCCCGTGCCCGCCACCACCGCGCGAACCCGGCGGTTACTGCGATCGGTGTGGACGGCCACCGCGGGGGTGAGTGTGCTGTGCCTCGGCTCTGCCGCCCTCGCGGGCGCGGCACCGTCCGGGTCCGGCAAGCTGCCCGGGTACGAGGGCGCGGCAGCTGGCGTGGTCGCGGCCCAGGGCGTCCTGCTCGTCGTGCTCACCGTCGTGACGTACGCCCGCCAGCGCACTGCCGGCGCCCACGCCCGCCACTTCCTGCGCGGGCTCGGCACCCCGATCATGGCGGCGTCGGCGGTGAGCGTCGGTGCCGCCTTCACCGCCACCCTGGTCTACCGGACCGCCGACGCCCTCGACCACGGCGACATTCCCGATCCGATCCGGCCCAACGCGTCGAGCCTCGGCCCGCTGGAGCCGCCGGTCGCCTACTGGTGGGCCGCACTCGCCGGGCTCACCGCGCTGCTGGTAGGCGCGGCGGCTGCCTCGGCCACGCTCCTGCTGAGCCGGCAGCGACGACGCCGGCTGGCGGCACGCGTCGTGGAGCGGGACTACCCGAACGCGCCGGCGCAGGAGCAGAACCGGCTACGCCTGGTCCGGGAGACCATCGCCCGGTCCCGGTTCACCGAGGAGCTGGGACCGGTACTCATCGCGTTCCTGGTGATCGCGTCGCTCGGGCTGGTCACCGTCGCCCTGGACCTGATCGGGATCGGTCCCACCCAGCTCGCGGCCCGGCTCGGCGGACACGGTGGCGCGCCGGCGGTGGTCGCCGCCTACGTCACCGACGCGGGTGTGTGGGTGATCAGCCTGCTGGTGATCTGCCTCATGGTCCTCGGTTTCCGCGCGTACCGGTCTTCCCAGACCCGCCGGGTGGTAGCGGTGCTGTGGGACCTCGGCACCTTCTGGCCCCGCACGGTCCACCCGTTCGCGCCGCCCAGCTACGCCGCCCGCACCGTTCCGGAGTTGGCGAAACGGGTCACCGGGCTCGCCGCGCGCGGGCCGGTGATCCTCTCCGGGCACAGTCACGGCTCGGTCCTCGCCGCCGCCACCATCCTGCAACTACCGCCGTCCGTGCTGTCCCGGGTCTCGCTGCTGACCTACGGCTCGCCGCTACGCCGCACCTACGCCCGGCTCTATCCGGCGTACCTGGGGCCGCAGACGCTCTGCGACCTGGGCGAGCGGATCGGGTGGCGGTGGCGGAACCTGTGGCGAGACACCGATCCGATCAGCGGGCCGATCTTCCCCGGGGCCTCGGACGCACCGCCGTCCTGCGCCGACCCGGCAGCAGACGACGTCGACCTCCGGCTCCGCGATCCCCGCAGCCTGACCATCGACCCGGCGGATACCGTGCCGCCCCCGCTCGAGCGGCACTGGCCCTACCACACCCAGGCCGCGTATCAGGCGGCGGTCCGCGAGCTGACCGATCGCTCCCGCTGACCACTCGGCGTCAGCGCCCCGGGCGTGCACATCGGCCTCAGGGCACCGCCCCGACCAGGGCCGCAGCCCGGTTCCGGTCGAGCGTCCCGTCGGCCACCCACACCCGGTACCGGCCGTGCCGGGTCTCGCCGGCCACGACCACGGCCGGCCGGTCGAACGCGAACGCCACGCAGACCCCCGGGTACATCGCGGTCCGCACGAACCACCGGTCGCCGCGCCCGAGACCGGCGAAGACCAGGGTGTACGCCCCGCCGCCCGGCCCGACGCCGGTCAGCGCGAGCCACGGCGCCGCACTGCCGTTGACCGCCTCCTCCCCTTCGGCGTCGGCGGTGAACACCGCCGGGTCGCCGTCGGCGGCGGCCCGCCAGAAGAACCCGCCGTAGCCGGCCCCACCAGGCCGACCGTTGGTGGCCGGGCTGCCCAGGCGCACCTCCCGATCGCCCGGGGCGGTGAGGGCGGAGTCCAGGTCGAGCCGCCAGGCGTCCGGTGCCACCGCCGACGCGGCGAGCCGACGCCGCTCGGTCAGCAGCGTCCGGCCGGCACGGTCACGCCACTGGAGGTCGTGCGCGTACCGGTCCGAGGCCCGCTCGACGTGACCGGCGTGCGCGATGACCCCGTGGTCGTCGCGCCAGGTGTATCCGACGTCGCGGACGTAGGTGCGTCCGCCCCAGAGGTTGGCGCCGTTCACGTCCTGCACGGCGAGGGAGGCGCCGAGGTGCCACACGTGGTCGGCGGGCAGGGCGTCGGTGACGACCGTGCCGCCCAGGGTGCGTACCGGGTGCAGGTACGGCCGGGGACCGTGCCGCACGTCCAGCTCCGGGTCGAGCACGTACCGGGCCACCTCCGTCCCGTTGACCAGCAGCCGTGCCGGCTCCTCGGTCGTGGTGGCTGGGCCGGGGTCGGTGGCGCTGTGGCCGGACGGACGCTCGGTGGTCATGGCAGCTCCGGGTGGGCAGGGAGCGACCGGCGACCGGCGACGGCGTACAGGGCGGCCACCGTGTAGCCGGCGAGGATCGGCACCGCCACCGGCGTGACCAGGACGCCGAGCAGCCCGGCCAGCGCGGTCACCCCGCTGAGGGCGGCCCAGCGGGCGGGCTGGTCGAGGCAGGCGCGGGCGGCGGACCGGGCCGCCGCCCGCCACCGCCCGCCCCCGTTCCCGCCCACCTCGACGACGACCAGCCCGGCCCACCCGGCCAGGCCGGCCGTGACCAGCGCGGTCAGCAGCAGCGCGGGCGGGCCGCCCGGCACCCGGCCGGTGGCCAGGGCCGCCAGGTCGGCGGCGAGCAGCCCGGCCACGGCGACCGCCAGCAGGCTGACCGGCACGCCGGGCAGCACCGAGCGACCGAACCGACCCACGGTGGCCCGCGCCGGCGGCCAACTGCCGGTACGGGTCCAGTCGTGCACCGCCGCGCTGGCCGTGCCGACCGCTGCAGCGGCGGTGACCAGCGGTGCCGCCGCCAGCACCAGCAGGATGCCGAGCAGCGCCAGGTCGGCCGCGTCCCGGGCGACGTCGCGCCAGTCCCGCCGAACGCCGGTGTCCTGCGGCTCAGCCCTTGATACCACTGGTGTTGATCCCCTCGACGAGCATCCGCTGGAACGCGACGAAGAACAGGAAGACCGGCAGCAGCGACAGCACCGACATGGCGAACATCGGCCCGACCGCGCTCTGGCTGGTCGAGTCGATGAACAGGGTCAACGCGACCGGCACGGTGTAGTCCTCCAGTTGGGACAGGAAGACCAGCTGCCGGAAGAAGTCGTTCCAGGTCCAGATGAACGAGAAGATCGCCGTGGTGACCAGCGCGGGTCGGCTCAGCGGCAGGATGATGTGCCGGAAGATGCCGAACGGGCCGGCGCCGTCGATCCGGGCCGCCTCGTCCAGCTCGCGTGGGACGCCCCGCATGAACTGCACCATCAGGAAGACGAAGAACGCCTCGGTGGCCAGGAACTGCGGGATGAGCAGCGGGAGGTAGGGCCAGTCCCCGCCGACCAGTCCGAGGGTCCGGAACAGGATGTACTGCGGCACGATCAGCACGTGTTGGGGCAGCAGCAGCGTGCCGATCATGACGGCGAACCACATGCCCCGCAGGCGGAACCGCAGCCGGGCGAAGGCGTACGCGGCCAGCAGGCAGGAGAGCCCGTTGCCGACGACGGTGAGGAGGCTGACGATCGTGCTGTTGAGGAAGAACCGGCCGAAGCTGACGTCGAAGTTGGACCACCCGGCGGTGTAGTTGCCCGGGGGAACCGCTCCGGCAGCAGCCCGACGTTGTTGACGATCTCCTCCTGGGACTTCACCGAGGTGCCCAGCATCCAGATCAGCGGGTAGAGCACCACGGCGACGATCGCCACCAGGATCAGCAGTCGCAGTGCCGACCGTCCGCCGGTGCGCCGACGCCCTGTCGGCGCCGGCCCGGTCGGTACGCTGGCCGTCGGGGTCACCGCCACCATCACCGGTCCTCCCCGTCGGAGTAGTGCACCCAGAACCGCCCGGTGCTGAAGAAGATCGCGGTGATCACCGCGATGGCGAGCAGGAACACCCAGGCCATGGCCGACGCGTAGCCCATCTCGAGGTCGGTGAAGCCGGTGATGTAGAGGTTCAGCGTGTACATCAGGGTGGAGTCGACCGGACCGCCGGTGCCGTTGCTGAGCACGAACGCGGCGGTGAAGCCCTGGAAGCCGTTGATCGTCTCCAGCACCAGGTTGAAGAAGATGATCGGGGAGAGCATCGGCAGGGTGACGTTGCGGAACTGGCGGAAGCGCCCGGCACCGTCGACCGACGCGGCCTCGTACAGCTCGGTGGGCACCTGCTTCAGGCCGGCCAGGAAGATCACCATCGGTGCGCCGAACTGCCAGATGGCCAGCACCATCAGCGTCTCCAGGGCCCAGTCCGGGTCGTTGACCCACGGCTTGCCCTGGATGCCGAAGAGGCTCAGCAGCGAGTTGAACGCGCCGTCGCGGTTGAACATGTTGACCCAGACGATGGCCAGCGCGACGCTGCCGCCGAGCAGCGACGGCAGGTAGAACAGCCCGCGGAACAACCCGACCCCGCGCCAGGCGCGGTTGAGCAGCAGCGCCACGCCGAGTGCCGCGGCCAACTTCAGCGGCACGGCGACCAGCGCGAAGGTCAGGGTGACGCGCACCGAGTGCCAGTACGACGGGTCGGCGGTGAACATCCGCTCGTAGTTGGCCAGCCCCACCCACTGCACCTCGGAGAAGGGGGTGAGGATGTCGTAGTCGGTGAAGCTCAGGTAGAGCGACAACAGCATGGGGATCGCCGTGACACCCATCAGACCGATGAGCCACGGCGACAGGAAGACGTACCCCGCCAGACCTTCGCTGTGCCGGAGGCGTCCGGGCCCGCGCCGGTCGGCGTGGGCCCGGACGGATCCGGGGCCAGGTCGGGTCGGGTCGGGTGCCGTGGTCAACGCCACGAACAGCTCCTCTCCTCGCCTGGTGGGGCGGTCAGGCGATGGCGGACTTGCACGCCTCGATGAACTGGGCGGCTGCCGCGGCGGGGGTGCCCCGGCCGTACTGGGCGTTCTCGGCGGCCTTGATCAGCTCCGAGCGGACCTTGCTGTGCCCCTTGATCGGCACCTGCGGGGACTCGCCGAACTTCTGGGTCAGCTCCGCCTCGACGGCGATGGACTGCTTCATCGCCGGGTCGGTGGTGTCGTCGCTGACCACCCGGCGCAGGTCCTGGTTGGACGGCAGGCCCCGGTCGGTGCCGAGCAGCTTGACCGCCTCCTGGTCGTTGTTCAGGAAGTTGATCACGTCGACGGCGACGTCCTTGTGCTTGGTGCCCTTGAACACCGACCAGTACATCGAGGCCCGGGCCCACTGCGCGCTCGGGTCACCGGGGTAGGCGACCACGCCCAGATCGTCCTTGGTGTTCTTCTTCAGGTCCGGCATCTGGTTGGCCCAGACCCAGGAGGTCGCCGACTTGCCGGTGACCACCAACTGCTTGGTGATGTCGCTGGAGTTGCCCTCGTGGATGACGTCGGCGGTCGGCGTCGCCTTACGGTCCCGGGCGCCCTTCCACAGCTCGAACCACTTGGTCACGTCCTCGGCGGTGAAGCCCAGTTCCTTGCCCTTGTAGAGGTCCTTGCCCTGCTGGCGCAGCCAGACCCAGAACGCCTTGTAGTCGGCGCTCGGGTCCTGGGTGCCGGGCACGCCGGCCTTCTTCGACACCTCCTCGGCCCAGGCGATGTGCTGCTCCCAGGTCATCCCGGTGGTCGGCTCGGGCAGGCTGTGCTTGGCCAGCAGCGTCTTGTTGTAGACCAGGCCCTGGGTGTTCTCCCCGGCGGCCAGGCCGGCGAGCTTGCCGTCGACCACGCCGTACTGCCAGAGGCTCTTGGGGAACTTGGACGTGTCCAGCTTGCCGGACTCCTGGTAGGAGGTGAGGTCCAGCGTGGTGCTGCGGGCCGCGTACTCGGCCAGGTAGTTGTCGTCGATCTGGAAAAGGTCTGGCGGGTTGCCGCCGGCGGTGAGCGTGGCCAGCTTGTCGAAGTAGCCCTGGTTGGCCTGCCAGGTCTTCTCGAAGGTCACGTTCGGGTGCTTCTTGGTGTAGAGGGCCAGGGCGTCCTCGGTCAACTTGGCCCGGGCGTCGCCGCCCCACCAGAAGATGGACAGCTTGACCGGGGCGTTGGGATCGGCGGATTCGTCGTCTCCGCCGCAGGCGGCGGCGCCGAACAGGAGCGGTGCGGCGACCGTCGCGGCGAGCAGGCCGCGCAGCAGCCGCCGCCGGGGCAGCGGGGTACGGTGGGTGCGCCCGACGGACGCGCTGGCGGTGGGGGGCGTTGCGGGGTGCATGTGCGCTCACTCCTCGGCATTAGGAGGCGACGGCGTCACCGGTGGCCGCGGTCGGGGTGCCCGGGCCCGCAGGGCAATGCGGGTCCGGGCTCTGCGGCGCGGCCAGGGGACGTACCGGTCGGGCCTGCGGGCCCGGGCCGGTCGAGTCGCGGATGACCAGTTCGGTCTGGAGCATTACCTGTGCGGTGGTACGACGGACGCCGAGCGCCGTGCCGGCACCGAGCCCCCGCGCGCCGCGCGGTGACTCGGTGTCCTGTTGCAGCAGCATGTCGACGGCCGTCCGGCCGGCGGCCGCGGTGGGTGTGGCCACCGTCGTCAGTTTGGGGCGGGTGAGCCGGCTCAGGGCGATGTCGTCGACCCCGACGACACTCACCTCCTGCGGCACCCGGACCCCGAGCGCGTCCAGCCCCTCGATGAGGCCGATCGCCATCAGGTCGTTGTAGGCGAGCACGGCCGACACCCCGCTGCGGCGCACCTGCTCGGCGACGGCGGACCCACCCGTCTCGGTGGGCGCGTTCGGGCCGAGCAGGGTCAACTCCGCGCCGCCAGCCCGGGCGGCCGTGGCGGCGGCCCGGCGCATCTCCCGGTTGGTCCACGAACTGCGTGGCCCGCCGAGGAGCGCGATGCGGCTGTGGCCCAGGCCGATCAGGTGCTCGATCGCCGCCCGGGCGCCCTGCCCGACGTCCATCAGCACGCAGGGCAGGCCGGTCACCTGGCGGTTCACCACCACCAGCGGGACCTCGCGGCTGAGCTGCTCGATCAGGCTGTTGCTCATCCGCGGGCTGCACAGCAGCACCCCGTCCACCTGCTTGGCCAGCGCGTGGACCAACTCCTCCTCGGTGGTCGGGTCCTCGTTGGTGTCGGCCACGAAGACGTGGTAGTCGCGGTGCCGTGCCTGGCTCTCCGCCGCCTTGATCAGCGGCGGGAAGAACGGGTTCGCGATGTCCGCGATGATCAGCCCGATGTTGTGCGTCCGCCCGGTGATCAGGGCCCGAGCGGCCCGGTTCGGCCGGTAGCCCAGGTCCTCCGCGCAGGCCAGCACCCGTACCCGGGTCTCCGGGTTGACCAGGTGCGGAGCGGAGAAGGTGCGGGACACGGTCGAGATGTGCACCCCGGAGGCACGGGCGACGTCCCGGATGGTGACTGGCACGGCGGCCCCTTCGTCCGATGTGGCGGCGGTCACGTGGGTGGGGCCAATTAATGCAAACGGTTGCGCCAGTGTCAACGGTGGACGATTACGGTTCTGTTGCGTCAGCGCTCCTACTGGCGACCCGCAGCTCCGCAAACACTGACATTTACCGCCGATTGTGCCGCCCTCGTTGACGCGATCAGATCGAGCATGATTACTTCACTGCAAACCTTTGCAGGATCACCCGGGGAGGCGACCGAATGTCACCGAGTGCCGACGGCCGGGTCCGGTACGCCGTCGTGGGCGCCGGCGCGCGGGCAGAGATGTTCGTCCGGGCACTGGTGCTCGACCACGCCAACTCCACCGAGCTGGTCGCCTTCGCCGACGTCAACCAGGCCAGGATGGACGCGCACAACCGCTGGCTGACCGAGCTGGGGCACCGGCCGGTGGCCACCTACCCGGCCGGCGACTTCCTGGCGATGCTGGACAAGGAGCGCGTCGACGTCGTCCTGGTGACCAGCGTCGACGTCACCCACGACGAGTACGTGGTGGCCGCGCTGCGCGCCGGCCGGGAGGTCGTCACCGAGAAGCCGATGACCGTGGACGCGCCGCGCTGCCGGCGGATCCTGGACGCCGTGACGGAGATCGGCGGCCGGGTGACGGTCGCCTTCAACTACCGCTACAACCCCCTGCACGAGCAGGTCCGCCGGCTGCTCGCCGAAGGCGCGGTCGGCGAGATCGGCTCGGTGCACTTCGAGTGGCTGCTCGACGTGCGGCACGGCGCCGACTACTTCCGGCGCTGGCACCGGGACAAGGCCACCTCCGGCGGGCTGATGGTGCACAAGGCCAGCCACCACTTCGACCTGGTCAACTGGTGGCTGGCCGCCACCCCGGTCGAGGTGTACGCGGCCGGGCGGCTGTTCTTCTACGGCGACACCGGCCGCCGGCACGGCTACGCCCGCGACTACGAACGGGCGCACGGCTCCCCCGCCGCCGTCGACGACCCGTTCGCGCTGCGACTCGACGCGCACCCCCGGCTGCGCGAGTTGTACCTCGACGGCGAGGCCGAGGACGGCTACCAGCGCGACCGCAACGTCTTCGCCCCGGGAGTGAGCATCGAGGACGACATGGCGGTGCTCGCCCGCTACTCCACCGGCGCCACGATGACCTACCACCTCACCGCGTACGCCCCCTGGGAGGGCTACCGGGTGATGGTCAACGGCAGCCGGGGCCGGCTGGAGCTGGAGGTCACCGAGAACGACTTCGTCGACCGAGGCACCGCCGGCGCGGTCAAGGGCGCCGCGCTGCACGGCACCGAGGCGCCCGCCGAGGGCGGCGGCGCGACGCTCACTCTGCGCCCGTTCTGGGCCCCGCCCCGGCAGATCCCGGTCGAGGGTCGCACCCGGCACGGTCACGGCGGCGCGGACGCCCGGATGACCGACGTGCTCTTCGGTGGCCACCCCGACCCGCTGGACCGCGCCGCGACCGCCGACGACGGCGCCCTGGCCCTGCTCACCGGCCTGGCCGCCAACCGGTCCTTCGAGACCGGCCAACCGGTCCGGGTCGCCGACCTGCTCACCCCCCGCTGACCCACCCGACGAGGAGCCCAGCCCCGTGTCGACGTTCGACCACACCGACCTGCTCCTGCCACCCGAGCCCGGCCAGCGCGCGCTGGCCCGGGAGCTGTACGCGCTGGCCGCCGAGCAACCCATCATCTCGCCGCACGGGCACGTCGACCCGGCCCTGCTCGCCGAGGACCAGCCCTTTCCGGACCCGGCGCAACTGCTCATCGTGCCTGACCACTACCTGACCCGGATGCTGCTCAGCCAGGGCGTACCCCCGGCGGAGCTGGGCGTTCCCACCCGCGACGGCAGCCCGGTGGAGACCGACGGCCGGGTCATCTGGCGGCGCTTCGCCGCGCACTGGCACCTGTTCCGGGGCACCCCGTCGCGGCTCTGGCTGGAGCAGACGTTCCGCACCGTGTTCGGGGCGCACACCCCGCTGAGCCCGGCCACCGCCGACACCCTCTACGACGAACTGTCTGCCCGGCTCGCCGAGCCGGACTTCCGGCCCCGGGCGCTGTTCGAACGGTTCGGCATCGAGGTGCTGGCCACCACCGAGTCGCCGCTGGACGACCTCGGTCAGCACGCCAAGCTCGCCGCCGACGGCTGGGGTGGGCCGGGCGGCCGGGTGGTCACCACCTTCCGTCCGGACGACGTGGTGGACATGGAGTTCGAGGGCTGGTCGACCAATGTGGAGCGACTGGGCGAGCTGGCCGGCGAGGACACCGGCACGTATACCGGCTACCTGGCCGCGCTGCGGGCCCGCCGGGCCGCGTTCATCGCCGCCGGGGCGACCTCCTCCGACCACGGTCACCCCACCGCGCGCACCCTGGACCTGGCTCCGGAGGAGGCCGCGCGGCTGTACGACCGGGGCCGGCGCGGCGAGGCAGACCCGGCCGACGCGGAGGCGTTCCGGGCGCACATGCTGGTGGAGTTCGCCCGGATGTCACTCGACGACGGCCTGGTCATGCAGTTGCACCCCGGCGCGGTGCGCAACCACAACCGCTGGCTGCACGCCCGGCACGGCCGCGACGTCGGCGGCGATATCCCGCAGGCCACCGAGTACGTGCACGCGCTCGCCCCGCTGCTCGACCGTTACGGCAACGACCCCCGGCTGCGGGTGGTGCTCTACACCCTCGACGAGGACACCTTCACCCGCGAGCTGGCGCCGCTGGCCGGCGGTTACGCCGCGCTGCTGCTCGGCGCGCCCTGGTGGTTCCTGGACTCCCCCGAGGTGCTGCGCCGATTCCGGGAGACGGTCACCGAGAGCGCCGGCTTCTACAACACCACCGGGTTCGTCGACGACACCCGGGCGTTCTGCTCCATCCCGGTCCGCCACGACGTGGCCCGTCGGGTGGACGCCGGCTTCCTGGCCCGGCTGGTCGCCGAGCACCGGCTGCCCATGGACGAGGCGGCCGAGACCATCGTCGACCTGGCGTACCGGCTGCCGAAGCGGGTCTTCAACTTTGGGAAGGAACAACAGCGGTGACGGTCACCATCACCTCCGTCGAGGTGCACGACGTGCGGTTCCCGACCGCCGCTCGGGGCGACGGCTCCGACGCGATCAACCGGGGCGACTACTCGGCGACATACGTGGAGCTGGGCACCGATGCCGGGCCGACCGGCGCCGGGTTCACCTTCACCAACGGCCGGGGCAACGAGATCACCTGCGCGGCGGTCCGTGCACTGGCCCATCACGTGCAGGGCCGCACGGTCGAGGAGATCGCTGCCGAGCCGGTGGCGTTCTGGCGATCGCTCAGCGCCGACGTGCAGCTGCGTTGGTTGGGCCCCGAGAAGGGCGTCATCCACATGGCGACCGGCGCGCTGGTCAACGCGGTCTGGGACCTACGGGCCACCCTGGCCGGCAAGCCGATGTGGCGGTTCCTCGCCGAACTGCCCACCGACGAGCTGGTCGCCAGCATCGACTTCCGGCACATCACCGACGCGCTCACCCCGGACGAGGCCGCCGCCATCCTGGACAAGGGATTGATCGGAGGGGATGGCAGGCTCGCGGAGCTCACGGAAAGTGGTTTCCCTTCGTACACCACCTCGGTCGGGTGGCTCGGCTACCCCGACGACAAGGTGCGGGCGTTGACCCGGCAGGCGTACGACGACGGCTGGCGGGCGATGAAGATGAAGGTCGGCGGCCCACTCGCCGACGACCTGCGCCGGGCCCGGATCATCCGGGCCGAGATCGGCCCGGACGCGCTACTCATGATGGACGCCAACCAGGTCTGGGACGTCGACGAGGCGATCACCGCGATGACCGAGCTGGCCGAGGTGGACCCGTACTGGATCGAGGAGCCGACGCACGCCGACGACATCCTCGGGCACGCCCGGATCGCCCGCGCGGTCACCGAGCTGACCGACGGGCGGTGCCGGGTGGCCACCGGTGAGGTGGCCGCCAACCGGGTGATCTTCAAGCAACTGCTCCAGGCCGAGGCGATCGGCGTGATGCAGATCGACGCGTGCCGGGTCGGCGGCGTCAACGAGGTCCTCGCGGAGCTGCTGCTGGCGGCCAAGTTCGGGGTGCCGGTCTGCCCGCACGCCGGCGGCGTCGGCCTCTGCGAGTACGTCCAGCATCTGGCGATCTTCGACTACCTGCGGGTCGGCACCGGCCTGGACGGGCGGATGGTCGAGTACGTCGACCACCTGCACGAGCACTTCGTCGACCCGGTACGTACCCGGGGCGGCCGTTACCTGCTGCCCGAGCGGCCCGGCTACAGCGCCACCATGAAGCCCGCGTCGATCGCCGAGTTCCGCTTCCCGGACGGCCCGGCATGGCGGTGACCGTCGGCGCCTCCCGACTCGGCCTGGGCATGCTGCGTCAACTGCCCGCCGAGGCTCGACCGCTGGTCCGGCCGGGCACCGTGCAGGCCGGCATCGTCCACCTCGGGCTCGGTGCGTTCCACCGGGCGCACCAGGCCGTCTACACCGAGGCCGCGGTCGGTGCGGCCGGCGGCGACTGGGGCATCGTGGCGGTCGCCCCGCGCAGCACCGCCCTCGTCGAGGCGCTCGCCGCGCAGGACAACCTGTTCAGCGTCAGCACCCTCTCCGCCGCCGGTAGCGCCACCCGGGTGGTGGGCGCGCTGAGCGGGGTACGGCACGCGGCCAGCGACCCGGACGCCGTGGTGGCGCTGCTCGCCGATCCGGCGGTGCGGGTGGTGACGCTGACCGTCACCGAGAAGGCGTACCAGCTCGACCCGGTGACCGGCCAGTTGTGCCCCGATTCGGCGCTCGCCGCGGACCTGGCCGGCGGCCGGCCCCCGACCACCGTGCCGGGGCTGCTGCTGCGCGGGCTGGCCGCCCGGGCCGCGGCGGACGCCGGGCCGGTGGCGCTGGTCAGCTGCGACAACTTGCCGGCCAACGGCCGGCGGTTACGCGGCCTGGTCGACCAGGCCGTCGGCCGGGCCGCCGGGGTACACGCCGGGCTGCTCGACTGGGTGACCGGCAACGTCACCTGCCCCGGCACCATGGTGGACCGGATCGTGCCGGCCAGCACCCCGGAGACGATCGAGGCGGCACGCCGGGCGCTCGGCGTGACCGACCTGGCCGCGGTGGCCGCCGAGCCGTACGCGCAGTGGGTGATCGAGGACGACTTCCCCGGCGGCCGGCCGGGCTGGGAGCACGCCGGGGCGGTGCTCACCGACGACGCCGGTCCCTGGGAGCGGTTGAAGCTGCGCACCCTCAACGGCGTGCACTCGGCCGCGGCGTACCTGGGCGCGCTGGCCGGGCGTGAGACAATCGCCGACGCGCTGGAGATCCCGCACCTGACCGATGTACTGCGCCGGCTGATCGCCGAGGACGTGGCGGCAAGCTTCACCCCGCCGGACGGGGTACGGGTGGTCGACTACGGCGAGCAGGTCCTCGCTCGGTTCGGCAACCCGGCGATCCGGCACCGCACCCTGCAGGTGGCGATGGACGGCTCACAGAAGCTGCCGCAACGGATCCTGCACACCATCGCCGACCTGCGTGCGTCCGGCAGGTCCGCCCGCTGGGGCGCGCTGGTGGTGGCCGCCTGGTTGCGCTTCGTGCTGGGCCAGGCCGACGACGGCCGGCCGCTGCCGTTGCAGGATCCCCTCGCTGGGGCGATCCGGGCCGCGCTGGACGCCGGCACGCAGAGCCCGGCCGGCGTGGTCGACGCGGTCTTCGCGCTGCGCGAGGTCATCCCTGCCGAGGTGGCCGGGGACGACGAGGTTCGGGCCGAGGTGACCGCCTGGCTGACCGCGCTGGAGCGACACGGCGTCGAGGCGACGCTGGCCGGTGCCCGGTGAACGGGCCGACGCTGGCTTGCGGCCCGGCCAACGCGCCGACGCGGGTTGGTGCCCCGGTCAACGGGGCGACGTTGGTTGGTGCCCGGTGAACGGGCACACGCCGCCGACCCGGGTGGCGGTGATCGGAGCGAACGGGCACGGCCGGTGGCACCGGCGGGTGATCGCGCCACTGCACGCCGCCGGACGGCTGCGGCTGGTGGCCCTGGTCGACGTCCGGCCGGTGGAGGACGAGCCGGCGGCGCCGGTGCCGCCCGGAGTCGGGGTGTTCACCGAGCACCAGGCGATGCTCGCCGCCGCGCAGCCGGAGGTGGTGGTGATCTGCACCCCGCCGCACACCCACCTGCCGATCGCCCGGGACGCCCTGGCCGCTGGCGCGGACCTGCTGCTGGAGAAGCCGCCGGTGCTGTCGCTGGCCGAGCACGAGGAGCTGACCCGGGCGTTGGCGGCCACCGGCCGGGTGGCCCAGGTCGGCTTCCAGGCGCTCGGTTCGGCGGCGTTGACCGCGCTGACCGACGCGCTGGCCGCCGGCCGGGTGGGCACGGTCACCGGCATCGCGACGGTCGCCGCCTGGCAACGGCCGGACGCCTACTACGTCCGGTCCCCGTGGGCCGGTAAACGGACCCTGGACGGCCGACCGGTACTGGACGGCGCGCTGGCCAACCCGCTCGCGCACGCGGTGATGCAGTGCCTGGCGGTCGCCGAGGTGCTGGGCGGTGCGTCGCCGTGGCCGACGGCGATCGAGGTGGAGCGCTACCGGGTCCGACCGATCGAGGTGGAGGACACCGCGGTGCTGCGGGTCCGGTTCCGCGCCGGTCCGCCGGTGCTGGCGGCGGTGACCCTGGCCGCCGAGGAGTTCGTGGCGGGCGAGGTGGTGGTGACCGGCACAACGGGGCGGGCGGTGCTGGAGTATCCGACGGACCGGCTGCGGCTGCCTGGGGACGTGGTGACCCGCCGGGTCCCGGGGCGGCGGGGCCTGCTGGAGAACCTGCTCGCGCACCGGGCCGACCCGGACGGGGTGCCGCTGATCGCCCCGCTGGCCTGTACCGCGCCGTTCACCGCGCTGCTGGACGCGTTGCGGGCCGCGCCGGAGCCCCGGTTGCTCGACGGCGACCTGGTCGCCGACGTGGGCGAGGGCGGAGATCGGGTACGCCACCTGCGGGGAATCGCCGATGTACTGCGCCGGACGGCCGAACGGGGGGCGCTGCCGAGCGAGCTGGCGGTGCCGTGGGCGACCCCGGTGTACCGCGCGGAGCTGGCGGGTTAGTCTCCGTCTCCCTGTTGGGTGGCCCGTTCCGGGCTGAAAACTGTTCTCGCCTGTTGCGCTGTGCCGGTGGTTGGTGGTGCCGTGGTGGGGTCGCCCGCTGACGTCGTCGCCTCCTTGGTTCGGTTCAGGCCGTGGGTTAGTCGGATGCTGGTGGCCACGCTGATGGGCCCTTCACTGTTGCTTCGAGCACGAGGATTAGATTCGCTGTCCCTCTGTGGTCACCGCGGGCGACGCCGTTGGCGGGTTCGGCGCGGGCAGGGAGGGTCACGTGTTGGAGGAGACTCAGGAGCGCGAGGAGATCATCGAGCGGATCGCCGCGCTGGATATCGGTAAGTCCTCGCTCGTGTGTTGTGTGCGGCTGCCCCACCCGGACAGACCGGGTCGGCGGGTGCAGGAGGTCGAGACCTTCTCGACGATGACCCGGTCGCTGGGGCGGATGGCCGAGCGGCTGCGCAGCTTGGGTGTGACCCGGGTGGTGATGGAGGCGACCAGCGACTACTGGAAGCCGGCGTTCTATCTGCTGGAAGCAGCCGGGTTCGAGACGTGGCTGGTCAACGCCCGCGATGTCAAACACCTGCCGGGACGACCCAAGACCGATCGGTTGGACGCGGTGTGGCTGTGTAAGGTCGCCGAGCGGCAGATGCTGCGGCCGAGTTTCGTGCCGCCGCCGCAGATTCGGATGCTGCGCGACCTGACCCGCTATCGAGTCGATCTCGTCGCCGCGCAGACAGCGGAGAAGAACCGGGCCGAGAAGCTCCTCGAAGACGCGCAGATCAAGCTGTCCGTGGTCGCCTCCGACATCTTCGGCACTTCCGGGCGGGCCATGATGGCGGCGTTGATCGCCGGTGAACGCGACCCGCGCCAGCTCGCGCAACTGGCCCGGTCCAGCCTCCGCCGCAAGATCAGCATGTTGGAAGAGGCGTTCGTCGGTCGGTTCACCGACCATCACGCGTTCCTGCTGAGCAAGATGCTCACCCGCGTCGACGCGATCGAGGCCGACATCGCCGACGTCGACACGCAGATCGAGGTCTGCATCGCCCCTTTCGCGCAGGCGGCCAGCCGGCTTGAGCACATCCCCGGCGTGGGACCGGTGGCCGCGCGGGCGATCATCGCGGAAATCGGCGTGGACATGAGCCGTTTCCCAACCCCGGCCCACCTGACCTCATGGGCCCGGTTCTCACCCACCGTGAAAGAATCCGCAGGCCGCAAGAAAGGCAGCGGCTCCACCAGCCACGGCAACCCCTACCTGGCCCGCGTCCTCGGCCAGATCGCCGTCAGCGCCGCCCGCACCCCCACCTTCCTCGGCGAGCGCTATCGCCGCATCGCCCGCCGACGCGGCGCCAAACGCGCCATCGTCGCAGTCGGCCGATCCACCCTCATCATCATCTGGCACCTTCTCCACGACCCCGAGGCCACATTCCACGACCTCGGCGCCGACTTCTACGACACCCGCGTCAACCCCGAACGACGCGCCCGCAACCACATCCGACAACTCGAAGCCCTCGGCTACACCGTCACCGCCGAACGCACCCACCTACCCACCGCAGCCTGACCGCACCACCACACCGAGTCCGGCTCCGCCGGACGCTGCCGCGCGCCCACCCACCCTCAGTTTTCGGATTAGGGGGCGACGGCAACCGGAGTGCAAACACCGCCCGGACTCCTGCGGGCCACATCGGACAGATCCCCCGATTCCTCGACCGGTGAGGTCGGGGCAATGCCGGTCGAGCCGGACAACTGCAACATTCCTGCACACAATACATATTGACTCTCATAAAACATCGAACCTACCGTTCCTGGTGACTGCCGAATCACCACCAGCGAACGGGAAGAATCGATGCGCAGAATCCTCACCGGCGCTACGGTGATCGCCCTCCTGCTTGTTGCCGCACCGGCCGGCGCCGCGCCCCGCCCAGACTCACCGGCCGCCGCTGTCACCGGCCCGGACTCGCCGGCCGCCGACCGGCTCTCCTGGTCGGCCCGCCACCTCGGTCGGCAGGCGCTGCCCGGGAGGGACGGCTGGGCGGCCGAGGGCGCCGGGACCAGCGGCGGATCGGCGGCGACCCCCGAGCGGACCCGGGTGGTCCGCAGCCGGGCCGAACTGGTCGCCGCGCTGGGCGGCGACAACGCCAGCAACGCGACCGACGCCACCCCGAAGCTGATCTACGTGGACGGTGCCGTCGACGGCTTCGAGGGACCGGACGGCACGCCGCTGAGCTGCGGCGACCTGGCCGACCCGGCGTACCGGCTGGACGCCTACCTGGCCGCGTACGACCCGGCGGTGTGGGGTCGGGTGGCGCCGGCCGGGCCGCTGGAGGAGGCCCGGGTGCGCTCGGTGGCCAACCAGACCCGGCAGACCCAGATCAACGTCGGCCCCAACACCACCATCGTCGGGCTACCCGGCGCCCGGCTGAGCGGGCTCACCCTCATGATCGACCGAGCGTCGAACGTCATCGTCCGCAACGTGATCTTCGTCGACACCCGGGACTGCTTCCCCGCCTGGTCCCCGACCGACGGCGAGGCCGGCAACTGGAACAGCCAGTACGACCAGATCTCGGTACGCCGCAGCGAGCACGTCTGGGTCGACCACAACACCTTCACCGACGGCGACAACCCGGACAGCGCCCAACCGACCTACTTCGGACGGCCGTACCAGGTGCACGACGGGTCGCTGGACGTCACGCACACCGCCAGCCTGGTCACCGCCTCCTGGAACCGCTTCACCGGACGCGACAAGCTGATGCTGATCGGCTCGTCCAACACCGTCGGCCCGGACGTGGGGCGGCTGAAGGTCACCCTGCACCACAACCTCTTCGACGGTGTCCTGCAACGGCTGCCCCGGGTGCGCTTCGGCCAGGTCGACGTCTACAACAACCACTACCGACTCGGCGGCGCCGACTTCCAGTACGCGCTCGGCGTCGGCGTGCAGTCCGCGTTGTACGCGCAGAACAACTTCTTCACCCTGGACGCGGCGGTCGACCCGGCCGACCTGCTCTACGACTGGGGCGGCACCGCGCTCACCGAGCGGGGCACCTGGGTCCGCCGGGGCGGCGGTCCGGCGCGACCGGTCGACCTGCTGGCGGCGTACAACGCGGTGCACGAGCCCGACCTGGGGGCCGACGCCGGCTGGACGCCGACCCTGCGCCGCGACCCGGTCCTGCCGGCACCGCTGGTCCCGCTCCTGGTCGGGCCGCTCGCCGGCGCCGATCGGCTGCCGATCTGAGCAACCGGCCCACCATCGTTCCCACGACCGGGCCGAACGCCGTGACGGCGTTCGGCCCGGTCCCGTGCGGTCGGGTCGGCGACGCACGGGGCCATCGACATGGTGAAGATCGGCTATAAGTGACGCATGGACTTCCCGCCGCACCTGGGCAGCATGCCGATGCACGCGATCACCGAGATCCACGGCGAACCGGGCCTGCTGGAGCGCTTCCGGTTGGAGGTCCTGCAGTTCGACGACCACGCCCGGGCCCGGCTGACCGCTGCGCTCGACCTGGCCGCCGACCTGCACCGTGACGACCGGCGGGTCCGCGAGCCGTACCTCAACCACCTGCTGCGGGTGGCCATCCGGTTGATGCACCACTACCAGGTACGCGATGTGGACGTGATCGTCGCCGGCCTGCTGCACGACGCCGTCGAGGACCACCCGGCCGACCTGGCCGGCGGTGACGTGGGCACCGACCCGACCAGCGCCGCGCTGGCCGCTTTGGCCAGCCGGTTCGGGCCGCGGGTGGCCACCCTGGTCGCCGCCGTCACCAACCCGGCGTACGACCCGCAGCGCGACCGGAACGTGCAGTACCGCGAGCACCTGGCGGTCAGCCTGGACCGGGAGCCGTGGGCCCGGGTGATCAAGGTTTCCGACTTCACCGACAACGGCGTCGGGGTGATCCACACGGTCGGGCCGAAGGTCGTCTCATCGGCCCGCAAGTACCGGCCGCTGGTGCCGCTCTTCCGGGAGCTGATCGCCCGACCGGACACG
Organism: Micromonospora sp. NBC_00389; assembly: GCF_036059255.1. Classification (NCBI taxonomy): domain Bacteria; kingdom Bacillati; phylum Actinomycetota; class Actinomycetes; order Micromonosporales; family Micromonosporaceae; genus Micromonospora; species Micromonospora sp. NBC_00389. The sequence continues at coordinate 5,453,998 of NZ_CP107947.1, read as the reverse complement.
CCGCTGTCGCCGGCGGTGAAGCGGCACATCTTCGGCCAGCTCGACCTGGCCGAGGAGCGGTTCAGCGCGATCCTGGACCAACCCGTCCACCCGAACTGACCAGGCCGGGGGCATCACCCGACCGGGTTCCGCGACAAGATCTCAGATCTCCGAAGAAACCTCTCGCATTACGGTGGGTTTGCTCCAGATGGGACGAAAGAGCCCGCTAGCCACCGGCCATGCCGGCCCGCACCAGGTGCTCCAGCCACGGCGTCGGCGCTACCCCCAGCTCCCGGCTCAGGTCGGCGCGGAACAGCTCGAACCGGCGCATCGCCTCGTTGATGTTGCGCTCCGCCAGGTGCACGGCGATCAGCGTCCGAGTGGCGCTCTCCTGTAGCGGCTCCAACTGCACGGCGGTCAACGCGACCTGCACGGCCTCGCTGAACCGGCCCTGGGCGGTGAGCCGCTCGGCGAGGGCCTCCAGCGCGTACAGCTGCGTCTGGCGCAGCCGCTCCCGTTCGGTCAGCACCCAGTCGTCGTACCAGCCGGGCAGCAGCTCGCCGGTCGCCAACGCTGGCACGCCGGGACCGGTACCCACCGGTGACCCGCCGGCCAGCAGGGTGGCGGCAGCCGCGCCCAGGGTGGCCACGTCGCTGGTCACCCCGGCGGCCAGGGCCAGCCGGTCCTGTTCCTCCACGAGCGGCTCGGTGGTGATCCGTCGGCGTGCGCTCTCAACGGCGTGGCGGCGGGCATATCGGTCACGGGTTGTTAGCGTGAAACGCGGATCCGTGACCATGGAGGGGTGCCATGACAGACACCCCCGATGGGCGGCCGAGGCCGGCGGATCGGTGGAGGCATCGGGGCATCCGCGGGCTGACCATCACCCGGGACGTGAGTGTCCGCAGTTGGCGTTGGTGGGCACGGACCTGGGATCGACTGGTCGCGGCGCTCCAGGATGAGGCACCCGTGGGGCTGGGCGCCGACCCGTCTCCGTCCGGTCCGCTCGTCGAACAGCGCGACGTGCCCCGGCTGATCGTGGTCCCTGCCCGCGGCTACGTGTACTCGTTCTACATCCGCGCCACGTTCGCCTGGTCGTCGCCGTCGAGCCTCCGGTCCGAGGTGTTGAGCTGGTACGTGCAGTACTTCCAGCCGAACGCGGTCCAGCGGCTGACCCGGCTCGCCGCAGACGCCGCCCGAGACCTACCTCCGCACCGGGCAGCGGACCTGGAGTTGGCCTTGCAGCGGGCGCTCGCCGACGACCCCACGTGGGACTATCAGCGGGGCGACATCGTCATCACCTGCCAACCCGATGCCACCGTACGGCTCGACGAGCGGATCATGCCGACGTTCCAGCCGCACGTCGACCGGCTGATGAAGCTGGAGTACCAGTTCGACGAGCAGCTGCGAAAAGCCACCTACGCCCAGGAGCTGAGCCGGCGCTGGGCCGCGATCCTCGGCGAACACGTCGACGCCGAAGACGAGGACGTCGCCGACGCCCGCCAACACATGCTCACCGCACAGAGGGAGGCAGCCCGCTGGATCAGCGAACTCCTCCACCACCACTCTCAACACCCCACCGACCCGCCGGCCCCGCCCCCGATCCCACCCCAGCAAAGCCGCCCCAGCCCCGCCCCGCCGCCCTCCCATCCCAGTCCATGATCACTCGGTGCTCGGCAGTTCGGCACCCTGACGACCACTCACCAGAAAATGATCATGGGCGGGGTGACTGACGGCGAGGATGGTCAGGGTTTGCGAACAGGGGCACTGCGATCAAGCCGCTTTGTACACAGTGTCGAGATGCCATTCCAGGAATTCGGCACGCGGTCGATCGCTGCGCCGCTCCGGAAGGGCGATCTGCTCGCCCGCCTTCGCATAGAACTGCTCGCCATTGCCGAACTCGCTCCGAAGCCGAGGACTGACCATGAGCCGATGTTTCGGATCGACGCCCAGATAGCCCCGGTCGAAAAGGATGTGCACGTCCGACTTGAGTAGCAGGCCGTTGTCAAGCCGATGCTCGCCACCCATCGGAAGCGGACGGATGTGCGCGGCCTGCAGCACAGGCTGGACCTTGTTGCCGGTGATGGCGCAGCGCCGGCCGTAGGCCCCCAGAACCACCGCCTTGAATGACTGCCGCCCCAGCCGCTGGGGCACCAATCGGGGATCCCCATAGACGGGACCAGGACGATGCCAGGGTCCGTTCAGATCCACCTCGGCTGACGTCCCGATCAACCGGTGCATCAGCAGATCGAAGTATCCCGCTACCTCGGCATCAGCCAGGTTGTAGGTCTTGCCCTGCACGACGTTCGACGCGAATGCTGGCGGTGGGTCGACGGTCGACGCATCGTGAAAGAAGGTGACGTCACGAACGAATATGCAGCCGATGGTCGGATCCTCTCCGGAACCAATCGCCTGCTTGCGGTAACGCCCGACGCTGTAACGCATCTCATCGATGCTCGCAGCACCATTGGCCTCGCCGAAGAGCTCCCAGGCCTCCGAGATTCGAAGCTGGGTGAAGCCGCTGAAGAAGCCTCCACCAACCACCCGGTTCAGTGGAAAGTGCGCCTTGAAGAGGAAGGGCTCGCCTGGGGTGAGCGCGCGGAAGGCACCGCCAGAGGGCCGCCAGAAGTTGACCTCATTCAGCTCGGGACGCTCCGCGAGGAATCGGTACCACCTCTCGTCCGTCACACCTACGAAGGCCTTCACATCGAACAGGGTGCGTGAAAGTTGATCTGAACGCCACCATCTGAACGGTCACGTGCGCTTGCGTCGTGACGCCACAGGTGCTGGAGCAAGATCGTGCTCGATCCTGGAACGAGTGGCTTTCGCAGCGACCCGATACCACTACATCGAGGATCGAGCAGGATCATCCGGACCAGCACCACTCCACGTTCGCTGGTCGGCGACGATCAGGGGCGAGCGGAGGACGTCAGCGTGCTGTCACGTCGGATGTCACGGTTGATCGGTCGAGAAGCGCTGCTGCAAGGCGGACGACTGTTCCACCGATCCACCCCGGACGCCGAGGCTGCGCCGGGCCATCCGGTAGTAGGCATCACGGGCTTCGTTGACCCGGGTGAGCATGACGGCGATGTCCGGCGGCGGGTCGACGATCCCGCGAGCGAGCCGTTCGACCTGCCAGACCGCGTCCCGCCAAACAGCGGCGGCGGCGACCGTCGGCTCGTCGCCGAGCAGCAGGAGGTTCTCCCAGACGATGGTGCGCCTGGCGTCCGCCTCGGCCAACCGGGCCAGCCCGTCCTCCCGGTCGATGGGGTGGCTGTGCGATCCCGGCCGGTGATCGGCCGTCATCCGCAGCGCCACCGCGTGACTCTCCTTGATGGCGTGCGCGTACTCGACGTACGCGTCGAGCCGCCGCTCGTCCCACCGGATGCTCTGGCTGCGCCGCCACCTTGCCCGGTCGGCCAGCGAGGTGGCGAGGATCGTGCCCAGGGTGCCGACCAGTACGCCGAGGAGTGCCGGAAGCTGCGTCAGAAGGGTGCCCACGAGCAGAGGCTGCCAGCACCGGGCAAGCCCCGCCAGCCGCTACCCGGCGGGGCATACCGGTGCACACCAGCGCTACGCGCCGCCGATTAGTGCCCTCAACGCCGCGCAGTGCTGCTCGTACGCTCTCTGCCCAGCCGGAGCTATCCGATAGGTGGTACTACCCCCACGGCCACGACCGGTTTTCGTCGAGCTGACGTAGCCAGCCGCTTCCAGTGTGGACATCTGCTTTGACAGATCTGACTCGCTGATCTGCAGGTGGTCCCTCAGAAACCGAAACGAGACCGAGGAGGCGTTGGCCAGGACGGCCATGGCCGCCAGGCGCTTGGGCACGTGGATGATCGGGTCCAGTCCATCGATCATCGAAGGCGTGCCCGGGTCGTGGCGGCAGCCACGGCGTAACGCCGCTCGTAGACCGCCAGGCCAACCGTCACGAGGACGAACGCCATCCCGGCGGCAGCCGGTACGCCGACCAGCCACCAGATGAGCCCGACGATGAGAATGACCACGGCCAGGCCAGCCAGGTATCCGCGCCACACTCCGGCGATCTCGACGGGCGGCGTTCCCTTGCCCGGCATCGGGAGCGCGCCGTGCCGACGCTGCATCCATACAACGAACAGGGCCTCGACGGCGATCAGGACGGCGAGCGACGCCATGAACAGGGCCGCGTTCTCGCGCCACCAGGTGAACGTGCCGATCATGGCAGCGGCCCAGGCGCCGACGGAAGGCGCGTACCACCACGGGGTGGGCGGATAGGTGACGTAGGGCGCGGCGGCACCGCGCTCGGCCGCTTTGAGCTGTTCCTCCAGATCAGTACTTTCCACGTCGGAAAGCTTAATGAACACTTTCCACATGTGCAAGTGATAGGCCCACCGCTGGCCGGTGCGGACGCCCGAGCCATCAGCCCCAGAAGATGCCGGTGGGGTCACGGCCGATCTCGTCGAGCAGGATGCTGACGTCGACGGACGGCCGGGCAGGGTCGTAGCGGTGAAACCGCACATCCCGGTCCGGGTAGTGCGGGGCCCAAGTGCCGGTGGTCTTCGTCTATCGCAGCCGTGCGATGGGGAAACTCGTCCACTCCGGGCCAGTGTTGGCACCAGACGGCGGCCGCCGCTCGACGATCGTGAGATGCCGGGGAGCGCCCTCGCATTCCACCCGCACCTGGTCTCGTGCCGCTTCCGGCACGCGCTCGTCGCACCAGCTCCGCACCTGCTCGACGTCCAGCTCGGGAAGCCCCATCGTCTTTACTCTCCCCGTCAGCATCGCACCAGCTCAGGCGATCGCGCCCGCCCGACGGGTCGCGAGGATGGCCAAGGTTTCGCGGCGTACCGCGTCGGCCTCGTGAACCAGCCGGCGGTGGGCGAAGCGGACCACCAGGATCCCGATGGTCGCCAACAGCGCGTCGCGGCGCAGGTCAATCTCCCGCTGGCGTGGGTCGCCGTGCGTGGCGGCGCCGTCGAGCTCGATGTTGACCTGCTCACACTCGGCGAGCATGTCGAGGTACATGGTGCGCCGCCCAACGCGTATCGGGACCTGCCGGCGGAACGCCGGCATCCCCGGGCCGGTGAAGACGTGCTCGTGCCCCCAGATCTCCAGCGGGCTGCGGCAGCCGTCGGCGAGCCTGGTCAGCAGCGTTCGGAGCGCCGCCCGGCCGATCAACTTCGGCACATTTGCCAGGGCGATGGCTAGTCGCTCGGGCGTGGTCAGCCGATCGTTGACCGCTCGGATCACCGGCGCCCGCCGCTCGGTTGGCGGCAACGTCGGCCACGAGTCGACGAGGGCCTGCTCAACGCGGGTCACCGTCAGCCCCCGCCGGACCACCACGTGTGGCGGTTCGAGGATGAGGCCCTGGCGTCGGTGCACCACCACACCGGGTCGGGTGCGCAGGCCGGAGCCCGCCGGTGCACTCAGATGCACCAGCTCGCCGACCGCCTGCTGGCGCAGCCCCCATGCGCTGAGCGCACTGAGGTGACTGAGTGCGCCGCAACCCTCAGCCCAGGCGAGAGCCGCACGCTGACCCAGAACAGGTCGAGTCGACTCAGGGCAGGGGTGCCGGGCCGAGCAGCAACCAGGTGCGCCGCTACGAATACCTCGGGCAGCACCCGCACCAGATCGCCGCTACGGCAAGCCTGCTGCAACGCCCACCGCGGCACCACCTGCCTGGCAGTCTCACGGGTCACCAGCCCCGCGCCAAGCGCTACCAACTCCCGCAGCACCGGATTCACGCCACCGACCGTGTCGCCCCACCCCAATCCCCCGCAACCCCCTACACCTCGCCCCTGTGCACACCCACCAACCTGTGGACAGCGCCCACCGCCGCTCGATTTCTGCTAGCCGGACCGATCGGTGGCAGGTCAGCAGGGCAGGCGTCGGCGTGTCGAGTTGCTCAGCTGCCAACGATCACGAAAGCAACTCAGCTCGGGACGTCGCGGTGGCGGAAGGCCGCGACGCCGACGGCTAGCAGCGCCGCCGCCACGCCAGCCAGCACCACCAGCGGCAGCACCGCCAGGTCGACCGCGGGCACGGACGGCACATGGGTGTACGGCGAGAGGTTGAGCGCGGCCTGCGGCAGCTCCAGCACCGCGCCGAGTTGCCCGAGGAGCAGGAAGACCAGCAGCGCCGTCCAGGAGAGCACCACCGACCGGCGGGGCAGCAGTCCGAAGAGCGCGGTCACCACCCCGGCCACCACGAGCAGGGCCGGCAGCCGCAGCAGTGCGGCCCCTCCCAACTCGATGGCCGCGCCGAGCGGGTCGCCGGTGACCAGGCCGTAGCCGAGCCCGGTGGTCAGGCCGGCGAGCAGCAGCAGGGCGACCGCGCCGAGCGCCGCGGCGAGCACCTGGGTGCCGAGCCATCGGGTACGGCTCACCGCGGTGGCGAGGGCGGCCTCCAGCACCCCGTCGGCTTCGTCGCCGCGTACCCGCAGCATGGCCTGCACCACGTACGCCCCGATCGTCAACGCGAACAGCCCGAGCATCGCGGCCAGATACGCGTCGACCAGGTCGGTGCCACCGCCCATCGCGTTGATCGCCTCGGCGGCGGCCGGGTTCTGGTCGATCATCGCGTTGAACTCGTCGGCGGCGACGCCCATCGAGAGGCCGAGCACGGCCACCCCGACCGCCCAGCCGAGCAGCGTGCCGCGCTGCATCCGCCAGGCCAGCCCGGCAGGGCTGAGCAGCCGCGCCGCAGCGGTCGCTGGCCCGCGCCGAGGGGCGACCAGCCCGGCGCCCTGGTCCCGTCGCTCCGCGAGGGCGTACGCCAGCGCCACCCCGGCGAGCAGCAGTACGACGGGCAGGGCGAGCACCCACCAGCGTTCTCCGGCGAAGGCCCGCACCTGGTTGCCCCAGCCGAGCGGCGAGAGCCAGGACGGCCAGGCACTCTCCACCCGGGTGCCGTCGGCGCTGGAGTCGCCGAGCACGTCGCCGGCGGCACGCAGCACGAAGGAGAGCCCGACGACGGCAGCGGCGAGCGCGTTGGCGCCCCGGGAGGTGACCGAGAGTTGCGCGGTGACCGCGGCGACGCCGGTGAAGGCCACCCCGACACCTCCGACCGCGCCGGCCGCCGCGACGGAGCCGGCCAGCGGCAGGCCGGCGCCGGCCAGAGCGAGCGTGAGCAGGGCCGCGGCCAGCACGTTCGCCGCGACGACGACCAGCAGCGCGGCGGTGAGCGGCGCGTACCGGCCGACCACGGAAGCGCCGAGCAACTCCGCCCGGCCGGTCTCCTCGTTCTGCCGGGTGTGCCGGGCCACCGTGAAGGTGCTCAGCAGGGCGACGATCAGGGCCAACGTCACGTACGTCTCCGCGACCACCACGGCGCCGAGGTCGGCGCTGGCGATGGGGCCGTTGAAGGCTCGGGCGACCAGGCTGGACGCCGAGGTGGCGGCGTAGCCGTGGCGGGCCGCCTCGTCCGGGTAGACGCCGGCGACGCTGCCGGCGAGGGCGTAGCCGAGCAGGGGCGTGCCGAGGACCCAGAGCGCGAGGCGGATCCGGTCGCGGCGCAGCACGAGACGGGCCAGCCGGCGGGTGCCGGTGAGGGCGGTCATCGGGCACCGGCCTGCGGGGCTTCGGCCGGTTGGTGATCGTCGGCGGCGGGTTGCTCCTCGCCGTAATGGCGCAGGAACAGCTGCTCCAGGGTGGGTGGGGTGCTGGTCAGCGCGCGGACGCCGAAGCGGATGAGCTGGCCGAGCAACTCGTCGAAGTGCGCCGGGTCGACCTCCAGGTGGGTACGCCCGTCGACCTCGTGCACGCCGTGCACGCCGGGCAGCGCGTCCAGGCCGGTCACCGGCCGGGCCGTCTCGACGATCACCGTGGTGCGGGTGAGGTGGCGCAGCTCGGCAAGGCTGCCGGACTCGACGGTACGACCCTCGCGGATGATGCTGACCCGGTCGCAGAGCGCCTCGACCTCGGCGAGCACGTGGCTGGAGAGCAGCACGGTGGCGCCGGCCTGCTTGATCCGCCGGATCTCGTCCTGGAACACCGCCTCCATCAGGGGGTCGAGGCCGGAGGTCGGCTCGTCGAGCACGTACAGCTCCACGTTGGAGGAGAAGGCGGCGACGATGGCGACCTTCTGCCGATTGCCCTTGGAGTACGTGCGGCACGCGCGGGTCGGGTCCAGGTCGAAGCGCTGCAGCAACTCGTCACGGCGACGCCGGTCGAGGCCGCCGCGCAGGTCACCCAGGAGATCGATCGCCTCCCCGCCGGAGAGGTTCGGCCAGAGGCTGACGTCGCCCGGCACGTACGCCAGGCGGCGATGCAGGCGCACCGCGTCGCGCCACGGGTCGGCGCCGAGTACCCGCGCGTCGCCGGAGTCGCGGCGGAGCAGCCCGAGCAGGATCCGGATGGTGGTGGACTTCCCGGCTCCGTTGGGCCCGAGGAAGCCGTGCACCTCCCCCGGTTCGACCCGCAGGTCGAGCCCGTCGAGTGCCCGGATGCCGCCGAACGTCTTGACCAGGTTGCCGATCGAAATGACGGGCATCGCCCCTCCTGCCATCGGATGCGTCGACCGTCCTCACTGTACTGACCGTCGGTCAGTCGAATCAACGGTGAGGTCTGCCACCGGTCAGGGCCGGCTAGGCTGGCGGGCATGACCGCCGATCCCGCGGACGACACCCGCACCCGGATCCTGCGCGCCGCGCTCGACCTCTTCGCGGAGCACGGCTACCAGCGCACCTCACTGCGCCAGATCGGCGAGCGGCTGCGGCTGACCAAGGCCGCAATCCTGTACCACTTCCCGGCCAAGGAGCACCTGCTCGCCGCACTGGTCGAGCCGCTGGTGGCCGACCTGGAGGCGCTGCTCGACGTCGCGCAGGGGCAGCCGACCGAGCAGGCCCGGTGGACGGTGCTGGAGGGCTGGGTGGACACCATGCTCGCCCACCGCCGGCCGCTCGGCATGCTCTTCCACGACATCGCGCTGGTCGGCCGGGGAGACACGTACCACCGCCTGATGGGGATCGCGATGCGGGCCAACGACCTCATCGCCGGGCCGGACGCTGGACGCCGCGAACGGGTCCGGGCGGTGCAGGCGGTCGCCGCGTGCAGCGACCCGATCGTCTTCTTCACCGACGTGCCGGACGAGGTGCTGCGCGCCGACATGCTCGACGGCGTACGCCGCCTGCTGGCCATGCCGCCCGCACCCCCGGACGCCGCACCCCTGGTAGCGGCAGCCCCGGCCATCGCAGCACCGGGCGCCGGGGCGACTCCCCGCCGACGGCAACCGGGGCGGCCGCGGGCACTGGGCCGGGAGCAGGTCGAGGCTGCTCGGCGGATGCACGCGGCGGGCACCCACTCGGTGAACGCCATCGCCACCACTCTGGGTGTCTCGCGGGCCACCGTCTACCGACACCTGGACGACAGTAATGAGACGGTTTAGCGACTGTTTCGAGACGGTTGTGAACCGCCTCCCGATCGGTCAGGCCGCCAGGGTGGCGTAGCGGCCGTTGTGGTGCAGCAGGCTGTCGTGGGTGCCGGCCTCGACGATCCGGCCGTGGTCGAGCACCGCGATCTGGTCGGCGTCGCGGACGGTGGAGAGCCGGTGCGCGATGGTGATCGTGGTACGCCCCTCGGCGAGCACGTCGAACGCCCGCTGCACGGCCCGTTCGGTCTCGGTGTCCAGCGCGCTGGTGGCCTCGTCGAGGACCAGGATGCGCGGGTCGCGCAGCAGCGTGCGGGCGATGGCCAGCCGCTGCTTCTCGCCACCGGAGAACCGGTGGCCGCGCGAGCCGACCACGGTGTCGTACCCGTCGGGGAGGCCGGCGATCAGGTCGTGGATCTGTGCGGCGCGGGCGGCGTCCTCGATCTCCGCGTCGGTGGCGTCCGGCCGGGCGTAGCGCAGGTTCTCCCGAACGGTGGTGTGCAGCAGGTAGGTCTCCTGGCTGACCACGCCGACGATCGCGGCCAGGTCGGCCAGTCGCAGGTCCCGCAGGTCGACGCCGTCGACGGTGACCCGGCCGGCGGTCGGGTCGTGCAGCCGGCTGACCAGCCCGGCGAGGGTGCTCTTGCCGGAGCCGGTCTCGCCGACCAGGGCGAGGCTGGTGCCGGCGGGCACGTCCAGGGTGATCCCGGCGAGCGCGGCGGTGTCGCTGCCCGGGTAGCCGAAGGTGACGTCCTCCAGGCGCAGGTGCCCCCGTACCCGGGTGGGGTCGAGGCGGACCGGCTCGGTGGGGTCGGCCACGTCGACCGGCAGGTCCAGGTATTCGAAGATCCGGGCGAACAGCGCCAGCGAGGCGGTCAGTGAGACGCCCACGTTGAGCAGCCCCATCAGCGGCCGGAACAGGCCGCCCTGCAGGGCGGTGAAGGCGACCAGGGTGCCGATGCTCAGCGTGCCGGCGGTGCCGGGCAGGCCAGCGGCGAGGTAGATTACCGCCGGTACGGCAGCGAAGATGATGCTCATCGAGGCCATCCGCCAGCGGCCGGCCAGCTCGCTGCGCAGCTCCAGGTCGACCAGCCGGGCCGACGAGGCCGTGAAGCGGTCGATCAACGCGGGCCCGGTGCCGAGGGTCTTGGCCAGTTGCACGCCGCTGATCGACAGCCCCTCCTCGACGGTGACGTTGAGGTCGGCGAGTTCGCGCTGGCGCTGGGCGGTGATCTCCCGGCGCATCCGGGCGACCCGGCGGGTCAGCCAGATCGCCGGCGGCAGCACCACCAGCGAGACCAGGGAGAGCTGCCAGGAGAGTGCGACCATCGCGACCGCGGTGGCGATCACGGTGGTGAGGTTGGACGCGACGGCGGTGGCGGTGGAGGTGACCACCGACTGCATGCCGCCGATGTCGTTGGTGATCCGGGACTGCACCTCGCCGGTGCGGGTCCGGGTGAAGAAGCCCAGCGACTGCCGCTGGAGGTGGCTGAAGACGTCGGTGCGCAGCCGGTGCATGACCTGTTGCCCGACCTGGGTGGAGATCCAGGTCTGGACGACGCCGAGGGCGGCGGTCACGGCGGCCACCGCGACCATGCCGAGGACCAGCCAGACCAGCAGGGTCACGTCGCCCTGCGGCAGCGCCCGGTCGATGACGGCACGCAGCAGGAACGGGGTGGCCATCGCGATGATCGAGGAGGCCACGATGATCGCGGTGACGGTGGCCAACGCGGGCCGGTGGGCGGTGAACAGCCGGCCGATGCGACGCAGGGACACCTGGCGGGCCTGCGCCTTCTCGTCGGCACTGACGGTGCGGTGGCCGCGGTCGCGGCCGGTGGGGGTGGGTTCCAAGGGGGAACTGCCTCTCGTCGGGGACATTGCTGAGGTTACCTCATCATGAGGGAACAACCGCATCCCCTGTTACCGTATTCCCCGTGACGGAGCGCACGGCGGACGGCGACGACGAGAGCCTGGCGGAGACCTTCTGGGCGGTGGCCGGGCGGCTGCGCCGACAGGCGCGGGAGTCGTTGGCGCCGTGGGACGTCACACCCAGCCAGTCCCGGGCGCTCGGGGTGCTGGCCCGGCACGGTGAGCTGCGCCCCGGCGGCATCGCCGAGCACCTGCGCATCGCGCCCCGCTCGGCCACCGAGGTCATCGACGACCTCCAGGCCCGTGGGCTCGTCGAACGCCGACCCGACCCGGCCGACCGGCGGGCGACCCTGGTCGCGCTCACCGACGAGGGCAACCGGGTCAGCGCCGCCATCCGGGCCGCGCGCCGGGCCGAGGCGGATCGCTTCTTCGGCCACCTGGACGACGCCGACCGCGCCCAGTTCGCCCGCATCCTGCGTACCCTGCTCGGCTGAGCACGGCAGGCGCCTCGGCGGTGACGGGGTTTGCCCACCCCGCGCCCGGGTAGCCAGCGGCCCCGTCCGGTCGACGGGACCGGCCCCGACCGGCCGGGCGACGCGACAGGAGGATGGCCGTGCCGCTGGTGTCCCACCTGACCCATCGCCCCGCCTGATGTGCGGGATCAGCGGGGAGGCACGGTTCGACGGTCGGCAGCCCGACGCCGCGGCGGTCACCCGGATGACCGAGGCGATGCGTTCGCGCGGCCCGGACGGCGAGGGGCTGTTCACCGACGGCTGGGTGACCCTGGGGCATCGCCGGCTGACCATCATCGACCTGTCCGACGCGGGCGGACAGCCGATGGTCCGCGACGACCTGGGATTGGCGCTGGTCTTCAACGGCTGCATCTACAACTACCCGGAGCTGCGCGAGGAGCTGCGGAACGCCGGGTACGCGTTCCACTCCACCAGCGACACCGAGGTGATCCTGGTGGCGTACGCGCACTGGGGTGAACGCTTCGTCGACCACCTGGTCGGCATGTTCGCGATCGGGCTGGTCGACCGTGCCCGGCAGCGGCTGGTGCTGGCCCGCGACCGGCTCGGCATCAAACCGCTGTACCTCGCCGAGACCCCCGGCCGGCTCCGGTTCGCCTCCACCCTGCCCGCGCTGCTGCGCGCCGGCGACGTGGACACCAGCGTCGACCCGGTGGCGCTGCACCACTACCTGTCGTGGCACTCCATCGTGCCCGGGCCGCGGACCGTGCTGCGCGGCGTCCGCAAGCTACCACCGGCCACCCTGCGGGTCATCGAGGCGGACGGGCGCAGCCGGGAGGAGGTGTACTGGCGTCCGGACTACGTCCGGGAACCGGCCGACGCCGGGATGGACGCCGCCGACTGGCGGGCCGCCATCGGAGACGCGCTGCGCACGGCGGTACGCCGGCGGCTGGTCGCCGACGTGCCGGTCGGGGTGCTGCTCTCCGGAGGGCTGGACTCCAGCCTCATCGTGGCGCTGCTCGCCGAGGCCGGCCAGCAGCACCTGCGGACGTTCAGCATCGGCTTCGACAGCCGCGGCGACGAGTCCGGCGACGAGTTCTACTACTCCGACCTGGTGGCCCGCGCGTACGACACCGACCACCACCGGATCCGGCTGGCCGACGACGACCTGGCGCCCGCCCTGCGACGCGCCGTCCTGGCGATGGCCGAGCCGATGGGCAGCCACGACGTGGTCGCCTTCCACCTGCTGTCCGAGCAGGTGGCCCGGCACGTGAAGGTGGCACAGTCCGGGCAGGGCGCCGACGAGGTGTTCGCCGGCTACGGCTACCACCGGCCGCTCGTCGAGGCGCCCCGGCACGGCGCAGCCGAGACGTTCGCCGCCGCGTTCTTCGACCGCGACCACGACGAGCTGCGCCAGATCGTCGGCCCGGCGTACGCGCTGGACCACGACGCCAGCCGCGACCTGCTCGCCGGGCACCTCGCCGCGCCCGGGGCACAGAGCGCGCTGGACGCGGTGCTGCGCCTGGACACCCACCTGATGCTGCCCGACGACCCGGTCAAGCGGGTGGACAACATGAGCATGGCGTGGGGCCTTGAGGTGCGGACGCCGTTCCTCGACCAGGACCTGGTCACCCTGGCCGCGCACTGCCCGCCCGAGCACAAGGTGGCCCAGGGCGGCAAGGGCGTGCTGAAGGAGGTCGCCCGGGAGGTACTGCCGGCCGAGGTGATCGACCGGCCCAAGGGCTACTTTCCGGTGCCGGCGCTGCGCAACGTGGACGGGCCGGTGCGCGAGCTGGTGGCCGAGGCATTGCAGGCGCCGGCCGCGCGCGAGCGGGGCCTGTTCCGGTCGGAGTACGTGGCCCGCCTGCTCGCCGAGCCGGACCGGGCCGAGGCGGCGGCCGGCAGCAACAAGCTGTGGCAGCTCGGCCTCCTGGAACTATGGCTCCAGTCGCACGACATCCGCTGAGCCGGGGGTCGGGTCAGCCGGCGGCGGTGCGGACGGCCAGGTCGTCGATGACCGCCCGCAGGTCTCCGGTGCGCTCCAGCACCCGCCGCTGCCGGGTCGCGCCGGTGCCCTCGCGGCGCAGCCGGGCCAGCTGCCCCAGCACATAGCCCAGATCCCCGTGCCGCAGCAGGGCCGGGGCGATCATCGTCATCAGCTCGTCGACCAACACCCAGGCCGGCCTGGTCCCACCGGCGCGCAGGTCGATCAGCTCGCCGTCGAGGCCGTCGTGGGCGGCCCGCCAGTGCGCCGCGGCGACCAGGCAGTCGCGGGTACGGGGGGCGGGCACACCGCCGCGTACGTCGTCGGCGAGGGCGGCGACCAGTGCCCGGACCAGCGCGGCGACCAGCACGGCGTCGTCCACTTCCGGGCAGACGTCGCCCACCCGCACCTCCACTGTCGGGTACGCCGACGACGGCCGGGCGTACCAGTAGACCATCGCGGCGTCGAGCATGATGCCGGCGGCGATCAGCTCGTCGACGGTCCGGTCGTAGTCGGCGAGGGAGTCGAAGTACGGCGTCGGGCCGATGCTGGGCCAGCGCTCCAGTTGCATCGACCGCCAGCTGGCGTGGCCGGTGTCGTGCCCGTCGTGCAGCGGCGAGTTGGTGGTGATCGCCTGCACCACCGGCAGCCACACCCGCAGTTGGTTGCAGACCTGCACGGCCAGTTCGCGATCGGACAGCCCGACGTGCACGTGGCAGCCGCAGACGGCCGGGTCGTGCGCCACCGGCCCGTACCGCCGCGACATCGCGTGGTAGCGCGGTTTGTCGGGCACCGTCCGGTGCGGCTCGGCCACCGGGGTGGCCCCGACCGCCACCAGCCGGGCACCCGCCGCCGCGGCCGCCTCGACGGCCGATCGACGCAGTGCCACCAGGTGCGCGCGCAGATCGGTGAGGTCGGCACAGACCGGGGTGACCATCTCGACCATGCTGTGCCGGAACTCCTGCCGGCTCTGCTCCCGGGCCGAGCCGCGCAGCGCGGCCAGCACCTGGTCGGCCACCGGCAGGTTCCGCCCGCTGTCCGGGTCGAGCAGCAGGAACTCCTCCTCCACGCCGAGCGTGAGGGCGCTCAGGTCGGGCACGGTTGCGGCGGCCGCCGGACGGTACGTCATGGCGCCCTCCATCTGCTCCTGCGGCCGCGGCTCGACGCCCCGGCCGGCGGGTGCCTCGGTTTCCCGGCCCGCCCCGCCGGCAAACGCACGGTCAGCCCGGTGACACGGCCGCTGCACGCCCGGCGAGGAAGGCCCGCTCGGCCGCGTTGTCCGTCAGCGCGGCGGCCGTCCGGTACTCGGCGGCGGCCTCCCCGCCCCGGTCGAGCCGGGCGAGCAGGTCCGCACGGACCGCGTACCGCACGTGGTAGCCGTCCAGGTCGAGGCGGTCCACCTCGGCCAGCGCCACCGCCGGTCCGGCCACCTCGGCGAGCGCGACCGCCCGGTTCAGCGCCACCACCGGGCCGGGAGCGACCGCCGACAACTGGTCGTACAACTGGAGGATCTGGCCCCAGTCGGTGTCGGCGGCGCGCGAAGCGGCACTGTGCACGGCGGCGATCGCGGCCTGGATCTGGTACGGCCCCGGCCGGTCGCGGCGCAGACAGCGGCGGACCAGCGCCTGCCCCTCGGCGACCAGCGCGGCGTCCCAGCGGCCCCGATCCTGTCGGGGCAGTGGCACCAGCTCGCCGTCGGCGGTGGTCCGCGCGTCCCGGCGGGATTCGGTGAGCAGCATCAGCGCGAGCAGGCCGAGGGCCTCCGGCTCGTCCGGCATCAGCTCGGCCAGCAGCCGGGCCAACCGGATCGCTTCGGTGCACAGCTCCGCGCGGACCAGTCGCCGCCCGGCGCTGGCCGTGTACCCCTCGTTGAAGATCAGGTACAGCACCGCGAGCACGGCGTGCAGCCGGTCGGGCAGGTCGGCGTCGCGTGGCACCCGGTACGGGATCCGGGCGTTGCGGATCTTCGACTTGGCCCGGACCAGCCGCTGCGCCATGGTCGGCTCGGGCACCAGGAATGCGCGGGCGATCTCGGCGGTGCTCAGGCCACCGAGCAGGCGCAGGGTGAGCGCGACCCGGGAGGCCGGTGCGAGTGCCGGGTGGCAGCAGGTGAAGATCAGACGTAGCCGGTCATCGCGCACCGGTCCCTCCTCGGCGGGTACGTCGGCCGCGTACAACAGGGCCGCCTGGGCGTGCCGGTCGGCCCGGGACGCCTCCCGGCGCAGCCGGTCGATGGCCTGGTTCCGAGCGGTGGTGATGATCCAGCCGGCGGGGCTGGGCGGTGGACCGGTCTGCGACCACCGCCGTACCGCGATGGTGAAGGCCTCCTGGACGGCCTCCTCGGCGAGGTCGATGTCGCCGAGGAGGCGGACCAGGACGGCGACCGCGCGGCCGTACTCCGCGCGGAACACCGCCTCCACGTTCTGCACGGTCAGTCCCCGGCTCCACCCTGGAACGGGCGTACCTCGATCGGCAGCGTGGTGGCCAGCGCGTAGCGGCGGCCCCAGTCCAGGGCGGCGTCCAGGTCGGGCACGTCGATGATGGTGATGCCGCCCAGGTGCTCCTTGCCCTCGACGAACGGCCCGTCGGTGACCAGCACCTCGCCGTCGCGGGGGCGCAGCACGGTGGCGGTCTCCGGGCCGTGCAGGCCCTGCCCGAAGACCCACGACCCGGCCCCCACCAACTCGTCGTGCAGCTCGCCGAGCTGACGCATCACCCCGGCCAGGAACTCCGGGTCCGGCGGCAGCTCACCCTGGGGCTGGTGGATGCTGAGCAGGTACAGCGTCATCGTTCCTCCTTGCGGGGGCGGCCGGCCCGTCGCCGACCCCTCATCCTCCACACGAACGGCCCTCGCCCGGATCGACATACCGCTGGAAAAGATTCGGCCGGATTCCCGCCGGCGCGACGGCGCGGTGTCGGCGGGGGTGCGGCGCGACCGGGCCGGCCCGGTCTCGGCGGGACCGGGCCGGCTCGGCCCACGGTGCGACCCGCACGGCCCGGTCGACGGCGCGACCGGGCCGGTCGGTGCCCCGGTCAGGGGTAGGTGGTCAGGTACACCTGCTGGTTGGCCGCGTTGGCGGTGCCGCCGGTGTTGTTGATCACCCGGTTGATGGTGCCGACGCCACCGAGCGAGACGGTGACCATGTTGGTGAACCGCACGTTCGGGTTGGTGGGCGCCTCGATGGCCCGGTCGGCGATGACCGCCGGGTTCACGTTGAAGTAGCAGTAGCTGCCCATCCCCCACGCCTGGTGGCTGGTGACGGAGTCGGCCACCTTGTACGCGGCGTACCCCCGGGTCGCGCCGTTCATCCAGGCGCCCTGGTTGGGCGGGTCGTACGGCATCTCGTTCTGGTAGAAGTACGTCCGCCCGCCGTTGCCGTTCCAGACCGTCTGGTACTTCTGGTAGTGCTCGACGAAGAGGCCGTACATGGTGACGTTGTCGCCGTTGACGGTGAGCCCGGTGTCGGCGGTGTTCAACGTCCACCCGGTGGGTACGCCGCTGGCCGCGTGGTCGGCCCGCCACAGCCACATGTGGTCACCGATCACGTTGTCACTGTTGACGGTCAGCGTGTTGGTGGCCCTGCCGACGTGCGGTCCACCGATCCGGAAGAACACGTCGTGCAACGAGGTCGGGTTCGCGGCGTGGCTCGCCGCCGAGCCCGTCGGCCCGACCTCCATCAGCACCGGCGAGTTCGTCGTGCCGGCCTCGAACATGATGCCGGCCACCTTCACACCGTCCACGTCGGCCACCCGCATCCCGACGCTGCCGTTGTCGGCCTGGATGGTGGCCAGGCCGAGGCCGAGGATCACCGTGTCGGCCCGGTTGACCTGGATCGGCTCGGTGACGTGGTGCACGCCCGGGGTGAAGAGCAGGTGCTTGCCCTGGGCCAGGCCGCGTTGATGGTGGCCGCGCTGGTGCCGGGCTGGACGATGAAGAACTGCGACAGCGAGATGGACGAGCCGGCCGGGGTCTTGCCGTACCAGCTGGTGCCGGTGGAGTTGTTCCGCAGTGCCGGCACGAAGACCCGGTACTCGCCGGTGCCGTCGACGTACAGGAACGGCTTCTCCCGTACCTGCGGGGTCTGCGGGATGACGGTGTGCGACGGGTTGGGGAAGCTCGGCGGTGGTGCGCCGGTGACGCCCTGGAAGACCATGTTCCACACCGAGCCGGTCCAGCCGTTGCCGAACTCGCTGTTGCGCGAGTACCACTGCTGCTGCGAGCCGGAGACGACCAGGCCGTCGACGCGGGTGTCGGCCATCAGGCCGCCACTGGACCAGCCGTCGCCGCCGTTCCAGAGCTGGATCTGGTTCTGCGCGCCGCGCAGGTGCATCCGCCGGTACGGCGCGGCCTGGGACACCGCCCAGCGCTCGACACTCACCCCGGCCGGCAGGGTGACCGAGAGGTTCTCCGCCGCGCGCCAGAAGTTCTGGGTGGCGTTGCCGCCGAACCAGGCCGCCTCCACCCGGACGTGCCCGTTGAGGTTGACGTCGTCCGGGCTCATGCCGAGGCCGGCGACCTGGGTGAAGAAGCCGAGGTTGACGTCGGCGGTGTAGGTGCCGGGCTTGAAGAGCACCGCGTAGCGCTGCGGGCCGAACTGGTTGGTCTCCTGCTGGGTGAAGAGCGTGTTCAGTCGACTCTGGATGGTGGCGGTCGGGGTGCTCGGGTCGAAGACGAAGGTGTTCGGACCAAGGTTCGGGTTGCGCGGGTCGGTCGGGTCGACCGGCGGCTCGCTGGTCCCACCGGTCGTGTTCACCGCCAGCTCCCACAGCGAGTAGCCGTAGGTGGTGCCCCGCGCGGTGCCGTACATCCGCAGGTAGCGACCGCTGCCGGTGACGGCGAGGGTCTGCGTGCCGCCGGCGCCGGTGGTGGTCGAGTAGATGGTGGTCCAGGTGTTGCCGTCAGCCGAGGTCTGGAGCTGGAAGGCCCGGGCGTACGCGGCCTCCCAGGTGAGCACCACCCGGCAGATCGACTGCGTGCTGCCGAGGTCGACGCGCAGCCACTGGGGATCGCTGGCGGCGCTGGCCCAACGGGTGCCGGCGTTGCCGTCGACCGCGGCGGACGCGGGGGTGCCGGCGTTCTCGGTGGAGGAGGCGGTAACCGGGCGCCCCTGCGCGGCATTGGTGCTGCCACAGGTGGGCGTGCCGCCGCCGGTCTCGCCGTAGACCTGGAACTCCCAGAGCGAGTAGCCGTAGCCGGTGCCCCGGGCGGTGCCGTACATCCGCACGTACCGGCCGGCGCCGGTGACGGCGAGGGTCTGCGTGCCGCCGGCGCCGGTGGTGGTCGAGTAGATGGTGGTCCAGGTGGCCCCGTCGTCGGAGGTCTGGAGCTGGAAGGCGCGGGCGTAGGCACCCTCCCACTGCAGGGTCACCTGGCTGAGGGTGGCCCGGGCACCCAGGTCGACCTGGAGCCACTGGGGGTCGCTGAACGCGCTGGCCCAGCGGGTGCCGGTGTTGCCGTCGAAGGCGGCGGCGGCCGGGGTGCCGGCGTTCTCGGTGGACGAGGCGGTGGCCGGGCGGCCCTGCGACAGCAGGGTGGGGGCGGCCTGCGCCGGTGTCGGGACGCCGGCCGGGGTGAGCGCCGCGACCAGGGCCACGGTGAGCCCGAGGAGCAGGTGTCGGACGGCACGCCGGGGACGCGGGCGTGCGGATGTAGCGCGAGATGTCATGACATCGCCTGTCGATAGGGGGTTACGGACGACGCGCGGGTGGGATCGGGCTCGCCCGTGGTGCCGTGGGTGGTGCCGCCGATGCGGACGCCGCGGGGCGGAGAGCGCTCTCGTAGGAGTGTTGCGGCGCGATTGCGACGGCGTCAAGACATCGATCTATAACACTGTTATTTATCCCGAAGGTTTGTTGTGGGCGAATTGCCCCTCAGCGGCGTACGCCACCCTCGGTGAGGAACCGGGCAATCGGCAGCGTGGCGGCACCCAACGCCACGGCGTCCACCCCGAGCCGGCACAGCTCGATCGACGCCTGCTCGTACGGCTGGCGCAGCGCCTGCCGGCCGGCGGCCTCCCGGACGGCCGGCAGCAGGTCGCCCAGCGCCATCGCCGCCCAACCGCCGAGCACCACCCGCTCCGGGTTGAACAGGTTGATCAGGTTGGCCACCCCGGCGCCGAGGTAGCCAGCGGTGTCGTCCAGCACCCGTCGGGCGGTGGCCGAGGTCGCGGCGGCGTCGACCAGGGCGGCGAGCTGGGACTCCTCATCCTCGCCCGGCACTGGCCGGCCCCGGCGCGCCTCCCGGTAGCGGTCGATGATCGCCTCCGCGCCCACGTACGCCTCCAGGCAGCCGCGCGCGCCGCACCGGCAGGCCCGGCCGCCGTACACCAGGGTGGTGTGCCCCCACTCCCCCGCGCTGCTGGACGCGCCCCGGTAGGTGACGCCATTGGTCACCACCGCCGCACCGACACCGGAGCCGACCAGCGCGAAGACCGCGTGCCGCGCGCCCCGGCCGGCACCGAACCACATCTCCGCCTGGCCGAGGGTCTTCGCGCCGTTGTCGATGTGCAGCGGCAGGTCGGTGCCGGCGCCGATCAGGCGCTCCAGCGGCACCCGGTCCCAGCCCAGGGCCTGGGCGTGCACCACGGCCTGGGTGCCCTGCTCGACCACCCCGGAGACGCCGATCCCGACGCCGAGCACGTCGCTGGTGGCCACCTGGGCCTGGCCGGTCACCGCGTCGATGCCGGCCAGCACGTGCCCGGCCACCACGTCGGGCTCGGTGCGCGCCGGGTCGAGCGGGTACTCGACGCTGGCCAGCAGGGTCATCGCGAAGTCGAACAGCTCGACCCGGACCCGGGTCTCACCCACGTCCACCCCGACGACGAAGGCGAACCGGGGTGCGACCCGCAGCAGCATGCTGGGTCGGCCCCCGTCGGACTCGGCGGCGCCGGCCTCGGCGACCAGCCCCTCGTCGATCAGGTCGGCCACCACGTTGCTTACCGCCGGCTGGCTCAGCCCGGTGCTGCGCACCAGGTCCTGCCGGGTGAGCGGGGCGTCGAGGAAGAGCTTCGTCAGCAGGGCAGACCTGTTGCGCAGCCGGACGCTCCGGTTGGTGGCTCGCGCCAGCTCCACTCGGCACCTCGATCCCGTCGGTCGTTCGAGCGACTGTAACCGGCCCGTGCTTGACGACCCACTGGACAGCAACTTTAATGACGACATTCATTAAGCCGTGATGTAACTCCCGGGAAACGCCACCGGACCCCGGCGGCGCACCCCGAAATCCCGTCCGCAGCCGGCCGTCCGTCGCCCACCCCTATCGACGACGGAGGTCGGCGGACCCCCACCACGTACCGGAAGGGCTGACCGTGTCGAGACGACACCTCGGGATATTCACCGCCGCCGTACTGGCCGCGGCCTCGCTGACCGCCTGCGGCGGCTCCGGCGACGACTCCGCCGGATCGGGCAAGACCCTCACCTACTGGGCCAGCAACCAGGGCGCCAGCCTGGAGGCCGACAAGACGATCCTCCAGCCGGAGCTGGACAAGTTCGAGAAGCAGAGCGGCATCAAGGTCAACGTCGAGGTGGTCCCCTGGTCGGACCTGCTCAACCGGCTGCTCGCCGCCGCCGCCTCCGGCAAGGGCCCGGACGTGGTGAACATCGGCAACACCTGGTCGGCCTCGTTGCAGGCCACCGGCGCCCTGGTCGAGTTCGACGACGCCACCCTGCAGGCCGTCGGCGGCAAGGACCGGATCGTGCCCGCCGCGCTCGCCGCCGCCGGCGCCCCCGGCAAGCCGCCGGCCGCCGTGCCGCTCTACAGCATGGCGTACAGCCTGTACTACAACAAGAAGTCGTTCGCCGACGCCGGCATCACCGCACCGCCGACCACCTGGGAGCAGCTTGCCGAGTACGGCAAGAAGCTCAGCACCGGTGGCAAGTGGGGCCTGGCGATCGAGGGGGCCAACCCGTCGGAGAACGCCCACCACGCCTTCACCTTCAGCCAGCAGTACGGCGGCGAGTGGTTCGACTCGGCCGGCAAGCCGACCTTCGACACCCCGCAGAACGTCTCGGCGATCAAGCGCTACATCGACTTCATGGCCGCCGACAAGATCACCAACCCGAGCAACGCCGAGTACGCGCAGAACCAGTCGGTCTCCGACTTCGCCAACGGCAAGGCCGCCATGCTGCTCTGGCAGTCCGCCGGCTCGAACCTGAAGACGCAGAACATGCCCGCCGACGCGTACGGGGTGGCCCCGGTGCCGTTCCTGGCCAGCCCGCCGGCCGGCGGCAAGAAGGTCAACAGCATGGTCGCCGGTATCAACATGGCGGTCTTCAAGCACACCAAGAACCGTGACGGCGCGCTGAGCTTCGTGAAGTTCATGACCAGCGACGAGGAGCAGACGATCCTCAACCGCACGTACGGGTCGCTGCCGGCGGTGAAGACCGCGGGCTCCGACCCGGCGTTCACCGCCGTGGAGCAGAAGACGATCCAGGAGACCCTGGTCACCACCGCGGCCCCGCTGCCGCAGGTGCCCGAGGAGAGCACCTTCGAGACCCTGGTCGGCACCGCGATGAAGGAGCTGTTCGCCGACGCGGCCAGCGGCAAGCCGGTCACCGAGGAGTCGGTGAAGGCCAAGCTGACCGACGCGCAGCAGAAGATGCGCTGACCCAGGCGTCGCCGGTGGCCGTGGTCGGGTGCTGAGCCCGGCCACGGCCACCGCCTCCGAGAGGACCCCGATGGCAACCAGCACCACCGCGCCGGACGCCGACCAGCGCGAACCCCGGGCCGGGGCGCCGGCCCGGGGGCCGGCCCGCCGGCCCCGCGGCCCCCGCCGCTCACTCCTGCCGTACCTGCTGCTCGCCCCGGCCGTCGTGCTGGAACTCGCCATCCACGTGATCCCGATGGTGGTCGGGGTCTGGATGAGCCTGCTGGAGCTGACCCAGTTCCACATCCGCAACTGGTCCACCGCACCCTTCATTGGGCTGGAGAACTACCGGGCGACGCTCGATGTGAACAGCGCCGCCGGCAAGGAACTGCTGCACTCGTTCTGGGTCACGCTGGTCTACAGCCTGCTCTCGGTCGGGTTCGCCTGGCTGCTCGGCATCTCGGCGGCGGTGGTGCTGCAACGGCCGTTCCGGGGGCGGGCCATCCTGCGGGCGCTGTTCCTCACCCCGTACGCGCTGCCGGTCTACACCGCCGTGATCACCTGGAGCTTCCTGCTGCAGCGCGACACCGGCCTGGTCAACCACGTGCTGGTCGACCAGCTCGGGCTCCTCGACGACCGGCCGTTCTGGTTGATCGGCGACAACAGCTTCTGGTCGCTGCTCGTGGTGTCGGTCTGGCGCAACTGGCCGTTCGCGTTCCTCTGCCTGATGGCCGGCCTGCAGAACGTCCCCGGCGAGCTGTACGAGGCCGCCGCCATCGACGGCGCCGGGTTCTGGCGCCGGCTGCGCTCGGTCACCCTGCCCATGCTGCGGCCGGTGAACCTGGTGCTGCTGCTGGTGCTGTTCCTGTGGACCTTCAACGACTTCAACACCCCGTACGTGCTCTTCGGCGGCTCCGCGCCGGAACAGGCCGACCTGATCTCCATCCACATCTACCGCAGCTCCTTCAAGACCTGGGACTTCGGGTCCGGCTCGGCGATGTCGGTGGCACTGCTGCTGTTCCTGCTGGTCGTCTCGGCCGCGTACCTGCTGATCACCAACCGCCGGAGGGACGACCATGCGTGAGACCGCCGGTGAGCGCTGGGGTCGGCGCATCGTGCTGACCCTGCTCACCCTCTTCGTCGTCATCCCGCTCTACGTGATGGTCACCTCCGCGGCGAAGCCGCTGCAGGACGTGCAGAACGGCTTCACCTGGTGGCCCAGCCGGCCCACCCTGCAACCGTTCATCGACATGTGGAGCACCGTGCCGCTGGCCCGCTACCTGGTGAACAGCCTGGTGGTGTCGAGCATCGCGGCGATCTGCTCGGTGGCGGTGGCGATCTTCGCCGCGTTCGCGGTCAGCCGGTACCGGTTCCGCGGCCGGGGAGTCTTCTCGGTGACGGTGCTGTCCACCCAGATGTTCCCCGGCATCCTGTTCCTGCTGCCGCTCTTCCTCATCTACGTCAACCTGGGCAACGCCACCGGCATCGAGCTGTACGCCAGCCGCACCGGCCTGATCATCACCTACCTGACCTTCTCGCTGCCGTTCTCGATCTGGATGCTGGTCGGCTACTTCGACTCGATCCCCCGCGGGCTGGACGAGGCGGCGCAGGTCGACGGGGCCGGGCCGCTGCGCATCCTGTTCCAGGTCATCCTCCCGGCCGCCGTGCCGGGCGTGGTCGCGGTCACCGTGTACGCGTTCATGACCGCCTGGGGTGAGGTGCTCTTCGCCTCGGTGATGACCGATGAGGGCAGCCGCACGCTGGCCGTCGGCCTGCAGGGCTACTCCACCCAGTTCAACGTCTACTGGAACCAGGTGATGGCCGCCTCGCTGGTGGTCAGCATTCCGGTCGTCGCCGGCTTCCTCGCCCTCCAGCGCTACTTCGTCGCCGGCCTCACCGCCGGCGCGGTCAAGTGAGTCATCCAACCCCAGAGGAGAACGTACCCGTGCCGGATTTGTCCAAGCTGCCGCCCGACTTTCTCTGGGGTGTCGCCACGGCGGCGTACCAGATCGAGGGGGCCGTCGACGTCGACGGCCGGGCGCCGTCCATCTGGGACACCTTCTCGGCGACCCCCGGCAACGTCGACAACGGCGACACCGGCGCGGTGGCCTGCGACCACTACCACCGGTGGCCGGAGGATCTGGCGCTGCTGCGTCGGCTCGGCGTCGACGCGTACCGGTTCTCGGTGGCCTGGCCCCGGGTGATGCCCGACGGCGTCGGCGCGGTCAACCCCGCCGGGTTGGACTTCTACGACCGGCTGGTCGACACGCTGCTCGCCGACGGGATCCGGCCGTTCGTCACGCTCTACCACTGGGACCTGCCGCAGGCGCTGCAGGACCGGGGCGGCTGGCCGCAGCGCTCCACCGCCGAGGCGTTCGCCGACTACGCGGCGGTGGTCGCCGCCCGCCTCGGCGACCGGGTGACCGACTGGAACACCGTCAACGAGCCGCTCTGCGTGTCCTGGATCGGGCACCTGGAGGGGCGGATGGCCCCGGGCGAGCGGGACCTGACCCGCGCGGTGCACGCGTCACACCACGTGCTGCTCGGGCACGGCCTGGCCACCCAGGCGGTACGCGCCAACGCCGCCCGGCCGGCCTCGGTGGGGCTGGTGCTCAACCTCAGCCCGATCGAGCCGGCGACCGACCGGCCCGAGGACGTCGCGGCGGCCCGGCGCGTCGACGGGCACGTCAACCGCTGGTGGCTGGACCCGATCCACGGGCGCGGCTACCCCTCCGACATGATCGCCACGTACGGAGTCGAGCCGCCGGTGCGCGGCGACGATCTGGCGGTGATCGCCACACCCACCGACTTCCTCGGGGTGAACTACTACTTCCGCCAGGTGGTGGCCGACGACCCGACCGGGCCGCCGCCGTACGCCCGGCAACTGCCGGTGCCCGGCTCGGTGGAGACCGCGATGGGCTGGGAGATGTACCCGACGGGGCTGGAGCGACTGCTGGTCGAGGTGAACGAGGAGTACCGGCCGGGCCGGATCATCGTCACCGAGAGCGGCTCGGCATGGCCGGATGAGGTCACGGCCGAAGGCGCGGTGGAGGACAAGGAGCGCACCGACCACCTGGAGCAGCACCTGGCGGCGTGCGCCTCGGCGGTGGCCCAGGGCGTACCGCTGGACGGCTACTTCGTCTGGTCGCTGCTGGACAACTTCGAGTGGGCGTACGGCTATGACAAGCGCTTCGGGTTGGTGCACGTGGACTACGCCACCCAGCGCCGGACGGTGAAGGCGAGCGGCCTGCGCTACGCCGAGCTGATCCGCGCCCACCAGCGCGTCGCCGGTGCGACCGGGACCGCCACACCGGCGGCCTGAACGGGGGTCGGCGAGGCTGGGCACCCTGGGCGCCGCGTCGAGCGGCGCCCAGGGCGTTCCGCGCTCAGTCCAGGAGCCGGCGGGACAGCGACGGCGGCAGCCGGCCGGCGAGCAGCCAGCCGGCGACCGCGGCGAGCAACGGCAGCCCACCGGCGGTCGCGACGAGGTGAACGACCGGCACTGCGCCGAGCGGGTCGAGGTCGCGGTGCAGGGCACCGGCCAGGGCCAGGTAGGCACCGGCCACGCCCAGTACGGCACCGAGCAGGGCGAGCGCTCCGGCGGTGGTGGCGGTGAGCGTCCGCCGGACCCGCCTCGGTGCCCCGGTCGCGGTCAGCGTCCGCAGGTCCGCTGCGGCCTCACCCCGGATGAGCCCGACGGTCGTCGCCAGCACGCCGAGCGCGAGCAGCACGCCAGCGCCGGTCGCGCCGGTCTGCAGCGCGGTCAGCGAGCTCTGCTCCCGACGGGACTCGATGGTGAGCCCGGCAGCGGCGGCCAGGTCCTGGGCCGTCGCCAACTGCGCGTCGGTGAGGGCCCGGTCGGCCGCGAGGAACCAGCCGACGCGGGCCGGTTGCCAGCCGTGTCGGCCGAGCGCGGCGGAGGTGATCAGCGAGTCGGGCAGCCCCGTGTAGCCGGACCGGGGAAGGGTGCGCACGATCGGACGCACGCCGCGGGCGGGGATGTTCATCAGCTCCAGCGCGCCGGTGCGGGTGCTGAGCACATCGGTGTCGGGCTCGACCGTCATCCCGGCCACGCCGTTCAGCCGGAGCAGCCCGGGGTTGACGACGTAGAGCGGATGGGAGGTCGTGGACTCGCCGGCCGCCGCCGGGGGGCCGATCTCGACGGCCGGGTGGCCGGTCGGTCCGCCCTCCCGACCCGGGTCGAGGTGTGCGGCCACCACCGCCATGTCCAGCGGAATGACGGTGGCCGCACCCACGGTGGTCGCGATGGTGTCGGTCCGGGCCTGGAGAGCGGCGATCTCGGCCGCCGTGCGCTCCGGGATGACCGGATCCGGTTGGCCGATCCGGATCAGCAGTTGGCTGGCCGCGAGGTTGCCCAGCCCGGCTGCCTCCTGGCTGCGGTACTCCGCCGCGGCGGAGCCCACGACGATCGCCGCCGACAGCCCCACCGCGAGGCTGATCGCGGCGAGTGCGGCCCCGGCCCGGACGCGGTACCGGGCCAGATCCGCCAGGGCCAGCCGGACCGCCACCGGCAGGCCTCCCCGGGCCGCCGCCAGAGCCGGGATGGCCAGCGGACCGACGAACAGCACGCCGAGCGCGACGCCGACGGCGCCCACCCCGATGAGCAGCGGGTTCGACCCGTCGGAGAGCACCAGCGCCGTGAGACCGGCAGCGAGCAGCACGGCCGCGGCCACGGCGGTCCGCCGCGCTGGCGGTGGGACCGGCGGCCGGGCCGACAGCGCGCTCATGATCGGGGTACGGGCGACCGCGCGGGCCGGCCACCAGGCGGCGGCGGTCGCCGTCGCGACGGCCAGCAGCATGCCCGCGCCGATGGTGAGCCAGGGCAGGTCGAACCGGCCGATGCGGTGCCCGGCGGCGGTCTCGACGAACCCTGCGGTGACCAGCCAGGCGGCCACCCCGAGGGCGGTGCCGCAGACCGCGGCGACTGACCCGACCGCCGCGCCGTTGACCAGCAGCACCAGCCGCAGGTGTCGGCGGGTGGCGCCCATCGCCGCCAGCATGCCGAGCTGACGCAGCCGGCGTTGTGCCAGCACCACGAACCCGGCGGCGGCCACGAGTGACACCAGCAGCAGGCCGACGGTGGCCAGCGCCAGCGCGGCGATGGTGAGCGCGGTGCGCTCGGCCACCGGCCGGGACTCGCGCACCAGCGGGCCGTCGATGGTCTGCCGGAACTCCTCCATGCGGTCGTGGTCGCCGGCCACCAGGACGGTCACCGACTGCGGTCGGTCGGCGTGCGCCGGGTCGGTGAGGGCGAACTCGTCGTGCAGGTCCGCCGGGTTCTCCACCACTCCGACGATCAGGCGGTCGGAGTCACCGAGCTGGACCCGGGTGCCGAGCCCGGCGCGCAGGGCTCGCGCCACCTCGTCGGTCACTGCCACCTCGGCGGGCCCGGTTGGGTAGCGGCCCTGCCGCAGGGCGAGCATCGGGCCGCCGTACGCGCCGGCGGGGTCCTGGGCCCGGACGTCGACCGGGTCGAACAGCCCCGGCACCGGCACGTGCCGGTGCCCGATGACGTCGATCGTGCCGAACCACGCCCGAGCGGCGGTGACCCGGGCATCCAGCGCGGCCGGATCGTCGCCGGGGATCCGGATGAGCTGGTCGGCGCGACCGAACGTGGCGTCGCTCGACGCGGCCAGGTTCCAGGTCGCCGCCAGGCCGAAGGTGGTGCCGGTGACCGCGACGGTGAGCAGCGCGATGGCCAGCAGTTGCTGCCGCCACTCGCGGCGGAACAGCCGTACCGCCCAGCGGATCACCGCGCGGCGAGCCGGGAGTCCGCCGCCAGCGGGCCGGGCGGTCCTCCGGCTGCGGCCCGGGTCGGCGGTCACGACGTCGGGTCCGGGGTGAGCAGGGCATCCGGGCCGGCCGAAGGTGCGGTCTGGTCGACCACCCGGCCGTCCCGAATGAAGATCACTCGATCGGCCCAGGACGCGAGCTGGGCGTCGTGGGTGACCATCACTCCGGCGATGCCGCGTTTGCAGGCCGAGCGGAGCATCCGCAGGACGGCTTCGCCGTTGGCGGCGTCGAGGGCGCCGGTCGGCTCGTCGGCCAGCAGCAGCCGCCGGTCCCCCACCACGGCCCGGGCGATGGCGACCCGTTGGCGCTCACCGCCGGAGAGGTCGTCGGGGAAATGGCCGGCGCGGTCGGTCAGCCCCAGCTCGTCGAGCACGTGCAGGGCGGCGGCGCGCGCCGGACGTACGGCCATGCCGTCCAGCTCCAGGGGCAGGGCCACGTTCTCGACGGCGGAGAGGCCGGCGAGCAGGTTCAGGTCCTGGAAGACGAAGCCGAGCGACCGGCGACGCAGCCGGGCGGTGGCGTCGGCGGAGAGCGCGGAGAGGTCGGACCCGCACACCGTCACCTGACCGGCCGTCGGCTCCTCCAGGGTGCCCGCGATGGTCAGCAGGGTGCTCTTGCCCGAGCCACTGGGACCCATGACCGCGACCAGTTCACCGGCGACCACGTCCAGGTCGACCGCGCGCAGGGCGTGTACGGCGGCGGCGCCGGCCCCGTACACCTTGGACACCTGTCGCAGGCTCAGCACGACGCTCATCGCCGGGCTCCTGCCGCGTCGTCCCGGGCTGGCCGCGTCGGGCGACTCTCCTGGTCGTCCGCGGCCAGCGACGGCTCCGTGGGCGGTGCGCTGGCGGCGGGCTGCGTCGGGTGGCTGCGAAGGCGGGCGTCCGCCGCGTCTAGCCAGCGGACGACCGCTTCCAGTCGGAACAGCTCGGCGTCGACGACGAGGCCGAGGCCGATGTCCTCCGGTGCCGCGTCGGCCTTGAGGTGGGTGTAGCGCTGCATCTCCTCGACGATCCGCCGCCGGTGGGCCTGCAGGATCTCGGTGACGTCCACCTGGGTCAGGCGCATCGCCACCTGCACCTTCATCACGAGCTCGTCGCGGGGTGGCGGCCCGGCCTGGGGTGGCGTACGCAGCCAGCTGTGCAGCTCCCGTTCGCCGTCGGCGGTGAGCCGGTAGCGCTTCTGTGCGCCGTCGCGGCCGGCGTCGTCGGTCTCGACGTGGCCCTCGCGCTCCAGGCGTTGCAGCGTGGTGTAGACCTGCCCGACGTTGAGTGGCCAGACCTCGCCGGTGCGCGCCTCGAACTCCTGACGGAGCTGGAGACCGTACTTCGGCGCCTCGGTGAGCAGCGCCAGCATGGCATGACGGATGCTCACGAACCATCACCTTCAGTTAGCATACTCGGTATAATACACAGTATTATCGACTCGGCACCCCCCCGTCCGACCACCGTCCACAGTCGTCCTCCCGTTCGGACAAACCGCCGTCGGCGGATCGCGCCGACGGTTAGCCTTCCCGAATGGCCGCAGCAGCCGACGAGGTCGGGCAACCCGACGCCGGGCTACGGATGTCCGAGACGGACCGGCTGACCGCGTTCAGCGACGGCGTCTTCGCCATCGTCATCACGCTGCTGGTCATCGAGCTGCGGGTGCCGGAATACCACGAGGGTGAGTTGCTGACGGGGCTGCTCGACGAGGGAGCGTCCTACCTGGCCTTCGTGGTGTCCTTCATCTATATCGGGGTGCTCTGGCTCAACCACCACGCGCTGGTCCGGCTGATCCGCGGCACCACCCTCGCGCTGAGCTGGATCAACCTCGGCATTCTCTTCGGCGCGGTGATCATCCCGTTCCCCACCGCCGTGCTGGCGTCCGCGTTCACCCACGGTGACACCGCCGACCGCCGCGCCGCCGTCGCCCTGTACGCGCTGGCCGCTGCCCTGATGTCGGCCCCCTGGCTGGTGTTCTTCGGCTACCTGCGCCGCCACCCGGCGCTGCTCCAGCGCGAGGTCAGTCCGGAGTACGTGCGGACGCAGCGGCTGCGACCGGTCACCGGCCTGGTCCTCTACGGGCTCAGCGGCCTGCTCGGCTGGTTCGTCAACCCCCTGCTGGGCCTGATCGGCGTCATCGTCATGGTCATGTATCACGCGTTCACCAGCGAGGGGCTGCACCGGCGGCCAGCAACAGCCCGGCGGTGATCGGCGGGTCCGGCACTCCGATCACCTCCCGCACGCAGCTCCATGGGTTATTCGCCCGCATATGTACCAGTAAAGCTAGTCTGGGCCGGTGCAGGGCAGACCGGACAGCGAGACAACCACCGACGAGCGGCACTCGTCCCGGGTCACGTTCGAGGTCAACGACGCGCCACGGGAGCTGACCCTGGACAACCGCACCACGCTGCTGGACACCCTGCGCGAGCGGCTCGGCCTGACCGGGGCGAAGAAGGGCTGCGACCACGGCCAGTGCGGCTCCTGCACCGTGCTGCTGGACGGCCGCCGGGTGAAGAGCTGCCTGGTCCTCGCGGTCACCCTGGACGGCCGGTCCGTGCTCACCGTGGAGGGACTGGCCGGGCCGGACGAGCTGTCCCCACTCCAGGCTGCCTTCGTCGCGCACGACGCGTTCCAGTGCGGCTACTGCACCCCCGGCCAACTCTGCTCCGCCCGCGGCATGCTCGACGAGGTCGCCCAGGGCTGGCCCAGTGCGGTCACCGACGACCTCACCGCACCGGCCGAGCTGACCGACACGGAGATCCGCGAGCGGATGGCCGGCAACCTGTGCCGCTGCGCCGCGTACCCGCACATCGTCGCGGCCGTCCGTGAGACGGCGGTGACGACGTGAGGCCGTTCCGCTACCACCGGCCGGCCGACGTGGCCGAGGCGGTCGCCGTGCTGGCCGCCGAGCCGCAGGCGGCGTACCTGGCCGGCGGGACCAACCTGGTGGACCTGATGAAGCTCGGTGTGCAGCGGCCCGACCTGCTGGTGGACGTGAACCGGCTGCCGCTGGACGCGGTCGAGGAGCTGCCCGACGGCGGGCTCCGGATCGGCGCGACGGTGCGCAACAGCGACCTGGCCGCCCACCCGGTGGTCCGTCGGGACTACCCGGTGCTGGCCCGCGCCCTGCTCGCCGCGGCCTCCGGGCAGTTGCGCAACCTCGCCACCACCGGCGGCAACCTGTTGCAGCACACCCGCTGCGTCTACTTCCAGGACACCGGCAAGGCGTGCAACAAGCGCGAACCGGGAAGCGGTTGTGCCGCCCGGCACGGCCAGAATCGCGACCTGGCCGTGCTGGGCTGGTCCGATGAGTGCGTGGCCACCCACCCGTCGGACCTGGCGGTCGCGCTGGCCGCGCTGGACGCGGTGGTGGAGGTGCACGAGGCCGGCGGCGCCCGCGACATTCCGCTCGCCGCGCTGCACCGCCTGCCCGGGGAGCATCCGGAGCGGGAGACCACGCTGGCCAGGGGTGCGTTGATCACCGCCGTCCGGCTGCCGGCGCTGCCGATGGCCCGCCGCTCGACGTACCTCAAGGTGCGGGACCGGGCCTCGTTCGCCTTCGCCGCTGGCTCGGTGGCCGCGGCGCTGGACCTCGACGGCGACGTGGTCCGCGACGTCCGACTGGCGTACGGGGCGGTGGCGCACCGGCCGTGGCGGGCCTACCGGGCCGAGGAGGAGCTGCGGGGTCAGCCGTTCAGCCCGGAGCTGGCGGCGCGGGCCGCCGACGCCGAGCTGGCCGAGGCGCGCCCGTTGCGGCACAACGGCTTCAAGCTGCCGTTGACCCGGGCGATCACGGTACGGGCGCTCACTGAACTGGCCGAGGGGACGCCGCCGTGAGCGCCGGCGCGGTCGGTCGGGCGTACCCCCGGATGGAGGGTCCGGAGAAGGTCACCGGCACGGCGCGGTACGCGGTGGAGTACCCGGTGGACGGAGTCACCTACGGCTGGGCGGTACCGGCGGCGGTGGTCCGGGGTCGGATCACCCGGGTCGACGCCGAGCCGGCGCTCGCGCTGCCCGGCGTGCTGGCCGTGCTGCATCACGGCAACGCGCCACGGCTCGCGCCCGGGCCCGAGCCGGACCTCTGGCTGTTGCAGGAGCCGGTGGTGAGCTACCGGGGGCAACTGATCGCGGTGGTGGTGGCCACCAGCCTGGAGGCGGCCCGGGAGGGCGCCCGGCTGGTCCGGATCGACTACGACGCCGGGCCGCACAGCACCGTGCTCACCGCCGACCATCCCGGCCTGTACCGGCCGGACCACGTCAACCCCAGCTACCCGACGGACACCGCCGAGGGTGACTTCGACGCCGGGTACGCGGCCGCTCCGGTCCGGGTGGACGCCACGTACCGGACGCCGGCCTACCACAACAACCCGATGGAGCCGCACGCCACCACCGCGCAGTGGCTTGGGGAACGGTTGCTCGTACACGATTCCAACCAGGGCGCCGCGCCGGTGCAGGCCGCCCTGGCCGAGCTGTTCGAGATGCCCCGGGAGGCGATCCGGGTGATCACCGAGCACGTCGGCGGCGGCTTCGGCAGCAAGGGGTACGCCAAGGCGGCGGTGGTGCTGGCCGCGCTGGCGGCCCGGCACGTGGACCGGCCGGTCCGGCTGGCGCTGACCCGGCAGCAGCTGTTCGGCCCGATCGGCTACCGCACCCCCACCATCCAGCGGGTCCGGCTCGCCGCCGACACCGACGGACGGCTCACCGCGATCTGCCACGACGCGATCAGCCAGACCTCGACCCTCCGCGAGTTCGCCGAACAGACCGCCGTCTACACCCGCAGCATGTACGCCGCACCGCACCGACGCACCACGCACCGGCTGGTGCGCCTCGACGTGCCCACGCCGTTCTGGATGCGCGCCCCGGGAGAGTGCCCCGGCGCGTACGCGCTGGAATCGGCGATGGACGAGCTGGCCATTGCCGTCGGCATCGACCCGGTGGAGCTGCGGATCCGCAACGACCCGGAGGTCGACCCCGAGCTGGGACGGCCGTTCACCAGCCGCAACCTGGTCGCCTGCCTGCGCGAGGGCGCCCAGCGGTTGGGCTGGGCCGACCGGGATCCGACACCGCGAGCCCGGCGCGACGGGCGCTGGCTGATCGGCACCGGGGTGGCCGGCGCGAGCTATCCGGCCCGGTCGCACGCCGCCGCCGCGGCGGCCACCGCGCGCTCCGACGGCGGATTCCTGGTGCGGATCGACGCCACCGACATCGGCACCGGCGCCCGGACCGCGCTCTGGCAGGTGGCGGCGGACGCGCTGGGGGTGCCGCCGGAGCGGGTGGAGATCCGGATCGGCGACAGCGACTTGCCGGCTGCAGGGGTGGCCGGCGGGTCGATGGGCACCGCCTCGTGGAGCTGGGCGGTGATCCGGGCGTGTGACGCGCTACGCGAGAAGCTGCGGGACGCCCCCGAGGGGGTGCCGGCCGACGGCGAGGTGACCGCCGAGGTGAACACCGCCGACGAGGTGGGCGCGCAGCCCGCGCTGCCCCGGTACGCGTACGGGGCGCACTTCGTCGAGGTCCGGGTGGACGCGGACACCGGCGAGGTGCGGGTGAACCGGCTGCTCGGGGTGTTCGCCCCCGGGCGGGTGGTCAACCCGACGACCGCGCGCAGCCAGCTCATCGGCGGCATGACGATGGGGATCTCGATGGCCCTGCACGAGGAGGGCCTGCTCGACGAGCGGTACGGCGACTGGGTCAACCACGACCTGGCCACCTACCACATCACCGGCTGCGCGGACGTGGAGCGGATCGAGGCGCACTGGATCGACGAGCAGGATGCCGAGCTGAACCCGGCCGGGGTGAAGGGCATCGGCGAGATCGGCATCGTCGGCGCCGCGGCGGCGATCGCCAACGCCGTGCACCATGCCACCGGGGTGCGGATACGCGACCTGCCGATCCGGCTGGACAAGCTGATCGGTCTATCACCCTTGGCTTAAATAAGCCGGCAATGATATAAAGCTCGTCGTGCACGCTTTCGACGTGCTGGGCGATCCGGTCCGGCGCCGCATCCTGGAGCTGCTCGCCGCCGGCGAGCAGACCGCCGGCGCGGTCAGCGCGGTGATCCGTGACGAGTTCGGCATCTCACAGCCCGCCGTGTCGCAGCACCTCAAGGTGTTGCGGGACAACGGCTTCGCCACCGTGCGGCCGGAGGGTACCCGGCGGCTGTACGCGGTCGACCCGCGCCCGCTGCGCGAGGTCGACGGCTGGCTGGAGCACTTTCGCCGGTTCTGGACCCCGCCCCTGGCGGCACTCGCCACCGAGCTGGCCCGGGGCCGACGCGAGCGTCGGCTGCGTGGGCCAGGAGACCCCGAAGAGAGGTAGACACGATGATCGACGCGACCGAGCAGATCAACGCCGTCCAGCGCACGGTCGGCAGCCGCACCCTGGAGGCCGGCGAGGCCCGGGTGAGCACGGTCAGCCAGACGTACCACGCGACGCTCGAAGATCTCTGGGATGCCTGCACCAACGCCGAACGTATTCCGCGTTGGTTCCTGCCGATCTCCGGCGACCTGCGGCTGCACGGGCGTTACCAGCTCGAGGGCAACGCGGGCGGCACCATCGAGACCTGCGACCCGCCGCACCGCTTCACCGCCACCTGGGAGTACGGCAACGAGGTGAGCTGGATCGAGGTGCGGCTCACCCCGGTGGACGCCGAGCGGACCCGCTTCGAGCTGGACCACATCGCGCATGTCGACCAGGACCGGTGGGCCCAGTTCGGCCCGGGTGCCGTCGGCGTCGGGTGGGACCTGGGCCTGCTCGGCCTCGCCTCCTATTTGGCCGGCGACGGCAGCGGGGTCTCGCCGGAGCAGAGCGTCGAGTGGAGCGCCTCCGACGAGGGGCGCCGGTTCATGGAGCTGAGCAGCCAACTGTGGGGGGAGGCGAGCACCGCCGCCGGCACCGACGCCGACGAGGCAAAGGCCGCCGCCGAGCGCACCACCGCCTTCTACACCGGCGCCCCGACCGCCTGAGCACATCCCCCGCGCCGCCGCCGTCCTCCGATCGACGGCGGCGGTGCGGGTAACGTGCAGCCGCATGATCGGTTCGCCGTACTCGCACTGCTCCTACTGCGGCGCCGCCTACCCGGCGACGGCCGGGTGGCCGCGGGTCTGCGCGGGCTGCGGCGAGACCGTCTGGCGCAACCCGCTGCCCGTCGCGGTGGCGGTGCTGCCGGTCCGCACCGCCGAGGGCCTGGGCGTGGTGGTGGTCCGCCGGGACATCGCGCCGGCCCGCGGGCTGCTCGCGCTGCCCGGCGGCTTCATCGAGTACGGCGAGGAGTGGTCCGACGCGCTGGTCCGTGAGCTGCGGGAGGAGACCGGGCTGGTCGCGGCGGCCGAGGGCGCCCGCCTCTTCGCGGTGCACGGGGCACCGGCCGGCGGCACCATGATGATCTTCGGAGTGCTGCCCGAGCGGCCGATCGAGGAACTGCCGCCGTCGGCGCCGACCGAGGAGGCCACCGAGTGGCTGGTGCTCACCGACCCGGTCGAGCTGGCGTTCTCCACCCACACCCGGGTGCTCGCCGACTTCCTCACCCCCAACCGCCGCGCCTGACCTCCCACTCCCCCGGCCTCTCCCGGGTCAAGATCGCGCTGCATCCTGGTTGTAGTGGTATCGGCGCGGTTGGAGGCCACTACGACCAGGATCTAGCGCGATCTTGAGTCGGTTCGGTCGGCGCGACAGCCGCGCGATCGGCGCGGGTGTCAGCGGGGTAGTGCGTCGTCAGTGCCGGCGAGGTAGCCGGCGGCCTGGAGCTCGAACAGCTCCCGGTAGAGACCGCCGGCCGCCATCAGCTCGTCGTGGTTGCCGTGCTGGACGAGTCGACCCCGGTCCATGACGAAGATCCGGTCGGCGTGCCGGACGTTGGCCAGCCGGTGGGTGATCAGGACGACCGCTCGGTCGGGTCGGCGGCGCAGGTGCTGGAATAGGGCGTGTTCGGCGCGGGCGTCCAGCGCGGCCGACGGTTCGTCGCAGATCAGCAGCGCGGCGTCGCGGTAGAGGCCGCGAGCGGCGACCAGCCGCTGCCACTGCCCGCCGGACAGCTCGTGCCCATCCTTGAACTCCCGGTCGAGCAGGGTGTCATAGCCGTGCGGCAGGCCGACGATCATGTCGTGCGCGGCGGCCGCTCCGGCTGCCTCCTGCACGCTGGGGCCGGGTCGCTCCGGCGGGCGGTCGTGCCGGCCGACGCGGATGTTCTGCCCGGCGGTGAACGGGAACTTCCACCATTCCTGGGTCATCACGGCCACTTGCGCGCCGAGGGCGCGTGGGTCGAGCTCAGCGGCGTCGACGCCGTCCCAGCGGATCACCCCGCCGGTCGGCCGGTAGAGCCCCGCGATCAGTTTGGCCAGGGTGGTCTTGCCGGAGCCGTTCTCGCCGACCAGCGCGATCACCTCGCCTCGCCGGACGGTCAGGCTGACCCGGTCCACCGCCGGCGCGTCGGTGTCCGGATAGCGCAGGCTCACCTCGTCCACCTCGATCGCGTCGACACCCTCGGCCACCTGGTCGCCGCCGATCGGCACGCGGGTCTGGGCGCGGTCGAGGAAGTCGCGGTAGTCCTGGTAGTAGAGGGCGTCCTCGTACAGCGAGTTGGTGGCGATGACCGCGACGCCCAGGCTGGTCCGCGCGGACTGCAGGGCGAGCAGTGCGGTGGCCGCGGCCGCGAGGGCGACCATCCCGTTCAGCAACAGGCCGCCGAGGACCGCGTACACCCCGAAGGTGGCCAGGCCCGCCACCGTGGCGCCGACCACCCGGGTGCCGGTCTGCGAGCGGACCAGGCGCAGTTGGGCCCGGGTCTCGACGGCCATCACCCCGCGATACTCGGCCAGCAGGAAGTCGCGCATCTGGTAGGCGCGCACCTCGGCGGCGGTGTGCCGGTTGGCCATCAGGTGGGCCAGCATCCACATCCGACGCCGTCGGGTGATCCGGGCCAGCATCGCCAGGTACTCCCGGCGGGCCATCCGCACCGCAGTGATCGCCTGGGGTATCGCCGCGAGCAGCAGGCAGGGCAGCAGCAGCGGCTGGATGACGGTCACCGCCACCGCGGTGGCGAGCATGCCGACCACACCGGTGACCAGGTTGACGGTGTGGTCGACGATGTACGCCGCCTCCGCCATCCCCCGGTCCCGCGCCCGATCCATCTCCTCGGCGAAGCCGGCGTCGTCGAACGCGGCCAGGTCCACCGCCGTGGTGGCCTCGAACAGCCGAAGCTCGACCTGATAGTTGATCTGCGGGGTCAGTCGGGCCTGGGCCCAGCCTGCCGCGATCGTGAGACCGCCGCGCGCCGACACCGCCGCAGCGGCCACGATCAGCGCCGGCAGGGCCGAGCGGACCCGGTCCGGGGTGGGACCCGCGGCGAACAACTCGCGCAGCACACTGGTCGTGGCGAGCAGGCCGAACGTGGTCATCACCCCGGCGGCGACGTTGAGCCCGATGGAGGCGACGGTGTCCCTGCGGTTGGTGGCCCAGGCCAGCCCGACCGCCTCCCTGACCAGCCGGGGCAGCCGGCGGGCCACCGCCCAGAAACTGGTGTGCGCGAACTCCTGCGCGTGGTGCATCCAGTCGCGATCCTCCAGCTCCGGCAGCATGGTGTCGGGCGGATCGCCCGGCGGATCGTCGTCCTGGGGAGCGGTGCGCTGCCGGGCCATCGACTCCACGGACCCTCCTCGGGGCGGGATCACGGATGCCGCCCGACACTACTGCCCGCAACCGTTCGATGTCTTCAGGTAATCGGCGCGTCGCACGGGTGTGCCAATGGCGTGTCGTCACCAACCGGAAGATCCCGAGTCACCCAGGTCAGCCGGCCGGCGTCTCCGAGCGGAAGCTGTGACCCAGCTCGGCGCCGAGCCCGAAGTAGTGGCGGAAGTTGTAGATCAACGGATGCCAGGCCGCCGGGTCGACATGGTCGGTGCCCGGCAGGACGATGCGGGCGTCGGCGTGCACCGCCAGGACGTGGGCCTCGACGATGAGGAACGTGTCAGTGACGTCGGCGTGGATCCGGGTGGCACGGGCCTCCAGGTGCAGCGGGCACTCGGCCACCCGGGGCGGTCGGACGCAGCGCGACGGCTGCGGCCGCAGGCCGGCGGCCTCGAACTTCGCCGGCTCGTGTCGGAACCGGTCCCGCTTGGCCACCGGCACCGGGTGCCGTCCGGTCAACGGCGCCAGCCGCTCGACAGCCTCCCACTGGTCAGCAGCGGGAAGATTGATCACCAGGTCGGGGCGAGCGGCGAGATTGTGCGCGGTCTGCCCATCGCGGCCGAGGCCCAGCACGACGACCTGGCCGAGGGCCCACGCCGACGAGATCGGTGCCAGGTTGGCGCTGCCGTCGTCGTTCTCGGTGCTGAGCAGCGCCACCGGGGTGCCGAAGTACAGGATGCTCGGGTTGATCGTCAGGTGCTCGGTGGCGGTTGGGGTGTGGCTGATCGTCATGGTCGCCGACCGTACGGCCGTCATCGTTCGGCCCGCGCCGAAGCGACCATTCCAGGTCAGCCACGCCGGGCGAAGGCGATGAACGCCCGCCAACTCCGCGGGTCAGGGGGTCGGCGGTGTGGCCTCGGTGACCGGCAGCAGCACCCGGAAGGTGGTCCGCCCCGGCTCGGTCTCCACCCGGATGTCGCCGTGGTGCTTGTGCACCACGATCCGGTACGAGATGTCCAGCCCCAGGCCGGTGCCCGCGCCCACCGGCTTGGTGGTGAAGAAGGGCTCGAAGATGCGGGGGCGTACCTCGGGCGGGATGCCGGGGCCGGTGTCGGTGATCTCCACGGCCAGGAGGTCGCCGACGCGTCCGGTGCGGACGGTCAGCACGCCCTTCTCCCCCATCGCGCCCAGCGCGTTGTCGATCAGGTTGGTCCACACCTGGTTCAGCTCGGCGGCGTACGCGGGGACCGGCGGGAGGCCGTGGTCGTACTCGCGGACCAGCTTGACCTGGGCGGGGATCTTCGCCTTGAACATCACCAGCGTGGCGTCGAGCAGGTCGTGCACGTCCACCACCTGGTACGGCGCGCGGTCCAGCTGGGAGTACTGCTTGGCGGCGCCGACCAGGCCGGAGATCCGGGTCACCGCGTCGCCGATCTCGCGCATCAGCAGCTCGGTGTCGACGGTGTAGGTGAGCCAGCGCACCGCCGCCTCCAGGTCCGCCGGGCCGACCGCCTCCTTCACCCGACCCAGCCAGGCCACGTCGAGCCCGCCGCCGACCAGGATCGGCGCCAGGTCCCAGGCGCCGCTCACCCCGCGCTCCTCCAGCCACTCGGTGAGGGTGTCCTCCGCGTCGGCGGTGGCCATCGGGGTCAGCTTCGGCGCGGTGGCCACTCGGGCCACCGCCTCCTCCTGCAACGCGACCAGCCCGTGCAATGCCCGGCCGTCCAGCCGGCCGTCGGCGATCATCGCGAGCTTGTGCCGCATCCCGGCGACCCGGTCGCGCAGCACCGAGGTGGCCCGCACCGCCGCCGCGGCCGGATTGTTCAGCTCATGGGTCAGCCCCGCCGAGAGTGAGCCGAGCGCCAGCAGCCGCTCCCGTTCGCCGACGATCGTCTGGCTGTTCCGCATCCCGAAGAACAGCCCCTCCAGCAGGTGCATGGGCATCGGGAACCAGGACCGCAGGGCGTGCGCGAAGTCCTCCGCCGGCAGCACGAAGAACTCCGCGTCGGTCACCGCCCGCAGGCTGTTGCGGTAGATCTGCTCGACCTGGTCGCCCAGGTACGCCTGGGTGGCCCCGCCGTACACCCCGCGCTGGTCGGTCCGGCTGGTCTCGACGTCGTCGCCGCGCACCTGCCGGCTCAACGCCACCGCGCCGCGCAGCAGCACGAAGAAGCAGGTGGCGGCCTCGCCTTCGCCGTACACCAGGGTGCCGCCGGCACGCTGCTCGACCCGGCCGTGTTCGGCCAGCCAGTCGAGCTGCGCCTCGTCGAGTGCCTCGAACAGGAACAGGGTGCGCAGCTGCGCGGGCGTCAGGCGATCGGTCTCGGTGCTCACTGGGCCTCCTTGGTTCGCGACTGCGGGGCTCGGCAGGCCCGGCTCACTCCTCGCGCTCACTGGGCCTCCTTGGTTCGCGACTGCGGGGCTCGCAGGCCCGGCTCACTCCTCGCGCTCACTGGGCCTCCAGGTAGCGGTGCACGAGCGACACGGCCATGGCGCCCTCGCCGACGGCCGAGGCGACCCGCTTGACCGACTCGGCCCGCACGTCCCCGGCGGCGAACACCCCCGGCAGGCTGGTCTCCAGGTGGTACGGGTCGCGCGACAGCGACCAGCCGGCCGGCCGCCGACCACCGGTCACCAGGTCGGGACCGGTGACGATGAAGCCACGCCCGTCGCGGACCAGCACCCCGTCCAGCCAGTCGGTCCGGGGCTCGGCGCCGATGAAGATGAACAGCCAGGACGTGTCGACCGAGCGGGCCTCCCCGGTGCGGGTGTCGCAGAGGGTGAGCCGTTGCAGGTGGTCCTGCCCGGCGCCGCCGACCACGGCCGTGTGCGGGTGCACCGTGATCCGGTCGATCCGCTCCAACTGGTCGATCAGGTACCGCGACATCGAGGTGGTCAGGTCAGCGCCCCGGATCAGCAGGTGCACCCTGGCCGCGTACCGGGAGAAGTGCACTGCGGCCTGGCCGGCCGAGTTGGCCCCGCCGACGATGTAGACGTCCTGCTCGACGCAGTTCGGCGCCTCCATGGCGGTGGAGCCGTAGAAGACCCCCCGGCCGGTGAAGTCGGCCAGCCCGGGGGCGTCAAGCACCCGGTAGGAGACCCCGGTGGCCAGCACCACGGTGTGCGCGGCGATCTCGGTGCCGTCGCCGAAGCGCAGCAGCCGGGCGGAGCCGGCCTCGGTCAGGCCGACCACCTCCCGGGCACTGAGCAGCTCGGCGCCGAACTTCACCGCCTGCCGCCGGGCCCGGTCGGTCAGCTGCGCGCCAGAGACGCCGTCCGGGAAGCCCAGGTAGTTCTCGATCCGACTGCTCTGGCCAGCCTGCCCGCCGGTCGCCCGCCGCTCGACCAGCACGGTGCGCAGGCCCTCCGACGCGCCGTACACGGCCGAGCCCAGACCGGCCGGGCCGGCGCCGATCACCACGAGGTCGTAGAAGTCGGACGCCGGCACCACGGTCAGCCCGGCCAGCCCGGCCAACTCGGCCTCGCTCGGCGCGATCAGCGCCTTACCCTCGGCGGTCACCACCAGCGGCACGTCCGCCTCGGTGGCCCCCGCCGCGTCGAGCAGTCGGGCGCCCTCCGGATCGTCGGCCAGCAGCCAGCGGTACGGCACCAGATTGCGGGCCAGGAAGTCGCGGACCTTGAACGACGGCGCTGACCAGCGGTGACCGACCACCCGGATCTCGGTGGTCGCCGCGTCCGGGGTGAGCGCCCACGCCTCCAGCAGGCCGTCCACCACCGGGTACAGCTTCTCCTCCGGCGGGTGCCAGGGCTTGAGCAGGTAATGGTCCAGGTCGACCACGTTGATCGCCTCGATGGCGGCGTCGGTGTCCGCGTACGCGGTGAGCAGCACCCGGCGGGCGGCCGGGAAGATGTCCATCGCGGCCTCCAGGAACTCGACGCCGGTCATCTCCGGCATCCGGTGGTCGGCCAGCAGCAGCGCCACCTGCTCGCCGCGCAGTTTGACCTCCCGCAACGCGTCCAGCGCCTCCGGGCCGGAGGCGGCCCGCAGCACCCGGTAGCGGTCGCCGTAGTGGCGGCGGATGTCCCGGGCCACCGCCCGGGAGACCACCGGGTCGTCGTCGACGGTCAGGATCACCGGGTTCGCCATGGCGCCCATGAAACCACCTGACCGGGGTACGCCGCACCGGCCGGGGTCGGTCCGGCCGCCGAAGCACGCTTGGCCGGGGCCGGGACGGGTAAGCCGGGTCGCCGCGCGGGTGGCCGCACGCCGACCACCCGCCCAGCTGCCGCGCACACCTCGGGGGGCCTATGGCGGACGCGTCGCCGACCGGACCGACGACGTCGGGCCGCATCGTGGAGCTGCGGGTGCACGGCGTCTCCGGTGCCGGGGCGGACCAGGTGCTGGACCGGCCGCACGTCCATCAGGTCGCCGGGGACCGCAGCGGCGGGTTCTACCGCCCACGCCCGGGCTACCCGGACGAAACCGGGACGGGCGGAATGACGCTGGAGGCGTACCGGTGGAGTGACCTGCCGTCCGGCACGGCCGTGCGGACGCTGTCGCTGGTGTTCCTGCTGCCGTTCATGCTCTGCAACGTGGCGCTCTGGATGCGCCCGGCGAGCCGCGCCTCGAAGCACGGCATCGTCGCGCTGTGCCGGGTGCTCGCGCTCACCCTCACCATGCTCTACGTGCTGTCCATCGTCGGGGTGGCGCTGGACCTGGTCGCCTGGCGCTGCATGGGCACCTCGTCCTGCCTGGCCGAGCGGAGCTGGCTGTCCTGGCTCGGCGGGCGTTCGCCCGGAATGCGCCTGGGCGTGCTGGCGCTGGTGCCGGTCGCCGCCATCGGGCTCGTCTGGTGGCTGGGCGCGCGCCCCGGCCACTCGTTCGACGCGTTTCGGACCCGGGAGCCCGCAGCCTCCGAGACCCAGTTGAGTGCGGTCGGCCAGTGGGACGGCGCACCGCTGGTGGGCCGGCTGCGCTCGGTGCACGTCGCCGCCGCGTTCGCCACCCTGGACGGCAGCCTGCTGGCCGCCCGGGCCAGTCAGGGTGCCTCGTGGGATTTGCTGCTGCTGCTGGTGGCCACCGGGGCGGTGCTGCTCGCCTGCCTGGTCCTGCTCACCGTGGTGCAGAGCATCGACCGACCCCGCCCGGCCGCCCGGGTCGACGGGCTCACCCGCGGGCTGCGCACGATCACCTGCGGGCTGACCATCCTGGTGATCGTGCACACCATCAGTAGTCCGCAGCCGTGGCCGCAGAGCCGCGAGCTGCCCGGGTACGGCGCCACCGTGGCCTGGCTGTTCGCCAGCCAGACCGCGCTACTGGTCGTACTCGCCGCGCTGGTGATCTGGCGGCGGGGCGGGTCGCCGGGCAGCTCACCGCTGCGGGCGCTGGGCGCGCCGGTCTTCGTCACGGTGGCCGCGGGCCTCGCCGTGGCGTTCTCCGCCGAGCTGGTCTACCGGGTGTCGGATCTGCTGGACCGCGACGGGGACACCGCTGACGGGCTGGCCACCAGCCCGCCACTGGCGTACAAGTGGGCGATCTTCGGGTTTTTCATCGCGGTGCTGACCGCGCTGCTGGTTGCCGGCGTGGTCACGGTGCTGACCCGGCCTGGGCGGTGGCGGGCCGCGAGGGCGATCGTGGCCGCCGACTTCCCGCACGCGCCGCCGGAGGCGGCGGACCGGCTGCGGCAGGTCGAGCGGACGGTGGCCCGGGCCCGGTTCACCGAACGGCTGGAACCGCTCACCACGGTCTACGCGGGACTGGCCGCGCTCGGCCTGGCCACCAGCGTGCTCGGCCTGCTCCAGCTCTATCCCGGCGACGTGATCCAGCGCTACGTCGGTGTGCCCGCCGACCTGGTCAACTTCCTGATCGGGATGGGCAGCTACGCGATCGCCGCGATCGTGCTCGGGTTGGTGATCGGCGGCATCTTCGCGTACCGGACGGCGCAGTTCCGCCGGTACGTGGGCGTGCTGTGGGATCTCGGCACCTTCTGGCCCCGGGCCGCGCACCCCTTCGCTCCGCCCTGCTACGCCGAGCGGGCCGTGCCGGAGCTGACCCGGCGGATCACCTACCTGGTCGAGCAGGGCGAGAGGGTGTTGCTGGCCGGGCACAGCCACGGGTCGGTGCTGCTCGCCGCCACGGTGCTGCAACTGCCACCCCGGGTCACCGACCGGGTCGCCCTGCTGACCTACGGGTCGCCGCTGCAACGGGTGTACGCGCGGCTGTTCCCCGCGTACGTCAACGACGAGGTGCTGCGGGAGATCGGCGAGCGCGTCGGCTGGCGATGGAGGAACCTGTGGCGGGACACCGACCCGCTCGGTGGCTGGATCTTCGCCCGGCACCGACCCGGAGACCACGAGACGCTGACCGGGCCGATGGCGGCGGTGGACACCCGGCGGGCCGACCCACACGGCGTGGTGCCGCCGCCGTACGACAGCGTGCCACCGCCGATCCTGGGCCACTGGCCGTGCGAGTCGGAGGAGTCGTTCGTGGCGGCGGAGCGGGACCTGATTGAGCGGCTGCGCGCGGACCGGCGGCTGAGCCCCTGAGCCGCCGGCCGGATATCGTCGCCGGGTGACTCCGTCCCAGCAGCCCGAACGCCGGCTGATCGCCTCGAACAAGAAGGCCCGGCACGACTACACCGTGCTCCGGACGTACGAGGCGGGGATCGTGCTGGTCGGCACCGAGGTGAAGTCGCTGCGCGAGGGGCGGGCGTCGCTGGTGGACGCGTTCGCCCACGAGCGCGACGGCGAGCTCATGCTGTACGGCCTGCACATCGCCGAGTACGCCTACGGCACGTGGACCAACCACGCCCCCCGGCGCAACCGCAAGCTGCTGCTGCGCCGGTCCGAGATCGACCGGATCCTGGAAAAGGTCCGCGAGGGCGGGGTGACCCTGGTCCCGCTGTCGATGTACTTCGACAACGGCTGGGCCAAGGTCGAGCTGGCCCTGGCCAAGGGCAAGCGCACCTACGACAAGCGGCAGACGCTGGCCGAGCGGGACGCCAACCGGGAGATCGCCCGCGAA
The DNA here is from genome assembly GCF_036059255.1 of Micromonospora sp. NBC_00389. NCBI lineage: Bacteria > Bacillati > Actinomycetota > Actinomycetes > Micromonosporales > Micromonosporaceae > Micromonospora > Micromonospora sp. NBC_00389. The sequence goes on along the minus strand of NZ_CP107947.1, from coordinate 5,409,365 downwards.
CTGGGCCGGCACCTCAAGGGCCACCCCCGCCGGGCCTGACCGCCGCCTGACCGCCCGGAGACCGCAAAACGGCGGTACGCCGCGCGCGGACATCGTTGACGTCGTCCGGAGGACGTGGTGTGCTCAGTTCGCGCCGTTAACGACAACGGCTTTCGTTATCGACTTGGAGGAGAACCATGTCGCTGACCGTCCCGCCCGCCCTGCTCGACGCCGCCGAACGTGGCCCTGTCGATGACGACGCCTTCATCGCCTGCGTCCGCGACTCACTGCCGTACGCCTGGGCCACCGTCAGCCGGGTGGTCGCCGAACTGGAGTCCAGCGGGTCCGACCGCGCCGACAACGCCATCCCGCCCCCGACCGACGCCGACCGGGGGCAACTGCTCCGGGCGTTGGCGAGCGACGCGATCCGGGCCGGCCTGGAGCGGCACTTCGGGGTTCGCCTCGCCTTCCAGAACTGCCACCGCGTGGCGGCCTTCCGCCCCGACACGGTGGACGGGCCGGCCTACCGCCGCTTCGTCTCACCGCGCGGTCAACTGCTCAACCAGTCGCCCGAGCTGCGCAACTGCTGAACCTCCCCGGGATGAGCCGGCCCCACCCCCGGCCGTGCGCGGGTGGGGCCGTGCCCGAGATCCGCAACGCCAGGGAAAGGGCCGCGTCGAGGCGGCCGCAGGCAGCACCTTCCCTGCAACTGGGCTGATCCGGACACCAGGAAGAACGACTTCCGGGGCGGTCACCGAGGGCCGCATCTGCGGCCTGAAAGAGCCCTCGGGGTACGTGAAAGCTGCCTTCCAGGCCCTTTCGCACTCGCAGATGCGGGCGCTAGGGTGTGGCCGTGACGATGTTTCGGATCGGCGAGGCGGCCGACCTGCTCGGCGTCAGCGCCGACACGATCCGCCGCTGGGTGGACGCCGGGCGACTGCCCGCCGGGCGGGACGCGCACGGCCACCGGGTCATCGACGGCGTCGACCTGGCCGGTTTCGCCCGCGCCCAGGCGGCCGACCCGGACGCGGGCGCGGAGCTGTCCTCGGCTCGCAACCGGCTGCGCGGCATCGTCGTCGACGTCCGCAAGGACACCGTGATGGCCCAGGTCGACATCCAGGCCGGCCCGTTCCGGATCGTGTCGCTGATGAGCCGGGAAGCGGTCGACGAGCTCGACCTGCGGGTCGGGTCGGTGGCCGTCGCAGTGATCAAGTCGACCACGGTGGTGGTGGAACGGGCCGCACCCGCCGCCCCGACCAGGGGAAGGACCGGCGGATGAGCAGGCAGGGAGTGCGCGCCGCGCTGGTGGCCATGGTGGCGGTGGCCGGGCTGGCGGTTTCCGGCTGCGCCGGGGACGAGGCCCCGGGTGGCGCCGCGGACGGCCGGGTCACCGGCACGGTGACGGTGTTCGCCGCCGCCTCGCTGACCGAGTCGTTCACCCGCATCGGCAGTGACTTCGAGGCCGCCAACCCGGGCAGCTCGGTCACCTTCAACTTCGCGGGCAGCTCGGCCCTGGCCAACCAGATCAACCAGGGGGCGCCGGCGGACGTGTTCGCCTCGGCCGCGCCGACGAACATGACCACGGTGACCAAGGCCGGCAACGCCGACGGCACACCGAGCACGTTCGCCCGCAATCAACTGGTGATCGCGGTGCCCCGGGGCAACCCGAAGGGGGTGACCGGGCTCGCCGACCTGATCCGGCCAGGGGTGAAGGTGGCGCTCTGCGCCGAACAGGTGCCCTGCGGCGCGGCGGCCCGGACCGCGCTGGACGCGGCCGGCGTCGCGCTGACGCCGGTCACCCTGGAGCAGGACGTCAAGGGCGCGCTGGCCAAGGTGAAGCTCGGCGAGGTCGACGCGGCCCTGGTCTACCGCAGCGACGCGCGGGCGGCGGCCGCCGACGTGACCGGCGTGGAGTTTCCCGAGTCGGCGCGGGCGGTCAACGACTACCCGATCGTGGCGCTGAAGGAGGCGCCGAACCCGGCCGGCGCGCGGGCCTTCGTCGCGTACGTCCGCTCGGCACCAGCGCAGGCGGTTCTCGCCGAGGCCGGGTTCCAGGCTCCGTGAGCCGGGTCCTCGACGCCGCCGCGCCCCGTCGGCGGGGTCGGGTGCCGGCGGCGCTGCTGATCCCCGCCGGGTTGGGGCTGCTCTTCCTCGTCCTGCCGCTGGCCGGGCTGGTCGTCCGGGCGCCGTGGACGACGCTGCCGCAGCGGCTCACCGAGCCGGGAGCGCTGACCGCGCTGCGACTGTCGGTGCAGACCGCCACCCTCGCCACCGTGCTCTGCCTGCTGCTCGGCGTGCCGCTGGCCTGGCTGCTGGCCCGGGTCGAGTTCCCCGGCCGGCGGCTGGTCCGCGCCCTGGTCACCGTGCCGCTGGTGCTGCCGCCGGTGGTCGGAGGGGTGGCACTGCTGCTGGTCTTCGGCCGTCGGGGGATGCTCGGCGGCTGGCTCGACGCCACGTTCGGCATCACCCTGCCCTTCACCACCGCGGGCGTGGTGCTGGCCGAGGCGTTCGTCGCCATGCCGTTCCTGGTGATCGCCGTGGAGGGTGCGCTGCGGGCCACCGACAACCGGTACGAGGAGGCCGCCGCGACGCTGGGCGCCGGCCGGTGGACCACCTTCACCCACGTCACGCTGCCCCTGGTGGCACCGGGGCTGGCCGCCGGCGCGGTGCTCTGCTGGGCCCGGGCGCTCGGCGAGTTCGGCGCCACCATCACCTTCGCCGGCAACTATCCGGGCCGGACGCAGACCATGCCGCTCGCCGTCTACCTGGCCCTGGAGACCGACCTGGAATCCGCGATGGTGCTCAGCCTGGTGCTGCTCATCGTCTCGGTGGGCATCCTGGCCGCGCTACGGGACCGCTGGATCACCGGCCCATGACCGCGCCGCTGCTCGACGCCCGGCTCGTCGTCAACCGGGACGCCTTCCGGCTTGACGTGCCGTTGCGGGTCGCGCCCGGCGAGGTGGTCGCGTTGCTCGGGCCGAACGGCGCCGGCAAGACCACCGCGCTGCGCGCGCTGGCCGGGCTGCAGCCGCTCACCGCCGGGCACGTCACCCTCGACGGCCTCGACCTGGACCGGCCGGCAAGCCGGGGCTGGGTGCCCACCGAACGTCGGCCGATCGGCGTGGTCTTCCAGGACTATCTGCTCTTTCCGCACCTGAGTGCCCTGGACAACGTGGCATTCGGCCCGCGCCGGCACGGCGTCGACCGGCGGGCGGCGCGGGCCACGGCCCGGGACTGGCTCGGCCGGGTGGGGCTGGCCGGCCAGGCGCACCGCCGGCCCCGACAGCTCTCCGGCGGGCAGGCGCAGCGGGTGGCGCTGGCCCGGGCACTGGCCGTCGAGCCGTCATTGCTGCTCCTGGACGAGCCGCTCGCCGCGCTGGACGCCCGCACCCGGTTGGACACCCGCGCGGAGCTGCACCGCCACCTGTCCGCGCACCCCGGGGCGACGGTGCTGGTCACCCACGACCCGCTGGACGCGTTGGCGCTGGCCGACCGACTCGTCATCGTGGAGGGTGGGCGGGTGGTGCAGGAGGGCGACGGCCCGAGCGTGACCGCCCGCCCCCGCACGGACTACGTGGCCCGGCTGGTCGGGCTGAACCTCTACCGGGGCCGAGCCGAGGGGCACGGGGTACGGGTCGCGCCGGACCTGTCCCTCACCGTCGCCGACCGGCTGGACGGCGAGGCGTTCGTCGCGTTCCGCCCGGCGGCGGTGGCCCTGCACCCGTCCCGGCCGGAGGGCAGCCCGCGCAACACCTGGGCGGGCACCGTCGCCGGCGTCCAGCGGCACGGCGACAACGTGCGGGTGCAGCTGGACGGACCGATCGGCGTGGCCGCGGACGTCACCCCGGCCGCCGCCGCCCAGCTGCGGCTGATCCCCGGGCAGCGCGTCTGGGTGGCGGTCAAGGCGACCGAGACGCACGCCTACCCGGCCAACGGCTGACCCCGGCCCCCGGCGCGAGCAGGGTCGGCGTGCGGGCGGCCGGCCTACAGCGACTCAGCCGGCAAGCAGGTCGTTGTGCGCGGCGCGCAGCCGGGCCAGCGCCGGGTCGCTGCCGGGGATGACGCGCCGGTCCAGCTCAGCCCACGCCTCGGCCAGCGCCGCGCGGACGGCACCCAACTCGGCGGCGTGCCGCTGACTGCTGCGCCGGTGCTGCTCGTCGAGCCGACGGGCCCAGCCGGCGGTGACCGTGGCGAGCCGGTCGGCGTCGGCGCGGGCCTGCGCACCGCTGCGGGCGGCGGCGGCCGGGACGATGGCGGCGATCGGACGGGGATCGCCGTCGCGGGTGACGACGGTGACCGCGTCGGTCAGCTCGGCCAGCGCGACAAGCTGACTGAACCGGGTGCGCGCCTCGCGCAGCGGCACGGAGCGCGGCGGGTCGGGGTGCGGGGTGAGCGCGGGGACGGCCATGGATGCATGGTGCCGCCCGGGTACGACAGAATCCGCCGTCGTCAGTGGACGGTGGGCTGCCCGGCGGCCGGCCCGGCCAGCCACTCGTCGGCCAGCACCGACCAGACCTCAAGGTCGATCCGCCCGTTCGGGCGCGGGTACACCTGGCGGAGAGTGCCGTCGTGGCGCAGGCCGAGCCGGCGGGCGAGCGCGATGCTGCGGGCGTTCTCGGCGTTGGTGCGCCACTCCACCCGCTGGATGCCGCGCTCGCGTACGGCCCAGTCGACGATTCGGCGGATCGCCGGTGCGACCATGCCGCGCCCCTGCGCCGCCGGCTCCACCCAACAGCCCACCTCGCAGACGCCCAGCGCCACGTCGAACGACACGAACATCACCCCGCCGACCAGCGTGCCGCGCCACCACAGCCCCCAGATGCCACCAGAGTCGGTGGCCCAGCGGTCGGCGTACCGCTGGAGCACCGCCCGGGCCGAGGGCAGGTCGGTGGCGACGAACGACGGCGACACCCAGGGCTGGATGTGTTCCCGGGCCCGGTCCAGGTGGGCGAGGAACTCCTCGGCCCGCCACGGGTCGAGCGGGCGCAGCTCGACCTCCTCGGTCAGCGGAAGGGCGAACATGGAACCTCCACGGGGTACGGGCCGACGTCGGGTAGCAGGCTCCCACAGGCCCGGTGGGCCCGGCAGGCCGGAGGCCCGCTCAGATGATCATGTGTGTCCAGTAGCTGAGCCAGAGTACGAACAGCGCGCCCTGCACCAGGGCGAGGGCCGCGGTCAGCCACACGTCGACGGTGGCGCGGCGCGCCCAGCGGGTCAGCACCAGGGCCACCGGGAACGCGGCGAGCAGGTAGCGCAGCAGGCTCTTGTAGACCGGCGGGCCCATCGACAGCGGCACCAGCACCATGAGTACGCCGTAGACCAGGTAGGCCAGCTCCCGGCGGCGGAACCCCGCGACCAGCACGGCCAGCACGGCCACGGCGAACCAGACCCGGGCGGCGTCGCGCGTCTCCCCGGCCAACCCACCCAACAGCACCGGCACCGGGTTCTGCACCTCGATCCCCCACCCTTCCTGCTGGGCGTGCTGGTAGGCGAACCAGTCCCCACCACGCCACCGACAGAACGCCATGAAGGTGAACCAGCCGGCGGGCAGCAGCAACAGCGGCCAACCGATCCGCAGGTATCCGAGCAAGGCGCGCGGGCCGAGCCGCCAGTCGTGCTGGCGGAGCAGCACCAGGGCCAGCGGCAGCGCGACGAGCAGGCCGACCGACCGGCTCATCGCCAGGAAGTAGCCGAGCACGCCGACCAGCAGCCAGCGGCGCCGCTCCGCGTAGTAGAACGAGGCCAGCGCGAGGCAGACGAAGAGCGACTCGGTCAGCGCGGCCTGGAACAGGAACGCGGTCGGCAGCAGCACCAGGTACCGGGTGAACCGGCGAGCCGCGTCCGGATCGCCGAGCAGCAGCTCGGCCAGCCGGTAGCCGTACCAGAGGGCCAGCAGGAACGCGACGTTGCTGATCAGCAGCAGGGCCAGCGCGTTGTCGCCGCCGAGCAGCGCGCCGACCGGCCGGGCCAGGAACGGGTAGAGCAACGGGAAGCCGAAGTCCGCCCACGGCCCGGTCAGCGGCAGCTGGCTCAGCCGCAGGTAGAGCAGCGCGTCCCAGGCGAACCAGAAGGAGATCCACCGGTGCCCGGAAACGTCCCGCTGCTGCGCCCACATCAACGCCTCGTCCGGCGGCGGCGCGCCGGGGATGCCGTCCCAGGCGTGCAGGACCAGCAATCCGACCAGGGTGAGCAGCAGCTTCGCGCCGAGGAAGAGGCCGAGCAGGTAGGGCCAGGGCGACGGCACCCGGCGGGCCAGCCGCGTCCCGGCCCGGGCCGCCCCGGCCAGGCCGGCGGCCAGCGCCGTCGCGCGCCCCCGGCCGCTCCGCCACCGGCGCATCCGCCCCGCTCCCCCGGTCCGCCCCAGACTCACCCGCCGCGGGGGTGTCGCCCCTCCCGTTGTACGCCGCCGCGCACCCCGCCGGAGCGGAAACCGCCGTGACCCGCGCCGCCGCGAGAGTGAAGTCCGGCGCAGAACGGGTACGCGCCGCGCCTCAACCACAGCGGGTGAGCAGGGAGCGCGGGGGCATGGGCGAGCAGCACGGCACGGTGGTCATCGGTGCGGGGCCGGCTGGACTCACGGCTGCGTACGAGCTGCTCCGGCACGGGCTGCCGGTACAGGTGTTCGAGGCGGACGAGGTGGTCGGCGGGATCAGCCGGACCGTGGAGCGCGACGGGTGGCGCTTCGACATCGGCGGGCACCGGTTCTTCACCAAGGTGCCCCGGGTGGAGGCGTTCTGGCACGAGATCCTGCCGGACGAGGACTTCCTCACCCGGCCCCGGATGAGCCGGATCTACTACCGGGGCGCGCTGTTCAACTACCCGCTGAGCGCGGCGAACGCGCTGCGCAACCTCGGGCTGCCGGAGGCCGCCCGCTGCCTGGGCTCGTACGCCCGTGCCCGGCTGCGCCCGCCGCAGGACCAGTCGCACTTCGAGGGCTGGGTGTCGGCCCGGTTCGGCTGGCGGCTGTACTCGATCTTCTTCAAGACGTACACCGAGAAGGTCTGGGGGATGCCGGCGGACCGGCTGCAGGCGGACTGGGCCGCGCAGCGGATCAAGAACTTGTCGCTGGCCAAGGCGATCCGCAACGCGGTGCTGCCCCGGCGGTACCGCACGGACGTGACCAGTCTGATCGAGCAGTTCCAGTACCCGAAGTACGGACCGGGGATGATGTGGGAACGCTGCGCCGAGCAGGTGCGCGACCGTGGCGGGGAGGTGTCGACCGGCACCTGGGTCACCGCGGTGCACCGCGACCCGCGACGACGGCGGGCGATCAGCGTGACGGTCAACGGCCCGGGCGGGCAACGCACCACACCGGCCGACCACGTGGTCTCGTCGATGCCGATCTCGGAGTTGGTGGCGGCGCTGCGCCCGGAGCCGCCGCCGGAGGTGCTGGCCTGCGCCGCCGACCTGCGCTACCGCGACTTCCTGACGGTCGCGCTGGTGGTGCCGGCCGAGTTCTCGTTCCCGGACAACTGGATCTACGTGCACGACCAGGGCGTGCGGGTGGGCCGGATCCAGAACTTCGGCTCCTGGTCACCGTACCTGGTCAAGGACGGCCGCACCTGCCTGGGCCTGGAGTACTTCGTCTTCGAGGACGACGAGATGTGGCGTACCCCGGACGCCGACCTGGTGGCGCTGGCCACCGCGGAGCTGGAGCGGCTGGGGTTGGCCCGGCCCGGCGTGGTGGAGGCCGGCTACGTGGTGCGGATGCCGAAGGCGTACCCGGTGTACGACGAGCGCTACCAGCACAACGTGGACGTGATCCGGGCCTGGCTGGCCGAGGCGGTGCCGAACGTGCACCCGGTGGGGCGCAACGGCATGCACCGCTACAACAACCAGGACCACTCGATGCTGACCGCCATGCTCACCGCGGAGAACATCGCCACCGGCAGCGCGCATGACGTCTGGTCGGTGAACGTGGAGCAGGACTACCACGAGCAGTCCACCGGCGGCGACCGGCGGCGGGGCACGGGCCGGGACGCGCCGGTGCTGCCGAGCCGGATCATCACTGCCCCGGTCACAGTTCCCGGGGGCATCGGCGCCACCGGGGACGGCGAGCGGCCGGCGCAGGTGCCGCAGGGTTAACGGCGGTGGCGGGGCCCGGGGCGATCAGGTCAGGAAAACGCTTACCTTAAGGGCAATTGACGGTTATCACTGGCCGCCAGTACCGTGATGCGGGCAGCAAGAAAGCGCTTTCCGACCCTCACCGTCCGACAGGGAGCGCCCCCATGCCCCGATTCCTGCGCGCGTTCTGCCTCGCCCTGCTCGCCGTCGCCACCGTGCTGAGCACCACCACCGCCCTGCCCGCCGAGGCCGCCCCCCGCTTCCGGGTGCTGGTCTTCTCCAAGATCACCAACTTCTACCACGACTCGATCCCGGCCGGCGTCGCCGCGATCCAGCAACTCGGCACCACCCACAACTTCGAGGTCGTCGCCACCACCGACGCGGCCGCGTTCACCGACGCGAACCTCGCCACCTTCGACGCCCTGGTGTTCAACAACACCAACTCCACCCCGGCCTCCGGTGACCTGCTCAACGCCAGCCAGCGCGCGGCGTTGCAGACGTTCATCCGCAACGGTGGCGGTTGGGCCGGCCTGCACGCCGCCTCGGCCAGCGAGCGCGACTGGCCTTGGTACGAGGGCCTGGTCGGCACCATCTTCGACTTCCACCCCGACTTCTCCGCCACCGGCGGCACCTATCCCGGCCGGGTCAAGGTGCTCGACCGGGCGCACCCCTCGACGCGGAACCTGCCGGAGCTCTGGGAGCAGAGCGAGGAGTGGTACAACTGGCGGACCAATCCGACCGGCAACGTGCACACCCTCGCGCAGATCAAGGTGCGGGACGGGATCAACGGGCTCGACGAGGGCGTCGACCACGCGTACTCCTGGTGTCAGCGTTACGACGGCGGCCGGTCCTGGTTCACCGCTGGCGGGCACGCCAGCTCCCGGTTCACCGAGCCGGCCTTCCTGGAGCACCTGCGCTACGGCATCGAGTGGGCCGCCGGCGCGGTGGCCGGCGACTGCTCGGCCACCGAGACCACCAACTTCGAACGGGTGGGGCTGGTCACCGAGAACCTCGCCGACCCGTTCGAACTGGCCGTCGCCCCCGACCGGAAGGTCTACTACATCCAGCGCACCGGCGCGTTGAAGGTGGTCAACCAGGACACCCTTCAGGTCAGCACGCTGCTGGACCTCGCGTACACCTCGGCGATGACCGACCAGTCCGACGGGCTGCTCGGGATGACGCTGGACCGCAACTTCGCCAGCAACGGCTGGATCTACCTGCTCTGGTCCGACAAGACCCTCAAACAGCTCAACCTGTCCCGGTTCACGGTCGCCAACAACAGCGTCGCGCTCTCCTCGGAGAAACGGCTGCTGGCCATCCCCACCTTCCGCGGTGTGGGCCGGGCCAACTCGCACATGGGCGGCTCGCTGACCATGGACGCCGCCGGGCGGCTCTACGCCGCGATCGGCGACAACACCGACCCGTTCGCCTCCAGCGGGTACACCCCGATCGACGAGCAGGCCGGGCGGGCCGCCTGGGACGCCCAGGGCACCGCCGGCAACACCAACGACCTGCGCGGCAAGATCCTGCGGATCACCCCGCAGGCCGACGGCACGTACGCCATCCCGAGCGGCAACCTCTTCCCGGCCGGCACCGCGAGGACCCGGCCGGAGATCTACGCGATGGGCATGCGCAACCCGTTCCGGATCACCATCGACCCGCTGACCAACGCGCTGCTGGTGGGCGACTACGGCCCGGACGCCCGTGCCGCCGATCCCAACCGGGGTCCGGAGGGGACGGTCGAGTTCAACCGGATCACCGCCGCCGGCAACTACGGCTGGCCGTACTGCGTGGGCAACAACATCCCGTTCAACGACTACAACTTCGCCACCAGCACCTCCGGGGCGAAGTTCACCTGCGCCGCCCCGGTGAACAACTCCCCCAACAACACCGGCCTGACGGCCCTTCCGGCGGCGAAGTCGGCGCTGGTCTGGTACGCGTACTCCGCCTCCAGCCAGTTCCCTGAGGTGGGCACCGGCGGCGGCGGGCCGATGAGCGGCCCGGTCTACGACCACGATCCGGCCAACACCCGCACCACCAAGTTCCCCGAGTACTTCGAGGGCAAGTGGATCACCTACGAGTTCACCCGCAAGTGGTTCAAGACGCTCTCGATCCACAAGACGGCGCAGACCTTCAGCAACGCGCGCTTCGGCCCCACCGCCGTGGGTGACCTCCAGTCCATCAACGGGATCTTCGGCAACATGAGCTGGATCCAGCCCTTCGAGGCGGAGTTCGGCCCGGACGGCTCGCTCTACGTCATCGACTTCGGCGAGGGCACCGGCAGCGGTCGCGGCGGCAGCAACGCCGGCGCCGGCATCTACCGGATCGACTACGTGGCCAACGGCCGGCCGCCGGCCGTGAAGGTCATGTCCAACCCGGACAGTGGACGCCCGCCGCTGACCGTGGCCTTTTCCTCGGCCGGATCGGCCGCCGGCGACGGCTCGGCGCTCAGCTACGCCTGGGACTTCACCAACGACGGCAGCACCGACTCCACCGCCGCCAATCCGAGCCACACCTACTCGACGGCCGGGAAGTTCACCGCTCGGCTGACCGTGCGCAACAGCGGCAACGGGTTGACCGCCAGCGCGGTCACCGACGTGGTGGTCGGCAACACCCGACCCACGGTGACCATCACCGTGCCCGACGGCGGCTTCTTCGACTTCGGCGACAAGATCCCGTACACGGTGACGGTCACCGACCCGGAGGACGCCACCATCGACTGCGCGAAGGTGACCGTGCAGACCCAGCTCGGCCACGACTCGCACGCCCACCCGCTGGACGTGTACACCGGCTGCTCGGAGCTGCTGGCCACCGAGGCCGACGCCGGTGACGGGCACGGGCCGGGGCAGAACCTCTACACGGTCGTCACCGCGCAGTACACCGATGGCGGCGCGGCCGGCGGCGTACCGGCCCTGACCGGCTCGACCCGGGCGCAGTTGCAGCCCAAGAGCAAGGAGGCCGAGCACTTCACCGCCCAGTCCGGCATCACGGTCAACGACCGGCCCATCGCCCGCGCCGGCAAGCGGCTCGGCGACGTCGACCACAACGACTGGGCGGCGTACGGGCCAGTTGACCTGCGCAACGTCGGCTCGGTGACGCTCGGGGTGACCAACGGCGGGCTCGGCGGCGACATCGAGCTGCGGACCGGCTCACCCACCGGCACCCTGATCGGCAAGGCCACCATCGGATCGACCGGCGGATGGGACAACCTGGTCTCGCCCACCGTCACGCTGACCAACAAGCCCGCCGGCACCACCACCCTGTACGCGAAGTTCGTCAACGCCGCCCAGGTCGGCGGCACCCCGGACCTGCTCTCGCTGGACTGGCTGCGGTTCAACGGAGCCGGGGTCAAGCAGGAGCCCGGCGGGACGCTGTCCCTCGCCGCCAACCCGGCCGGCGGCACGGCGCCACTGACCACCACCCTGACCGCCACCGCGACAGCACCGTCAGGGCTGAGCATCACCGACTACGCGTGGGACTTCGGCGACAACAGCGCCGTCACGCACGGCGCCACGCTGCGGTCGAGCGCCCATAGCTACCCCCGCAAGGGGACCTTCACCGCGCGGGTGACGGTCACCTACACCGGCGGGGAGACCCGCTCGGCCAACCTGACCATCACCGTCAACTGACCACCGGCCGGTGGCGGTAGGGTCCACCCCGCCCGCCACCGCCACGCTCAGTCAGACAGGTGCGCCGGTACGGGTACCTCCAGGAACGCCAGGAGGGCGGCGACCTCACGGTCGAGTTCCAGACCCACCTCGTGGATCGCGTCCACGCCGAACGAGCCGAATGCGCGACTGGGTTGCTCGATGATGAACCTTGCCCCGCCGTCGGGTCCGTCGCTGATCATCGTTCGCAATGGCGCGTACAGCATGGCGGCGGGGTCATGCCGGAACATCCGCTCCGCAGTGGTGTGGTTGCCCATCAGGTATTCGACACAGTGCAGGGAGTCGCCCGCGAGCTTCATCATCGGCTGGAGGTCACCGCTGCTCCAATAGATGAGGAAGTCGTGGGGTGCTCGTTCTCGCATCAGGGAGAGCACATCGTCCCAGGGGGCGTCGCGGGCCACCAGCGCGTTGAATGCCGCGTCGTCGTAGGGCGGAACGGCCTGCTCGTACTGCCGCCGGAAGTCCTCGAACGAGCGATCGATACTGATGTCCAGGCACCGGGCCTGGTAGCTGCGCTCGGCGCGACCCTGTCTCATCGTGCCCACATCTCCCTACCGGACGAGCGGTTTCATTTAACCTAGCAGCACTGGTCCGAAATGCGAGTTTAGTATCGAATCACTGTTGATCCTGCCGTCGACGAGGTGATGTGCGTGAACGGGGCCGAGGCACTGCTGCGGACATTGGTCGACGGCGGGGTGCAGGTGCTCTTCACCAACCCCGGCACCACCGAGTTGCACCTGGTCGGCGCGCTGGAGTCGGTTCCGGAGATGCGCGGCGTGCTCGCTCTCTTCGAGGGCGTGGTCACCGGCGCTGCCGACGGTTACGCCCGTATCGCGGGCAAGCCCGCCGCGACGCTGCTGCATCTCGGGCCGGGGCTCGCGTACGGCCTCACGAACCTGCACAACAGCCGGCGCGCCAACTCGCCGGTGGTGAGCATCGTCGGGGACCACGCGACGTTCCACAACGCCTTCGACCCCCCGTTGAACTCGGACATCGCCGCCCTGGCTGGATGGCTGCGCGGCCCGGTCCGCCGCCCCGAGGACGCGGCCGGCGCGGGCCCTGACGCCGCGGCCACCCTCGCGGCCGTACTGGAGCCTCCCGGGCAGATCGCCACCGTGATCATGCCGGCGGACGTGTCCTGGACGGACGGGGGTGCGGCCGGCGCACCCGTGCAGCCCCGGCCGGCACCAACCGTCGACCAGGAGGTGATCAGGCAGGTCGCGGATGTCCTTCGCAGCGGCGGAACGACCGCCCTGGTCATCGGGGGAACGGCTCTCCGAGAAGCGGGCTTGCTGGCCGCAGGCCGCATCGCCGCGGCGACTGGTGCACGGGTGCTGCAGGAGCTCTACTCCAACCGGGTCGAACGCGGGGCAGGCCTGCCCGCGTTCCCCCGGCTCGGCTTCTACCCGGAGCAGGTGCTCGAACAACTGCACGGGGTACGTCACGTCATCGTCGCGGGCACCAAGGCGCCCGTCTCCTTCTTCGCCTACCCCGATCAACCGAGCCTCCTCGTGCCCGAGGGCGCCCAGACGCACATCCTGGCCGAGGTAGGCCAGGACACCGTCGCCGCGCTCGTTCAACTCGCCGACCTGGTGGCACCGGACACGGCCGCCCAGGTCACCGACCCGCATCGACCGGCACTGCCCACGGGCCCACTCACGCTGCAGAACTGGGCCGACGTCGTCGCAGCTCTGCTACCCGAGCGGGCCATCATCATCGACGAGACCGTCAGCTCCGGCACCGCCCTGGCGTCCGCCACCGCTGGCGCTCCTCGGCACGACGTGCTCATGCAGACCGGTGGTGCCATGGGCGACGGTCTGCCCCTGGCCGTCGGTGCCGCTGTCGCCGCACCCGACCGGCCGGTGGTGGCACTGGTGGCCGACGGCTGCGTCATGTACACCGTCACTGCGCTGTGGACCCAGGTACGCGAGCAGTTGAACATCACCAACGTGATCCTCAACAACCACGCGTACGCGATCCTGCGCCAGGAGTGGGGACACTTCAGCAATCGTCCCGGCCTCGCCGATCCTGACAACAACCCGCTGTTCGACCTGGCGACCCCCCAGATCGACTTCGTCGGGCTGGCGAACGCGTTCGGCATGCCCGCCAGCCGCGCCACCACCGCCGAGCAACTCGCGGAGCAGTTCTCCCAGGCGCTGGCCCGGACCGGCCCACACCTCATCGACGCCACCGTCCCACCCGCCGCCTAGGTCGCGTTTCCCAGCAGGACGAATCAACGAGTCGGTTGACGTCTCGCAGACACCGACGCGCTGCGACGGGGCCAGGGCTCCTGAACTCGTCCGCTGGTTAGTTGCAGGGCCAGGCCTGGACCGGCACTCGGGGAAAGGCCGTTGTCAGGAAGTGTTCGGTGAGGCGGTCGCGGAGGAGGCAGTCTGGCCAGGTGTCCGGCACATCGGGCAGGGTTCGGTGGCCGAGGGCTAGCTGGCCGTCAGTCGCCTGGTCACCAACCTGGTCAGCCGCGGCTGGGTGCACCCACATGCCTTCACCGGCACCCCGGCCTCGCATCCATGCGGCGACGACGGCCCTGCGCGGCACCAGCTCGTCGCGCTCCACAGTCCGAGGTGCGACCTCGAAGATCCGCCGCCTAAGGCGTGTTTCATAAGCCGGTCAGAGCCACTCGGTGATGATCGTGATGGTGAGAACGGCTTGGAAGCGGACTGCCAGCTTGTCGTAGCGGGTGGCGACGCCGCGGTGGCGTTTGAGCCGGTTGATGCCGTTCTCCACGGCGTGGCGTAGCCGGTAGAGGTCCTTGTCGAACGCGGGTGGGCGGCCACCCTTGGAGCCTTTGGCCTTGCGATGGGCGTCCTGGTCGGTCTTGCTGGGGATGCAGGCCTGGATCCCGCGTGAGCGCAGATGACTGCGGTTGCCGCGGCTGGTGTAGGCCTTGTCGGCCAAGACCAGGTCGGGGCAGGTGCGGGGTCGACCCACGCCGAGGCGGGTCACATGGATGCGGCGCAGGACGGGGATGAACTGCGGGCTGTCACCACGGTGCCCGGCGGTCACGATCAGGGAGAGGACCTTCTGTCCCTGCTCGCAGGCCAGATGAGTCTTGGTGGTCAGCCCGCCGCGCGATCGGCCCAGCGCGTGATCGGCCGGCTCGTCGTGCACCCCGCCGGGCGGCTCCTTCTGCAGATGCCCGTCGGTGCGGGCTCCGGCGGCGTGCTGGTGGGCGCGGCTGGTCATCGAGTCCACGCTCACCGTCCAACCGATCCGGCCGGTCGCGTCGCCAGCGGCTTGCAGCGCGGACAGGATCTTGTCCCAGGTTCCGTCACGCTGCCAGCGGCGGAACAGGCCGTAGACGGTGGGCCAGGGCGCGTACTCGGACGGGACGTCACGCCACGGGGCACCGATCCGGATCCGCCACCGGATCCCGTCAATGAGCTGTCGTTTCTTCCACTTCGGCGGACGACCCGTCCTCGGCGCGGCAGGCAGCAACGGAGCCAGAACAGCCCACTGCCCGTCGGTCAGGTCATGCCGCCTCGTCACCGCTACGCTGGGCACGAGGTCTCCGGTATGAAGTTCTTGCTTGGTCGCAGAACCAGTTACCGGAGACCTCTTCAGCTGTCGATCACCGCCACGCGGTGACTTCGATCAGACTCCACTTTTGAAACACGCCTTAGGTCGCGTTGCCCAGGCGCCGCCAGAACAGAGTGCACGCCCCGGCGAGGGCCAGCCCGAGCAGCGGGGCGACGCCGACCCCGGCGAGGGTGCAGGCGACCGCGAGCAGCGCCGGGGGCATCCAGCACCAGGCGGGCACGGTACGCGGGGCACGACCGCGCCGACGGGCCGCCGCCTCCACCGCCATCGGCACCACCAGCACGGGCAGCGCGGCGGCCAGCAGCGTCAGCCAGGGCAGGACCAGGCGGTCGAAACGCGCCACCGCCAGCACCCCGCCGAGCATCGCGACGGCGAGCATCGCCGCGCGGGCCGGCACCCGGGGCGCCAGGCCGCGCATCGCCAGCGCCCCGGAGTACGTGGTGGTCAGCGCGGCGGCGAAGACGGCCACCGCGACGAACAGATTCGCGTACGCGGCCAACCCCGACCCGGTGGCGAGCAGCGCGACCACGTCCGCCGAGCCGGTCCGCAGCCACAGGCCGGCACCGGCGAGCACCCCGAGCAGCGCCGGCCCGATCAGCAGCCCCACGCACCAGGCCAGGTCCCGCCGCCGGGCCAGGCCGACGCTGAAGTCCGGTGCGCGCAAGGCGAAGACCGCCGCGTAGCCGATCAGCGCGGCGGCGTCGGCCAGCCCACCGGCGGCGAGGCGGACCGGCGCGCCCGGCGGCGGCAGCACGGTCAGGCACCAGCCGACCAGCACCACCGCGCTGAGCGTGGTGACCACGGCGACCCGGTTGCCGAACCGAGCCGGCGCCCAGGAGACGGCGAGGACCGCCACCTCCAGCAGCACCGGCCCGACCCAGCCCGGCAGGTGCGTCAACGCCGCCAGCGAGGCGCCGCCCAGCCCGACGTTGAACCCGTTCCAGCCGACCATCGACACGGTCAGCACGGCCGCCAACAGCAGCCGCGAGGCGTTCCCCAGGTATGCGGGCAGCACGGCGGTCAGCGTTCCGCCGTCCCCGAGCGGCCGGCGCAGACCGATCCGGCCGTGCCCCCAGAGCAGCACGGCCATCAGCGCGCCACCGACCAGCAGCCCCGCCACCGGCACCGCGCCGCCGTGCCGGGCGGCCATCGCCGCGCCGAGCACCAGGGTGGCCGGCGCGGTGCCGATGCCCAGCCAGGCACCGACCGCCGCCGGCCAGCGCCGCTCGGGAGTCTCAGACAACGTGGCGCAGGTAGCCGGCTATCGCCGCGTCCAGCACCTCCGCGCCCGGACGCGCCCACACCTCGGCGGAGAAGACCTCCACCTCGATCGGGCCGGCATAACCGGCCGCGTCCACCGCCTCGCGCAGCCGGCGCAGCTCGATGCAGCCGTCGCCGGGAAGCGCCCGACCGAGCAGCACCCCCTCCGGCAGCGGAGTCACCCAGTCGCAGACCTGGAACGCGGAGATCCGCGAACCCGCGCGCGCGATCTGCGCGTACACGGTGTCGTCCCACCACACGTGGTACGCGTCCACGACCACGCCGACCACCGACGGGTCGAAGCGCTCAGCGATGTCCAGCGCCTGGCCGAGGGTGGCGATCACGCAGCGGTCGGCAGCGAACATCGGGTGCAGCGGCTCGATCGCCAGGCGTACGCCGGCCGCCGCCGCGTGCGGGGCCAACTCGCCGATCGCGTCGGCGACCCGCCGCCGGGCGCCGTCGATGTCCCGTCTGCCCATCGGCAGCCCTCCGGAGACGAGCACCAGCTCGGGGGCGCCCAGGGTGGCCGCCTCCTCAATGGCCCGCAGGTTCTCCGAGCGCCAGCCGTCGGCCTGGAAGAAGCCGCCCCGGCACAGCGAGGTGACGGTGAGACCGGCGTCGCGAACCAGCTTCGCCGAGCGGGCCAGCCCGTGCTCCGCGACCGGCTCCCGCCACAACCCGATGCCCGGCACCCCGGCCGCCACGCACCCAGCCACCACCTCCGGCAGCGGCCAGCGCTGCGCCGTGGCCTGGTTGAACGAGAACCGCGCGAGGCTCATTGCGCTACCCCCGCGACGGTGAACAGTGCCCGGGCGCGGGCAGCGGCCAGGTCGGCGTTCGGCAACAGCCCCGCCTCGTCGGCCAGGGTGAGCAGGGTCGCCAGGTGCGCCGGGGACCGGCCGGACTGCGCGCCACCGACCATGGTGAAGTGCTCCTGGTGCCCGGCCAGCCAGGCCAGGAACACGATCCCCGTCTTGTAGTGCCAGGTCGGCGCCGCGAACAGGTGCCGGGCCAGCGGCACGGTCGGCGTGAAGATCTCGTCGTACGCCGCCAGGTCCCCCCGGTCCAGCGCGGCCAGCGCGGCGGCGGCGGCCGGCGCGATGGCCGCGAAGACCCCGAGCAGCGCGTCGGAGTGGCCCACCTCGTCGCCCCGGATCAGCTCCGGGTAGTGGAAGTCGTCGCCGGTGTAGAGCCGTACCCCGGCCGGCAGTCGGCGGCGCAGCGCCACCTCCCGCCCGGCGTCCAGCAGCGACACCTTAATGCCGTCCACCTTGGACTGATGCGCCTTGATCAGCTCGACGACCGTGTCGGCGGCCAGGTCCAGATCGACCGCACCCCAGTAGCCGGTCAGCGCCGGGTCGAACATCGGACCCAGCCAGTGCAGCACCACCGGCTCCTCGGCGACGGTCAGCAGCTCGTCGTACACCCGCAGGTAGTCCTCCGGGCCGCGGGCCGCGGCGGCCAGGTGCCGGCTGCACATCAGCACCGGCCGGGCGCCGGCCGCGCGCACGTCGTCGAGCTGCTCCCGGTACGCCGCGGTCACCTCGGCCAGGGTGGCCGGGCCGACCGGCAGTTGGTCGGTGCCGACCCCGGCGACGATCCGCCCGCCCACCGCGCGGGCCTCGGCGGCGCTGCGGCGGATCAGCTCCCGGGTGGCCGGGTAATCCAGCCCCATCCCCCGCTGGGCGGTGTCCATCGCCTCGGCGACCCCCAGCCCGTACGACCAGAGGTGCCGTCGGAACGCGAGGGTGGTGTCCCAGTCGACGGCCGCCGGGGCGCCTGGCACGTTCTCCGCGCTAGGGTCGGCCACCACGTGCGCGGCGGCGTACGCGATCCGGCTGGTCGCCGGCGCGGCCGGGCGGGCGAAGCCGCTCCCCCCGGCCAGCCGATGCCGCCGCCCGCCCGGCAGCACCACCTCCGCGGTCATGAGTGCAGCTCCGGCACCTCGACACGAACGCCCTCGCGGGCCGAGCGCAGCCCCAGCTCGGCGAGCTGTACGCCGCGCGCGCCGGCCAGGAAGTCCCAGCGGAACGGCTCACCGGCCACGACGTGCCGCAGGAACGCCTCCCACTGCACCTTGAAGCCGTTGTCGAAGTCCTCGTTGTCGGGCACCTCGGTCCACTGGGCCCGGAAGTCCTCGGTGACCGGCAGGTCCGGGTTCCACACCGGTTTCGGGGTGACCGCCCGGTGCTGCACCCGGCAGCGGCGCAGCCCGGCCACCGCGCTGCCCTCGGTGCCGTCGACCTGGAACTCGACCAGCTCGTCGCGGTACACCCGCACGGACCAGGACGAGTTGAGCTGCGCGATGATCCCGCCGTCCAGCTCGAAGATGGCGTACGCGGCGTCGTCGGCGGTGGCCGGGTAACTGCGGCCGTCCTCGTCGACGCGCTCGGGCACGTGGGTGGCGGTCACGCAGGAGACGGCATTGACCCGGCCGAACAGCTCCTCCAGCACGTAGTGCCAGTGCGGGAACATGTCCACCGTGATGCCGCCACCGTCCTCGGCCCGGTAGTTCCAGGACGGACGCTGGGCCGGCTGCCAGTCGCCCTCGAAGACCCAGTAGCCGAACTCGCCGCGCACCGAGAGGATCCGGCCGAAGAAGCCACCGTCGATGAGCCGCTTGAGCTTGCGCAGCCCGGGCAGGAAGAGCTTGTCCTGCACCACCCCGGTCCGTACCCCGGCCGCGTCGGCGGCCCGGGCCAGGTCGAGCGCGACGGCGGTGTCCTCAGCGAGGGGCTTCTCCGTGTAGATGTGCTTGCCGGCCTCGATCGCCTGCCGGATCGCCTTCTCCCGCTGCTGGGTGACCTGGGCGTCGAAGTAGATCTCGACGTCGTCGCGGGCCAGCGCCGAGGTCAGGTCGGTGGTCCAGTCGGTCAGCCCGTGCCGCTCGGCGAGCTCCCGGAGCTTCGTCTCGTTGCGCCCGACCAGGACCGGTTCCGGCCAGATGGTCGTGCCGTCGGCCAACGTCAGGCCGCCGGACTCGCGGATGGCCAGCAGCGAGCGGACGAGGTGCTGCCGGTAGCCCATCCTTCCGGTCACGCCGTTGACGATGATGCCGATCGACCTGCGGGTCATGGTGTTCCTTCCGTCGTACTGGTCGTGCCGATCCACGTTCAGTGGTTGGCGGCCGCGCTGCCGAGCAACCCGCGCAGGTCGGTGGCGAGCCGGTCGAAGCGCGGATCCGACATCACCTGCGCGTAGTCGCGGTGCGCTGGCAGCTCGACCGGGAAGGTGCGGATGATCCGGCCGGGCCGGGCGCTCATCACCACGACCCGGGTGCCGAGGAACACCGCCTCGGCGATGGAGTGGGTGACCAGGACCACGGTCGTGCCGGTCTCCCGCCAGATCCGGTGCAGCTCGGCGTTCATCTGTTCCCGGGTCAGGGCATCCAGGGCACCGAACGGCTCGTCCATGAGCAGCACCGGCGGGGAGTGCAGCAGCGCTCGGCAGAGCGCCACCCGCTGCTGCATGCCGCCGGACAGCTCGTGCGGCAGCGCCTTCTCGAAGCCGGTCAGGCCGGTCATCTCGATCAACTCGTCCGCCCGGCGGGCCGCCTGCGCCCGGTCCATGCCGCGCATCTCGGCCTGGAGCAGGATGTTGGCCCGCGCGCCGCGCCACTCCAGCAGCGCGGCCTTCTGGAAGACGAAGCCGATCTCCTTCTGCGGGCCGCGTACCGGGCGGTCCAGCAGCGACACCTCGCCGCTGGTCGGCCGGACCAGCCCGGCGACGATCTTCAGCAGGGTGGACTTGCCGCAGCCGGACGGACCGACGATGGTGACGAACTCTCCCGGTTCGATGTCCAGCGACACGTCGTCCAGCGCTGTGGTCTGCGACCGCCGGGAGCTGAACCGGACGGTCAACCCGGCCATCCCGATGGCGGTGCCGGTGCGTGCCGGCGCGGCGGTCACCGGGTCACCCCTGGGCCGCGTACGAGGCGTCCCAGTACGCGTTGGGCGCGCCCGGGTCCTTCAGCTCCGCGTAGCGGGCCATCAGGTCGATGGTCTCGGTCCACTGGGCCTCGGTGTTCACCCCGGGCGGGCCGTCGGCGCCGATCAGCGGCAGGTTGAGGGCGAGTTGCTTGGTGAGCACCTCGGCCGGGGGCTCGTTCTCGGCCAGGGCGGTCATCGCGCTCACCGCGCCCGCGGGGTCCCGAGCAGCGTCAGCCCAGGACTTCTGGGTGGCCCGGACGAACCTGCGGGCCAACTCCGGGTCCTTCTGCAGCGTCTGGGTGTTGGCGATCAGGCCGGTGCCGAGCAGGTTCATCCCGTAGTCGGCGAAGAGCAGCACGTCGACCTTCTTGCTCGTCCGGTTCTCGATGGTGGGGGCCTGGTCGTGGAAGAAGCCCATGATGGCGTCGACCTTGCCCTCGGCCAGCGCGGCGATCTTGCCGGCGGCGTCCACGTTGACCACCTTGACGTCGCTCTGCTTGAGGCCGTTCTTCTCCAGCCAGGCCGGGAAGGTCGCGTAGAGGGCGTCTCCGGGGGTGCCGCCGACGGTCTTGCCCTTGAGGTCGGCCGGAGACTTGATGTTCTCTTCCGCGAAGAACTCCACCGAGGAGGGGCCCTTCTCCAGGTACGCGCCGAGGCTACGGACCGGCATGCCGGTGGCCACCGACTTGAGCAGCACCGGGCTGTCCGCCCAGCCGAAGTCGGTCTGCTTCTGGGCGACCTGCTTGATGGTGTTGCCCGAGCCGTTGCCCGGGCGGATCTTCAGCTCGATGCCCTCGGCGGCGTAGTAGCCCTTCTGGAGCCCGTAGTAGAACGGGGCGTGCTCGCCGTAGGGCACCCAGTTGAGGGTGAGCGTGACCTCCTTGTTGCCGCCGGCGCCGGTGGTGCCGGAGGAGTCGTCCCCGCCGCAGCCGGTGGCGGCGAGCAGCAGGGCGGCGGTGGCCAGGATGGTGGTGGCGGTGCGCTTCATCGGTTTTCCTCCGTGATGGGGTCGGTCAGGAGGTGGTGAGCGGCACGCCGGCCCGACGGCTGGCATGCCAGGGAATGAGCAGCGCCTCGGCGATCTCGACCAGGACGAACAGGACGATGCCGATGGCGGACATCAGGATCAGGTCGGCGAACAGCAGCGGGGCGTCGAGGTTGCCGTTGGCCAGCAACAGGACGTAGCCGAGCCCTTCGCTGGCGCCAACGAACTCGCCGACCACGGCGCCGACCACCGCGAGGGTGACCGCCACCTTGAGGCCGGCCATCAGGTGTGGCAGCGCGTTCGGGAAACGGATCTTGCGGAAGGTGCGCCACGGCCCGGCGCCCATCGTGGCGGCGAGGTCGAGCAGCTCCGGGTCGGTGGAGCGCAGCCCGGCCACTCCGGAGATGACCACCGGGAAGAACGCGATGAGCACGGCCAGGATGATCTTCGGGGTGAAGCCGAGGCCGAACCAGACCACCAGCAGCGGCGCGATGGCGATCTTCGGAATGACCTGCGCGAACAGGACGATCGGGTAGAGCGCCTTGTCCAGGGTGCGCGAGTAGGCGATGGCGACCGCGGTGGCCAGCCCCAGCGCTGCGGCCAGCACGAACCCGACCACCGTCTCGTAGAGCGTGACCATGGTGTGCCGGGCCAGCTCGGACCACTGGTCGGTCATCGTGGTCCAGACCTGGACGGGAGTGGGCACCAGGTAGTTGGGCACGTACTCCCGGGCGGCGACGAACCACCAGACGGCGAAGAACGCCGCCAGCACCAGCGCCGGACGCCAGAGCGAGTCGGCGAGGACCAGCGCCCGCCGGCCGATCGTCGGTCGTGGCGGTCGGCCACCGACACCGGGTGGTGGACCGGCCACCATGGACGATCCGGAGCCGCCGGCCGGCTGGGCGGCCGCCGGTGTGGCGGATTCACCGGCCGCCGTCGCGGCGGCGGCGGCCTTCCGGCCCGCCGTGTCCAGAGCGTTCTCGGTCACGCGGAACCTCCTCGGGGCCCGGCACAACAGCCGCGGAACGGGCCGGTCGGCAGATCAGGCAAACGCTTTCCTGGAGCGTAGGCGGCCCCTCGACGGCAGGCAAGGCCTTTCCTCGATCTGTTTCCACCGCACCTGCGCCGAGGCCCCGCACCCGGCCCAACAACCATCCCCAGTGGATGGTCAAGCCGTGGCCGGATAGGTGTCGAGCAATCCGCACATGCCCAGCCGGCCCCGCTCGATCGGCTCGTTCACCGCGTACACCCCGGCCTGACCCAGGTGCCCGGGATCTCCCCGTTCGAGGGCGTCGAGCTGCTCGCCGGTGCCGGCGGCAGCCCGGCCCGCGCCGGCCGCCCACCGCTCTCGCCACCGCGCCAGCAGCGGCCGGCGCAGCGCCAGAGCAGCGGAGTGGAACGCCGTCAGCGCCGGCGGCCCGCCGCTCCGCAGTGCCTGGAAGCCGGTCACCGCCAGATCCCGCCGGCGATACGCCGCGCTCACGTCGGCGCCCGGCGCTCCCCCGCCCGGCAGCTCCGCCGCAGCGGCGTACGCGGCCGGGTCGGCCAGCACCTCGGGCGGGAACGTGAGCACCGCGTCGCCGGCCTCGGGCAGGCCGCTGTTCTGCATCAGCACCACAATGGTCAGCCCACCGCCGTTGACCAGGCGGTGCACGGTGCCCGGCTCGAACCAGACCACCGCCCCCGGCTGCAGCGGGGTCTCCTGGTAGCCGGCGGCGGTGAGGGTCTGCACCACGCCCTCGCCGCCGGTCACCACGTACCCCTCGGTGCAGCAGAGGTGCACGTGCGGGGTGCCGCCGACCACGCCGTCCGGCGCGACGGTGTCGTAGACGCGCAGCCGGGAGACCCCGATCCCGCCGGGCAGCGGAGCCGACCGGTCAGACACCGGCGCACCCGCCGATGTCATGCGCCCTCGGCAGCACGGTGAGGTCGTCGAGTGGAAGCACCGCGAAGCGATCGGACACGGCCGGACCTCCCTGCGGGAAAGGGCTTTCTCTGCGGTACCGTGACGCTAGCCGGCACGACGAAACGCCGTCAACAGATCGAGGGGGCGGGCCATGGCGACCCTGTCTGACGTGGCGCGTCGCGCGGGCGTCTCGCCCGCCACCGCGTCCCGCGTGATCAACGGCAGCAGCAAGCCGGTCACCGACGAGTTGCGCGAGCGGGTGCTGGCCGCCGTCGCCGAGTTGCAGTACGTCCCGAACGCACACGCCCAACTGCTGGCCCGCTCGCACCGCAGCGCGGTCGGCGTGATCGTGCACGACGTCTCCGACCCGTACTTCGCCGAGATCACCCGCGGGCTGCAACGGGTGGCCACCGACCGGGGCCGGCTGCTGATGATCTGCAACAGCTACCGGGACCCGGACCGCGAGTTGGAGTACGTGGAGCTGCTGCGGGGCCACCAGGTGGCGGCGCTGATCCTGGCCGGCTCCGGCTACCACGACGACGCGTTCACGCGGCAGCTCAACGAGAAGCTCGCCGCGTACGAGGCGACCGGCGGACGGGTCGCGGTGATCGGCCGGCACGAGCACTCCGGCGACGCGGTGATGCCCGACAACCGGGCCGGTGGCTACCTGGCCGGGCGGGAACTGTGCGACCTTGGACACCGGGCCATCGGCGTGGTGGCCGGCCCACGCATCCTCACCACCACCACCGACCGACTGGCCGGGTTCCGGCAGGCCCTGGCCGAGCAGGACCGCGACTTGCCCGAGCGGCGGATCCGGTACGCCGAGTTCGACCGCGACGGTGGCGCCGAGGCCACCGCCCGGCTGCTCGACGCCGATCCGGAGCTGACCGCGATCGTGGCGCTCAACGACTCGATGGCCATTGGCGCGCTCGCCACGCTGCGGGCCCGCTCGATGGCGGTGCCGCAGCGGGTCTCGGTGGTGGGCTTCGACGACATGCCGATCGCCCGGGACGTGACCCCGGCGCTGACCACCGTACGGCTGCCGCTGGTCGACATGGGAGTCCGCGCGATGTCCCTGGTGCTCGGCGCCGAGGCGCCGGCGCCCCGCGTCGAGGTGCTCCCCGCCGAGCTGGTCCGGCGGGACACCGCGGGCCCGGCCCCACAGCCCGAGCGGGATGCCGCAGGCTCGGCGCCACGCGCTCGGCGGGGCGGTCGGACGCCCGGACGCACCTCGGAATAACGAATTGTCCAGGGCTCGTCCGGGGCTTAACCTCCCCCGGTGCTGATTCGGGAGTTCGTCGACCAGGACTGGTCGCAGGTGTGGCCGATCATCGAGGAGGTGATCCGGGCACAGGAGACCTTTCCCTACGATCCCGCGATGACCGCCGAGCAGTCGTACGGCATGTGGGCCGAGGCGGCGCCGGGGCGGACCGTCGTGGCGGTGGACGGCGAGCGGGTGCTCGGCACCGCGAAGATGGGCACCAACCGGCCCGGGCCGGGCGCGCACGTGTCCACCGCGAGCTTCATGGTCGCCGCCGACGCCCGGGGCCGGGGCGTGGGCACCGCGCTGTGCCGCGACGCGCTGGCCTGGGCCCGCCAGCAGGGGTACGCCGGCATGCAGTTCAACGCCGTGGTGGAGAGCAACCGGTCGGCGGTGGAGCTGTACCGGCGGGAGGGCTTCGACGTGGTCGGCACGGTGCCGGGCGCGTTCCGCCACCCCGCCCTCGGCCGGGTCGGCCTGCACGTCATGTACCAGGAGTTCTGACCGGACCAGCGGGTGCGGCGGAACAACCGCCGCCGGGTGCGTGGCACTGCTGCGTGCCTGTCGAGCTGCCCCAGATGTGGGGCAGGCGGTTCCCGGCCAACGGTGCCGGCGGTGCGGGCTGGTCCACCCCCGGCCTGCGGTCACTTCCACCCCGGCCTGCGGTCGCTTCCAACCCGGCCCGCGGTCACTCGAACTCGCCGGTCCCGTCAGAGGCAGCGCGCGACGGCATTGCTGCCCCATTTCTGGGGCAGCTCGACAGGCAACCAGGGTGGAGTAGACGAGCGGGCGCAGCTGGCACCGCGACGGGTACGTGCTCGGCCGGCGGTTGGCGCGGGGCGGACGGGGGCAGCGGGACGGGATCCGGCTCGTGCCGCAGCGCGGGGCGGACAGGGGCAGCGGGACGGGATCCGGCTCGTGCCGCAGCGCGGGACCGATCGGCTCGAAGGACGACCGGGGTGGAGCCGCGGCTAACCGGCCTCCCCCACCGGGATGGCGACGGGCGACCGACGTGGCTCCGCGCCGGCCCGGCGGATCGGGCTGAACAGGCCGCCGACCGCGACCAGCAGGCAGCCCGTCCCCGCGACGAGGGCGACCGTCGGGACGCCGTACCGGGCGGCGGCCCAGGTCAGCGCGACTGCGCCGGCCGGCCCGAGGGCGTAGTGCGTGCTCCAGAAGGCCGAGGTGACCCGGCCGAGCAGGTGGTCGGGGGTGATCTCCTGACGAAGCGACATCGAACAGATCCCGCCCACGCTGAGGCAGCACAGGTAGACCGCGGTCAGCACGGTGACCGTCGGCACGGTGGTCGCGAGGCCGACGCCCGCGAGGGCCAGACCGCAGACGCAGTGCGCGCTGATCCAGGTCACGCCGAAGCCGCGTCGGCGGCGCAACGGCGCCACCAGTAGCGCCCCGACGACCGTGCCGAGCGCCGCCAGGCCGAGCACCGTGCCGACGGTCCGGTCGGAACCGCCGAGGTCGTGCTTGACGTGGTAGACGAGCACGTCGGTGAAGCCGTAGGTGAGGAAGATGAACACCGACAGCAGCACGGTCAGCGACCGCAGCACCGGCTGGCGCCACAGGAACCGCGCCCCGGCCAGGAACTCGGCCAGCGGCCGCTCCCGGCCTACCGGAGCGAAGCCGTCGGGCTGGGCGGGCCGCAGCCGGATCATCCGGAGGCCGGCAGCGGAGAGAGCGAAGCTCGCCGCGTTGACGGCGATCGCCGTCGCCGGGCCGAACCGGGCCGACACCACGCCGGCGAGCAGCGGCCCGAGCACGGCCGCCGCCGCGTAGGTCGCCTGCAACCGCCCGTTGGCCTCGGTGATCCGGTCCCGGTCGACCAGGTTGCGGACCGCGGTCACCGCGGCGACCTGAAACACCATCCCGGCGGCCTCGCAGATCGGCAGCACCACGAAGAGCAACCAGACCTGCGGACCGGCGAGCCAAGCCAGCGGCACCAGGCCATAGAGCACCAGCCGGGCCACATCCGCCACGATCATCAGGGTGCGCCGATCGTACCGGTCGACCAGCACCCCACCGAAGATCCCGGCGGCGACGGACGCTGCGCCGGCCACGGCCGTGAGCAGGCCCATCTGGGTGATCGACCCGGTCGCCTGGAGCACCAGCAACGGCACCGCGAGGTAGGCGAACGAGTCGCCGGCCGCGGAGAGCGACTGCGCGACCCAGTACGTGCCAAAGGTGCGATCCCGCCACAGTGGGGTCCGGCCACCGCCGGCAGGTCGACTCATCTCGCCGAGGGTAGTGCGCGCGGTCGCCCCGTTCGGACCGCCAGGCGATCGCGTGCCATCGATAGGGTGTGCCGCTGCTGGTTGATTGGCTAAGCGATCCTATGTACTACTTTCTCGGTCATGTCGTTGCTGCGTCTGGGTTCGGCTGCGGAGTACATCGGTGTGCATCCTGTGACTTTGCGTCGGTGGGCGGATGAGGGACGTGTGGCGGTGACGTGGGTGGGTCGGGAACGTCGGTTCGACTCTGCGTTGCTGGACGTGTTCGTGGGTCGTGGTGAGGCGGAACGGCCGCGGCGTGAGGCGTTGTATGTGCGGGTGTCGGGTACGACGGGTCAGGAGTCGTCGCTGGTGGCCCAGGAGGCGGAGCTGAGGGCTACGGCTGCCGGCGAGGTGGTGGCGATGTTCAGGGACAGGGCGTCTGGGCTGCGGGAGAACCGGCCGGGTCTGACGCGGCTGTTGAAGGCAGCGGCGGCGGGCGAGTTCACGGTGGTGAGAGTGACCCACAGCGACCGGCTGGCCCGGTTCGGCACCGCCTGGTTGAGCGCTCTGCTTGCCCGTGACGGGGTGAGCGTCGAGGTGCTGTATTCGAAGGGTTCGGCCGGTGGGATCGAGGAACTGTTAGACGACTTTATGTCCCTGGTGGCAACGTTCGCTGGCCGGATGTACGGGATTCGGTCGCGTGAGGCCAAGCGCCGGCTGCTGGCAGCCGCGGGTGAGGGCGTGGGGTAGTGGCTGGCTCCTGGCTGACGTCGACCGCGACGTGCACGGCGTACCGGGCGGTGTGCGGCGGTGCGCCCGACGCGCCGGGTGTGCGGGTGCCGGTGGCGGGGCGGGTGTTTGCCGAGCGGGTGGGGTGGCTGGCGGACCTGGTGCGGGGCATGGCCGATCAGGTGATCGCCGCGCATTGGTCGGATGCGGATCTTGCGGTGCTTGCGGCTGGGGTCGGCGTTGATGGGCGGCGTCTGCCGGCGAGTGGGTGGATGGCGTTGCGCCGGCTCGGCTGGGGTGCGGTGGCGGCGGCGGGTGTGGTGGTGTCGGACCGGGTTCGTCGCATCGCCGAGGAGGAAGCCGCCCGGGCTCTGCGTCTGGGATGTCACCGTCGCGTGGTCGTTGCCGCGCTGCTGGCGACGTGGCCGGCCGATCCATTCGCCCGGACCGATGGCGAATGGTCGGCGTTGCGGGCGGCGCTACCCGAAGGATGCGATACCGCGACGATCCGCAACCGCACCCGGCAGATCGCCGGATACCTTGGCGTGCATGGGCGGCTGCCCGCGGACGTGTGTGAGTTGGAGGGTCCGCCGGTTGTGGCGCGGCAGGTGAGCCTGGCCGCGGCCGACCGGCAACAGGTCGTCGTCGACCGGGTCGACGACCGCATGGTGCGGGTGTGCTCGCAGCTTCCGACATGTGCGGGGCCGGTCTCGTACCGTGACTGGGTGTGGCATGCCTTCGACGTGGTGCTGCCGGTGATCGTGCCCGCCGGGGTGAAGGTGTGTACTCCGACGGTGCGGCCCCGCGATGGCAGAGTTCGTGTCGACCTGCCGTGGCGGGCCCCGCACACGCCGCCGCCGGTAGACGGGCACACGCGGGGGCTGGGTGTCGACTGGGGGGTGAACACCCTGCTGACCGCCACCGTGGCCGACCTCGAGGGCGGCTCCGTCGTCGTGGACGGGCGTCCGTTGCGGTTCGACGCGACCGGCGTGTCGGCGAAACTGGTGCGACTACGCCGCCACCGCGAACGCCTGCGCACCAAAGCCGACCACCTGACTCGGCTGCGGGACGGCCGGCCCGCCGACGCCCCCGCCGACTCGGCCCTGGCTGGCAAGCTTGCCTGCTTGGAGGCTGAACATGCGGCGGTGTGCGCCCGGATCCGGCACCTCAACCACGCGGTTGCCTGGTCGGCGGCGCGGTGGCTCGTCGACCACGCGACCGCGGCCGGCGCCACCGTCGTCTACGTCGAGAACCTCGCCACCCTCGAGGCGGGTGGCCGGTCACGCAGCCTCAACCGGCGACTGTCCGGTGCGGTACGCGGAGCCGTGTTCACCGCCGTCGCCCACCTCGCCGCGAAAGCCGGTATCGCAGTCGTGACTGTGCCGGCGCGTGGTACGTCGTCGGGCTGTCCCCGCTGCGGCGCTGCGGTCACGCATGTCAAGGCACCGGACCGGTGCGTGGCCGGGTACCGGTGGGCCACCTGCTCGTGTGGCCTGTCACTGGACCGCGACCACGCCGCCGCGCAACGCATCGCCGCCCGAGGCCTGGCCAACCAGACCAAAACCCGCCGCGACCGTAGCGGCCAGGCCGCGATCCGCACAGCCACCGACACACCCGCGCGGCGCCGGGCGCGTCGACCAACCCCAGCCGTGACAACCAGGCCGGTGCGGAACCGACGCAAAACAGCACCCACCCCGAAGCAGACCCGACCTGCAACTGCCAAAACCTCACGCCTGCTGCCCTCGCGACGGCAGGTTCCCGCCCCGACAGAACCCCCACCGGGAACTGGCGGCAAGCGTCCGGCGGGACGGACACCCCAGGAGACCAACCCGCCAGGGCCGGTCCGCCAGGTGCCGCACACGGCTTCCACCACCACCGCCCCGCGACACCCACACCGGGTCCGCAGGGCAACCCTCGCCCGCGGCTTCCACCGCCACGTACACGCCACCCCCATCACCAACCGGGACGGCGGCACCGGCGCGATGTCCGCCTCGCTGAGGATCACATAGGAAACCAGAGACGCTCGCACCGTGACGCTCAAGGGAGCACTGACCTGGATCTCCACGGGCGGCGGCGGTCTTCTCATCGGGGCCGCGCTGGGCCTCCTGATGACAGTGGCCTTCGAGGACCCGCTCAAGAAACTCCTGCAGGGAGTGCGCCGAAGGAGCAGAGTTCTACGGTCGAGACGACGCACGCCGAACGCGTCGGGCTTCGAGTTTGGCGGCGCCACGTCGCCGTTCATGATCGTGGCGGGCGATGGCACCGAGGCCATCAAAGAGGAGCTGGTGCATCTCGTCGTCAGTGACGAGCCCATCGAACTACCTGCGGAGTTGGCAGCGTGGCGGTCGGAGATCGCCGCTGAGGAGCAGGCCAGGAAGACATCTGGGTCACCGCATCACTGGAACGGTGATTGTTTCGCGGTCGAGAAACTGGTCGAGGAGCGGACGGCTCGCGACGAGGAGGTGGAGATCTTCCTCCACCTGCGACGGACGGATTACTACAGCTTTCTGGCCAGTCAGCACCTCGACAGGCGATTCAGGGACGGCACGACGCCGCGGAGCAGGTACATCGACCCGGTCGGCCACCGCAGGGCGCCCGTGTTCATGTCGCTGAGCCTCGGCACCAGCGTTCTGGTCATCACGACCGACAACCATGTTCTGATCTGCCAGAGGGGCCCGGATGTCGGGTCCCGCCCTCTGCACTGGGGGGTCTCGGCCGACGAAGGGCTCAGCGCGAGGCTCGACTCGCCGAGCGGTCTTCCGCCTCGGATACACGCTGCCGCCCGGCGCGGGCTGTGTGAGGAACTGTCCCTCGAAGATCATGAGTATCGCCTGGCTCTGCTCGGCTTCACCATCGACACCGAGCGTCACCAATGGGATTCGGTGTTCGTGGCGTACGCGCACGACCTCAGCTCAGAGCAACTCGATCGCCGGCTGCAGCGAAGCGGCAAGGACCGTGGGCTGGAGATCGAGTCCTGGGAGTTCGCCCCCTTCACTGTCCGGTCCGTCCTGCAGCGGCTGCATGGCGGGTGGCCGACGCGGGCCTGGACTCCGGTCGCCCCCGTTGCCCTCTATCTCGCTCTGGTCCACGAATATGGACGATGGCGAGTTGAGCGGCTGGCAAGGAACCATTCGAAGCGCCTCCGCAGGTGACGATCGACATGTGTCGGGCGTCACACCGCTCCCATGTCACGGACGGACGGGCGCTCCGCATCTCGTGGTCGTCAACACGAGCGGCGGAGGGGCACGACGATGAACACACCACACGGAGCCGGCACGGCGAGCACGCACCGCGTCCTGATCCTGGGCGCGGGCTACGCGGGCATGGCCGCGGCGATCCAGCTCGCGGCCCGCACCAAGCGGCGCGCCGATGTGCAGGTGACCCTGGTGAACGCGCAGGAGCGGTTCACCGAGCGGTTGCGGCTGCACATGACGGCGACCGGGCAGCAGCTCGGCGAGATGGACATCCCGGCGCTCCTGGCGGGCACGGGCGCGCGGTTCGTACGCGGCTGGGTGACGGCGGTGGACGTGCACACGAAGACCGTGCGGATCGACGACAGCCGGGTGCTTCACTACGACACCCTGGTGTACGGGTTGGGCAGCGTGGCCGACACGGCGCTGGTGCCGGGTGTCGACGACCACGCGTACACCCTCAACAGCGCCCAGGACGCCGCGTTGCTGGCCGACCGGCTGGCGCGGCTCGCCAGCGGCACGGTGGTGGTCGCCGGCAGCGGGCTGACCGGCGTCGAGTCGGCCGCGGAGATCGCCGAACGGTACCCGAAGGTGAACGTGGTACTGGCGGGCCGGCAGGAACCCGGCGCCAGCATGACCGTGAAGGCCCGGGCATACCTGCGGGCCGCGCTCGATCGGCTCGGTGTCCAGGTGCGCAGCGGAACGGCGGTGACGAAGGTGCTGCCCGACTCGGTCGAGCTGGCGGGCGGGGAGTCCATCGCCGCCGACGTCGTGCTGTGGACTGGCGGTACGCGGGTGTCTCCGGTGGCGGCCGCCGCGGGCTTGACCGTCGACGGTCGCGGCCGCGTCGTGACCGACGCCGCGCTGCGGTCGGTGTCGCACCCCGACGTGTACGCGGTCGGCGATGCGGCCGCGATCCGGCAGGGCTACGGCGTCATGCACGGCACCTGCCAGAGCGGGATGCCGACCGGTGTGCACGCCGCGGTGTCGATCGTCCGTGCGCTCAACGGCAGGCAGCCGAAGCCGTTCCGCTTCGGCTACTACCACACGCCGGTGAGCCTCGGACGGCACGACGCGGTGGTGCAGTTCACCCACCCCGACGACAGCCCTCGTCGGGGCTTCCTGACCGGCCGTACGGCGACCTGGTACAAGGAGACCGTGAGCGCCTCCCCCTGGCCGACCTATCGGCGAATGAAGAAGATGCCCTCCTCGGGCGCGTTCTGGCCGCACGGTGGCCGCTTCACCCGGTTGCGGGGCGCGCGGTGACCCATCCGCACCCGGATCCCGACCAGCAGGTCTTCCACAACCACCGCAACCTGCTGTTCTCGGTGGCGTACCGCATCCTCGGCAGCGCGGCGGACGCCGAGGATGCGGTCCAGGACGCCTGGATCAAGTGGTCGGCGGCCGATCGCTCCCAGGTGGCCGACCCCAAGGCGTACCTGGCGCGGATCGTGTCGAACCTCGCGCTACAACGGTTGCGCTCCAGCCGGCACCAGCGCGAGACCTACGTAGGGCCGTGGCTTCCCGAGCCGATCCTGACCGAGGGCGACACCGCCGACACCGTCACGGATGCCGAGTCGGTGTCGATGGCGATGCTGGTGGTGTTGGAGACGCTCAGCCCGCTGGAGCGGGCCGTGTTCGTCCTGAAGGAGGTCTTCGACTTCAGCCATGCCGAGATCGCGGTGGCGGTGGAACGCTCAGAGGCCGCGGTGCGCCAGGCCGCGCATCGTGCTCGCGAGCACGTGCGCGCCCGGCGGCCACGCTTCACGGCGGACCGGTCGCAGCAGCGTGGGGTCACCGAGCGCTTCATCGCCGCCGCGACCGGTGGCGACATCAACACCCTGATGGAGTTGCTGTCCCCGGACGTCACGCTGTGGACCGACGGCGGTGGCAAGGTCCGCCAGGCCCTGCGTCCCATCGTGGGTGCGCGGACGGTCGCCGCCTGGTTCGCGGCCATCGGCACCGTCACCTACCAGGGCATCGAGCCTGCCGACATGACGGCCGAGGTGGTCGAGATCAACGGCGGCCCGGGCATGGTGTTCCGGGGTGCGGGCCGGGTGATCGCCACCGTCACCTTCGACATCGACGCTGACGGCCGCATCGCCGCCATCCACAACGTCGCCAACCCCGACAAGCTCCACGCCGTCGCCGGGGGCACCGCTCACGACATCACGACCTGACCGTCAGTCGCTCTCGGTGAACAGGGCGGCGTACCGGGTCAGGTACAGCGGCCATCCCTCGTCGTGGGCGACGCCGTCGCTGACGGACTGCCAGCCGGGTCCGTGCCGGTCGAGGTGACGGTGCTCCAGCTCCACCCGGGTGCGCTGCGGCGACTCGGCGACGAACGTGACCTCGACCTCGCTGGTGTTGTCCGGCTCGGTCTCGACCTGCCACTGCGGGCTGATGTCCCAGCTGAACACGACCCGGTCCGGTGGGTCGTAGGCGAGGACACGGGCCCAGCGGCACTCGGTGCCGTCGACGCCCCGGTCGTAGATGTGACCGCCGACCTTCGGTTCGAACACGGTCTCGGCGATGGCCGCGCCGAGGAGGTTGTGCTCCGGCGGTTTGACGTCGCCGAACCGCTCGGTGAACACGGTGAAGGCTCGCTCGATCGGCGCCTCGACAATGATCTGCCGGCGGACCACGGTGTCTGTTGCTGGGGTCATGACTTCTCCTCGGTGGGTTGTTCGACCACTTCCTGGTAGCTGGCCAGGGCACGGTTCCAGAACGTGTCGAGCTGGTCGCGCAGGGCGGCGACGCCCGCCGGGTTGAGTCGATAGACCCGGCGGGTGCCGGCTGCGCGGTCGGTGACCAGCCCGGCGTCCTTGAGCACCTTCAGGTGCTGGGAGACCGCGGGCCGGCTGATCGGCAGCGCTTCGGCGAGTTCGCCGACGGCCTGCGGCCGCTCAGCCAAGCACGCGACGATGGCGCGCCTGGTGGGGTCGCCCAGGGCGTCCCAACCATCGCCAGCTCGGTAAGTATCCACGAACGGTAAGCTACGGCTTACGGGTCACCGAGTCAACCAGCACCGGCCGAAAGACCTGCCCCGCCGCGGGATGAACGCACGGAGCCGGCCGCGGGAAGGATCCCCGCGGCCGGCTCCGGATCGGTGCGAAACGTGGTCAGCGCTGGCGCAGCGGTGCGAGCGCGGTGCTCCAGGCCACGACCTGGTCGAGGGTCACGCCGAGCGCGTCCCGCTGGTGCTCGTTGGGCTTGAAGACGCTGAAGTTCTCGAAGTCGGTGAAGAGCGACAGCGCGACCTGCGAGCGCACGTCCGCCATCTGGAGCTCACCGGCGATCAGACGCAGGTGCTCGACGGCCCGCGCGCCGCCGACCGAGCCGTAGCTGACGAAGCCGACGGCCTTGTTGTTCCACTCGGCGTAGAGGAAGTCGATGGCGTTCTTCAGGGCGCCCGAGGTGGAGTGGTTGTACTCCGGGGTGACCATCACGAACCCGTCAAACGACGCGATGGTCTCGGCCCACCGCAGCGTGTGCGGCTGGGTGTACTGACCCATCGACGGCGGGTACGCCTCGTCGAGGTGCGGCAGCTTGTAGTCGAGCAGGTCGATCAGCTCGAACTCCGCGTCGGAGCGCTGCTTGGCGACCTCGAGCACCCAGCGGGCGACGGCTTCGCCGTTACGCCCCGGGCGGGTGCTCCCGAGGATGATCCCGATCCTGGTCATGGTTGCGCCTTTCCAGAAGGTCCTTGCCTGGCGGATGAAAGCTAGCTACTTCTTGCTTGATCAAGCAAATACCTGTCCTATGCTTACCGTCACAACGAGGGTGAGCAATTGCTCGGTCAAGCAACTAGGATTGGGGCATGTCCGGCAGCTCGGCAGAACCCCTGCTCCCCCTCAACCCCGACGAGGAGGCGCTGGTCCGTTCCCTGGGCCAGCTGATGTTCGTCCTGCCCCGGGCGATCGACGCGGACATGACCGGCGACCGTCAGCTGCCGCTGACCGAGTACACCGCCCTGCGGGTCCTCTCCGAGGCGCCGGGCCGGCAGATGCGGATGAACGAACTCGCCGCGGAGTGTCAGCTCTCGCTCAGCGGGATGACCCGCACCATCATTCGGCTGGAGACGCACGGCCTGGTCGAGCGGGTCCGCAGCGAGCAGGATGCCCGCGGCTGGAACGCCGTCCTCACCGACGCCGGCTTCGCCCGGCTGGAAGAGTCCTGGCCGAGCCACCTGGCCGCCGTGCGGCGGCGGTTCCTGGACCACTTCGAGGGCCTCGACCTCGCCCAGTTGGCCCGCGCCTTCCGGCGGGTCGGGACGGCCGACTGAGCCAGGCGCTCAGCCGCCGCCGAGCAACCGCTCGAACGGCGCCGGGTCGGCGTACGGGTCGACGGGAGCGGGTGGGTCACGCCGGTCCACCTCGCGGGCCAGCTCGCCGGCCGCCCGGTCGATCCGCTGGACCAGCGAGCCCTGGGCCGCGTCGCCGGCCCCCCAGTCCTCCGGTGCCGCGAACACCGCGGTGGGCACCACGACCGCGTGCAGGTAGCTGAAGAGCGGCCGCAACGCGTGCTCCAGCACCAGCGAATGACGCCCCGTCCCGCCGGTGGCGGCGACCAGCACCGGCTTGTCGACCAGGGCGGCGTCGTCGAGGACCTCGACGAACATCTTGAAGATCCCGTTGTACGAGGCGGAGAACGTCGGCGTCACCGCGACCAGCGCGTCGGCACGCCGGACGATGTCCTGCACCCGCTCAAGGTCCTCCGACGGGTACCCCGCCAGCAGGTTGTTGACCAGGTCGTGCGCGTGGTCGCGTACCTCGATCAGCTCGACGTCGACCTCGGCGCCGAGCCGCTCCAGCTCACGGCGGACCGCGTCAGCCAACCGGTCGGCGAGCATCCGGGTCGACGACGGCTGTCGCAGGCCGGCCGACACGACGGCGATGGTGCGCTTCATCGGACCTCCTCCACGGCACCGGCCAGCGCCGCGGCCTTCAGCGAGGCGTGGGTGGGTGCGTCCGGGACGTGGGCGGGACGGCCCACCGCGAACTCCTTACGCAGCACCTGGACGACCTCGCCCAGCATCTCGATCTGCTCCAGCACGGTCCTGCGGGGGACCCCGATCCCGTCGACGTTGAAGACCTGCCGCTGGTAGTCGCCGCCGGCGTACTCCCGGAAGGCCAGGGTCCGGTCGATCACCTCCTGCGGGCTGCCGACCAGAAGGGCCGTCTGCTTCATCGTCTCCTCCAGGGACGGCCCGTGCCCGTACGCCGCGGAGTTGTCGAAGTACGGGCGGAACTCCCGCTTCGCGTCCTGCGAGTTCTTCCGCATGAACACCTGGGCGCCCAGGCCGACGATCGCCTGGTCCGCGGGGCCATGCCCGTAGTGCTCGAACCGCCGGCGGTAGAGCCCGACCATCCGCTGGACGTGGGCCTTGGGCCAGAGCAGGTTGTTGTGCAGGAACCCGTCGCCGTAGTAGGCGGCCTGCTCGGCGATCTCCGGGCTGCGGATCGAACCGTGCCAGACGAACGGCGGCACGCCGTCCAGCGGGCGCGGGGTCGACGTGAACGACTGCAGGGGCGTGCGGAACCTCCCCTCCCAGTCGACCACCTCCTCGCGCCAGAGCCGGCGCAGCAGGTCGTAGTTCTCGACCGCGAGCGGGATGCCGTTACGGATGTCCTGCCCGAACCAGGGGTAGACCGGGCCGGTGTTGCCGCGCCCCATCATCAGGTCGACCCGGCCATCGGCCAGGTGCTGGAGCATCGCGTAGTCCTCGGCGATCTTCACCGGGTCGTTGGTGGTGATCAGCGTGGTCGAGGTGGACAGAATGATCTTCTCGGTCCGGGCCGCGACGTGACCGAGCAGGGTGGTGGGCGAGGACGGGAAGAATGGCGGGTTGTGGTGCTCGCCGATGGCGAAGACGTCCAGCCCGACCTCTTCGGCCAGCTTCGCGTACTCCACCACAGCCTTGATCCGTTCGTGCTCGGACGGCATCCGCCCGTTCACGGGGTCGCGTGCCACGTCTCCCACGCCGAAGATTCCGAACTGCATCCGAACTCGCCTGCCTCGCTCGCACCGGTCGTGCCTGACGCTCATCAGCAACCTCGGGCGGGCGGTACAGATTCCTTGACTGGTCAAGGAGTTTTGTGGCGGCGGTCACGTACCTGCCTGCCGGCCGATCCCGACCAGGGCCCAGGCGAGCAGCCCGAACGCGCCGGTCGAGGCGACCGCCCGGACCACGTTGCCGCGCACCCAGGCCACCTCGAAACGCTCCCGCAGGGCGGCGAGGTCGGTGACCCGGTCGACGTCGCCAGCTTGGGCCAGCACGTTGTTGAGCGGCACGTTGACCACGGCGGTCACGCCGAGCACCACCAGGTAAAGCAGCAGGGCGGCGACGATCCACGGCAGCACCGCGCGGTGCCCTTCGCTCAGGTGCAGCGCCGCCGCCAGCAGCGTGAACAGCAGCGCGCCGCCGAAGCAGACGGCGAACCAGCCGTTGAGGATGGACTCGTTGATCCGCTGCATGGCGAGCACCAGCGTCCGGTCGTCGGTGCGGCCCAGGCCCGGCATGACCGCGTACGCGAACGCGGCGAACAGCCCGGCGGCCAGGCCGGTGGTCAGGGTGGCGGCGAGCAGGCTCGCGGTACGCAGGAAGCCCATCTCACACCGCCCAGACGCCGGTGGCGGCGGCCGACCGCGGGGTCACCCGGTATCAGTCATGCGTCCATTGCACCCGTTGGCGAGCGCCCTGGCCATGTGCGACAGCGTCGCGGGGATACGCGTGCGTCTCGCGCCGGGCCGGTCGGCGTCGCCGACCGGGCCGGAGCGCGTGGTCAGCGGGACGGGCCGTAGGGGGCCAGCGGGTTGGTCAGGGTGCCGACGAACTGGAGGGCGGCCGACGGGTCGGTCAGGTCGATCATCTGCTGGTTGTCGCGAAGTTGGAGCCGGTTGAGGCAGGACAACGTGAACTCCGGAGCGAACAGGTCGTAGCGGCGGGCGCGCTCGGCCAGGTGCGGCACCCGGTCCAGATAGTCGGTGGCGCAGGCGGCGACGGTCCGCCAGAAGTCCTCCTCGGCCAGCACGCCGGCCTCGGCCAGCACCGCGTTGAGGTGGCGCAGGAAGCAGTCCACCACGTCGGTGAAGATGGTCAGCAGCTTGGTGTCGTCGGGCACCTCGACCCTGATCCGCTCCACCGCCGCCGGCAGCTCGACCTCGGTGCTCATCACCGCGATCTCCTCGGCGATGTCCTTGAAGATCACCCGCTCGACGGTGTCCTGCTCGTCGAGGACCAGGATGACGTTCTCGCCGTGCGGCATGAAGGCCAGGTCGTGGGCATAGAAGCTGTGCAGCAGCGGGGTCAGGTAGGCGTCCAGGTAGCGGCGCAGCCACACCTCGGGCGCCAGGCCGGACCGGGCGATCAGCGCCGCCGCCAGCGAGCCGCCGTCGGCGTCCACGTGCAGCAGCGCGGCCATCGTGGACAGTCGCCGCCCCGGCGCCAGGCCGGGCACCGGGCTCTCCCGCCACAGGGCGGCCAACATCTTGCGGTACGGGGAGGTGCGGTCGGTGGCCGACTCGTACTGGCGGTGCCGGTAGCCCACCGCGGCCCGCTCCCGGATAACGGTCAGCCCGGTGCCGGCCAGCACCTCGTCACCGGCGATCAGCTCGGCCAGCCAGTCGTTGATCGCCGGGGTGGCCGCCATGTACGCGGCCGACAGCCCGCGCATGAAGCCCATGTTCAGCACCGACAGCGCGGTCTTGACATAGTGCCGGCTCGGCTCGGTGACGTTGAAGAAGGTGCGGATGGACTGCTGGGCCAGGTAGCTGTCCGGCCCCGGGCCGAGGTGCACCAGCCGGCGCTCGGCCAGCTCACCGGCGAAGGTCACCGCCAGCTTGTTCCACCACTGCCAGGGGTGCGCCGGGATCAGGTGGTAGTCGGCGAGATCCAGGCCGAGGTCGGCCATCGTGGCCGCGAACCGTGCCCGGGTCTCCGCGTCCAGCTCACCGTCGATCAGCGCGTCGTAGTCGAGATCGGCGGCGCTGCTGAACGTCGAGTGGTCCCGGTGCGCGGCCAGCCACTCGAGCCGGACCGGCGCGGCGGCCTCCGGGGCGTACCGGTGGTACTCGTCGACACCGAAGCCGAGCCGGCCGTTGTTGGCCACGAAGCACGGGTGGCCCTCGGTCATCGACGTCTCGATGGTCTGGAAGTCCGCCCCGGCCAGCTCAGCGGCGCTCGGTGCGGGCTGGGCCAGTTTGTACGCGGTGCCGGCCAGCGTGGAGGTGATCTCCTCCAGGTAGACCGGGAGCACCCGTGCGGAGAGCCCGAGGGTGTCACGCAGCTCGACGATCAGGTCCACCGCGTCGGGCGGCAGAGACGTGCCGTCGCGGTGCCGGGTGATGCTGTCCGGGTCGATCTGCCAGTGCGCCAGGGCGAGCACGCGGGCGGCGAACCGGTAGGTGACCGTGCCGTCGTCGCTGTGGATCTCGTACCACTGCCGGTCGTCGTCGGCGGCCGACACGGGTTCCGGGGTGAGCAGCCGTTCGTGGGTGAACTCGGAGAGAGCCTTGCGGACCAGCAGCCGGTTGGCCCGGGCCCAGCGCTGCGGGGTGAGATGCCCGACCGGGTCAACGGCGGCGGCCGGGACGGCGGCGGACGACTGGGTGGGGACGGCGGTGGCGGTCACGCCGGGGCTCCTTCGGCTCGGGTGGCGGCGGCGCGCTGCATGGCGGCGTGGAACTGCGCCCGGGTGCAGACGCTGAGCAGCGCGTCCTTCTCGGGCTTGGCGATGGTGCCGACGACCTCGAAGCCGACGGCGGCGTTCAGCGCGTGCACGGCGGTGTTGCGCACGTCCGGCTCGACCAGCACCCGTTGGGTCGACGGGTCGGCGAAGAGCCAGGCCATCACGGTGCTGATCACCGCCCGGGTGAAGCCGTGCGCCGGGCTGCCGGTGGGCGCGCAGAGGAAGTGCATGCCCACGTCGCCGGGCTGGGCGTCGTACAGGCCGACCAGCTCGACGTGGGCAGGGTCGTAGCGTTCGGCGAGGAAGGCGGGTTGCCCGCGCCACAGGCCGAGGTACGCGTCGTGGTGCGGGTGGTCAGCGATTCGCCGGTACTCCTCGGCCACCCGCGCCGGGTCCGCGTCCTGCATCAGCCAGAACGCGGCCTTCGGGTGGGTCACCCAGGCGTGCAGCAGTGCGGCGTCGGCGTCCGGGTCGAGGGTCCGCAGCGCGAACTCGCCGAGCTGGTCGTCGACGCGGGTGAAGACGACGCTCACGACGACATCCCGGCGGGCGCGCCGAACTCCTGGAACGTGATGCTCTTCTCGATCGGGTAGTGCTCCCGGCCGAGCAGTTCCCGGATGATCCAGGAGTTGCGGTACGGGCCCATGCCCAGGTCGGGCGAGGTGATGCTGTGCGTGTGGGTGCCCGCGTTCTGCAGGAAGATGCCCCGACCGGTGTGGTCGATGCTGTAGTTGCGGGCCACGTCGAACCGGCCGTGGGAATCCCAGCGGATGCGGTCGCGCACCGGCGTCAGGAACTCCGGCACCTGGTAGTGGTAGCCGGTGGCCAACACCAGGCCCTCGGTCCGCAGGGTGAAGTCCCGCTCCTGCTCCACCTGGCGCAACCCCAGCGTGTACGCCCCGTCGTGGTAGCCGGCGCTGGTCAGCTCGGTGTTGGTGAGCAGCCGGGTGTTCACCGGCCCGTCGATGCTCAGCGCATAGAGCTGGTCGAAGATCTCGTTGATCAGGTCGGCGTTGATCCCCTTGAACAGGCCCTTCTGCGCCGACTCCAACCGGTAGCGGGTCTCCTCGGGCAGCGCGTGGAAGTAGTCCACGTAGTCCGGTGAGGTCATCTCCAGGGTGAGCTTGGTGTACTCGAGTGGGAAGAAGCGCGGCGAGCGGGTGACCCAGTTGAGCTGGTAGCCGTACCGGCCGATGTCGCCGAGCAGGTCGTGGTAGATCTCCGCGGCGCTCTGCCCGCTGCCCACCACGGTGATGCTGCGCTTGGCCCGCAGGTCGTCCCGGTGCTCCAGGTAGCGCGAGTTGTGCACCGCGTCGCCAGGCAGCCCGGCGACGGCTGCGGGCAGGTACGGCGGTGTGCCGGTGCCGAGCACCAGGTGCGGGGCGCGGTATTCGAGCGTCTTCCCCGCGCCGGTGCTGGCCCGCACCACGTAGTGCTCGTCGGCCGCGTCGTACTCCACGGTGGTCACCGACTGACCGAAACGCAGGTTCGGCAGCTTCGCCGCCGCCCAGCGGCAGTAGGCGTCGTACTCGCTGCGCAGGGGGTAGAAGCTCTCCCGGATGTAGAACGGGTAGAGCCGGCCGATCTCCTTGAGGTAGTTGAGGAAGGAGTACGGCGAGGTCGGGCCGGCGAGGCTGACCAGGTCGGCGATGAACGGCGTCTGCAACCGGGCCGATTCCAGCAGCATGCCGGGGTGCCAGGCCAGGGTCGGCCGGGCCTCCAGGAACACGCCGTCCAGTTCGTCGATCGGCGCGGTGAGGCAGGCCAGGCCCAGGTTGTACGGGCCGAGCCCGATGGCGATGAAGTCGTGGGTGGACATCCGGCCCTCCAGCCGCGGGTTCGGGGACACCGGCATCAGCCGACGTGGCAGGTCAGGTCAGCGGCGGCGCGGTCGTGCACGTACCGGCCGGCGTGGGTCGCGATCAGTTCGAGCACGTGCCCGACGTCCTCGACCGTGGTGGCCGGGTTGAGCAGGGTGAACTTCAGGAAGTGCCGCCCGTCCACCCGGGTGCTGGCGACCAGCGCGGCACCGGAGGCGGCCAGCGCCTCCCGGGCGTGCAGGTTGGCCGCGTCGGCCAGCTCCCGGCCCTGGCCGGTGGGCAGGTAGCGGAAGACCACCGTGCTGAGCGCCGAGCGGGTGACCACCTCGAAGCGGGGGTCCTCGCTGACCAACTCCCAGGCGTCGGCGGCCCGGTCGACCACCTCGTCGAAGAGCGCGCCGAGCGCGTCCGGGCCCATCACCCGCAGGGTCAGCCAGAGCTTCAGCGCGTCGAAGCGGCGGGTGGTCTGCAGGCTCTTGTCGACCTGGTTGGGGATCCGCTGCTCCACCATGCGCGCCGGGTTGAGGTAGTCGGCGTGGT
Source organism: Micromonospora sp. NBC_00389 (assembly GCF_036059255.1). Classification (NCBI taxonomy): domain Bacteria; kingdom Bacillati; phylum Actinomycetota; class Actinomycetes; order Micromonosporales; family Micromonosporaceae; genus Micromonospora; species Micromonospora sp. NBC_00389. Next base: position 5,367,560 of record NZ_CP107947.1, on the reverse strand, counting down.
AGGTGGCGTGCCGCAGCACCTGCCGGTCGCGGACCAGCAGCGCGCTGGAGCTGACCGGCTGGAAGAACGACTTGTGGTAGTCGACGGTCACCGAGTCGGCCCGCTCGATGCCGTCGAGCAGGTGCCGGCGGGTCGGCGAGACCAGCAGCCCGCAGCCGTACGCGGCGTCCACGTGCAGCCAGACGCCGGCCGCCGCGCAGATCCCGGCCAGCTCGGCGAGCGGGTCGATGGAGCCGAAGTCGGTGGTGCCGGCGGTGCCGACGACGGCCATCACCACCAGCCCGGCCTGCCGGCACCGGGCGATCTCGTCGCGGACGGCGGCGGGCCGGATCCGCCGCTGCGGGTCGGTGGACACCGCGATCACCGCGTCCGGGGCGAGGCCGAGCAGCTTGGCCGACTTCTGCACGCTGAAGTGGCCGGCCGCGGAGGTGATGACGCGCAGCCGGGGCAGCAGTTCGGCGCGGTCCGCCGGGCTGGTCGCGGCGGCGCACGCCTCCTCGCGGGCCAGCAGCAGCGCGTGCAGGTTGGACTGGCTGCCCCCGCTGGTGAACACGCCGTCGGCGTTCGGGCCGAGGCCGATCCGGTTGGCGGTCCAGTCGATCAACCGCCGCTCGATGAGGGTGGCCCCGGCGCTCTGGTCCCAGGTGTCCAGCGAGGAGTTGACCGCGGTGAGCACCGCCTCGCCGAGCAGCGCCGGGATGGCCACCGGGCAGTTGAGGTGGGCGAGGTAGCGGGGGTGGTGGAACCAGACGGCGTCGTGCAGGTAGACGTCCTCCAGCTCGTCCAGCGCGGCGGTGGCGTCGCCGAGCGGCCGGTCCAGGTCGACGCGGTTGACCAGGGGGGCCAGCTCGGCTGGGGTGATCCCGGTGCCGGGCTGGTCCACGGTGGCCACCCGGCGGGCGACCCGGTCGACGCCGGCGGCGAGTGTCCGCCGGTACTGCTCGACCGATCCGTCGTGGAGCAGCTGGGCTCGCGCGGCGGCCGGAGCGGCAGCCGGTGCCGGTGGCGGTGCGGTGGTCTTGACGGGGTACGTCGGCACGGTCACGGGATGTCCTCCACGTTCTCGACGATGGGCAGCCGGAACCCTCCCCCGGCGCGTTCGTGCACGCCGGGGGCCGTGCTGCCTTCAGATGGGTCGCCGCTCAGGCGGTGGCGCCGACGAGCGCCTCGGCGCGCAGGTCTTCCTCGGATGCCCCGCGTCGCCAGTAGCCGGCGAAGGTCACCCGTCGGCGGTCGATGCCCCGCTCGCCGACCAGGTGCCGGCGCAGTGCCCGCACCGCGCCGGATTCACCGGCGATCCAGGCGTACGGGGTGTCGGCGGGCAGCCGGGCGCTGCGGATCGCGGTGACCAGCAGGTCGCTGCCGGGTGGGGTGCTGCCCCGCACGATCCACCTGATCTCGGCGTCCGCCGCGGTGGGCAGCTCTCCGATGTCGGCGGCGGCCGGCACCTCGATCCAGGCGCGGACCCGGGTGCCGGCGGGCAGCCAGGCAAGGATGCCGGCGGCGGCCGGCAGCGCGGTCTCGTCGGCGGCCAGCAGGACGACGTCGGTGTCGTCCGGCGGGCGGAAGCAGACGCTGCGGTTGTCCCGCACGGCCGGGCCGAGCAGCAGTAACCGGTCACCGAGCCCGGCCTGACCGGCCCAGCGCGAGGCGGGGCCGGTGTCACCGTGGCTGACGAAATCGATGTCCACCTCGGCGGCGGCCGGGCGGTGCTCCCGGATGGTGTACGAGCGCATCACCGCGCGGATGTCCGGCGGAAGTGCCCGCCAGGCGCCGAACCAGTCGTCGCTCAGCTCGATCGGCACCACCGGGGCGTCCTGTCCGGGGTGCGGCAGGAACAGCGAGACGCTCTGGTCCCGGCCGCCGCCGGCGAACCCGGCCAGCTCCGCACCGCCGAGTGTGACCCGTACCAGTGAAGCCCCGACCCGGCGGGCCCGGACGACGTGCGCGGCGAAGAAGCGGTACTGGAGGGCGACGGGCTCGACGGTGCTCGTACTCATGGCGTCAGCTGACCTTCTTCGCGTTCCGGATGGCGGTGGCGAGGTTCTCCAGCAGTGGCGCGGACCCGGCGTACGAGAAGCGGGGCACCGCGTCCCACGGGGTCACCTGGTTGGTCTTGACTGCCGGCAGCTGCTGCCAGGTGGGCTTGGCCGCGAGGTCCTTGGGCTGCAGGGCGGTGCTGCGGTTGTCCAGCAGGATCAGGTCGGCCGGGAACTTGGCGGTGTTCTCCCAGCTGAGCGCCTCGAAGTAGTCGCCGGCTTCGAGCTTGGTGGGGATCACGATGTCCACGCCCAGCTCGGCGAAGTACATCAGGTCGGTGCTCACCTTGGGGTTGGAGACGTAGAACAGGTCGGGGCTGCCGGAGCAGGCCATCACCTTGATACCCGGGTTGGCCTTGACCGCCTGGCGGACCGCCTCGGAGGCGGCGTCGAAGCGGGCCTTCGCGTCGGTGACCTTCTTGGCCGTCAGGTCGGCGCCGAGCGACTCGGCCAGGGCGGCGTACCGCTCGATCGGCTTGGTCATCGGCACCCGGGCGGTGGTGATCGCCACGCTGGGCGCCAGCGGCAGGATCTTGGCCTTGCTCTCGTCCGGCACGTACCAGAGGGCGTCCGGGTCGTACATGTGGGTGACCAGCAGCTCGGGGCGCAGCGCCGCGTACTTCTCCAGGCTGAACTCGCCCCACACGTTGCCGAGGATCTCCACCGACTCGACGTTCAGGTCACCGGCCTGCGGGTCGGCCGTGCCGTCGGCGCGCTTGGTCTCGCCGAACACGCCGACGATCTGCTTGTTGAGACCGAAGTCGACCAGGGCCGCCGCCACGCCGGTGAAGGCGACCACGCGGGCCGGGCGGGCCGCTGCGTCGATCTTCTGGTTGCGGTCGTCGGTGAACGACCAGGGACCACTTCCGTTGCTGGCAGCGGGCTTTGCGTCGTCGTCCTTGCCGCAGCCGGCGAGCAGGGCGGCCAGCGTGGCGGCGCCACCGGCGGCCAGCAGCCCACGGCGAGAGAGGCGACGGGCGGACAGAGCATCGGGCATGGTGTCGTCTTTCGATCAGGGGATGGCCGGGGTCGACCAGGACAGCGGGGTTAGGTTAGCCTAACCTCGGCCTTTGTCAACAGCGGTACGCCGTGTCGCCACACCCCCGGAGCCCACACTGGACGCCACACCCTCCGTCATCCGCTCGGCACGATCCGTGCCGGATGGGTCGGCGGCACCACCCCCCGCACCACCGCCGGCGCGGCGCGGTCGCCAGGCGGCCCGCGCCGCCGGCCTGGTCGGCGCCGTGGCGCTGCTCGGCGTGGTCCTCCTGCTCAGCATCGCCGTCGGCGCGAAGGCCATGCCGCTCGGCGACGTCTGGTCCGGGTTGCTGCACCACGACGCTGCCGAGTACGCCGTGGTGCACCGGATGCGCCTACCGCGCACCCTGCTCGGGCTGCTCGCCGGCGCGGCGCTCGGAGTCGCCGGCGCGGTGATGCAGGCCCTCACCCGCAACCCGCTGGCCGACCCCGGGCTGCTCGGCATCAACGCCGGCGCGTCCGCCGCCGTCGCCACCGCCGCCGCCTTCCTGGGCGTCACCGCCATCGGCGGGTACGTCTGGTTCGCGCTGCTCGGCGCGGCCGTGGTCACCGCGCTGGTCTACGCCGTGGGTGGCGGACGCGGCGCCACCCCGGCCCGCCTCGCACTGGCCGGCGCGGCGCTGAACGCCACCCTCTACTCGTACGTGAGCGCGGTGATGCTGCTGGACACCGCCTCGTTGGAGCGGCTGCGGTTCTGGACGGTCGGCTCACTGGCCAGCGCGGACTCCGCGACCGTGACCCGGGTGCTGCCGTTCATCCTGGTCGGCCTGCTGGTCGCGCTCGGCGCCGCCCGCCCGCTGAACGCCCTCGCGCTCGGCGACGACGCGGCACGGGCCCTGGGTGCCCGACCCGCGCTGATCCGGGCCGCCGTGATCGTCGCGGTCACCCTGCTCTGCGGAGCGGCGACCGCCGCCTGCGGCCCGATCGTCTTCGTCGGGCTGCTGGTGCCGCACCTGGTCCGGGCCCTGACCGGCCCCGACCTGCGCTGGCTGCTGCCGTACTGCGCGGTGCTCTCCCCGGTGCTGCTGCTCGGCGCCGACGTGCTGGGCCGGGTGCTGGGCCGACCGGGTGAACTCCAGGTCGGCATGGTGACCGCCGTGCTGGGCGGCCCGCTCTTCCTCTGGCTGGTCGCCCGCGGGCGGGTGGCCCACCCGTGAGCGAGCACAGCGAGCGAACTAGCAGGCTCAGCACCGTGGCGCGTCGCGCCACCGCGGAGCGAAGCGGAGCTGTGGCGTGACCGTCATCCGTACCCCTGGCGGGCTTTCGCTGCGGTTCCGCCCCCGCGCGCTGGCCGTTGGCGCCGGCGCCGCGCTACTCGCCGCCGGGCTGGGCCTGGTGGCCATGGGCAGCGGCGACTACCCGATGGGCCCGGCCGACGTGCTGCGTACGCTCACCGGCGGCGGCACCCCGGCGGAGCATTTCATCGTGAACGAGCTGCGGCTGCCCCGGCTGGTCACCGCGCTGCTGGTCGGCGCGGCGCTGGCGCTGGCCGGCACCGTGTTCCAGTCGCTGGTGCGCAACCCGCTCGGCAGCCCGGACGTGCTCGGCTTCACCCAGGGCGCGTCGACCGGCGCGCTGGTGGTGGTCGTCCTCGGCGGCGGCAGCCTGGCGCTGGCCGGCGCGGCGGTGGCCGGCGGGCTCGCCACCGGCCTGTTGATCTACGCCCTCGCCTGGCGGCGCGGGGTGCACGGCTACCGGCTGATCCTGGTCGGCATCGGCGTCGCCGCGATTCTCACCGGCGTCAACGGCTACCTGCTGACCCGGGCACCGCTGATGGACGCCGCCCGCGCGGTGCTCTGGCTGACTGGCAGCCTGGACGGGCGGGGCTGGGCCAACGCCGGGCCACTGCTCGTCGTCACCGCCGTGCTGGGACCGCTGGTGCTCGTCGGCTGCGGCCCGGCGCTGCGGATGATGGAGCTGGGCGACGACACGGCCAGCGCCCTCGGTGTGCCGGTACGCCAGCTACGCCTGATCCTGCTGGCCGCGGCGGTGCTCCTCGTCTCGTTCGCGGCGGCCGCCGCAGGACCGGTGTCCTTCGTGGCGCTCGTCGCGCCGCACGTGACGAAGCGGCTGACCCGGGCGCCCGGCCCGAACCTGCTGCCGTCGATGGCGGTCGGCGCGGCGCTGTTGGTCGGCGCCGACCTGCTGGCTCAGCGCGCGTTCGCCGGGCACCAGCTTCCGGTCGGTGTGGTGACCGGAGTGATCGGCGGCGGCTACCTGGTCTGGCTGCTGGCCATGGAACGCCGGGCGGGTCGGCTGTGAACACCCGCGACGCCTTCGAAGGAGCACCCATGCACCCCGGCAGTTCCCGGCTCGGCGGCACCGCGCTGACCCTCGCCTACGACCGGCGCACGATCGCCGAAGACCTGACCGTGGCGGTGCCCGACCAGTCGTTCACCGTGATCATCGGCCCGAACGCCTGCGGCAAGTCGACCCTGCTGCGGGCGCTGTCCCGGATGCTGCGCCCGACCGTCGGAACGGTCCTGCTGGACGGCCGGGACATCCACGACCTGCCCGCCCGGAAGGTGGCCCGCACCCTCGGCCTGCTGCCGCAGTCGTCGATCGCGCCCGACGGGATCAGCGTCGCCGAGCTGGTCGCCCGAGGCCGCTACCCCCACCAGGGGTTGCTGCGGCAGTGGTCGCGCGAGGACGAGCGGGTGGTCGAGGAGTCGATGGCCGCCACCGGGGTCGACGACCTCGCCGACCGGCCGGTGGACGAGCTCTCCGGCGGCCAGCGGCAGCGGGTCTGGATCGCCATGGCGCTGGCCCAGCAGACCCCGCTGCTGCTGCTCGACGAGCCGACCACGTACCTCGACATCGCCCACCAGATCGAGATCCTGGACCTCTGCGCCCGGCTACACGAGGAGCAGGGACGCACGCTGGTCGCGGTGCTGCACGACCTCAATCACGCGGCCCGCTACGCCACCCACCTGATCGCCATGCGCGACGGGCGGGTGGTGGCCGCCGGGGAGCCGGCGTCGGTGGTCACCGCCGACCTGGTGGCCGAGGTTTTCGGGCTGCCCTGCCGGGTGATCGACGACCCCGAGACCGGCACCCCGCTGGTCATCCCCGCCGCCCGGCGCCGGGCCACCGCGCCCGCCCCGGAGCCGGCGTGACCCGCGCGCGCCGGGTGACCGGCGCGACGACCCGCCCGTACCGGATGGCGGCGGCGTGACCGCCGGACGCTTCCGCGACCGGTGGGGCGTGCCGCACCTGCGGGCCGACGACCCGCTCGCCCTGGCGACGGCGCAGGGCCGGGTGACCGCGTACGACCGGGCCTGGCAGATTGAGGTGGAGCGACACCGGGCCCAGGGCACCAGCGCCGCCTTCCTCGGCGTCGACGCGCTCGGCTGGGACCGCTTCGCCCGGCAGGTCCGGCTCGACGACACCGCCCGCCGCTGCCACGCCGCGCTCGACCCGGCCACCGCCGCCTGGGTGGCCGCGTACGTGGCCGGGGTGAACGCCGGTCTTGCCGCCGGGGCGGCCCGAGCGCCCGAGTTCGCCGCCGCCGGGCTGACTCCCGGCCGGTGGCAGCCGTGGACCCCGCTGGCGGTCTGGCTGGGCCACCACATCCTGTTCGCCGGGTTCCCCTCCAAGCTCTGGCGCGAGCACGTGGCGCACCGGCTCGGCCCGGCCGCGGTCGACCTGTTCGCCACCGACGGGCCGGCCGTCGCCGGCAGCAACGGGTGGCTGCTCGCCCCCGGGCGGACCGGCACCGGCGCCGCACTGCTCGCCGGCGACCCGCACCGGTTCATCGAGGATCCCGGCGTCTACCAGCAGATCCGGCTGGCCTGCCCGGAGTACGACGTGGTCGGGCTGGCGATGCCGGGCGTGCCGGGCATCGCCCACTTCGCGCACACCGGCGCGGCGGCCTGGGCCATCACCAACGCCATGGCCGACTACCAGGACCTGTACGCCGAGCAGCTAAGCCGGCACGGCAACGAGGTGCGGGCGCTCGGCCCGGACGGTTGGCGACCCGCGCACGCCCACGTCGAGATGATCGAGGTGGCCGGGGCGGACCCGGTCGAGGTCGAGGTGGTGGAGACCGACCGGGGGCCGGTGATCGCCGGCGGGCCGGACGAGCCGACCGCGATCAGCCTTCGCTACCCGCCCCGGGTCCGCGCCGAGCTCGGCTTCGCGGCGCTGCCGGAGCTGCTGCGCGCCCGGACTGTGGCTGATGTGGACCGGGCGCTGCGGCACTGGGTGGAGCCGGTCAACGTGGTGCAGGCGGCGGACACCGCCGGCGGGCTGCTGCACCGGGTCGCCGGCGCGGTGCCGGTGCGGCATCCGGAGAACGGCCGGCGGGTGGTTCCGGCCTGGCGGGCCGAGCACGCCTGGCGCGGCTGGTACGCGCCGCTGCCCCGCGCCGAGGTGGTCGACCGCGCGGTGATGGCCAACGAGCGAGGGCTGGCGGCGCCGCTCGGGGTCCAGTTCGCCCCGCCACACCGGGCGCGCCGGATCGCCGAGTTGCTCGACGCCGGTGACGGCTGGACGCCCGAGCGGCTGGCCGCCGTGCACACCGACACGTACCTCGGCTCGGCCAGCGCGCTGCTGGCCGTACTGGCCGAGGTGACCGCGCTCGGCCCGGCCGCCGCCGCGCTGCGGGACCGGCTGCTGCGCTGGGACCGACGGATGGCCGCCGACAGCACCGACGCCGCGGACTTCGCCACCCTGCGGGCGGCCGTGGTCCGCCGGCTGGCCGCCCACCCGGCGGTGGCCGCGCTGGCCGAGCCGCCGGCGTACCCGGAGGTGTTCGCACCCTGGTTGGCGCTGACGCCGCGGGTCGGCTACGCGCTGGAGCACCTGCTGGGCACCGCCCGGTTACCCGGCTTGGACGTGGCGGCGCTGGTGGGCGCGGCGGCCGAGGAGGTCGCCGGCCCGACCGGTGCGGCGAACGGACAGACGCGCTGGGGAGACCTGCACCGGCTGGCACCGTGGCGGGCGCTGCCCGATCCGGACGCCGGGCCCGGTCCCCGGCTGGACGGCGACCACGACTGCGTGCTGGCCACCTCCAGCGTGCCCGGGGTCACCCACTGGTGCGCACGCGGGCCGGCGGCGCGCTTCGTCTGGGACCTGGCGCGGCGGGAGGACAGTCGCTGGGTGGTCCCGCTGGGCGCCTGCGGGGTGCCCGGCGACCCGCACCACGGCGACCAGAACGCCGCGTGGTTGGCCGGCGACCTGCTACCGGTGACCACCGACTGGGACCAGCTCACCGAGGAGCGAGATGAGTACTGACGCGACGAGGGCCGACCAGCACCACTACCGGCGGGACGTCACCGGGTTCGGGGTGGTGACCATCCGGCCGGTGCGGCCGGACGAGGACGTCGACCTGCTGCACGGCTGGGTCACCGAGGAACGGGCCCGGTTCTGGGGCATGCGCGAGGCGAGCCGCGACCGGGTGCACGAGATCTACGCGTACCTGGACTCGCTGGCCACCCACCACGCGTACCTCGTGCACCGCGACGGCGTGCCGGCGGCGCTGGTGCAGACCTACCAGCCCGAGGCCGACCCGGTCGGCGAGTGCTACGACGTGCGCCCCGGCGACGTCGGCATGCACCTGCTGATCGGGCCACCGGTGACGGTCGAGCGCGGCTTCACCGGCGCGCTGCTCGGCGCGATCCTGGACTTCGTCCTCGCCGATCCGGCCCGACTGCGAATCGTGATGGAGCCGGACGCCCGCAACGACAAGATCCTCGACCGGCTGCTGCGCACCGGGTTCCAGCCCGGCCCGCTGATCGACCTGCCGGAGAAGCGCGCGCGACTGTTCTTCCTGGACCGGGCAGCGGTCACCGGCTGAGCCGTCCCCTTCTCGACAACCGGCTGACCGCCGGCCGGGGTACGTGGGGACCCCGACCGGCGGCCGACCGTCGTGGCGTCAGCGCAGGCCGAACGCCCGGGTGATGCTCTGGCTCACGGTGTTGCCGGCGGCGTCCCGCGCGGTGGTGCGCAGGCTGACGAAGCTGGCCGTCTTCGGTGCGGCCAGCGAGGTGCGCCAGCCATCGCCGTGCCGGGTGAGCCGGGGCTTCTGCCAGGTCGCCCCGTCGTCGTAGGAGACCTCGACGGTCACCGCGCCGACCTTGCCGTTGACGCCGGGCAACTGGGAGGCGATCACCGTGAGCGGCGCCCGCCGCGACGCCGTGCCGTCCCGGTCGATGGCCACCTGGTAGTCCAGCTGGATCATCGGCAGCACCTCGGACGTCTCCGTCCCGGTGACCGCCGAGCTGAAGCCCCACTCGGTGCGGGTCTGCCGGGAGTACGGGTTGGTCCACGCCGCCCGGTCGTTCTCCACCACCAGCCGGTACGGCAGCCGCTGTTCGGCCAGGCCGGAGACCCGGAGGTACTCGGCGTTACCCCAGTTCAGCTCCTTGTCGCCCTGGTAGAGGGTCGTCCGGTTGACCTTGTCGTAGTTGCCGTACGCGTCACCGATGTGGCCGCCCCCGTCACCCCAGCCAGGCGCGGGCAGGTAGACGGTGTCCAGGTAGCGGACCGGCAGGTAGCCAAGCGCCCCCATCCGGGGCCGCTGGATCGGCCCGAACCAGGTGACGCTGCTCGGCCTGTCGGCCGGGTACCGGGCCACGTCCATCAGGTGCTGACCGGTCTCGCCGACGATGTGCGCGTCGTCGATCCAGCTCGCGTCGGCGGTCACCCAGTCGGTACGCCGGCCCTGCGCCGGGGCGGTCACCAGGTTGCTCGACGCCCAGCCGCGCCAGATGTCGGTACGGAACTCCAGCGCCTTGCCCGGCCGGTAGTTGCGGAACTCCACGTCGACCCGGGCCAACTGCCGGCTGGCGGGCCGGTAGCTGGGGTCGGTCGGCACCGCGCCGGCCCAGTGGTGCACCACGTCGTAGAGGTACTCGGTCTCCGGGTGCGAGTCGACGGTCAGCCGCACCGTGCCGCGCTCCAGCGCGGAGATGAGCTGCCCGCCCTCGTCGGCTCCGAGCGTCGCCACGGTCACCGGGGCCGGGCTCTCCGGGCTCCACGGGGTTTCGTCCCAGGGCTGGAGCCGGCCGACGCCGTCGTTGACGACCAGTAGCAGCTTCGCCCCGGCAGCTGCGGCGGCCTGGGCCTGGCTGGCGATGTCCACGGTGTCGCTGCGCCGGACCACCACCGCCCGGTCCCGGACCGGCCGCTTGGCCAGCCCGGCCGCCGAGGTGTCGGCCGCGTAGACCGCATCGAACTGGCGGCGGCCGGCCGGCAGCGCCGGGGTCGCCCGCTTCACCAGCAGGTCGTCGTACGAGCGATCGCCGGCGGCGACGGTCAGCGCCGGCTGCTCCAACCGCCACCGCGCGCCGAACTCGAACTCGCCGTCGGTGACCGGGCGGCCCGTCGGCAGCGCCCACATGCTGTCGTACGAGGCGTCGGGCAGCATCTGGCTCTCGGTGAGGCTGTTCCCGAAGGACCGGTGGATGTCCAGGCGCAATGCGCTGGGGGTGGCCTCCTGGGGCACCTGGACCCGGACCTGCCGGGCGGCCTGGGCGTCCAGGGTGACGGTGCGGTCCCGGTCCAGGGTGACGTCGGCGAAGCTGAGCAGTGCCATGCCCTTGGAGTGCGGTCCGTGTACGCCGCGCACGTCACCGGAGAGCCAGCCGGTCCACGTCGCCACCGGCAACCGCAGCGTGGCGGTGCCGCTCTCGGACAGGTCCACGGCGGTGAACAGGCCATCGGTGGTGAGGATGACCTTGCCGACGAGCGGCTTTCCGTCCCGATCCTTGGCGACCAGCGTCAGGTTCTGCCGCTGCCCCTCCTTGCTGGCGCCGATCAGGGTGCGGCCGCGGACCGTACCGGTGCCGTCGGTGGCGATGATCGCGCCGCTGACCTGCCGCTCGACCGGGAGCCGGTCGTAGGCCGCGGTCAGGGTCACGGCGGCGGTGCCGCCGGCGGGCACGGTGACCGTGTCGGCGGACAGGGCGAAGAGGCCGGCCGGCGCGGTGGCCGCGTCGAGGGCCAGCTTCAGGGTCACCGGCGCGCTGCCGGTGTTGGTGTAGGTGACCTGCCGGTCGACGGTCATCCCCGGTGACTGCGGCCAGGCCTGGAAACCGGAGTAGGCGCTCGCGGTGGCGAAGACGGTGGCGTGCACCGCGGCAGCGGCATCCACCCGGCCGGCACCGGCCTGGTACGGCGTGTACCCGGGGGTGGCCTTGACCGTGCTGACCAGCGCCTCCTTGATGCGCTGACCGGTCCAGTCGGGGTGTGCGGCGGCGACCAGGGCGGCCGTGCCGGCCACGTGCGGGGTGGCCATCGACGTGCCACTCATCAGCGTGTAGTCCCCGGTGCCGCCCCGCACGAAGTGTGAGCGGGCGGCCAGGATGTCCACGCCGGGTGCGGTCAGCTCGGGCTTGAGCCCGCCGTCACCGGCGCGCGGGCCCTGGCTGGAAAAGTCGGCGAGGTGGTCGGTGGCGTCGACCGCGCCCACGGTGAGCGCGGAGTCGGCGGCGGCCGGGGTGCCGATGGAGTTGGGGCCGCCGTTGCCGGCGGCGACCACGAAGAGTGCACCGGTCTCGGCGCTGAGCTGGTTGACCGCCTGGCTCAGCGGGTCCGTGCCGTCGGTGGCCTCGCCGCCCAGGCTCATGTTGACGACTCGGGCCTTCTGCTCCCGGACGGCCCACTCCATGCCCGCGATGATCCAGGAGTTCTGCCCGCTGCCCTCGCTGTTGAGCACCTTGCCGATGTGCAGCCGGGCACCCGGGGCGACGCCCCGCTCGGCACCGGCGGAGGCGGCACCGGTGCCGGCGATCGTCGAGGCGACGTGCGTGCCGTGTCCCTTGTAGTCGAGCACGTCGGGCTCTTCGGGCACGAAGCTGCTGGTGCCGGTGATCTGCCCGGCGAGGTCCGGGTGTTCGACGTCCGCACCGGAGTCGAGCACGGCGACGTCGACACCGGTAGCGGTGTTGCCCTCAGCCCAGACCGTCGGCGCGCCGATCTGCGCGGTGGACTCGGTCAGGTCGGCGTGCACCCGGGCATCCAGCCACACCTTGGCTATGCCGTTGGCCAGGGTCGGGGTGGCGCCCGCGCGACGGGCCGTGCTGGCGGTGAGCGCGGTCCAGAACTTCTCGGCGGTGGCACGCTGACGGGTCAGCGCCGCGCCCTGCACGCTGTCCAGCGGCCGGACCAGTTCGGCCCCGTCCACAGTGGGGCGGGTGCGGTTGCGGGCCGCCGCTTCGGTCATGGTGACGATCAGCGGCAGCTTGTCGGTGTGCGCGTCGTCGTAGCCGTCCGCGATGAGCTCGGTGACATTGAACAACTGCCGGTCCAACACGCCGCCGGTGACGTAGGGCAGCGCGTCGTCCGGATAGACGTAGGTGTCTCCGCCGAGCACGGTGCGGTGGAAGCTCGGCGTGCTGCCGTCCGACCGGCGGACGGTCGAGACGGTGCTGCCGTCGGCCGCGGTGGTGACGGTGACGATGTCCCCGGTGATCAGAGTGACGGAGGCGGCCCGTCCGGCGGCTGCCAGGGGCTGGCCCGCCGGACGGTCGGGGGTGTTCGGTGGGGCGGCGGACGCCCCCGCGCCGGGTGGGGTGAACCCGGCCGCCAGGGTGAGGGCGGCACCGAGGGCGATCAGCCCGGACCGGCGGCGCCTGGAAGAGAGAGCCAAGGTGACCTCTTTATGTCGAGAAGCGGTACGCAGCCCAGCATCGATGCAACGCACACCCTCGACCGCCGCAGCCCATCGACGCCTTTGCGCCGTGACACAACTTGGCCACCCGGGGTCAGCGGGTGGGCGCTCCGAGGGCGAGCAGGTCGGCCAGGCGGTCGAGTTGGTTCGGGTCGGACAGCGCGGAGCCGACCGCCACCACCCGCACTCCGGCGGCGAGGAACGCCCCGGCGTTGTCGGCGTCGAGGCCGCCGGTGGCGACGAAGCGTAGGTGCGGCAGTGGGCCGGCAACGGCCCGGAACCAGGCCGGCCCGAGGGAGATCGCGGGGAACGCCTTGAGCCAGGTGAGGCCGTGTCGCATCGCCTGCTGTGCCTCGGTCGGGGTGGCCACGCCAGGCAGGTGGGGCAGGCCGCGCCCGGCGGCGGCGTCGGCGACCGCCAGGTCCAGGCCGGGCGCGACGGTGAACGCCGCCCCGGCGTCGGCCGCCGCGGCGACCTGCTCCACGCCGAGGACGGTGCCGGCGCCGACGATCCGGCCGCGCTCAGCGCCCGCCTCGACGGCGGCGCGCAGCGCCGGCACCGCGTCGGCGGTGGCCACCGGCACCTCCACCACGTCGATACCGAGGTCCCAGGCCCGGCCGGCGAGCCGGACGGTCTCCGCCACCGGCAGGCCGCGCAGGATCGCCATCACGCGGGCAGCGCCGAAGATGTGCTCGAAGTCCGCTGTGGTCATGGTCCACTCCATCCGAGGTCGCGGGAGATCTGTTGCGTGGTGGCCAGCAGCCGAGGTAGCAGGCGTCGCAGGTCGGCCAGGGTGGCGACCACCGTCGGCGCGGTCACCGACACGGCCGCGGTGACCGCGCCGTCGGCCTGCCGCACCGGGGCCGCCACGCAGGTGATCAGTGGCTCGAACTCGCCGTCGTCGGCGGCCCAGCCCCGGTCGGCGACGGCCGCCAGCTCCGCGCGCAGCGCCGCCGGGTCGCAGATGGTGCCTGGGGTGTACGCGCGCAGCTCGGTGCGGTCGAGCAGCCCGGTCAGCCGGGGCTCCGGGCAGAACGCCAGCACCACCTTGCCCACCCCGCTGGCGTGCAACGGCGCGGTGCGCCCGATCCGGGAGTACATCCGCACCTGGCCACGGGCCTCGATCTTGTCCACGTAGACCAGCTCGTCGTCGACCAGTTGGGCCAGGTGGATGGTGTGCCCGCAGTCGCGGCCGAGCGCCGCCAGGTGCGGGTGGGCCACCGTGCGCACGTCCAGGGAGTCCAGGGCCTGCTGGGCGAGGCCGATCAGCCGCAGCCCGACAGCCCAGCCGCCGTCGCGGCGTCGGGCGAAACCACCGGTCTCCATGGTCTGCAGCAGGCGCAGCGCGGTGGACTTGTGCACCCCCAGATGGGCGGCGACGTCACCGAGCTGGGCGGGCTCACGGGCCAGCAGCTCCAGCACCCGCATCGCCCGGTCGACGCTCTGCGACACGCCTCAGACCTCCGCTCGCACGCCGGTCAGGTCCAGCGGCGACCATGCTTCGACGGGGGCGTCGAGCAGCCGGTCGAACCAGGCCCACGGCGGCACCGGGGCGTTGTCGCCGCTGCTGCCCAGCGCCTGAGCCGCGACCAGGTGACCGAGGCGCAGCCGGCGTACCGGGTCGAGACCGCGCAGCAGCCCGGCCACATAGCCGGCGGCGAACGCGTCCCCGGCGCCGACCGGCTCCACCACCGTCACCCGGGGCGCCGGGACGAAGACCGGCTCGGCGTCACGGGGCAGGGCGGTGGCGCCCACCGCGCCGTCCTTGACCACGACCGTCTCCGGCCCGGGCAGCAGCCGGCGCACCGCGGCCGGGTCGGCGGTGCCCCACAGGGCGTCCGCCTCGTCCTGGCCGACGAAGACCAGGTCGCTGCGGTCGGCGAGGTCGCGCAGCACCGGGGCGGCCCGGTCGGCCGGCCAGAGCCGGGCCCGGTGGTTGACGTCGAAGCTGACCAACGCGCCCGGCAGCGGCCGGTCGGTCACCGCGTGCTCGACCAGGGCTCGGCAGGAGGCGGAGAGCGCCGGGGTGATCCCGGACAGGTGCAGCACCCGGACGCCGGCCAGCCGAGGGTCGGCCAGTACCGCCCGGTCCAGCCGGGACGCGGCCGAGCCGGCCCGGTAGTAGTGCACGGCGGTCGACGCCGGGCCCGGGTCCTTGACGTACAGCCCGGTGGGGGCGGCCGGGTCGACGGTCACCAGGTCGACCCGGACGCCGGCGGCGGCGACGTGCCGGACGACGGCCCGGCCGAAGGGGTCGTCGCCGACCCGGCTCACCCAGGTCGTCCGGTGTCCGAGCCGGGCCAGGTAGCCGGCCACGTTGGACTCCGCGCCGCCGACCGACACGGCGACCCGCTCGGCGTGCTCCAATGGTTCACCCGGCGCGGGGCAGAGCACCACCATGGTCTCCCCCACCGTGGCCACCTCGACCGGTGGGAAGCCGGCCGGGGTGGTCGCGTGGTCGGGTCGGGAGTCGGGGGTCGGCACACGTCCTCCCGGCGGGGGGTTCGGGGTGCCGCCGAGCCTATGTGCGTTGCGCAGGACGAGCAACCCGTTGCGCTCTGCGCAACGGGAGTCAGGGCACCGTCAGCCCGTATGCGGCGAGCACCTCATTGATCGGCTGGTAGTAGGTGGTGCCGCCGGAGGTGCAGTTGCCGCTGCCGCCGGAGAGGATGCCGAGGATGGTGCCGGTGGCCGCCACGTAGAGCGGCCCGCCACTGTCGCCCGGCTCGGCGCAGATGTTGGTACGGATCAGGCCGTAGACCACATCGCCGCTGGCGTAGTTGACGGTCTGGTTGAGGCCGGTGACGGTGCCGCAACGCACCCCGGTGGTGGAGCCGCTGCGGCACACCGCCTGACCGACGTACGCGTTGCCGGCGCCGTAGATGGTCAGCAGGCCGGGGTAGGTGTAGACCGCGCTGGGATGGGCGATCCGGCCGGTGTAGCGGATCAGGCCGTAGTCGTTGCTGGGAAAGCTAGTGGCGGTACGGGTGCCGAGCACGGTGGTCTGCGCGCTGTCGGCGTACCAGGCACTGGCGACGGTGGTGCAGTGGCCGGCGGTGATCACGTAGTAGGTGCTGCCGCTGCGCACGTTCGCGCCGAGCGAGCAGCGGCCGCCACCGCCGTAGATGCCCTGTCCGGCGGCGATCAGGGTGCGCAGCGTTCCGGGCTCCCGGCGCAGCAGCGCGCCGGCCCGGTCGGCCACCGTGCGCAGCGCCACCACCTCGGCGGGCGCCACGGTGTCGTCGACGGTGATGGTCGGCCGTCCGGTGGCCGGGTCGAAGCCCCAGGCGGTGCCGGGCGTGCGTACCCCGGCCAGCGCGGCCGGGTCGGCGACGGGCGCGGCGGGGGCGGCCCGGTCGGGGACGGCGGCCTGCGCCGCGCCGGGCGCGACGAGCAGGAGTGCGGTCAGGACGAGGGCGACGAGCGGGGAGCGGCGCATCCGAACCTCCGAAGAGATCGAGATATATGGATGCCGTCAAGCATCACCCGGCGGCTGACGCCATGGCAACCTCGGGCCGGACGCGCGGGTGACCAGCCTGGGGGCGGGTCGGTGGGAATCGCCGATCCGGGGACGGGCCGCGCCGGTGCCGCCGATAATCCTCGGAGACGCGGCGGGAGGCCGGGCATGACCACCGGAGGCACTGCGGCGCTGGTACGCCGCCCGGACGGGTCGGCCCGGGCCACGCTGCTGGAACTCCTCTTCGACGTGGTCTTCGTGGCCGCCCTCGCCATGGTCTCGAAGCTGATCGCCGAACGCGACTCCTGGAGCGGCTCCGGGCCGGTGCTGCTGACGCTGGCGGCGATCTGGTGGACCTGGTCGGTCACCTCGACCACGACCGAGTTCTACGACCCGGAGCAGCGCCCGATCCAGGTCATCCTGATGGTCGCCATGGTGGGGTCGGTGGGGATGGCGGCGGCGCTGCCGATGCTGTCCGCCGGGCACGCGATGGTCTTCGCGATCGCGTACGTCACCACGCACGTGGTGCGCGGCGTCGTCCTGGTCACCACGTTGCACCGACAGCAGCACCGGGCGGCCATGGAGCGGGCCTCGCGGTTCATGTTCTGGTTCGTGGTATCCGGCGTCTTCTGGATCACCGGAGCGGTGGCCGGATCGCCGAACTGGAGGCTCTGGACCGTCGCGATAGCGATTGACCTGGTCTCCGCGGCGGTCCGGTACCCGATGCCGTGGCTGGGCCGGGTCCCCCTCGAACAGTACGACCGGACCACCGGGCACCTGGGCGAGCGATACCAGCAGTTCATCATCCTGGCCCTCGGCGACATCATTCTGGTGCCCATCCTGGAGGTCAGCCGGACGCATCTCGACCGCTTCCGGCTCGCCGCCCTGCTCTGCGCCTTCGCCACCATGCTGATGCTCTGGCAGATCTACGTCTTCCGGGCCGGCGAGTTGCTGAAGGCCGGTGCCGACGCGAGGCGAGCGGCCCGACTGGCCCCGTACACCCATCTGGTGATGCTGGCCGGCGTGGTCGGCACGGCGGCCTCCTTCGACCTGGTCGCCGACCGCCCGACCGGAACGACGCCGACGTCGTGGCTCGTGCTGATCCTCGGTGGCCCGGCGCTGTTCGTGATCGGGCGCATCCTGTTCACCTATCTGGTGACCGCCATCGTGCCATGGCGGCGGCTGGCCTGGCTGCTGCTGCCGCTGCTGGCACTCCCGTGGGCCGGTGGCTGGCCGCCGCTGCTGGTCACCGTGGTCGTTGCGCTCGGGCTGGCCGGCGCCGCCCTGGTCCCGGCGAGCAACGTCCGGGTGACCAGACCGGGGCTGCGGATGCGGCGACCGCAACCCTGAGCCGCCGGGGCGGCCGGATCAGTCGAGGTGCCGACCGGTCCAGTCGGCGAGGTCCCGGGCGCAGGCGTCCACCGACTCCCGCCACGTCCGGGCGGCACCCTCCCCCGCCTCGTCGCTGACCTGCTTGACCAGCCGGCACGGCACGCCAGCCTGGTTGGCGGCCCAGGCGACCGCGTACCCCTCCATGTCGACCAGGTCGGCGCGCTGCGCCAACCGGTCCCGCGCGGCGTCGTCGGCCACGAAGGTGTCGCCGGTCGCCAGCACCGCGCCCTCGGCGGCCAGCGGCAGCGGCGCGCCGTAGGTCTGGCCGGTGAGCGTGCGCAGCAGGGCGGTGTCCAGGTCGTGCTGAAGCACGGTGGCGACCTCGTGGATGCCGGTCCAGCCGGGGCGCAACGCGCCCGCCGTGCCCAGGTTGAGCAGCAGGGCGGGGCGCGGCCCGGCGGCCAGCACCGCCGCCACCGCGCTGGCGGCGTTCACCTTGCCCATCCCGGTGAGCAGCACCGGCAGCTCCGGCGGCAGGTACCGGGCCTCCTCCTCGACGGCGAGGACCACCAGCGGACGATCGGCGCGGACCGTACCCCGAAGAATCACCGGAGCATCGTACGGGCCGCCCCGGCGGGATACCCGGCCGGTTCGGCGGGCTCGGCGCGAGCGCCGGTCAGCCCCCGGCGGTGACCGCGGTGGCGGTGACCGTGCCGTCGGTCGCCGGGCCACCCTGCACGGTGACGCTCTGCCCGGCCTTGAGGCCACTCAGCTTGCTGGCCTTGGTGGTGCGGACCTCGGTGTCGTCGGTGGTGCGCACGGTGACAACGGTGCCGTCGGCGGTCTCCAGGTAGAGCGTTCCGCCGTCGACCAGCTTCACCTTCCCGTTGGTGGTCGCCGGTGCGGTCGCGCCACCGGTCTCACCCGTGCCGCTCGGCCCGGCGCCGCTCTGGCCACGCCCGCCGGCGCCCGGGAAGGCGGTGGGAACACCACCCGGGAAGCCGGCCCGCC
This sequence comes from Micromonospora sp. NBC_00389, assembly GCF_036059255.1. NCBI lineage: Bacteria > Bacillati > Actinomycetota > Actinomycetes > Micromonosporales > Micromonosporaceae > Micromonospora > Micromonospora sp. NBC_00389. Next base: position 5,349,070 of record NZ_CP107947.1, on the reverse strand, counting down.
CCGACCCGGCGGTGCTCGACGACTCACCCCAGCGTTGCTGCACGTGAACCCCGCCCAGGAAACCGGCCAGCACCAGCACGAGCGCGCCGAGCGCCGGGGTTGCCCGGTTCCACCAGCGGCGCGGCGCCGCCGCGGCGAGCGCGGCGGTCAGGTCGCGATCCGGGGCCCCCGCCGAGGCCGCCGGGTGGTCGTCTACCCGGTCGAAGATGACGGTGTCGCTGCTGTCCATGTCGGTTCCTCGCATGTCGGCCTACTCGTAGCGCAGGGCGTCGATGGGGCGCAGCCGGGCCGCCCGGGCCGCCGGAAGGCCGCCGAAGAACAGGCCGATCGCGACCGAGACCCCGAGGGCCAGCCCCACCGAGCTGGGCACGACCACCGGGTGGACGCCGACGATGGTGAACCGGGCACCGATCAGCGCCGCCGCCACCCCGAGCGCCCCACCGAGCAGGCTCAGCAGGGTCGCCTCCACCAGGAACTGGGTGAGCACGGTACGCCGGCGTGCCCCGAGCGCCTTGCGGATGCCGATCTCCCGGGTCCGCTCGGTCACCGTCACCAACATGATGTTGGTGATGCCGATGCCGCCGACCAGCAGGCTGATCGCGGCCACCGCGCCCAGCAGCACGGTGAACGTGTCGGCCGTCTCGGACTGGGTCTGCAACAGCTGCGCGGCATTCTGGATCCGGTACGGGGTGCTGCCCGAGGTGGACGCCGGCAGGCGCTGGGCGAGCACGGTGGAGATCTGCCCCTGCGCCGCCGACACCCGGTCCGGATCGCTCGCCTCCACCAGGATCGAGCTGAGCGGCCCGTACCCGGTGAGCACCTCGCGTACCGCCCGCAGCGGAGCGATCGCGGTGTCGTTGGCGTCCTGGAAGCCGGTCGAGGACTTCTCCGCCAACACCCCGACCACGGTGAACAGCGCGCCGCCCACGGTCACCTGCCGACCCACCGGGTCCACCCCGGCGAACAGCTCGTCGGCCACGGTCCGACCGAGCACCACCACCCGGCGGCCCTGCGCCTCGTCGTCGGCGCTGAACGCGGTGCCGCTGGCCACCGGCGAGTTGGCCACGGTGAACCAGCTCGGCCGGGTGCCGACGAACTGCGGCACCTCGTGGTCGGCCCCCTCGAAGGTCAGGGTGGCGCTGGTGGTGGCCAGCGGGGAGACCGACCGTACATCGGGCGCGAGCACCGGGTCGGCGAGCGCGTCGGCGACCTGGAGGGTCAGCCCGCCGGCGCTGCCGCCCCGGTTGGTGCCGGTCACGGTCAGCGTGTTGGTGCCCAGCGCCTCGATCCGGTCGGTGATCGCCTGGGCAGAGCCGTTGCCGACGGCGACCAGCAGAATCACCGCGGCGACGCCGATCAGGATGCCCAACATGGTCAGCGCCGAACGCAGCTTGTTGGCGGCCACGCCGCGCAGCGCGAACCGGACGGTCTCGGCGAGGTTCATCGGCCAAACCCCGCCGTCGTGTGCCGCCCGCCCTGCCGGACGTCCGAGCGGACCTGCCCGTCGAGCAGCCGGATCAGACGCCCGGCCCGGGCACCCACCTCCGGCTCGTGGGTGATCAGCACGATGGTCCGGCCGGCCGCGTTGAGCTGGTCGAGGACGGCCAGGATGTCCTCGGTGGACTGGCTGTCCAGGTTGCCGGTCGGTTCGTCGGCCAGCACCAGTGCCGGCTCGGTGACCAGCGCCCGGGCCACTGCGACCCGCTGCTGCTGGCCACCGGAGAGCTGGTTGGGCTGGTGGTTCGCGCGATCGGCCAGTCCCACGGCGTCCAGCGCGGCGAGCGCCCGCTGCCGCCGCTGGCCGGCCCGCACCCCGGCGTACGCCAGTGGCAACTCGACGTTGGCCAGCGCGCTGGTCCGCGGAATCAGGTTGAACGCCTGGAAGACAAAGCCGATGAGCCGGTTGCGGACCAGGGCGAGCTGACGGTCGGCGAGGCGGCCGACGTCCACCCCGTCCAGCAGGTACTGCCCGCCGGAGGGCACGTCGAGGCAGCCGAGGATGTTCATCAGGGTCGACTTGCCGGAGCCGGAGGAGCCCATGATGGCCACATAGTCGCCAGCGGTGACGGCCAGCGACACCCCGCGCAGGGCGTGCACCGCGGCCGGGCCCTCGCCGTACACCTTGGTCAGCATCCGGACGTCCAGGACCGGTCGGCGTGACACGTTTCCCGGCGCCATCAACGGGTTCCGTTCCCGCCCCGAGCACCGCCGCCGGGGACGCCGCCCCCGCCGGGGACGCCACCGCCCGGGAAGCCACCGCCACCCGGCAGGCCGCCCCCGCCGGGGAGGCCGCCGCCGGTGCTGCCCGTGCTGCTGCCCTCCGGCAGCACCACCCGCTCCCCCTCGGTCAGCCCCGAGGTGACCTCGCACGCCTGGTCGCCGGCGAGCCCCACGGTGACCCGCCGGCTCTCCGTCCCCGTGTCAGTGACCACCGTGACGGTACGCCGGTCGCCGGTGCCGCTGACCGCTGCCGAGGTGACCAACAGGACGTCCGCAGCGGTGCCAGTGACCACGGCGACCCGCACGGTCTGCCCCGGCTTCGCGCCGGCCGGCAGCTTGTCGACGCTGACCGTGACCCCGTAGGTGACCACGTTGTTGGCGGTGGTGGCCTGCGGATCGACCGCGACGACCTTGCCACCGGCCTCGGCCCCCTGCAACGCGTTCCACGTGATGGTGGCCGCCTGGCCGTCCTTGAGCCGGGTCGCGTCCGCCTCGGCGAAGCCGGCGGTGACCTGCAGCTTCGTCAGGTCGGCCAGCTCGACGAACCCGCTGGAGGTGGTGGACCCGGAGCTGGTGGCGCCGGTCGACCCGCTGCCGCCCTGCTGCCCGGTGGAGGAGCCCCCGGTCGAGCCGCCGCCGGTGGCGGACCCTCCGGAGGAGCTGCCCACGGTGCCGTTGACCGCGACCACCGTGCCGGCCATCGGCGCGGTCAGCCGGGTGCCGCTCACGGCGGCCTGCGCCTCGTCCACCGCCAGCTCGGCCTGGGTGACCGAGTTCTCCGCCGACGAGGTGTCCGAACCGGCCTCCTCAGCGCGGTCCAGGGCGTCCTGCGCGGCGGTCAGGTCCACCTTCGCCACGTCGAGGTCGCGTTGCGCGGCTGCCGGGTCGACGGTGGCCAGCAGTTGGCCCTTCTTCACCCGATCGCCGACCCGCACCGGGATCGCGGTGACGGTGCCGGCGGTGGCGAAGCCGGCGCTGGCCGTCGAAGCGCTGCGCACCGAGCCGTCGGCGGTGACGGTGGCGGTCACGGTGCCCCTGGACACACTGACGGTCCGGGTGCCGGTGGGCCTGGCATCCGCCGTCGAATCGCCGCGCACCGACAGCCAGGCCCAGCAGCCGCCGCCGGCCAGCAGCAGGACCAGGGCGGCGTTGACCGCGACGGGGGGCCGGCGCAGGACGGCCGGCAGGCGCACTCGCATGCCGGTCAGCCTCGCCGGCACGGCTGGGAGGATCTTCGGCGCAAGCTCAGAGCTGGCTCGGAATAGGTGCCGCCGGATCGTCGCTCGGCGGGGCCGGCTGCCGGGGTACGGCGGGCAACAGCACCCGGAAGGTCGTCCCCGAGCCCGTCCCGGTGTCCAGCTCGATCCACCCGCCGTGCGCGTGCACGATCGACGCGGCGATGGACAACCCCAGACCGGAGCCGCCCCCGCTGCCCCGGCCCCGGCTCGGGTCGGCCCGGTACAGCCGCTCGAAGACCCGACCGGCGTGCTCGGCGGGGATACCCGGCCCGTCGTCGTGCACCTCCAGCACGGCGAGCCCGTCGGCGGTCGGCGCGGGGACCGGCCCCGAGCGGGCCACCGGCCCGGCCGGCGGGGCGACCAGCCGGCCGACCCGGACGGTCACCCGGGCTGCGGGCCCGGTGTGCTGCACCGCGTTGCCGACCAGGTTGGCGGCGACCTGGCGCAGCCGGTGCTCGTCGCCGAGCACGGTCGGCGTCTCGAAGGTCGGGTCGTGCTCGGCGAGCGTGCTCAGCCGCACCGGCCGGCCCGGCGTACGGGCGTGCGCATCCCGGATGGTGTCGGCGGCGATCTCCAGCAGATCCACCGGACGCAGCGTGGGCGTGCGCTGCCGGTCGAGTCGGGCGAGTAGGAGCAGGTCCTCCACCAGCACGCCCATCCGGGCCGCCTCGCTCTCGATCCGACCCATCGTCTCGTCCAGCGCGGGACCGGGTGGGGTGCCGCCCCGCCGGTACAGCTCGGCGAAGCCGCGGATCGAGGTCAGCGGCGTCCGCAGCTCGTGCGACGCGTCGGCGACGAACTGCCGCAGCCGGCGCTCGGAGGCCGCGCGGGCGCTCATCTCGGTGCCGATCCGTTCCAGCATCAGGTTCACCGCGGCACCCAGCCGACCCGGCTCGGTGTGCGGATCGGTGTCGTCCACTCGACGGGTCAGGTCGCCGCCGGTGATGCCGGCGACGACCTGCTCCATCCGGGTCAGCGGGCGCAGCCCGAGCCGCACCACCGAAGCGGCCAGCAGCCCGAGGCCGAGCAGCACTCCGCCGGTGACCGTGACGTCGATGAGCAGCAACCGGTCGGCGGTCTGGGTCACCTCGGCCAGGGAGGCGCCGACCACCACGACCCCGCCGGTCCCGCCCGCCGGCACGGCGAGCAGCCGCCAGTCCGCGCCGCCGTGGTCGCCGGAGACGGTGTACGGCCGGCGGGCGCGGGCGCGGGCGGTCACCTCGGACAGCGATCCCGGGTCCGGTGCCGCCGCACTGGGGGCGCTGCTGTGCTCGGCGTCGCGGGTGCCGTCGGCGCGGTAGAACAGGACGAGCTGGTCCGGACCGAGCCGGGCGATCCGTCCGACCAGGGCACCGGGTGGACCGGTGCCCGGGCGGGGCTCGCCGGTGAACGGGCGGACCTGTACGGCGAGTTGCTCGTCGACCCGGTCCACCAGGTAGCTGCGCAGCAGCAGCAGGCCGGCGGCGTTCGCCCCGAGCAGGGCCAGCGTGGCGAGCGCCCCGACGACCAGGACCAGTCGGGACCGCAGCGTCCAGTGCGGCCACGGGCGCACCCGGGGCAGGCGGCTCACTCGTTGCCGCGCGGCGTCCGCAGCGTGTAGCCCACCCCGCGCACTGTGTGGATCAGCGGTGGACCGGACCGGTCGACCTTGCGCCGCAGGTAGTAGACGTACGACTCGACGATCCGCCCGTCGCCGCCGAAGTCGTAGTTCCAGACCCGGTCCAGGATCTGCGCCTTGCTGACCACCCGACCGGCGTTGAGCAGCAGGTAGCGCAGCAGCCGGAACTCGGTGGGCGACAGGTCGACCGGCCGCCCACCCCGGCGTACCTCGTGGGCGTCGTCGTCCAACTCCAGGTCGGCGTAGCGCAGCAGCCGGGTGTCCGGGGTCGGCGGCAGCTCCGACCGGGTACGCCGCAGGATCGCCCGGATCCGCAGCACCACCTCCTCCAGGCTGAACGGCTTGGCCACGTAGTCGTCCGCACCGGCCACCAACCCGGCGACCCGATCCTCAACGGTGTCCCGGGCGGTGAGGAAGAGCACCGGCACCGGCCGGCCGGCGGCGCGCAGACGCCGGGCCACCTCGAAGCCGTCCAGGTCGGGCAGCATCACGTCGAGGATGACCAGGTCCGGAGCGAACTCCTCCACGGCGGCCAGCGCGGCCCGCCCGGATCCCGCCACCCGCACGTCGTACGCGACGAGCCGCAGGGTGGCGGCCAGCAGGGTGGAGATGTTCGGCTCGTCGTCGACCACCAGGAGGCGGGCGCTTGTGGACTCACCCTCGGCGGTCGGGGCGGGGCTGGCTGTGGGCGGCCGGAGGACGTTGGTATGCACTGGCACTGCGTACCGGACCGGGCTCGACATTCGCTGTGCTGAACCTGTGCACCGGCTGTCACCAGGAGCGCAGCACCAGCTCACCGGCGGCGATCCCGGAGGTTATCTCGGTGTACTGGCCGCCGCGCAGCCCCACGGTGACGGTGCGGGCCGGCCCGCCGTCGGCTGGCAGCACGCTGCCGGTGCGGTCGGCGCCGTCGTGCACGGCGGTGGACGGCACGCGCAGCGCGTCCGGCACGGCACCGGTCTGCACCGTCACGGCGGCGCTCTGCCCGACCAGCAGGTTCTCCGGGGCGGTGGTGAAGGACAGCACCACGCCGTAGCGGACCATCGTGCCGTCGGCGGTGCCGACCGGGTCGACCTGCACCACGGTCGCCGCGAACGTCTGCTCCGGCCGGTCGGCCAGGGCCAGCGTCGCGCTCTGCCCGACCGCGAGCGCGCCGGCGTCGGCCTCCGGGAACTTCGCCACCACCTGCATGGCGTACGTGTCGGCCAGGGTGATGAAGGTGGCACCGCGGCCTACCTGGCTGCCCACCGGCCCGGCAACGGAGAGCACGGTGCCAGCCATCGGCGCGGTGATGGTGGCGCCGTCGAGGGCCTCCTGCGCCTCGGTGAGGGCGGCCTCGGCCTGGTTGACCCGGCGCTGGGCGGTCAGGATCGGGTCGGTGCCCCGGGCGGCGTCCCCGCCGCAGTCCGCGCCGTTCTGCCCGGGGGCGGCCGGTGTCCGGGACGTGCCCGATCCACCGGCGGTGCTCGGCACGGGACCCCCGGGCGTACGGCTCGGCGCGGCGGAGGTCGCGGTGGGTCGGGGCGTTGGGCTGCTGCCAGGGGTGGGCGTGCCGGTGGCCGGCGTCGCCTCGGGCGCGCCGGTGGGCTGCGGCGAGCGCCAGGCCACCGGTCGTACCCCGGAACCGGTGCCGGTCTGGCAGCTCACCGCCGGGTCGTCGGCCTCGTCCCAGGCCTTGGTCAGCGCGTCCCGCGCCTCGGCCAGGTCGGTCTCGGCGTCCTGGACGGTGTCCGCCGCGTCGGCAGCGTCGGCGTCAGCGATCGCTGCGAGCCGCTGGCCGACCTTGACCACGCTGCCCGGCCGGACGCTGACCGTCTGCACCGTGCCGGCGATGGTGAAGCCGAGGCTGCGGGTGGTGGCCGGCTGGACGGTGCCCGAGGTGGCCACCTCGACCGCGACCGGCCCCCGGTCGACGGCCACGGTCACCGGTCGGGCCGGCGCGTCCGCGGCGTCCGCGGTCCAGGCACGCACGCCGGCTGCGCCAAGCAGCAGCAGGCCGGCAGCGCCGGCCGCCCACCACCGGGTCCGCCGGGTACGCCAGCGTCGCTTCAGGCCGATCCCCATGGTCGGGCAGTCTGCGCAGCGCGCCTCGCGGTCGGCTCGACCCCACCTCAGAGTTGGCTCGGAACCGGACACCGGCTCGGGTGCTCGCCCCGCGCAGAGCGGGCAACCGGTGGAGCCGGTGCCCCCGGGGTGCTCCGAGGGAACTCCGAGCCGGGTCCGAGCCGCCGACGAGGTAGGACCGGTTCGCTGAGCAACCACCGGATGAGGCGTGAGGAGCACCCGTGCCGTTGACCAAGAGGCGCCGTCGGTTGGCGGCCGTACTGACCGCCACCGCCTCGGCAGTGCTACTGCTGGCGGCGTGCGGCGGCGGGTCGGACGACGAGTCGACCGACGCGAACGGGGTGGGAAGCTCCTTCACGGCGTACCAGGACTGCCTGCGGGACAACGGCGTGGCGTTGCCGACGATGGATCCGTCCCGCGTTCCCGGCGGCGCGCGCGGCACCGCCCGCCCGTCGGGCTTCCCGACCGCCCGCCCGTCAGGCATGCCGACCGACCGCCCGTCGGGCTTCCCGACCGCCCGGCCGTCGGGCAGCGCCGACCCGTCGCGGGGCGCGGGGCGCGGCTTCCCGGGCGGCGCTCGGCCGGAGGGGGTCGACGAACAGACCTGGCAGAAGGCGCAGCAGGCGTGTGCGTCGGTGCGGCCCAGCGGCCCGCCGGGCGGCTTCGGCGGCCCGGACGCGTCCGGCGCGCCGGGCACACGACCGGGCGGATCGGGCGACGGGCGGTCCACCGCCTACCGCACCTGCCTGAGCGACCGCGGCCTGGATCCGGACCGGCTCGACGACAGCGACCCGAAGACCCGCGAGGCGTTGACCGCCTGCGCGGTACTCAGCCCGTCCCCGAGGACCTGACCACCACCGCGCCGGTCGCGCCCAGCCAACATTCAGCTCGGTCGCATCGCGCGTCCAGCGAGGTGGGGCAGGCTGGTCCGGCGAGCCACCGGGCCCGTCCGGATGCGCCATCCCGACCACGCGGCGGCGCACCCCGACGTCGGCGGTCCGGTCCGCCGACCGAGAGGTGACGACGGTGTACGACGGGCAGGATTTCCTCCGCGACAATCGCTGGTGCCTGAGCCGGCGCACACTGCTGACCGGGGCCGGTGCGGTCGGCGCGGCCGGGCTGCTCAGCGCCTGCGGTGCCGGCGACCCTCCGGCCGGTCAGACGGCCGCCGAGCCCGGCACCGTGCTGACCCGTACCAGCGACGTGCCCGTCGGCGGCGGCACGATCGTCGGCGGCGTGCTGGTCGTCCAGCCCGAGGCGGGCACCTTCACGGCGTACGACGCGACCTGCCCGCACCAGGGCGTACGGGTCGGCGCCCCCCGCGACGGGGTGATCACCTGCCCTGCCCACAACTCCACCTTCTCGGCCACCGACGGCGCCCGCCTGGGCGGCCCCGCCACCCGCGGGCTCACCGAAATCCCCGTCCGGGTAGACGGCACCGACATCCTCCGCGCCTGAAGATCGCGGGCGGTCACTCGTCGGCGAAGCTGTACAGCACGAAGTCCTTGTCCGCACCGCAGGCGATCACACGGGTGTTCCATGAACACGACGCGCTGCGGACCTCCTGGAGCTCGCCCAACTCGTCGACCTCGCCTGACTTCGCCCACACACCGGCCAGGACGCGGTTGTCCGCCACCGTGCTGGGCGCCTTGGCGAAGACCAGCAGGTTGCCCTCGTCCAGTCGGGCCGCCACGCCGCGGCGGTCGCGCAGCACCGGCTTTCCGGCGGCGTCGAAGAGGGTGACCGTCGACTCCGGGCTGTCCCGCTGGGCGAGCAGGCGGGTGCCGAGTGGGACCAGGTCGGTCACGCCCGGCGCCGACCAGTGGATCGCCTGCTCGCCCTCGGTCGCCGCCACCACCTCGGTGCGCTCGGCGTCGCTGTTCGGCACCTCCAGCAGGCACGCCCGCCGCTCGCCGCAGGCCACCAGCTCCTTCGGCCGGTTCTGGTCGTTCCCGGCCCGGTAGAGCACCACAGGCTCCGCGTCGGAACCCAGGTCGTACGCCAGCAGTTGGTAACCGCCCTCGTTGGCGGCCACGTAGAGCCGGTCCTCGTGCGCCACCACCAGGTCGTCGAGGTCGGCCACGCTGCCCCACTGGCGCAGCACACTGCCGGAGGACATGTCGAGCAGCCGCACCGACCGGTCCGCCCCGACCTGCACCAGTCGACGCCCCTTGCCCGTCCACGGGTTGCGGGGCGTGCCGTCGAGGAAGGCCGGCCCGCCGGCCGCCTGATCGGTGCCCACCGGCCGGACGACGGTGCGACTGCCGCCGTACCGGTCACCGGGGTTGGCCTGGATCCACTTCTCGTTGCCGTTGGTCAGCCGCAGGCCGACCAGCCGGCCGCCGGCCCGGTCCACCAGCACCGCCACGTCGTCGGCGAAGTACACGTCGTCGTCGCCACGGACCATCCGCGACCAGCGCTGTTCGCCTGAGCGACCGTCGAGCATGGCCAGCGCGCGAGGGGTGCTGTCGCCCGGGGCGTCGGCGAGGACCGCGACCGCCCCCGGGACGGCGACCAGCCCCGTCCAGTCGTCGGCGGTGACGTCGGTCGGCTCGCGCCACAGCTCGTCGCCGGTGGCCGTGTCGACAGCCACCACCTCCAGCCGGTCGTCCGGCAGCGGGTACCCGAGGTAGGCCCGGTCGCCGAGCACCGCCGTCCACATGCCGGCCGGCCGCTCGGCGCCGGCCGCCGGCCGGGACAGCTCGCTTAGCGCCCGGAACTCCAGGTCCGGGTAGCGGTCGCGGGTGAGGTAGAGGGTCGCCGCGGTGGCCACCCCGGCCAGGGCGAGCACCGCGCCGAGCACCACCCAACGGGCCCGCCGCCAGCGCGTCCCGGTGGCCGGGGTGAGCGCCGACGGTGGGGGCGCTCCGGACCCGCCGACCAGGGTGGACGGTACGCCCGCCGGCCCGTGCACGGTCGGGGCCGACGCCCCGGGCCAGCCCGGCCCGGCCGGCAGGGTCGAACCCGGCCCGGGCTGCGACGGCAGGGTCGGTGCGATCGGTCCGGCACCGGCCGGCACGGTCTGCGCGGCGGAACCTGCCCCGGCTGGCACGGTAGGTGCCGTGGAACCTGCCCCGTTCGCCACGGTCGGGGCGGGTGGGGCGGCGGGTGACGTCGGCGCGTACGGCGGTCCGGCCGGTGAGGTCGGCACGGGCGACGCGGACGGGCCCGCCGGAGCCTGAGCGGGTACGCCGACCGGGGCGGGCGGGGCAACGGGCGGTCCGGCGTACGCCGGCGCGGGCACCCCTCGGCGCAGCGGCAGATCGGTCAGCGCGCCCTCGGCCACCGGCAACTCCGGCTGGTCCAGCACCGTCGGCGCCACCCCCAGCTCGGCGTGCAGCATCCGGGCCACCAACGGGATCCGCGACGAGCCGCCGACCAGGAACAGCCCAGAGAGCTGATCGGGGCGGAGTCCAGCGGCGGCGATCACCTCCCGGGCGCGGTCCACCGCGCGGCGCAGCAGCGGCGTGGCCACGCGCTCGACGTCCGCCCGGGTCAGCCGCACCGCCTCGGCCACCCCGGGCACCGCGACCGGTGCCACGGTGGACCGGGACAGCGTCTCCTTGGCGCCCCGGACCTCGTCCCACAGCCGGATCTGGTCGCGGCGCTGCGCCACATCCGTCGGCCGGATCAACCGGGCCCACTGCGCGGCGTGCCGGTCGCCGACCAGCTCGCCGACCCGCTGCATCAACGCCGCGTCAAGATCCAGGCCGCCGAGGTCGGGCAGGCCACCATCGGCGACCACGCTGAAGCCGGAGTCACCCCACGGGTCGGCGCCCTCGTTGCGCAGCACCGCGACGTCGAGCGTCCCGCCGCCGAAGTCGAACACCGCGATCGCGCCGCCGACCGGCACCGGCCGGTGCAACACCTGGGTGTAGTAGCGGGCGGCGGCCACCGGCTCACGCAGCAGCCGGGTGCCCGGTGGCGTCGGCCCGGCGAGGGTGTGCTCAGCCGCCTGCGGCCAGCCCGCCTGCATCAGCGCGTCGCCGAGCACCTGCCGCCGCGTCTCATCCCAGGCCGCCGGGCAGGTGACCACCGCCGGGGGCAGGAAGCCGACCGTGTTCACCGCGGCCCGCGCGACGGCCGCCAGCACCGCGGCGAGCAATTCGGCCGGCGGGTACGAGCGGTCGCCGAGCAGCACGCCCGGCGCGTCAACCCGGCGCTTCGGGTTAGCCTCGAACCGGGCCGGGTCAGCCTGCGCCAGCCGCCGAGCGTCCCAACCGGCGTGCAGCGTGCCGTCCGGGTCGGCGTACACACCGGACGGACTGACCGGCTGACCGTCCATCAGCAGCGGACGCGTCCGCCCGTCCGGCCACCGCAGCACCGCCACCGTGTTGGACGTACCGAGGTCGACGCCGAGAGCGAAGCCCTCGTGCTGTCCTGCCATCTGCCCGATACCTCCGCCGCGACGAGGGGAACTCAGCCCCGCATCGTACGCAGCCGGCACGGCCGCCCTGATCACTCGGTCACGCGGATGACGTCGGAGCCCACTAATCGGTGGAGTAGGCCACCGAACGCCAAGCACCGAACGCCCACTCGAGGTCCGCGGCGTCCGCGCTGGCGAAGACCGTCTCCATGTACGTTCCGTCGCGGAAGTTGTAGCCATAGAGGGTGAACGCCGGGTCGCCGCTGTGGCGGTAGAGCCAGGCAGCCCTGTGACCGATCCCGTCGCAGCCGCCCTCACCTACCTTGCCTACTGGGTCCGGTGGCAACTCGGCGTCGAGCGAGGCGATGATGTCGGCGCCGTCGGCACACCGCCACTGGACGCCTGGCGAGACACGCACCATCCGACCCGACTCGCGCCAGGTCGCGGCACTCTGTGTGTCGCCCTGCTGCGTCCAAGGACCGATCAGCTCGATTGACCAGCCATCACCCAGAGACCTTCGCACCCCTCCAGTGTGACTACCAGCCGGCGTTCCGTCGATCGGTGGAAGCATGCGTACGGGCAACCAACTCATCGTCGAGCGATCAATCAGGTCTCGTCGATCAGCCCTGTGCGGCAGGGCGGCACGGCCGTCAGTCGTCCTGAACTGGCACCGCCGGCAGGTCGAGTAGCAGCAGATCCATGGGGGTCCCATCCGGCAGCGGCGACCGGGCGACCTGCCGCCATCCGGCCCGCTCGTAGATGCGGCGCGCGGCAGCTCGCGGATCGGATGCCAGGGTGGCGTACCGCTCGGGTCGCCCGCCGAGCAGCCGGACCATCAGCCCGGAACCGACACCATCGCCGCGTCGGTCAGGGGTGACGATCCACTCCATCACGGCGAGTTTGTCCGCGACCAGCACGTCGGCAGGCGGATCCTGGTCGCTGCGCAACCACCACCTACCGGCGGGCATCGTCCACCCGTACGCCGCTCCGATGAGCCTGCCGTCGTCCTCTGCCGCAACGAGGGTGAACCCGGGCCGGGTCGCTTCAGCAGGCAGACCATCCGCGAACCGGCTCACCTGCTCCGGCCCCTCTTCGTATGGAGGTTCGGCGTAGACGAGCGCGTACAGCTCGACCAGCGGAGGGAACAGGAGTGCGGCTGCGGTCCCGGCGCGGACGGTGTAGGTGACGGGCATCCCCGGATGCTAGGCGGTGACCCGCTCCACGAGCTCCGCGTAGACGGGACGGCGCCGTTCCGCTGTGGGCACCACGTCCGCCACCTGCCGGGCGACGGACCGCAGCAGCGCGTTGTGCTGTTGCACCGGCAGGTCGTCCAGCAGGTCCGCTGCCAGTCTGAGCCCGTCGGGTATGTGTCCGCCCCGGATGAGGCACGCCGCCTGGTGTAGCTGCACCTGCGCCCGCAGCCGGGCCTGCGACTGCGGATACAGCTCCAAGGCCCGCCCCTGCGCGGCCTCCGCGTCGACGAACCGGCCGGCGTGCGTGTACACCCACGACTCGGTGTGCCGCAGCCGGTGCTCCGGCCACCCCCACAGCGACTCCACGTCACCGACCACCGCTGCGGGAAGCTGCTCGGTGAGGTCGGAGAGTTGCCGCACCGTCGCCATCGCCTCGGCGTGGCGTCCGGCGAGGGACAGGGCCTGCGCCCGCCCGGCCAGCAATCCACACGACGCTGGGGTGGCCCGCCCATGCAGCAGCGGCAGCACCTGATCCGACATTGCCACCACCTCGGCCGGCGGGCGACCGTCGTAGCAGCCGTTGACGACATCCCAGGCCCGCACGAGTACCCGTACGTCCGGCTCACCGGACTCGTCGGCCACCTGCTGCGCGGTCAACCACCAGCGGCGAGCCATCAGTGCCTGCCCGGACGCGACCAGGCCAAGGGCGACGATCACGGACAGGCAACCGGCGGCGCGCAGTAGGTGGGGTCGGCGGGCACCGGTGTCGGCGGCGATCTGGTGTTGCAGGACGGTCAGGTCTGCGCCGAGCTCGTCCATCAGCGCATCGGTGGGCTGGCGGTAGTAGCCGAGCCCATAGCCAGCGACAATCTGCTCCCACTCGTCGTGGTCGACGTCCACGGCCGCACCCAATCCGTGGCGCAGTGCCTCCAAAGCGACCAGCGGGGAGGCTGCTGGGGCTGCGGCGAGGGCGCCCATGGCTTGGATGACGGTGCGTCTGCGCATGTCGGTGTTGCCTGTCCGCTCCTGTTGGTACGCCTGAACCAGCGCACCACCCGCGCCCACGGCGTCGTCGTAGGCGGCGACCACGGCGTCAGTGACTGGCCGATCGCCGCGCTCAATCTGCCCGAGGTACCCGAAGTCGTAGGCCACCTGGTTGGCCATAGCGCGCAGCGACAATTTGCCGGCCTTGCGGTGCCGCCTGAGTACGTCGCCGCAACCGTCCACCTTCGCTCCCAGCGTGTGCGCTGCTGTGTGGGCCCACTGCTCACGGCTGCCGTCTGCTCAGCGTATCGGCAAGTCTGAACCTGTTGGCACACGATGCCGACGGAATGGCGCAGCACCTCGAAGACTGATGGTGAGGCTGCTGTCGCCGACCGTCGGCGTGGCCACTGGCAGCACCCCTGCAATGCCGGTCGTCACGCACCCGCTCGCATACGGATCCGCCGGAACCTCCGGGCAACCGGATCGCCCGCAACCGGGGCCGCCACTACCTCCGAGGCGTCGAACATGATCGTGGAACTGGATGTACCCCGTGGCACCCGCCTCCTCCTCCTGGCCGTTGAGATTGAGCCCAACCCGACCGCACGTGACGAACTGGTGTGGGCGGTGGCCGTATACCGCGACGTCACCGACGGGATGGTGCTGGTGCATGGCCACGTGTGCGGCGCTGAGGGTGAGTGCGCCCGGGGTTGGTGCTTCGAGGCGAAGGTGCTCGTGGCGGCGATCCGCGCGAACCTGGACGGCGCCCGGTGAGCGTGCCCACCCCTATGCAGGTCGCCGGATGGTGGCAAACCCTCGCCGACCACCAGCAGCGTTACGGTCGATGCCCGCGCTGCGGGACCCGTTCCCGGTGTTGGCCCCGGGCATCGGCTCTGGCCGAGCTGATCGCCCACGACGTGTACCACTTGGACGCCATCACGCCCTTCGCACGGCAATCTGCCGGGGCAGCCCGACCGTCGGCACCGTAAAGACGGCCCACAGGTCTCGGCCAGGGAAACTGCCCAGCGATGACGCTCAGACGTTAAGCGGGCTGCGCACGCAGTAGCCGGAGCTGACCGATCTCCGCGACGTTCTTCATCAGCTCGGAGTTGACCCAGCCGATCATGTGCGTGACCGTGTGATCGGGGTCGTCCTGCCAGGGGAACGGCGCGGTGCCTTCGAGGTCGGCGTCGGTGAGGCGGTCGAGGAGACCCAGCCACTCGGTGCGCAGGTCCCGCAGCCAGGCGACAGTCGGCTCGCCCGCGCCTGGCCACTCAACGTCCGTACGCTGCCGTGGTGATTGCCCCCGAAGATGATCCATCCCGACGGTCCACCACCAGCCGATGTGCCACGTCAGCCAGCTGATCGTCGGTACCGGGATCGGGTCGGGTTCGGTGTCTGCCCAGTCGGGGGTCCAACTGCCGTCAGAGCTACGCCGTACGGACCAACAGTCCGTGGCCGGCTCCCAGAGGAAGTCCGCGGGTTCGAGTCGCTCAAGGTGGTATTCGAACAGCGACCACGTCAGGTCGAACTGCCAGCGCAGGAGGGTCAGGGCCGGTACGGGCATCCGGCAATTCTGTCGCGGCGCAGCACCCCCGTCGACAGGATAATCAGCAGCTTGCCGCTGGGGCCTGCTCCGGACGGGAAGGCCGGCCGGACGTAAGAGGATCGCAAGATCTGCGGAATCGTCGACCGCAGCGGTGCTGGCTAGGCTGGCCGGGGAGGTGGCCGGTGGCGCAGCGGGTGCTCGTGGTCGACGACGACCGGACCGTCAGCGACGTGGTCTGCCGCTACCTGGAGCACGCCGGCTACGACGTGAGCCACGTCGGGGACGGGCTGGCCGCCCTGGACGCCGTGCAGGACCGGGCGCCACACCTGGTGGTACTGGACCTGATGCTGCCCGGGCTGGACGGGTTACAGGTGTGCCGGCGGCTGCGGGAGCGGCCGGACGGCGTACCGATCATCATGCTGACCGCGCGCGGCGACGAGGCGGACCGGGTGCTCGGCCTGCAACTGGGCGCCGACGACTACCTGGGCAAACCGTTCTCCCCACGCGAGTTGGTGCTGCGCGTCGGTTCGGTGCTGCGCCGGGCCGGGGAGCCGGCTGGGCCGGCGGCCGAGCCGCTGGTCGACGCGGGCCTGGAGGTGGCCACCGGGCCTCGGGTCGCCCGCCTGCACGGCCGCGAGCTGGCCCTGACGCTGCGCGAGTTCGACCTGCTGGCACACCTGATGCGGCACCCGGCACGGGCGTTCCGCCGAACGGAGCTGCTGGAGCGGGTGTGGGGCTGGAACTTCGGCGACCAGTCGACCGTGACCGTCCACGTGCGGCGGTTGCGGGAGAAGATCGAGGACGACCCGGCCGAGCCCCGGCGGATCGTCACGGTCTGGGGCGTCGGCTACCGGTACGAGCCGACCGATGCGTGACCTGGCGCTGATCTTCGGCGCCGCGCTCGCCGCAGCACTCGGGGTCGGCCTGGTCGGCGCGCTGACCCTGCGGCTGCTGCGCGACCGGTCGATCACCGTGCACGTGTGCGTCCTGCTCACCGTCACCGTGGCCGCCGTGGTGGCCGGAGTGGTGGTGGTCGCCCAGGCGATGTTCCTGTCCCCGCACGACCTCCAGGTCGTGCTGCTCACCGTTGCCGCTGCGGCGGTGGTGAGCCTCGCCGTCGGCTGGCATTTCGGGCGTCGGTTGGCCGTGGCCGCGGTCTGGGCGGACCAGGCCCGGGAGCGGGAGCGTCGGGTCGAGAAGGGTCGCCGGGACCTCGTCGCCTGGGTGTCGCACGACCTGCGGACGCCGCTGGCCGGGCTGCGGGCGATGGCGGAGGCGTTGGAGGACCGGGTGGTCGACGACCCGGCGACGGTTGCCGAGTACCACGGGCGGATCCGCGCGCAGACCGATCGGATGACTCGCCTGGTGGACGACCTGTTCGAGCTGTCCCGGATCAACGCCGGGGCGCTGCGGCTCTCGCTGTCGGCGGTGCCGCTCGGCGAGGTGGTCTCCGATGCGCTGGCCGGCGCCGCACCGCTGGCCGAGGCCCGCCGGATCAGACTGGTGGCCGCCGAGTCGGGCTGGCCCACCGTGCTGGCGAGCGAGCCCGAGTTGGCCCGGGTGGTGGGCAACCTGCTGCTCAACGCGGTGCGCTACACGCCGAGCGACGGCACCGTCCGGGTGGCCGCCGGGTGCGAACGCGACGCCGCCTGGCTGGCGGTCGCCGACACCTGCGGCGGCATCCCGGAGGACGACCTGCCCCGACTGTTCGACGTGGCGTTCCGGGGTGAGCCGGCCCGTACGCCCCGGTCGGGCGGGGAGGGCTCGGGCGGGCTGGGGTTGGCGATCGTCCGAGGGTTGGTCGAGGCGCACGGCGGTCGGGTGGACGTGCAGAATGTCGTCGGCGGCTGCCGCTTCGTGGTCCGCCTACCGGCGGCGTGACCTGTGTCGAGCGGCCGGCCCGTACGGTCAGGTGCGGTCGGAGACGCGCGGGTGGACGGCGGTCAGCTCACCGAACCAGCGCCGGCCCCGGGGGAAAAGCTCCCGCACGGCCAGCCCGGCGGCCCCGGCGACCTGGTGGACGACGTGCGCGTCGAGCCGCGCCCAGCGGAACGGTGGGCCGAGCCGGAGCCGGCCGGCCGGATAGGTGGCGGCCACCCGGGCGTGTCCCTGCCAGAACCCAGCGCCGGGGGGCTCCAGCTCCACCAGCACGGTGCCGTCGGGCCCGAGCAGCGTCCGGCACCGGTGCAGCAGCGCGACCGGGTCTCCGCCGATGCCGATGTTGCCATCGATCAGCACCGCGTGTGCCCACCGGCCCTCGCTGGGTAGCGGGTCGAACAGGTTGCGGCGCAGGGCGACGGCGCCCCGGGCTCGGGTCAACCGCACCGCGTGCGCCGAGACGTCCACGCCGACGGCCGTCAGCCCGGCCCGGGCCAGCGCCACGGTGAGCCGGCCCGGCCCACAGCCGAGATCCAGCGTCGGCCCGACGCACCGGGCCACTACCGCGGTCACGGCCGGCTCGGCCGGGCCGTGCCAGCGTCGCACCGGAAGCCGGCTGCGCACCCCGTCGCCGTGCACCAACCACCGACCGCCCGCCGCTCGGTCGCCCAACGCGGCGGCGAAGCCGTCGGGCCCGGCGTCACAGCCCGGCGAGCCGTCGCACCCGGCGGGGCGGGGCGGTGCCGCCTTGGGCGGGACGTCGACTGCCGTGTCGACCGGGTTCATCGCCGGTCCCCCGGCACCAACGCGAGCTGGACCGCGGCGACCTCCCGGGCGAACCGGCCGTCCGGCACCTCTGCCGCCACCGCCAGCGCGTCGGCCCACTCGTCGACGTCGCGCAGGACCGGCAGCGGCACGGTCCGCAGCCCTCGCCCGGTCAGCGCCGCCCAGGTGTCGTGGCCGGTGTCGGGCGTCGACATCGGCACCCCGCGCAGCACGTCCGCGTGCCGGGGGTCGCGCAGCCCCAGCGACCACCAGCCGCCGTCGCGTGCCCGGCCGAGAACCGCGTCGGCGGCCCGCAGCCGGCGTACCGCGGCGGCCAGCCGGGCCGGGGTCAGCTGCGGGGTGTCCATCCCGATCTGGAGTACGGGCCGGCCCGGGTACGCCGCCGCCACCTCGGCGTACGCGTTGGCGAGCCGGTCGCCGAGCCCGGTGCCCCGCTGGTCCAGCACCGGCCAGCCGGTCAGGGCGGCGGTCAGCTCGGCCGTGTCCTCCGCCTCCGTCAGCCGGCCCGTAGAGGCCAGCACCGGGGTCACCCCCGGCGTGGCGCGAACGGCGTCGAGGGTGTCGCGCAGCGCGGCGGCGGCGATCTGGGCCGCCTGTTGCGCGGTGGCCGGCGGGCAGAGCCTGGTCTTCACCGCCCCGGGCACCGGCGCCTTGGCGACCACCAGCAGGACGGTCACCGGGGGCCGTCCACGGTGCGCAGCACGCCGGCGAAGTCGCGGGTGGCGCGCAGGGTGCCCCGGACCGAGCCGGACACCTTGGATCGGGTGCCGGCGGCCCGGGGCGCGTACGTCACGTCCAGCTCGTGGATCCGCCAGCCGGCGGCGGCGGCCCGGATCAGCAGTTCGAGGGGGTAGCCGAAGGCCCGGTCGGCGACGCCGAGGGCGAGCAGCTCGTCGCGGCGGGCCACCCGGATCGGGCTGAGGTCCCGCAGGGGTACGCCCCGCCGCCGCAGCAGCGCGGCGACCAGAGCCGTACCGGCGCGGGCGTGCCACGGCCAGACCCCGGCCCCGACCGGTCGACGCCGGCCAACGCTGAGATCAGCCGTGCCGGCCGCCACCGGGGCGACCAGGGCCGGCAGCTCGGCCGGGTCGAAGGAGCCGTCGGCGTCGAGGACGCAGATCAGCTCACCGTCGGCGGCTTCCAGGCCGGCGTGCACCGCCGCGCCGTAGCCACGGCGGGGCTCGTGGACCACCCGGGCGCCGTGCCGGGCGGCCACCTCGGGCGAGCCGTCGCGGGAGCCGTTGTCCACCACGATGGCCCGGTAGCCGGGTGGCAGGGCGGTGAGCACGCCGGGCAGGGCGGCCGCCTCGTCCAGGCAGGGCAGCACCACGTCGATCTGAGTCGGCATACCGCCGACGCTAGGACGGGACCCGGCCGGCGGAGGCCGGAATGTGCTTACCGAACCCTTACCACCAGGGCATTTCTTACCGTCCGGTGACGTGCCGGCGGTTCCGCCCCGGGAGGGCGGGCTGTCGCCGTACCGTCCGGTGGTCATGACCTCGACCGCCGTTCCCGCCACCGCCCCCGGACGGGCCACGACCCGCCGCTCTCGGGGGGACCTGCTGGTGCTGGGCGTGGAGGCGGCGCTGCTCGCGGTGGCCGTGCTGGTGGGGGCGCTGCTCAACGCGCGCGGTGCCGGGCTGTACGCCGACGCCGCTCCGCTGTACGCGACCTGGCGGCCGCATGTGGGCTGGGGCAGCCCGGCCGCGTTGCTGGTCGCGGTCGCGGTGGTGGGCTGGGGCGCACGGTGGGCCCGCACCGCCCGGTGGGGTGTCCTGCTGGTCGCTGCGTGGTTGGCGGCGGTGGCCTGGACGCTGTCGTTGGCCCTGGTGGACGGCTGGTCGGCGGGGCTGGCCGGGCGGCTCACCCCGCAGGCCGAGTACCTGCACGAGGTTCCCCGAGTCACCGACATCCCGGCGATGCTGGCCGGGTTCACCGGCCGCATCCTGGACTTCCAGCCGGACGCCTGGTCCACCCACACCGCCGGGCATCCCCCGGGCGCACTGCTGATCTTCGTCTGGCTGGACCGGGTCGGCCTGGGCGGGGGTACCGCCGCCGCGCTGGCCTGCGTGCTGGTCGGGGCCACGGTGGCGGTGTCGGTGCCAGTGACTCTGCGGGCGCTCGGCGCGGCCGACGCGGCCCGCGCGGTGCTCCCGTTCCTGGTGCTGCTGCCGGGCGCGGTCTGGGTGGGCGCCTCCGCCGACGGCATCTTCGCCGCCGTGGTCGCGGCTGGCCTGGCCCTGCTGGCGGTGGGTGGCCGGGCCGCCGCAGCGGCCGGCGGCGCGGTGCTCGGCTTCGCACTGCACCTGTCGTACGGGTTTCTGCTGGTCGGGGTGCTCGCGCTTGCCGTGCTGGCGCTGCGGTGGACGCACCGGAGGGGTGCGCTGCTCGCCGCCTGCGCCGGGGTGGTGGCCGTGACGGCGGTCTTCATGGCGGCGGGTTTCCACTGGTGGGACGGGTACCGGTTGGTGGTCGAGCGGTACTACCAGGGCTGGGCCGCCGACCGCCCGTACGGCTACTGGGTGTGGGCCAACCTGGCCGCCCTGCTGCTCAGCGCCGGGCCGGTGCTCGGGCCGGCGCTGCGGCGGGTGCTGCTGGCCGGCCGATCGGAGTGGTGGCGGCGCGGGCTACCGGCTCGTGGCCGCCTCGCCGGGCGAGCTGCGCAGCGCGGGGCGCTGCCGGCCCGCGCCCCCACGCCGCCGGCCGGGCCGGCACCGGGCGGCCCACGCTTCGGTCCGAGCGCGGCGGCGAGCGGGTGGCGGGCCGCCGGCCGCGTGACCAGGCCGGCGGCAGCGGCGGTACGCGCGGTCGGGCCGACCGTCCTGCTGCCGCTGGCCGCCCTGGTAGCGGTGCTCGGCGCGGACTTGTCCGGGCTGAGCAAGGCCGAGGTGGAGCGGATCTGGCTGCCGTTCGTCGTCTGGCTGCTGGTGGCCACCGCCCGTCTGCCGGCCGGCTCGCGGCGCTGGTGGCTGGCCGGGCAGGCGGCCACCGCGCTGGCCGTCAACCACCTGCTCTGGACGGTGTCGTAGCCACGGGTCCGGCGGCACCCCGGACGGGACGCGTGCGGCGCGCCCTGGCGTGGGGGCTCTACCCCGCTCGAGCGTGATGACTCTGAGGCATAAATATGCCTCAGAGTCATCACGCCTAATGCCCACACCGCCTCGGCGAAGCTGGCCGCGCGCGGGGGATGCGCGGTCAGCCGGCGATGGCGGCCGGTTCGCGCAGCGGGTCGGTGGCGAAGCCGGCCACCCCCTCGGCGAAGCCGACCCGGGCGGTGTAGCCGAGCAGTTCGGCGGCCCGGCGCGGGTCGGCCACCACGTGCCGCACATCGGCCGCCCGGGCGCCACCGACCACCTGCGGGGCAGGTCCGCCCATCGCCTCGGCCAGGGTGACCGCCAACTCCCCCACGGTGTGCGGCTCACCCGAGCAGACGTTCACCGGAACCAGCGTGGCCGGCGGCGCGGTGCTGGTCAGGGCCAGCAGGTTCGCCTTCGCCACGTCGGTGACGTGCACGAAGTCGCGCTGCTGCCGGCCGTCCTCCAGCACTCGGGGAGCCTCGCCGGCTGCCAGCGCGGACCGGAAGATCGACGCCACTCCGGCGTACGGGGTGTCGCGGGGCATCCGGGGACCGTAGACGTTGTGGTAGCGCAACGCCCAGACCGCGCCGCCGGTCTGCCGGGCCCACGCTGCGGCCAGGTGCTCCTGGGCGAGCTTGCTCGCCGCGTACGTGCTGCGCGGTTCCAGCGGCGCGTCCTCGGGCACCAGCACCGGGTCGAGGCCGAGGCCGCAGCGTGGGCAGGTCGGGTCGTACCGGCCGGCCGCGATGTCCTCGGCCCGCCGGGGCGTGGGACGCACCGTGCCGTGGCCGGGGCAGGTGTAGCGCCCCTCGCCGTAGACCACCATCGAGCTGGCCAGCACCAACCGGCCGATCCCGGCCCGGTGCAGCGCGGCGAGCAGCACCGCCGTGCCGTAGTCGTTGTGCGTGACGTAGTCGGGGGCGTCCGACGGGTCGAGGCCGTGCCCGACCATCGCCGCCTGGTGGCAGACCGCGTCCACCCCGGACAGCAGTCGGTCCAGCAGCGGGCCGTCGCGGACGTCGCCGCGTACCACCTCGTGGCGGCGGGACCAGGCGGGCAGTTCGCCGCCGTGCGCCTGGGGCAGCAGCGCGTCCAACGCCACCACCTCGTGCCCCTGCTCGACCAGCAGGTCGACGACCTGCGACCCGATGAACCCGGCCGCGCCGGTGACCAGTACCCGCATTCCGGTCACGGTAGGACGGACGGGGTACCCGGCGGGCCGGTTCGGGTGACCCGTAAGGAGTTCGCAACAGCTCGGCGGCGTGGGCGACCGGTAAGTGTTCGGTAATGCGGCAAACCCGCCCGAGCCGTACCGGCGCGGTCTAGCCTGCCCGCAACGCACCCGCCACCGACCCCGGCGGTCCGGTGCGCCGGCCGGCGGCCCGCGCCGGTGCGCCGGCCGGCGGCCCGCGCCGGTGCGCCGGCCGGCGGCCCGCGCCGGTGCGCCGGCCGGCGGCCCGCGCCGGTGCGGCGTCGGCGAGGAAGGAGCAGCGGTGCCCACCAGCAGAACCGGCCCGAGTGGCGGCCGGACCCCCGCGCCGGCCGCGGGTGGCTACGGCGCGCCGCGCCGGTTCTGGCGGTCGCTGGACCGGCACCGGCCACCCGGGGTGGACGCGGTCGAACGGAGTTGGCGCAGTCCGCTGCGCGGTCCGTGGCTCACGGCTGTCTACGGGTCGGTGCTGCTGGTGGCGCTGCCCCTGGTGATCATCACGGGGCTGCTCGACTACGTCGCCTACGGCCCCCGCTTCGACCAGGCGTTGCCGAGCAATGTGGGCTGGCTGCGGCTGCCCGACTTCGACTGGCCGACCCGGCCGTCCTGGCTGTTCCGGGTCACCCAGGGTCTGCACGTGACGCTCGGGATCGTGCTCATCCCGGTGGTGCTGGGCAAGCTCTGGTCGGTGCTCCCGAAGCTGTTCGACTGGCCGCCGGCGCGCTCGCTGGCCCAGGTGCTGGAACGGCTCACCCTGCTGCTGCTGGTCGGCGGGATCCTGTTCCAGATCGCCACCGGTCTGCTCAACATTCAGTACTCGTACCTGTTCGGCTTCGACTTCTACACCGCCCACTACTTCGGCGGCTGGATCTTCACGGGCGCGTTCGTGGCGCACGTGGTGCTCAAGTTCCCCCGGCTGGTGGCCGCGCTGCGGTCCCGGCCCCTGGGCGCCGAGCTGCGGACCCCGCGCACCGCGACCCGGCCCGAGCCACCCGACCCGGACGGTCTGGTCGCCGCGGCGCCCGGTGCGGCCACGGTCAGTCGGCGCGGCGCGGTCGGCCTGGTCGGCGGCGGGGCGCTGCTGCTGGCCGCGCTGACCGTCGGGCAGAGCCTGGACGGCCCGCTGCGCCGCACTGCGCTGCTGCTGCCTCGGGGCCGACAGCCCGGCCCCGGACCGAACGGCTTTCCGGTCAACCGCACCGTCGCCGCCGCCGGCGTACGCCCCGAACAGACCGGCGCCGGCTGGCGGCTGACCCTGCGCGGCGGCGGCCGGACGGTGACCCTGGACCGCCCCGGGCTGCTGGCCATGGCGCAGCACACCGCCGTGCTGCCGATCGCCTGCGTGGAGGGCTGGTCGACCCGGCAGACCTGGACCGGTGTACGGCTGCGCGACCTGGCCGCCCTGGTCGGGGACGCCGACCCGTCCGCCGCGCGGGTGTCGTCACTGGAGAAGGCGGGGCTGTTCCGTCAGGCGGTCCTCGCGCCCAATCAGGTTCTCGATCCGGATTCGCTGCTCGCCCTGCGGGTCAACGGCGTCGACCTCTCCCCCGACCACGGCTACCCGGCCCGGGTCATCGTCCCGGCCCTGCCTGGGGTGCACTGCACCAAGTGGGTCGCCGAGATCGACTTCCGGGGCCGGGCCGATGACTGAGCTGGCCGCCCGGCTGCGCACTGGCTACGGTGCCGGCCCCCGGCATCTGATCGTGGTGACGGCCGCCATCGTGCTCGCCGGCTGGGTGGCGCTGCGGCTGGCCGGGGAGGCGACGGCCGGCCGGATGCTGCTCTGGTTCCTCGGCGCGGTCATCGCCCACGACCTGGTGCTCTTTCCGGTGTACGCGACCGCCGACCGGATGCTGCGGGCCGTCGTCCGCCCCGGGACGGACCGCCGGGTGGCGCTGCTCAACCATGTCCGGGTGCCAGTGCTCGCGAGCGCCCTGCTGTTCCTGGTCTTCGCCCCCGGCATCCTGCGGCTCGGCGAGTCCACCCACCTCGCGGCCACCGGCCAGGACCAGCGGCCCTACCTGGCCCGCTGGCTGCTGCTCAGCGCCGCCCTGTTCCTGCTCAGCGCCCTGACGTACGCCATCCGCGCCCTCGCCGGCCGGCGTCAGGTTTCGCCGAAGCGGTCGGAGAGGGCGTAGCGGAGCAGCACCACGTCGCCGATCTGCCGTGCCTCGGCCAGCCGCGCCCGGCGCCCGGGGTGCCAGGGGAAGCTACCCTCGCCGACAAACCGGGGCGCCCGGTCGTCACCGACGAAGAACGGGGCGACCACCAGGTGCAGTTCGTCGGCGAGGCCGGCGGTGAGGAACTGTGCGTGCACCGTCCCGCCGCCCTCCACCATCAGCCTCCGCACGCCCCGGGAAGCCAGGTCGGCCAGCAGCCATCCGGGGTCGACCGGCTCACCAGCGTCCACCACGGTGGCCAGCCGGCCGAGCCGCTCCTGGGTCTTCTCCAGCGCGCCGGTGGCGCAGTAGACGAGCCGGGCCGGGTCGCCGGCGGTGAAGAACCGGGCGGTCGGGTCGAGGTCGCCTCGGGCGGTCAGGGTGACCTTGGTGGGTGAGGCGGGTCGGCCGCACGCCACCCGCTCGGCCCGACGGTGGGCCGAGCGGACCAGCAGCCGGGGATCGTCGCGGCGGACGGTGCCGGCGCCGACCAGGATCGCGTCGCAGCTGGCCCGGACCGCGTCGACCCGGTCCAGGTCGTCCTCGTTGGACAGCAGCAGCCGCTGGTCGGAGGTGTCGTCGATGTACCCGTCGATCGAGGTGGCGCAGCTCAGCAGCACGTACGGCCGCGCCGTCGCCGGCCAGCAGCTCACCGGGAGACGGGCCGGTCGGGGGTACGGCCCGTCGGCGCCGGCGGCGCACCCTCCGCCACCAGCGCCTCAGCCGCCCCGGCCTCCGCTGCCGGCCCCGTTTCGGCTGCCGCCGTGGTCTCGGCCGACTCGGTCTCCGCCGCCTTGGCCGCCTTCGCCGCCAGGTAGCCGGCGTTGGCCGGGGACAGGAAGACGCTGGTGGGCACCCGCTCGGCGACCGCCACGCCCAGCCGGGTCAACTGCTCGGCCTTGTCGGGGTTGTTGCTGAGCAGCCGGATCCGCGGCACACCCAGGGTGGCCAGCATCTGCGCGGCCACGCTGTAGTCCCGCTCGTCCTCGCCCCTGCCGAGCGCGAGGTTCGCCTGGTAGGTGTCCAGCCCCGCGTCCTGCAGGGCGTACGCGTCGAGCTTGGCGTACAGGCCGATGCCGCGGCCCTCCTGCCGCAGGTAGAGCAGGAAACCACCGGCCTCGGCGATCCGCTGTGCCGCCTCGCGCAACTGCGGCCCGCAGTCGCAGCGTTGACTGCCGAACACGTCGCCGGTCAGGCACTCGCTGTGCGGCCGGACCAGTGGCGGCTCACCGTCGGTGGCGAGCCGGTCCAGCGCGCCGGCCCAGTCGCCGAGGCCGAAAGCGAGGTGTTCCCGGCCGTCCACCAGGCCCTTGAACGAGAACACCCGGGCGGTCGTGGCGTAGCCATCGGGAAACGCCAGCGGCACCGTGACCTGCGTACGGACCGTGGCGACCGGCAGTGCTTCGCGCATGGGACTCCTTTGTCCAGCGTCACCGTCGCGCGGCGACGCGTACCGTCTCACAACCGGCTCAACAGCCGCCGCCGGAGGGACCTTCCCGACCGGCGGCCGGAACCCGAGCCCGCCGGGCGAGCAGCACCGCGGCCCCGGGCAGGCTGGCCACCAGCACAAGTGCACCGTAGACGGTGGCGGTGGCGACTCCCTCGGCCGCGCTGAGCCCGGCCGCGCCGAACGCCCACGCGGCCACCCCCTCGCGCGGGCCGAAGCCGGCGATGTTCAGCGGCAGCCCCATGGCGAGCAGGGCGAGCAGGGTCAACGGCAGCAGCCGGGACAGCGGGGCGTCCGAGCCGGCGGTGCGCGCCGCCACCAGGAAGGTGGCCAGGTGACCGGCGACCATCACGGCGGAGGCGAGCAGCACGCCGAACCAGGTCCGTCGGGCCAGCAGCCCGGCCCGGACGTCTGCCACGGCGGTGCGCAGCCCGCGCGCCCACCGCGACCGACCGGCGTGCGGCAGGACCCGTGCCAGCAGCACGGCGGCCAGTCCGACGACGGCCAGCAGCGCGGCGGCGGCCGGCAGGTACGGCCGCACCGGGGACGGGAAGGCGGCCAGCACCACCAGCGCGACAACCACCAGGACCACCTGACCGGCGGCACGTTCCCAGACCACCGCGCGGATGCCCCGGCTCACGTCGCCGGCATCCCGGCCGTGGCGGACCGCCCGATGTACGTCGCCGAGCACCCCGCCGGGCAGGGTGGCGTTGAGGAACACCGCCCGGTAGCAGTGCGCCACCGCGGTGGCCAGCGGGAGCCGTACGCCCAGGCCACCGGCGACCAGGCTCCACCGCCAGGCCGCGCAGACCGTGGTGAGTACGCCGATGAGCAGTGCCGCGGCCAGCGCTGGCGCGTCGATCAGTCGCACGCCGGCCAGGAACGGGCCGCTGCCCACCTGCCACAGCAGGACGGCGAGCAGACCCGCCCCGCCGACCACTCGTGCCCAGGCCCAGAACATCGGCGCCGGTCCTCCCTGAAGATCGTCCACTTGCTCTAGTGCACGTACCCGGGGCGTCAGTGGTTCATCCCTGGGCGAGTAGGTCCCGGTGCTCGACGAGCACTCCGAGCCGGCCGGCCGCCGCGTCGGCCAGCCGGCGTTCGGCGTACGCCTGGGCGGGGCCGGCCAGCTCGGGTCGCTGTTCGCAGGCCGCGCTCAGCCAGCCCCGGAACCACTCGGCGGCCAGGTCGGCCTGCTCGGGGCCGAGCCGCCACGGGCTGGGCCGCTCCCGCACGTTGACGCCTCCGCGGGCGAACGCGGCGGCGGTGGCGGCGACGGCATCCGGGCCGAGCAGCCGCCGGCCGTCGACGGTACGCCGCTGGTGGTCGTTGAACGCGGCCTCGATCACCGGGTCCAGCGGGTCCGCCGGGGTGAGCCGGACCTGCCCGGTCACCGAGAGCGCGAACAGGGTGGGGCAGCCGGCGTCGACGCAGGCGGCCACCACCCGCTCGACCTCCTGGGCGGTCAGCATGTCCAGCAGCGCGGACGCGGTGACCAGCGCACTGTCGGCCAGGTCGGTGGCGGTCAGCCGGGTGAGGTCGCCGTGCCGGGTGCTGACCGTGACGGGTGCTCCGTCGGCGGCGGTGATCCTGCCCATCGCGTCGGCGGCACGGGACAGCAGGTCGGCGTCCCGGTCGTGCAGCACCCAGTGCTGCGGCCCTGGCAGGCGGGCCGCCAGCCAGCGGCTCATCGAGCCGGTGCCGCTGCCCAGGTCGTGGATCAGGGTCGGGGCGTCGCCGGTCAGCCGGGGGCGGAGGGCCTCCACCAGGTCCTCGGCGCGGGCCGCCGCGTCGGCGGGCTCGCGCAGCCGCAGCCAGTCGGCGAACGGCAGGGTCTCCTCGACGGTCACTCCGCCACCTCCTCCAGCACCGCGGCCAGGCGCGCGGTGGTCACCGGCCAGTCGGTCAGGGTGTCGCGTCGGGCGAGCGCGGCACGCCGCAGCCGGGCGCGCAGCTCGTTGTCGCCCAACCACCAGCTCAGCGCGCCGGCCAGCGCGGCCGGATCGTCCGGTGGGACCAGCAGCCCCGGAAGGTCACCATCGGGGGTCTGCCCGAGCGCCTCCGGTAGGCCGCCCACCTCTGTGCCCAGCACCGGCAGGCCACGGGCCAGCGCCTCGGTGACGACCATGCCGTACGTCTCGCCCCGCGACGGCAGCACGAGCAGGTCAGCGGCGGCGTACGCGTCGTCGAGCGCCGCACCGGTCAGCGGGCCGGCCAGCCGGACCCGGTCGGTGAGGCCCGCGCCGGCGAGCCGGTCGCGCAGCCGGTGCACCAGCTCGGGCTCCCGGGTCAGCGTGCCGACGCAGACCAGCGTCCAGGGCACCGCGGCCAGGACGGACAGGGCGTCGACCAGCACGTCGTGGCCCTTGTGGTGGGTGACCGCGGCCACGCAGAGCAGCCGGTCGCCGGTGGCCGAGCCGGGGGGCACCGGCGACGTCGGCGTCACCCCTGGCGGCGCGGCCCGGACCCGGTCGGCGGGTAGCGGATGGCGGGCCAGCAGGCGGCGGCGGGTCCACTCGCTGGTGGTGACGACGGCCCGTGCGCTGGCCAGCGCACGGGCCTCGGCCTCGTCGTGCAGCGGCATGTGCACCAGGACGACCAGGCGCAGCCGTCGGCTGTGCGGGGTGAGCAGATCGGGCACGGTCGAGGCGATCAGGCCGTCGAGCAGCACCACGGCGTCGTCCGGCGCGGCGGCGAGCAGCCGGGCCAGCTCCGCCCGGGCGGCCGGGTCGGGGTGCGGCCACGCGCCGGGCACCGGGTGCTCGTGCACCGACCAGCCGTGCTCGCCGAGCCCGGCGCAGATCCGCCGGTCGTAGACGTTGCCGCCGCTGGGCGTGGCCGGGTCGTCGATGTCGCCGGGCAGGACGACGTGCACCGCGCGGCCGGGCGCTTCCGGTCGGTCGACCGGTGCCGGTCGGCCGGCACCGATCACAGCGACCGCTCGTAGCTGGCCCAGGCGACGTGCGACTCGTGCAGGGTGACGGTGATACCGGCCAGCTCGCGCGCCCCGGCGCCCAGGTCGCCGGCGTGCACCCGCTCGGCCAGCCGGTCGGCGACGGTGCGGGCCAGCACCTCGGTGGTGGTGTTCACCCCGGCGAACGCGGCCTCGTCGTCGAGGTTGCGGTAGGTCAGCTCGCCGAGCACGGCCCGCAACTGCTCGGTGGCCAGGCCGATGTCGACCACGATGCCGTCGGCGTCCAGGTCGGGCCGGCGGAACGTCGCGTCCACCACGAACGTCGCCCCGTGCAGACGCTGGGCGGGGCCGAACACGTCGCCCCGGAAGCTGTGGGCGATCATCATGTGATCCCGAACGGTCACGCTGAACATGGTCACTCCCCGTCGTAGGTGATGAGGTGGCAGAGCGCGGGCAGGTCGCCCGTGCTCAGTCGGGCGAGCACGTCGGGCAGCTCCGCGAACCGGGACGCGCCGGTGATCAGCGCGTCGAAGGCGGGATCGTCGAGCAGGTCCAGGGCGAGCGCCAGCCGGTCGGTGTAGCTGCGCCGCCCCCGTCGAGCGGGTGCGACCATGCCGACCTGGCTGCTGCGCACGGTCAGCCGGCCGGAGTGGAACGCCCCACCCAGCGACACCTGCACCGGGCGGTCGCCGTACCAGCTCAGCTCGACGACGGTGCCCTCCGGTGCGAGCAGGTCCAGCGAGCGTTGCAGCCCGGCGGCGGTGGCGCTGGCGTGCACGACCAGGTCCCGGTCACCGGAGGCGTCGGCCGGGCTGGCGAACTCGACGCCGAGCGCGCCGGCCACGCCGGCCCGGCGGGCGTCGGTGTCGACCAGTTCGACGTGCACGCCGGGGAACCGGGCGAGCAGCGCGGCGACGCAGCAGCCCACCATGCCCGCACCGACCACGGTGACCCGGTCGCCGACCAGCGGCGCGGCGTCCCACAGCGCGTTCACTGCGGTCTCCACCGTGCCCGCGAGCACCGCCCGCGCGGGCGGCACCCCGTCCGGCACCGGCACCACGGCGGTGGCCGGCACGATGTACGCGCTCTGGTGCGGGTGCAGGCAGAAGACCGTGCGCCCGAGCAGTTCCGGCGGGCCCTGCTCGACCACGCCGACGCTGAGGTAGCCGTACTTCACCGGGCCCGGGAAGTCGCCCTCCTGGAACGGCGCGCGCATCGCGGCGTACTGGTCGGCGGGCACCCGACCGGCGAAGACCAGCGTCTCGGTGCCCCGGCTGACCCCGGAGTAGCGCGCCCGGACCAGCACCTCGTCGGGGCCCGGGGCGGGCAGCGACACCGGCCGGATCTCCGCCGCGCCGGGCTCGCGCACCCAGCAGGCGTACGCCTCGCGGATCACCGTCGCGCACCTCACCTTTGCTCCCGGCCGAACCGAACGGCCACGTTTTCCGTGTTCCCTGTTGGGGTCGTCGATCATAAACACGGAGGTACGGTGCCCACAGTTCGAAGCGGTCCGATGATCGGGCTGGGCGCGCAACTGGTCGTGCTGGCTGCGCTGGCCGCCACGGTGGGTCTGAGCGGCGCGGGTTGGCTGGTCGGGACCGGCTACGCGGTGGTGACCTGCCTCGCGTTGAGCCGGGGCCTGCACCGGGCCGGCGCGTCGCGGCTGGGCCCGGCCGACCGGGTGACGCTGACCCGGGGTGTCCTGGTCGGCGCGGTCACCGCGCTGGTGGTGGACTCGTTCAGCCGGCCGGCGCCGGTGGGGTTGCTGGTCGCGGTGAGCGCGGTGGCGCTGCTGCTGGACGCGGTGGACGGCCTGGTGGCGCGGCGCACCGGCACGGTCAGCGCGCTCGGCGCACGCTTCGACATGGAGGTCGACGCGTTCCTCATCCTGGTGCTCAGCGTGTACGTCGCGCCGACCGCCGGTGCCTGGGTGCTGGCCATCGGCGCGATGCGGTACGCGTTCGTCGCGGCGAGCGCCGTGCTGCCCTGGCTGAGCGGGTCGCTGCCGCCGCGCTACTGGCGCAAGGTGGTGGCCGCCGCGCAGGGCGTGCTGCTGGCGGTGGCCGCGGCACGGGTGCTGCCGGAGCCGTGGACGACGCTGGTACTGGTGGTGGCGCTGGCGCTGCTGGTCGAGTCGTTCGGCCGGGACGTCGCCTGGCTCTGGCGGCGCCGGCCGGCGCCCCGCTCGGTGGCCCCGCAGGCACCGGCTGCCGCACTGGCGGCGGTTACCGCGCCGCCGACGGTTGCCGCACCGGCGCCGACCGTGCCGCCGGTGCGCGCGCCGCGGGCCGTGCCCGCCCTCGTGGTCCTGCCGCCGATGCTGCCGGTCGCGGTGCCGTCCCCGGTCTCCGTACCGCCCCTGCTGCCGGTGCACGCTTCCGCGATGGCGGGCGGCTCGGGCGGTACGGTCCACTCCGACTGGAGGCTGTGATGACCCTTCCCGCCCGGCTGAGCCGGCTGGCTGACCGGTTCCGCCCGCGCCGCCGGACGGCGGATGAGGCGTCGGCGCGTACCCCCGGGGTGTTGGCCGCGAGAGGCGGCCGTGCGCGGCGGATGGCGGGCGCGGCGGGCAGCCTGCTGGCGGTGCTGCTGGTGTTCGCCGTCCTGGTCGGCCCGGACCGGCTGGGTCTGCTCACGCCCGGCGCCTTCCTGCGCATCCCGCTGGAGGGGCTGCTCGTCGCCGCGCTGCTACTGGCGCTGCCGGCGCGGCCCCGGCGGGTGGTGGTGGTCGTGGTCGGGCCGCTGCTCGGCCTGCTGGCCATCGTGAAGCTCGCCGACCTGGGCTTCCGCACCGCCCTCGACCGGCCGTTCGACCTGGTGCTGGACTGGCTGCTGCTGGACGACGCGTTCGGCTTCGTCCGGGACTCGGCCGGCCGGGCCGGCGCGGTCGGCGCGGCGGTGGGCATCGTGCTGCTGGTCGGCGCGCTGCTGCTGGTGCTGACGCTGGCGCTGCGCCGGATCGCGTCGCTGCTGGCCCGCCACGAGCGGGTGGCGACCCGGGCGGTGGCCGCGCTGACCGTCGCCTGGGTGGTCTGCGCCGTCGTCGGGGTGCGGGTCGTCCCGGGCGTGCCGGTGGCCGACGCGGGGAGCACCGCGCTGGTCGGCGCGCACGCCGGGCAGGTGGACGAGCGGCTGCGCGACCGGGGGGCCTTCACCGCCCAGATCGCCGCCGACCCGTTCCGCGACGTCCCGGGCGACCAGTTGCTGACCGGGCTGCGCGGCAAGGACGTCATCCTCGCCTTCGTGGAGAGCTACGGCCGCGACGCGGTCGAGGACCCGGAGCTGGCGCCGCAGGTCAACGCCGTGCTGGACGCCGGTACCCAGCGGCTGCGCGCGGCCGGGTACCAGGCCCGCAGCGGCTTCCTCACCTCCCCCACCTTCGGCGGCGGCAGCTGGTTGGCACACGACACGCTGCTGTCGGGCCTGTGGACGGACAACGAGCAGCGGCACCGCAGCCTGCTGGCCAGCGATCGGCTCACGCTCAACGGCGCGTTCCGGCGGGCCGGCTGGCAGACCGTCGGGGTGCTGCCGGCGGCCACCCAGCCGTGGCCGGAGAAAAGCTTCTTCGCGTACGACCGCTACTACGACGCCGAAGCGCTCGGCTACCGGGGGCCGAAGTTCAGCTACGCCCCGATGCCCGACCAGTACACGATGTCGTTCTTCCAGCAGCAGGTCCGCGCCAGCGCCGACCGACCGATCATGGCGGAGATCCCGCTGATCTCCAGCCACTCCCCGTGGACGGCAGTGCCCCGGATGATCGGCTGGGACGAGGTGGGCGACGGCTCGATCTACCACGGCGCCGCCGCCGGTGACGACAGCGGCGACACCGATGGGGACACCGGCCGGATCCGTGCCGGATACCGGCAGTCCATCGGGTACTCACTGGAGACGTTGATCTCCTACGTGCAGACCTACGGGGACGACGACCTGGTGCTGGTCTTCCTCGGCGACCACCAGCCCGCCCCGGTGGTCACCGGCGAGGGCGCCAGCCGGGACGTCCCGATCACCATCGTCGCCCGTGACCCGGCAGTGCTGGACCGGGTGGCGGGCTGGGGCTGGCAGGACGGCCTGCGGCCCGGCCCGCAGGCTCCGGTGTGGCCGATGGACACCTTCCGGGACCGGTTCCTGACCACGTTCGGGCCATCGACGCCGCCGATCGCCGCACCCCGCTGACCACGCAAACGTCGTGTCTGCTGGGCTCAGGCGACCTGGTTGTCGTATGTCGCGCGGTTGGCGAGCACGTCGTCCATGTGCGTTTCGGCCCAGCCCTTCAAGCCGCGCATCACCTGGTGCAGGGAGAGGCCGAGGTCGGTCAGCTCGTAGGTGACCGTGACGGGCACGGTCGGCACCACAGTGCGGGTGACCAGACCGTCGCGTTCAAGGGAGCGCAGCGTCTGAGTCAGCATCTTCTGGCTGACGCCGGCCAGCATGCGCGACAGCTCCGAGTACCGCATCGAGCGGGGTTCGCCGGCGCAGTCGGCGCCGAACTGCTGCGAGCCGTCGCTGCGTAGCGCGGCCAGAACCAACGTGACCCACTTGTCCGCGATTCGGTCGAGCAGCTTGCGGCTGGGACACTGCGCCACGAAAGCGTCATATTCCACCTTGGCCTGTGCCCTCTGCTGGGCCGCTGTCGTCGTCGCCATCGAACCATTCCTCCCACTGCTGGGTGCGTTACGAACCTCTAGGTGCCTACTTCCCGTCAGGAAGTTACCCCCTGATAGTGGAACAGGTATCCGCGATGCACCAGCACCGCTCAGCGCGACGCGAAAGCCAGAGGTATGAGCATGGCCTCCACTTCCCTTCCCGGCGGCACCTGGACGCTGGGAGACCTGACCGTCACCCGGTTCGGCTACGGCGCCATGCAGCTCGCCGGCCCCTGGGTCATGGGACCGCCGGCCGACCACGACGGCGCACTCGCCGTCCTCCGCGAGGCCGTCGAGCTCGGCATCACCCACATCGACACCGCCGACGCCTACGGGCCGCATGTCACCAACCAGCTGATCCGGGAGGCGCTGCACCCGTACCCCGACTCGCTGCACATCGTGACCAAGGTCGGCGCGAACCGCGACCAGCAGGGCGGCTGGCCCGCGGCCCGTGACCCGGAGAGCCTGCGCCGGTCTGTGCTCGAGAATCTGGAGAACCTCGGTCTCGACGTGCTCGACCTGGTCAACCTCCGACTCGGCAATGCCGAGGGACCTCAGCCCGGTTCGGTCGCCGAAGCGTTCGAGACGCTCGTCGAACTCCAGCGGCAGGGCCTGATCCGGCACCTCGGAGTGAGCAACGCGACGCCGGAACAGGTCGCCGAGGCGCAGACGATCGCGCCGATCGTGTGCGTGCAAAACATGTACAACCTCGCGCACGGCCAGGACGACGAGCTGATCGACGCACTCGCCGACCAGGGCATCGCCTACGTGCCGTTCTTCCCACTCGGCGGCTTCAGCCCACTGCAGTCCTCGGCGCTCTCGACCGTGGCCGCCCGGCTGGCGGCAACACCGATGTCTGTCGCCCTGGCCTGGCTGCTGCGGCGCTCGCCGAACATCCTGCTGATCCCGGGCACCTCGTCCACGACACACCTGCGCGAGAACATCGCGGGCGCGGGACTCTCCCTCTCCGACGACGACCTCGCCGAGCTGGACAAGATCGGCCGCTAACGGAACATCCGCCGGCGGATCGCGCAAGGTTGGGCCAGGAGGGCGGGATCAAGGCGCGGCGAGTGCCGCCGGCATTCGATGTTCACCGATACGGCCCCTGCGGAGATCACGGCGGATGGCCGAGACTGTAGCGATGTCGCAAGATGTCGGGGGTGCGCCACGCACGCAGGTAGCAATCACCGCTCTGCTCATCGTCACTGGCGTGCTCATTCTCTTCGTCCCCGCCAGTAACGAGGGCAGAGTCCTCGTGCCCCTCAGCGAAGGTCACGGACTGTCCGCCGTGGACGTGGTCGGCGCAGCACTACTGGCGTTCGGCGGCACCTGGCTGGAAGTGCTCGTGGTGCGGCGCCTTCCGCATCTCGCCCTGCCCCCTCGGGCCTTGTTCGCACTCGGCCTGCTGGCCGGCCTCGGCATAGGGCTCCTGATCGCCTCGGCCTTTTCGGGATTCTTCTGGTGGTGGGCTGTCGGCGCCACCGCACTCGGCGTTGCCGTCCTCATCCTCGTGCCCCTCACGGCACGTCGTTGAGGTCGTTGACCGAACGTCCGCGTCGGCCGCTGACGACGCGCTGACTCACCACGCGGACGGCTAGCCGGACAGACGCGCCGGACTACCGGTTGTCGGAGGTGGTGGGCCGGGCGCGGACGTGCAGCCGCTCCCCCTGCGGCCCGAAGAGGCTGAGAGCCTCCGTGGTACCCGGGCCGGGGTTGATCACCCGGTGCGGAATGCGGGTGTCGAACTCGGCCACCTCGCCCGGGGTCAACGTCAGATCGTGCTCGCCGAGCAGCAGGCGCAGCTGGCCCGAGAGCACGTAGATCCACTCGTACCCCTCGTGGGTCTGCTGGGTGTGCTCCCCGGTGGGCGTGTTCGGCGGGAGGATCTGCTTGAACGCCTGCAAACCGCCCGGTCGGCGGGTCAGCGGCAGGAACGTCACGCCGTGGTGGACGATCGGCTTGGGGCGTACCCGTGGGTCGCCGGTGGCCGGGGCGTCCACCAGCTCGTCCAGGGGCACCTGGTAGGCCCGGGCCAGCGGGAGCAGCAGCTCCAGCGTGGGCCGGCGACTGCCGCTTTCCAGCCGGGACAGGGTACTCACCGAGATGCCGGTCAGTTCGGCGAGCTGGGCCAGCGTCGTGCCCCGTTGGTTGCGCAGGGCGCGCAGCCGTGGGCCGACGGCGGCCAGCGCCGCACTGTCGTCGTTTGCCATAACGGCAAGGATAGTTGCCACCTGGCCGGCGGCGACGGATGGTGGGCGCAGCCGACAAGTAAGGGGAACACCGGTGGACGAGATGTACGACGTAGTGGTGGTGGGCGGCGGCGCGGCCGGGCTCAGCGGAGCCCTGGCTTTGAGCCGGGCCCGACGGTCGGTGCTGGTGATCGACTCCGGCGAGCCGCGCAACGCGCCGGCCGGCCATGTGCACAACTACCTGGCACGGGAGGGGACGCCGCCGGCCGAGCTGGTCGCGGCCGGGCGCGCCGAGGTGGCCGGATACGGCGGGCAGTTCCTGGCCGGGCGGGTGGAGACGGCGGTCCGGGACGACGACGGGTTCCGCCTCAGCCTCGACAACGGGCACGCGGTGCGGGCCCGACGGCTGCTGGTGGCCACCGGGCTGACCGACGAGCTGCCCGACGTCCCCGGTCTGGCGCAGCGCTGGGGTCGCGACGTGCTGCACTGCCCGTACTGCCACGGCTGGGAGGTTCAGGACCGGCGGATCGGCGTGCTGGCCACCGGTCCGATGGCCGTGCACCAGGCCGAGATGTGGCGGCAGTGGAGCTCGGACGTACTGCTCCTGCTGCACGACGCCCCGGCACCGGACGAGGAGGCGGCCGAGCGGCTCGCTGCCCGGGGCATCGCCGTGGTGCCGGGCCCGGTCGCCGCGCTGGAGGTGACCGGGGACGCGCTGACCGGCGTCCGCCTCGCCTCCGGCCGGGTGCTGCCGCTCGACGCGCTGGTGGTCTCGACCCGGACCGCCCCCCGCGCCGGGTTGCTGGTCGGGCTGGGCCTGGCCCCAGAGGAGGTGACGATGGGCGGGTACGTGATCGGCAGCCAGATCCCCGCCGACGCCACCGGGGCGACGACCGTACCGGGCGTCTGGGTGGCCGGCAACGTCGCCGACGTACGCGGCCAGGTGATCGCAGCCGCCGCGGCCGGCCTGGGCGCCGGAGCGGCGATCAACGCCGACCTGATCGCCGAGGAGACCCGCGACGCGGTGACCGCGTACCGGCAGATGGTGGCCACGACCTTCGAGGAGCCGGCGTGGGAGGAGCGTTACAACTCCAAGCCGGCGGTGTGGAGCGGCCGGCCGAACCCGCAACTGGTCACCGAGGCCGCCGGCCTGCCCCCGGGACGGGCGCTGGACGTGGGCAGCGGCGAGGGCGCCGACGCGGTGTGGCTGGCCGAGCGCGGCTGGCGGGTGACGGCGGCGGACATCTCCACCACCGCGCTGGGCAGGGCCGCGGAGCACGCCGACGCCGCCGGCGTCGGTGACCGCATCGAGTTCACGCACGTCGACCTGCGCGACAAGCCGCCCGCCGAGGAGGCGTACGACCTGCTGTCCGCGCAGTTCATGCACCTGCCACCGCCGCAGCGGCGGGAGCTGTTCGCCCGGCTGGCCGCCGCCGTGGCACCGGGCGGCATCCTGCTGATCGTCGGGCACCACCCGTCCGACCTGTGGACGTCGACGCACCGGATGCACATGCCGGACATGATGTACACCGCCGAGGACGTAGCCGTCTCACTGGATCCGGCCCGGTGGGAGGTACTCACCGCCGAGGCCCGGTCCCGCGCCGGCACCGACCCGGACGGCAAGGAGATCACCCTGCACGACGCGGTGCTGGTCGCCCGGCGGCGCTGAACCCACCCAGCCACGTTGATCATGGAGTCGTGGTGGGCGACAAGAGCGGCGGATCAGGGCCTTCCGGGCACCACGACTCCATGATCGACCAAGGAAGGGCGGGCTCGGGAGCCGGCGGTGGGGCGGGCCTACTCTCGGCGCGGCCTCGGCGGTAGCGTTGCGCCACACTCACGGCCCGCGGGGTGCTCGACCGCCGGCCCTGGCGCCCTGATCGTCTGGAGGATGGTGCATGTCCATCGGCGCTGAGCCGTTCGCGGTACGCGACGACGCGGCCTCTCGGCCGAGCTTCGAGCTCGCCCTGCGCGGCTACGACAAACGGCAGGTCGACAAGCACCTGGAGCAGCTCGACGGTCAGCTGAAGATGCTGAGCGGTGAGCACGGGCGATCCGCTGTCCGGGTCCGTGAGCTGACCGCCGAGGTGCAGCGGCTGCGTGCCGAGCTGGCCGAGGCACACGAGCAACCGGCGCAGGTGGACCGCGCCTCGTTCCAGGATCTGGGCCCGATGATCGGGGAGATCATGGCGCTCGCCGAGAAGCAGGCCGGAATAATCACCGAGTCGGCTACCGACCGGGCGAACGAGCTACGGTCCGAGGCGGAGCGGATCCTCATGGACACCCGCGAGCGGGCCGCACAGGCACGTCAGGACCTGTCGGAGGAACTGGCGGCCCGACGCGCCGAGCACGAGCAGGCACACGAGGAGCGGCGAACCCTGGCCGAGGCCGAGCTGACCGCGATCCGGGAACGTGCGGAGCAGCTGCGCGCCGACGGTGAGGAGGCGCACGAGCGCGCACAGCACGAGGCGAAGCGGATCACCGAGCAGAGCGCGCAGCAGCTCAACCAGACGCGGGTCGCCGCCGACGCGCTGATGAAGTCGGCCCGTACCCAGATCCAGCAGGAAATCCAGTCGGCCCGGTCCAAGAGTCAGCAGGAGCTGGCCCAGTGGCAGTCCGGGGTGGAACGCGAGATCTATGAGCGGCGGACCGCGGCCGAGCAGGAGGTCGCCGAGCAGCAGGCAGCCGCGGAACGAGAGTTGGCCGAGCAGCGCAGCGCGACCGAGCAGCAGATTGCCGAACTGCTGGCCGAGGCACAGCAGCACGTGACCGAGCTGCGCAATCGCGCCAACGAGCAGGCCGCCGCCCACCAGGAGCAGCTCGCCACCGTGCAGCAGGAGCTTGCGGAGCGCCGGGAGGAGTCAGCCCAGCTGAACGACGAGCTGGAGACCGCCCGCCAGCAGCTCGCCGAGATCCGCCAGGAGGGCGAGACGCTGGAGAACGAGCTGTCCCGAATGCAGCAGCGGTTGGGCGAGGTCCGCCGGGACCTCACCGCCGAGAGCACCCGCCTGGATGAGGCCCGCCGGGCCGGGGACTCCGCCGAGCGGCACGCCAAGGAGGTCCGCGCCCGGGTGCAGCGGGAGGCGAAGCGGGTGGCCGACCTGGCCGCGGCCGCCGTGATGGCCGCCGCCGCCGGCGGTACGGAGACCGCCGAGTACCCGATGGTGGGCACCCGATCCGGCGTCGACCGGCCCGGTGTCGACCGACCCGCCACCCATCGACTCGGTGCCGACCGACTCGCGGACGACCAGCCGGCTGACGAGCAGCCCATCGACGAGCGGCTCGCTGACAACCAGCCCGGTGCTGAGCGGCTCGGTGGCGATCAGCCCGAAGCCGACCAGTCCGACGACGAGCGGGCCGGCGGACCGGTCAGCACGGACGAGCCGGCCGTGACCGCCGACCGGACGACCGCCCCGCAGGGGTCAACCGGCGATGCCGAGCCGGCTTTCGGCCGACCCGGCGGCAACGGCGACCCCACGCCCGTGCCGTTCCTGCCCTTCGGGCAGCCGATCAGCGAGAACGGCGCCGCCCGGCACTGACCTCGGCGGCGATCGACCGGGCCGCAGGTGGAGTGGGGCGATTCTGCCGGGAACCGGGTCGACGGTCTCGGCGGAGCTGGCAGGCTGGGTTGGCCGTCGCGCACGGGCGGCCGCCGGCCCGGCCGGCGAGCGAGAGGAGCGCCCCGTGACCGACCGACCGGAGGAGTTCGACCTGCTGGTCGTCGGCGGCGGCAAGGCCGGCAAGACGCTGAGCATGGACGTCGCTCGGTCCGGACGCCGGGTGGCCCTGGTCGAACGCGGCATGATCGGCGGCAGCTGCATCAACGTCGCGTGCATCCCGACCAAGGCGCTGGTAACCAGCGCCCGCGCGGCCCGACAGCTGCGTGGCGCCGCCGCGCTCGGCCTGGTGGTGGAGGGCGGCCGGGTCGACGTGGACCTCCTGCGGGCGCACAAACAGGACGTCGTCGAGGGGATGGTCGCCGCCAACCGGCAGCAGTTCCTCGACTCCGGTCTGCACCTGGTGATCGGTCAGGCCCGGTTCGTCGGCCCCCGGACCGTGCGGGTGTCGCTGGCCGACGGCGGCGAACGGCTGCTGCGCGGCGCCGACGTGGTGGTCAACACGGGCACCCGCCCGCACCTGCCGTCCGTACCCGGGATGGCCGAGGCGAGGGTGTTGACCAGCGACAGCCTGCTTCACCTAGACCGGCTGCCGCCACGACTGGTGGTGCTCGGCGGTGGCACCGTCGGGGTGGAGTTCGCGCAGATGTTCGCGTCGTTCGGCAGCACCGTGACGGTGATCGAGGGTGGTCCCCGTCTACTCGGCCGCGAGGACTCCGACGTCAGCAACGCGGTGCTGCAGGTGTTCCTCGACGACGGCATCGACGTGCGCGTCGGCGTGACGGTTGCCCGAGTCGACCGCAACGCCGACGGCACGGTCCAGGTCACTCTCGACGACGGGAGCCTGGTGACCGGGGACGACGTGCTCGTGGCGGCCGGCCGGGCGCCGGTCACCGACGAGCTCGGGCTGGATGCCGCCGGCGTCCGGCTCAACGATCGGGGCTTCGTGGTGGTCGACGAGTACCTGCGCACCAGCGCCGAGCGGACCTGGGCGGCCGGGGACGTCGCCGGCACTCCCCAGTTCACCCACGCCTCGCTCGACGACTACCGGATCATCCGGGCGAACCTGGCGGGTGAGCAGCGCAGCACCGCGGGTCGGCTCATCCCGTACACCGTCTTCACCACCCCGGAGCTTGCCCGGGTCGGGCTCACCGAGAGCGAGGCGCGCCGCGCCGGGTACGAGGTCCAGGTGGCCCATCTGCCGGTGGCCGCGATCCCCCGGGCACGTACGTTGCGCCAGACCGAGGGCATGTGGAAGGCAGTGGTCGACGCCCGCACCGACCAGATCCTGGGTGCGGCGCTGCTCGGCGCCGAGGCCGGTGAGGTCATCACGTCGGTGCAGTTGGCCATGCTCGCCGGGATGCCGTGGACCGCGCTGCGGGATGCGATCATCACCCACCCGACCATGGCCGAGGGCCTCAACCTGCTCTTCGCGTCGCTCCAGTCCCGCCCGGTCCGCTGAGCGAGCCGCGCCGGGCCAGGCGCTGCTCCAGCCAGGTGCTAGTCGGGCTGGCCGGCGATCTCGGCGCGGACCCGGTGCTGGAAGGC
Source organism: Micromonospora sp. NBC_00389 (assembly GCF_036059255.1). Classification (NCBI taxonomy): domain Bacteria; kingdom Bacillati; phylum Actinomycetota; class Actinomycetes; order Micromonosporales; family Micromonosporaceae; genus Micromonospora; species Micromonospora sp. NBC_00389. The sequence continues at coordinate 5,308,373 of NZ_CP107947.1, read as the reverse complement.
GCGCGCCTGGGCGCCGCTGGGTGGCGGCCCGCCGTGCCGCGCGGCGACCGCCCGACGGATCACCTCGGCCGGCTCTCCGGCGTCGATCAGCCGCTGCCCGGCCGCCGCCTTTGACAGCCAGACGCCGTCGCGGTGGCGTACCAACGACCGGCAGGCACCGAGCACCGCGTCCTCCGCGCCGGGCGCCGGCTGGTCGTCCGGCGGCGTTGGCAGGGCCAGCCACCAGGTCAGCGCCTCGATCAGCAGGCGACGCAGGTCGGTCGGGTCGAGGTCCGCGAAGACCTCGCCGGCTGGCGGCCCGAGTAGTGGCAGCCCGCTCTGGTGCAGGATGCTGCGGTCCAGCCCGTACCAGAACCGGCCGTCGGTCGCCGGCCGGTCCGCCGGGTCGAGGGTGCACCGGAACGTCATTCCGGAGCCGGTGTTCAGCTCGACCTCGAAGCCGGGCTCCGGGCTACCGGCGGCGGCCACCGCCCGTTGGTACGCGACCAACTCCAGCCCGCGTGCCGGACAGGGCAGCGCCTCGTGTCGCAGCCGCGCCACCAGCGCCCGCTTGTCTGCCTCGGTCAGCGGCCCGGCGCAGACCAGCGCCACGTCCACATCGCTGCGTCCGGCCTGGTACGCGCCGAGCCCCACCGAGCCGGCCGCGTACGCGCCCACCAGGTCGTCGCCGAGCACGCCCTGGGCGGCGTCGACCAGCTCGTCGAGGTAGCGGCGAAGATCCGTGTCCACGCCCCATCCTCACCCGTGGCCAAACACCGCCCCGAACCCGGGTCGCCCGGCCGGCGGCGGCCCTACCCGGCGTAGAGCAGCAGCAGCCCGGCGACGGTGTAGGCGACCATCAGCGCCAGCAGCGGGAGCTGACCGGCCACCGCTCGGGCACGGGGGAACAGGTACAGGGCCCGGTCGTGGGCGAGCAGCGTGCCGAGCAGGTGCCCGAGGATGATGACGGTGATCTGGAGGCTGGCCACGCCGGAGGGGGTGACCAGACCGGTGTACGGCTGCCAGTCGGCGGTGCCGAGCCAGTTGGCGCCGGTGTCGAGGGGGTCGGAGAGCAGCGCGACGGTGCGCTGACCTTCCAGGATCAGCAGCGAGTAGTAGTGCGCCACCAGGTAGCCCGCCGCGATCGGCACGATCGAGTGGACAAGCTCGCCCGGCACCCCGCGACCCGAGCCGGCACCGTCGACCGAGCCGGCACCGTCGACCGAAGCCGCGCCGGGTTGGCCGATCCGGGCCGCGGCGACGGTGGCGGCGAGGTACGCCGCGGCGACGGCGGCGATGACCAGGATCAGCCCGACGCTGCCGGTGACCGCCGCCGGCAGGCCGTTCTCCTGACTGAAGCGCAGCCAGGCCGGCGCGTTGGAGAGGCTGTCGAACATGGTCGAGCCGAGCAGTACGACCACCACGGCGACCAGCCCGGGTCGGGGCCGCAGCCCGGCTATCCCGTCGAGCGGGTTGCGCCACACCAGCACGCCGTCCGCGGCCCGGCCGACCGGGGCGAGTTGGCCGACCAGCCCGCTGTACACCTCGAACGGGTCGGCCCGGTCGAACCAGCCCGCACCGAACAACGCCGCCCCGGCCAGCATGACCACGGCGTACCCGGCGAGCCAGGCGGTGATGACCGGCAGGGTGGCCCTCTCGGGTGCGACCAGCTCCAGCCAGACGAACCCGAACAGGGTGACGGCGGCCGGCCAGAGCCCCAGGCCGGCCGGCAGCTCACGGACGCCGCTCGCCGGATCACGCCGCGCCGCCAGCGCGGCGAGCAGGTGCACGGTACGCAGCGGGTTGACCGTCCGCCACACCGGGCCGAGCACCAGCGACACGGGCACCAGCCCGACCCAGAGCAGCACGTAGAGCGCGCCGGCCGTCGGATTGTCCGGGGTGTCCGGCCCGGCCAGCAGGCCCAGGCAGAACCAGCCGGCGGCGAGCAGGCCCACGCCGCGCAGTGCCCACCGGAACGTGGGCGCGTCAACGAGCCGGGCCAGGCGCTGCGGCACCGGTCGGCCGCCGGTCGCGTCCCGGTCGAGCCGTGGTTCGCGCCAGAGCAGGCCCAGCGCGAGGAACGTGACGACCAGGGCCAGGGCGGCGGCGATGACGAGCTGCGGCAGCGTGATCGGCAGATCCTGGCGACCACCGACACCATGCGCCAGCACCGCTGGGGCGCCGGTCATGGTGCTCAGCGGACGACGAGCTGGAACAGCACCAGCTCGGTCTCGTGCGTCTCCACCTCGAACAGTCCGGTCTTCTCGGCGCGGAACTCCACCGAGGCGGGCGTGCCGGCCGGCAGTCGGGCGCCCAGCTCGTAGCCGTGCACGTGCAGCTCGTCGGAAACCTCCGAGGTGACCGTGATCCGTACCAACTGGCCCTTGTCCACGGTGATCCGCCCGGTCGGCGGGTTGACCCGCCGCTTGGCGATCGTGACGGTGATCTGCCGGTCCACCGCTGGCGTGCTGGCGGTGGCGCTGGGTGTGGGGCTGTCCGGCAGGGCCGGCGCGGTGGTGGTCGTCGGCGGCGCTGCGGCCGTCGGCAGCGTCGACGGGTCGGCCACGGACGGGTCGTCGCTCTGCCCGCAGCCCGTGGCGAGCAGGGCGGTGAGGACACCGGTGGCGAGGACGGCGGGAATGCGGGAACCGGGGGCACGGACGAACACGGGCGGACTCCGAACGACGCGAGGGGGACGGCTGTCGATTTGATCGTCGGGGAGGAGAACTCTACGTCTTGTTCGGCGGCGAGGAAATGACCATGATGAACGGATGCGATCGAGGCTGGTCACTGCCCGTCACCTTCTGAGCCGTGCCGTGGCGGCGCTGGCCGCGACGTTGGTGGTGACGCTGCTGCTGCCGGCCGTTCCGGCGTCCGCGCACGGCCAGTTGGCGACCTCGACCCCGCTGACCGGCACGGTGGTCCGCGAGCCGTTGGCGCAGGTGGCGTTGTACTTCACCGAGAAGCCGGCGTCCAACGCCCACTTCACCGTCACCGGGCCGAACGGGTCCCGAGTGGACAACGGCTGGTCGTACGGCGAGCCGAAGCGGTTGGACAAGCCGGTCCAGGAGTACTTCATGGTCAACGGGGTCTTCGAGCCGCGGCTGTACCACGCCGGCTTCCCTGCCATGGTGTCCGTGGCGCACTGGCCGGCGAAGGGTCGGTACACCGCCAGCTACCTGTCCGTCGCCTCCGACGGTGAAGCGGTGCGTGGCAGCGTCACATTCGACTACCAGGGCTCCGGCACGGCGGCGCCGGCCGGTTGGACGGCACCCACCGACGGGCCCGCACCCACGCTGCTCGCCCTGGTCGAGGGCACCCCGTCGGCGAGTCCCGGCGCCGTCGGCGCGAGCCCCGACACGGGCGCGACCGGCGGCCCGGCGAGCGAGCCGGCCAGCGCCACGGGGAAAGAGTCGGGCGGTGGGTTGCCGCCGTGGCTGGTGCCGGCCCTGATCGTCGTGGTGGTCGCCGTTGTCGTGCTGGTGGCGGCCCGCCGCCGACCCGCCGGTGCCACTCCGAGCCGCCGGCCCGCCACCGTTGCCCGCAAACCTGGCACCCCCGCCCGCAAACCCGGCAACCGGGCTGGTGGTCCGGCCCGGCGTGGGCGGCGGTAGGTCTCGGCACCCGCCGCACCGGGCATTTCCGGCCTACCACCGCGAACTTTCGCACAGGCATCGGGAACTTTTGATGCATCGATGCAAAGGCATGGACAGATCAATCGAAGCACCTTAATGTCTCGACCCATCAGCCCGGTGTTTCCAAATCGTCACTCGTCGGCGTCGAGGACGTTTCGGATCCGGGCCGGCGGCCACCGCCTCCACCACTGATCAGCGCCGGCCGTCGGATACTCCTATCCCTCCTGGAGGAACGATGGGCACACGGCTGCTACGCCGATTCCGCAGTCCTGTCCTGGGCGCACTGGCACTCGTCCTCGCCGCCGGCTTCTGGGCCGACCCGGCCGACGCCGCCCCCGAGCAGGAACCGGGCGTCACGCTGCGCGTCTTCGACGTGCAGGTTCCGCTCTCCGAACTCTGCACCCTCAAGCCCGCGCAGACCCCGAACGTGGACAAGCTGATGTCCACGATCAACTGGACGTCGACCGCCGACTTCGGCTTCGACAACTACTTCGCCTCGCAGGTGCTCGGCAACATCACCACCACCGAGGCCGGCAGCTACACGTTCCGGCTGAGCAGCGACGACGGATCCAAGCTGTCGATCGACAACGCCGTGGTGATCAACCACGACGGCCTGCACGGCGCGACGCCGCCCAAGGAGGGCACCGTCACCCTCACCGCCGGGCTGCACCCGCTGCGGATCGATCATTTCGAGCGCGACGGCGGGCAGCAGATCACCCTGGAGTGGAAGACGCCCGGCTCGTCGTCCTTCGTTGTCGTGCCGAACTCGGCGCTGAGCACCGACGCCGGTGTGGTCCGGGTGACCGCGCCGGGCCGCAAGGAGTGCGAGGGGGTCACCGACTCCCCCGGTGACGGCCTGCCGCTGACCGCTGTGCACCCCGGCTACACGCTGACCAACCTGCGGCCCACCGGCTTCCAGCCGAAGGTCACCGGGATGGACTGGCTCGCCGACGGTCGACTGGTCATCTCCACCTGGGGCGGCAGCGACCAGTCCGGCACCTCCCAGGACGGCGAGGTGTGGATCATGGGCAACACCGGCGGCGCGACCGGGCCGGGCAACGTGACCACCAAGAAGATCGCCGGGGGCCTCAAGGAACCGATGGGGCTCAAGATCGTTGACGGGGTGGTCTACGTCTCGGAGAAGCAGCGGCTGACCCGGCTGCTGGACACCACCGGCGACGAGGTGGCCGACCGCCTCGACACCGTCGCCACCTGGCCGTACGGCGGGAACTTCCACGAGTTCGCGTTCGGCCTGCTCTACCAGGACGGGTTCTTCTACCTGAACCTCTCGGTGTCGATCAACTCCGGTGGCGCCACCACCAACCCGCAGCCGGCCGTGAACCGCGGCACCACCCTCAAGGTCAACAAGGACACCGGCGCGGTCAGCTACGTCGCCGGAGGGTTGCGGACCCCGCACGGCATCGGCTGGGGCCCGGAGGGCGGCATCTTCGTCACCGACAACCAGGGCGGCTGGCTGCCCTCGTCGAAGTTGGTGCACATCAAGCAGGGTCGGTTCTTCAACCACTACATGAACCCGGCCGGCCCGTTCGACACCAACCCGGTCACCGCGCCGGTGCTCTGGATGCCGCAGAACGAGATCGCCAACTCACCCAGCACCCCGCTGTACCTGACCAGCGGCCGGTACGCCGGCCAGTTCGTCATCGGCGACGTGACCTACGGCGGCCTCCAGAGGGCCTACGTGGAGAAGGTCAACGGCGAGTACCAGGGCGCCCTGTTCCGGCTCACCCAGGGCCTGGAGGCGGGCGTCTCCGAGGTGAACCTCGGCCCGGACGGCGCGATCTACGTCGGCGGGCTCGGCGCGGGCGGCAACTGGGGTCAGACCGGCAAGCTGTCGTACGGCCTGCAGAAGCTCACCCCGAACAGCACCAACGCCTTCGAGATGCTGGCCATGCGGGCCACCGAGGCCGGCTTCGAGTTGGAGTACACCCAGCCGGTCTCGGCGGAGACCGCCGCCGAGCTGGCCGCGCGCTACAAGGTCAAGCAGTGGCGGTACCAGCCGACGGCCAGCTACGGCGGCCCGAAGATCGACGAGGAGACGCTGACCGTCACCTCGGCCACCCTCTCGGCGGACGGGAAGAAGGTCACCCTGGCCGTCAACGGTCGCAAGGCCGGCCGGGTGGTGCATCTGCGCTCGCCGCGCCCGTTCACCTCCACCAGCGGCCAGTCGCTCTGGAGCACCGAGGCGTGGTACACGCTCAACGCCATCCCGGGCAGCACCCCGCCACCGACCAGCGGGCCCATCACCGGGATCGGCGGCAAGTGCCTGGACATCAGCAACTCCGGCACCGCGGACGGCACGAAGATCCAGCTCTACACCTGCAACGGCACCGGCGCGCAGTCGTGGAGCCGGGTCGGCGACACCTACCGGGCGCTGGGCAAGTGCCTGGACGTGGACAACGGCGGCACCGCCAACGGCACGAAGGTCCAGCTCTGGACCTGCAACGGCACCGGCGCGCAGGTTTGGCAGAGGCAGTCCGACGGCTCGATCCGCAACCCGCAGTCGGGCAAGGTGCTGGAGGTCGCTGGCGCGGGCACCGCCAACGGCACCCAGATCCAGATCGGCACCTGGGCGAACGGCGCCCACCAGAAGTGGGTGGTCAGCGTCGGCTGATCACCTGCCGCCGGTCGTAGGGGCGTGGTCTGACCGACAACCGGTCGGGCCGCGCCCCGGACGGCCGACGCAGGTCGTTGGTGGCGGCGGTCGGTCAGGGGCCCTGCGGCAACGGCTGGGCCAGCGCCCCCAGGTCGGCCGGCAGTTGGGCCAGCACGTCCTCGAACTCCCGGTGCCCGACCACCCGGTGCATCGTCTGAAGTACGGCCCGGACGCCCCGCTCGGCGGCGGATCGATCCGTCCCGGCACGGTCAGCCACCCGCCGCATGAACTCGTCGTAGCCGAATGCTTCCGGCGGCTCGACGGCCTTGACCAGCAGCGGGCTCAGCTCAGGGGCCAGGTGGGGGGCCAACTCGGCCGCCTCCCCGCCGCTGAGCCGCTCGGTGAGGGTACGCAGAACGGCCTCGGTCAGCGGGCGCGCCTGCTCCGGCGGAACACCCGCCCGTGCCGCAACCTTGTCGACGAACGTCAGCTCGGCCATGCCCCCGCCCTTCCCGTTCCGGAGACGGGTGGCTACCCGGGCCCAGCGGCGGCAAACCCGGGCCAGGCGTCGTCCCTCTGCGCGAGAGCAGCGCGCTGCCGTACCACCTGCGTTCTCCGGGTTGGTCCGCGCGGCGCCGGCCGCGTCTCGTACGGTGAGGTCGAACGGGGAACTCGGCGGCTGCCCGACGGCGGCCTGCGTCGCAGGAGGAGCAGATGGCGGTCGACCTGCCCGACGTGATCGACCGGTACTTCCGGGCCGTCGACGACGGCAACCTGGACGCGTTCGTCGCCTGCTTCACGGACACCGCGAGCGTGGCCGACGAGGATCGGCTGCACGAGGGACGGGCCGCGATCCGCGCCTGGCGGGAGCGGACGACGGCGGCGTACTCGTACACCGCCGAGCCGGTGAAGGTCACGCCGCAGGCGGGCGACTCGTACCTGGTGCTCACCCGGGTGTCGGGCAGCTTTCCCGGCAGCCCGATCGAGCTGCGATACCGGTTCACGCTGCGCGACGGTCTGATCGGCGCCCTGAACATCCGCCCGTAGTGACCGCCCGATCCGGTTCGGCACGGCCGCCCTCCATCGCCGCCGAAACGGAGGACACGGCCGGCCAGCCAGCGGATGACATGATGTGCCGACAACGGCTGTTGCAACGAGGAAGGGTGCTGCTGACCGATGGCGCACTTCGAGGCCCGCACGTCCGCGGCACCCGGCCGGATCGTGGTGGCGCTGAACGGTGAGTGCGACCTGGCCGTCCGGGACGAGCTGACCAGCGCGCTGGACATCACCAGCGTTGGCAACCCGCTGCGTCCGACCGTCGACGACCCGCGTCTGGTGGGCTGATGCCGTCCGACCGGCGGGAGGCCCGCAAGCTCACCGAGCAGTACGCGTCCGCTCGGATCCCGGACACCATGGCGTACCAGGCGGCGACCGACCTGCACGCGCTGCGCGCGTTCGTCTGCACCGGGGCACTCGCTCGGGGCCTGCCGCCGCACCGGGTGGAGTTGCTGACGTTGGCGGTCAGTGAGCTGGCCACCAACACCTTGCAGCACACGACCGGCGGCGGCCGGGTCCGGCTCTGGGCCGAGGCCGATCAGCTGATCTGCGATGTCGTCGACCAGGGGCCGATGCGGGCGTTCGGCCGCGACATGCCGCCGGCCGACGCGGTACGGGGTCGAGGGCTGGCGATCGTCGAGCAGGTCTGCGACGAGGTCGCCGTGCTGGCCGAGCCGGAGGGGACGGTCGTCCGCATCCGGCTCGGCCTGTGACCCGGCGGCTCGGGGCAGTACGCGCACGGCCAGCGTGCCGGGTCGATCCGCACCCGTTGGGGCCACGCCGGCTGCCACAATGCGGACAGCCCGGCCGGACGGTGGCGCCGGGTGGACCCTGATCAGGAGGACGGCACCATGCCGGACAGCGAACGCGAGGCGGAACTGTTCGACGCTGAGCGCACCCTGCAGGCCGCCCAGCGGGCCGGCGACGTCGCGGCCCTCGACCAGTTGCTCGTCGACCAGCTGATCGCCATCGGCCCGGACGGCGGCAAGCTCACCAAGCGGGACGACCTGACCGCGCACCGGGACCGGACCTCGGTCGTCCAGGAGCTGGTCGAGGAGGAACTGGACCTGCTCGTCGTCGGGTCGACCGGGGTGACGTTCTTCCTGGGCCGGGTGGCCGGGGTGTACGACGGCGTGCCGTTCGCGGCGCGCCTGCGGTACACCCGGACCTGGGTCCACGACGACAGACACGGCTGGCGGGTGCTGGCCGCACACATCAGCCCGGTCTGACCCGCCGGCTCAGGTCGTGGACTCCAGCTCGTCGAACGCCAGGCTCCACCAGGATTCCGGCTCGGCGAACGCCGTCGGGTCGACCTCCCGCAGATCGATGCGAATCCGCGCGGCACGGGCCGCCCGCTCCCGGCCACCCGGGTCGGTGGCGATGAGCTGGCCCAGCCGGTACAGGAACTCCACGAACGCGGCGAAGCTGCTGTTGACCGTCTCCAGGTTCGGCGTCTGCAGGTCGAGCAGCACCACCGCGCCGGTCGCCGCCTCCAGGCAGAACAGCAGCATCGGGTCCTCGGGCGAGCTGCCCAGCACGACGTACGCGCGCGGCGCCTCGTCGCCCACCTCGATCCGCAGGGTGGAGAAGAGCTCCACGTCGGGGGCGGAGACGTCGACCGTGAACAGGATCGGCACCTCGACCGGCAGGGCGCCGTACGGCGGGAACGTCTCCGGCCCCAACGGGCCCAGGATCGCGTCGAAGCGCTGGTCGGGGAAGTAGATGACGCCCCGCTCGCCCCACAGCGCGACCAACTCCTCGCGGGTGACCGTCACCGCCCGGGCTCCGCGTCGGGGTCGTCCGCCTCTTCTTCGTCGTCCTCGTCGAGCAGGCCCTGCTGGCCGAGGAAGGCCCACCATCGGTCGTCGGCGGGGGTCAGCTCGGCGTAGCCCGGGCCGAGCAGGTAGTAGTGCACGAAGGAGTCGAGGTCGGGGGCGAGCTCCTCGAAGGCGTCCGACATGAACCACTCGGTGCCGGTCGGCGTGAAGTACCAGATGGCGCCGGTGCCGCGATCCATGAAGATCGGCTCGTCGCTGTGGGTGCCGATCACCAGCCACCCCGCCCGGTCCTCGGGAATGGAGGAGAAGGCCGGCGCGTAGTCGAGGTGGTACTGGATGCCGGCGAGGGTCGATGTGGACGCCAACTCGATCCGACCGGCGCGCAGCCCGTCGGCCACCAGCAGGAGGTCCCGCAGGCCCGCCGGAAGGTCGGCCGGCAGGGCGTCGGTGGCCGCGCCGTCGCCGAACTGGGCGTACCCCAGATTTGCCGGCTGGTCCTCAACCAGGTCGGCCCGCAGCTCCTCGATGAGCTGGTGCAGCTCGGGGGTCAATCCACCACCTCTATTCGGATCGGGGTGCCGTCCGGCAAGTTCTGGATCTGCCCCCAGATCTGCGAGCCGATGTCCGTGTTGGTTCTACCATGCAGCAACTTGAGATTCTCAACGGTGTCCGGCCCACCGAGTTGGAGCTCCCACACGTGGTCCGGGTGGTAGCTGCTGAGCCGTTCACTCAGCCGGTTGGCCAGATCCTTGTCGTGTGGCCAGTACTTGTCCCAGATCTTCTGCCGGATCCGCTCCTTGTAACCGTCGGTGATGCTCTTGTCCCGCTCGACCGGGTTGGTGGCCTTGTAGAGCTTGCCCTCGTCGCTGAGCTTCTGCAGCGCCGCCATCTTGCGCCGGAACTGCGAGGTGGCGTGGAAGTCCTTGCGCGTGACCTGGATCACCTTCGTCGGCAGGCTGTGATCCGGCCCGGTCACCCGGACCTTCGGCTTCTCGAGCTTCTTGACGGCCGCGCTGACGATCTTGCCGGCGGCCGGCTTCGGGGCCGCGCCGCGACCACTCCTCGGCTTGCTAGGCATCGAGAAGCTGCCCGATGACCTGGTCGATCAGCAGACCGACGATCTCGCGAGTGATCATCTGAAAGATCGGGATCTCGGCCAGCGTGGCCCCGAAGGTGGCCACCGCGGTCGCGATCGCCTGCGCCACCTGAAACGCGAGGATCGCCAGCTGCACGATCACCTGAATCTTCAACGCCAGGACGATCGCCGCGCAGATGATCAGGCCGGCGCCGAGAATGACGGCCGCCTGAGCAGCGTCCCGAAGCACCGACGGCCCACTCTGCTCACCGGTCCACCAGCCCTGGAACGCCTGCACCGCCGGGCCGAGGTTCTGCGACCACACCTGGGTCGCGCCCGCGTCCGCCTCGCCGGCCGTGGCGCCGATCCGGCCGGCGAAGTCGATCCACGCCTGGCCCATCTCGAAGAGCTTCTCCTCGTCGCCCTCCGGCCAGGAGTAGCCGATCCAGCTCAGCGCGGTGACCAACTCACCCGGCAGCTGCAAGCCCACTCCGCTACCCCAATCCGCCGGCCAGCGAGCGCATCGTGCCCGCGCCGTCCTCGTCGACCCGGTCGTACGCGTCGGCCATGGTGGTCAGATCGCCACCGGCCGAGCCGATCTCCTCCGCCGCGATCCCGATGCAGTCGAAGACGTACGCGGCGACACCGGTGTAGGCGGCCCCGATCAGCGAACCGATGTCGTCGGCGCCCCACGGCTCGCCGTAACCGGCCATCTGCGCCTCGAAGCCGTCCAACTCGTCGAGGAATCGGCTGGCGACATCGGAGACGGTCCCGCCGGCGTCGCGCATCGACTGCGGCTCCACCTCGAAGCCGTCGCCGCTCATTTCGGGCCGCCCCGGACCATCCGCTCCTGCGCATCGGTCAGTGCCTGGAGGAACGACCCCAGGCGCGGCACCGCCGTGTCCCGGACCTCCGCCAACTGCTCCCGCAGCTGCGTCAGGTCACCGACCTGCGGGGGCACCGTGGCACCCCGCATCGCGTCGATCGCCGCGTTGACGGCGGTGGTGATGTGTTCGGTCAGCTCCACCGAACCGAGCCGCATCAGCCGGGGCTCCACCCAGAGCGAGCGCAGCCGACCGTCCGGGCCCAGCTCGGCGCGGACCTGGCCGTCCGCTGCCTCGCCGGCCGGCGGGTCGGCCGGTACGTCGTCGGTCGGAGCGCTGACCGCCGCCAGCGCCTGCATCGTCGCGTCCAACATGCGGCTGAAGTCGCCGCTGACCTGATCCGCCGCCATGTGCCCTCCCCAAAGGCCGAACGGGCCGAGCCTAACCGACGGGTACCACGGCTTCACCCGGCCCGGCCGACCCTGGACACCATGATGGACGGATGGCGCTCGCCGGCACTAGGGCGCGGGCGACCGCTCGATGGTGACGTCGACCGGCCCGATGCGCAGGGTGCCGTCGGTGAGTGGTGTGCAGCGGATGCCGCCGGTGGTGCGCAGCGCCTTCCACGCCCCCGGGCCGACCGTGACGTCCATCCACGCGCACGGCCGGGCGGCCCGGTTGACCCGCAGGCTGACCGGGCCGTCACCGGAGTCCAGGACCAGCACCTTGCCGATCAGCTCGTCCACCGCGATGCCGGTGGTGAGGACGTTGCGCCGGACCTCCGCCAGGCCGACGCCGGGTGGCAACGACTCCCGGGCGATCACCGTCACGCTGGCGTCGCGGTGCGCGGGCTGGCCGAAGTACCGGTCGCCGACGATGCCGAGGCCGGCCCGGATCCGGACCACGTCGACCAGCTCACCGGGCGGCGCCGGCGCCGGGCCGTCGGTGGGCCGGCCCAGGAAGCGGTGCACGGGCGAGGCCAGCAACTCGACGATCTGCGGCATGGACGGATTCTACGAACCGGACGGCACCCTCCGGGCCGGCTCGGCGGACCCGGCGGTCGGCGGCCCCGCGGCCGGTGGTCGTGACGGTGGGGACGGCGGCACGGGCGCCGCCGTCCCCACGCGACGAGGTCAGGCCGGAGTGCCGGTGACGGTCAGGTTCCGCAGTCGACCCACGTTGTCGAACGAGCCGAAGCCCACCCGCCCGGAGCCGAACGTGGTGTCCTTCGCGGTCATCAGCGGGTCCCGGTGCCCGTCGACGTAGACCGCGATCTCGCCGGTGGCCGGCAGGTGGACGACCCGTACGCGGTGCCAGTCGGCATCGGTGATCGCCGGGTTGGCGCCACGGGACCGGCCGTTCCACTGGTGGTCGATGCGCTCCCGGTCGGCATTGTTGACCTTGAAGATCCCGTTGTGCGGATAGATCGTATTGTCGGTGGAGAGGTGGGCGTAGTAGAACTCGGTGTCCGAGCGCCAGCCGAAGACGATGATCACGTCCCGGTTGCTGACCTCCACCGGCGTGTCGAGCCGTACCCGCGCCTCGACCTCGACCGACGACCACTCCGGACCGCCGGTCAGTACGGCGTACTCGAACGGCCGGCGCGGCCCGGGCCGGCTGACTCCGGCCTCGGCGAGGATGACCTGGTCGCGGGTGAACTGCCACTTCGCCGGGGTTACCGGCGCCCAGTTCGAGGCCCCCGCGGTGCGGCGCAGGGTGGTGTTCCCGACGTCGCCGCTGGCGAAGACCCGGGTGCCGGTGACCTTCCAGATCTTTCCGTTGGCCTTGGCGACCACATAGAGCTCACCGGCGGCGTCGGTGCCGAAGCGCAGGTCGACGCGGTTGGGGTCACCGGGGGCGCCGGGCCCGGACAGGTCCCGCATCCGGACCGGGCTGCCGGCGGTGTCGAACAGGGCGAGCTGGTGGATCGGGGCCAGGCCCCGGCCGCGACGCATCTCGTTCGCCTCGGTGTAGAGCACCCGGCCGTCGACCAGGTCACCGAAGACGTACTTCCCGCGCAGCGCCGGCAGGGCGCGACCTCGGTAGACGAACCCGCCGGCCACCGCGACGCCGACGTCGGCGGTGCAGTTCCAGCCCGCGGCGGGGTCGTGGTCGTACGCGGCGACCGGGTACGTGTACCCGTACTGGTCGTCGTCGGCGGGCAGCGGGAACAGCCGGTCGCAGGGGTTCGTAGCCGTCTTGTCGAAGACGAAGGATCCCTCGCGCCCGCTCCAGCCGAAGTTGTCGCCGGCACGCACCTCGTAGATCGCCTCGATGGCGTGCTCACCGATGTGCCCGAGGTACATCCGCCCGGTCGCCCGGTCCCAGCTGAAGCGGTGCGGGTCGCGGAAGCCCAGGGCGTAGATCTCACCGAGCGCGCCGGCCCGGCCGACGAACGGGTTCGTGGCGGGGATGCCGTACCGCCCGTTGGCGGAGGTGGTGCCTCGCGGATCGATCCGCAGCAGCTTGCCGTGCGGCAGGCCCAGGTTCTGCGGGTCGGTGTTGCGCACACCCAGGCCACCGTCGCCGACCGCCAGGTACAGCAGGCCGTAGTCGGCGTCGTGGCGCTTCGCGGTGGGATTGAAGTTGATCTCCTGGATGCCGTGCACCTGGCCACCGAAGCCGATGCGCAGCACCTCCCGCCGGGTACCGGCGAACGTGTCGGCGGCCGGGTCGGTCGCCGTCCACTCGGTGATGACACCGTGGTAGATCGTGCCGGGCTGGGCGTAGTCCGGCGGCGTGGTCGCCGCCGAGGCCGACTCGGTGTGGATGGTGTAGAACCGGCCGTTGGCGCCGAACTCCGGGTGGAAGGCGACGTACCCGAAGCCCTGGCCCAGGCCACGGCCGGAGAAGAACTGCGGCGCGAACGTCGCCGCCACGTCGAGGTAGACGTGCGGCACGCCACCCTCGACCAGGTAGAGGCTGCCGTTCAGGTCGGGCACGGCACGCCGGCCGGAGCCGTCGGGCACCTCCATGATGGTGTTGATCCGGGCGGTCCGCATGAGCCGCTGATCGGTCGGGGCCGGGTTGGGGTACGACTGCGGGAAGCTGGCGTACTCGCTGAGGACCAGCCCGAGCCGCGACTGGATCGGCATCTCGGGGACCGGGTCGTAGACCGCCCCGGCGGCCTGGGCGGGCGTCGCGAGCAGGGTGGACAGGACCAGCACGAGGGCGGTGAGACCGGCCGTCAGTACGGGTCCGCGGATCCTGCGGGCGCTGTCGTGGAGGGTGAGCACGCGTGTCTCCTTCTCGGTGGGACGGTGCCGAGGGTGGTCAGCGGGCCAGGTGGCGGTACTGCCTCCGCACGTCGCTCGCGGAGACCACGCTGTCGAGGAACATCAGGCCGTCCATGCGGCAGTCGCACGGATTGCGCTCCAGCGTGTCCTGGGGGAAGCTTCCGCCGATCTTGATGCCCCGGGGGTCGGAGGCGGTGGTCACGTGCGGGCCGGGCCCCGACACGAGCCACGGGTCGTCGGTGCGGGTGTAGAAGCCGTCCACCGGTTCGCCGTTGCGGTAGAGGGCGAGGGCGCCGGTGGCGAAGTCGAAGGTGGCGGCGAGGTGCACCCACTCCCCCGCCGGCAGCAGGTCCCGCCAGTCCTGGCTGGCGGCGAACGTCTGCGAGTTGCCGCCGTCGAGCCGCCGGCCGAGCGCGACCAGCCGCAGCTCCCCGTTGACGTCGATCAGCTCCAGCAGGGCCCGGACGCCGTGGCCGTCGGAGTCGCCGGTCAACACTCCGGCCAGCCCGATGGCGTTGAAGCGATCGTTCGGGTCGGCGGTGGTGGAGTTGGGCAGCGGGCTGTCCATCTGCAGCTTGAACCAGCCCATCACGGTGGTGCCGGCGGTGGCGTTGAAGGCGCGGAGCGTCCGCACCCCGCTGGCCGACCAGGTGCCGGCCTTCCAGTCGTCGTTGCCGGCCACCGCCGGGTCGACCTGCCGGGTCTGCAGCGCCCTGCCGCTGCCCCGGTAGGCGTGGTCGGCCACCCGCATGGCGGGACCGCCGTTGATCAGCTCGATCTCGGTCCCGGAGCGACCCTGGTCGCGCTCCAGCGCGGGGTCGCCCGGCACCGGGTGGTCGAAGTCGTACGCGGCGACCAGGTGCGCTCGCAGGGCCGGGTGGACATCGGACGGATGGTTCCGGTCCGCCTGTGCCGGTGGCGCCCCCGTGCCGGTCAGCACGCCGACCGCCAGGAGGGAGACGGTGGCGACGGCGGCTCTTCTGGCCCTGGACATCGCGTTCACCTCATTTCGCGGCACGCCGGTGCCGACTAACGTAAGCGCTTACGTAAGCGCTTACGTACCCTAGGCTTCGACAATCGTCACTGGCAAGAGATCAGGTGACATGGATGTTCCAGGGAGTTGCGGATGCCCAGGGCAGGCCAGCGAACTCGGCTCGTGGACGTGGCGGACCGCGCCGACGTCTCGCTGGCGACCGCCTCCCGGGCCCTCGCCGGCCGCGAGGGGGTCAGCGCGGAGGTGGCCGACCGGGTCCGGCAGGTCGCCCGCGAGCTGGGGTACGTCGCCAACCCGTACGCCCGCACCCTCGCCAGCGGCGCCAGCTCCACGGTGGGGTTGATCGTCCACCAGGTCGACGACCCGTACTTCTCCGAGATCGCCAGCGGGGTCATCCAGGTCGCCGCCGAGCAGGGGCTGCTGGTGCAGATCTGTCAGTCCGGTCGGGACCCCGACTACGAGCTGCAACAGCTCCGCCATCTCATCGCCCAGCGGGTCGGCATCATCCTGATCAGCGGCTCAGGGTACGACGACCCGCGGGTGGAGGCCGAGGCCCGCGCCGAGTTGGCGGCGTTCCAGGACCACGGCGGCCGGGTCGCCGCCATCGGGCGGCACGCGCTCGGCGTCGACGCCGTCCTGCCGGACAACGAGGCCGGCGGCCGGGCGCTCGCCCAGCACCTGGTGGACCTCGGCCACCAGCGGATCGCGGTCGCCGCGGGCAGCGCCGGTCTCACCACGGTCGCCGACCGGCTCGCCGGCGTCTCGTCGGCGCTGCGGCAGCGCGGGTTGTCCCCGGCCGACCTCGCCGTCGTGCACGGCGACTTCACCCGCGGCGGCGGCCGGGCGGCCACCGAGCAGATCCTGAACGAGCACCCCGAGACGACCGCGATCATCGCGCTCAACGATGCGATGGCGATCGGGGTGCTGTCGACGCTGCGGTCGCGCCGCGTCCCGGTGCCCGAGCGGATGTCCGTCGTCGGGTTCGACGACGTCTCCGTGGCGGCCGATCTCGCGCCCAGCCTCACCACCATCCGGCTGCCGATGACCGAGATGGGTCGCACGGCACTCACCCTCGCGCTCAAGCCCCGCTCGACGCGTCCCCGGCGTCGCGCCACCGGGCACCTGCTGGTCGTCCGCGACTCCACCGGCCCCGCGCCGGGCACCTGACCGGCGCAGACCGTCCGCCAGGTTCGGCGGCACGCGACCCAGGCCGGGAGCAACCGCCGCCGTCGTCGGTCCGGTCGGTCCCGAACCGGCTGTTCCCGGCTCGCCCGCCGCCCCGCCCGCCTAGGGTGAGGCTTCAGCAGCTCGCGAGCAGGGAGGAAACGGCGATGGACCCGACGACGGAGGTCCTGTTGGACGCGCTCAAGCGAGCCGCGGAGGCGCACGGCGAGTACGAGAAGGAGCTGGGTCGGACCGACCCAGACTGGCCGCAGTGGTACGCACAGCACATGACCCGCACCCTCACCGAGGACGGCTACCGGCTCACCGGACCGAAGACCCCCTGAGCGTCGACCTCGGCCGGTGACCCGCTCGGCGCTGGCAGGATGGGTACCGGTGCTCATTCCCGAACCGCCCCGAGCGGGGGGATGATCTCCGGATGACAGCGATGAGGGGTATGCGCCCACTGCTCGGGGCCCTGTTCCTGGCGGCGGCCACGGTCGGGGTGTGGTTGCTCTGGCTGGGCTGGGACACCGAGTACACCGTCGACCCGGAGACCGGGTCGTCCAGCGGCCCGTACGCGCCGTGGCAGGTGATCGGCTGCGTGCTGACCCTCGTGCTGCTCGCCGCCCTCGCCGTCCGGCGGCTCAGTCCGTGGCTGGTGGCGCCGGTGATGACGGTGGCCTTCACGGTGCCATGGTCGTGGCAGGCCGCGTCGACCGACGACAGCGGACTGTGGGCCGTCGGGGCGATCCTGGTGCTGGTCGGGATGGCGATCGGCAGCACGCTGGTGAGCCTCGGCGCACGCCGCGTCGGCCGTCGCCTGGCCGGCCGAACCCGCTAGCCGAGGCATCCGGCAGCCCGCTGTGGTGGTGCTCGTCCACACGCCGCCCGGTCACGCTGATCCGGGCCTGATCGACCGCCGTCCGCCCATCGTGGACGGACGATATCTGTGATCTTATATTCACCATGATCACTCCGACTCCCCTCATGAGCCTGGTGGCCGGCGTCTGGGGTTTCAAGACCCTCGCGGCCGGCGTTGAGCTCGGCCTGTTCACCCGACTCGCCGACGGCCGGACGGTGACCGTCGAGCAGGCCGCCGCCGAGTTCGGGTTGGCCGATCGCCCGGCCGACCTGCTGTTGGCCGCGAGCGCCTCACTCGGGCTGTTGGAGAAGGCCGGTGACGGCTACCGCAACTCCGAGCTGGCCGAGCAGTTCCTGGTGGAGGGCCGCCCGTACTACTTCGGAGCCCAGGTCCGCTACTCGGACCTGCGTACCTACCTGCCCTGGCACCGCATCGGCGAGGCGCTGCGCACCGACCGGCCACTGACCTGGGACCCGCAGGCCCAGGAGTCGATGTTCGACACCGCCGACCCGGAGATGCTGGCGCAGTTCTGGGACGCCATGTACTCCACGTCCAGCTTCACCGCCGGTGCGCTGGCCGAGGCGTACGACTTCTCGCCGTACCGCCGGCTGCTCGACGTGGGCGGCGGCGCCGGCGCGTTCCCGATCGAGCTCTGCCGCCGGCTGCCCGAGCTGCGGGCGACCGTGCTGGACCTGCCACACGTCTGCGTACGGGCCGAGGAGCGGATCGCGGGTGCCGGTCTGACCGCTCGGATCGGCGCGGTTGCCGGCGACTTCCTGGCCGACCCGGCGCTACCGGGCGGACACGACGTCATCCTGCTCAGCATGATCCTGCACGACTGGGACGAGCCGACGAACCGGGCGCTGCTGGCCCGGTGCCACGCGGCGCTGCCGCCCGGCGGGGCGATCGTCGTCTGCGAGCTGCTGCTCAACGACGAGCGCACCGGGCCGCCGGAGGCTGCCCTGATGGGCATGAACATGCTGGTCGAAACCGAGGGCGGCCGGAACTACTCGGGCGCCGAGTATGCCGCCTGGCTCTCCGACGCCGGCTTCGTCGACGCCCGCACCGTGCCGTTCGACGCCCCCGGCGCCAACGGCGCCGTGGTGGCCCGCCGGCCCTGACCGCCGACGACACCCGGCCCAGCGGGGCCGGGTGTCGCGGCGTCCTCGCGGCACTGGTGTCCGATCGGCTACCGGTACGGGTCAGGCGCGAGCCTTCGCCGGCTGCTTCATGAAGTCCATGATCGCCTTGTTGACGTCGTCGGCGTTGGTCCACGGGAGACCGTGCGGCGCGCCCTTGAGCGTGATGAGTTGGGACGTCGGCGTCATCGGCGCGAGCCGCTGGCCGGTCACCGGGTAGGGCAACACGTTGTCCTTGTCGCCCTGCACGATCAGCAGCGGCACGTCGATCTTCGGCAGATCGGGACGGAAGTCCTCCTGCCAGGCGTCCACGCTGTCATGGGTGCCCTTGGCGGAGGCCATCGCACCGATCTGCCAGTGCGCCCGGTACGCCTCCTCGCTGACCAGCTTGCCCTTGTTCTCGCTGTAGTTGAAGAACGCGTCGCAGAACTGGGTCAGGTAGGCGAAGCGGTCCTTGATGATGGCCTGCTGGAAACCCTTGAAGAGGCTCGGGTCAACGCCTTCCGGATTGTCCTTGGCTTTGGCCAGCATTGGTTGCAGCGGGCTGACCACCACGGCCCGGCTCACCCGCTGCGAGCCGTAGTTGCCCAGGTAGCGGATCACCTCGCCGGTGCCCATCGAGTGACCGATCAGGGTCGCGTCGCGCAGATCCAGTTCGGTCATCAGCACGTCGAGGTCCGCGGCGAAGGTGTTGTAGTCGTACCCGAATGCCGGCTGGGCGGAGTTGCCGAAACCGCGCCGATCGTAGGTGATCGTCCGGTATCCGGCGTTCAGCAGCGCGGTGGTCGACTTCTCCCAGGTCGCCCCGTTGAACGGGAAGCCGTGGATCAGCACCACTGGCTTACCGGACCCGTGATCCTCGTAGTACAGGTCGATGGGTGCGGAATTTTCCGTTCCCACGGTGATGAAAGGCATGTTTCACTCCTGCTCCGGTTCGGCTGTCGGACACCAGCGCTTTCCCGGGCGGTCGACGGATATGCCGACCACCGGAGTGCCCGCCGCCAGGTGTGGCGCGACACGGACCGGACAGGGGTGTCCCGACCGGGCCGCGCCGGCCTAGCCTCGGGGCGTGAGTCATCCGCCCCGGCTGCGGGCCGTCAGCGACCTGCACGTCGGCTATCCGGAGAACCGCTCGTTCGTACGGGAGCTGCACCCGGACAACGACGGCGACTGGCTGCTCGTCGCCGGCGACGTGGCTGAGCGGTTCGCCGACATCGAGTGGGCGCTCGGGCTGCTCAGCAGTCGGTTCGCGAGAGTGGTCTGGGCGCCGGGCAACCACGAGCTGTGGACACCGCCCGACGATCCGGTGCGGCTGCGCGGCGAGGAGCGCTACCGCGAGCTGGTACGGCTGTGCCGGCGGTTGGGTGTCGTCACCCCGGAGGACCCGTACCCGGTGTGGGACGGCGACGGCGGCCCGGCCACGATCGCCCCGCTCTTCGTGCTCTACGACTACACCTTCCGGGTGCCCGAGGCGAACACCAAGGAGCAGTCGCTGGCGCTGGCGTACGAGGCCGGGGTGGTGTGCACGGACGAGGCGCTGCTGCACCCCGATCCCCACCCGAGCCGGGAGGCGTGGTGCGACGCCCGGGTCGTCGAGACCGAGCGCCGGCTGGCCGAGCGCGACCCGGCCCTGCCGACCGTGCTGGTCAACCACTACCCGCTGGTACGCGAACCCACCGACGTCCTGTGGTTCCCGCAGTTCGCCCAGTGGTGCGGCACCGTCCGTACCGGAGACTGGCACCTGCGCTTCGGCGCGGCCACCGTGGTCTACGGGCACCTGCACATTCCCCGGACGACGTTCCACGACGGCGTACGTTTCGAGGAGGTCTCCCTCGGCTACCCGCGCGAGTGGCGGCGGCGCGGGCCGGTGCCGAACCCGGTTCGCACCATCCACCCGGCGGACGACCTGCGCCGGATGCAGCAACCGGCGGGCTGACACACACCATCGCGACCGGGGGCGGCCGCCGGTCCTCGCCGGTGGCCGCCCCCGCTCGCGGTCAGCTCGCGTAGACCTCCAGTGCCGCCAGTTGCCCGGCCGGCCAGCCCGTGTTGCCGGTGACGGTGATCCGCAGGTAGCGGGTCTGCGCGGCGGTGAACGTGAGCGTCACCTGGTTCCCGGTGGCCGGGTTGAAGGTGCGCCCGGCCGCCGCGACCAGCGTGCCGAAGCTCGCCCCGTCGGTGCTGCCCTGCACCGCGAGGGTCTGCGTCCGGGTGGCCCAGGCCGCCGCCGGTGGCAGCTTGAGCACCACGCGCCCGACCGTGCGCGCCGCGCCCAGGTCGACCTGGACCCACTGCGGGAAGGCGTTGTTGACGCTCTCCCAGTAGCTGTTCGGGTCGCCGTCGACCACGTTGCCCGATCCGTAGCTCTGGGTGTGGCCGCTCTCCGCGGTGGGCCGACCCCGGGCGAGGTCCGCGTTGGCCGGGGCGTCCGTGGTGACCGTGACCGCGTTCGACGGGGCGGAGGTGTTGCCCGCGGTGTCCCGCGCGGTAACCGTGAAGCTGTATCCGGTGGACGGGCTGAGCCCGCTCACCGTCGCCGTGGTGCCGGTGACGGTGGCGACCACTGTGCCGCCCTGGCGTACCTGGTAGCCGCTCACCCCGGTGTCGTCGGTCGACGCCGTCCAGGCCAGTGACACGCTGGTCGCCGTCCGCCCGGTGACCGTGAGGCCGCTCGGCGCGGTCGGTGGGGTGTCCGGCCCGCCGGTCGCGGCGTACACCTCGACCTGGGCGAGTTGCCCGGCCGGCCAGCCGGTGTTGCCGCCGATGCTGAGCCGGACATAGCGGGCGGTGGTGGTCGGCAGCGTGCGGGTGACAGTGTTGCCGGTCGCCGGGTCGAAGGTGAACCCGGCGGCCGGGGTGATGGTGGCGAAGGAGCCGCCGTCGGTGCTGCCCAGCACGGTGATGGTCTGGGTACGCGTCTCCCAGCCGGCGGGCAGCCGTAGTACGAGCCGACCGACCTGGTGGCTGGCGCCCAGGTCGACCTGCCACCAGTGCGGGAAGCCGCCGTTGCCGCTCTCCCAGTAGCTGGCGGCGTTGGAGTCCACCGCGTTCGACGCCGGGAACGGGCCGTTCTGGCTGCTCGCGGAGGCGGGCCGGCCGGCGGCCAGGTTCCCGCCGGTCGGCGGGCCACCGAGCATCGGCTGGGTGGGGCGTACGGGGGTGAGAGCGAGCTGCCCCTTGAGCATCCGTCCGCCGTCGGCGGTGATGCGGAGGTAGTAGTCGGAGGAGCAGGCCACGCCGTCCTCGTCCAGGGCCCGGATGTTCGCGCCGGCCGGGGTGGTGGCCTGGGTCTCGGAGGTCTTGGCGATCTGGTTGCCCTCGTTGTACTCGTCGAACATGGACACATACAGGCCCTGGGAGCCGAGCCGGACCATGTTGTAGATGTGCCGCCAGTAGAAGTCGCCGTGGCGGCGATGCCCTCCGGCGAGGTCACCGGGCATCACGCAGGGCTGGTAGTCGATGCCGCGCGCCACGCAGTCGGCCATGTCGGGGATGTTGACGTTGTTGTAGTACGAGTCGAGCCCCTCCAGGGTGGTGGTCCGGTAGACCATCCAAGGCGAGATCATGTTGAACGCGTGGTAGACGTCGAGGAAGCCGGGGCGGGAGTCCTCGATCCCCTGGCGCCACCAGGTGGGCACGCCACCGATGACGTAGCAGCCCTGCGCCTTGAACCAGTTGACGACCTCCAGGCAGGGCCCCGGGGTGAAGGGCCGGCTGGGTTCGCTGAAGCCGAAGCCCCAGATGCAGACGACCGGCTTGCCGTTCTGCTGGGCGTACGCGCTGGACGCGGTGTGCGCGGACATCTTGGTCGTCCAGTCGATCTTGATCTCCGACTGCATGTTCAACCAGTCGGTGACGTCGTACATGATGTAGAACTTGCGGCCGTAGCGCTCGGCGGCCGAGCGGACCTTCTGCGTCATGGCGTCGCGGGTCGGCCCCTCGTCGCCCATCGGGTTGAACCGTTGCAGGGCGGCGGTGTCGCAGCCGTACTCCTGCATCCACCGGAAGTGGGTGTCCACCGTCTGCTGGTCGTAGGAGGAGAAGAGGGTGGCCGGCGAGCCGTTGCCGAGGTTGGGGTAGGCGGTCGGGTAGCTGCGGGTGTACTCGCGCATGTCCGGCCACGACACGATCGTGGTGTTGGCAGGCGAGGGCGGCTGGAACCGGTCACGGCTCCAGTGCCACCAGCCGCCGATGGGCGCCGAGTCGCCGGGGCAGCTGAACCAGCCCTGGTAGCCGACCGTCACCTTGCCGACCACATCCCCGGGGGGACTGGCGGCGTGGGCCGGGCTGGCGAGGGTGGTGAGCAACTCGGTGGTGGAGGCGGCGGCGAGGGCGGACCCCGCCACCACCGACGTGACGAACCTGCGGCGGGAGACCGCCATGACGACCACTCCTTCGGGACGGAAGGCATTGACGGTCATCGTGGCAGTAGCGAAAGTGGACTCGCAAGAGTTCGACTGATCGATGAAAATATTGGTCAACGGGTCGGAAGGAAACGAGCACCCCGCCCCGCCGGTCGATCCGGCGGGGCGAGGCCGACTCAGGCCGCGAAGTTGCGGAACAGCAGGGACGCCAGGCCGAGCGCCAAGGCCAGGTTGAACACGGTGGCACTGGCGAACACCGCGACAGGCCGCCAGCCGGCCTCCCGCAGCGACGCGACCCGGACCTCCAGGCCGATGCTGACGAAGGCCAGGATGAGGAACCAGACGCGCAGGTCGTTGACGATGGCGATGGTGGCCTTGCCGTCCGCACCCGCCGCGTCGAGGTACCAGGTGGCGATGACCGACGCGGCAACGAATCCCAGGACGAACTTCGGGAAGCGCCGCCACAACTCCCCCAGCCCCGGTCGGGCCGCGCCGGGCTGACGCTCCACCCGCAACGTGAAGTACGCGGTGAGGGCGACGGCGACCACGCCCATGAGCGCGTTCTGGGTGACCTTGACGATGCTGGCGATCTGGAGCGCCTCCTCGCCGGCGAGCGCTCCGGCGGCAGTGACCGCGGCGGTGGTGTCGATGTTGCCGCCGATCCAGGCGCCGGCCACCGCGTCGGAGAGCCCGAACACGTCGGCCAGCCAGGGCAGGATGAAGATGGACGGCAGCGCGAAGACGATAACCAGACTCGCTGTATAGGCCAACTGCTCGCGTCGCGCCCGGACGGCTCCGGCGGCGGCGATCGCCGCGCTGACCCCGCAGATCGACACCGCCGAGGCGAGCAACGCGCGTAGCTTGTCGTCGAGCCCGAACCGGCCGGCCAGCCACCAGGTGAACAGGAAGACCCCGCTGATCAGCAGGATCGCCTGGGCGATCGCCGGGCCGGCGGCACTGGCGATGACGGCCAGGTTGATCGACGCCCCGAGCAGCACCAG
Source organism: Micromonospora sp. NBC_00389 (assembly GCF_036059255.1). Classification (NCBI taxonomy): domain Bacteria; kingdom Bacillati; phylum Actinomycetota; class Actinomycetes; order Micromonosporales; family Micromonosporaceae; genus Micromonospora; species Micromonospora sp. NBC_00389. The sequence goes on along the minus strand of NZ_CP107947.1, from coordinate 5,284,652 downwards.
ACCGGTCTTGATGAAGAACTCGGTCCGGAACGCGGCGGCGATCCGGTCGCGCCACCCGAGCAGGGTGACGGCTGCGTTGCCGAGCAGGCCGAGCAGGATCGCGTAGACCGGGTACTCGATCGCCGCCCCGATGTCCTCGACGGCGGTGCCCTCGGCCCACGAGGGGACGTTCTGCTCAAGGTAGCGGGTGAGCGCGGCGAGCCCCACCACGACCACCAGGCCGAGCGCCGTCCAGGCCCAGAACGGGCCGCCGCGTGCCACACCGGCGGGGCCGGCGGGGTCAACGGACGACGGCGGCCCGCTGTCCGGGGCGGGCTCGACCGCGTCGGCGGGCACTTCGGCCGCGCGGATGGCGTCGGTCGTGTGGGTGGCGTCGGTTGTGCGGGGCTCATCGCCCGTGCGGGTCGCGTCGGTGGTCATCAGGGCACCAGCCCGGCGGGGATCGCACCGAGCAGGACGAGACCGAGCAGGACCAGACCGAGAATGGTCGCCACCCAGTCCTCGTTGAACGCGAGCCGGGACTCCCCCGCGGTTGGTGGGGTGGACGGTGACGGATCGGTGCTCATGACATACCTCCGAGGGGAAGGACCGATCCGGCCGTGACGGGATCGGGATGGGGGCGGAACGCGGACGCGCGAGGGCCTCGACGAGCGGGCGGGTGGCGCCGGACACGGGTCGGCGCGCCGAACGTGGCAGCGGGGCCGGGCGGAGGGTGCGGGCAGCGACGGCGCTCAGTCGGTCGCCGTCGAGCTGGGACAGAGCTCGGAGGCGACCCGCATCAGGTCCACGACCCGACGGGAGGTGAGGAACGGACCGACCGGCATTCACCCATTTTCCTATCGGGACGATAGGAATTCAAGCCCACGGGAGTGGTTTCTCCATCCACCCGTCGACCCCACCCCCGCCGGACAGGCGGAGGGCCGGAGCCACACCGGCTCCGGCCCTCCGTCGGTACGCCCGACCTGCCCTACGGCAGCGGGTACTGCGCGAGGTAGACCGGCACGCCGACCTTGGTCATGTCGGCCGCGTCGCCCACGCCGTTCACCACGTGGTCGATCGTTCCGGCGCTGAGGTTGACGGTCATGATGTGGTGCAGCCGCACGCCCGGCCGGACCGGGACCTCGAAGCCGTTCTCGGTGTGGATCGACGGGTTGTTCTGGTTGAAGACGTAGACCCCGCCGCCGTACAGGGTGTGGTGGCGTACCCGGTCGCCGACCTTGTAGCCGGCCCAGCCCTCGACCGCGCCGTTCATCCAGTCGGCCTGCGTCGGCGGGTCGTACGGCAACTCGTTCTGGTAGAGGATCGTGGTGCCGTGCTCGCCGTTCCAGACCGTGTTGTACCGCTGGAAGTGCTCGACGAAAAGGCCGGTGGCGGTCACATGGTCGCCGTTGATGACGGCGCCGTAGCGGCCGGTGTTGGTGCGCCAGCGCTCCGTGTCGCCGTTGACGCCCTCGGTGAAGCCCTCGACGCCGTGGTCACCGCGCCACACCCACGTGTGGTCGATGAGCACGTTGTCGCTGTTGACCTCCAGCGCCGTGTTCGTCCGGCCGATGTGCGGGCCGCCGACCCGGAAGTACACGTCGGACAGCGTGGTCGGGTTGGCCGCGCTGCTGGCGTTGTGCCCGTGCTGCCGGCCCACCCGCAGCAGGACCGGCGACTCGACGCTGCCGGCGTCGATCGTGACGCCGGCGACGACCACGCCGGGCACGCCGGCAACGTCCAGTGGAACGGCGCCGTTCACCGCAGTGAGCGTGGCATGCCCGATGCCGAGCACCACCGTGTTGGGGCGCCGGACCTCGATGCTGCGCGCGATGTCGTACGTGCCGGGGGTGAGCAGCAGGTGCTTGCCGCGCGCGAGTTGGCTGTTGATGACGCGCACCGAGTCCGACGGCTTCGCGATGAAGAAGTCGCGGATTCCGATGGTCCGCCCCGCCGTCAGGCCGTCGGCCCAGGAGACGCCCCGGCTGTCCCGCTGCGCAGCGGGCACCCGGACGTTGTAGCCGCCCTTGGCGTCGACGAAGAGGTACGGCTTCTCCCGGCTCAGCGGGGTGGTCTCCAGCGTGGTGTACGGCGGGTCGGGGAAGGTGGCGTCGTCCGGAGCGCCCTCGACCCCGGCGAAGACCTGGTTCCACACCGCGTTGGACCAGCCGGCGACCTCACTGTTGCGGGTCAGCCACTGCTGCTGGGATCCGTTGGTGGTGGCCGGCAGTCGCGAGTCGGCGATGAAGCCGCCGCTGGCGAACTGGGGGCCGGCGGTGCAGTAGTCCATCAGCGACAGCCCGCCGCCGTTGATGTTCAGCCGACGCATCGATACCGCCTGGGACACCGCCCAGAAGTTCGCCGACGACCGGCAGCCGTCCTGGCCCGCCGCGTTGATGGTGAGCGAGAGATTGGACAGGGTGCGCCAGAAGTTGACCAGCGCGAGGCAGTTGCCGGTGCCGCCGTCCGCCAGGCAGCGGTTGTAGACCTCCAGCTTGCCGTTGACGCTGACGTCGGTGGGCGAGGCACCCAGACCGGAGACCTCGGTGTAGTAGCCCACCTTGGCCTGCAACGGCTGCTCCGCCGTGCCGTACGTGCCCGGCTTGAACAGGTAGGCGTGCCGCGCGGTGCCCATCTCGTTGTCGACCTGGCGGGCGTGCGCCGCGTCGACGGTCTGCTGGATCTCGCTGATCGGCATACCGGGGTCGAAGATCGTGACGTTGGGTCCGAAATCCGGGGCGCCCTGCGTCGGCCGGCCGGCGCTGGCGGCGGTGCTGCTCATCGTGACGGCGGTGGTCAGCACCAGAGCGAGAATGAGGGTGCGTCCGGATCGCCGGCGCACCCGTCGGGGCTGGGTTGTCATGCGGTTCGTCCTCTCCGCTGGCCGGAGCGTGCTCCCGGCACAGCTGGGGCGTGAGAGCGCTCTCTGATCCCTCCGGCCGGAGGTTGGACCGGGACGAAGGGGTTGGCATGTTTCTACCTGGTAAATCGGCCGCACGCCATGACCCCGGCCCGCGAAGTTCGGCCCGGGCGGGCGAGAATGGACGGTGACACGGGGAGGCGCTGATGCGGATCGACTCATTGCCCCACCTGGACGAGCACGCCACCGTCATCGCGGCGGAGACCGGCGAGGTCTGGCCCCACCTGGCGGACATCGTCGAGGCGTCCTTCTCCCGGCCCGGCATGGCCGGCTACGCGCGCCTGGTGGGTGCCGCCGACCCGGGCACGTCCGGGTCACGGCCACTCGCCGAAGGCTCGACGTTCCCCGGCTTCCGGGTGGTCACCGCGATCCCCGGTCGGGAACTGGCCCTGCGCGGCAGCCATCGGTTCTCGACCTACGCACTGATCTTCCGCCTCGAACCCATCGGCCGGGGCCGGTCACGGCTACGGGCCGAGACGCGAGCCGCCTTCCCCGGCCTGGCCGGCCGCCTCTACCGACAACTCCTCCTGACCTCGGGTGGCCATGTGATCGGCATCCGGCGCATGCTCGCGGCGGTCCGCCGCAGATCCGAATAGGCGGCACCGGCTAGACGTCGTCCAGGAATTCGTCGATCATCGGGGCCAGCCAGTCGGCGCGCTGCGGGATCATCGTGTGGGTGGTGCCGGGCAGGATGGCCAGCCGGCACCCCGGCAGGCCGGTCAGGTCGCCGGGCACCGCGCCGCCGAGCAGCCGGAACATCCGCACCGCATGCTCGGGCTGGACGATGTCCGCGTCGGCCAGCACGATCATCGTGGGCGCGGCCAGCGCGCGGATCTGCTCGGTGGTCCACTGCGGCAGGTTCGCGTCCAGCACCTTCATCTTGGTGACCAGGTTGGCCCAGCCCGCCGGGTCCGGCGCGCTCCGCAGGTACTCCTCGTGGAACTCCGAGCCGTGCAGGTGCTCCGGTTGCAGGTCCTGGATTCCGTCGAGCAGCCCCGGGTGCAGGCCGGCGTCGTCGAAGCTCACCGAGGCGAGCACCAGCCGCCCGACCCGGTCGGCGTGATCGGTGCCGAGGCGCAACCCCACCGCCGCGCCCATGCTCCAGCCGAACACGTCCGCCCGCCCGACGCCGAGGCGGTCCAGCAGCTCGACCACGTCGGTGGCGAAATGCTCCACGGTCAGCGGACGATCGAGGTCCGGTGTGCGACCGTGCGCCTGCAACTCGACGGCGATCACCCGCCGGGTCTTCGCCAGGATCGGCAGGATCGCGCCGAACGAGGTGCCGATGCCGGAGAGCGCCCCGTGGATCAGCACCAGGGGGCGACCCTCGCCGTTGCCGTGCTCTTCGTGGTGGATGTCCATGCCCACACGGTGCGCCGGAGCGCTTACGGTCAACTTCAGGTCGCCTTACCGCCGAAGGGCTTGGTTCGGGCGTGTGGGTCGAGCCAAGCCCTAGGATGATCGCCGTGCAGTTCGGGGTGCTCGGACCGCTCGCCGTCACCACCGACGCCGGCGAGCCGGTGGCGGTGCCCGGCACCAAGGTACGGGCGCTGCTGGCCGACCTGCTGACCAACCGCAACCAGGTGGTCTCGGCGGACCGCCTCATCGACGACCTGTGGGGCGCGGACGCCCCCGCGAACCCCACCGGCGCCCTTCAGGTGCGGGTGTCCCAACTACGCAAGGCGCTCAACGACGCCGAGCCGGGCGCCCGCGAGCTGGTCGAGTCCCGGTCACCCGGGTACCTGCTGCGGGCCGGCGGGGTGGACGCCGACCGGTTCGCCGAGCTGACCCGGTGCACCGACGTCGACCGGCTGACCGAGGCCCTCGCGCTGTGGCGCGGCGACGCGTACGCCGACGTGGCCGACGCGGAGTTCGTCCGCGCGGAGGTCACCCGGCTGGCCGAGCAGCGTCTCGCCGTGCACGAGCGGCTGGCCGAGGCCCGGCTGGCCCGGGGCGAGCACGACCTGGCCGCCGCCGACCTCGCGGAGCTGGTCGCCCGGCACCCGCTGCGAGAGGGCCTGCGGGCGGTGCAGCTCCGCGCGCTGTACGCGGCCGGCCGCCAGTCCGAGGCGCTGGACAGCTACGCCGACCTGCGCGACCGGCTCGCCGACGAGCTGGGCCTCGACCCGGGGCCGGAGCTGGTCGCCCTGCACCGCAAGATCCTCGAACAGGACGCCGGTCTGAGCGCGCCGCCGAAGGCCGCGATCATCCGCAACAGCCTGCCGGCCCAGCTCGACGAGTTGGTCGGCCGGGCCGAGGCGCTGGCCGAGCTGCGTACCCTGCTGCCGCGGCAGCGGCTGGTCACGCTGGTCGGGCCGGGTGGCGTCGGCAAGACGCGGCTGGCCACCGAGGCGGCCCGCACGCAGTCCCTGCCGGACGGCGTCCAACTGGTCGAGTTGGCCCCGCTGCCGGCCGGCGACCCGCGCGTCGCCGAGCAGGTGCTCGGCGCGCTGGACACCCGCGAGAGCGCCGGCACGAGCCTGTCGGCCGCCGATCGGCTCGCCGCCGCGCTGCGCCACAGACAACTGCTGCTCGTGCTGGACAACTGCGAGCACGTGATCGAGCCGGTCGCCGAGCTGGTGGCCCGACTGCTGCGGGACGCGCCCGGGGTGAGCGTGCTGGCCACCAGCCGGGAGCCGCTCGGTCTCACCGGGGAGCTGCTCTGGGAGGTACCCCCGCTGTCCGTGCCGGAGGACGGCGACCTGGACGCGGTCCGGCGCTCGGCGGCGGCCCGGTTGTTCGCCGCCCGCGCCGCCGCGCAGCAGCGCGGTTTCCGCCTCGACGGGCGGACGGCGCCCGCGGTGGCCCAGCTCTGCCGCCGCCTCGACGGGCTGCCGCTGGCGCTGGAGTTGGCCGCGACCCGGGTGCGCTCCCTGGGCGTGCTGGGCGTGGTGGACCGGCTCGACGACCGGTTCCGGTTGCTCACCACCCAGCAGCGGGACGTGCCGCCGCGGCAACGGACGTTGACCGCGGTGATCGGCTGGAGCTGGGACCTGCTGGACGAGACCGACCGGCTGGTGCTGGCCCGGCTCGCGGTGTTCAGCGACGGCTGCACCCCGGAGGCCGCCGAGCAGGTCTGCCGGACCGATCTGGACACGCTGGCCCGGCTGGTCGACCGGTCGCTGGTGGTGCTGGACGACTCCGGCGTGGGCCCTCGCTACCGGCTACTCGAATCGGTTGCCGCCTTCTGCCTGGACCGGCTGACCGACGCCGAAGAGGTACGCGCGCGGCACGCCGCGTACTACACGGAGCTGGCCGAACACGCCGATCCGCTGCTGCGCGGCGGCGACCAGCAGCGGTGGCTGGCGCTGCTGGACGCGGAGACGGCGAACCTGCGGTCGGCGCTGGTCCACGGCGGCGGGCTGCGGCTGGCCATCGCGCTGAGCTGGTACTGGTATCTGCGTGGCCGGCTCACCGAGGCGCGGCAGGCGCTGGCGATGCCCGACCCCGAGCACGAGCCCCGCGCCGCGGCCTGGAGGGTCGGTTTCGCGCTGTTGCAGGGCGACCCGATCGTGCCGGCCGAGCTCCGGGCCGCGCTGGCTGGCGACCCGGACGGCCGCGGTGCCTGGTTCGCGGCCACCGCGGTGATCGACCACAGCGATTTGGCCCTGGCATCGGAGCTGCTGCCCACCGCCGTCGCCGACCCGTGGACCGAGGCCGCGGTGTTCAGCTCCCGGGCCAAGATCGCGCACGCCAACGGTGACCAGGCAGCACTGGAGCACGCCGCGACACGCAGCGCCGCGCTGTTCGCCAGCATCGGCGACCGGTGGGGCCGGCTCCAGGCGACCGAGTGGGTGGGTGGGCTGGCCGACATGCGCGGCGAGCATGAGCGCGCCGCCGCCCTGCACCGGGAGGGGCTGCGCTGGGCGGAGGAGCTGGCGCTGTGGCCGCAGGTGTGCAGCGAGCTGTCCTGGTTGGCCTGGCTGGCGGTGCAGACCCGCGACTACGCGCAGGGTCGGGAGCTGGCCGAGCGCGCGTACCAGCTCGCGGTGGAGCAGGCCTCACCCAGTGCGCTGGTCTTCGCGGAGATGAGCCTCGGGATGGCCGCCCGCCGCGACGGCAAGCTCGACGTGGCCGTCGCCCACCTCACCCACCTCGTCGAACAGGGCCGCGCGGAGACCCAGCCCGCGCTCTACCTACCGATGATCCTGGTCGAGCTGGGCTACGCGGTCGAGCAGGGCGGCGACCCGGATGCCGCGCTGGCCCTGCACATCGAGGCGTTCGAGGCCGCCGTGGCGATCGCAACCCCACGGGACGCCGTCAACACCCTGGAGGGGATGGCGTCGGCGGTGCGTTCCCCGGAGGTCGCCGCCCGACTGCTGGGCGCCGCGGCCGCCGCTCGGTTCGCCGCGCAGGCCCCGGCCGCCCCGGCGGAACGCGACGACACCGACCGGGTGGCAGCACGCGTGCTGGCTGCCCTGGGGCGGGAACGCTTCGACGCGCTGGTCGCCGAGGGCGCGAAGCTGAGCCCGGGCGAGGCCCGGGCTCAGCTCTGATCGGTGGTCAGCTGGCCGTCTTCGGCCGGTACGAGGCGATGATCACGCCGTTCTTGTGCACCCGGGTGTCGACCAGCTCGAACGACGCCTTGATGTCCGTCAGCGGCGTCGTCAGGCTGGGGCCGCCCTCCAGCACGGGGTGGATCCAGAACCGGACCTCGTCCACCAGGCCCGCCCGGACCAACTGCGCGGTGACCGAGCCGTAGCCGTACTGGATGATGTCCTTGCCCTCCTGGGCCTTGAGCTTGGTGACCGCCTCGACCAGGTCGCCCTGGAGCACCTCTGTGTTGTTCCAGGTGGGGTTGGTCAGGGTGGTCGAGGCGACGTACTTCTTGACGTTGTTGAAGTACGCCGCGCCGGTGGTCGGGTCGTTCTCGTCCATGCTCGGCCAGGCGACGGACATGCCGTCGTAGGTGGCCCGGCCCATCAGCATCGCGTCCGCTGCGTTGGTCTGTTCGCCGGCGAGGCTGGCGGCCTCCTCTTCGAAGTACGGCGAGGTCCACATGGGGTTCTCGATGACGCCGTCGAGGGTGATGTAGGTCGAGTTGATGAGCTTGCGCATCGGAATCTCCTGGTTGTCGGTGGTGCTCTCGGTGACACCCAGAACTCTGTCGGGTCCCGCTTACGATTCGCTTCAGGTGCCCTTACCCGCGTCCGTAACCGGGTCGGTCAGCGGGATGGGCAACGCCTGCGCGGCCGCCGTGCCGCCACCGACCGAGTGCGCTGGCGCGGGGCGGTCGCCGGTGCGGCTGTGCAGTCGCCCGCGTCCGGCCGGCCCGGCGCGCCGGGTCACCTCGCAGGTCACCATCCGCACCGGCGGTGGCGGCGCGGTGAAACGGCCCACTCCCCACCGCACCCAGATCGGGATGCGGCCGGCATCCGCCTCCGCCCGCAGCTTCTGCACCGTACGGGCCCGGTCGGTGTGGTCGACCTCGACCACCACCGGCGGGCCGTCGGGGCGGGCGCACGCCACGTCGAGGACGGAGTGCCGCTGCTCCAGCGGCGGTGGCAACGGCAGGACGCTGGGGGCGCGCCGGTAGACCCGCCAGCCCTGGGCCTCGGCCCACCGCACCACCGACTCGATCACCCTCGCGGTGACCTCGTCGGTGTCCAGGTCGACGAAGGTCAGGTCGTCCAGCCAGCGGCCCAGGTCGGCGGCCAACCGCTCGCCCTCCGCCATGACCTCCACCGGCGCAGGATAACGCCTGAGCCGGAGCTGGTCGCGGTCACGGCGGGGCGCCGGCTGACCAAGGCGGCGGTGACCGGCCCGTCAGCGACCACGTTCAGCGACGCAAGCGACGCGAGCAGGGGCCGTCATGGTCGGCACGGAGCAGGCAGCGGCGGCGGCCGCCGGGCAGCAGGAGGTCGCAGAAGACGCGGTGGCGCAGGAACTGCTGATCTTCCTCGGACACCGTGGTCTCCCCCGGGTCCGTCATCGGCAGCGGGGTCAGCCAGCGGCCGATGATCCGGGCCAGGCGCTGCGCGGCGGCCAGGTCGGAGGCGACGACCGGCAGGTGGACGACGTACCGCCGGCTCATCGCCGCCGACCCTGCGCGAGCCGCAGCCGCGCGACCTCCCGGCGACTCTCGGCGAGGGCCGCGTGCAGCGCAGCCATGTCGACGGCGACGCGGTCGAGCCAGGCGTACACCTCGGCGGGGTCGAGGCCGCGGCGCCCGAGCCGGGCGGCCGGGAAGCGGCGCTCGCCCACCTGCCACGGCAGCAGGCCGGGGTACGTCGAGTGTGGTCGTTGGTGACGGATACTCACGTCGGGCCGCCTTCCTGGTCGCCTGTGGTCATCCTGTGACCGTGCGCAGCGAAGACGCAACTTCCTACACCGCAATTTCCCTGTTGTGCATTGACTTTCTTTCCTGCACCGCGTACGTGTTGCGAGAACGCGTAACGCAGCGTTGCGATATGGAATCAGGGAGTGTGCGGATGGCCGAGGACATCGGATCGACCGTGCCGCGTCGGCAGCTCGGGCGGCTGCTGCGGCAGTACCGCAACGAGGCCGGGGTGACGCTCGACGCCGCCGCGGAGGCGTTGGAGTACAGCCGACAGAAGATCTGGCGCATCGAGTGCGGCACCGGCTCGGTCCGGGTGCTCGACGTCAAGGCGATGTGCGACCTGTACGGGGTCTCGCCGGAGATGACCGAGGCGATGCGCGGGCTCGCCGTCGAGACGAAGTCCAAGGGTTGGTGGCACGCCTACGGCGACGCGGTGCCGAGCTGGTTCGAGCTGTACGTGGGCCTGGAATCCGCCGCGTCCCGCCTGAGGGGGTACGACGAATCGCTGATCCCCGGGATCTTGCAGACGCGGGCATACGCCGATGCTCTCTTCCGCCTGGGACGGATGCTCAGCGACGACGAGCGAGAGCAGGCCGTCGAGGTGCGGCTACAGCGGCAGGCGTTGCTCACCCGCCGGCTTCCCGCTGCTCCCCGGCTTGAGGCGGTGCTGTCCGAGGCGGTGCTCCGTCGCACGGTCGGCGGTCAGACCACAATGGCCGCGCAGCTCGACCACGTCCTGAAGCTGGCCGAGCTGCCGACCGTGTCCGTCCGCGTGCTGCCGCTGGCGGCCGGCCCGCAGCCGGGGGCGGTGGCCGGAACCTTCATGATCCTGGACTTTCCGCCCGGCAATGGCGGCCGGGCCGTGCCGGAACCATCGGTCGTCTACAGCGAGTCGCTGACCGGTGCGCTGTACCTCGACAAGCCCGACGAGTTGGCCGCCTACGAACGAGTGTGGCGAGGGCTGGATTCGCTCTCGCTTCACGAGGCAGAATCGAAAGACATGATCAAAAGGATCACCGGGGAGATACGGCATGACTGACCTGACCGGCGCCGTCTGGCGCAAGAGCACCCGCAGCGGCGACAACGGCGGCGCCTGCGTCGAGGTCGCCACCAACCTTCCCGGCGTCGTCGCCGTGCGCGACAGCAAGCACCCCGCCGGTCCGTCGCTCGCCTTCACCCCGGACGCCTGGGCGGCGTTCGTCGTGGCCGTCAGCGCCCCGGGAAGGCATTCGATTGGCTGACCGCCAGGCTCCGGTCGCCGACCGGGACGTCCGGATCGTGCCGGCCAACGAGGCGTCGTGGGACGACCTCCAGGAGATTCTCGGCAGCGCCGACGCGGGCCGGTGCCAGTGCCAGTGGTTCAAGGTCCCGGGCTGGCTGTGGCGGGCCTCCACCCCCGAGGGGCGCGTCGCGTCGTTCCGGGAGCAGACGAGCTGTGGCGAGCCGGATGCCCCGACCACCAGTGGACTGGTCGCGTACCTCGATGACCACCCGGCGGGCTGGGTGGCGGTGGAGCCGCGGACGGCGTACCCGAAGCTGCGCAACCAGCGGGTTCCCTGGCTCGGCCGCGACGAGGACAGGGACGACGACGGGGTCTGGGCGGTGACCTGCCTGGTGGTCCGCAAGGGCTTCCGGGGTCGCGGCCTCACCTATCCCCTGGCCCGCGCCGCGGTCGACTTCGCGCGGGAGCGCGGTGCCCGGTCACTGGCGGCGTACCCGATGCTCGCCGAGGCGGGCAAGCAGATCACCTGGGGTGAGGCGCACGTGGGGGTGCGGCAGATCTTCGAGGACGCCGGGTTCAAGGAGGTCAGCCACCCCACCCTGCGGCGGGTCGTGATGCGGATCGACTTCGCCGACGACGCGGGGCCAGCGGCGGCGGTCGCCCCTTCCGGCGCACGGACCGGCATGGACGCCGTGCGGGATTGAGCGCGATACCTCACAGGTATGAATATGACTCTGAGGTATCACGCTCACCGGACCACGACCACCCCCGCCGGTCCGCTCCCCGTCGACCAGCGGGACCGGGGTCAACGCCGCCGCCACTCCCAGCGACGCGGGCCGGCCGAGCCTTGTGACGTCGCCTTTTCCCGGACCACCATCTCGGCCGCCACGCGCAGCTTCAGGGCGGGCTGCTCGCCGGCCGGCCCCAGCAGCTCCACCAGTCGGATGCCGAGCCCCAGCACCATCTCGGCGCGGTCGAAGTCGCGGATCAGCGCCAGGCACTGCGCGTACACCCCGTAGGTGTTGGCCAACTCCCAGAGGCTGAGCGGGCGCAGCGGGTCGAGCAGCCCCTGGCGCAGCTCGCAGGCCCGCGACGCGGCGAGCGCCGCCTCCCGGATGCTGTCGTCCGAGGCGGGCCGCGTGACGGCCCGGTGCAACAACGAGGTCGCCTGGTTGTGGTAGGCCGTGCCCATCGCCTCCCTGGTGCGCGGCCCTGCGGACGGCGGGGAGCCGGTGAGCAGCCCCACCGCCACAGCCCGCTCCACCAACTCCAGCCGCGTGGTGGGCTGCCCGGCGGCGAACGCGACCTCCGCCAGGTCCACCAGCGCGGTGATCAGCTCCGCGAGCGCCTCGTCCCGTGGCGGGTCGGCCACGTTTCCACCCTCGGCTGCCACCGCGTCGTTCACCCGCTCGAAGAGCGTGACCGCCTCACCGCCGGGGGCCATCCCGTCGGCGGCCCGACCACGCGCGGACAGCAGCATCCCGCGCCGCCACAGTGCCCGGGCCAACTGCTGCTGATCGCGCCGGTCCACCCGACCCGGACCCTGCACGGCCTGCCGGTAGGCGTCGATGACCTGAATCCACAGCCGGTCCGCTTCCGCCCAGGTGTCCTGCCGCGTCGAGTGCTCCCGCGCCCGCTCGAACAGCCTTTCCCGCTCGTCCGGTCCCATCTCCCGCACCGCCCTCCGGGGTAGCCACCCGTGACGCCCTCGCCGCTAACAGTGAACATCATCGATTCTATGGCGACGGCGGCACACCCGGCTTCACTCCGGGCAGCGAGTCTTCACTGGGTTGCGGTCACGATGCAGCGGCGCAACGGGGCCATCGCCTCGGGTGGGCCATCGACGGTGACGCCGCTCGTCTCGCCGGCCAACTCCCGGCCCCACAGCCAGCGCAGCAATGCCGTGGGCGGGCCGCTCACGGTCACGTCGGCGGCGTCGGCCGCGCCGTCGGTCACGCGGAGCAGCCCCGGCCCGGTACGCACCGACCACGCCCCACCGTCGGTGCGCACCGTGTACGTCCAGCCCGGCGAGTCGGCCAGGATCTCGCTGAAGGCGCTGGCCCACTCGGCCACCGAATACTCCACGAACACTTTGAGCAGCTCGTCGATGCCGTCAACGGCGAGGTCGTCCGGAACGGGCGCGACCGGCGCACCGACGCCCAACTCGGCGTCGATGCGGTGGATGACCGTCTCCTGCGCCATCCGTCGGATCCAGAACCCGACGGTCTGGCCCGGCGCGTACCAGGAGCCAGCCCGGTCCTGCGGCTCGTGGGCCGCGAACTCGGCCAGCAGCCCGGCGTACGCCCGGTCGAGCAGCGCCATCGGCTCCTCGGCCGCAAGGTCCGCGGGCGGCCACGGCTCGGGCTCGGCACCCTCGCGAATGGCCAGGGTCTTGTGGAGGTAGACCTCGCCGACATGGTGGGTCAGGTCGGCGACACTCCAACCGGGGCAGCTGGGCACCGCCGCGGTGGGGTCGATGGAGGCGACGGCGCGCAGCCGGGCGAAGTCGTCCGTGAGGCAGCCGAGGAATCGGGAAGGCTCCATGCCGGACAGTTCAGCACACGGTACGGATTCGTAGGGGGCACCACCCGCCCGGACCAGGCGGGACAGGCAGACGGGCGGCCCGGTCCGGGCCGCCCGTCCGAGTTGGTCAGGCCGTCGGGCGTACCCGGTAGGCCAGGTGGGTGACCCCGGTGCCCTCGACCACGCTGATCGGCCCGTGAAGCTGGAGCGGCGCGATCTTCAGGTCGGCGAAGAGCGGGATACCGTCACCGAGCAGGACCGGGACGAGGTCGACGTGCACCTCGTCGAGCAGGCCGGCTTGGATGACCTGGGTCGCGATGGTGCCGCCGTTGACCCCGACCTCCTTGTCGCCGGCGATCGTCTTCGCCCGCTCGATGGCGCTCTCGATGCCGTCGGTGACGAAGACGAACGAGTCGTTCTCCGGTTCCCAACCGTCCGGCACGCTGTGCGTGACGACCACGACGGGCACGTCCAACGGATGCCGGCCGCCCCACCCGTTGGTCATGTCGAAGAGCCGTCGACCGACGACCAGCGCTCCGGTCCGCTCGGTGAGATCGCGGATGTGTCGCGCGCTCACGGCGGAGGTCCGGAACGTCAGTTCGGGGGTGGCCGTCGGCGTCTCGACGTCGCCGTTCTCGTACCACTGGAACAGGTACTCGAAGCCCCCGTGGGACGGGTCCGCGATGTAGCCGTCCAACGACATCGTCGCCCCGGTCGTCACCTTCGTCATCGGTCCACTCCTTGGTCTCGGTCGGCCCGGCGCACCCGGCCCTCATCCTGTGGTCGAAGCCGGCACCCCGGTGCTCGACACACCGCCCGACATTCTTTTCCGCCCAGGTCCAACCGACGATCAGCGCGCGTCCAGGTCCCCTCGGTGCGGTGACACGGGCTCAGCGGATCTGCGCGGCGACGGCGACGGCGGCAGCGGTCGCCCCGGTGTCGTTGAGGTGCAGGTGGTCGCCGTGGTCGTACGCCGGGCGCAGGGCGTCCGGGTCGGCCGGGTCGGCGAGGATCCGGTCGAGGTCGACGACCACGTCGTACTCGCCACTGGTCCGGATCCAGTGGTTCAGCTCGTCTCGGAGCGCTTCCTTGTCCGGGGTGTCGTAACCCGTCGCGTTCTTGAGCGGCGGCATCGTGACGCCGATGACGGTGACCCCGCGTGCCCGGGCGGCCTGGATCAATGCCCGATGGCCGTTGACGAGCTGGCCGGCGGTCACCACCGGCGAGGCGCCGCAGCCGAAGTCAGGGTAGCCGCCGGCACCGATGTCGTTGATGCCGATCAGGACGACCGCCGTCCGTACGCCGGGCTGCCCGAGTACGTCGTGCCGGAACCGGCTGACGCCCCGCTCGCCGTAACAGGGCGAGTCGGCGAGCAGTTTGTTCCCGCTGATCCCGGCGTTCACCACGGCGAGCGGGCGACCGGTGGCGACCAGTCGTTCGGCCAACTGGTCCGGGTAGCGGTTGTCGGCGCCGGGAGTGGAGCCGTAGCCGTCGGTTTGCGAGTCGCCGAACGTCACCACCGTGCCCCGGGTACGCGGCGAGCCGGCCACGTCGACTCCGGCAAGGTGGTACCAGGACTGGCTGGTCTCACCGGCGAAGGCGGCGGAGTGGGGATCGAAACGGTGGTCGCCCGGGGCGCGGTAGGTGGTGGTGAGCCCGCTCTGGTGGAAGGTCGCCGGGCCGGTCGGTCCGGCGAAGTACAGCGTCACGGTCAGTGCTTCCAGCGCCCGTACCGGCAGGAGCACCGGGTCGGACGTCTTCTCCGTACCGGCCGCCAGGGTGGTCGACAACCGGCGGTCGAAGGTGACCGGACGCAGCGTGCCGAGCTGCACCGCCGCCCCGGACGTGGGCCGGCCGACGGTGGCACCGGTCAGCCGCAGTGGCTGGCTCCCGTACCGGTTGGACAGCCGGATCCGTAGCAGGGAACCGGCGGCGCTGACCCGGACCACCTGTCGTACCGACTGGTTGGTGAAGCCCGGGACGGACCAGTTCGGTCCGTCCCAGTCGTTGCCCGGCACCGGATGGTGGTGGGCCGCCGACCAGGCCGCCGACCAGCCGGCGGTGGCGTGGCGCTGGGCGGGCTCCGAGGCGGTCGCGACGCCGGCAGGGATGGCGGGTACCAGCAGGAACAGGGCAACGAGTGCGGTGAGGAGGCGGCGTGGCGACGACGACACGGGAATGTCCCTTCGGGAGTGGGCGGATGATCCAACCGGGGTGCCCGGATCGGGGCGGTCGGCCGGTGTGCGTCCACCCTGCGCGGTGGGCTTTACGGTTTCTTTACGGTGACCTGCCGCAGTGCGAGCAGGGCCGGGGATCATGGACCGCGCGCCGGTACCCTCGGCGCAGCTCAGAGGCCGTATCCTGGCCGCCATGCGGTTCGGGGTGCTGGGCCCGTTGACGGTGTGGACCGCAGGCGGCGCCGTGGTCGCCGTCCCGGGGCTGAAGGTCCGGGCCCTGCTCTCCGCATTGCTGCTGCACGAGGGGCAGCCGGTGCCAGCGGATCGGCTCGTCGACTACCTGTGGGGCGACGCTCCGCCAGCAAACGCCGCCGGCGCCCTGTCCGCCAAGGTCTCGCAGTTGCGCCGGGTGCTGGCGGACGCCGAGTCCGGAGGTCGGGAGCTGGTGCGATCACCGCCGCCCGGCTACCGGATCCTGGTCGATCGCGACGAGGTGGACGCTGGCCACTTCCACCAGCTCGTGTCGCAGGCTCGCAGCGAGCAGGATGTCCGGTCCAGGGTCGCGCTGTTCTCGACGGCACTGGCGCTGTGGCGGGGGCCGGCCTTCGCCGACTTCCAGGACGAGCCGTTCATCCGGGCCGCGGCGGCCGCCCTGGAGGAGCAACGGCTCGTCGCCACGGAGGACTGCCTCGAAGCCCGACTGGCGCTGGGCGAGCACGCCGTGGCCGCCGGTGAACTCGGCGACCTACTGGCCCGGCAGCCACTGCGGGAACGCGCACGCGCGCTCCACATGCTCGCCCTGTACCGGGCCGGGCGGCAGTTCGAGGCGTTGAGCAGCTACGAGGAGCTGCGCGTCCAGCTCCGTGACGAGCTGGGGTTGGATCCGGGCCCGGAGGTCGGGGCGCTGCACCGGGCCATCCTCACCCACGATCCGGAGCTGTCCGCGCCGCCCGCACCGGCCGGGTCGGTCATCCCGGTGGCGGCGCCGCCCGCCACGGTGCGAACGAACCTGCCGGCCGCGCTGACCGAGCTGATCGGCCGCGAGGACGCGGTCGACGAGCTGGGGCTGGCGCTGGAGCACAACCGTCTGGTCACCCTCACCGGCATTGGCGGGGTCGGCAAGACCCGGCTCGCCGTGGAGGTCGCCCGCGCCCGGACGCCGACGTACCCGGACGGCGCGTCGTTCGTCGAGCTGGCTGGCCTGGACCGGTCCGACGCGCCGGAGACGCTGGACACGCTGGCCGACCTGGTGCTGGCCGTGCTCGACGTGCGGGACGCCGCCGAGCCGGGCGCACCGGTCACGTCGGTCGACCGCCTCACCCGCGTCCTGAGCGACCGACGGCTGCTGCTGGTCCTGGACAACTGCGAGCACCTGGTGGACCCGGTCGCGGAGCTGACCGCCCTGCTGCTGCGGGCGGCACCGGGGCTGCACGTGCTGGCGACCAGCCGGGAGCCCCTCGGCCTGGCCGGGGAGGTGGTCTGGGCCGTCCCACCGCTGCCGGTGCCCGATCCCGCCGTCGGAACGGACCTGGCCGCCCTGGAGCGGTCCGGTGCGGTCCGGCTCTTCGTCGCCCGGGCGACTTCGGCGGACCGTGGATTCGTGCTCGGTGCGCAGAACGCGGTGGCTGTCGCCACCCTGTGTCGTCGGCTGGACGGGATCCCGCTGGCACTCGAACTGGCCGCCACCCAGGTCCGCGGGCTGGGCGTGACCGGCCTGGTCGGCGGGCTCGACGACAGGTTCCGGCTGCTGAGCGCCCGGCACCGGGGCGTACCGCCTCGGCAACGGACGCTGCTGGCGATGCTGGACTGGAGCTGGCAGCTGCTCAGCGAGCCGGAACGGGTGGTGTTGCGGCGGCTGGCCGCGTACGCCGACGGCGGTCGGATCGACGCGGTGCAAGCGGTCTGCGCGCCCGACGGCGTGCCCGCCGCGAGCGTCGCGGATCTGCTGGCCCGCCTCGTCGACCAGTCGCTGGTCGTCGTCGCGCCACGCGACGGCGTCCCGCACTATCGGCTGCTGGAATCCGTCGCCGCCTACGGCCTGGGCCAGATGGACGCCGCCGGCGAGCTGCGCCACATCCGCGAACGGGCCCACCGCTACCACGCCGATCTGGCCGAGCAGGCGCACGACGAGCTGCACGGCCATGGCCAACGACGGTGGCTGCGGCGACTCGACGCCGAATCCGCCAATCTGCGCGGGGCGCTGGACGCGGCGGTGCGCCAGCATGACGGCGACCTCGCGCTGCGACTGGCCAATGCGCTGAGCTGGTACTGGTTTCTGCGGGGCCGGTTCGCCGAGGCCAGACGCTGGCTCGGGGCAGCACTGGGCTGCCCGCCGGCCGGCGCCACCGCCGCCCAGGCCGCCCGGGCCACGGCCTGGCACCTGGGCTTCTCGCTCCTGTCGGGCGACGTAGCGGACTGGCCGGCGCGCCACCGCGCGGCCATCCAGCGGTACGAGGAGGTCGACGACCCGCACGGCCGAGCCCGGGCTGAGTGGTTCCTCGCCTACTCGGAGATCGACCTCGGTGCGGTGGCGGACACCGGTGCCCTGCTCGACCGCGTCCTGGCCGACGTGCGACTGCTGCGAGACGAGTGGGGGGTGGCCGCCACGCTGAGCCTGCGGACCAAGCACGCGCACATCCGGGGAGATGCGGTGGCGGTGGCGCAGGACGGGGCGGAGAGCGCGGCGCAGTTCCGTCGGCTCGGCGACCGGTGGGGGCTGTTGCAGGTCACGGAGTGGCTCGGCGCCCAGGCGGCCATGTCCGGCGACTACGAGCGGGCGAGCCAGCTGTACCGGGAAGGGCTGCGCGTCGCGGAGGACCTCGGGCTCTGGTTCGAGATGTCCGGCCAGCTCTGTTGGCTCGGCTGGGTGGCGCTGCAGCGGGGGGACTACCCGGCGGCGCGGCAGCTCTGCGGGCGTGGGCTGCGGCTGGCCACCGAGCAGGGTTCACCGCTCGGCATCGTGTTCGCGGAGCTGTGTCTCGCCGCCGTGGCGCGGCGGGAGGGCAGCCTCGACACCGCGGAAGCCCACCTGCGGAATCTGTTGGAAGCCGCCGAGCGGCAGCAGGACGGGCCAGGGCGGCCCCTGTACCTGACCGGGGTCCTGGTCGAGCTGGGGTACGTGGCCGAGCTGCGTGGCGACCTGACGACGGCAACGGCCTGGCACCTGCGTGCCGCCGATGTCGCCCGGGAACTCGGTGCCGACCAGGACCTGGCGCAGGTCCTGGTCGGCCTGGCCGCTGCCGGTGCCGGTGGCGACCGCCCACAGGACGCTGCCCGGCTGCTCGGTGCGGCTGCGGCAGCGCGTGAGGCGACGGCACTGGCGTTGACGCCGGCCGACCGGGCCGACGTCGAGCGGGCAACCGCGACGGCCCGCGCGAGGCTGGGTGACGACGACTTCGCCGCCGCCCACGAGCAGGGGCGGCGGCTGTCGAGCGAGGAGATCCGCGACCTCGTGCACCGGTCGGGGCCGGCAGCCCTACGCCTCTAGGCCTTCGCGGCGGCGTGCGCCAATCAGTGGGACTTCATGAGGTCGACCAGCTGGTCCAGCGCAGCGCCCCAGCCCTCGTGGAAGCCCATCTCCTCGTGCGACTTCTTCGCCGACGCGTCGGCGTGGATCGCGATGGCGGTGTACCTCGTGCCGGCACCCGCCGGCTCCATCCGGACGACCGCGGTGAACGGGAAGCCGTCCGCGGAGATCTGCGGGCGGAAACCGGGGCCGAGGCCGGAGGTGAAGACCAGCGTCCTGCCCTCCTCCGCCACCAGGATGCAGCCGCTGCTCGGGTACTCCTCGCCCTCCGGCGAGCGCATCGTGGTGTCGAACCTGCCACCGGGCTGCAGGTCGATCTCGCAGGCGATGGTCGACCAGGGCTTCGGCGTGAACCACTGCATGAGCAGCTCGGGGGTGGTCCAGGCCCGCCAGACCAGCTCGGGCGCCACATCGACGGTCCGCTCCAGGACGAGGTCGAGCTCCGGGTTCACGGTGTAGACGGTCATTGCTGCTGCTCCTTCAGGTCGTAGAGAAGCGAATCGAGTTGGTCGAGCCGCCGGGTCCACCGCGCGCGCTGCACGGCGAGCCAGGTGTCGAGGCGTTCGAGCGGCTGGGGCGCGAGCCGGTAGGTGCGCACCCGGCCCTTCTTTTCCGACGTCACCAGGCCGGAGCGCTCAAGAACGTTCAGGTGCTGGGTGAACGACGGCAGTGCCATGTCAAACGGGCGAGCCAGGTCGCTGGTCGTGGCCGGCCCCTGGCCGAGGCGCTCGACGACCTGGCGGCGGGTGGGGTCGGACAGCGCGTGGAACACGCCGTCCAGAGCGGCGTCGATCGGGCCGCTCCCCTCCCGCACATGCTTAGCCATGTGCCTAACTATGCCGTCGCACATCACTTAGGTCAAGCCCTAAGTGATGACGCCGCGGCCAGCCGCCGGCCACCGAAGATCCATCGAGGCCCGCCGCTCGGCAGTTCGCAGGAGATCGGAACCGGTCGTAGCGTAGGGCGCATGCGAACCACCACGCTGGGCAGTGCGGGCCCCGAGGTCGGCGTCATCGGTCTCGGGTGCATGGGCATGAGCCACGGGTACGACATCACCGGCCCCCGGGACGACGACACGTCGATCTCCGTCATCCGACAGGCGCTGGACCTGGGCGCCACCCTGATCGACACGTCGGACGTATATGGGCCGTACACCAACGAAGAGCTGGTCGGCCGGGCGTTGGCCGGCGGCCACCGGGAGCGGGCCGTCCTGGCCACCAAGGTCGGGCTGGTGGTCACCTCCCCCACCGGTGGCCCCGGCAACTCGCCGACCATCGGCAACAACGGCCGCCCGGAGCACATCCGCGCGGCGATCGACGACAGCCTGCGCCGGCTCGGCACCGACCACGTAGACCTCTACCAGCTGCACCGGGTCGACCCCGACGTGCCCATCGAGGAGTCCTGGGGTGCGATGGCGGAGGTCGTGGCGGCGGGCAAGGCCCGACAGCTCGGCCTGTCCGAGGTGACGGTGGCCCAGATCGTGCGGGCCCAGGCGGTGCACCCGGTGGCGTCGGTGCAGTCGGAGCTGTCGCTGTGGACGCGCGATCCGTTGACCGAGGTGCTGCCGTACTGCGCCCAGCAGGGCATCGCCTTCCTGCCGTTCTCCCCGCTGGGCCGAGGCTTCCTCGCCGGCCGGTTCACCTCGTTCGACGATCTGCCCACCGACGACTTCCGGCGTGGCCTGCCGCGATTCCAGCAGGACGCGCTGCGCGTCAATCTCGCCATCGTCGGCCGGGTCCGCGAGATCGCCGATCGGGCCGGGGTCAGCCCCGCGCAGGTCGCCCTCGCGTGGGTGGTCGCCCAGGACCGCTACATCATCCCGATCCCCGGCACCAAGACCCCGAAGTACCTGGTGGACAACAGCGCGGCCGGCGACGTGCGGCTCAGCGCCGAGGACCTGGCCGACCTCGACGCCCTGCCCTCGCCCGAAGGCAGCCGTTACTGAGGCTCGACGCCTCGTCGCGGGCCGGCCGGCGGGACCGGGGAGCGGGCAACGGCCCGCCCCCGGTCAGCCGGGCCGGCGCGCGGTGACCGGCGGGCCGAACTGCACCCCGACGCCGGGGGAATACAGCACGCTGACCGGCGGCCCGGCCGGCGCCGGCAGCCCGGCCGCGGTGACCAGTTCGTCGTCCAGGTGCAGCAGCTCGGCCCGGTGCAGCGGCCAGCGCGGGTGCCAGTTCGGCAGGTGCAGCGTGCGCCCGTACGCCCGGGTGTGCAGCCCCCAGCGGGCGGTGACGAAGTGCTCCAGCGGCGTCGGGTCGGCGATCCGCTCCCCCACCCGGACCGCCATCCGGCTCGTCGTCCCGGCCGGGCCGGGCCAGCGGCGTCGGCACCGATAGGCGAGCCGGTCACCGTCGCGGTCCAGGCGCATCGACGACCACAGGTACGGCAGCCGCAGCGTCGCCCGGGCGACCAGCACCGGGACCAGCCGGGACGCGTCGAGCGACCGGAACACCACCGCACGCCGGCCGGTGTCGTCGACCGAGTAGAGCCGGACGTTGGTCTCCCAGAAGGTGCCGAAGTACGGCACCCCCGGGCCCCGGCCGAGGCCCAGCCCGACCATCCGGAAGCCGATCAGGCCGACGTAGCTGACACCGTCCAGGGTGTCCGGTCGGGTGCCGGCCGGCAGCAGTGGCGCGACGAGCTCCGGCGCGACGGGCCAGTGCAGGAAGGTGAGATCCTCCCAGCGCTGCCGCAGGACGGCCCGGGGGAACGTCTGCTGGGGCTCGCAGTCGACCGGCTCGATGTCCACCCCGTCATCCTGCCCTGGCTCACGCGTGCGGACCGACAGCCACCGTGCCGATGGTCAGCGACGGAGTGCCTTCCAGGATCTGGCCGACTCGCTCGACCTGCTCCTCCAACGCCTCCCGTTGGCCGGCGCCGAGCGCCCGCAACGGCTCGACCGTGACCTGGATGGTGCGGCCGGAACGACGGTGGTGCCACACCCCGGCGACCGTGCCGTCGACCAGCAGCACCGGGTAGTTGCCGGCCTGCCCACGGGCCAGTGCCCGCTCGGCGGCCGCCCCTGGGAAGAGCAGTTCGCGCGGGTGGCAACCCACGGTGTACGCGTCGAAGTAGGGCAGCAACCGCAACCCGGTCGGCCGGTCGTCCGGAAAGTCGGTGTCACCGGCCGCCACCCACGCCCGCGTGCCCGCCACCGTCACGGCCGCCAGGTCCAGTGACTCGAACAGCTTCACCGCCCACGGCGCGGGTACCGCCAGCCACCGGGCGAACTGCGCCGGGGTGGCCGGCCCGTACGAGTACAGGTAGCGCCGGACGAGGTCGGCCAGCGCGGCCGGGCCGTCCATCGGGGCGAACCCGGGCAACCAGCGGGCCGGGCTGGTGTACGTGGTGGCGCGGGCGCGGTTGGGGCCGAAGCAGATGGCCCCGCTCCGGGTTGCGGCCCCCATGGCGGCGATCCACCGGGGCCACTTGTCCTGGAACGCGTCGATCACCCGCTCGCCGGCCCAGGGACCGGTGCGAGCGACCACCTGCTCGGTCAACTCGGCGGTGGTCAGCTCGGCCTCGGCCAGGGCGTCGGCGATGGCCCCGATCACCTGCGCGGTCTGCTCGGTGGTCAGCAGGTTTTTCTCGTGCGCTGGGATCGGCAGCGCCGACAGCGCGCCGGTCCACATCGGCAGGTCGGCGGCGGCGAGCAGGTGCACGGTCCCGCGCGGCCCGCGGCTCTTGACCACGGTGCGGTCCGTCCACACTGCCTGCCGCACCAGGGTACGGGTGGCACCCGGGACCCGTAGCCCGACGGACAACTCGGCGGCGGCGGCGACCTGGGCATGCGCCCCGCACATCACGGACACCACGGCGGCGACCGCGTCCGCGGCCGGCTCGGATCCCGCCTCGGTCGACCCCGCCGTGAGCGCGTGCCGCTCCAGGCGCCGGGCGCACACCTGCGCCCAGCTCACGTCGGTCATCGCAGGCCCGCGAAGAAGGCACGGATGTCCGCCGCGTGCGCCAACGGCTCATCCATGGCCACGAAGTGGCTGCCCGGGTTGCCCTCCGGCCAGTGGACGATGGTGTTGTCCTGCTCGGCGAGGCGCCGCATCAGCGCGGACCCGCCGCCGTACACGCCGGACGGCACCCGCTGCTGTCCCCTGGGCCAGGCGAACCCGCCGTCGTCAGCCAGCGTGAGACGCTCGTACATGGTCCACGAGGACGACCCCGACGTGCCGGTGAACCAGTAGAGGCTCACGTTGGTGAGCAGGTGGTCCCGGTCGATGGCTTGCTCGGGGGTCGGAACCGTCATGGTGAACTCCTTGAACTTCTGCATCATCCAGGCCAGCAGCCCGACCGGCGAGTCGGTCCAGGCGTACGAGAAGGTCTGTGGCGCGGCCCGCAGCAGCGCGTGATGGTCCACGCCGCCGCTCATCCACTGCTGCATCTGCTCCCACTCGGCGCGTTCCGCCTCGGTCATGCCTGGTACGTCGGCGGCGGTCGGGAAGCCGAACCCGCCGTTGATGTGCACGCCCACCACCTGCTCCGGCGCCACCGTCGCCACCTCCGGCGCGATGTACGCACCGAGGTCGCCGCCCTGGGTGCCGTAGCGGTGGTAGCCGAGGCGGGTCATCAGCTCGGCCCACATCCGGGCGACCCGGTCGACCGTGAACCCGTCCGGTGGCGCCTGCGAGAAACCGTAGCCGGGCACCGACGGCACGACCACGTGAAACGCCTGCGCCGGGTCCGCACCATGGGCACGCGGGTCGGTCAGCGGGCCGATCAGCTCGGTGAACTCGACCACGGAGTTCGGCCAGCCGTGCGTCAGCAGCAACGGCAGCGCGTCCGGCTCCGGCGAGCGGACGTGCAGCAGGTGCACGTCCAGCCCGTCGATCTCGGTGACGAGTTGCGGGAACTCGTTCAGCCGCGCCTCGTGCACCCGCCAGTCGTAACCGTTCGCCCAGTACTCGGCCAGCTCGCGGAGGTAGTCCACCGGCACCCCCCGGCTCCAACCGGTGCCGGGCAACGAGCGCGGCCACCGGGTGCGGGAGAGCCGGTCACGCAGGTCGTCGAGGTCCGATTGCGGGATGTCGATGCGAAATGGCGTCATGCCGGCCACGCTACGACCCATGTAGGTCAGGTTCTGACACACATCGCTGGCATTCTGGAGCCATGTCCGACACCCCCGCCCGGCTGCTGGGCCTGCTGTCGCTGTTGCAGACCCCGCGCGAGTGGCCCGGCAGCGAACTGGCCACCCGGCTCGGCGTCAGCCTGCGCACCATCCGCCGCGACGTCGAGCGGCTGCGCGACCTCGGCTACCCGGTGCAGGCCACGATGGGCGCGATCGGCGGGTACCGCCTGGTCGCCGGCACGGCGATGCCGCCGCTGCTGCTCGACGACGAGGAGGCGGTGGCGATCGCGGTTGGCCTGCGTACCGCCGCCGGTCACGCGGTGGTCGGCATCGAGGAGGCCTCGGTACGGGCGCTGGCGAAGCTCGAACAGGTGCTGCCGTCCCGGCTGCGCCACCGCGTCAGCGCGCTGGGGGCGGCCACCGAACCGCTGCTCACCTGGGGCCGGCCGACGGTCGACCCCGAGCACCTGAGCGCGCTGGCCGCAGCCGTCACCAACCGCGAGCAGCTGCGGTTCACCTACCGCCGGCGCGACGGCGTCGGCGGCGAGCGGCTGGTCGAGCCGTACAAGCTGGTGTCGGCGGGCCGCCGCTGGTACCTGGTGGGCTACGACAATGACCGGGGCGACTGGCGGATGTTCCGGGTCGATCGGATCAGCGCGCAGCGGACCACCCGGACGCGTGTCCCGCCCCGCCCGCTGCCGGCCACCGACGCCGCGGCGTTCGTGACGGAGAAGCTGCTGGAGCTCACGCCCGTCTACCGGGCGGTGGTGATCCTGCACGCACCGGTCGAGCGGATGGCCGGCCCGCTCGGCGGCTCCCCGGTCGACCTGGAGCCGATCGACGCCGCCAGTTGCCGGCTGCGCAGCCACGCCGACACCCTGGACTGGCTGGCGTGGCGCCTGCTGACCCTGGGCTGCGAGTTCGAGGTGCACGAGCCACCGGAGCTGATCGCGTACCTCCGCGAGATCGGCGGCCGGGCGACCCGCGCGGCCCGCCCGCAGCCCGGGTAGGCGTGGTGGAGCTGCTGGAACGCTGATCCGTTCCGCGCGTCGTACCCCGAGGTCCGCCCGCCGTGCCCGGCCGGCCCCTCGGGATGCGGTGCCGGCGGGCGGTCATAGGCTGGTCCCATCGCTGCACCGTGACGAAGAGGAGACCACCGTGAGCCAGACCGAGCGGATGGATTCCGTCGAGGAGTGGAACGTGGCCGAGGACGACGGAGTCCTGGACACCTCCGACACCCTGGACGACGACCGCGTCAGCGACCCACTCGACACCGGCATCATCGCCGAGGACCACTGGACGGCCGCGAACCGGTTCGGCACCACGCCCGCCGAGGAGCGGGCGGGCGAGTCCTTGGAGCAGCACCTCGCCCAGGAGGAGCCGGACCTCGACCCGTACGCCGAGGGCGGCGACGACGAGGACGAGCTGACCCGCCGGGGGTACGAGCGCGAGGCGCGCGCGGGCCGTCTCGTCGCCTACGACGAGGGCCTTGGCGAGGACGAGGAGGCCGAGTCGGTGGCGTGGGACGCCGGGATCGACGCGGGCGCCGCCAGCGCGGAGGAAGCCGCGATCCACCTGGTCGAGGACCCTGACGGGCCCGGGGACGGCCCGCTTCGCTGAGCGCCGCGCCGCCGCGCTCAGCACCACGAGGGGCGCTGAGCGCGGCGGGCGGGGTCGATCAGTGGATGACGACGGGTGCCTTGGCCAGCTCGCCCTGGTCGTCGAGCGGCTGCGCGGGCTGGCGCCGGCGCGGCAGCAGGGCAGCCGGGATGAAGGTGAGCAGCACCAGCGCGAACGCGACCCAGAACGTGGTGGCGAACGACTTGGCGGCGAAGTCGAGCCCGCGCTCGATGAGCGACGGGTCCACCGGCATCTGCTGGAGCAGCTCCGGCCGCTGCTGGGAGGCGATGGCCAGCCCGGCCTCGGTGACCGGTTCACCGCTCGGGTCCACCAGCCCGGGGATCGGCCGGGAGCCGTTCAGCTCGTTGGTGAGGATCACCGACATCACCGCGGCGCCGATCGACCCGCCGATCTGCTGGAGGATGTTGACCAGCGTCGAGCCGCGAGCCACGTCGTGGGCCTGCAACGTCCGCAGCGCCGACGTCATGATCGGCATCATCGTGCCGCCCATGCCCAGGCCCATCACGAACAACGAGCCGCCGAGCAGCCAGTACGAGGTCTGCGGGTCGACCTGGGTGAAGGTGAAGAACCCGGCGACGATGAGCGCCAGCGCGAACGGAACCGTGCGACCGATGGGCACCCGGTCGGCCAGCGTGCCGGCGATCGGCATGGTGATCATCGCGCCGATGCCCTGCGGCGCCATCAGCAGACCGGCCGCCAGCGTCGTCTCGCCGCGCACCTGCAGGAAGTAGCTCGGGAACAGCAGGCCGGCGCCCATGAACGCGATGATGAAGACGAACAGCGTCAGCGAGGCGATGGTCAGGTTGCGGTTGGTGAACAGCCGCAGGTCGAGCAGCGGATGCCGGGGCTTGAAGGAGTAGAGCACGAACGCCACCACCAGCGCGGCGCCGACCAGCATGGGAGCCCACACCTTGGTCTCGGCGAAGGTGCCCGTCTCCGGCAGTGACGAGATGCCGTAGAGGAAGAGGGCGAGCCCCGGCGAGAGCATCAGCATGCCGACGAAGTCGAACGACTCCGACGGCTCGGGGGCGTCCTTCGGCAGCGCCATCTGCGCGTAGATCAGCGCGACGACGCCGATCGGCAGGTTGATCAGGAAGATCCAGTGCCAGCTCGCGGCGTCGATCAGCCAGCCACCGAGGATCGGGCCGCCGATCGGCCCGAGCAGCATCGGGATGCCGAGAACCGCCATCAACCGGCCGATCCGGTGCGGCCCGGCCGCCCGGGTCATGATGGTCATGCCCAGCGGCATGAGCATGCCGCCGCCGAGGCCCTGCAGGACGCGGTAGCCGATCAGCTCGCCGATCGTGTCGGCGGTGGCGCAGAGCCCGGACCCGATCGTGAACAGGGCCAGCGCCACCATGTAGAGGCGTTTGGTGCCGAACCGGTCGGCCGCCCACCCGCTGAGCGGGATCACTGTGGCCAACGCGAGGGTGTAAGCGGTCATCGTCCACGCGACGCGGGCGTAGGACGCGTCGAACTCGCTCTGGAAGGTGGGCAGCGCCACGCTGACCACCGTCACGTCGAGGATCGACATGATCGCGCCGAGGACCACGACGCCGGCCACCTTGAGCACCGCGGCGTCGAGCTTGTCCGATGTCGCGACGGATTGCTGTGTCACAAACTCTCCTGAAGTCGGTTGAGCCGCCGAATGGTGGGTGGTGGCGGCGGTGCCGCGCCAACCAGGCGCGGGACGCGACGCACCGAGGCGACGACGCGCGCAGGCAGACTAACCGGCAGCACCGACGGTTCGCCGCCGGTTTTACGACCACAGCGGCGGCGCGTCCGATCAGCCCCCCGACTGGAACCGGACGTCGGGGTGTCGCTCACCGAGCGGACCGCCCGGCCACCGTCGAGGGCAGCCGGGCCAGGGTGGCCCGATATGGGAGGCGCGGCGCCGGACGGCGACCGGTCAGGCGGTGATCATCGGCACGGCGGCGGTCAGCGCCCAGTCGTGCCCGATGTCGGCCGCCGCGCGCAGCAACTTCGGCAGGTGGTCGTCGAGCAGCGTCTCCAGCGACGTCTCGGCGGCGTGCACGGTCACGTTGATCGCGGCGACGACCCGGCCGTCGCCGTCGCGCACACCGGTGGCGACGGACCGGATGCCCGGAGCCAGATCCTGGTCGGCGAGGGCCCAGCCCTTCGCCCGGACCTCGCGCAACACGGCGTCCAGTTCACTTGGCGAGGGCTGCCAGCGGGGCGTGATGCCGGAGCGGGTCGGCTCGGCGAGCACGGCGGCCAGCGTCTCCGGCGGCAGGCCCGCGAGCAGCACCTTGCCCATCGACGTCGCGGGGGCCGGGAAGCGGGTGCCGATGGTGACGGCGAGCGTGACGATCTTCGGTACGGCCACGCGCGCGACGTAGACGATGTCGCTGCCGTCGAGCTGGGCCATCGAGGTCGACTCGTTGGTCTGGGCGACCAGCTTCTCCATGTGCGGGCGGGCCACGTCCCACATGCTCAGCGCGTTGACGTACGCCATCCCCAGTTCCAGGACACGCGGGGTGAGGGCGTGGCCACGGCCGACCGCGCGGACGTAGCCCAGCGACTCGAGGGTGATGAGGATGCGCCGGACCGTGGGCCGGGCCAGGCCGGTGGCGGCGGCGATCTCACTGAGCGTCGTCGACGGGCAACCGGGACGGAAGGAGCGCAGGACGTCGAGACCACGGGCGAGTGCCTCGATGAAGTCGGGTGCAGCGCCCCTTCCGTTGTCACTCATGCGCTCAATGCTTCCACTGCGCCGAGCCGGCGTCCCACTCGGTGTACTGGTACGGGTTCTCCAGGATCGCGGTCTCGGGGATGTCCGGGTTCATGCCCCGCTGCCACGCCTCCTCCCCCATGGTCTCGCGGAGGTGATCGATGGTGGCGGCCACCTTGGCCCGCGCGGCGGCGAGGTCGACGTCGACCAGGCGGCCGTCGCGCTTGACCACCCGACCGCCCACCAGCACGGTGTGCACGTCGCCGCGTTGGGCCTGGAAGACGACGTGACCGTGCGGGTTCAGGATCGGGAACATCACCGGCGAGGCGTCGTTCTTGATCAGGACGACGTCGGCCTGCCGGCCTGGGGTGAGGGCGCCGATCGTGGAGTCCATGCCGAGGGCGCGGGCACCGCCCCGGGTGGCCCACTCGACGACCTGCTCGGCCCGCAGGTGGCAGTGGGTGATGGTGTCCTGCTTGGCGTGCGCCTCCAGGTGCTCCCGGGACCGGTCGGCGCCGAGCGTGCTCCGCATCGCCGAGAAGAGATCCCCGCTCCACCACACGCTGGTGTCCATGGAGAGCGACACCGGGATGTCGTGGTGGCGCAGCTGCCAGGTGGGCGGGTAGCCCTGCCCGGCGCTCTGCTCACTCTCGGTCGAGACGGAGACGGAGCCGCCGGTGGCGGCGATCCGGTTGTACGAGTCGTGGGTGAGCGTCGCGGCGTGCACGTAGACGGTCGAGGGGTTCATGAAGCCGTGCTCGTGCATCAGTCGGATGCCGTCGTCGTTGGTGGCGCCCCACACACCGGCGTGCGTGGTCACCGCAGCGCCCAGTTCCCGAGCCACCTCGAAGGCGGCCCGCTCCGGGAAGGCGGGATCGCCGGTGACGTCGAACGCCATCTGGAAGCCGGCCAGCTTGCCGCCGTCGATCCGGCGACGGTGGAAGTCGCGGAACTCCGGCGAGGCGGCCCACTCCCACGGACCCTGCTGGATGTTGCCGTAGGCGAGCACGAACCGTCCGGGCACCGCCTCGAGGGCGTCGACAGCCGCGTCGGCGTGGTCGGGTGTCTGCAGGCCGTGCGACCAGTCGACGGTGGTCGTGACGCCCGCGTCGATCGCCTCGATGGCGCCGAGCAGGTTGCCGGCGTACACGTCCTCGGGCCGGAACAGCTTGCCGGACTCCAGGTAGTACCAGACGAAGTACTGCGTCAGGGTCCAGTCGGCGCCGTACCCGCGCATGGCGGTCTGCCACATGTGCCGGTGGGTGTCCACCATTCCGGGCATGAGGATGCCGTCGGTGGCGTCGATCTCCAGGGCGTCGTCGGGAGCGGTGAGGCCGACGCCGACCTCCGCGATCCGGTCGCCGATGACCAGCACGTCGGCGCCGGGCAGCACCGTGTGTGCGTCGTCCATGGTGAGAACCAGGCCGTTGCGGAAGACCACCGGCCGGTCGGTTGCGCTCATCGCCACCCATTCCTTTCGGGTACGAGGGATCCGGACCGTTGTCCGCTGTGCGGCCAGCCCGAGTGGCGCAAGTGTGGTACCGGTCACGATTCGTGTCAAGGGCGTGTTTCGGTGCGGTGAACCGGCCGTTGACAGCCCCCGTGCGGTGACGCAAGCTGTTTCGGCGGACAGGTGTCCGCAGAACGGGCGGAAACATGGTGCAGCATTCGACGGGGCCGCTGGCCGGCCTGCTCGTCGCGGACTTCTCCCGGATCCTCGCCGGGCCGTACGCGACGATGCTCCTCGCAGACCTGGGCGCGCAGGTGATCAAGGTGGAGAGCCCCGGTGGCGACGACACCCGCACCTGGATGCCGCCCACCCGCGACGGCGTCTCGACGTACTACCTCGGCATCAACCGCAACAAGCGGTCCATCGCCCTCGACCTCAAGGACCCGGACGACCTGGCGGCCGCACAGGAGCTGGCCCGCCGCGCCGACGTGATGATCGAGAACTTCCGGCCCGGCGGCCTCGCCCGGTTCGGCCTCGACTACGACAGCGTCACCGCCGGCAACGAGAAGATCGTGTACGCGAGCATCAGCGGGTTCGGCACCGGCGCCGGCAGGGACTTCCCCGGCTACGACCTGATGGTGCAGGCGATCTCCGGGCTGATGAGCCTCACCGGTGACCCGGACGGCTCGCCGTACCGGGCCGGCATCTCCGTCTTCGACGTGATGGCCGGCCTGCACGCGAGCATCGGCATCCTCGCCGCGCTGCACCACCGCGACACGACCGGGCAGGGTCAGCACGTCGAGGTCAACCTGCTCAGCTCCGCGCTGTCCGGACTGGTCAACCACTCCAGCGGCTACGTCGCCGGCGGCACCGTCCCGTTCCGGATGGGCAACGCGCACCCCAGCCTCTTCCCGTACGAGCCGATGCCCACCGCGGACGGCGAGCTGATCGTCATCGCCGGCAACGACGGGCAGTTCCGCAAGCTCTGCCAGGTGCTCGACCTGCCCACCCTCCCCGACGACCCGCGCTTCGGGCGCAACCAGGACCGCACGGCCAATCGCGAGCAGTTGCGGCCCCTGCTCGTCGAACGGCTCGCCAAGCGCACCAAGGACGAGTGGTTCCGGGACCTGCTCGCCGCAGGTGTCCCCTGCGCGCCGATCAACACCATCGACGGCGGCGTGGCGCTCGCCCAGGAGTTGGGGCTGGACCCGGTGGTCGCCGTCGGTGACGTGCCGGGGGTCCGCAACCCCATCACCTTCTCCGACACCCCGGCCCGGTACGAGCTGCCGCCGCCCGGGCTCGACGAACACGGCGAGGAGATCCGCGCGTGGCTGAAGAACTGAGCTTCCCGACCGGGATCGGCACGTCCGACCCGACCACCATCTCGCTGCTCGGACAGGACCTGGCCAACGACCTGATGGGCAAGGTCGGCTTCGGCGAGCTGGCGTACTGGCTGGTCGCCGGCCGCCGTCCCACCCCGGGCGAGGTACGGGTGTTCGAGGCGGTGCTGGTGGCGCTCGCCGACCACGGCTTCACCCCGACGGCGATCGCGGCCCGGCTGACCTACCTCTCCGCGCCCGAGTCGCTGCAGGGCGCACTCGCCGCGGGCCTGCTCGGCGGTGGCTCCCGCTTCCTCGGCGTCACCGAGGACTGTGGACGCTTCCTCGCCGACACGCTCGCGCAGGCCGGCGAGGTCACCGACTACGACGCGGTGGCACTCGACGCCGTCACCCGGGCCAAGCAGGAGCGCCGGCTGGTCCCCGGGCTCGGGCACCCCGTGCACAAGGAGCAGGACCCGCGCACTCCCGTACTGATCCGGATCGCCACCGAGGAGGGCCTGTACGGCCCTCACCTCCGGCTGTTCGAAGCGATCGGACGGGTGCACCCGCAGGTGCTCGGCCGTACCCTGCCGCTCAACGGCGCCGGCGTCTGCGGCGCGGCGCTCGCCGACCTCGGTCTCCCCGTCGAGATGCTGCGCGGTTTCGCCCTGCTGGCCCGCGCGGCCGGGCTGCTCGGGCACCTCGCCGAGGAGCGACGCCGGCCGCTCGGCATGGACATCTACCGCACCGTGGACCGCAACGCCGTCTACGAACCCTGACCCCCCTGCTGCAGCGAAAGGAGTGGCATGGCAACCGTCGTCGCGGTCATCGCCTCCACCCACCACCCCTTCTACTACCGGGCCAGCACGGCCACGGGCGAGGACCGGCCCCCGTTCGCCGACGAGTGGACCAGCAAGATCCTGGCCTTCCGTGAGACGTTGACGCGGGCCAGGCCCGACGTGCTGGTGATGGTCGGCTCAGACCACTTCCACCAGCTCTGGCTGGACAACATGCCGCAGTTCCTGGTCGGCAAGGCGCCCAGCTACGACGCCAACTGGTACAACGAGGAGCGCGAGTTCGGTCTGCCCCGGATGCTGCTCAAGGGTCAGGAGGACCTCTCCGGGCACATCCTGCGGGCGGGTCTCGACGCCGGCTTCGACCTCGCGTTCAGCAACGAGCTGCGGATCGACCACAGCATCACCTGCCCGATCATCACGTTGCGGCCCGAGGCCGACCTGCCGATCGTGCCGATCTACACGAACATCTTCGCGCCGCCCCTGCCGCAGCCGAAGCGCTTCGTCCAGTTGGGCGCGGCGATCCGGGAGATCGTCGAGTCGTGGCCGTCGCACCTGCGGGTGGCCATCATCGGCACCGGCCACCTCTCGCTCGAACTGGGCGGGCCGCGGCAGTTCGGCCCGCACGGCCCGGACCCGGAGTTCGACCAGCGGGCGGTCGAGTGGATCGCCAATGGCGACCTCGACGGGTGCCTGCGTGAGGTCACCCTGGACAGCCTGCACTCACCCGGCAACGCCACCCACGGCTTCATGGACTTCATGCTCATGATGGGCGTGGCCGGGGCCGGCGCGAAGGCCGACCACGTCGACACCCTCGATCTGTTCCACACCATGGAGGCGTACTTCACCTGGTACCCGAACGGAGCGCCGGCGGCATGAGCAAGTACCTGCTGAACAAGTTCCTCTACATGGTCGACCGGGATCCAGAGCTGGTCGAGCGCTACCGGAGCGAGCCGCGCGAGCTGGTCGCCTGGTGGGAGGCCGAGTGCGCCAACACCGTGCTCAACTCCCACAGCGGCGAGGCGAGCACCTGGCTGCGCCTCGACGACGTCGAGCGTGAGGCGCTGGCCACCCACGACCACGTGAAGCTGTTCGAGTTGGGGGCGCACCCGTTCCTCACCCTGACCCTCTTCATCGCCGTCTTCGAGCGGGACAACACCGAGCCGCTGGAGTACCAGAAGTCCTACGGCGCGCGGCTGGCCCACTTCGCGCTGCCCTACCCGGACATCGCGACGTGATCCGCGCGGCCCTGCTCAGCGCCTGCGGCACGCCACCGACGATCGCCGAGCGACCGGCCCCCGTGCCGGCCGACGGCGAGGTGGCGATCACGGTCGAGGCGGTGCCGATCACCCCGCTCGACGTGCTCTGCGCCAGCGGGACCAGCTACTTCGGCACGCCGGCCACCCCGTACGTGCCGGGCGTGCAGGGTGTCGGCCGGCTCGCCGACGGCACCGGAGTCTGGTTCGGCACCTCGGCCGGGATGAAGCCCGGGGTCGACGGCAGCATGGCGACCACGGTCGCGGTGCCCACCGCCGACGTGGTGGCGCTGCCGCCCGACGTACCGCTGACCCTGCTCGCCGCCCTGGGCCTCTCCGCCGTCGCCGCGCACGCAGCCCTGACCCACGCCGGCGGCCTCGCGGCCGGCGAACAGGTCATCGTGCTCGGCGCCGGTGGTGTGGTCGGTCAGGCGGCCGTCCAACTGGCCCTGCTCTCCGGGGCGCGCCGGGTGATCGCCGTGACCCGTTCCGCTGCGGCGCGGTCCCGGGCCGAGGAACTCGGCGCCGCGGTCTCCGTCCCGCTGCTCCCGGACGACGACGTCGCGTCCCTGGCCGACCGGCTGCGCGACGCCGCCGACGGTCCTGTCGACCTCGTCCTCGATCCGGTCTTCGGCGTCCCGGCCGCGGCGGCGCTGCGGGTGCTGCGCCCGGCTGGCCGCCTGGTCAACCTGGGCAGCGCCGCGGGCGCGACCGCGCCGATCGAGTCCGCCGTTCTCCGCAGCGGATCGTTGCGGATGATCGGCTACACCAACAACGCGCTGTCGGCCGAGCAGCGGGCGGCGTCGCTGGCCGTGGTGGCCGGGCACGCGGCCGCCGGTCGACTCACCGTCGACCACGAGACCGTGCCGTTCGCCTCGGTCGCGGACGCCTGGTCCCGGCAGGACAACGGCACGGCGGCTGGCCGCCTCGTCCTCGCGCTCTGACCAGGCCCGGCCCCAGCCAGGGATCGTGAATCCCTGGATGAACCGCACCTGGTTGGGGCTCGGCGCCGATGCCACGGTCGGTCCATGACACCTGCCACCTACACCGTCACCGGTCACTGGATCGGTGGCGAGATCGTCGCCGGCTCGGCCGGCGCCCTTCCCGTCGTGAACCCGGCGACCGGCGACGTGGTCGCCGAGGCCCCGGCCGGCACCGCCACGGACGTCGACCGCGCCGTCGCCGCCGCTCGGGCCGCCTTCCCCGCCTGGGCGGCGACCACGCCGCAGCAGCGGGCGGACGTGCTGCGCCGCCTCGGCGCCGGCCTCACCGCCCGCCAGGAGGAGATCGCCGGGGCGATCACCGCCGAGATGGGCTCACCGATCACCATGTCCCGGACCGCCCAGGTCGCCTTCCCGGCCGCGGTCATCGAATCCGTCGCCGGTCTGGCCGAGGACTTCGCCTGGACCGAGGAGATCGGCACCTCGCTGATCGTCCGTGAGCCGATCGGCGTGGTCGGTGCGATCACGCCGTGGAACTTCCCGCTCCAGCAGGTCGTCTCCAAGCTGGCACCGGCGCTGCTCGCGGGCAACACGGTGGTCCTCAAGCCGTCCGAGAACGCCCCGCTGACCGCACGGATCCTCGCCGAGGTGGCGACCGAGGCGGGTGTGCCGGCGGGCGTGTTCAACGTCGTGTACGGCACCGGCCCGATCGTCGGCGAGGGCCATCTCCGCCCACCCGGACATCGACATGATCTCCTTCACCGGCTCCACCCGGGCCGGGAAGCGGATCGCCGCGGTGGCCGCGGAGACCGTCAAGCGGGTCGCGCTGGAGTTGGGCGGCAAGGGCGCGAACATCATTCTCGACGACGCCGACCTGCCCGAGGCGGTCAGCCGGGGCCTGATGATGTCGTTCACCAATGGTGGCCAGGTCTGCGGCGCATGGCCGCGGATGCTGGTGCCCGCCTCCCGTCAGGACGAGGTCGTGGCGCTGGCCGTGGCGGCGGCGAAGCAGTACACCGTCGGCGACCCGACCGACGAGGCCACCCGGATCGGCCCGATGGCCTCCGAGGCCCACCGGCAGAAGGTCGTCGGATACATCGAGCGGGGCATCGCCGATGGCGCCCGGCTGGTGTTCGGTGGCCCGGATCGGCCCGAGGGCCTGGCGAAGGGCGCCTACGTCCAGCCGACGATCTTCGCCGACGTCGACCCGCGCTCCGCCATCGCCCAGGAGGAGATCTTCGGCCCGGTGCTGACGATCATCCCGTACGCGGACGAGGAGGAGGCCGTGGCCATCGCCAACGGCACGCTGTACGGCCTGACCAGTGGCGTCTTCGGCGAGCCTGAGCACGCGACGGCGGTCGCCCGGCGGCTGCGGGTGGGCCAGGTCGACGTGAACGCCGGTCACTGGAACCCGCTCGCGCCGTTCGGCGGCTACAAGCAGTCCGGCAACGGCCGCGAGTTCGGCCGCTTCGGCCTGGAGGAGTTCCTGGAGACCAAGTCCATCCAGCGTTGACCGCGCCGGACGGTCCCCGGCCCGCGCCGTCGGGCCGGGGCCGTCCGCCGCCGCGCATCCTCGGCTTCGGTGAAGATCGTGCTGGATCGTGGATGTAGTGGCCTCGTACGCCCCGTCACACCCCTGGATCCAAGGATCGAGCGCGATCTTGCGAAGGATTCGGTGGGTGGATATGGGATGGCGCCGGCGCGGGGTCCGGTTTGTGGTCTTGTGTCCGTGCACGGCGAGGCGGAACACCGTGCCTGGGCTCGCCTGTTGCACTCAACGTGCCGGTCCACCCGCCGGCACCCACCGATCGGAGACACCGTGGACCGCGCCCAACTCGCCAGCTTCCTGCGTACCCGACGCGAGGCGCTGCAGCCCGAGGACGTGGGACTGCCCCGGGGCCAGCGCCGACGTACCGGCGGGTTGCGGCGCGAGGAAGTGGCCGCGTTGAGCGGGATGTCCACCGACTACTACAGCCGGCTGGAGCAGCAGCGGGGGCCACATCCCTCCGAGCAGATGCTCGCCGCCCTGGCCCGGGGCCTGCGGCTCTCACTGACCGAGCGGGACCACCTGTTCCAGCTCGCCGGGCACGCCGTCCCGCACCGAACGGTCCGGGCCGACCACGTCAACCCGGGGATGATGCGGATCCTCGACCGGCTCCACGACACTCCCGCCCAGGTGGTCAACCACCTCGGCGAGACGCTGGCGCAGACCGCACCGGCGATCGCCCTGCTCGGCGACGAGACCCGGCACTCCGGGCTGGATCGCAGCCTGCACCACCGCTGGTTCACCGATCCACAGACCCGACAGCTGCACCCGGCGCAGGACCACGCGGCGCAGAGCCGACTCCTCGTGGCGCACCTGCACGCGGCGTACACCCGCGACGGCCGGGGCTCGCGAGCGGCGGCGATCGTCGACGCGCTGCTGGCCGCGAGCCCGGAGTTCGCGGACCTGTGGCGGGAGCACCCGGTGCCGGCCGGCTACTGCCCGCCGAAGCACTTCGTCCACCCCGAGGTGGGGCCGCTGGAGCTGCACTGCCAGACCCTGGTGGACCCCGACCAGTCCCAGACGCTGCTGGTCTTCACCGCCGTACCCGGGTCGGAGAGCGACGAGAAGCTGCGGCTGCTCTCGGTCATCGGCTCCCAGTACGCCTGATCCCCCGGCCGCCCAGTCAGCCGCGCAGGAACGCCAGCAGATCCTTGTTGACCTGGTCCTGCAGGGTGGACGTCATGCCGTGCGGGGCGCCCGGGTAGTAGATCTCCTTGGCGTTCGCGACAAGCTTCGCGGTCTTGTGCGCCGAGTCCTTGACCGGCACGATCTGGTCGTCCTCGCCGTGCATCACCAGCGTCGGGATGTCGAACTTCGCCAGGTCGTCGCGGAAGTCGGTCTCGGAGAACGCCTTGATGCTCTGGTACGCGTTCCACAGACCGGACTGCATGCTCCACAGCCAGAACTGGTCGAGGATCCCCTTCGACACCTTCGCGCCGGGCCGGTTGGCGCCGTAGAACATCTGGGCGAGGTCCTGGTAGAACTGCGACCGGTCGGCGAAGAGCTGGCTCCGCAGGTCGTCGAAGACGCTGATCGGCAGCCCTTCCGGGTTGTCCGCACTCTGCACCATGATCGGCGGTACGGCCGAGATGAGCACGGCCTTCGCGACCCGTCCCGTCCCGTGCCGGCCGATGTAGCGGGCCACCTCACCACCGCCGGTGGAGTGACCGACCAGGTTGACGTCCCGCAGGTCCAGTGCCTCGATGACCGCGGCCAGGTCGTCGGCGTACCCGTTCATGTCGTTGCCGGCGCTGGCCTGGCTGGACCGGCCGTGCCCGCGACGGTCGTGCGCGACAACCCGGAACCCGTTCTGGACGAGGAAGAGCATCTGCCCGTCCCAGGCGTCGGCGCTCAGCGGCCAACCGTGGGAGAAGGTGACGACCGGCCCCTCGCCCCAGTCCTTGTAGTAGATGTCGGTGCCGTCCTTCGTCTTGACATAGCTCATGCCGATGCCTCCTGGTCATTGGGCGGGAATCGGACGGACGGCTGGGCCGGCACCCCGTGCCTGCGGACACCGTCTACCGGTCCGGGGCGTCCTTCCCCGATGCTAGGTGCGGCCGCCGGAGGGCTGGGCCACATCGCCCGAATGCTGTTCACGTCGGCGCTGAGGGGCCGGGTAGCGGGCCGGGTAGCGGGCCGGGTAGCGGGCCGGGCTGACGCCCAGATGACGCCGGAAGTGGCGGGTCAGATGTGCCTGGTCGAAGAACCCCGCTCCGACGGCGGCCTCGGCGGGACGCTGCCCCGCGAGGAGCAGGCGGCGCGCGAGCTCGACCCGGCGACCGGTCAGGTACGAGTGCGGCGGCAGCCCGTGTATGTGGGTGAACGTCCGGACCAGGTGGGTTGGGTGGGCGTGCAGCAGCTCGGCGGCCTCGCGCAGCGTGACGCCCTCGACGGTCCGGGCGTCCAGCAGCTCGCGCAGTCGGTCGGCGAGGCCGCGTGTGCCGGGCTGGCCGCTGGCCGGAGCCTGCTGGCGGAGCTGCCGGCGGAGCCGTTCCAGGATGAGCGCGAGCCGACTGTCGGCCTCGAACTCGTCCCCACGTTCGGCGAGCACCTGGTGCAGGTGGTGGATCCGGTGCCGCAGTTGCGGATCGGCCAGGTTCGGCCGGTCGACCGCCCGGCCGGCCAACTCCACACCGAGCGCCGAGGTGTCGAGGTACAGGACCCGCTTGCGGAAGCCGTGCGGCGTCGCGGAGCGGCCGTCGTGCGGCACGTGGGGCGGCAGCAGGGTGACCGACGTCCGCAGCGCGCCGTGCCGGTGCCGGTCGAGGTCGAAGCGGACCGCACCGTCGTCGACGATCAACAGAGTCCACACGTCGTGGGTGTGCGGCGGGTACGCATGATCCACGAAGTGGGCGTGGAAGACCTCGGCGACCCCGGCTACCGTGGGTCGCCACGCGCTGACGTGCGAGCCCGCCGGGCGGGTGGCCACGCTAAGAACGTACAAGACCGGTCGGTGCCGAGGCTGGCAGGTTCGAGTCCATGACCGAACCGATCCGCTTCAACACCAAGATCGCCGTACTGCTCCGCAACGACCTGGCGGGCTGGCAGCGGCTGAACGTCACCGCCTTCCTGGTCAGCGGCATCGCGAACGCCGAGCCGGAGTTGCTCGGCGAGGAGTACCGCGACGCGGACGACACCAGCTACCTGCCGATGTTCCGCCAGCCGGTGCTGGTCTTCGCCGGCGAGCGGGCCATGCTGACCGCCGCGCACTCGCGCGCGCTCGGCCGTGGGCTACGCCTGGCCATCTTCACGCAGGAGCTGTTCGCCACCGGTAACGACCGGGACAACCGCGCCGCCGTGCGGGCGGTCGGCCGGGAGAAGCTCGACCTGGTCGGGTTGGCGCTGCACGCCCCGCGCAACGTGGTGGACAAGGTGTTCAAGGGCGCCAGCATGCACCCCTGACGTGGCCGCCGGGCATCCTCCTGCCACAGGTCCGGGCCAGCGACGAGTCGCGAAAGTGGCCCGGTGTCCAGCGCGGACACCGGGCCACTGGTGCTCAGCCGTCCATCCCCAACGCCTCCACGGGGCTGACCCGGGAGGCCCGCCGGGCCGGCAGCACCCCGGCCAGCGCGGTCAGCACGACCAGCGCCGCGAAGAGCCCGACCAGCGGCAGCACCGGCAAGGCCAGCGGTGCGTTGATCCCGAGGACCTGCACCGCCAACCAGGCGTACGGAATGCCGAGCAGCAGGCCGATCGTCGCACCGATCACCCCGTAGAGACCGGACTCGACGGTCAGCATGCCGCGCAGGCCGGGCCGGGACAGGCCGACCGCGCGGAGCAGCCCGGACTCGCGTACCCGCTCCACCACCGAGAGCGCGGTCGTGGACCCCACACCGACCACCGCAATCAGTACGGTCAGGCTGACCAGGCCGACGGCGATCCAGAGCAGGGTGGTCAGCACCTCGGCGTGGCGGTCCCGCTCGTCGGCGAGCACCGCGAGGCCAACCCCGTCACTGCCGCCGATCGCCTGCCGCAGCGCCTGCACCGCAGCGGTACGGCCGTCCTCGCCGGGGCGGGCCGCGTCGGCCAGCAGACCGCTGAACGCCGGCGGCACGCCGAGCCGGTCGAGGTCGGCACGGTCGGTGACGATGCCCGCGTGCAGGGGGCCGTGGTCGGGCAGGACCGCGGCCACGCGTACGTCGACCGTCTTCCCGGCGAGGGCGAGCGTGGTGCTGTCGCCGGCCCGCAGCCCGGCGTCCCGGGCGACCCAGCTGCCCAGCACGATCCGGCCGGGGCCACGGTCGGCCAGCGTGCCCTGCGCCGCGTCCAGGTCTTCGGTGCTCGGCAGGGCCGGCAGGTCGAGGTCGATGGTCGGGTAGCCGGACTCGGCGCTGCCGAGCCGGTCGGCGCCGCGCATCAGCGTGACGTCGTCGATCCGCCGGTACGGCACCACCCGGGCCAACGCCCCGCGTGCCGCCTCGGCCCGCGTCACGACGGCTGCCGGTAGCGCTTCACCGTTGCTGGCGGTGACCTCGAAATCGGTCGGAGCGGAGAGCGCCATCTCGCGGTCGGCGAGGATCCGCATCGACGCACCGCCGATGACGACACCGGAGATCAGGGTCACGCCGAGCGCGACCACCACGGAGACCGCGGCGGCGCGGCGCGGCGTCCCTCCGATTCCGCCGACCGCCAGCCGCCCGAGCGGCCCGAACTGGCGCAGCGGCCAACCCACCACGGCCAGCACCGGGCGCACCAACAGCGGCCCGAGGGCCACCAGCGCGAAGAACGCCAGCGTGCCGGAGCCGACGAGCAGGAGCAGCCCCGGCATCGGGTCGTAGAACTCCTGGTCCGGCGCGGGCAACCGGCTGACCGTCGCGGCGCATGCCAGTGCCGCGCCGGTGGCCAGTAGCCCCCCGGACACCAGGCGCAGCACCCCGACGCCGCGGCGGCCGGCGGTGATGCTCGCCGCCCGCAGCGCCTCCAGCGGAGAGACCCGGGCGGCGGAGAACGCCGGCGCCAGGACCGCCAGCACGGTGAGGACGACGGCGCCGACCACCACCGAGACCGCGGCGGCCAGTGGCAGGCCCGGCGCCGAGACCGCCTTTCCGGAGGCGCGCAGGACCGCCGGGAGGGCGTGCCCGGCCGCGAGAGCGGCGGTGACCCCGACGCCTCCGGCGACCAGCCCGGTCAGGGCTCCCTCGGCGATCAGCGCCCCGACCAGGGCGCCCCGGCTCGCGCCGACCGCGCGCAACAGCGCGAGTTGCCGCATCCGCTGGGCGAAGACGATGCGGAAGGTCGAGGTGACCACCAGCGCCGCGGCGACGACCGCCACCGCGACGAACATGCCGACCAGGGCGAACAGTCGCCCGACCTGCTCGGCCTCCGCATCGGCCTCCGCCTGGCGGACCTCGTCACCGGTGCGGATCGGCAGGTCGGCCGGCAGCGTCGCGGTCATCCGGCCCCGCACCGTCTCCGCCGACGCGCCGGGGGCCACCCGCACATCGATCCGCTCCAGCGGGATCAGACCGGCCCACGCGGTCACCACGCTGTCCGGGGCGTACGCGTTGAAGCCACCGTCGTCGGGGGTCTCGACCAGGCCGGTGACGGTGAGCCGGGTGGGGGTGGTCAGCTCACCGCCCGTCCCGCTGGTCACGGTGCCGACCGAGAGCCCCAGCCGCTCGACGGTACGCGGGCTGACCGCGATCTCGCCGGGGCTGTCCGGATAGCTCCCCTGGACCAGCCGGACCCTGGCCAGCGGGCCGGTGCCGGGGTCGGCCTGCAGGTTGAGGTACCCCTCGCCGAGGGAGACACCGATGGTCAGCCGGCCGACCGCCTCGGCGACGCCCGGCACGGCGCGGACGCGCTGCAACGCCGCCACGCTGGGCGGCGGCGGCTGCTCCGGATCGCCGATCACCAGGTCGGTGGCGGCGAGGGTGCCGCTGAGGTTGTCCAGCGTGGTCCGTTCGGTGATCTGCTGGGCCAGCACGGTGCCGAAGACGACGAACGACGCGACCAGGATGGCCAGACCGGTCAGGATCAGCCGTCCGGGGCGTCGTGCCGCCGCGCTCACCTGGGTCCGCAACGCCGTCGCCCTCATGCGCCGGCCGCCAGATCGCGCAGCGCGTCGGTGACCGAGCCCTGGTCCGGCTTGTCGATCTCCCCGGCGACCCGGCCGTCGGCGAGCAGCACCACCCGGTCGGCGTACGCGGCGGCGATCGGGTCGTGGGTGACCATGACGACCGTCTGACCGAGGTCGCGTACCGAGTCGCGCAGGATGGTGAGCACCTCCGCGCCGGAGCGGGAGTCGAGGTTGCCGGTCGGCTCGTCGGCGAAGACCACCTCGGGACGCGACACCAGCGCCCGGGCCAGCGCCACCCGCTGCTGCTGACCGCCGGAGAGCTCGCTGGGCCGGTGACCCAGCCGCTGGCCGAGCCCCAGCACGTCGACCAGGTGCGCGAGGAGGTCACTGTCGGGCTGCCGGCCGGCGAGATCCAGCGGCAGCGTGATGTTCTGCGCGGCGGTGAGCTGCGGCAGCAGGTTGAACGACTGGAAGACGAACCCGATCCGGTCCCGGCGCACCCGGGTCAGCGTCCGGTCGGACCGACCCGTGAGTTCCGTGCCACCGAGCAGGACCCGGCCGGAGGTGGCCGTGTCCAGACCGGCGAGGCAGTACATCAGCGTCGACTTGCCGGACCCGGAGGACCCCATGATCGCGGTGAACTCGGCCCGGCCGAAGCCGACCGAGACCCCGTCCAGGGCACGGACCGCGGTGTCGCCGC
Source organism: Micromonospora sp. NBC_00389 (assembly GCF_036059255.1). Classification (NCBI taxonomy): domain Bacteria; kingdom Bacillati; phylum Actinomycetota; class Actinomycetes; order Micromonosporales; family Micromonosporaceae; genus Micromonospora; species Micromonospora sp. NBC_00389. The sequence continues at coordinate 5,242,587 of NZ_CP107947.1, read as the reverse complement.
TGCCGTACACCTTCACCAGGTCGACCGCGGCGACGGCGGCGTGGCTGGTCTCCGGCGGGGCGTGCGTTGTCATGGTTCCTCCAGTGGCTGCGACAGTGACCGGGGAAGCCTCGCCCGCGAGGCTGGGTGGCCGCATCGGCCCGCGGTCCGGGATCACGGGCGCCGGGTCTGCCTTTCGGCCGATCCGGCCGACCCACCGACCTGGCTACGCTGGGTCACGATGAACGCGCCGGGATTCTCGAATTGGTGGATACGCCTGGGCCAGCTCGCCGGCCTGGCAGCCATGGCCCTGCTCGGCCTCTTCGACCTGCGGTTCGGCCTGCTTCGGGGGATGGGCACAGCCTTTGCCCTGCTCCTCCTGGTGCGGTTGGGGCTGGCGATGGCGACCACGCTGGTCTGGCTGCCCGTGCACCGGCAGGGCTCCCGGCTGTTGCCACTGGCGGCGCTCCTGCTGGGCGCCACCTCACTCGCCGTCACCGCCGGTGTCGTCGTGCTCACCGGGGCCGGTACCCGCCCCATCGGCGGCACCTGGGGTCTCGCGGAGTCCGCCGGCCTGTTGGCGGTGGTCTTCGTGGTGGCCCGGCGCGGCGCGCCGCGGCTCGCGCCGTGGGCGGCGGTGGTCGCCGCGCTCGCCGCCGCCGCGCTGCCGCTGCGCGCCGGCGCCGAGAGCGTCTACGTGATCTTCGGGCTGCTCCAGGCACTCGCCGCGGTCGGCGCCGCCGCGGTCGGGATCTACCTGCGCGTGGTCGCCGCCGGACGGGAACGGACGATCGCGCTGGTCCGGGCCGAACAGCGCGCCGAGTTCGCCCGCGACCTGCACGATTTCATCGCCCACCACGTGACCGGCATCGTGGTGCAGGCGCAGGGAGCCCGGTACGTCGCCGAGCAGGACCCGCAGCGGGTGATCGTCGCTCTGGAGCAGATCGAGCGCGCCGGCGCCGAGACGATGGCCTCGATGCGGCGGATGGTCGGCGTCCTGCGCAATCCGGACGCCCCGCCGGACGCCCCGCTGGCCCCACTGGCCGGCGTGGCCGACCTGGCACCGTTGCTGGAGGGCCACAACGGCACGACGAACGCGCCGGCCCGGCTGCACGTCGACGGGCCGCTGGACGGGCTGCCGGTGGAGGTCTCGACCTCGGCGTACCGGGTGGTGATGGAGGGGCTGACCAACACCCGCCAGCACGCCCCGGACGCCCGGTCGGTGGACGTGTCCGTGCGCCGTACCCCGGACTGGCTGCTGGTCCGGGTCGCCGACGACGGCGCGACCCCGCGCACCGCGCCGGCCCGGGGGCACGGCTTCGGCCTGATCGGCCTCAGTGAGCGGGTACGTGCCCTAGGCGGCACGATCACCGCCGGGCCCGGCGTCGCCGGCGGTTGGGTGCTCGACGCGGCGCTGCCGCTGCGGCCGGCGGTGATCCGGTGATCCGGGTACTGATCGCCGACGACCAGGCGATGGTCCGGACCGGCTTCGGCATGATCATCGGGGCGCAATCGGACATGGAGGTGGTCGGCGAGGCCGCCGACGGGGTCGTCGCGGTCGAGCTGGCCCGGCGCCTGCGACCGGACGTGGTGCTGCTGGACATCCGGATGCCCCGCCTCGACGGCCTCGAAGCGCTGCGGCTGCTCGCCGGGCCCGGCGTCACCGACCCGGTCAGGGTCGTCGTGGTCACGACCTTCGACCTCGACGAGTACGTGCACACCGCGCTGTCCAACGGCGCCTGCGGCTTCCTGCTCAAGGACTCCGGCCCCGCGCTGCTCGTGGAGGCGGTCCGCGCGGCCGTGTCCGGCGACGCGTTGATCAGCCCGTCCATCACCGTACGGCTGCTGGAACACCTCAGCCCGCCCGCTCCGGCGCGGGACCACGCCGGCCTGTCCCCCCGGGAGCTCGACGTCGTGAAACTCGTCGCCCGGGGCCTGACCAACGCCGAGATCGCCACCCAGCTCTTCATCGCCGTGGGCACGGTCAAGACCCACCTGGCCAGCGTGCAGACGAAGCTCCCGGCCCGCAACCGCGTCGAGATCGCCGCCTGGGCCTGGGAACGCCGCCTCGTCGGCTAGCGGGCCCGCCGAAGCCGGGTCTGGCGCGGGCCGCGACATCTTGCGACGCTAACGCTCGTGTATGACTACGACCTGTTGGTGCTGGGCTCCGGACCCAGTGGTCAGAAGGCTGCGATCGCGGCCGCCAAGCTCGGCAGGCGGGTCGGCATCGTGGACCGCCGCGACATGATCGGTGGGGTGTGCATCAACACCGGCACCGTCCCCTCCAAGACGCTGCGCGAGGCGGTGCTCTATCTGACCGGGCTGAGCCAGCGGGACCTCTACGGCAGCAGCTACCGGGTCAAGGAAGAGATCACGGTCAGCGACCTGGCCGCCCGCACCCAGCACGTGATCACCCGGCAGACCGACGTCATCCGCAACCAGCTCGCCCGCAACCGGGTCGCGATGATCACCGGGACCGGCCGGTTCGCCGACGCCCACGCGATCTGGGTCGACGGCGGCTCCGGACGCGAGTCCAAGGTGACCTTCGACAAAATCATCATCGCCGCGGGCACCCGCCCGGCCCGCCCGGACAGCGTCGACTTCGACGACCGGACCATTGTGGACTCCGACGGCGTCATCAACCTCCAGGCCGTACCCCGCAGCATGGTCGTGGTCGGTGCCGGCGTGATCGGCATGGAGTACGCGTCCATGTTCGCCGCGCTCGGCACCAAGGTGACCGTGGTGGAACGCCGCGACCGGATGCTCGACTTCTGCGACGAGGAGGTCGTCGAGTCGCTCAAGTACCACCTGCGCGACCTGTCCGTGGCGTTCCGCTTCGGCGAGGAGGTCGCCGCGGTGGAGAAGCACCAGACGGCGGCGCTGTGCATCCTGAAGAGCGGCAAGAAGATCGTCGCGGACACCGTCATGTACTCGGCCGGCCGGCAGGGCCAGACCGACGACCTGGCGCTGGAGTTGGCCGGGTTGCAGGCGGACAGACGCGGCCGGATCACGGTCGACGCCAACTACCGCACCTCGGTGGACAACATCTACGCGGTCGGTGACGTGATCGGCTTCCCGGCGCTCGCGTCCACCTCGATGGAGCAGGGCCGGCTGGCCGCCCAGCACGCCTGCGGCGAGCCGGTCCGGGAGATGCACGGCCTGCAGCCGATCGGCATCTACACGATCCCGGAGATCAGCTTCGTCGGGCAGACCGAGGCACAGCTCACCGACGCCTCGACGCCGTTCGAGGTGGGTATCGCGCGCTATCGCGAGCTGGCCCGTGGTCAGATCGTGGGTGACTCGTACGGCATGCTGAAACTGCTTGTCTCCCCCGACGACGGTCGCCTGCTCGGCGTGCACGTGTTCGGTACCGCCGCCACCGAGATCGTCCACATCGGGCAGGCGGTGATCGGCTGCGGCGGCACGATCGACTACCTGGTCGACGCGGTGTTCAACTACCCGACGCTCGCCGAGGCGTACAAGGTGGCCGCCCTGGACGCGTCCAACAAGATCCGCAACATCACCCGGATCGACGGCTGACACATCGCCAACGCGTGTCGGTGGTTTTCGCTAGGGTGCCGACACTGTTGCAGCGTGGGAGAAAGAGGCAGTCGTGGGCGCATCCGGGTGGAGCTACGTCGTCGCGTACCAGCCAGACCTGGACGCGGCGTTGGACGCCCTGCGGGACAAGGTGTTCGCCGAGGGCGACTACTGGTGGGCCCGGGGCGAGATTCCCAACTCGGCCAAGGACTACGACGACCGCCCCACCACGATGGAGGAGCTCTTCAACGACGAGGCGGTGCAGGAGTCGGGGACGCACTCCATCCTCGACGTCTACCGGGTCCTGAGCGATGGTGAGAGGCCCGACTACGGCACCGTCGAGCCGGTGAGCGCCGCCGAGGCGTTGCGCCTCACCGGGACCGAGCGGCTCACCCGCGAGCATCTGGGAATCATCAAGGATCTGGCCGAGCGGAGCTGGTTCGGCCGCTGCGCGGTCCTGCACGACGTGCAGGGCCGACCCGAGGAGATCTACTTCTGGGGATACTCCGGCGACTGACGGCCGCACCCGGTCACCCGTTGGCGGGATGTCCGGCCGTCCTGGTCGGCTGCCAGAATTCGTCCATGCGACGCACCATCGTCGGGCGGGACGAGGTGTTCGACCGGGCCTGGCAGCTGCTGAGCCAACCCGGGCCGGTGCTGTTGGAGGGGCCCGCCGGCATCGGCAAGACCGAGTTGTGGCGGGCGCTGGTCGCGCAGGCCGCGCAGGCGGGTTGGCTGGTGCTGAGCTGCGCGCCCACCGAAGCCGAATCCGAGCTTCCGTACGCGGCCCTGGCCGACCTGCTCCGCCCGCTCGCCGACCGGGTCGCTGCGCTGCCCCGGCCACAGCGGGTCGCGGCCGAGGTGGTGCTCCTCTCCGGCGACGCCCACGAGGCGGTCGACGTACGGGTGGTCGGGGCGGCCACCCGGTCGCTGCTGGAAGCCGCGACGGCGGCGAACACCCACCCGGCGGTGCTCGTCGCGGTGGACGACGCGCCCTGGCTGGACCGGCCCAGCGAACGCGCGTTGCGGTACGCGCTGCGCCGCGTGACCGGCCTGGCCACCCTGGTGAGCCGCCGACGCGGCCCGGGTGCGCCCGAGGACGTACCCCTCGGGCTCGACGAGGGCCGCCACGGCGACCCGGTCGGCCGTGTCGAGGTGCCCCCGCTCGACGTCGGCGCGCTGCACCACGTCCTGCGCGATCAGCTCGGCGCCACGCTCAGCCGGCCGATGCTCGTCCGAGTGGCCCGGGAGGCCGAGGGCAACCCGCTGCTGGCCATCGAGGTGGTCCGGGCGGTACAACGCCTGCCGCGCCAACCCGCACCCGGTGACGACCTGCCGGTGGCCGCGTCCATGCACCACCTGCTCGCGGACGTCCTCGCCGGGCTGCCCCTGGCCAGCCGCGCCGCGGTGCGACTGGCCGCGCTGCTGACCGTGCCCACCCTGGCCGACCTGGCGGCGGCGGAGGTGTCCGCCGCCGCGCTGGACGCGCCCGAGGAGGCCGGGCTGATCGTCGTGACGCCGACCGGCGTGCGCTTCACCCATCCGGTGTACGCGGCCGCCGTCCGGGCCGGCATCCCGCCGGGAGTCCGCCGCCGGCTGCACCGGCAGCTCGCCGACCTGCTCACCGATCCGGACGAGCGGGCCCGACACCTCGCGCTCTGCGCGACGGACCCGGACCCGGTGGTCGCGGACACCCTCGCCGCCGCAGCCGGGCGGTGGCACAGCCGGGGCGCACCCGACCTCGCCGCGGAGCTGCACGACCGCGCTGGCCAGCTCACCCCGGCCGACGACCGGGTACGCCTGGGCCACCGGCGACTCGCGGCGGCCCGCTGCCGATTCGACAGTGGCGACTTCCCGGCGGCCCGACAGGCGGCCGAGGCGGTCGCGTCGGAGTTCGACGGCGACGTCCGGGCGGAGTCGCTGCTGTTGCGCGCCGTCGTCGCCTGGTCTGGCGGTGAGGCAGCCCGGGTGGCGGTGGACAACGGCACCCGGGCGCTGGCGGCGGCCCGACCCGACTCGGCGCTGGCCGGGCGCATCCACGCCCACCTCGCCGTCTTCGACGACCGGACGGAAGCGGCCCGGGAGCACGCCGAGGCCGCCGCCACGCTGCTGGACGGACGCCACGACGACCACGACCTGCTCGCCGCCGCCCTGGTCCTGCTCTTCTTCCAGGAGGTACGGCTCGGCCAGGCGCCGCGTACCGACCTGTTGGACCGGGCCCTCACTTTGGAGGGTGACGAACCGGCCTGGCTGGCGAGCACGGTGCCCGCGATCTGGTGGAAGTCGATCGACGACGCGGAACGGGCCCGGCGGCGGCTGCACCGGATGCTCGGCCGCGCCGAGGCCCGGGGCGACGAGCCGCTGCAACACGAGCTGCTCTCCCACCTCGGGGAAGCCGAATTGCTGGCCGGGCGGTGGGACGAGGCCGAACGGCACATCACCGCCGCTCGGGAACTCGGTGACCAGCTCGGCACCGGCCTCGTCGGTGAGACCTGGCTGGCTGGGCTGCTCGACGCGCACCGGGGGCGGTTGGCCGAGGCGACCCGGGTGGCCGAGTCCGGCCTGCGGCTCGCCGACGAGTTGGACGACGACTGGTGCCGACGGATCCACCAGCAGTTGGCCGGGTTCGTGGCCCTCTCCGCCGGCAGGATGGAGGAGGCCGCGTCCGCGTACACCAGCCTGGCCGCGACGATCGACGCCAACGGTCTGGTGGAGCCACTCGCCATGCGGTTCGAGCCGGACTGGATCGAGGCGTGCGTCGCGGTGGGCGATCTCGACCGGGCGGCGGCCGTGCTGGAGCGTCTGACAGCCCGACACCGCCGGCTGCCGCGTCCCTGGACGACGCTCGGCTCCGCCCGGGCCCGCGCGCTGTTGGACAGCGCCACCGGCGTCGACCCCGGCGAGGCGCTCGACGCGCTGACGGTGGCGCGGGACGCCGTACCACCGGATGTGCTGCCGTTGGACCGCGCCCGCTGCCTGCTCGTGGCCGGGATCGTGCACCGCAGGTCCCGCCGCAAGCTGCCGGCCCGGCAGGCGTTGGAGGGAGCGCTCGCGGAGTTCACCGCGATCGGCGCGGCGGCGTTCGCGGACCGGGCCCGGGCGGAGTTGGCTCGCGTCGGTGGCCGCCCACCGACACCCCTGCACCTCACCGCCACCGAGGAGCGGGTGGCCCAGCTCGCGGCGCGCGGGCGGACCAACCGGGCCATCGCCGACGAGCTGTTCATCAGCCCGAAGACCGTCGAGGCGAACCTGGCTCGGATCTACCGCAAGCTCAGCATCTCCACCCGCGCGGAGCTGGGTGCCGCGATGAGCAGGGCCGACGCGCAAGCGTAGGGAAACGCCCGATTCCTCGCCACCGGCTGCGACCTAGCCTCAGGTCATGGCCGGCTACCTGTTCGCACTGGAGCAGTACGACCGCTCCCCCGACACGGACGGGGCGGCGCCGGCGTTCGGCACCCCAGACTGTCGGGTGGTCGCCGCCGTCCGGCTACCGACCGACGACGTCGTGATCGCGCTGGTCGAAGGCCCCAACGCGGAGGTGGTGGCCGCGGCCGCCGCAGCCGCCGCATGGCGGGTCGACCGCCTGATCCCGGCTCGGTGGATCCATCCACCCGGGACCGCCCTCATCAATCCGGAACTCCCCTGACCAGCGAGGGAAGCACGACTGTGCGCCGTCTGATCGCACCCGTGTGGTGCTCACTGCTGCTCATCCCGCTGGTCGCCTGCGGCGGAGCGGACGATGGTCCGGCCGCCCCGGTGGCCGACGCCGGGCAGAGCGTCACGGCCACGTCCGGCGGCGACCCGTCGGCCGCTGCCCCGGCGGAGGAGTCGCCTGCCGCGCCGGCCGTCGACGCCTGCGCCCTGGTGTCCAAGCGGGAGGCTGAGAAGCTGGCCGGCACCCCGCTGGAGGACCCGCTGGAGAAGCCGGCGCCGGACCGGGACACCTGCACCTACACCGGCCCGGTCAGCGGTCCGACCGCCCAGGTCGAGGTGTTCGTCGGCCCCGGCGCGAAGAAGTTTCTCGACATCGAACGCGAACTCGGGCACGAGCTGACCCCGATCAGCGGTGCGGGCGACGAGGCGTACGCCGAGGACGGCACGGTCTTCGTCAGCAAGGGCGGGGTGTGGGTCTCCATCCGACTCGTCCGCACCGATGACCCAGCCAGGTACCGCGCGGCCCTGGAGACCCTGGCCCGTACGACCGCCGGCCGGCTGTGACCCGCGGCGGAGGGGACGTGATGGCACCCGGATCCCGGCGGCACCGCGCGATGGTGGCGCTGCTCGCGGTGACCCTGTTGCTCCCGGCGGCCTGCGATCGGGGTGCAGCGGACCCGACGCCGCCCGGTCCGCCGGCCGGTGGCACCGGCGGTGACCAGCGGTACGGTGCGGCGCCCGCGCCCAATCCGGACGTGACCTATCAACCCGACGTGGTGTTCGTGGGCGGCGGCGGTGGATCGGTGCGCGGGCTCTCCGAGGATGCGCTCACCTGGCGCATCGATCCCGCCGCCAGCGGTGCCGACCGTCTCGCCCGGGGCAGGGTCATGTTCCTCACCGGTCGGGCGGTCGGGCGGGTGCTCGATGTTCGCCGCGACGGGGAGGACCTGGCGGTGACCCTGGGACCGGTGGACATCACGCAGGTGATCCGCGACGGCACCTTCGCCGGTGACCGGCCGGTCTCCCTGGACAATCCGATCCGGTACGACGCGGGCACGCCGTTCTGGGCCGAGTACGACGGCGAGGCCGGCGGGGGCGGCGGCTCGGTGACGCCGGTGGTCGGGATGGCGGCCGGCACTGGGCGGCAGAGCGCGATTCGGCCGGCGGCCGGCGCGGGTGAGCAGCGGATCGACGGGTTCGCGGTCACCCCGATCTGCTGCGCGAGCGGAGTCGGCGCGCGGTTCAGCTACGACGGCGGCGGTATCCGCATCGTCGGCACGGTGACGCTGCTGATGAAGAACCCGACGGCCCGGTTCCACCTGGAGATCCGGGGTGGCGCGATCCGTCGGGCGGAACTGCTGATCGGCGGTATGGCCGGGCTGCGGATCGAGATCGCGGGTGCCACCGACGCGGGGCGGAACGTCAACAAACGCCTTCCGATCCCGCTGGACTTCAGCGTGCCGGTCGGCGAGATCCTCGGCGTCCCGTTCTCCATCACCGCCAACCAGCTTGTCGGGGTGCAGACGGCGTTCAGCGCCAAGGACGGCAACATCAAGGCGGCTGGCGAATGGTCGCTGGGCGGCTCCCTCGGGTTCGGCTACGCCGACGGCGCCTTCGGCGTCACGAAACCCTGGAACCTGACCGTCCGCAACAGCATCACCGACTCCATCTACGGCCCGTCGGTCGGTGTCAGCGGCATCATCGTCCATTACCAGGCGGCCTTCCGAGCCGGTCTGGGTGCCTTCGGCTTCACCGCCGGCCTGTATGCCACGGTGACCGCCACGGTGGGGCTGACCGTCGGCTCCGCCCTGGGCGCGCCGATCGAGCTGTGCCGCAGCATCCAGCTCGGCCTGTTCCTGGACTACGGCGTCGGCTACAGCATCCCCGCCGGCCTGGTGAAGGCGGTCAACGCCTTCCTCGAACTGATCAACGCCGGGTCGATCGAGGCGAAGTCGGGCATCGGCCGGGTGGACAACGTGTTCAACAAGCTGGACATCCAGCCGGACGTCAAGATCTGCCGGGCCTGACGGCCCTGGCTGAGCGCAGTGGGGGGCGCCGCAGCCAGGGCCGGGCGTGCCCGGTTCCGGGCCGGACGGTGTGGAGGGTTCGGGGCACCCTCCACACCGTCCGGTGTCGCGTCAGCCTGCCGCGCAGGTCGGGGTCAGGCTGCCGGCGGTGCCATTGGCCTGGAAGCCGAACTCGGTGGACTGACCGGCGCCGACCCGGCCGTTGTAGGCCACGTTCGTCCAGCGCGTGGTGCCGGTGTCACCGCTGCGGTTGGCGTTCCAGGCGTTGGTGACCGTCGCGCCCGTCGGCAACGTGATCGTCACCGCCCAGGAGTTGAGGGCCGACGATCCGGCGGTCACCCGCATCGTCCCCACGAAGCCACCCGTCCACTGGTTCACCGACACCGTCGCGGTGCAGCCACCAGGCCCCGGGGGCGGGGTCGTGGGCGGCGGAGTCGTCGGCGGCGGGGTGGTCGGCGGCGGGGTCGTCCCGTTGTTGAGCGCGGCGAGCACCGCGTCGTACGCCGGCTTCTTGGCGCCGCCGCTGGTGAACAGCAACGGGTTCTGCGAAGCCCGCCACGAATCGCTGTCCCGGATGCCCCAGACGGTGATGCCGTTGCAGCGAGGCACGGCGAGACAGTCCTGAACGACACTGCGGTACGTGGCCGCGGAGGCCCCCTCGATGTCCAGCTCGGTGATCTGCACATCGACGCCGAGCGCCGCGAAGCTGGACAACGTGGTGCGGTAGTTGCTCGGGTACGGCGAGCCGCTGTTGAAGTGCGACTGGAGGCCGACGCAGTCGATGGGCACGCCGCGCTGCTTGAAGTCCCGCACCATCATGTAGACGGCCTGGGTCTTGGCATGCGACCAGTCGTCGGTGTTGTAGTCGTTGTAGCAGAGCTTCGCGGCGGGATCGGCGGCACGGGCGGCACGGAACGCCGCCTCGATCCAGTCGTTGCCGGTCCGCTGAAGGTTGGAGTCGCGCCGGGCACCCGAGCTGCCGTCGGCGAACGCCTCGTTCACCACGTCCCACGCCACGACCTGACCCCGGAAGTGGGTCGCCACCTGGGTGACGTGGTTGAGCATCGCCTGCCGCAGCGCGCTGCCACTCATGTTCTGCATCCAGCCGGGCTGCTGCGAGTGCCAGGCCAGGGTGTGACCGCGCACGCTCATCCCTCGGCTGCGCGCGTGGTTGACGATCTGGTCGGCAGCGCCGTAGCTGAACTGACCCTGCTGCGGTTCGGTCGCGTCGATCTTCATCTCGTTCTCGGGCGTCACCGAGTTGAACTCACGGTTCAGGATCGTGGTGTAGGCGCTGTCGCTCAGCTTGTTCGCGGCCACGGCCGTGCCGAAGTACCGACCCTGCTCGGCGGCGGACGCACCGAGCGTGGTGCCGGCGGCGGCGGGAGCCGCCAGGAGCATCGCCATGCCGGCGGCGAGGGCACCCACCCCGGTCAGCGCGATCGCGGCTCTTGATGCCGCCTTCCATTGCGGGTTTCGCATCGTGCAACTCCAGTTCTGGGTGATGGTGTCGGGGGTCAGGAGGTCGAACAGGCAACGCCGTTCAGGGCGAAGGACGACGGTTTACCGGTGCCGCCTTCGTGGGTGGCCTGGAAGCCGATGTCGACCGACGCGTTCGGCGCGATGGCGGCGTTGTAGGAGACGTTGCGGGCGGTCGCCGCGCCGCTCGCCGGGGAGTACTGCGCGTTCCAGCCGTTGGTGATCCGCTGACCGGTGGGCAGCGTGAAGGTCAGCGCCCATCCGTTCACCGGCGCCGCACCGGTGTTGGTGATGGTGACGCTCGCGGTGAGTCCGGTGTTCCAGGCGTTGACCGCGTACCCGATCCGGCAGGCACCCCCGGTCGGAGGCGGAGTGGTGGGCGGCGGAGTCGTCGGCGGCGGGGTGTTGCCGTCCAGCCCGAAGAAGCGGAGCACCTGCGCGGCGTCGACCGGCAGGTTGTGCGAGACGCCCTGCATGCTGATCGCCTCGACCGGAGCCGTGCCGCCGCTGCTCCCGTACCGGGTCCGGGTGTAGCCGGCCTGCGGTGAGTCGGTGTACGTCGGGCTCTGGCTCAGCCCGTGCACGTTGGTCCACTGCTTGACCTGCTCGCCGAAGTTCGGGTAGCGCAGCGTCTCATCGTTGGTGCCGTGCCAGATCTGCATCCGCGGTCGCCGGCCGGTGTAGCCCGGGTACGCCTCGCGCACCAGGTCCCCCCACTGCTGCGGAGTCCTGATGAGCTGCCCGTTCGCGCACTCGCTGTTCCACTCCGAGCTGCCGCCGGTGGCGAAACAGCCGAACGGCACCCCGGCGAAGGACGCACCCGCCGTGAACACGTCCGGGTAGACGCCGAGCATGACGTTCGTCATCATCGCCCCGGACGAGGTGCCGGCGGCGAAGATCCGGTCCGGGTCGGCGGCGTACCGCTGCCGCACGTGGTCGACCATCGACATGAGCCCGACCGGGTCGCTGCCACCGCCCCGGCGCAGTGCCTGCGGCGAGGACACGTCCCAACAGAGGCTGCTGCGGGTCACCGACGGGTAGATCACGATGAACCCGTACCGGTCCGCGAGGGACGCGTACTGCGTGCCGGAGTGGTACGCCGGACCCGAGCCGGTGCAGTAGTGCAGGGCCAGCAGGATCGCCGGCCGGGACGCCACCCGGTCCGGGACGTACAGGTGCATCCGCAGGTTGGTGGGATTGCTGCCGAAGCCTGTCACCTCGGTCAACGTGGCCGCCGAGGCTGGCGCGGCGAACGCCATCGCGGCAGCGACCAGCGTCACGGTCGCCATGAGGGCGCCAAGCATTCTTTTCTTCAGTCTCATTCGCGATTCCTGGGGAGAGTGGCGCATGGAAGGGGAGTAGATCGAGGACTGCCCTTCGCCCGACCCTGACCGCGGCTCGCGTGACTGTGTCAGCTTCAATCGAGGAGGCTCGATTGTCAAGACTTCCGGAAACCTTTCGCCTCCCGGACTGGGCGGCAGCCTGCGCATCGACCGTGTTCACCGGAAACCGGTGGCGTCGTGTTACCGGAACATTCCCGATAGCCGGTGGTTGCTCCGCTCCGGTCGGGCCGTCCACGTGCCGGATCAGTAGATGCGGCGGCCCCGCGCGTCCGGCACGCCGGACTTGCGGAAGCTGACCGCGACGGTGTCGGTGTGGACCGCAGCAACCGCCTGCGGCAGATCTGGCACGTCACGGGCCGGATCGATCTCGTGTTCCACGAGTTCGACGATCTCCATGGCCCAACCGGTGGCTCGGCTCGGTGCTCCGGCCGGAAGTCACACCTGGACGGGACTGACGGTGCTCCGGCGTGGGCTGATCCGGACAGCGGCATGCCCGCCCTCGGCACCATCGTCGCCTGACCCACCGGATCGATGTCACCGCTCAGAGCGTGATGACTCTGAGGCATACCGCAGAGTCATCACGCTCTTTCGTGTCCGGGCCACTCCGACACGACACGCCGGGGGCGGCTAGAAGGCGTTGACGCCGGTGAGCGCGCGTCCGATGAGGAGCTGCTGGATCTGGCTGGTGCCCTCGTAGAGGGTGGCGACCCGGGCATCGCGCAGGTATTTGCCGACCGGGTACTCGTCGATGTAGCCGTACCCCCCGAAGACCTGGACCGCGTTGTTGGCCGACCGGACGGCGGCCTCGCTCGCGAAGAGCTTGGCCATCGACGCCTCGGTGGCGAACGGCTGGCCGCGGTCGATCAGGTCGGCCACCTGCCACACCAGCAGCCGGGCCGCGGCGGTATCCACCGCGATGCCGGCGAGCAGTTGCTGGACGAGCTGGTGACCGGCGATCGGCTTGCCGAACTGGGTCCGCTGCCCGGCGTAGCCGACCGCCGCGTCGAGGCAACCCTGGGCGATGCCGACGCAGCCGGCGGCGACCGACATCCGGCCCTTGGCCAGGGTGGCCAGCGCCAGGCGGAACCCGGCGCCCTCCGCGCCGAGGCGGGCCGCGTCGGGCACCCGTACCTCGTCGAAGCGCAGTTCCCCGGTGGCCTGCCCGCGCAGGCCGAGCTTGCCGTGGATCTCCCGCCGCGTCAGCCCGGGGCTGCCGGTCGGCACCAGGAACGCCGTGATGCCCCGGTGCCCGGGGCCACCGGTGCGGGCGAAGACCAGCGCCACGTCGGCGGTGGTGCCGTTGGTGATGAACGTCTTCGTGCCGGTGAGCAGCCAGTCGGTGCCGTCGCGCACCGCGCGGGTCCGCAGGGCGGCCGCGTCCGAGCCGCTGTCCGGTTCGGTCAGCGCGAAGCAGCCGAGAACGGCGCCGGAGCAGAGCCGGGGCAGCCACTCGGCCCGCTGCTCGACCGACCCGTGCGCGGCGATCGACTTCGCGACCAGGCCGAGTGAGACCGACACGATGCCGCGCACGGCCGAGTCTCCCCGGCCGAGCTCTTCCAGGACGAGGCAGTACGCGAGGTGGTCGCCCCCGGAACCGCCGTCGGACTCGGCGATGGTCAGCCCCAGAAAGCCCAGGTCGCCGAGCATGCCCACGATGGTCGGATCGACCGACTCACGGCGATCCCAGGCCGCCGCGTGCGGCACCAGCTCCCGGTCGGCGAACTCGGCGGCGAGCTGACGGACCGCCGCCTGCTCGGCGGAGAGGGTGAGCTCCATGACGCATAAACTAGCGGCGATAGTTTACGGCGTCCAGAGCGGACAGCGACCGACCGGCGGTCACCGATCGGAGGTCAGCCCGGCGTGCCGCTCGGAGGCGAACGCGCGGGCAAGCTCGGTGCGGGAACGGATGCCGAGCCGGTGGAACACGTTGCGGAGGTGGTGGTCGACCGTGCGGGTGGAGAGGAACATCCGGGCGGCGATCTCCCGGTTGGTGGCCCCCTCGGCGACCAGTTGCGCGATCCGCAGTTGCTGACCGGTCAACAGCCGCGCCGCGGGCAGGTCCGGCGGGCCGACCGACTCCCCGGCGGCACGCAGCTCCGCGGTGGCCTGCTCGGCCCAGCAACTCGCCCCGAGCAGGGTGAACGTCTCGCGGGCCTGGTGCAGGTGCCCGCGGGCGTCGCGCGGGCGCCGGCTGCGGCGCAGCTCCTGACCGAAGAGCAGCTCGGTGCGGGCCCGCTCGAACGTGCCGGCCTCCATCGGGTGCAACCGCAGCGCGGTCCGGAACTCCCGCTCGGCCTCGGCGCTACCCCGTGGCGCGAGCAGCGCGTGACACCGGGCGGAGAGTGCCCGGCGCAACGGGCTCACGGTGCTGCTGGCCCAACGGTCGAAGACGGCGAGCGCGGCGGTCGCCGCCGGTCGGTGCGCCAGATGGGCGGCCGCCTCCACCAGGTACGGGGTGGCCATCACCTGGACGAGGACCTGCCCCCGGCCGGTGCCGAGCCGGGCCAGCGACGCCAGTCGGTCCGCGGCCTCGACGTGCCGGCCGTCGACCAGGTCGAGAACCGCCAGCGCCCACCCGGCGAGCGCGTGCGGCCGGCTGCCCGGTGTCGGCGTCTCGCCGATCTCGCGGATCCGTTGCAGGCTGGTGGCCCGGTCGGCGCGGATGGCGGCCAGCACGGCGAGCATGCCCAGGTGGACGTTGGCGCAGTTGACCTGCCCGGTGGCGCGGGCGACCCGCAGCCCGGCACGGGAGGTCTCGGCCGCCGCCTCATGCCGGCCCAGCCAGTACTCGGCGATGGCCCGCAGCTCCAGCGCCCGGGGCAGCATGGACAACTCTCCCCGGTCCCGGGCCAACCCGACGGCGCGCTCGGCGAGCCGGTGCGCCGCGCCGTCCACGGCCACCACCAGGCCGGCGGCTGCCGCGCAGGTGAGCGCGGTCGGGGTCAGTGCCGGCCCGGTCAACCGGCCACCGAGCACGACGGCCCGACGCAGCGCCGGGCCGGCCCGCTCGTGGTCGCCCCGCAGGGTCGCGGCCACCCCGGCGACCAAGGAGGCCCTCAGCTCGATGCCCGGCGGCTCGTTCGGGCGCCGCAACGCCAGCGCCCGGCGCCCGACCTCGGCGTACCGGTACTGGTCACCGGCGAAGCAGACGGCCTCGCCGGCCCGCACCAGCGCGGCCAGGGCCAGGGCGCGGTCGGTGCCGGCCACCGCCCCGGCGGCGGCCAGCAACGTGACCGACGCACCCGAGGCGTCGTCGCACCGCAGTTCCAGCTCGCCACGGAGCAGGTCGGCGTGCCCACTGACGACCGGGTCCACGCAAACGGCGCGGAGGCGGTCGAGCAGCAGTCGGGCCTGACCGGGTTGGCCGGCCGCCCAGGCGTACCGGGCCGCGGCCAGCAGGCGGGCGGCGGCGCGGGCCGGTTCGTCGCTGAGTTCGGCGGCCCGGCACAGCGCCGCCGAGGCGATGGCCCAGCCGCCCTCCCCACCGGCCGCGGCCTGTTCCAGCTCGGTGGCCAGGGCCGGGTCGGTGCCCGCCGTCGCGGCGGCGAGGTGCATCGCCCAGCGCAGCCGCTGTCCCTCTGCGTCGAACACGTCGGCGAGCAGCCGGTGCGCCGCGCGGCGCTCCGCGAGCGGCGCGCTGGCCGCGACCATCGCGCGGGCCAGCGGCTGGGGGAACGTGACGCCGGTCGGCTCGACACGGACCAGGCCGACGACCTCCGCCGGGGCGAGCGCCTCGACGGTGGTCCCGGCGGCCTGCGCCGCCCGGATCAGGGTGGCCGGCCGCCCGTCCTCGTTGAGCGCGGCGAGTAGCAGCATCCGTCGGCTGTCCGCCGGCAACTGGTCCAGCCTGGCCCGATAGGCGCGGCCCAACGCGCCGTCGGCCGGCGGTGCGGTGGGCAGCGGCTCCTCTCCCCGCCATTGACCGGGACTGAGCACGCCGGCGAGGTCCACCAGGGCCTGCGGGTTACCGCCGCCGACCGCGGCGAGCGTGGACGCGACCGGCGCGGCGGGCCGCTCGGGCAGCCGGTCGGTGAGGACGGCGACGCTCTCGCGCTCGTCCAGCGGTCGGAGCCGGTGCGCCGGGATCCCGTCGACCGTCGCGGTGACGTCCGCGGTGAGCAGGACGGCGACCGGCAGGTGCCGCAGCCGGCGGGCCACGACGGCCAGCACCTGGGTGGTCTGCCGGTCGCCCCGGTCGACGTCGTCCATGGTGGCGAGCAGGGGGCGGTCCCGGGCGGCGGCGGCGAGCAGCCCGAGCACGGCCATCGACAGCGCCAGTTGGCGGTCAGCCGGACAGCCCTCTCCGGCCAGCGCCCGCCGCAGCAGGTGCCGCTGCTGCTCCGGCAGGGCGGCGGCCCGATCGAGCACCGGATCGAGCAGGCGCTGCAAGCCCGCGTACGGGAGTGCGGCCTCCTCGGCCAGGCCGGTCCCGGCGAGCACGGTGCATTGCTCGGCGTACCGGTGGGCGTAGCCGACCAGCGCGGTCCGGCCCGAACCCGGCTCGCCATGCAGCATCAGAGCACCACCGCCGTCGGTCACGCCATCGAGCAGGTTCCGGACAGCCCGGCACTCGTCGTCCCGACCGCGCAGCACGGTTATTTGCACTCTTGATGCAGTAACCATGCATTCAGTGTCACCTATCGGTAACCGAATGGAAAGAGGTGGGCGATATCGTGCCGAGCCGGTATCAGCCGGCCGGCGCCTCGGCCAGCAGGGCGCCCACCGTCCGGGCCATCACCGCGCGGGCCTGATCCACGCCCAACCCCAGGCCGTCGCACAGCATCGACCAGGCCGGCCACATGCTCGCCGCCACGAGCGCGTTGAGCAGCTGCCCCCGCCCCCGCCCGGCCTGCGCCAACTCGGTGGCGAAAAGCTCCTCGACCTCGTCCCGGACCCGGTCGATGTGCTTGAGCCGGTTGCGGTGCAACTGGTCGGAGACCGGCTCGCGCATCTGGGCGGCCCGCGCCGACGGCGCGATGAGCTGGAGCAGCCGGGCCCGTTGCCGGCAGTACGCGTCGACCCGCTTCGCCAGCGGCAGCCCGGACGAGATCGGCCGGTAGGCGGCGTCCTGCTGGCGGAGCACCTCGGCCCCGCTCGCCTCGAAGAGCGTCTCCATGTCCTTGAAGTTGGTCCAGAGCGTCCGCAACGAGATTCCGGCTCGATCGGCGATGCGTTCGCCGGTCGGCCGGAGGTCACCCTCGGAGATGAGCGCGAGGTGCGCCTCGACGATCGCCGCGCGAGTGCGCTCGGCCCGGGCGGTCCGCCCGTCGACCCGGACCGGGACCTCGACCGCGTCCATTCGCCCCCGCCCCTTCACCATGTCGTCCCCCGACGCACCGCCGAGTCTAGACAGGTGATGATCAGCGGCACCCGGGCGACCGCCGGCGCCGTCATCCGGCTCGACCGGTCAACGTGACGCCACCGTCGCAGGTGATGGTCTGTCCGGTGATCCAGGCGGCGTCGGCGGAGGCCAGGAAGGCGACCGTGCCCGCCACGTCCTGCGGCAGGCCAAGCCGCCCGAGCGGGTACCGCTCGGCGACCTCGTCCTCCCGGCCCTCGTAGAGAGCGGCCGCGAAGCGGGTCTTCACCACGCCGGGAGCGACGGCGTTGACCCGGACCGCCGGCCCCAGCTCCACGGCGAGGCTGGCGGTGAGGTGGTTGAGCGCGGCCTTGCTCACCCCGTAGAAGGCGATGCCGGGCGACGGGCCGAGCCCGGCCACCGACGATACGTTGACCACGCAGCCACCCCGGTCGGTCATGCCGGCGGCGCAGACCTCCTGTACCCAACCGAGCGCGGCGACCAGGTTGACGTCGAGGATCTTGCGCGCCGCCCCCAGGTCGAGCCCGACCAGCGGGCCGTGCACCGGGTTGATGCCGGTGTTGTTGACCAGGAGGTCCACCGGCCCGAACGCCTCGCTGACCTCCCGAACCGCGGCGGCCCGGTGCTCGGCGTCGTCAGCCCTCCCGGGTACGGCCACGGCGTACGCCGGCCCGCCCAGGGCGGTGATCGCCTCGGCCAACGCCTCCGGACGGCGGGCGGTCAGACCCACCCGCGCCCCCTCGGCCACCAACCGCTGGGCGATAGCCAGGCCGATTCCCCTACTGGCACCGGTGACGATGGCGACCCGATCGACAAGCCGGCCTGAATCTGCATTCACAGTGCAGATACTAGAAGCGGCGATCGGTGTCGGTCAACGTCCGGAGGGTCGATCGTGTCGCCGGTCACTGCGCTGGGTTGGCTGGCTGGACGCAGCCGTACGACCGGGCGTGGGCACGGCGATGTGCCGCGTGACCACGCCCGGTCGACTGCCGGGTCCGGGTGTCGTCAGGAGACGGTCGGTATCCCGTTGGCCGGTGGTGCCACCGGCGCCGCGCTGTACTCGCTGACCGGTCCGTCCCCCTCGTCGGTCTCGTACGTCGGCCCGAAGTAGCTCTGCACTCCCCCGCTCACCCGGGCCAGCCGCTGCCCGCCGTAGCCGGAGTGGTCGTCGGCGGAGAAGCGCAGCGGTGCCAGCCCGGGGCCCTGGAAGCCACCCTTCTGCACCGCCTCCAGCACCTTCTCCCGGGTGAGGTCCTTGCCCGCGGCGAGCAGCACCTGCACGAAGAGGTAGCCGACCGACATGCCGTAGACGGTGTTGCCGTCGAACGGCGCATCCCCGTTGTGCTCCTTGTTGATCCTCGTGAAGAGCTGGATCCACGGATTCGCGGTGTCGTTCTGCATCGGCAGGTAGTTGGTGCCGACCACGCCCTCCAGCAGCGGAGCGGCGGCGCCGAGCTGCTTGGCCAGGGTCGGGTAATCGGAGCCGACGTTGGACACCAGCCACTGCGGCTTGAAGCCCAGCCGCGCGGCGGTACCGATGGACAGCGCGGTGAAGCCGGGCACGGTGGCGAGCACGACGACCTGGCAACCGGCCGCCTTGAACGCGCCGATCTGCGGCGCCACGTTGGTGTTGCTGGTGACGTACGTCTGCTTGACCGCCACGGCCGTGGCGCCGAGCACCTTCTCCACGCCGACCAGGCTGTCCCGGCCGAAGTCGTCGTCCTGACCCAGGAAGCAGACCTTCTGGCCGGCCAGGTTCGCCTTCGCGTACGTGGCGAGGATCTTGCCCTCGACCGTGTAGTCCGGGTTGAACCCGAACGTGCCGGGATACTTGTCCGGCTGGTCCCAGCTGCGGCTACCGGAGGCGACGAAGAGGTCGGGCACCCGGTTGCTCTTGAGGAAGTCGAGCACGCCGGTGTGCGTCGGCGTACCGAGGCCGTTGAGGATGGCGAAGACCTTGTCCTGCAGGACGAGCTGGCGGACCACCTGCTGAGTGTTCGCCGGGTTGTAGCCGTCGTCCATGACCTTGTAGGTGATCTTCCGCCCGTGCACGCCGCCGTTGGCGTTGACGTAGTCGAAGTACGCCTTCGTCGCCGGGGCGATCTTGGAGTAGCCGGCCGAGGCCGGCCCGGTGAGCGGCATGTGGGTGCCGACGACGATCTCGCTGTCGGTGACGCCCGGCACCGATCCCCCGCCGGGACCGGAACCGTCGTCGCCGCTGCAACCGGCGGCGCTGATCAACAGGGCTATGGTGCTGGCGATCGCGAGACCGCGTCGTGCCGTACGGCGCATGGGAAACACCGACCTTTCTCGGTCCGGTTCTCAATCGAACGGTGTGGTGGTGGGGCGCCCGGCCGAGGCCGGACAGGGACAGCTCAGGACCGCCGGGCCGACCACCGGGCCAACAGCGCCCGGCCGAGACGCGACAGCAAACCCTGCACGCCGCCGGGTGCGGCGATCATGACGACGATCAGGGTGACTCCGAAGATCGCCAGCGGGAGGTTGCCCTCCAGCCGCTGCGCCACCGCGGGCGAGAGGGTGAGCAGCTCGGTCGCGGAGTGGGTGAGATCGGGCAGGGCAACCAGCAGGACGGCCCCCCACAGCGCGCCGGCGAGGCGACCGAGACCGCCGATCACCACGGCCATCAGGAGGAAGAGCGACAGGGTCAGCGAGAACGCGCCCGGAGACACGCTCTGCGCGAGCACCGCGAGCAGGGCGCCGCCGAGACCAGCCGTGGCGGCGCTGACCACGAACGCGAGCACCTGGGTACGGGCCACGTGGATACCGGCGAGGCGCGCGGCCACCTCGTCGTCGCGGACCGCCCGGAAGGTACGCCCGTACCGGCTGCGGATCAGGTTGGCCAGCAGCAGCAGGGCGAGCAGGGTGGCCGCACCGGCGAGCCAGAGCTGCCACCGCTCGTAGGGAAAGTACGGGCCGAGTGACATCGGCGGCGGCTCCACCGGCACCGACAGCCCCTGCTCGCCGTTGAAGACGCCGTCGAAGGTGACGGCCAGGGCCGGCACGACGACAGCCACGGCGAGGGTCACCCCGGCCAGGTAGGGGCCACGCAGCCGGGCCGCGGCGACGCCGACCACCGCACCGACCGCGACCGTGCTGAGCACCGCCGCGCCGAGCGAGAGCGGCAGCAGCCAGCCACCGGTCATCCCCCGGTCGGCGAACGCGTTCTGGCAGAGAGCCACGGTGTACGCGCCGGTGGCCATCAACGCGCCGTGCCCGAGCGAAAGCTGGCCGTTGAGCCCGGTGAGGACGGTCAACCCGGCAGTGGCGCAGAGGTAGGCGGCCACGGTGGCGAGCTGGAAGTTGCGGAACGGCTCGACGGCGTAGCTGACCCCGAGCAGCAGCAGCGCGGCGGCGAGCGCGAAGGCGAGGTGGCGCAGCAGGGTGGAGCCGCGCCGCCGGTCGACCGGACGGTCGCCGCCGCCAGTGCCTGCGCCGGCCAGGTTCCGCTGTGGCGGCAGGGCTGCCTGGGTGGCGCTCACACCCGCCTCGCCGTGACCGGAGCGAACAGACCGCCGGGGCGGACCAGCAGCACCGCCAGCAGCAGGACCAGCACCGCCAACGGCGTGAGGTCACTGCCGGCGTAGCCGCTGACATAGGAGAGCAGCAGCCCCACCACCAGACCACCGACCACCGCCCCCGGTGGACTGTCCAGCCCGCCGACCACCGCCGCGGTGAACGCCGAGACGAAGACCAGGTCCATCGCGTGCGGATGCAGACCGAGCTCGGTGGGGATGACCAGCATGGCGGCCAACGCGCCCACGCCGGAGGCGAGCGCCCAGCCGAGGGTCAGCATGCCGCCGACGTTGACGCCGAGCAGGCGGGAGATCTCGGGAGCGAAGGCCGCCGCGCGCATCCGCAGCCCGACCGCGGTCCGGGCGAAGAGCCAGGCCAGACCAACGACCACCGCCCCGATCGCCGCGAAGACGAACAGGTCGTACGGCGAGAGCACGGCGACCCCGCCCACGGTGAGGGCGGAGCGGCTGAACGGCGCGTCGGCGGGTCGGAACTCGCTGCCGTACACCATGCCCAGGACGGCCTGGATCAGCAGGACCAGTCCGAGCGCGACGATCACCGGGTTGAGCGGCGACGCGTGGTCGACGAAGCGCATCACGGCGCGGTCCACCAGTGCGCCGAGCACCAGTCCGGCGAGGATCGCGACCAGGAAACCCAGCCAGTAGGAGCCGGTCGACGCGGACACGGAGTAGGCGACGTACGCGGCGGCGACGGCCATCGCCCCCTGGGCGAAGTTGACGACCCGCGCCGCCCGCCAGATGAGCACCAGGGCGAGCGCGAACGCGGCGTACACCGCGCCCCGGGACAGGCCGTCGATGGTGAGGAAGACGAAGCGGTCCAACAGTCCTCCCTCCTGGGGGACGAGGTGGTGGTCAGAAACCGAGGTAGGCGTGTCGCAGGTCGACGTCGTCGCGCAGCTTGGCGGCCGGGGCGGCGATCACCACCCGGCCGAGGGCCATCACCACGCCCTGGTCGGCGACGGCGAGTGCGCTGCGGACGTTCTGCTCGACCAGCAGCACGGTCAGGCCGGTACGGTCACGCAACTGGCGGAGCAGGGCCATGGTCCGGGCGACCACTCGCGGCGCCAGCCCGAGCGACGGCTCGTCGAGCAGCAGCAGACGGGGTCGACCGACCAGCGCCCGGCCGAGCGCGAGCATCTGCCGCTCGCCACCGGAGAGCTGGTGGCCGAGGTGCCGACGCCGTCGGGCCAGCGGCTCGAAGAGCTCGTAGACCTCGTCGAGAGCACGGCCGGCGTCGGCCCGGTCGCGCCGCCACAGCCCGCCGAGCCGCAGGTTCTCGTCGACGGTGAGCTCGTTGATCACACCCCGCCCCTCCGGCACATGCGCCATGCCACGCCGGACGAGCTGCTCCACCGGTGTGCCGCGCAGGTCCTCCCCGGCGAGGAGGACCTGCCCGGCGGCCGGACGGATCATGCCGGAGAGCGCGCGCAGCAGGGTGGTCTTGCCGGCGCCGTTGGCGCCGACGACCGCGGCGATGGTGCCGGCTGGGACGGTGAGGTCGATGGCCTGCAGCACGGGCGCGGCACCGTAACCGGCCACCAGCCCGCGCACCACCAGCAGGTCCGGCTCACTCATGCCGCACCACCCTTCGTTCGCGACTGCGGGGCTCGCAAACCCGGCTCACTCCTCGCGCTCACGCCGCACCACCCTTCGTCGTCGCGCTCATGCCGCGGCCTCGTCGATGGCGGCCCCGAGATAGGCGTCGGTGACGGCCGGGTCGTCGCGGATCTCGTCCGGCGTGCCGGCGGCGATCACCCGGCCGAAGTCGAGCACCACGATCTCGTCGCAGACCGCCATCACCAGGTCCATGTGGTGCTCCACGAGCAGCACCGCGCAGGGGTCGGCGTCCCGCTGGGGAAGCTGCCGGATCAGCTCCGCCAGCTCGGTGATGTCGTCGGCGCCGAGGCCACCAGCGGGCTCGTCGAGCAGGAGCAGCCGGGGCCGGGCGGCGAGCGCGCGAGCCAGAGCGACCCGCTGGCGTACGGCGAAGGGCAGCGTGGTCGGCGCGGCGTCGGCGTGCCTGGCGATCCCCAGATCGTCCAGGATGTCCAGTGCGTGCTGGCGCAGCCGCCGCTCGTCGCGGTCGCTGCTGGGCAGACCGAGCAGCGCCGACACGAAGCCGGCCCGCGCGGTGTGTGAGGCGCCGATCATCACGTTCTCCAGCACCGTGAGCCCGGCGAAGAGGCCGGTCCCCTGCAGAGTCCGGGCGATGCCGAGCCGGGTCAGCCGGTGCGGCCGGGGCCGCAACGGTCTGTCGTCGAGGGTGAGCGAACCCGTCTCCGGCGTGACGAAGCCGCAGATCACGTTGAACAACGTGGTCTTACCGGCGCCGTTCGGCCCGATCACGCCCACCACCCGGTTGGGTGACACCCGCAGTGAGACGTCGTCGAGGGCGGTGAGGCCGCCGAACCGTACGCCGATGTGGTGCAATGCGAGCCCGCGCTCCATCACCCATCCCTCTGTTGTGGCGGGTGTTATTTACACTCGCAGTGTACGTTTCTCGGGTACCGCGTCAAGACCTTCAATACCTCGCCATCGGCAGGCGGACGGGGCGGCCGCCAGCGGCGACCGCCCCGGGATCGCGATCAGGAACTGGGGCAGGTGTTGCGGTACTCCTGGATCTGCGAGCCGCTCGGGCCCGGGCAGAGGAACTGCTCGTAGCGGGTGTCGTCGTCGACGAACCGCTTGAGCCAGGCCACCATCTGCCGGGCCGTCGGTGTGTTCACCGTCTGCGGGAAGAAGTGGCTCGCTCCGTTCAGCTCCAGGTACGCCTTCTCCGCCGAGGCCGGGATGCTGTTGTAGAACGGCTCCGAGTGCGACGAGACCGGCGCGACACTGTCGCTCTCGCCACCGATGATCAGCGTGGGCACCTGAAGCTCGGACCAGCTCTTGTCCAAATTCCATGGTGCGAGCGGCACCGCGGCCTGCAACGACGGCCGCGCCGACGCCGCCTCCAGACTGCCGCCGCCGCCCATCGAGTGGCCAGCCACCGCGAGCCGACTGCCGTCGATCCGGGTACGCACCGAACTGCGCTCGACCAGGTAGTCGACCGCGGCGAGGAGCTGACGGCCACGACTGTCCGGCTGGTCCAGCCGGCTGTTGGTCTCGATGCCGATCACCACGAAGCCGTGCGAGGCGATCCGGGGGCCGAGCCAGCTGATGCTGGACCAGGCCGCGGTGTAGCCGGGCGAGATGGCGATGGCGCCGAAGGTGCCCTCGCTGGTGCTGGTCGGGTAGTAGATGACGCCACCGCCGAAGCCGGTGACGCTCAGCGAGGACACGTTCTGCGAGGCGGTGGCGAACGGACCGCGACTGGCCTCCAGGATCGCGGTGGTCGGGTTGGGGCCCCTCTCGTACGGGCTCGCCGCCTGCGCGGCGCCGGAGCTACCGGCCAGGACGCCTCCGGCGACCAGGGTGGCGGCCAGCACAAGCCGGGCGGCTCGGGCTGCCATGGAACGGGGACGGGTGGTGGTTGGTGACGACACGTCGGGCACTCCCTAGAGTCGAGGGATATCGACGTGCGTCAGTTTTGGCCGCTGCGTCGGCCCACGCATCGGTGAAATCACCAGTCCCGCCGGTCGGCGTCCGCCCTATCCGGGGTCGGGACGCGGACATCGGCTGTGTTTTGGCCCTCTGACCAGGGGTAGGGATGCCATCGCCTGCTCGTAGACGCTCCATGGAGGGGTTCGTTCAGTGGATTCCAGCAAGCCCGCCGAGGCGGTCAAGAACGCCGTGAAGACCGCCTCAGACAAGATCGCCGACGCCCTGGCGCCAGATGTCCCGGGCGCGCCGGGCAGCGCCCCGCCACACGTCGAGGAGCCGACGACGCCGCGCGACCCGTTGCCGCCGAAGACGGAGCAGGGTGCCCCGCAGACCCGCACCCCGACCGGCGCGGAGACCGGGGCGCCGACGACCGCCAAGGGTCAGCAGGGTGCCTTCCTCACCACCTCGCAGGGGGCTCGGCTCCGCGACACCGACCACTCACTCAAGGCCGGATCACGTGGTCCGACGCTGCTCCAGGACCACCACCTGCGTGAAAAGATCACGCATTTCGACCACGAGCGCATTCCCGAGCGCGTGGTGCACGCGCGGGGCGCCGGAGCGCACGGCGTCTTCACCGCCTACGGCACCGCGGAGCGGGTGACCCGGGCCGGCTTCCTCAAGAAGGGGCGGGAAACCGAGGTCTTCGTCCGGTTCTCCACCGTGCTCGGCTCGCGCGGTTCGGCCGACACGGTCCGCGACACCCGCGGCTTCGCCACGAAGTTCTACACCGACGAGGGCACCTTCGACCTGGTCGCCAACAACATGCCGGTCTTCTTCATCCAGGACGCCATCAAGTTCCCGGACATCATCCACGCGGCGAAGCCGCATCCGGACCGCGAGATCCCGCAGGCGCAGAGCGCGCATGACACCTTCTGGGACTTCGTCTCGCTGCACACCGAGGCGCAGCACCTCACGCTCTGGAACATGTCCGACCGCGGCATCCCCCGGTCGTACCGGACCATGGAGGGCTTCGGCGTACACACCTTCCGCCTCGTCAACGAGGCCGGCGAGACGGCGCTGGTCAAGTTCCACTGGAAGCCCAAGCTGGGCGTGCACTCCCTGACCTGGGAGGAGGCGCAGATGCTCAGCGGCATCGACCCGGACTTCCACCGCCGGGACCTGTACGACGCGATCGAGGCCGGCGCGTTCCCCGAGTGGGAGCTGGGCATCCAGGTCTTCCCCGACACCCCCGAGGAGACCTTCGCCGAGATCGACCTGCTGGACCCGACGAAGATCGTGCCGGAGGAGCTGGCACCGGTGCAGCCCATCGGAAAGCTCACTCTCAACCGGACGCCGACGAACTTCTTCGCCGAGACCGAGCAGGTCGCCTTCCACCTCGGCCACCTCCCGCCGGGCATCGACGTCACGAACGACCCGCTGCTGCAGGGCCGGCTCTTCTCGTACGTCGACACACAGCTCACCCGGTTGGGCGGGCCGAACTTCTCCCAGATCCCGATCAACCGGCCACACGCCCCGGTCAACGACATGCTGCGCGACGGCTTCCACCAGCACGCCGTGCACGCGGGGGTGGCGCCGTACCGGCCGAACTCGCTCGACGGCGGCAATCCCTTCCCCGCCGGCGACGACGAGCACGCCTTCCTCGACGTACCGGTGACGGTCGCCGAGGCGCCCAAGGTCCGGGCGAACCCGGCCTCGTTCGACGACCACTTCAGCCAGGTACGCCTGTTCTGGCTGAGCATGTCGCCGGTCGAGAAGGAGCACATCATCCGGGCCTACACCTTCGAGCTCGGCAAGTGCTACCACCAGGCGATCAAGGAGCGCCAGCTCCAGTGCCTCGCGAACATCGACCCGGTGCTGTGCGCGCAGGTCGCCACCGGGCTGGGCCTACCCGCCCCGGAGCCGACCGTGCCGCTGGCCGACGTCACGCCCAGCCCCGCGCTGTCGCAGGTCGGCAGGGAGTGGCCGACCGACGGTCGCACGATCGGGATCGTCGTCGACCCCGACAGCGACCTCGACGGCGTCGACCAGGTACGCGCAGCCGTGTTCGAGGCCGGCATGGTGCCGCTGCTGATCGCCCCACACGGCGGCATGGTGGGCGGCATGCCGGTGCAGCGGACCTTCGCCACCGGCCGGTCGGTCGAGTTCGACGCGGTCCTGCTGGCCGGAGCGCCGGCACCCGCACCGGATGCCACCCCGGCCCGCGACGACAAGGCGGGTAGGCCACAGGCGGTGGCCGTGGATCCCCGCGTGCTGCTCCTCGTCGAGGAGTGCTGGCGGCACGCCAAGACGATCGGCGCCTGGGACGCCGGCGTCACCGTGCTGGAACAGGCGGGGGTGAGCGGCACTCCCGGCGTCGTCACGGCGGGCTCCGGCGTCGAAGCCCTGACCGCGGTGCAGCGGCTGATGGCCGCACACCGGGTGTGGGAACGGTTCCCCACCTCGGTCGCCTGACGCCACCAGCTATTCACCAGGGGCTGTCCTCCGCTCGTCGGAGGGCAGCCCCCGGTGCCGTGCCGGGATCAGCCGATGTCGGCCAACCGGGGCAGCACCTCGTCGCCGAGTCGCTGGGCGAACTCCACCGGGTGGCGATCCGGCGTGACCTGCACCTCGGTGACCCCGAGCGCGGCGTAGTCGGCAACCTCGGCGAGAAACGCGTCGACGTCGGCCAACGGTGGCCGGTGGGCGACCACGGTCTTCTCGACGGTGTCGTAGTCGCGGCCCTCGGCGACGCAGTGCCCCCGCAGCACCTCCAGCTTGCGCGCCACCTCGTCGGCGCCGGCGGCCGTGCCGAACAGGTTGCAGGCGTCGGCGTACCGGGCCACCAGGAGCAGCGTCTTCTTCTCGCCGCCGCCGCCGATCATGATCGGCGGGTGCGGACGGCTCAACGGCTGGGGCGAGTTGATCGTCTCGGCGAGCTGGTAGTGCTGTCCGTTGAACGGCCCGTTGTCGTCACCCCACATCTGCAGGCAGATCCGCAGCGTCTCCTCCAGCCGCTCGAAGCGCTCGGCCACCGGCACCACGGGCACGCCGAGGCCGCGCTGCTCCCGCTCGTACCACGATGCGCCGATGCCGAGCCGGGCCCGACCGCCGGAGAGCACGTCGAGAGTGCTGACGATCTTGGCGAGCAGCCCCGGATACCGGTACATCACGCCGGTGACCAGCACGCCCAGCGTCATTCGCTGGGTCTTCGCGGCGACGAAGCCCAGCGTCGTGTACGCCTCCAACATCGGCTCCTCGGCCGGGGCCACCGCGTCCATCTGGAAGAAGTGGTCCATCACCGTGAACGACGCGACGCCGGCCTGTTCGGCGGTGGTGGCCGCCTCGGCCAGGGTCGGTGCGATCGCCGCCGGCTCGGCCGGGGTCGAGTACGTCCAGTAGTGCAGTCCGAGCTTCATTTCTCGACACCTCCGAACCGAGCCTAGTGGTCGTCGACGCCACAGACCCGCGGGTCGAGCAGGCCGACGGCGGGTGAGGTCCGGGGATTTCCATTACCGGTTCATGACAATTCGTGGATCATGCGCGGATATCCGGGTGACACCTTCTGCTGAGTGATCCCCCAGCCGACATCCACCGACTCCCGGCCCACCGGGTACGCGCCCGAGGTGGCGCGCGCCCGGTTCCGCCACCGGAGGCCCTGGACCCTGTCCAGCCCCGCCCCGGGACGGCCACGCCGAGCGGAGTGGGCCGACGCCGCGAAGGGCACCTGCATCATCCTCGTCGTCCTGTGGCACGTCGTCGTCAAGGACTACCTGCAGATCGACTGGCACGTCGGCGTACCGGTGCCGGGCCTGTGGGGGACGCTGGGCGAGCAGTTACTGCCGCTGCGGATGCCGCTGTTCTTCACCATCTCCGGCGTCTTCGCGGCGACCGCCGTCCAGCGCCCCTGGCGGGTCGTCGCCCGCAGCCGGATCGCCGGGTTCCTCTACCTGTACGCCGTCTGGCTGCTGATCCACACCGTGATCTTCGCCGCGGCCCCGGACTTCCCGACCGACCGCGCCACGTCCGCCCTCGGTCTGCTGGAACAGCTCACGATCACGCCCTCGAACCTCTGGTACCTGTACGCCCTGGCGCTCTACTTCACGGTCGCCAAGGTGGCCCGCCGGGCGCCCCGGGTGCTGGTCCTCGTACCCGCCGCGGCGCTGTCCGCCGTCGCCGCCGCCGGCCTGCTCGACGCACCGGGCAACCGCGCCGGCCTGTACCAGAACCTGATCTTCTTCCTCGCCGGCCTGTACCTGCGACCGCAGATCGAGTGGTGGGCGGCAACCGCCACCCGGCGCCGCCTCGCGCTGACCTCGGGTGCCTACGTCCTCGCGCTCGCCGCGATGGCGACGGTCGGCGCCCAGCGATGGTTCGGCGTGTGGCCGGAGGTCTCCGTTGTGGCGGTCGCGTTCGGCGTCACCGCGGCCGCCCAACTGGGCCGGTGGCCCGCCCTCAGCCGCCGACTCAGCACGCTCGGCCGCAACACGTTGCCGATCTACGTCATCCACCTGCCGGTCCTGGCCCTGCTGCACCGGCTGCTGCTCGCACCGGCCTCCCGGCTGGACCGCGGCGGGCAGGACCTGATCGTGCTCGGCTACCCGATCCTGCTGACCGGGCTCGTGATCGGCGTGAGCCTGGCCATCCACCGCGGGCTGCTGGCGGTGCACGCGCGCTGGCTGTTCGCCCTCCCCGGCGACCGCCGGACCGTACTCCGCCGGCTGGAGGCGGCCGGATGAGCGCGTTGGCCGAGGCGGTGGTCGACCTCGGGGCGATCGCCGGCAATGTCCGGACGATCGCGTCGCTCACCGGCACCGAGTTGATGGCGGTGGTGAAGGCGGACGGGTTCGGCCACGGCGCGGTGATGGTCGCCCGTGCCGCGCTGCGCGCCGGCGCGGGTTGGCTGGGGGTGACCTCGGCATCCGAGGCGCTGGCCCTGCGCAGCGCCGGCATCACCGCGCCCACGCTGAGCTGGTTGCACCGCCCGGACGACGACTTCGCCAGCCTGATCAGCGCCGGCGTCGACGTCGGCGTGTCGACGACGACCCACCTGCACGCCGTCGTCGACGCGGCCCACCGGCTCGGCGTACCCGCGCTGGTGCAGCTCAAGGCCGACACCGGCATGTCCCGCAACGGAGCCCGCGGGGCCGACTGGCACGAACTGGTCGCCTGGGCCCGCAAGTACGAGCGGGAGGGCGGAGTCCGGGTGCGCGGCGTGTGGTCCCATCTGACCGACGCGGACGTACCAGGCAGCCCCGGGCTGGCCCGGCAGGTGGCGACCTTCGAGGAGGCGTTGCGGGTCGCCCGGTCCGCCGGCCTCGACCCCGACCTGGTCCACCTGGCCAACTCGGCTGCCGCGCTGTCGGCACCCCGGACCCGCTTCGACCTCTGCCGGATCGGGCTCGCCCTGTACGGCGTGGACCCGTTCGGCGGTACCGGGCCCGGTGAGTTCGGGCTCCGCGCCGCGATGACGCTGCGCACGACCGTCGTCAACGTGAAGCGGGTGCCCGCGGGCACGGGTGTCTCCTACGGACCCGAGTACGTGACCTCGGCGCCGACCACGCTGGCCCTGCTGCCGCTCGGCTACGCCGACGGCATCACCCGGGCCGCCGAGGGCCGCGCCGCGGTGTGGCTCGGCGGCCGGCGCTGCCCGATCGTCGGGCGCATCGCCATGGACCAGTGCGTGGTCGACGCGGGCGACCTTCCCGTGGCGATCGGCGACCCGGTCGTGGTGTTCGGCCCCGAAGGGGACGACCTCGCCCAACCGACGGTCGCCGAGTGGGCGCGGTGGGCCGGCACCAACCCAAACGAGATCTTCACCGGCATCGGGGCCCGGGTGGCCCGCGACCACCTCCACGAAAGGGCGGACGTTTCATGACAACCCGACTGGCAGTGCTGTACGGCGGGCAGAGCGGCGAGCACGAGGTGTCCCGCCGCTCGGCGGCGAGCATCCTCGCCGGGCTGGACCGCGACCGGTACCAGGTCACCGAGGTGCTCATCGACCGGGACGGCGGGTGGCACGTCGACGGCCGCCCGACACCACTCCCCCAGGCGCTGCGCGTGCTACGCGCCCAGGACGTGGTGTTCCCGGCCCTGCACGGCCCGTACGGCGAGGATGGCACCGTGGCGTCGCTGCTGGGCTGGCTCGGCGTGCCGTACGTCGGCAACGGCGTCTTCGCCAGCGCCGCCGGCATGGACAAGGGAGTCACCAAGAGGCTCCTCAACGCGGAGGGCCTGCGGGTCAGCCCCGGGGTGACCCTGCGTCCCGGCGAGGAACTGTCCCCGGCCGACCGGCGACGGCTGGGCCTGCCGGTCTTCGTGAAGCCCGCCCGGGCCGGCTCCAGCCTGGGCGTCGTCAGGGTGACCGACTGGGCGGAACTTCCCGCTGCGCTGGAGCAGGCCCGGGAGGTGGACCCGAAGGTCCTGGTCGAGCAGGGGGCGCGCGGACGTGAGATCGACGTGGCCGTCCTCCAGCATCCCGACGGCCGGGTGCAGGCCGGACCGCCCCTGGAGATCCGGGTGAGCGGCACGGGTTTCTTCGACTACGACGCCAAGTACGACGGCGGGGCGGTTTTCCAGATCCCCGCACCGCTCGACCCGGCCACCACCGAGGTGCTTCAGGACCGCGCGATCCGCGCCTTCCACGCCCTCGACTGCCGCGGGCTGCTCCGGGTCGACTTCTTCCTGCCCGCCGAGGGGTCCGCGGAGCCCATCGTGAACGAGGTCAACACCTTCCCCGGGTTCACCACCGCATCGCAGTTCCCGCAGATCTGGCAGCAGGCCGGGATCGGGTTCGCCGACCTGCTCGACATCCTGATCTCCGGCGCGCTGGCCGACCAGGGCCGGTCCCGCTCCGGCGGGTTGCCCCGGCCGGCACGGGCGGTCGATCTGGTGTGAGCGCCCCTCGCCCCGGTCACCTGATCGGACAGAACCGGGGCGGGCGGGCGCCATCCGGGCCGGCGACGGTGACCGGGACGAAACTGTCGGCCAGACCGGCGACCGCCGTGGTGCCGATCACGGTGCAGACGATCTGGTCGGCCGCGGTCCCCGACAAGGACATGACGGCACCCACCATCGTCACCGTGAGGCCGGGTTGGTCGCCCGTCACCGTCACCGTCACCAGGGAGGCTGGGACGAGGCCGACCGGCACCTCGCTGGTGAGCCCCTGTCTCCACTCGGAGTCGTCCGGACCCGCTGCCAGCATCCGGAGCGTCTCCTCCGGCGAGGCGTCCATCTTGGTCGGGCGGATGACCAACACGAGTTGCCCGTGCGCGAGCAGGTAGAGCCTGACTCCCGCGGACGGACCGGTCGTCGCGGCGCTGCCGGTGATGACGCCGCTGGGCCGGACCCCGCAGCCCGCCACGAGCAGCGTGAGCAGAAGCCCGCCGGCGAGCAGCGCCCGAGCCGCCCGGCGGCCGGTCACCGTACGCCTCCGGCGTCCGCCGCCACCCGGGGCAGGCGGAGCGTGAACACCGCGCCGCCGGTCGGACCGTTGCCGGCGACGAGACTTCCCTGCTGCCCGGCGTGCCGGTGCAGGCGGGCGTTCTCCCATGCGATGGCGAGGCCCAGACCGCTGCCCTCGGTGCGGGTCCGCGCGGTGTCCGCCTTGTAGAAGCGGTCGAAGACGTGCGGCAGCACCTCCTGGTCCAGCCCGGGCCCCTGATCGCGGACCTCGATGGTGATCCAGTCCGGTTCGGCGCGCAGGTCCACGGAGACCGGCTCGGCCCCGTGCCGGAAGGCGTTGCCGACCAGGTTGGCGACGATGACGTCCAGCCGGCGGGGATCCAGCCGGGCGACGATTCCGGGCGGCAGTTCCGTCCGCACCCGATCGGCCCAGCCCCGGATCCGCAGGGTGGCGCTCACCGCCGCGGCCACGTCGACGTCGTCGAGGGCGAGCCGCGCCGTGCCGGAGTCGAACCTGCTGATCTCGATGAGGTCGTTGACCAGCCGAGTGAGGTTCTGCGTCTCCTGACTGACGAGCCGGGCGGCCTTGCCGGCATCCCCCGGCAGCCGGTCGGCCTCCTCGTCCAGCACGTCGGTGACCGCCGTCATCGCGGCCAGGGGCGTACGGAGTTCGTGCGACACGTCGGCCACGAAGCGCCGGGCGTCGGACTCCATCCGCCGCAGCTCGCCGACCTGCCGCTCCAGCGTCCCCGCCGTGTCGTTGAAGGTCCGCGCCACGTCGGCCAGCTCGTCGGCGCCCCGAACCACCAGCCGGGTTGTCAGGTCGCCCTCGCCGAGCCGGCGCGCCGCCCGTCCCAGCTCGCGTACCGGCCGGAGCACGCCTTGGGCGGCCAGCAGGGCCAGCAGGACGGCGAGGACCAGGGAGAGCCCACCGGTCAGCCACGCCAGGGTGGCGAGCCGGTCGATGCTCTGTTGTTCGGGGGCGAGGCTGCGCAGCGCATAGACCTCCAGCCCGGACGGCTGGGCAGTGCCATCGGGTCGCTCGAGCCTCAGCTGGGTCCCGATGAGCAGCATGGGTTGACCGTCGCGCGAAACGCGTTGCCAGGCGACGAGGCCACTCTCGACCGCCTGCCGCAGCTCCGGGCTGACCGGCTCGGGGAACTGCACGCCCTGCGCCCGCATGTCACGGTAGAGGATTACCACGTCTCCGTCCCGGTCGGAGAGGCGCTGGGACAACGCGTCGAGCACCTCCTGGGACGGCGGGAGCTGGCGTACCGGGTAGACCTCCGTGAGCTGTTCGGTCAGCGACACCACCGCGGCGTCCTGCGCCTGCTGGAGGATCACCCTCCGGGCCTGGAAGTAGCTTCCGCTGGCCACCACCGCGGTGGTGGTCATGCCCAGCAACGCGAAGGCCAGCAGCAGCCGAACCCGCAGGCCCGACGCCTGGCCACCGGCCCAGCGCCACAGCCTCACAGCGGCCCGAACCGGTATCCGAAACCGCGCACCGTCTGGATGAAGACCGGCACCGACGAGTCGTCCTCGATCTTGGCGCGCAGCCGCTGTACACAGGCGTCCACCAACCGCGAGTCGCCGAGGTATCCGTGCTCCCACACGGCCGACAGCAGCTGCTGCCGGCTCAGCACCTGTCCCGGCGTGTACGAGAGTTCGAGCAGCAGGCGCAGCTCCGTCGGGGCGAGGCTGACCGGCTGCCCGCCCTTGCTGACCACCAGCGCCGCCCGGTCGATGGTCAGGGCACCGTGCTGTTCCAGGCCGGACCGCTCGCCGCCGCTACGTCGCGACTCGCCAGCGGTCCGTCGCAGCACCGCGCGGATGCGCGCCTCAAGCACCCGGGGCTGCACCGGCTTGACCACGTAGTCGTCGGCGCCGGCCTCCAGGCCCGCCACCACATCCATGTCGTCGCTGCGGGCGGTCAGCATGATGATCGGCAGGTCGCCGAGCTGCCGGATCCGGCGACAGACCTCAAACCCGTCCATCCCGGGCAGCATGAGATCGAGGATCACGACGTCGGACGAGGCCGCGCGCAACCGTTCCAGCCCCTGCTCACCGGTCGCCACGGCATCCACCGTGTGGCCCTGTCGGGTGAGCGCCAACTGCAGTCCGTCGCGCACCGTCTGGTGATCTTCGATCAGCAGGACCTGGGACATGTCGCCAAGTATCGCATCATGATTTGGTTTAGCCTTTTGTCGATGTCCTGGAGGTTGGGTATCAACCCTGCGCTGTCCCGCCGTCCCGAATGTTCACTGCCGGCTCCGGCTGGGCACGATGCCGCGAATGCATCGGGCCGACAAAATCCGCCGACCGCACCAGGAACACCACCGACACCACCGACAGCAGCGTCAATCCGGTCGCCGCGATGATGGCGACGAGCGTCCCCCGCTGCACCGATGCGTCCAGACCCGGTCCGACCACCAGAAGCGCCCAGACCAGCACGACCAGCCCCACCGCCCCCTCGATCAGCCCGCGCCACAGGGTGCCGCTGTCCTGCCCACCGCGCGGGCCGGTGACGCCGCCCGGATCAGCGTCCCGGCGCCAGCCCGCCAGCGCCGCCGCGGCCAGGCAGAACAGCGCCACGCCCAGCAGAACACCGCCGAGCGCGTCGCTGAACCGGTGCCAGCCCGCGATCATGGTGGCCGAGGCGATCACCGAGACGCCCACCGCGCCCGGTACCGCCAGCCATCGTCGGGCCCACCCGGGCAGGACCAGCATGAACGCCAGCAGCAGGGCCGTCGCGGCGGCGACATGACCGCTGGGAAAGCTGTTGTGGGTGGTTGAACTCTCGATCTGAAAGTCCGAACGGGGAAGCATCGACTTGACCGCTCCGGCCACCACCACCGCGGTGAGCACCATGCCGATACCCACGACTCCCGCCAGCAACCGCCGGCCGAGCAGACCCACCAGCAACACCGCGCCGAGCAGGACGGCCAGGAGCACAGGGCTGCCGAAGGCGGCCAGCACGGTCTTGGACGGACCCACCAGGACGGTCTGCTGCTCGTACCCTCCGCCCCGCTCGGCACGCGGCAGGAGCAGTCCGTCCAGCCATTGGCCGGGGTAGGTCCGTACGAACACGACGCAGATCAGGCCCAGGACGACCAGGTGACCCAGGGCCGCACCGAGCAGAGGCAGGCCGAGGGGCGTGGCTGCGCGGACCTGTGGCAGCGGTCCCGCCGGCTGCGGGCCCGGTGCCGACCGCCCGACGTGGTACGACGATCCGAGGGACATGTCGGCCATGCTCCGCTCGCCAGGTCCGGGCACCGTCCGCGGATTGTCTTCGTTCTGTCACAACTTCCGGTGGGTTCCCGGCAAAACCGACGAGGCCGCCCCCGAACGGCTTGCCCGCACCTGAACGCTCATTCATATGCTTACATGCAACTATGTTTTACCCGACCGAGACGAGCCACCACTAAGGTCAGGACATCGATTGATCGATATTTTCGGTCGGCGGTGCGAAAAACCATCCGGAGCGAGTTGGGGAACCGGAAGGGGTTGGGGAAATGCAGGGGATTCCGGCCGCCTCCTTGGTGATCGGTATCGCGTCCTCGCCGGCCGAACGCCGACAGTTGGCGCGGCTGCTCGGCGGGAGCGACGCATTCCTGATTGTTTCAAGCGTCGAGCAGGCACGGGAGTTCCTCGGGGTGGTCGAGGTGCCTCCCGTCGCCTCGGCGACTCCCCCCGCTCAGGCGGTGGTCGCCGAGGCGGCGCAGAGCACGCACTCGCCGCCACCACCCGAGCTGGCCGTCGATTCCGACCGCCGGGTGCTGCGGTGGCGCGACCAGGAGATCGACCTGACCCGGCTGGAGCACGACGTGCTGCTCTGCCTGGTCGACGCACCCGGACAGGTCTGGACGTACGAGCGCCTGCACCTTGAGGTCTGGGGCAACAGGCACCTCGGCCGCGGGTCCGACATGCACTCGGTCATCCGACGGGTACGCCGCAAACTCGCCCGGCTGAACGCCGCCGCGACGATCCACGCGGTGCGTGGGGTCGGCTTCCGGCTCGCCCCGGTCTGATCGCGACCGGCAATCCGGGGGCGCCGCGGCTGCGGCGCCCCCGGATCGTGTCGTTCCGGCTCACCGCCGGCGAAGCTGGTCCGGCCCGCCTGGTCACTGACCAGGCGGGCCGGATCGTGCTACCGCTCAGACGTCAGCACCGAACGGGAGACAACCCGAAGTCCTCCACGGTGGGCGTGGTGGTGTTGACCTTCGTCTGACGGGTCTGGGGCTTCCAGCCGTCCTTGGCGACGATCATCGTGAGCGGGTTGTTCCGACGGTCCACCCAGTAGGCGTACTTGCCCTGGGCGTCGGTGGCGAAGGTCCACGACATCGCCCACGAGTCGACCTGGACCACCGCACCGGCAATCGGCGAGGTCGCACCCTGGCAGCTGGTCCCGGTCACCGTGCCCAGCAGCTTGCCCCAGGTCTTCGGAGGCGTCACGTTCATGGTCACCGCGACGGGTGCCACCGTGTACGGCGTGTTCTCCTTGATCCCCACCGAGCCGGAGTAGGTGCCCGGCTGATCGACGTTCGCCGTCATCCCGACGGTGACCGTGACCTTCTGACCCGGCGCGAGGGTGACGGCCGACTTGTCGATCGTCATCCAGCTGACATCGGCGGCCGCCTCGGCACAACCCTCGAACCCGGGCAGCACCTCGCTGTCCGGCGCCGCGTTGAAGTTGCCGGACGAGCCGCCGATCTTGTAGAAGCCGCACGCCGCGCCACCGCGGTAGCGCGCGGTGTTGGCGTTCGGCAGGTTGGACCACGAGCTGGTGGCCGGGTCGTAGGCGAAGCCGGCGTTGCTGATGGCTCCACCCTGCGAACCACCGACGACGAGGAGCTTGCCGCTCGCAACAGCGAACGAGCTGGCCCAGTTGTCGACCGGCGCATCGGCGATGGCGGTCCAGGTGTTGGCACCCGGGTCGAAGGCGTAGCTGGACTTCTGCGCGGCAGCGCCGTCATTGCCACCGGTGCAGTAGACCGTGCCGTCGATCCCTCCGCAGGAGGCGAAGGCCACCGACTTCGGGTAGTTGGCCAGCGTCTCCCAGGTGTCGCTGGCCGGGTCGTACCGGACGACACTGTTCGACATCGGCGTACAGGCGGCCGTGGTGCAGCCACCGATCGCGTACAGCTTGCCGTCGACGACCGCCTGGCCGGCAGCGGCTCGCGGCGCCGGGTTGTCGGCCAACTCGGTCCAGGTGTTGGCCGCCGGGTCGTAGGACCAGGTGGCCGAGTCCGGCCCGGAGGCACCCCAGCCACCGGTGGCGATGATCTTCCCGCCCACGACGCCCACCGTCAGGGCATTGCGGGCGCCGGGAAGGTCAGCGACCGGCGTCCAGGTCTGCGCGACCGGGTCGTAGACGACGTTCTTCGTGGTGGAGGCGCTGCCGTCGCCACCGCCGATCGAGTAGACCTTGCCGTCCAGGTTCACCACACGGTTGTCCATGATGTTGGACGGGTAGTCGGTGATGTCCGTCCACGGCGCAGCCTGTGGGCTGACCGCGGCGGAGGTCGCCGTCGCCGCCTTGCCGGACGCCTTGGCGGCGAACGACGTCGGCACGGTGAGTCGCTGCTCCGGCGCGCCGCTGGCTCCGAGCACCTGCTGCCTGGTCACCCGGGACCCGTCCGCCCGAAGGAGTTCGAACCCGTTGTCGCGCTCACTGAACTCGACGTCGACCGGCGCGCCGCCGGTGTTGGTCACCGTGAACGTCTTGCTGGCCTTGCCGCTGGGCATCTGGACCGTCGCGCTCAGCTGGGTCGGTGCCACCGACAGCCGGCCGGCCGCCAGCACGAAGTTCGCGGCGGTGGCCCAGTCTGCCTGGACGTCGACCTGCTTGCTCTGGCTGACGTAGTTGCCGGCCTTAGCGGTGAACTTGTGCGTGTCGGTCAGCGTCGAGAAGATCCAGTAGAAGCCGTCGGCCAGTCCCGGGTCGTCCGGGGTCGCCACGGTGACGCCCTTCTCGGCGGGCCGGTCGTCGCTGGTGACGGTGGCACCGTTGATGTAGCTGTTGTCGTTCTTGTCACGGACGTTGCCGACGACAAGACCACCGTCGACCGGCACGCAGGTGACCTGGCTGCCGATCAGTACGTTGTCGACCTCCCACCACCACTCGTACGAGGCGTCGTAGTAGTGGAACCGGACCTGGACCTGCGCCTGGCCGGCCGCCTGCGGGATCGGGATCTCGGTGACCTTCGGCCCCCGGACGTCCGTCGCCTGCCGGAGCACGTTCGTCCAGGTGGCCCCGCCGTCGATGCTCAGATCGACATCGCCGCGGTCGCTGGCCAGTTGGTTGAAGTCCTGGTTGAACCGGATGACCGGGGCGGTGACGCCGGTCAGGTTGACCACCGGGCTGACCAGCGAGGTGTCCTGGCTCCCGCCCGCGCCGTACGCGTCACTGTCGATCATCGCGAAGTTGCCGGTGCCGCCGGTCAGGTTGCCGCGGCTGCCGTCGTCGGTGAACTTCCAGACCTGGCCGTTGCCCTTGTTGTCCACAACGGACCAGCCGGCCGGCACCGTGGTGCCGTCGAAGGTCTCGTACTCACCGTCGGAGCCGAAGGTGTATCCGGGCGCCGTCGTACAGGTGGTGGTGTTCACCGGTACCGCGACGTTGGCGGTGACGTTACCCGACGCGACGACCACCTCCTTGGTGACCGTCTGGTAGCCCGGGTACTGCGACTCGTACTTCAGCGTGTAGGTCTGCCCGGCCGGCAGCTTGATGCTGTAGCGGCCGTTCACCGGCGTGGTGTAGTCGTACACGCCGGACACACCCTGCACGGTGACCTTCGCGTAGAGCGGCCAGCCGTGTCCGGAGCCGTCGGTGACAGCTCCGGTGACGTTGACGCTCGCCACCGCCGTCAGCGCGACGTCGAGCGTCGTGGTGGCGCCATCGGTGACCGTCGCCGGCTTCGTGGTGCTGCCGTACCCGAACGCCGCCACGGCGACCTGGTAGTCGCCGACCGGGAGTTGGGTCGAGTACTTCCCGTCGGTACCGGTGCTCACCTCGCGCGCGGTCGGGCCGGTGAGCGTCAGGGTCGCACCGGCGATCGGGGCGCCGGTGGCCGCGTCGGTGACCGTGCCGGCCAGGGTGCCGGTGTCGCCGGTCGGGGCGGCGTTGAGCAGCGCGAGCGCGTCCAGCAGGCCCTCGCCGTAGACGTTGTTGTCCGCCGGGGTGCCACCGCACTGGGCGTCGGCCTTGTCGATCGCGGCGCCGTTGAGCAGCGCACGGGTCGCGTCGATGTCACCGACCAGCGACGGCGCCGCCGAGTACAGCAGCGCGATCGTACCCGCGAGGTGCGGGGCGGCCATGGAGGTGCCGCTGGCGCTGCCGTAGGCGTTGCCCGGAAGGCTCGACCGAACGTTCACGCCGGGCGCCGAGATGTTGGGCTTGATGTCGCCGTTCTGCCCGGGACCCCGGCCGGAGAAACCGGCGATGTTGTTGTTGATGTCGTACGCGCCGGTCGAGTAGTTGCTGACCGAACTGCCCGGCGAACCACTGGTCTGGCATGCCGGCCCGCTGTTGCCGTTGGACCAGACTCCGAAGATCCCCGACGCGGCCCAGGCCAGCGTCACGTCCTCCATGAAGGGCTCGGTGGAGGGGTTCTGGCTGCCCCACGAGTTGTTGATGACGTTCGGTCGCTTGCTGGCGTCCGGGTTCTGGCCGTTGAGGTCGACCGGCTCCAGCATCCACTGACCGGACGTGATCAGGGCGGCGTCGCTGGGGCAGCAACCGTTCGCCGCGATCCACTTGACCCCCGGGGCGACACCGATCTGGTTCGCGCCGTCGGAGCCGGCCATGGTGCCCATCGTGTGCGTGCCGTGGCCATCGCCGTCACAGGGTGCGGTGGCACAGGTCCCGGCGGCGTTGAACCAGTTGTAGTTGTGGTC
Source organism: Micromonospora sp. NBC_00389 (assembly GCF_036059255.1). NCBI lineage: Bacteria > Bacillati > Actinomycetota > Actinomycetes > Micromonosporales > Micromonosporaceae > Micromonospora > Micromonospora sp. NBC_00389. The sequence goes on along the minus strand of NZ_CP107947.1, from coordinate 5,202,911 downwards.
GAACGTGCCGTCGCCGTTGTTGCCGCGATAGGAGTTGACCAACGCCGGGTGGTCGAACTGCACGCCGGTGTCGATGTTCGCGATGGTGATGCCCTCGCCGGTGACGCCGTACTGGGACCAGACGTCGTCGGCGTTGATGTTCGCGATGCCCCACTCGAGGGCGTTCACGGTCTTCTCGTCGGTGCCCTTGGTGGTCTCGGGCACCTTGTAGGCGACCGGGGCGTACAGGCCCTCGACCTCTGCGTGGGAGGCGAACTTCTGCACCATCGCCAGGGAGCCGCTGCTCACCTTGATGGCGTTGGTCGCCCAGAAGGTCTGGTACTTCGCGCCCGAGCCGTCAAGCTCGGCCCGGATCTTGCCCTGGCTCTCGGCGGCGGTCTTGCGCAGTGCGTCCGCAACCGCCGTGCCACGCTTCGCCCAGTCCTTGATGGCACTGGCCTTGCTCAGGTCCGCCCGGTCCTTGAACCGGATCCAGAAGTCCCCTTCGCTCTTGGCCTGGAGCTGCTTTGCCAGCTCCGGTCGGATCTTGTCTCCGACCGGGGTACCCGTGCCCATCCCGCCGCCGGGCGCGGCCTGCGCGGGCGAGCCGATGCTGACCATGCATGTTGCGGCGAGGATCATCGCCGCACCAGCGCTCACCAGTGATCTGGCTGTGCGCCGCCATTGTGGACGTCTGAACATCGGTGCTGCCTCCCTCAGAACGACCCAGGGTGAAATGGGCCATGTGAAGGTGCAGAAGGTTCGTCTCTATGGACCGAGTGAACGAACCCTTCCATGCCCCCCCATGCACCGCGCGGGTCACGCCGGTTGCCCGAGTGGACACTATGATCGAGAAGAAAGGACGATCAAGAACTTGCCGTGAGCAACTTGTCGCTAACCGTTGCCAGGCTGGGCAGCGTGCCTGCCAATCATTGTCAGGGGCGTGACAAGAATTGGGCAGGGATGCCCATCGATCCCGGGCGGTGCTGTGGCCGAGGACGACGAAGCGATGTTGGATGGGGCTGATCCGGCCGACGAGCCGTTCCCGCTGCTGATCGCGGTGACCCCATCGCCGACCGAGCGCATCCGGCTCGCGGAGCGCCTCGACGGCATCGCACCGCTGCTGCTGGTGGCCGACCTCGACGAGCTGCGCCGGCTGATCGCTGCACCGCAACAGCTGGCCGGGACGCCACCCGAGCCAGCACCCGCCGCCGCGAGCGACGCCCTGGTCATCGACTCGGCCCGATCCACCGCCCGCTGCGAGGGCCGCGAGATCGACCTGACCCGGTTGGAGCACGACCTGCTGACCTGCCTGACGACCGCGCCGGTCCGGGTCTGGAGCTACGAAGAGCTGCACCGGTCGGTCTGGCGCGACGAGGGGCTGGAGCGCAAGGCGGACGTCCAGTCCCTGGTGAAGCGGCTGCGGCGCAAGCTACAGGACCTCGGCACCGGTGCCACGATCGAGGCGGTGCGGGGTGTCGGGTTGCGGCTGACCGACCGTCAGGAGCCGCGGATCGGCCGGGCCTGACCGTTGCCTGATGTGGGCAGTTCCGCGCTGCCTCACCGGAGTCACCCTGGCGACGACGGGTCAGATCAGCCCGGCCCGGGTCCACAGCAGACGCCCTGGCCCGGCCACCAGTCCAACGCCCGCCAGGTTGGCGTGCACCCGCGCCGCCGACCAGCGCAGGGTGGCACGCCAGTGCGGGTTGGCGCGGGCAGCGGCCCGGCCGACCGCCGGTGGGATACCCACCGCCGCGTACGCGTCGGGATGGACCAGGCGGTTGGCGATCGTGTAGGCGGCCCGACCGACCAACAGTCGGGCGTACGCCATGCCCACCGGGCCGGTGGCCGCGACCGCGCCGGCCAGCTCCTCGCGGGCGAACCGGACGTGTCGCGCCTCCTCGACCACGTGGATGCGGGAGACCATCCGGATGAGCGGCTGGAGCGACTCGTCTGCCATGATCTCGCGCTGGAACGCGTCGAGGATCTCCTCCGCGATGAGGATCGCGGCGTACATCCGGGGACCGCTGGCGGTGGCCTTCAGGAAGCGCCCGAGGTGGTGATCCACCGTGCTCGCCCGGTAGACGGGGCAGTCCATCGCCTCGATCAGCCGGCCGAACATGATGGAGTGCCGGCACTCGTCAGCCACCTCGGTCAGCGCGTACTGGGCCTGCGGACTGGTCGGGTCGGCGCCGTAGTACTCCCGGATCAGCATCTGCATGAGGATCGTCTCGAACCACAGCCCGGCGCTGGCCGCGCTGGCCACCTCGTGCTTGGTGAGCTCGACGCGCTGCTCCTCGCTGAGCTGCTCCCACAGCGGCGTGCCGTAGAGGCTGCTGCGGTGCGGCGGGAGCCAATAGGCGCCCGGAGTGTGCGGGGCATCCCAGTCGATCTCGACAGTGGGGTCGTAGCTGGTCCGCAGTGAGGACGTGAGTAGTCGTTCGGCGACCGCCGCGCGCTCGGTCTCCGTCGGTGCGGCCTCCATGGCTCCTCCATATTGACGTGACGACCGGTAACTGTTACGAGTAGTAGCATGCAATCGCCGCTCACCGATGTCAATGCAACCGACCCGCCGCCCCCGCCCTCTGACGGCGATCCGAAGGCAAAGGGGAACGGCCGCCGGGACCGCTGGGCCGACCATCGTGAGCAACGAAGGCGGGAGCTGGTCGGGGCCGCCGTGCAGGCGTTGCTGCGGCACGGGCCGGGGGTCGACATGGACCAGGTGGCCGCCGCCGCAGGCGTCAGCAAACCGGTCCTCTACCGCTACTTCGCCGACAAGTCGCAGCTCTGGGTCGCGGTCAGCGAGGTGGTGGCGGCGCGCGTGGTCGACACCATCGCGCCGGCGGTAGCGCAGGTCCGCGAGGAACGTGACCTGGTCGAGGCGACGATCGACGCGTACCTCGGGGTGATCGAGTCGGAGCCGAGGCTCTACCGGTTCCTGATGCACCAGTCTGGCGACCCCGGCATCCACCAGGTGGTCGCCGGCACCAGCCGGCAGGTGGCCGCCGGGCTGGCCCGGGTGATCGGCGACCGGTTGCGTTCGCTGGGCCTGGACGCCGGTCCGGCGGAGCCGTGGGCGTACGGCCTGGTGGGCTTCGTGCAGGCGGTCGGCGACTGGTGGACCACGCACGGCCAGCCGATCAGCCGCGCGGCCCTCACCGATTACCTGACCGCTCTGCTGTGGAGCGGAATCGAGGGGGTACGGGCCAGCGCCGACCTGCCGCGCGAGCTCACCCGCGCCCACGAGCGGATCGTGCCGTGAGCTACCACGGCCCTGCGGGCGTCGAGGGCACCTCGGTCCGGGTGCACCTCAGTGGACGGTGGGAGCCGGTCGACGGCCGCTACCACTGGGGTGGGCGGATCGAGCCCGAGCCACGGGTGGCCCGCCTGCTGCGCTCCGGCCGGCGCGACGTCGAGTTACGCATCGCCGACCGCGTCCGGCCCGCCCGACTGGCCGAGGTCGACCCGTGGGGCGGCGTACGGATCACCGGCGTGGGCGATCCGCCCTGGCCGCCGTTGGCCGAACCGGGTGCCGTGTCCGAGCCTCTGGAGGAGTGATGGAATCAGACGTTGCCATTATCGGCGCCGGTTTCGGCGGTCTGGGCGCCGCCATCCGGCTCCAGCGGGCCGGCTTCACCGACTACCTCGTCTTCGACCGGGGTGACGACGTCGGGGGCACCTGGCGTGACAACAGCTACCCCGGCTGCGCCTGCGACGTCCCGTCGCACCTCTACTCCTTCTCCTTCGCCCCCAACCCCCGCTGGTCGAACACCTTCTCCAGCCAGCCGGAGATCTGGGACTACCTGCGCGGCTGCGTCGACCGCTTCGGCATACGCCCGAAGTTGCGGCTGCGCCACGAGGTGCGGGTTGCGAGCTGGGACGACCAGCGCCAACGCTGGCTGCTGCGCACCTCCGGCGGCGACCACACCGCCCGGGTCCTGATCTGTGCGGCCGGCCCGCTCAGCGACCCCGCCATCCCCGACCTGCCCGGGATCGACGAGTTCGCCGGCACGGTGTTCCACTCCGCCCGTTGGCCACACGACCACGACCTGACCGGCCGCCGCGTCGCGGTCATCGGCACCGGCGCCTCGGCGGTCCAGCTCGTGCCACAGATCCAGCCGACGGTCGAGAAGCTGACGCTGTTCCAGCGCACCCCCGCGTGGATCATGCCGAGGCTGTCGCGCCGGATCAGCCGGGTCGAGCAGGCCGTGTTCCGCACCGTGCCCGGCGCGCAGCGGGCCGTCCGGGCAGGGCTCTATCTGGTACGCGAAACCATGGGCCTGGGCTTCCTGCACCCGGCGGTCAACCGGCTCGCCTCGCGGCTGTCCCTGCGTACGCTGCGGCGTCAGGTCACCGACCCGCACCTGCGGGACAAGCTCACCCCTCGGTACGCGATGGGCTGCAAGCGGGTCCTGATCTCCAACGACTACTGGCCGTCGCTCACCCGGCCGAACGTCGACGTGGTCACCGCCGGCATCGCTCGGATCGTGCCGGATGGCCTGGTTACCGCCGACGGCGGACACCACCGGGCGGACACCATCATCCTCGGCACCGGCTTCCACGTCACCGACTCCCCTGTGGTGCGGCGCATCCACGGCCGTGGCGGGCGCAGTCTGGGCGAGGCCTGGACCCCCAGCATGCACGCGTACCGGGGCACCACCATCGCCGGCTTCCCCAACCTGTTCTTCCTGCTCGGCCCGAACACCGGGCTCGGGCACACCTCCGTGGTGTTGATGATCGAGGCGCAGCTGCACCTGGTGCTCGCGGCCCTGCGGCACATGTGGGCCAAGGGCATCCAGGCCATCGAGCCCACCGCGGAGGCGCAACGACGCTGGACCGAACGGATCGACCGGAAGATGACCGGCACCGTCTGGCAGACCGGTTGTTCGAGCTGGTACCTCGACGCCACCGGCCGCAACACCACCATCTGGCCGGGCTTCGCCACCAGCTTCCGGATGCGGCTGCGCCGGTTCCGCCCGGCCGACTACCGGATCGCCACGCCCGGCAACACCCCCAACGATCCGGAACGGGAGCACGCCGATGCGGTATGACCTGGCGGGCAAGACCATGCTCATCACCGGCGCGGCACGCGGCATCGGGGCGCAGATGGCCCGCGAGGCCGTCGCCCGCGGCGCCCAGGTCGCCGTCGTGGGTCTGGAAGGCGAGCTGCTCAAGCAGCTCGGCGCCGACCTCGATGCGCACTGGTACGAGTGCGACGTCACCGACCAGGCGGCGCTGGACGCCGCGGTGGCCTCCACGGTGGACCGCTTCGGCGGCATCGACGTGGTCGTGGCGAATGCGGGCATCGCGAACCTCGGTACCGTCGCCGTGGGGCCGGTCGACGCGTTGGTCCGTACCGTCGAGGTGAACCTCTGCGGCGCGATCCGCACGGTCAGCGCGGCGCTTCCCCACGTCACCGCCGCCCGTGGCCACGTCCTGATCGTCTCGTCAGCCGCCGCCTTCACGGCGATGCCCGGCATGGCCGCCTACTGCGCGTCCAAGGCGGGCGTGGAGCAGTTCGCCAACGTGCTGCGCCTGGAGACCCGCCCACGCGGCGTCACCGTCGGCACCGCACATCCGATCTGGATCGACACCGACCTGGTCCGCGACATCCGTGACGACCTGGCATCGTTCCGCACCGCGCTGCGCCGGCTGCCGTGGCCGCTGTCCACCGTCGTACCCGTCGAGCAGTGCGTCGACGCCCTGCTGCGCGGCATCGAGCGCCGCAAACGCAAGGTGTACGTGCCACGGTCGCTCGCCATGGTGCAGGCGCTGCGACCGATGGTGCTGAGCGGCCTCTCGGACGCGTTGATCACCCGGTTCGGTGGCCAGACGATGGTCGGCCAGTTGGAGGACGAGGTACGCCAGCTCGGGCGTTCCTTCGGCAGGACGTCGGTGGGAGGGCAGCCATGACCGTTCACATCCGTCGCGCGGGTAGCGGTGAGCCACTCGTGCTCATCCACGGCATCGGTCACCGCCACCAGGCCTGGGAGCCGGTGTTCGACCGGCTCACCGCCCACCACGAGGTGATCGCGCTCGACCTGCCCGGCTTCGGGAACTCCCCGGTGCCCGGCGCCGGCATGCCCGCCGACATGGCCGCCACCGTGGCCTCGGTCCTGCCGGTCCTGACCGGGTGGGGGCTGGAGCGTCCGCATGTGGCCGGCTACAGCCTCGGTGGGGCGATCGGCCTGGAGCTTGCCGCCACCGGGGCGGTCGCCTCGGCCACCGCCTTCTCCCCCGCCGGCTTCTTCACGCCGGCGGAGCGCCGACGGGCGCTGGCCATCCTCAAGATCTTGCGGGCCAACTCGTACCTGCCCACCCCGATCATGCGGCTCGCGCTGCGCTCGGCGTACCTGCGGGCGTTGTGCTTCGCGCCGCTGATGGCCCGCCCGGCGCTGCTGGACGTCGACCGCGCGCTGGGCGACGCGCTCGCCCTGCGGCGAGGGCTCGGCTTCAACGCCGTGGCCCGAGCCGCCCGCCACTACCGCTTCGACTGCCCCCGGCTGTCCGACACGACCGTGCCGGTGACCATCGGCTGGGGCGACTGCGACCGCATCTTCGGCGTCCACCAGGCCGAGCGTGCCCGGGCCGGCCTGCCGGCAGCCCGGGTGGTGACGCTGCCCCGCTGCGGGCACGTGCCGATGAGCGACGACCCGGACCTGGTCGCCGCGCTCATCCTGGAGACCACCGGCGCCGTGCCCCGCACCGAGCGACCGGACCCGTCGGTGGTCGCCTAGGCAGCACGGGTCAGGAAAATCACTTCACAGACTAAAAACTTGCAGCCTCCGCAAGTTGGCTCCTAGCCTCGCTCGCGTGACCAACACCGACCACGCTGCCACCGGGCGTCGGGACCGCAAGAAGCGGCTGACGCGGGCCGCGCTGACCGCCGCCGCGCTGCGGCTGGTCGCCGAACGCGGCTTGGAGCACGTGACGGTGGAGGAGATCAGCGAGGCGGCCGACGTCTCCTCGCGTACCTTCTTCAACTACTTCACCTGCAAGGACGAGGCGCTCACCGACGACCCGGCGCTCGACGGCACCCCGGTCGTGGCGCGTCTGGCCGCCGTCCCTGCGCAGGTGCCGGCGTTGCAGGCGGTCCGGCTCGCCCTCGACGAGGCGATCGACACGATGCAGGCCGACCGGGAGTTGTGGCGGCTGCGGCTGGCGGTCATCGCCCAGAATCCCGCGCTGCTGCCGCGGCTGATAGCCGGCAACATCGCGACCGAGCGGGCCATGGTCACGGTCATCGCCACCCGCCTCGGCGTAGGTCCCGACCACGGCCTCCCGCCGCTGATCATCGCTGTCACCAGTGCCTCCTTCCACACCGCGATGCTGCGCTGGGCCGCCAGCGACGACACCCGCCCCCTGCGCGACTTCGTGGACGAGGCGTTCGCCGCCGTCGCCGCCGGCCTTCCGGATCCGCCACACCCCTCCTGACCCCACCAGTCCCCGCCCCGCCGCATCAGTTCCGGGGCCAGTCACTCCGCTACAAACCCGACAAGGGAGCGTCAATGACCACAACCGCCCCGCCCGCCGACACCGCCGATGTCGGCACGCGCATGTCGCGTCGGGAGGTTCTCCAGGCCCTTTCCGGCCTGATGGTCGGCATGTTCGTGTCCATCCTCGCCTCCACGGTGGTGGCGAACGCGCTGCCGCGGATCATCGCCGATCTGAACGGCAGCCAGACGGTCTACACGTGGATCGTCACCAGCGAACTGCTCGCCATGACGGCGACGGTGCCGCTGTGGGGCAAGATGGCCGACCTGTACAGCAAGAAGCTGCTGATCCAGCTCTCCCTGGGACTGTTCGTGGTGGGTTCACTCATCGCGGGCTTCACGCCGAACGTCGAGGTGCTGCTGCTCAGCCGTGTCGTCCAGGGCGTTGGCGCCGGCGGCATGACGGCGCTGGCCACGATCGTCATGGCGGCGATGATCCCGCCGCGTGAGCTGGGCCGCTACGCCGGCATCTTCGGCGCGGTCTTCGGTGTCGGCACCATCGCCGGTCCGCTGATCGGTGGCCTGCTCGTCGACACGTCTTGGCTGGGCTGGCGGTGGTGCTTCCTGATCGGGGTCCCGTTCAGCATCATCTCCATCGCCCTGCTGCAGCGCACCCTGCACCTGCCGGTCGTCCGCCGCAAGGCCAAGATCGACTGGCTGGGCGCCCTGCTCATCACCTCGGGCGTCTCCACGCTGCTGATCTGGTCGTCCCTGGCCGGGAACAAGTTCGACTGGGCCTCCGGCTGGACGGCCCTGATGGTCATCGGCGGTCTGGTCCTGCTGGCGCTGGCCGTGGCCGTCGAGTCGCGGGCGGCGGAGCCGATCGTCCCGTTGGACATCTTCCGCAACCGCACGGTCTCGCTGGCCACGATCGCCAGCGTGCTGGTCGGTGTGGCGATGTTCGGCGGCACCGTCTTCCTGTCCCAGTACTTCCAGATCTCGCTGGGCAAGTCGCCGACCGTCGCGGGCCTGATGAGCCTTCCGATGATCTTCGGTCTGCTCGTCTCGTCGACGGTGGCCGGCCAACTCATCACGAAGTACGGCCGGTGGAAGGCCTATCTGGTGGCCGGCGCCGCGGTGATGACCGTCGGGATGCTGCTCCTGGGCACCATCGACGCCGACACCAGCGTCGTCGTCCTGTCGATCTACATGGCCGTGCTGGGCATCGGCGTCGGCATGCTCATGCAGAACCTCGTGCTCGCCGCGCAGAACGACGTGCCGGCCCACGAACTCGGCGCCACCACCTCGGCGCTGACGTTCTTCCGCAGCATGGGCGGCGCCATCGGGGTCAGCGCCCTCGGCGCGGTGCTGGCGAGCCGGGTGACCTCGCTGACGGCCGAGCGGCTCGGCCCGGCGGCGACGGCCGGCGGCGGCTCCGCTGAGGTGCCCGACCTGTCCACCCTGCCTGAGCCGGTGCTGCGCATCGTGCAGGACGTGTACGGCATCGCCACCGCCGACCTCTTCCTGGTCGGCGCGCCGTTCGCGCTGCTCGCGCTGATCGTCGTGCTGTTCATCAAGGAGAAGCCGCTGCACACCCTCAGCGGGGACGAACGACGCGCCCAGGAGGAGGCGGCCGCAAAGGCCGCGATTCACTGAGCCGTACGACAGCACAACGGGGGCGGGCCGGTTGGCCCGCCCCCGTTCTGCGCCCACACCGCTGGCCGCCCGGTGACGTGGCCGCGTTTTTCGGTATCGACAAGCTGTGAACCGGTTGCCACGTAACGTGAAGTACAGCCGGCCAACGGCTGACGCCGGACGTGCGCCGGGCCGCCACTGTGGCGGCACCGCTCGGCCAGCTGCCGGGAGTCCGGCGAGATTCCCGACCCGGCCTGATCCGGGTATGCGCGGATTCTGCCCAGTAGGCAGGACGACGTTGCGAGGCTTCGGACAGCTCTGCACCGCCGCCGGCCTACTCAGCCGCAGGAGGTGCGGACCATGCTGTCGGTATTCGATCCTCGGCACACTGTCGCTCCCCCGGGATACAGCCGCTGGCTGATCCCGACCGCGGCACTGGCCGTGCACGTGTGCATTGGCCAGGTCTACGCGACGAGCGTCTACAAGAACTCCCTCATCGCGCACTTCGACACCAGTCAGACGGCGATCGGGGCGATCTTCAGTATCGCCATCGTCATGCTGGGTTCGTCCGCGGCCGTGGGTGGCAGGTGGGTGGAGCGGAACGGACCGCGCCGGGCGATGTTCGTCTCCGCCTGTTTCTGGGCCGTGGGGTTCCTGGTCGGCGCGCTCGGCATCGCGACCCATCAGCTCTGGCTGCTCTACCTCGGATACGGCGTCATCGGCGGCATCGGGCTCGGCATCGGCTACATCTCGCCCGTCTCGACCCTGATCAAGTGGTTCCCGGACCGGCCCGGCCTTGCCACCGGGCTTGCCATCATGGGGTTCGGCGGTGGCGCCCTGGTCGCCGGCCCGCTCGCGCGCCAACTGCTCTCCCTCTACGACTCCGGCTACAACCCGAACAACCCTGCTGCTGTGGCGTCGGGGCATGCCCTGGTGGCACTCTTCGTCACGTTCGGCATCGGCTACTTCGTGATCATGATGTTCGGCCCGTTCAACGTCCGGGTTCCTCCGCCGGACTGGCGGCCCGCCGGGTTCGACCCCGCGACCGTCGCCAGCCGGCCTCTGGTGACGAGGGCGAGCGTGTCCGCGACGAACGCCGTACGTACCCGGTCGTTCTGGCTGCTGTGGATCGTGCTGTTCTGCAACGTCACGGCGGGCATCGGCATCCTGGAGCAGGCCAGCCCGATGATCCAGGACTTCTTCCGGGACAACGGGACCACCGCCATCTCGGTGTCCGCGGCGGCCGGTTTCGTGGGGGTGCTGTCGCTGTTCAACATGGCCGGGCGATTCGTCTGGTCGACGACGTCGGACCTCATCGGCCGCAAGCCCATCTACATGATCTACCTCGGCGTCGGCATGGTGCTGTACGCACTGCTCGCCGTGGCCGGCCACTCCGCGACCGCGGTCTTCGTGCTGATCGCCGCCGCGATTATCTCGTTCTACGGCGGTGGCTTCGCCACCATGCCCGCCTACCTGCGCGACCTGTTCGGCACCTTCCAGGTCGGCGCCATCCACGGCCGGCTGCTGACCGCCTGGTCGGCCGCGGGCGTCGCCGGCCCGTTGATCGTCAACGGGATCCTCGACACGCAGGGCAAGCCCGGCACGCTCACCGCGTCGGCGTACCGGCCCGCGCTGTTCACCATGGTCGGCATCCTCGCCGTCGGGTTCATCGCGAACCTGCTGGTCCGTTCCGTGCCAGCGCGGTTCCATGAACCCGACCGGGGACCAACGTCCCCCGTGGCGCGCGCCAGCGTCACCGAGCCGGTCGCCCTCGGCCCGGAGAGCAGGCCCCCGGTGCCCGAGCACGTCGGTACCCAGACCGGGCGGCTCTGGTTGTCGTGGCTGCTGGTCGCGGCGCTACTCGGATACGGCATCGTCCAGACCGCCATCACCGCCGCGAAGCTGTTCACCGGCTGATGTCGTCCGCACCCGGGCGGGGAGGGTTGTCGAGCTGCGGCCCGCCGGCGGGCCAAGGCGCTCAGGGCTGGTGGAGCGCAGCCGAGCCGTTCTGATCGAGCCGCTCCCGTTGTGGCACGACCGTGTACTTCGGATCGCGTGCCGACGCCCTTCCCGCCTCGAAGACGCCGAACCGGGTGGCGACGGACGATGCCACGAGGGCCGCGCCGGAGATCACCGACAGGGCCCGGTTGCGTCGGCTGAGCAGCGCCGCCGCGGTGCCCACGGCGAGCAGAGTGCGTCCCGCCTTGACCAGCCGGCCGCTGCGTCCGTGCGTGTAGGGCTCGCCGGTCAGTCCCTGCCGCTCCAACTGGCGCCCGCCGCCCAGCTCGATGGCCGCGGCGGCCAGGGCGAGTCGTCGCACGGGGGCGGTCTCCGCGGCCGGTGCCGCGATCAGTGCGACCCCGGACGCGGCGGCGAGCGCGCTGCCGGCGAAGACGAACGGAAGCGACGGGTAGGCGTCGTGCCAGGACGGTACGGCGGTGTCGGCGAGCAGCACCCCGGTGTACGTGGCCAGCGCCGGCGCGGTGGCCGCGGCGGCCAGGCCGGCGACGTTGCCGACGGGCGGTGCGATCCGGCGGGCGAGGCCGAACACACCGTGCTGCGGGAGCAGCGGCGCGAGCTCGGCGACTGCGGCCACACCGGCCAGCGGCCCGAACGCGGCGAGGATCCAGGTGCCGACCGACATCGGTGAGGTCAGCTTGGCCACCCGGAGCATGTGGTGGAACCGGTCCGGGCGCCCAAGGTCGTGGACCAGCAGGTACGTGCTGGCGGCGACGCCGCCGAGGGCCGTCCAGCGGCCGACCTTGCGCAGCCCGGGCCGCCCGGTCAGTTGGGCGCCCGCTCCGATCAGCGCACTTCCGGCGGCGAGGCCGCCGGTGAACAGGTAGCCGGCGATGTCGTGCTTCCACACCGGCGGTTTGAGGACCGGCCGGCCGTAGTAGGAGGTGAAGTCGGCCGGCGGCACCGTGAGCTGCTCGCCGTCGCCGCGCCGCCTGCCGGGCTGGCGCTTCCCGTCGGGCCGGTCGAGGCCGGCCTGGAACTCGCGGAACCGGGCGCCGACCGGCTCGTTCGATGGCGTCGCGTCGGTCATGGCCGCCTGCCCAGGAACGCGACCGCCGTGGCGACCGCCATCGTCATCGCCGCCAGGCCGGCGCGCTTCCACATGGCCGGCAGGTCCCGGGTGGTCACCACCGGATCCGGCGGCAGCCCATACACCTCGGGCTCATCCAGCAACAGGAAAAACGCCCCGTCACCACCAACACCATCGTTCGGATCATGCCCGTACAACCGCGCCTCGGACACTCCCCGCTCGTGCAACGTCTCGACCCGCGCGGCAGCCCGCTCCCGCAACTCATCCAACGCCCCGTACTGGATCGACTCCGTCGGACACGCCTGCGCACACGCCGGAGTCATCCCCGCACCGAGCCGGTCGTAGCACAACGTGCACTTCCACGCCCGACCATCATCCTTACGCTGATCAATCACACCGTAAGGACAGGCCGAAATGCAGTAACCACAGCCGTTACAGATGTCCTCCTGCACCACCACCGTCCCGAACTCCGTCCGGAACAACGAACCCGTCGGACACACATCCAGACACGCCGCATGAGTGCAGTGCTTACACACGTCCGACATCATCAACCAGCGGAAATCCGTACGCTCCTGCACGCCGGTGCCCCGACCCGGCGGCTGCGCACCCGGCATCCCGAGGAACTCCGGCCCGGCGGCCATCCGGGCCGCTGCCGGCGGCGAGCCGGTCGGCAGGCCCGGATCCGTCCCGGTGTCGGTGCTGGTGTGCGCGGCGACCGCCGCCGTTTCCGGGCTGACCGGCGGTCCGTCCGGGTTGTCTTCGAACGCCGGGGTCGCCCAACCGATCGGGCGGGACTGTTCGACGAACGCGACGTGCCGCCACGAGTTCGCGGTCAGCGCCCCGGTGTTGTCGTAGGACATGCCGAGCAGGTCCAGGCCGGAGCCGGGGACGTTGTTCCACTCCTTGCAGGCGACCTCGCAGGCCTTGCAGCCGATGCAGACGCTGGTGTCGGTGAAGAACCCCATCCGCGGCGGGGCGTCCTCGTAGCCGGCGTCGGGCGCCGGGTCGAGCGGTCCGTACAGGCTGTTGGCGTGGGGCATCGGTCAGACCTCCGGGTCGCGGCCGCTGTCGGCGGCGTCGGTCGTGACCTGCGGTGGATAGTGCGGGCTGAGATCCCCCGACCGCCGCCGGTAGTCGACGAGGAGGTCCAGCAGGCCCTGGCCTCTCGGGCGTCGACCGGGCCGAACGTCACAGGTCCCGACCTTGCTCTCCTGGATCAGGACGTTCGGGTCGAGGCTGATGCCGAACAGGTCGTTGGCCGAGTCGCCGGTCACCAGGCCCTCGAAGCCGAAGTGGTACGGCAACCAGACCTGATGGATGATCCGGCCGTCCACCCGTAGCGGGGTGAGCCGGTCGGTCACCAGCACCCGTGCCTCGATGGCCGCGCGGGCGCTGACCAGGTAGGCCCAGCCCAGGTGGTTGAGCCCTCGTTCGACCGCCAGTTCCGGCGACACCTCGACGAACATCTCCGGTTGCAGCTCGGCCAGCGGGCCGACCGTTCGGCTCATCGCGCCGGCGGTGTGGTGTTCGGTGAGCCGGCTGACCGTGAAGATGTACGGGAACACCTCGCTGTACGGCTCCGGTGGGCTCGGGTTGAGCGTGTTGATCGGGTGTGTGTAGACCTTGCGGGTCGGGTTGGCCTGCTGGCGGTAGAGCGGGTTGCGCACCGGTGACTCGACCGGCTCGTAGTGGGTGGGCATCGGCCCGTCGAGCACGCCGGTGGGCGCGTACAGCCAGCCCTTGCCGTCGCCTTGGAGGACGAACGGGTCGTCACCGGCGATCCCGGCCACGCCTGAGGAGTCCGGGGGTGGCCGGTAGGACGGTGGTTTGGTCTTCTCGAAGTCCGGCACGTCGTAGCCGGTCCACTCGGCCTTCTCCTTATCCCACCAGACGTACTTCTTGCGCTCACTCCAGGGTTTGCCGTCCGGGTCGGCGGAGGCGCGGTTGTAGAGGATCCGCCGGTTCGCTGGCCAGGCCCAACCCCACTCCGCGGCGACCCAGTCCTGCTCCGCGCCGGGCTTGCGGCGGGCGGCCTGGTTGACGCCGTCGGCGTAGACGCCGGTGTAGATCCAGCAGCCGCTTGCGGTGGAGCCATCGTCCTTCATCTCGGTGAACGTCGACAGCGGCCGGCCGCTGGCCACCTCGTAGCCGTTGATCTCGTACAGAACCGATTCGGCGCTCGGCTCGGCATTCGGCCCGTGCGTCGGGTAGTGCCAGGTCAGGTCGAGCAGCGCCCGGTCGCGGGGCTGCGTTGACTGTGCCAGGCGTTCCCGGATGATGCGGCCGAGGTGGTAGAAGAACCACAGCTCGGAGCGGGCGTCGCCTGGGGGTTCGACGGCCTTCTCGCGCCATTGCAGCAGCCGTTGGGTCTGGGTGAAGGTGCCCTCCTTCTCCACGTGCGAGGCGGCGGGTAGGAAGAACACCTCTGTACGGCACTCCTCGGGCATGATCTCGCCGGTCTCGATCTCCGGCGCATGCTGCCAGAACGTGGCGCTTTCGATCATGAACAGGTCACGGACCACGAGCCAGTCGAGGTTGGCCATGCCGAGGCGCTGGGCGCGCCCGTGCGCGGAGCCGACGGCCGGGTTCTGCCCGAGCAGGAAGTACCCCTTGATCTTGCCGTCGATCATGTTGAGCACCTGTTGGTAGGTGCCGTGGTCGCCGGTCATCCGGGGCATGTAGCCGTAGCAGTAGTCGTTCTCGGCGGTGGCCGCGTCGCCCCAGTACGCCTTGAGCAGGTTCACCCCGTAGGCGCGGGCGTTACCCCAGTAGCCTTTCTGGCCGGGGTGGCGGATGCTGTCGACCCACTGGTCCAGGCTCGGGTGGTCGGCGTGGTGTGGCATCGGTAGGTAGCCGGGCAGCAGGTTGAACAGGGTCGGGATGTCGGTGGAGCCCTGGATGCTGGCGTGCCCGCGCAGGGCCATGACCCCACCGCCGGGGCGGCCCATGTTGCCGAGCAGCAGTTGGATGATCGCGCCGGTGCGGATGTACTGCACGCCCACGCTGTGCTGCGTCCAGCCCACCGAGTAGATCAGCATTCCGGTGCGTTCCCGGCCGGAGTTCTGCGTCCAGGCTTGGGCCAGTTCCAGGAACTTCTCCTGCGGAATGCCGCAGACGCGTTCCACCATCTCCGGGGTGTACCGGGCATAGTGCCGCTTGAGGATCTGGTAGACGCACCGCGGATGCTGCAACGTCTCGTCCCGCTGGGTCTGCGAGTCGACCGGTGCGCCGTGCGACTCGTGCTCCAGCCCGGCGGCGGTCTCCCGCTGTGTCTCGGTGTCGCGGGTCGGGACGTTCTGCCCGTGCCCCTCGTACCGCCAGCTGGACTGGTCGTAGCTGGCGTTCTCCTCCTTGAAGCCGGAGAAGAGCCCGTGCAGATCCTCGGTGTCGCGGAACTCGTCGGTCACGATCGTGGCGGCGTTGGTGTAGGCGACCACGTACTCGCGGAAGTCGAGTTCGTTGTCCAGGATGTAGCGCACCACCCCACCCAGCAGGGCGATGTCCGTGCCCGCCCGGATCGGCAGGTACGAGTCGGCCAACGCGCTGGTCCGGGTGAACCGCGGATCGACATGGAACACCTTCGCGCCGCGCCGCTTGGCCTCCATCACCCACTGGAAACCCACCGGGTGCGCCTCAGCCATGTTCGAACCCTGGATGACGATCACGTCAGCGTTGGCGATGTCCTGCTGAAAGGCCGTCGCACCGCCACGACCGAAGCTGGTCCCCAGACCGGGGACGGTGGAGGAGTGTCAAATACGCGCCTGGTTCTCGATCTGGAGCGCCCCCATCGCGGTGAACAACTTCTTGATGAGGTAGTTCTCCTCGTTGTCCAGCGTCGCCCCACCCAGACTGGAGATACCCAACGTCCGGTTCAGCGGCCGACCCTGCGCGTCGACGTCCTCCCAGGTCTCCTCCCGGGCCGCCAACACCCGGTCGGCGATCATGTTCATCGCCGTGTCGAGATCGAGGTCCTCCCACTCCGTGCCGTAAGGCCGGCGGTAGCGGACCGTGGTCTGCCGCAATGGGCTGGTCACCAGGCTCTTGCTGGCCGCGCCCTTCGGACAGAGCCGACCCCGCGAGATCGGACTGTCCGGGTCGCCCTCGATCTGACTGACCTGCCCGTCCTTGACGAACACCCGCTGACCGCAACCGACGGCACAGTAGGGACAGACGGACTTGGCCACTGAGTCGGCCGTGTCGGTGCGGGCGGTGAGCGACAGGGAGCCGGCGGACTTGGCCGCGGCACCTCGACCGAGCGGGTCCGTGCCGGTGAGCTGACGGTAGAGCGGCCAGCTTTCGACCCAGCGGCGCACCCTCATCGCTGCACCTTTCCGACGAAAGCGATAAAACATGAACAGACTGACAATAGATGAGTAGCCGTCCGGCCCGCAGCGGATCCCGCAGCAACCGCTCGTACGCCAGGGTGCGGCGACCACCGTGCCGATCGCTCGCGGTCGATCAGGAATGGTGGATCGGGGTTTCCAGGTCGCTGAGCGGGCGACCCGAGCCGCCCCAGGCCTGGGCGACGATCTCGGCGGCGATCGCCACGGCCGTCTCCTCCGGCTTTCGCGCGCCCAGGTCCAGCCCGATGGGCGAGGAGAGCCGGGCCAGCGCGGCCTCGCTCACCCCGGCCTCGCGCAGCCGTCGCAGCCGGTCCACGTGCGTACGCCGGCTGCCCATCGCGCCGATGTAGCGAGCCGGGGTGTGCAGGGCGACCTCAAGCAGCGGTACGTCGAACTTCGGGTCGTGGGTCAGGACGCAGAGCACCGTACGGTCGTCGACGGACGTCGACTCCAGGTACCTGTGCGGCCATTGGACGACGAGGTCGTCGGCGTCCGGGAAGCGCGTACGGGTGGTGAACACCGGGCGGGCGTCGCAGACCGTGACGTGGTAGCCGAGGAACCGGCCGATCCGGGCCATCGCGGCGGCGAAGTCGATCGCCCCAAAGATGATCATGCGGGGTGGGGGCACGTACGACTGCACGAACACGGACACGTCGTCGAGTCGCTCCTCCCCCTGCCGACCCAGGTGCACCGTGCCGGTGGCGCCGAGGGCGAGCATGCCGGCCGCCTGCCGGGCCACCGCGTCGTCCAGGTCGCCCGCGCCGAGGCTGCCCGCGACCCGGTCGGGCCAGATCACCAGTTGCGCGTTCTCCACCGAAGCCGTGGCGACCGGCCGGCCGTCGCGGATCGCGGCGAGCACCTCGTCGGGCTCGGTCAGGGCGACGTCCGGCTGGACCAGGATCTGGATGGTGCCGCCGCAGGTCAGGCCGACGTCGAACGCGTCGTCGTCGCTGACACCGAAGGTCTGGGTGCGGGCCTCGCCGGTCTCGACGGAGGTCAGGCAGAGGTCGTAGACGGCCCCCTCGACGCAGCCGCCGGAGATGCTGCCCAGGACCTCGCCGTGGGCGGAGACGGCCATCGCCGCGCCGGCCTGCCGGGGCGCCGACTGCCAGGTGCGGACGACGGTCGCGACGGCGAACGCGACGCCGTCGGTGCGCCAGCCCGTCAACCCGTCGACGATGTCCCGCATGGCCGCACGATCCGTGAGCCTCGGTGGCACCGTCAACGGCGACCTAAGCAGTTGCTTAGGTCGCCGTTGACTTTGGACCGCGCCGGGATGAGATTTTCCCGGACTGCGGAGGTGCGACATGCAGGTGCCGGCACCGTTTGAGTACGAGCGAGCCACCAGTGTGGACCATGCAATCAGCCTGTTGGAGCGGCTGGGCGGCACGGCGCGCCTGATCGCCGGCGGGCACAGCCTGCTGCCGATGATGAAGCTGCGGCTGGCCAACTTCGACTACCTGATCGACATCAACGATCTGCACGCCGAACTCGGCTACATCGAGACAGGCCCGGACGAGGTACGGATCGGCGCGCTCACCCGGCATCGGGAGCTGCTCGACTCCACCGAGCTGGCCGCGGCGTTCCCCATCTTCGCCGACGCCGAGCGGGTGATCGCCGACCCGGTGGTGCGCAACCGGGGCACGCTGGGCGGCTCGCTCTGCCAGGCCGACCCGTCCGAGGACCTCTCGGCGGTCTGCACGACGCTGGACGCGCGGTGCGTGATCCGTGGTCCGGGCGGTGCGGAGCGCGTCGTGTCCATGGAGGAGTTCCACGTCGGGCCGTACGCGACGGCCGTCGCCGACGGCGAAATCCTGGTCGAGATCCGGCTGCCGGTGCGGCCGGGCTGCGGCAGCGCGTACGAGAAGGTCGAGCGCCGGGCCGGCGACTGGGCCGTGGTGTCGGCCGGCGCGGCGGTGTGGCTCGACGACGGCGCGATCGTGGACGCTCGGGTCGGGCTCGCGGCGGTCGGCCCGAACACGACGGGCATCCCGGAGATCTCCGCGACGCTGCGCGGCCAGGAGCCCTCGGAGAGTCTGTTCGAGCAGGCCGGGGCGATCGCTGCGCGTAGCTGCGACCCGGCGACTGACCAGCGCGGCAGCGCCGACTACAAGCGGCATCTGGCCGCCGAGCTGACCAGGCGGACCCTGCGCCGGGCCGTCGAACGGGCGAGGAGCTGAGCATGCAGGTCACGATGACCGTCAACGACGTCGAGGTCACCCGCGAGATCGAGGCCCGGCTGCTGCTGGTGCACTTCCTGCGGGACGTGCTGGGCCTGACCGGCACGCACTGGGGCTGCGACACCAGCAACTGCGGCACCTGCGTGGTCTGGCTGGACGGCGAGCCGGTGAAGTCGTGCACGGTGCTCGCCGCGATGGCCGGCGGCCACCAGGTGCGCACCGTCGAAGGTCTCGCCAGGGGCGCCGAGCTCGACCCGATCCAGCAGGGCTTCATGCAGTGCCACGGCCTGCAGTGCGGCTTCTGCACGCCGGGGATGATGATGACCGCGCGGGCGCTGCTCGACCGGAACCCGGACCCGAGCGAGACGGAGATCCGCGAGGCGATCTCGGGTCAGATCTGCCGGTGCACGGGTTACGCCACGATCGTCCGCTCGGTCCGGTGGGCCGCCGTGGCCGAGGCGGAGGCCGCAGCCCGGGTCACCGAGACCACCGAATCGACCGAAGCCGGCGAGATCGCCGACGCCGGCCAGCCCGCGGAGGCCGTCGCATGACCACCGTGCACGAGCGCGTGGACACCTTCCACGACAACGACCAGAAGCCCGTCGGGTACGGCCGGATGCTGCGCAAGGAGGATCCGCGGTTCATCCGCGGTCGCGGCCGGTACGTCGACGACGTTCAACTGCCCGGCATGCTGCACCTCGCGATCCTCCGGTCGCCGGTGGCGCACGCCCGGATCATCAGCATCGACACGAGCGCCGCCGAGGCGTCACCCGGGGTCAAGGCGGTGGTGACCGGGGCGATGCTGGCGCAGCAGGGCCTAGCCTGGATGCCGACCCTGTCCAACGACGTACAGGCCGTGCTCGCCACCGACAAGGTGCGCTTCCAGGGCCAGGAGGTCGCGTTCGTCGTCGCCGAGGACCGGTACGCGGCGCGCGACGCGCTGGAGCTGATCGACGTCGAGTACGACATCCTCGACCCGGTGATCGACGCCCGTCGCGCGCTGGAGCCAGGTGCCCCGCTGATCCGCGACGACCTCGCGGACAAAACGAACAACCACTGCTTCGACTGGGAGACCGGCGACGAGGCGGCCACGGAGGCGGTGTTCGCGCGCGCGGACGTCGTGGTGACGCAGGATCTCGTCTATCCCCGGGTGCATCCGGCGCCGATGGAGACGTGTGGGGCGGTCGCCGACTTCGATGCCGTCGACGGCAAGCTGCGGCTCTGGTCGACCACCCAGGCGCCGCACGCGCACCGCACCCTCTACGCCATCGTGGCGGGCATCCCCGAGCACAAGATCCAGGTGATCTCGCCGGACATCGGCGGCGGGTTCGGCAACAAGGTGCCGATCTACCCCGGGTACGTCTGCGCGATCGTCGCCTCGATCGTCACCGGCAAGCCGGTGAAGTGGATGGAGGACCGGTCGGAGAACCTGATCAGCACCGGCTTCGCCCGCGACTACATCATGCGCGGTGAGATCGCGGCGACCCGCGACGGCCGGATCCTCGGCATCCGCACCAACGTGCTGGCCGACCACGGCGCCTTCAACGGCACCGCCGCGCCGGTGAAGTACCCGGCCGGCTTCTTCGGGGTCTTCACCGGCAGCTACGACATCGAGGCCGCCTACTGCAAGATGACGGCGGTCTACACCAACAAGGCGCCCGGCGGCGTGGCGTACGCCTGCTCGTTCCGGATCACCGAGGCCGTCTACCTGGTCGAGCGGATCGTCGACTGCCTCGCCGACGAGCTGGGCATGGACCCGGCCGCGCTGCGGCTGAAGAACTTCATCCAGCCGGAGCAGTTCCCGTACACGACGAAGACCGGCTGGGTGTACGACTCGGGCAACTACGAGCCGACGATGCGGCTAGCGATGGAGATGGCCGGCTACGACGAGTTGCGCCGCGAGCAGGAGGAGAAGCGGGCCCGGGGCGAGCTGATGGGCATCGGCATCGCGTTCTTCACCGAGGCGGTCGGCGCCGGCCCTCGCAAGGACATGGACATTCTCGGGCTGGGCATGGCGGACGGCTGCGAGCTGCGCGTCCACCCGACCGGCAAGGCCGTGGTACGGCTCAGCGTGCAGTCCCAGGGCCAGGGGCACGAGACGACGT
The DNA here is from genome assembly GCF_036059255.1 of Micromonospora sp. NBC_00389. NCBI lineage: Bacteria > Bacillati > Actinomycetota > Actinomycetes > Micromonosporales > Micromonosporaceae > Micromonospora > Micromonospora sp. NBC_00389. The sequence goes on along the minus strand of NZ_CP107947.1, from coordinate 5,182,187 downwards.
TCGCGCAGATCGTCGCCGAGGAGATCGGGATCCCGCCGGCCGACATCGAGGTGCTGCACGGCGACACGGACAACACCCCGTTCGGCCTCGGCACGTACGGCAGCCGTTCGACGCCCGTGTCGGGTGCGGCGGCGGCCCTGGTGGCCCGCAAGGTCCGGGACAAGGCCCGGATCATCGCCTCGGGCATGCTCGAGGTGTCGGTGGCCGACCTGGAGTGGGACAAGGGCGCGTTCCACGTCAAGGGCGACCCGGGCACGTCCGTCACGATCCAGGACATCGCCCTGCGCGCGCACGGCGCGGGTGACCTGCCCGAGGGCATCGAGGGTGGGCTCGAGGCGCAGATCTGCTACAACCCGTCCAACCTGACGTACCCGCACGGCGCGTACATCTGCGTGGTGGACATCGACCCGGGCACCGCGCAGGTGACGGTGCGGCGGTTCATCGCGGTCGACGACTGCGGCACCCGGATCAACCCGATGATCATCGAGGGGCAGGTGCACGGCGGGTTGACCGACGGGGTCGGCATGGCGCTGATGGAGATGATCGCGTTCGACGAGGACGGCAACTGCCTCGGCGCGTCGCTGATGGACTACCTGATCCCGACGTCGCTGGAGGTGCCCGACTGGGAGACCGGCTTCACCGTCACCCCGTCGCCGCACCACCCGATCGGCGCGAAGGGTGTGGGCGAGTCCGCCACGGTGGGTTCGCCGCCAGCCATCGTCAACGCCGTCGTGGACGCCCTGAAGCCCTTCGGCGTACGGCACGCCGACATGCCGCTGACGCCGTCGCGGGTCTGGGACGCGATGCGCGGCCAGGCCCGTCCACCGATCTGAGGGAGGCGACCATGACCACCATCGCGGAGCGCGCCCGGGAGCTGACCGTCTCCCGGGAGCCGTTCGTGCACGCCACCGTGGTCCGCACCCAGGACCCCACGTCGGCGCGGCCGGGCGACGCCGCCGTGATCCGGTCGGACGGCTCGATCGAGGGCTTCGTCGGCGGAGTGTGCGCCGAAAGTTCGGTGCGGGCGGCTGCGCTCGACACCCTGCGCGACGGCACCGCGCTACTGCTGCGGGTGCTGCCGGACGGCACTCCCCCGTTCCCCGAGGCGCCGGGGGCGCGGGTGGTGGTCAACCCGTGCCACTCCGGCGGCGCGATCGAGGTCTTCCTCCGGCCGATGCTGCCGCCGCCGGCACTGCGGGTGGTCGGCGACACTCCGATCAGCGCCGCGGTGGCGACCCTCGCCGCGTTCCTCGACTTCGACGTCGTCACCTCCGATGAGGACGCCGGCTGCACGGCGGTCGTGGTGGCCGGGCTCGGCCGGGGCGAGCAGGAGGCGATCCGGGCCGCACTGGACGCCGGCGTGGGGTTCGTCGCGCTGGTCGCCAGCGGCAGACGCGGCGCGGTCGTGCTCGACGAGTTGGAGTTGACCGACGCCGAACGGGCCCGCGTCCACTCACCGGCCGGACTGGACATCGGGGCGTGTACGCCGCAGGAGATCGCCCTGTCCATCATGAGTGAGGTGGTCCGGGCGATCCGGGTGGACGGGCTGGCCCCGTCCTCGGGTGCGCCGGCAGCCCGGCCGCAGCAGGCCGTCGACCCGGTGTGCGGGATGACCGTGCTGGTCGGGTCGGAGACACCGCACGCGCGGGTCGACGGGCAGGACTTCTGGTTCTGCTGCGCCGGCTGCCTCGCGAGTTACACAGCGGCGTAGCCCGTGTTCCTGACCGGCCTGGTGCTCGCCGCGGGGGCGTCGGTGCGTCTCGGCGAGGCGAAGCAACTGCTCCCGTACCGGGGGCGCACGCTGCTCGACGCGACCCTGGAGCTGGCCCGCTCGTGCGGCTTCGACCAACTGCTCGTGACCCTGGGCGGCGCGGCGGGCGGGATCCGCGCCCAGGTGGACCTGACCGGGTGTCAGGTCGTCGAGAACCCGGCGTTCAGCACCGGCTGCGGCTCATCGGTCAGCAGCGCGGCGCGGGCGGTGGACCCGCGCGCCGACGCGCTCGTGCTGCTGCTCGGTGACCAGCCCGGGGTACGCGCCGCCGACGTCCGGCGGGTCGCCACGGCGGCCACTCCGCTGGCCGTGTGCCGGTACGCCGACGGGCTGGGCCATCCGTTCCGCTTCGGCCGCGAGGTCCTTCCCGAGCTGTACGACCTGCACGGCGACAAGGCCGTCTGGAAGCTGCTGCACTCCGGCCGCTACCCGGTGACCGAGGTGCCCGCCGACGGGCCGGTGCCGATCGACGTGGACACCCGCGCGGACTACGAGCGACTGCTGGCGGGCGAGGCATGAAGGACGCGCTGAGCGTCCGGCACCGCCTCGACGCCGTCGACTACCTGGTCGACGACGGCATGGCGATGGCCCTGTTCCTGGCGCTGCGGCTCGGCCGGCCACTGCTGCTGGAGGGCGAGCCGGGTGTCGGCAAGACCGCCGCCGCCAAGGCACTGGCCCGAGCGTTGGAGACGCCGCTGATCCGGCTGCAGTGCTACGAGGGGCTGACCGCCGGCGAGGCGCTCTACGAGTGGAACTACCAGCGGCAACTGCTGGCGATCCGGCTCGCCGAGGCGCAGCACGCCAGGCTCACCGACGCGGACCTGTTCAGCGCCGAGTTCCTCCAGGAACGGCCGATCCTGCGGGCCGTACGCCATCAGGGGCCGGTACCGCCGGTCCTGCTGATCGACGAGATCGACCGCGCCGACGACGAGTTCGAGGCGCTGCTGTTCGAATTCCTCGGCGAGGCCGGCATCACGATCCCCGAGCTCGGCACGTTCGCCGCACGCACACCGCCCATCGTGGTGCTCACCTCCAACCGCAGCCGGGAGCTGCATGACGCGCTGCGCCGCCGCTGCCTGTACCACTGGATCGACTTTCCCGAGCCGACCCGGGCCGTGGAGATCGTCCGCCGGGCCGTACCGGGCGCGACCGAGCCGCTGGTCCAGACGGCGGTCCAGTTCATCGGCGGCGTACGCGGCCTGGAGTTGGAGAAGTCACCCGGGATGGCGGAGACCATCGACTGGGTGGCCGCGCTCTCCGTGCTGGGCGCCGCCGACCTGGCCGCCGACGACGTCCCCCGGACCCTCGGCACCATCGCCAAGACCCCCGACGACCGCGCCGTGGTCGCCGCCGCGCTCGGCGCCTACCAGGAGAGTCAGCCATGAAGATCACCAACGAGTTCGCGGTCACCGTCCCGATCGAGCGGGCCTGGGCGGTGCTCACCGACCTTGAGGGGATCGCGCCGTGCCTGCCGGGCGCCCAACTGACCGGAGTCGACGGCGACGTCTACCGGGGCAGGGTGAAGGTCAAGGTCGGGCCGGTCATCTCGGAGTTCGCGGGCACGGCACAGTTCGTCGAGAAGGACGACGCGGCGTACCACGGGGTGATCGACGCGAAGGGCCGCGACGCCCGGTCGACCGGGAACGCCTCGGCGCTGGTCACCGCCCGGTTGCGGCCGGACGGCGACCGGACGCTGGTCAGCGTGGACGCCGACCTGAAGATCTCGGGAAAGCTGGCCCAGTTCGGCAGCGGCATGATCAAGGAGGTGTCGGGCAAGCTGCTGGCCCAGTTCGTCGCCAATCTGGAGGCCAAGCTGGCGGCCGAGCAGGCGACGCCGGTCGCCGGGGGCACCGCGCCGGTGCCCGCCGCCCGGTCCGACTCCGAGCCCGTCGCGTCGGCGCCCGCCGCTCGGCAGGAAGCCGAGCCGGTCCCGGCCGCGTCCGCCGCGGCGGTCGCGACCACGCCCGGCACCGCTGCCGTAACGCCCGCACCGGTCGAGCCGTCGCCGGTAGCGCCGTCGGCCGCCGAGCTCTCCCTCGCCGAGCCTGCACCCGTCGAGCCGCCGGCCGCCACCAGCCGGGCCGCGCCGGCCGTCGAGTCGGCGACCGCCGGCACGCGGACGACGCCGGCCTCCGAGCCTGAGGCGCTCGACCTGCTCAGCATCGCCGGCGGTTCGATCACCAAGCGACTCGTACCAGTGATCGTCGGTCTCGTCGCGGTCGGCGCAGTGATCGCCTGGCTGGTCGCGCGTCGGTGAGCCCGGCCCTGCTGCACGGGATCGACCGAGCCGCGTTCGCCGTGGCCCTCGCCGGCCGACTGCGGCACGCCGGCGTCCCGGCCGGGCTCACCGACGTCGACGACTTCGTCCGGGCGCTCGCCGCCAGCCCGCCCGACTCGATGTCCACGCTGTACTGGACCGCCCGGATCAGCCTGGTCCGGCGGCACTCCGATCTCGCCAAGTTCGACCGGGTCTTCACGGCGGTCTTCGCGGACCCGCCACCCCTGCTGCCACCCTCGCGGTCCGCGCCCCCGGCGGAGGGTCACGACGACGTGTACGTGCCGGTGCCCGCCGACACGGACGACACCGGCCCCGGCGGCGGACTGCCGTGGGCCACTCTGCCGCCGGCCGTCGCCGAGGCGACGGAAGCCGACACCGCGCTGCGGCTGCCCGAGCGGCGTCCCAGCGCCCTCGCCGGGCTCGCCGACCGGCCGTTCGACGAACTCGACGCCGCGCAGGTCACGATGCTCGGCGACGCTCTGCGCGCGGCCGTCGCCGGCTGGCCGACCCGGCGCACCAGGCGACACGCCGTCGGCTCGGCCGGACCGCGAATCGCACTGCGGCCGACCATCGCCCGTGCTCGGCGCACCGGATGGGAACCCGTCGAGATCGTCCGCGAGCGGCCGGTGCGGCGCCCCCGCCGGGTCGTGCTGCTCTGCGACGTCAGCGAGTCGATGCGGGCGCAGGCGACCGCGTACCTGCACCTGATGCGGGCGTTCGCGGTGGTCGCCGACGCGGAGGTGTTCGCGTTCGCCACAAGACTGACCCGGCTCACGGTGGTGCTGCGACACACCTCGGCCGCCGAGGCCGTCGCGCAGGCCAGCGCCGCCGTGACCGACCGGTACGGCGGTACCCGGATCGCCACGAACCTGCGCGCCCTGCTCACCTCCCATCACGCCGACGCCGTGCGCGGGGCCGTGGTCGTGATCGGCTCGGACGGCTGGGACAGCGACCCGCCCGACGAGTTGGCGACCGTGATGGCCCGGCTGCGCCGCCGCGCGTACCGGATCGTCTGGTTGAACCCACGTGCCGGCGCCCCCGGCTTCGCTCCTCGGGCGGCGGGCATGTCCGCCGCGCTCCCCTACTGCGACCGGCTGCTGCCGGCCGGCACGTTCCAGGACCTGCTGGTCGCCGCCCGTCAGCTCCAGAGCGTCACGTGCACCGACGGCTTGAAGTGGCCGACATTGACGCCCGCGCCGCGCATCATCGCCTGAATCGCCCGCGGGGTCGACGAGAACCGCCACAGCTCGTCGGCGGCCGACAGCAGCCCCGGGTTGGCGAGCACCTGCGAGTGCCACACCGCCTCAACAGTCGCGTGCGGCCCCACCACCGGCTTGAGTTGACCCTCGCGGAGATCCGGCGCGACGGTGAACGCGAGCGCCGGTGAGACGCCCCGGCCCCGCTTGGCCTCACCCAGCGCCGCCGCGTGGCTCTGGAAGATCTGCTGCCGGTCGTCGGGCACCGCCAGCCGACGCAGCATCCCCGGCACCGCACCCAGGTCGGTGGCCGCCGACGGCCCGAGCAGCCAGGTCTGCTCCCGCAACTGCCCAGGGGACGCCGGCACGCCGGCGAGCGGATGGTCCGGGCCGGCGACGAGCACGAGCCGGTAGTTCATCATCGGCCGGCAGGCGATCGCCTGATCGACGACCGGCGGCTGCGGCCCGATCGCGATGTCCGCGGCGCGGGTCAGCAACAGCGACTCGAACGCGCCCGGGTCGCCCACGCTCAACTCGACATCGAGGTCGGCGGCCCGCTTCGCGAACAGCTCGATCAACCCCGGCGCGGCGAACTCGGCGAACAGGCTGGACGCGGCCACCCGCAGCAGCCGCCGGCCGCGCTTCGCGCCGCTCACCTCAAGCATCGTGCGGTCCTGCAGGCCCAGCAGCTCCGCCGCGCGGCTGGCCAGCCGGAGCCCGCCAGGGGTGAACGCGAGCCCCGCCGCAGTCTTGGTGAACAGCTTGTCCCCGAACTCCTTGCGTAGCTGTGCGACGTGAAGTGACACGGCCGACTCGGAGACCTGAAGCTCCGCGGCGGCCTGCTTGACGGACCCCAGCCGGACCACGGCGACATACGCGCGCAGCTGCGTCGGGGTCATCGGCGTCACCCACCTCCCCGCCCGATCGCGTGGTTCGGCTCTCCATCGAGACGAACCACGATCATCTCCCGCTGAGCTGCCCCTCCGCCAGAGTCGGTTCACCCGAACCAGTGGCGGTGCTTCACAGGGTCTCAGGCCAGGTCCACGGCTGCGGGAACGCGCTTTTTGAGCCTGTTGATTCCGCATTCGACGGTGTGCCGCCGCTGGTAGATCGTGGGGTCGAAGGTGGATGGCCGGTCGCTGCGGGCGGTCGCCTCACTGGCCGGTCGGACTGCTTCCCACCATGAATAAACTAACAGTGATCTTGCGCGACCGGTATCGGGCAGACGACCGACTGCCCAGGTCAGCAATGGTGGCTAGGTTCGTCCAATGCCCACCAACATGATCACTGCGAGATCCGCCGGCACCTATTCCCTCGGAGACCTGACCGTCAACCGGATCGGATTCGGCGCGATGCGCATAACGGGCAACGGCGGCGCGGCGAGCGACCGCGCTCGGGTCATCGGCGTGCTGCGCCGGGCGGTCGAGCTCGGCGTGAACCACATCGACACAGCGGCGTTCTACTTCACTCCGCTCCGGTCGGCGAACGAGTTGATCAACACGGCACTGTCGCCGTACGCCGATGACCTGGTCATCACCACGAAGGTCGGGCCGGGCCGCGACCCCTCGGGGGAATGGCTGCCGCTGGCCCGGCCGGACCAGCTGCGCGGGCAGGTCGAGGAGAACCTGCGCCAGCTCGGCCGCGACCATCTCGATGTCGTGAACCTGCGCCAGCACGGGCTGGACTCCGTCGCGGAGCACTTCGGCGCGCTGGCCGACCTGCGTGACGCCGGACTCATCCGGCATCTCGGCCTGGCGAACATTCGCCCGCAGCACCTCGCGCAGGCGCAGGCGATCGCCCCGGTGGTCTGCGTACAGAACCCGTACGGCGTCGACACCCGCCGCATACACGACCAGTTCGTGCGCACCTGCGGCGAACAGGGCGCCGCGTTCGTGCCGTTCTTCGCCATCGCCGGCGACAAACGTGAGGCCGGCGGCGTGGCCGCCAACGCGGCGGTGGAGGCCATCGCGCGCACACACGGCGCGACGCCGGCACAGGTGCGGATCGCTTGGACCCTCAGCCGCGGGCCGCACCTGCTGGCCATCCCCGGCACCGGCAACCCCGATCACCTGGTCGAGAACCTGGCCGCCGGTGCGCTGAGCCTGTCGCCGGACGAGTTGGCCACCCTCGAGTAGCGGCGCCCGGCAGGGGTGCAGCCCTGCCACGAGCCCACGATGGTCGACGAGAGGCCCGTCATTTGCCGACAGAGACGACGTCCATTCCCATCCCGCCGCCGAACAGATCATGGCTCGTTGCCCGAGCACTCATCCCCGATCACGGCCCTCGACGCGTCCTGGCCTTCGCGACCTTCGTCAACATGCTCGGAAGTGGCATCTTCATGGCCAGCGCCGTGCTCTTCTTCACCCGCTCGGTCGGGCTCCCCCTCGCGCAGGTCGCCCTGGGCATGGGCATCGCAGCCCTCGTCGGGCTGCTCGCCGGGATCCCGATCGGGCACCTCGCCGATCGGCGGGGCCCGCGCGAGATCTATCTGCTGACTCTGATCATCCGAGCCGCCACCATGGCCGCCCTCGCCTTCGTCCACACGTTCTGGCTGTTCGTCGCCGTGATCTGTCTGACCCAGCTCGCCCACTCAGCCGGCGGGGCGTCCCGCGGTCCGCTGGTGCGTGGCTTCGGCGGCACAAACCTGGCCCAGTACCGGGCCTATCTTCGTTCGGTCGCCAACCTCGCCGGATGCTGCGGTGCCCTCGCCGCCGGCGCCGCGGTGCAACTGGACACCCGCGCGGCTTACCTGGCCCTGGTCGTCGGCAACGCCATCAGTTTCGTGGCATGCGCCGCCATCATCACCCGGCTGCCCTCACTGCCACCGATCCCGGTGCCCCACCTGACCGGGCGCTGGATCGCACTGAAGGACAAGCCCTACATGGCAGTCACCGTGCTCGACGCCATCATGGGAACTCAGGGCCAGGTACTGGTCTTCGCGCTGCCGTTGTGGATCATCTTGCAGACCGACGCGCCACGCTGGTTCATCGGGGTGGCCGTGCTGGTCAACACCGCCCTCGTGGCGGCGCTCCAGGTCAGGGCGAGCCGGGGAATCGACACCAGTCCAGCGGCAGGTCGGGCCATGCGCCGTTCCGGGTTGGCGTTCCTGGTCGGGATGGCCCTGATCGCCGCCACGTCGACGATGCCCGGATGGCTCGCGGTCACGGTGATGACGTTCGGAGTCGCCGTGCACACCGTCGGCGAGCTGTGGCACACGGCGGGCTCGCTCGAGTTGCAGTTCCGACTCGCGCCTCCGCACGCCCAGGGGCAGTACACCGGAGTCTCCGTGCTCGGCACGGGCCTGGCGAACGTCGCCGCCCCCTCCATCCTGGGCCTGCTCTGTGTCGCCTGGGGCGCCCCCGGCTGGTTGCTGATGGGCGGAATCTTCGTCGCGGTCGGGCTGGCCGCCCCGGTGGTCGTCCGGTGGGGCGAGCGAACACGTCCGGACACGGCGGCGGCCGTCTAGGGTTCGGCGACCCGGCTCCCGAACGTTGACCGGGGCGGCGCAGCGGCCACCGGACCGGAAGCTGCTGCGCCGCCAACTTCGCCCTGTTCGATCTGGTCGGCAAGCAGCTCATTCGGCGACTGTTGTGGACGTACGGAATCGGCTTGCTGGCTCGGGGGTGCGGGCCTACCGTCGTGGGGCACCTCCCGGTGCGCAGGTAACGGCTACTTCCGCTCTCAACGGGGAGACGTGGGTTCGAATCCCACCGCCACTTCGGGTGGCGTCGACCAGCGGCCCAGGTCACCTTGGCCCGCAAGGGCCGGTCGCCGTCGCCGCTTCGATCTCGGGAGGCGCGCTCACGCCGCACGCCGGGTGCGACGGACACGGCTACTTCTATGGTGCAGGCCCTGCAAGGGCCCCGCGGTTCGAACCCGCGAAACCGTGTCCACTTTTGATCTCGGGCGTGCGGCGTGACCACTCTCTACCGATCACAAGATCGCAAACTCCGTTGCCCGGGCATCGGCGCCACCGCTACGGTCGTGACCGCACTTCCCGGTGCGCAGGTGACGGTTACATCTGGAGGGGTTCGGACCCCGGTGAAGGACCATCCGTCGCCGACCTCGATCTCGGGAAGCGCGACCACACCACACACCCGGTGCGCAGGCAACGGTTACTTCAGGGTTCCGCAGATGGGGGTTCGAGTCCCCCGACACCTTCGGGTGGATGGTTCAACGGACAGAACGGCGGACTAGTCCGTGGCCGATTCTGATCTCGGGTGTGTGGTGCGGTGGCGCCTTCCCGGCCGACTGACGTGGGGGACGTCATGGCCAAGTTCAACATCAAGCTGCGCAAGAGCCGCCACCGGCCGGTGACCGCCGAGGGCGCGCCCGGCTTCACCCGTGAGCCGCGCATCGAGCTGTTCCTGCTCGGTGTGTCGAACATGGTCGGGGAGGACACCTTCTACGAGGGCGCCACCGACCGGGACGCCCGCTTCCGGAACCTGGTCGCCGCCGTCGCCGTCACCGATCCCGACTGGTTCGCCCGCTTCGTGCCGTGGCTGCGCGCTGGCGCGATGATGCGCTCGGCGTCCGTGGTGGCGGCACTGGAGGGTGCCCGCGCCCAGGTCGCCGCGGAGATGCCGGGGTCGCGGGCGGTCGTGGACGCCGCGTTGCAGCGTGCGGACGAGCCGGGCGAGGCTCTGGCGTACTGGCTGGGTCGCCATGGCCGGGCGTTTCCCAAGCCGGTGAAGCGGGGCATCGCCGACGCGGCGGTCCGGCTGTACACCGAGCGGAGCCTGCTCAAGTACGACTCCGTCGGCAGCCCGGTGCGGTTCGGTGACGTCATCGACCTGACCCACCCCACCGCGACGGACGAGCGGCAGGGTGACCTGTTCCGGCACGCGCTGGATCGGCGGCACCAGCGGGACAACCCGCTGCCGGCGTCGCTCCGGATGCTGGCGGCGCGGGACGCGCTCATGGCGTTGCCGGTCGCGCAGCGCAGGGAGGTCACCGATCCGGCGGAGCTGGGCGCGGCCGGTATGACGTGGGAGGCTCTGGCCGGCTGGCGACAGAGCGCGATGGACGCCGCGGCGTGGGAGTCGATCATCCCGAACATGGGCTATCTCGCGCTGCTGCGTAACCTGCGCAACTTCGACCGGGCCGGAGTCAGCGACGCCGTCGCGGAGACGGTGGCGGCCAAGCTCTCCGACCCGGGGGAGGTCTCCGCCTCGCGCGTGCTGCCGATGCGCTTCCTGTCGGCGTACAACGCGACACCGAGCCTGCGGTGGGCGTACCCGCTGGAGAAGGCGTTGCAGCACGCCCTGGTGAACGTGCCCGCCCTGGACGGACGGACCCTGGTCCTCATCGACACCTCCGGTTCGATGCAGAGCTCGTTCAGCAAGGACGGCACACTGCGCTGCTGGGACGCCGCCACGGTGTTCGGCCTCGCGCTGGCCGCCCGGGCGCAGGCGGCAACGGTGGTGTCGTTCTCCCATGCCAGCCGGGTGTTCCCGGCGGTGGCGGGTGAGTCGGTACTGGCGGCGGTGCACCGGTTCAAGGACGGCGGCTACTTCTACGGCATGGGAACCGACACCGAGAAGGCGGTACGGCAGCACTACGACCGGCACGACCGGGTGGTCATCCTCACCGATGAGCAGGCCCACTGGCACGGGGCCACCGACGTCGCCGCAGCGGTGCCCGCTGAGGTGCCGGTGTACACCTGGAATCTGGCCGGGTACCGGGTCGGGCACACGCCGACCGTTGGCAACCGGCACACCTTCGGCGGCCTGTCCGACGCCGCGTTCGCGATGATCCCACTCATCGAGGCCGGATCCCGCGACCTGTGGCCCTTCTGATCCGCGCGGCGGGGCTGGACGTGCCCCGCCGCCGGATCAGCCTCTCGCTCACCTCATCGAGCGTTCAGCGACGGGTGCCGCGTCGACGCGCTGCCCAGACTCCACCGACGATCGCCGCCGCGGTTGGAAGGAGACAGCAGAGGGTGAGGAGGAACAGGTGCCACGGCTTGATTGCTCCCATGGCTGCGAGAGTAGGCACCGGTGACCAGCGCTGCCAGCACGGCCGAGCAAGCTGTCAGTGGCGGGCCCACCGGCTAACGGAACGAGCGGAAGAACGTGCGCACGTCCGCGGTCAGGAGGTCGGGGGCTTCCATGGCGGCGAAGTGGCCACCACGGTCGAACTCCGACCAGTGGGTGATGTTGTTGCCGGGCTCGGCGTACCGGCGGATCGCGATGTCCTGGGCGAACACGGCCACACCGGTAGGCGTGGTGGCGGGTGTGGTGTGCCAGGTGCTGGAGTGCATGTTCTCGTAGTACAGGTGGGCGGCTGAACCTGCGGTGCCCGTTAGCCAGTAGAGCATCACGTTGGTGAGCATCAGGTCCCGGTCGACGGCCGTCTCGGGCAGGTCAGTCGCGGGGTAGGTCCACTCCTTGAACTTCTCGACAATCCAGGCGAGCTGCCCGACCGGCGAGTCGTGCAGGCCGTACGCCAGGGTCTGCGGCCGAGTGGCCTGGATCTTGAAGTAGCCGCTCTCGTCGTCCGTGAAGTTCTTGAGTCGTCCCAGCCGGGCCTGCTCCGCGTCGGTGAGGGTGGCCCATTCCTCGTCGGACACCGTCCCGAACGGGATGAACCCGAACGTGGCCGCGTTGACGTGCACGCCGACGACCCGATCAGTGGCCCGGCCCAGTTCCGGGGCGACCAGCGCGCCCAGGTCGCCGCCTTGGGCGCCGTAGCGCTCGTAGCCCAGGCTGCTCATCAACTCTGCCCAGGCCCCAGCTACCCGCCCGGTGTTCCAGCCGGTCTGCCGGGACGGCCCGGAGAACCCGAACCCGGGCATCGAGGGAATGACGAGGTGGAAGGCGTCTGCGGGGTCGCCGCCGTGCGCGGCCGGGTCGGTCAACGGACCGACGACTTTCAGGAACTCCACGACCGAGCCCGGCCAGCCATGGGTGAGGATCAGCGGCATCGCGTCCGGTTCGGGCGAGCAAACGTGCAGGAAGTGGACGTTCTCCCCGTCGATCTCGGTGGTGAACTGCGGGATCTCGTTCAGCTTGGCCTCGTGCTTGCGCCAGTCATAGGAGGTACGCCAGTAGGCGGCCAACTCCTTCAGGTAGTCCAGCGAAACGCCACGGCTCCAGCCGACGCCGGGCAGTTCGCTCGGCCAGCGCACGGCCGACAGCCGGGCACGCAGGTCATCAAGGTCGGACTGGGGGACGTCGATCCGGTATGGAGTGATCGTTCTGCTCATGCGGAAACGCTAACAACACTAGCGGACAGCTTCGGTCCTATAGTCGTGGCAGACTGAAGTGGTGAAGGAGACCTCCGCCCGACTGCTCCGACTGCTGACACTGCTGCAGACCCGCCGTGACTGGTCCGGCCAGGACCTCGCCGACCGGCTCGGAGTGACTACCCGCACCGTCCGCCGCGACGTCGACAAGCTGCGCGATCTCGACTACCCGGTGCACGCGAGCAAGGGCATCGCGGGCGGTTACCGGCTCGGTGCCGGCGCCCAACTTCCCCCGCTTCTCCTCGACGACGGCGAGGCGGTCGCCATCGGCATCGCGCTGCGCACCGCGGCGTCCAGCAGCGTGTCTGACATCGGCGAGACGGCACTACGTGCCCTCGTGAAACTCGAACAAGTCCTACCCTCGCGGCTACAGCACCAGGTCAACGCCCTGCAACTGTCCACGGTCCGACCTCCCGGCTCCCGGCCAACGGTGGACACCGCGGTCCTCACCGCCATCGGCATGGCGTGCCGTGACCGGCAGGTTCTGCGGTTCGACTACTCCGGCCACGGCGGCACCACCAGCGCCCGGATCACTGAGCCACACCAACTCGTCACCTGGGGCCCCCGCTGGTACCTGGTCGCCTGGGATCTCCAGCGCCACGACTGGCGCACCTTCCGGGTGGACCGGATGCAACCTGCGGCCTCCACCGGGCCACGCTTCACGCCCCGCGAAATTCCCGGCGGCGACGCAGCGGCGTACGTCGCGCGCGGAGTTGCTCAGATCTGGCCATACCAGGCCATCGTCGAGCTACACACGCCGGCCACATCGGACGCAGCTCGGGACGCCGCAACCTACGGACGAATCGAACCCATCGATGAGCACAGGTGTCGCTTCTATTTCGGCGCCGAGAACGTCCGCGGAATGGTCTTTCTCCTCGGTGCTCTCGACGTCGACTTCCGTATCGAGGATGCACCGGAGCTTGCCGAACATCTCCGGCAGACTGCCGACCGGTACCACCGCGCCATCCAGTCCCCGGCTCTCTCGTAGCGCAAAGACCGGGCTACCGCTGCCAGACGTCGATGGTCTGCACGCCGTCGCGCACGACCCGGTCCAGGATGGCGGCGTTGCCGCTGGTGCCTCCCAGCCCTGGTCGTGAAACACGGTCACTGCTCCGTCGACACGTGCCACGGCGATCTGGCTGGACGCGTCGCGGCCGGTGCGTTCGCCGTTCAGGCTCTCCTCGGCCCACCTCCGGGTCAGCAGCAACGCCTCGTCCCCGACGCCGGGCATGGCCCGGCTCTCGACCTTGACGGGGTTTCCACCCTGGTCGTAGGAGCGACACGCTTGAACAGCACCGAGGAGTCGTCGCATGTAGGCCGAAGCGCCGTCGCCGTCAAAGGTGAAGATGGTCTGATGGATCATGCCTTGCGGCACGTTGCTGGCTGGTTCCCCGGCCGTCTTGTAGGTGAGCGTCATCGAGGCGCTCGCGGTGACCTGTCGGCCTCCGGTGCCGAACTCGTTGCCGCACAGCGTCGGCAGGGCGTCCGCGACGGGCGTCGCCCGTCGGGGGGACTTCCGCAATTCGGGTGGCAGTTCACCGAAGGCCGACGTCGGGATGGTCACCGGGGTGCTCGCGCTCGGAGACGGTTGGCCCACCTGGCCTGTCGCTGCGGGCGCGGTCGACGGTGGGGCGGTGGACGGGGCCGGATCGGTCCGGTCCTCGCCAACGGTGCAGGCGGTGGTCAGCGCGACGGTGCCGAGCAACGGCAGGGTCAGCGCAAGCAGCCTTCGCGCTCTGGCGGTCGGTAGCGGCGTGTAGTGGCTCATCATCACCTCTTCGTCCGGCCCGAGAATTCCCTGCGCCGGCCCGACCGAAACGACTGTCGCCGACGGACGTCAGCCTGCGTCGGGCAGCCAAGGCCCGAGCATGGTGGAATCGGCGACGGCTTTCTCCACCTGCGTACGCTCCTGCTCGGTCAACGTCAGCGCCTGGAGGCGGTTCCCCCAGTTGGGCACACGCTCGGGCTCATCCAGCGCGACCGACAGCTCGATCAGCCCGGCGAGCGCCAAAGCCTGTTCGACCGCCGGTGCGTCGTCGCCGTGCCGGCGCAGCCCCGAGTGGAGTGCCCGGAACGCCGCCCGGTCGTCCATCTTGAACTCCCGCAGGATCCGGGTGTTGTCGAGCACCCGGGCCAGCCCTTGCAACTCCTTCGAACCGCCGTACTCCACCGCCGGCTCGTCCCGCTGGATGAAGGTGATGGTGTTGCCCGACGGGTCGACGATGCCGAACCGGGACGCGCCGGCGCGGTACCGGGTGATCCTGGGCAGTCCCTTGGCGAGCACCTTGCCGTAGGTGCGGCGCATCGCCTCGGTGAACGCCGCGTGGTACGCCGCGACCTCGTCGACCATCACCAGGCAGCCGCCGCTGGTCTCCGCCGTCGGGTCCAGGTCGCTCGGCGCGCGATCGTAGTGCAGGTGGATACCGCTCCACCCGAAGGCCAGGTAGACGTACGGCTTGGTCTGCTCGTAGTGCACGTCGAACCCGAGCGCACGCCAGAACGCCAGGGTCGCCTCCGGCGACACGCAGTGCAGCAGCGGCACGGTGGTCTCGTTGGGCTGGATCCGGTCTTCGTTGATCGTCATGGCCACTTCCGATCCCGTAGACAGGCCGGCCATTGTGCCAGCACGGACGAGGGGCCACGACCTCGTTTCGTCTCCTACCCAGGGAGGAGACGGCGCTCCGACCTCCGGCCGCAACCGGGGCTCGCGGTCGGACGCGGCCACGGGGCCCGGTCGGGAGCATCTACAGGCATGACTATCGCTCTGCGCCGGGCGGCACACTGGCACCGCCCACTGATGGTTTTCGTCTACGCCATGGCGGTGCTCGCCGTCGTCTCCGCGGTCGGGATGCTCGTCGACTCGCGTGTCCTCACCGGAGTGCCGATCTGGCTCAAGCCGTTCAAGTTCGCCGTGTCCTTCGTGGTGTACGGCACGACCCTCGCCTGGATGCTGTCGCTGCTGCCGCGCCGCAGCCGGATCGCCGAGTGGGCGGCCACGGTCATCGTCGCGACATCGGTGATCGAGATGGTGGTGATCGTCGGGCAGGTCATCCGCGGTACGACCAGCCACTTCAACGACACGACCCCGCTGAACGCCGCCCTGTTCGGCGTGATGGGTGCGTCGATCATGGTGCTGTTCTTCGCACACTTCGTCATCGGGATCGTGGTGTTGCAACGGCGGATCCCCGATCGGATCGCCGCCCGCGCGGTCGGGTGGGGGCTCGGCCTGTCCCTGCTGGGCATGCTGGCGGCGGTACCGATGGTGCTGCCCGCCCAGGATCCGGGGATCGAGGGGATCAGCGGGGCGCACAGCGTCGGGGTCACGGACGGCGGGGCGGGGCTGCCACTGGTCGGCTGGAGCACCACCGGTGGCGATCTGCGGATCGGTCACTTCGTGGGGCTGCACGCCCTCCAGGCGCTGCCGATCCTGGCGATCCTGCTGAGCCGGTTCCTTGGCAGGCGGCTGGACGAGCGCACCCGGGCACGGCTGGTGGTCGTGGCGGGCGCGGCGTACGGCGTACTCACGGTGTTGTTGACCTGGCAGGCCCTGCGCGGTCAGCCGCTGCTGCGTCCGGACGCGCTCACGCTGGCCGCCGTCGCGGCCCTGGTGGTCGTGACCGCGACCGCCACCGGCCTGGTGGTGGCTCGCCGGCGCGGCCCGGAACTGGCGCTGGCCGCATGACCGCGACGCTGTTCACCCTGACGTTCGCGGTGGCCGCGCCGTTCTGGGCGCTGATGATCCTGCTACCGCGCTGGTCGTGGACCGCCCGGATCATCTCCTCGCCGCTGATCGTGCTGCCGGTCGTGGTGATCTACGGCCTGCTGGTGATCCCGGCCTTCGGCGAGGTGCTGCCGGCCGTGACGTCGCCGACCCTGGACGGCGTGCGGGATCTGCTCGGCACCTCGGACGGCGCGGCGGCGGGCTGGGCGCACATGATCGCGTTCGACCTGTTCGTCGGGCGGTGGGCCTGGCTGGACAGCCGGGAACGGGGGGTACCGGCGCTGGTCATGGCTCCGGTGCTGGTGCTGACGATCCTGCTCGGGCCGCTCGGCTTGGCCGCCTACCTCGGGGTCCGGACCAGGTGGCCACGGTCGGCGGTCGTCGCCCCAGCGCCGCAGCCCCTAGGCTGACCCCCGTGGGGTGGGCGGGACGGCTGTTCGACATGCGGAACACACTCGTGCGGATGGTGCTGCTCGACCTCAGCGGGGTGTGCTACCTGGCCTTCGGCACCCGGGCCGGGCCGACGCCGACGGTCACGCAGTGGGTCCTCGCGGTGGTCGCGTTCGCCGTGGCGCTGGTCTTCCACCGTCGACCGCTGGCCAATCTGGTGGTGCAGGCCGGGCTGCTAGCGATCGCGATCCCGTTGATCGACGACTTCACGATCAACCAGGTGGGCGCCAGTTGGGCGTTGCTGGAAGTGACCATGCGGGTGCGTCGAGGACGCACCATCTGGCTCGCCGCCACGCTGCTGGCCGTGGTCGATCTGACCGACTCGATCGGTGACCCGCTCGGCCGGGTCGCCTCCGGCCTCGTCGGGCTGACCCCGGAGGTCGGCGTACCGCTGTTGCTCGGTCTGGTCATCCGGACCAACCGGGAGCTCAGCCGGCAGGCCGTGGAGCGGGCTGCGGCCGAGCAGCGCCGGCACGAGTCGGAGAGCCGCGCCGCGCGTGCCGACGAGCGGAGCGCCATCGCCCGCGAGCTGCACGACGTCGTCGCGCACCACGTGGCGTCGATGGTGCTGCGGGTCGGCGTGGCCCGGCACGTCCTCACCGACCTGGACCCCCGGGTGGGCCAGGTGTTCGACGACGTACACGGCACGGGGACCGCCGCCCTGGCGGAGCTGCGCCGGCTGGTCGCGGTCCTGCGCAACCCCGATGGGGTACGCGGTGACGCCGCGCTGACCGCGATCGAGCCGTCGGCGCTGCCAGCGGCGCTCGGTGCGACCGTCGACCGGGCCCGCCAGGCCGGCGTCACCGTGGAGGCCGAGTTCGACCCGGCGATCGGTTCGCTCGACGCGGTGCGCGGCCTGGCCGTGCTACGCCTGACCCAGGAGGCGCTGACCAACGTGGCCAAGCACGCCGGGACGTCCGCGCTGGCACGCCTGGTGGTTGCGGTCCGGGACGGGGCCGTGCACTGGGAGGTGTCGGACAACGGGCGCGGTGGGGTGCCGGCGGTGCCGCCGGGTGGCGGTCACGGCATCACCGGCATGCGCGAACGCGTCGAGGTCCTCGGCGGCCAGTTGGAGGCGGGCCCGACCGACACGGGGTGGCGGGTGCGTACCGTCCTCCCGGCCGTGCCGGCCGCGTCGGCCGCCGGACCGTCGGCCGTGTCGGTGCCCCGGGACCGCGAGGCACCTGCCGGGTCGCCCGCGCCGGAGGCGGCGTGATCCGCGTCCTGCTGGTCGACGACCAGCACCTCATCCGCGCGGGCCTGCGGATGCTCTGCGATGCCCAACCCGACATCGAGGTGGTCGGGGAGGCCGACAGTGGCCGCGACGCGATCCCGCTCGCCGCGCGACTCGTCCCCGACGTCGTCGTGATGGACCTGCGTATGCCCGGTGTCGACGGGATCACCGCGACCAGCCGCATCCTCGCCGACCGCCCCGCCACCCGCGTCCTGGTGCTGACCACGTTCGGTGACGACGACCACGTCTACCCCGCCCTGACCGCTGGCGCCTGCGGGTTTCTGCTCAAGGACGCACCCCCCGCCGAGCTGCTGGACGGCATCCGCCGGGCCGCCGTGGGTGACAGCCCGTTCAGCCCGGAGGTGCTGCAACGCCTGGTCCAGCGCGCGGTGCACGCCCGTGCCGAGACGCCGCGGCCGGTGCAGGGACTGACCGCCCGCGAACAGGACGTGTTGAACCTCGTCGCCGAGGGCCTGTCCAACACCGAGATCGCCGAGCGGCTCCACATCGGTGTCACCACGGTCAAGACGCACATCACCAACCTGATGACGAAGACCGACAGTCCCAATCGGGTGCGCCTTGCCCTGTTCGCCCGCGGGGCATGACCTGTGTTCGCGCTCAGTGGACGGCTATGACCTCATCCGCGAGGACACGGCGATGACGAGCACCAGCGGCACGATCAGCAGCGCCGGCGCCAGTACCGGTAGGTGCAGGGCGACCAGGGCACCGACCGCGGCGCCGGTCATCAGGGCCAGCAGGACCTGGGCCTTGGGCCGCAGGCTGCGCCACGGGCTGCGCGCGGCGACGCCGGCGATCAGACTCGTGAGGGTCCCGGTCAGGTACGTGGAGGACAGGCCCGGTACGCCGAACCGTTGGATCGCACTGCTCTGCACGCCCAGCGCCGCCGCCGACAGCATCAGGAGCGCGAGATGGACGTGCTCGTCGTGGGTGGGAAGGCTGATCTCCCAGACGACGAGGAACACGACGAACACCACGAGCTCCAGGACGAGCGCCCAGGTGACCCGTCGCGGCCAGACGGGATCGTCCGGCTGGGCCGAGCCGACGACGCGGGCGCCCGCGAGGACGCCGACGATGAAGCTGACGATGGCGCAGCCGGAGGTCAGGGCGAGCTCGGCCTCGCCCCGGCCCGCCGAGAGTCCGAGGAGGACCATGTTGCCGGTCATGACGCTGGCGAAGGCTCCGCCGAGGGCGAGGAAGCCGATGGCGTCGGCACTTCCGGTCAGGAAGGTGAGCACGACGACGAGGGCCTGCCGCCGCCGCAGGAGGTGCTGGCTGTCCTGCGCGGCGGCGCGGGGGTGAATGACGCGGGGCGCTGTGCTCGACACTGTCGGCCACCTCCATAGATTGTTCTTCGTATACACTTTGTCCCGACAGATCACGGAAAGGCGATCAGGTTGGCTGAAGACCTGCGGGACAAGCTCGGCGCTCAACACCTACCGCTACGCGACCAGGTCCTCGCCGCACTGCGGACCGCCATCATCGACGGCGACTACCTCCCCGGAGAGCGGCTGACCGAGGACCGGTTGGCCGAGGACTTCGGCGTTTCCCGCAACCCTGTCCGCGAGGCGTTGCGCGTCGCGGAGGCGGAGGGCTTCGTGGTGATCCTCCCCCGCCGTGGGGCAGTCGTCGCCTCGCCCAGCAGCGGGACCATCGGGGACATGTTCGCCGTCCGCGAGCGCCTGGAGACACTGGCCGCCCGGCTGGCGGCCGAGCGGGCGAGCGCGGCCGACGTGGCGGCCCTGCGCGCGCTGCTCGACCAGGGCCGCGAGGCGACCGAGCGGCATGACCTGCCCCGGGTCGCCGAGCTGAACAGCGCCCTGCATCTGCGCATCCTCCAGATCAGCGGAAACCCCTGGCTGTCGTCGATCGCCAAGTCGCTGTACCTCCATGTCCAGTGGGTCTTCCGGCTGGGTGCGGCGGAACGTGCTCCACACTCGTGGGCCGAGCACATCCAGCTGGTCGACGCCATCGAGTCAGGTGACGGCGACCGCGCCGAGCGGGCCGCACTCGACCATCTCGACGCCGCATCCGCGGCCGCCTACGAGAACGCCGAAGGCGGATACGGAGCGGCCCACTAACGGCCGCACGCGTAGCCCTGCATGCCCCGGGGGTTCGCTCCGGCGGCGAGCACGCCCGTGTCCGGATCGCGGGTCACGGCGCAGAGCCGGCCGAGGCTCCACGCGTCGGACAGTCGCACCTCGTGCCCGTACGCCCGCAGGGCCGCCAGCGTGTCCTCGTCGAGCCGGTCCTCCACCACCAGGACTCCGGGCTCCATGTCGCGCGGGTAGAACGACCCCGGCAGGCTGACGGTGTGCCACGCGGGCGCGTCGATGGCCTCCTGCAGGGACTGGCCACCGACGAGATGCCGAAGCAGGAACGGCAGCTGCCACTGGTCCTGCTGGTCCCCGCCGGGTGTGCCGCACGCCAGTACCGGCTCCCCGTCGCGGTGCACCATGGTCGGGCTCAACGTCGTACGCGGTCGCCGACCCGGGGTGAGCGACGAGGCGAGGCCCTCCTCCAGCCAGAACATCTGCAGCCGACTGCCCAGCGGGAAGCCGAGCTCCGGAATGGTGGGCGAACTCTGCAACCAGCCGCCACTCGGGGTAGCGGAGATCATGTTGCCCCAGCGGTCGACCACGTCCACATGGCAGGTGTCACCGCGGATCACCCCGTCCGACTGCACCGTCGGCTCCCCCGTCGTGGGATCCGTCGGGGCGGTCGGACGCCCGGCACCCGGTCGGACGTGCGCCGGCAGGCGGGGTTCCGCCCCGTCGGGACGCCCCGGCCGCAGCTCCGCTGACGCTCGGGAGCCGATCAGGGCGGCCCGCTCCCGCGCGTACTCCCGGGAGAGCAGCGCCTTGGCGGGCACGTCGCCGCCGTCGCCGAACCAGGCCTCGCGGTCGGCAAAGGCGAGCTTGAGCGCCTCGACCTGGGCGTGGATGCCGGTCGCGGTCGCCGGGTCGTACGCGCCGGGGTCGTCGAGCGCGTCGAGGACGGACAGCGTCTCCAGCAGCACCGGCCCCTGGCCCCAGAAACCGGTCTTCGCCACCGAGTAGCCGTGCCAGTCCAGGGTGGCCGGTTCCTCCCAGGTCGCCGAGTAGCCGGCCAGGTCGGCGCCGGTGACGAGACCGGCGTGGGGACTTCCGCTGGAGTCCTGGAACGGCTGCCTGCTGAACTGGTCGATCGCCTCGGCGACGAACCCCGTACTCCAGGCCCGACGGGCGGCCTCGATCTGTGCCTCCCGGTCGGTGCCGGCGGCCTGCCCGGCCTCGACCAGTCGTCGCAGGGTCCGCGCGTACGCCGGGTTGGCGAACATCTCCCCCGCCGCCGGTGGCCTGCCGTCGCGCAGCCAGAGCTGCGCGGAGGTGGGCCAGTGCTCCTCGAACAGGGACCGCACGGCCGCCACGGTGTCACCGACCCTGCCCACCAGCGGGTGGCCGGCGCCGGCGTAGCCGATCGCCGGCTCCAGCACCTCCTCAAGGGAGAGCGTGCCGTGCTCGCGCAGCAGGAGGAGCCAGGCGTCCACGGCGCCGGGTACGGCCGCCGCGAGCGGGCCGGATCCGGGGATGAGGTCCATCCCGAGGGACCGGAAGTGCGCGATGGTGGCACCGGCCGGCGCCGGCCCCTGCCCGCACAGCACCTTCGGGTTCGGGTCCTGGGCGGTCGCCACGATGGCCGGCACCTCGCCGCCGGGGCCGTTGAGGTGTGGTTCGACGACGTGCAGCACGAACCCGGCGGTGACTGCGGCGTCGAAGGCATTCCCGCCGCGTTCGAGGATGCCCATGGCGGACTGGCTGGCGAGCCAGTGCGTCGAGGACACCATGCCGAAGGTGCCCTGGAGCGTCGGTCTGGTGGTGAACGTCATGACAACACCTCACTCGTATCTGCGGCCCGGACGTCGGGCCCGGTGCCGTCCGGCTGGACCAGGTGGCACGCGGCCATGCCGTCGCCGATCTCCACCTGTGCCGGTACCTCCGTCGCGCACCTGTCGAACGCGAGCGGGCACCGGGTGCGGAAGCGGCAGCCGGACGGCGGGTCGAGCGCGGACGGCAGGTCGTCGCCGAGCAGCACCAGCTGACGCTGCCGTTGGCGGACGGGGTCGGCCACCGGCGCGGCCGACAGCAGCGCCTGTGTGTAGGGGTGGGCGGGCCGGGCGAAGATCCGCTCGCGCGAGCCCTTCTCGACGAGCTGACCCAGGTACATGACGGCGATGTCGTCGGCCAGGTACTCGACCGCGGACAGGTCGTGGGTGATGAAGAGGCAGGCGAAGCCGATGTCCCGTTGCAGGTCGGCGAGGAGGTTGAGCACCGACGCCTGCACGGACACGTCGAGCGCGCTGGTGGGTTCGTCCGCGATGAGCAACCTGGGCTCGGAGATCAGTGCCCGGGCGATGCTGACCCGTTGGCGTTGCCCGCCGGAGAGCTCATGGGGGTAGCGGCGTGCCACCTCGGCGCGCAGGCCCACCCGCCCAAGCTCGGTGGCGACCCGGGCCTCCCGGTCGCGGCGCGGGATCCGCCTGCCGGACAGCCGCAGCGGCTCGGCTACGACCTCCCCCACCAGCATGCGTGGGTCCAGGGAGGCGGCGGGGTCCTGGAAGACGATCGACACCGCACTGCGGTGCGGGCGTAGCTGTCGCCGGGACAGGTGCGTGACATCCGTCCCGGCGATCCTGACCACTCCGGCGGTCGGTTCCACGAGCCGCACCACGCAGCGGCCCACGGTCGACTTTCCGGAGCCGCTCTCCCCCACCAGGGCCGTGACCCGGCCCTTCGCGATGGTGAGGGACACCCCGTCCACGGCGCGTACCGGGCCGAAGTGCATCACCAGGTCCTCGACCTGCAGGGCGTCCGGCTCTGGCGTCACCGGTTCACCTCCTCGGGTTGCATGCGGGCGGTCGGGCAGGGGTGCCAACAGGCCGCGAGGTGGCCCGTCGCGGCGAGCGTGCCCCCGGCCCGCACCGCCTCCAGGGGCGGGGCGGAGTCGCGGCACCGCGCGTCGGCTGCCGGGCAGCGGTCGGCGAACGTGCACGCGTCCGGTTGGGTCGACAGGACGGGCACCAGGCCGGGGATCTCCTGCAGCCGGTCGGTGCCGGCGTGCCTTCCCGGTGTCGGCGACGCCGACAGGAGCCCGGCGGTGTAGCGGTGGTACGGGTGCGCGAACAGGTCGGTGACCGGTGCCCGCTCCACCACCCGCCCGGCGTACATGACGACGACGCGGTCGGCGATGTCGGCGATCACGCCGAGGTCGTGCGTGATGATGAGGATGCTCGTGCCGAGCCGGTCGCGCAGGTCCCGCAGCACCTGGAGGATGCCGGCCTGGACCGTGACGTCCAGCGCGGTGGTCGGTTCGTCGGCCACCAGCACCTTCGGCCCGCAGGCCACCGCCATCGCGATCATCACGCGCTGGCGCATGCCTCCGGAGAGCTGATGCGGATAGTTGTCGACTCGTTTCGCGGCGGACGGGATCCCGACGAGCGTCAGCAGTTCGACGGCGCGTGCCCGGGCGGCCCGTCGGGACATCCGTTCGTGGACCTGGAGCACTTCCCCGATCTGACGCCCGACGGTGAGCACGGGATTGAGGGACGTCATCGGCTCCTGGAAGATGTAGGCGATCTCCTTGCCGCGTACCCGGCGGAGCACCGACTCGCGGGTGCCGACCAGCTCGGTGCCGTTGAGCCGCGCCGAGCCGGTGATCCGGGCGCTCTCCGGGAGCAGGCCCGCGATGCTCATCGCGGTGACGCTCTTTCCGCATCCCGACTCGCCCACCATCCCGACGATCTCCCCGGGCTCGAGATCCAGACTGACCTTGTCGACCGCCGAGACGGTCCCGGTCTCGGTCGGGAACGAAACCGAGAGGTCGCGTATCTCCAGGACGGGTGTGTCGACCGAGGCGGCCGTTCCGGCCCGTTCGACCGTTGTCATCGCCGGTCTCCCTTCGGGTCGAGTGCGTCCCGGAGGGCGTCACCGAAGACGTTGAACGCCAGCGCCAGACCCATGATCACAACACCGGGGAGGACGGCGGCCCACGGGGCACGGGAGGCGAACTGCTGGGCGGTGGCCAGCATGGTGCCCAGGCTGGGGGCCGGGGGTTGGATGCCGAGGCCGAGGAACGAGAGCACCGCCTCGCCGAGGATCGCCGCCGGGATCGCGACCGTGGCCTGTACCAGGATCACCGACGTCGCGTTGGGCAGGATGTGCCGGGCGAGCACCCACAGGTCGCTGGCGCCGTCCACGACGGCCGCGGCCACGAAGTCCAGCGACTTGAGCCGTAGCGTGTCCGAGCGCACCACCCGGATCACCCCGGGGATCTGGGCGATGCCGATGGCCACGGCGGCGTTGCCGAGACTGGCGCCCCGGATGGCCGCCAACCCCACCGCCATGATCAGGAACGGGAACGCGAGCAGCAGGTCGGTGAAGCGCGAGATCACCGCGTCCCAGGCGCGGAAGTAACCGGCCGCGAGCCCGAGCGGCACACCGATGACCAATGATGTGGCCACCGCCAGGAGCCCCACCTGCAGCGATGCCCGCGCCCCGAGCATGATCCGGGACAGGACGTCGCGACCCAGGTCGTCGGTGCCGAGCACGTGTCCGGGGGTGCCGGGGGGTGAGAACGTGTGGGCGAAGTCGGTCTGGTCGACGGAGTACGGGGCGATCCACGGCGAGAGCAACGCGATGACGGCGGCGAGGGCGAGCACGACGAAGCTCACGACGGCGAGCGGGTTCCGTCGCAACCGGCGCAGAACGCGGGTGCGCCGGGTGATGCTGCCGGAACCGGTCTCCGCCATCGGAACGGTGAGGACGGTCATGCCGGATCTCCCGTCACCCTGATCCGTGGATCGATGACCGAATAGAGCAGGTCCACGAAGAAATTGATCACGATGTAGGCCGTGGCGGTGAGCAGGACGACGGCCTGGATCACCGGATAGTCCCGCTGGAACACCGCGTCGATGGTCATTTTGCCGAAGCCCGGAAGCCCGAAGATCTGTTCGGTGACGACCGCCCCCGAGATCAGGCCCCCGAGTTGCAGGCCCACGACGGTCACCACCACGATGAGGCTGTTCCGCAGCGCGTGCTGGGTGATGACGGCTCGCGGTCGGAGGCCCTTCGCCTTCGCCGTCCGTACGTAGTCGGAGGAGAGCGAGTCCAGCATCGCCGAACGGGTCTGTCGCATGATGATGGCGGCGAGGCCGGTCCCGAGGATCACGGCCGGCAGGACGATGTGGTGCAGATTGTCCACGGGATCCTCAAGGAACGGCACGAACCCGGAGGCGGGGAACAGCCCGGTCGCCACGGACAGGTAGAGGATCGCGAGCAGCCCGAGCCAGAAGTGCGGCACCGACAGGCCGATCAGGGCCAGCCCGTTGGCCAGCCACTCCGCCGGGCGCCCGCGGCGTACTGCCGCGAGCACCCCGGCGCCGACGCCGAGCGCCGTGGCGATGAGGATCGCCAGGATGGAGAGTTCGGCGGTGACCGGCAGGGCGGTCGTGAGCATCGACGAGACCGGCGTACCGGTCCGGATCGACACCCCGAAGTCGCCCTGCACCATGCGTTCCACGTACTGCGCGAACTGCAGTGGCAGCGGCTGGTCCAGCCCGTAGTGCCGACGGATGGCCTCGAGTGCCTCCGGTGACCGGTCCTCCCCGGCCAGCGCCAGGGCGGGGTCACCGGGGAGCGCCCGTACACCGAAGAACACCACGATCGTCGACAACAGCAGGGTCAGCGCAGACTGCCAGGCGCGGGTGAGGAGATATCGGGCCACGGCGACCTACTTGGTGAAACCGGCGAAGGCCGCGCGGATCACGCCGTCCGGGAAGACCTGCAGGCCCTGGATCTGCTTGCTGACGGCGGTCAGGTTCCGCTGCCGGTAGAGGTAGATCAGCGCGTCGTCCTGCTGGAGCAGCGTGACCGCCTGCCCGTACAGCTTCTTGCGCTCCTCGATGTCGTTGGACTGCCGGGCCTGGGTCAGCAGGGTGTCGAGCTGGGGGTTGCTGTAGCCGGCGACGTTCTGGCTCGCGCCGGTGCCCACGAAGTTCGTGATGTTGGCGTCCGGGTCGATCCGCCCGCTCCAGCCCAGCTGCAGCAGCTCGAAGTTGCCGCGGTCCTGCTCGTCGAGAAGGGACGAGTACTCCACCGGGTTGATCTTCAGGTCGAACCCGCCGTCCTTGACCATGGACTGGAGCGCCTGTGCGAGGCGCAGCGTGTCGGGCGTGTTCGACGCGAGCATCGTCACCGGGTACGGCGTCTGCACACCTGCCTCGGTGAGCAGTTGCTTGGCCTTGGCGGGGTCGTGCGCCGGGCAGGTCTGCGCCTCCGGCGACGAGAACGTGCTCGCGGGAGAGATGGGTGAGCAGGCGGCGGCGTGGATGCCGTTGAAGACGGCGTCGACCAGCGCCTTCCGGTCGATCGCGTGCTCGAAGGCCTGCCGAACCTTGGCGTTCTGCGCGAACGGGCGGTTGATCGGCTTGGCCGGGGTGCCGACGCCGTCGACATTGCCGATGTTGATCGTGAGGCCCTGGTAGCCGAGGGACTGCGACTGCAGGACGGAGACCGCGGCGTCCTGCCGCAGGGAGGCGACATCCTGGGTGGAGATGCTGTCGGCGACCTGGGCGTCGCCGGAGCGCAGGTTGGCGGCGCGGATGCTCGCGTCGCTGAGGATGCGCCACGAGATGGCGTCGAGGTGGACCTTGTCAGCCTCGTAGTAGTTCGGGTCCTTCACGACGTCGATCGAGTTCTGCGGTACCCGCTTGGCGAACTTGAAGGGGCCGACGCAGACCGGCGCCGAGGCGAAGTCATCGCCCAGGCTCTGCAACGCCTTGGCGCTCATGATCATGCCGGCCCGGTCGGCGAGGGCGCCGAGCAGGGGCGCGAACGGTTGCTTCAGCCGCAGCACGACGGTGTGCGCGTCCGGGGTGTCGACGCCGTCGATGGGACCCAGTTCGCTCTTGCGTGCCGACCGGGCGTTGGTCAGGTGTCGCTGCAGGGTGGCCTTCACCGCGGCGGAGTCGAACGCCGTGCCGTCCCCGAAGCGCACCCCCTGGCGCAGCGAGATGGTCACCGTCCGACCGTCACTGCTCGTGGTGGGCAGGGCGGTCGCCAGTTGGGGTACGACCTGCGCCTGCTCGTTCACGTCGTAGAGCTTCTGGCACATCGCCTGGAAGACATAGCGGGAGTAGAGGCTCCGCGACAGCGTCGGGTCCAGGGCGTCGGGCTCCGCGGAGAGGGCGATGACCAGCTTGCCGCCCTGCTTCACAGCAGCGGGGTCTGCCGGCGTACCGAAGGAATCCTGGCCTGCCGACTGGTTGTCGCCGGACTGGGCGTCCCCGCTGTCCGACACCGGTGAGCAGGCAATGACCGTGCAGAAGACAGCGACCGCGGCCACGGCGGCCCGGAGCGGACGGCGGCGGGGCAGGCTCGTTTCCCTGAAGGTGAGGTTCGTCATCGGGAGCTCCTCGAGTGGGCGATTCCGGGGAGCGTATGTTGTATACGAAGACCGCCGCAAGACCCTTGGAGGGCTCTCGAACGCCCGGTCATCGTGGACAAAACCCGGGCCCGCCTCAGCCGGCGGGACGCGCCCCGGCGCGGGCCGGGCCACCCCGCAGCAGGCTGACCAGGACGACCAGCGCGAGCACCGCCACCACCGCACTGAAGAGCTCGGCAGCGGCACGCAGACCGGTCACCTGGATGAGTAGGCCGACACCGACCGCCGGCACGCCGAGCATGGCGAACAGGATGGCGAAGAAGGTCGACACCACTTCGGCCTGGCCCTCCGGCGCGGTCTTCATCGTGATCGTGGTGATGCCGTCGCCGACCGCAACCCCGGCCGCGACACCAGTGATCGTCGAGCCGATCAGCAGGGTCACCAGCACCGCCATCCACATGCTGAACGCGAGCAGGCCGGCCGCCACGATCAGGCCAGCGCAGGCGCAGGCCAGCGCGGTACGTGAGGACAGAACACGGGTCAGTAGCTGACCGAACGCGGCACCGGCGAAGGCCAGGAAGACCACCAGCGCGGCCAGGGTGTGCGACTTTTCGTGCAGGACCATGCCGAGAAACAATCCGCTCACCGCCGTGAGCACCCCGAGTGCGGCGAAGCCCGCGCCGGCGGTGATCGCGGAGCGGACGAAGTCGCCACGGATGTTCGGCGGTACGCGTAACCGCTGAGGTCGCAGGGTCAGCGGGGAACGCTGCGCCACCGTCTCCGGCACCCCGATCATCGCGATGATCCCGACCACCGCCAGGACCAGGACAATGACCCAGGGCAGCCGGAGCGGCTCGGGCGCCACGTCCGACACGATCCCGGCCAGCAGGGTGCCGGTGGCGAGACCACCCAGGTTGGCGAAGATCGCCACGGTGGCCGCCCGCCTGGGATGCCGCGGATCCTTGATCAGCTCTGCCAGCGCCGCGGTCGCCGCCCCGATGACCAGTGCGGCGGAGAGACCGGCGAGCACGCGGCCCACGACGAGCATCGCCAGGTCCACGGCGGCCAGGAACACGGCGTCGGCGGCGACGGAGAGGACCAGTGCGGTGAGGATGACCGGCCGACGGCCGATCTGGTCCGAGAGGCGGCCGAAGACCAGCAGACCGACGACCACGCCAAGCGCGTACACCGCGTAGATCACGGTCACGGTCAACGACGAGAAACCGAACTCCATCTCGTAGAGCGGGTAGAGCGGGGTCGGCACAGTGGTTCCCACGAGCGTGATCCAGAACGCGAAGGCGACCCGTACGGCGCCTGACGTGGAACCGGACCGCGCCGTTCCGCCATCGGCCTGGCTGGCGTTGGACATGACCAGTCCCCCCGGGCTCAAACCCCTGCTGCGGGCCGGCGCCGCCCGCACCCTCCCGTCGCGGCTACTGTCCCTGTGTGCAGCATGGCCGCGGCCCTCGGCGGAGGTGCGGTAACAGCCCTAAACGCCCTCATCAGGTGGTGCGCTCGGGCTCACGACCGACGGGGTCGGCCGTGCAGGGCCGCCCGCAGTGCCGGCCCGAAGACGCGCCGGACGTCGGCCGGGGACAGCCCACCGATCGAACGGATCGGGTTCAGGTACCGCGTGAAGATCAGCCCACCCAGCACGCCGACCGCGGCGGTGGCGTGTTGCGTCGCGTCGGGCCCGCCGAGAAATTCAGCGATGCGGAGGCGCAGCTCACCGTCCAGGTAGTCACGCAGGGCGCGCATTGTGTCGTCGTCCTGCACTGCCATCCGGTTCTCGGCTGGCACGGTGGCGTCCCACAGGCCGGTGACCGAGTCGAGCAGGCGGTCGGCCAGGCCGGCCTGGTCACCCCGCAGGGCCTGGTCGAGAGCGGCGGGCTCGACGCACAGCAGGTTCAGCGACTGGCTGAAGAGGCCCTGCTTGGAGCCGAAGTGGTAGCTGATGAGCGCCGAGTCGACGTCAGCGGCGGCGGCGATCGCCCGGACCGTCGTGCCCGGATAACCGTGCTTCAGGAACAGCTCGCGCGCGGCCTCGGCGATGCGGGCCTTGGTATCGGGGTTTCCTCGAGGTCGACCCCGGGTTTTATTCAACACGATTGAATAATGCGCCTCTCCGGTGGCACGGTCAACGTCGTCAACCCCGCAACGAGGAGTGAGCACATGCGCACTGTCGTCTTTGGCGCCACCGGCCCCACCGGCCGCCAGATCATCGAGCAGGCCCTGGCCGCCGGCCACGAGGTCGTCGCGGTCACCCGCCACCCGCACAACGTCCAGCCCCGCGCCGGCCTCGCCGTCGTCAGCGCCGACGTCGCGGACCTGGACGCCGTCCACCGGGCCGTCGCCGGCAGCGATGCCGTCCTGTCCAGCCTGGGTGTCCCGCTCACCCCGAGGCCGATCACCGTGTACTCGCGGGGCAACGCGAACATCGTGGCCGCAATGCACCGACACGGGGTGAAGCGCCTTGTCACAGTCAGCTCCAGCGTCATGGATCCAACGTGGCGACCGACCGGCGAGTTCTTCTTCAACAACGTGCTGGATCCGCTGTTCAACCGCAGGGTGGGCCGCACCGCGCACGAGGACATGCGTCGCATGGAGTCGCTCGTACGCGACAGCGACCTGGACTGGACCATCGTCCGGCCGTCCGGGCTGTTCGACCACCCGGCCGCCACGCGCTACCACGTGGCCGAGAACGTCGCGGACGGCCTGTTCACGGCACGTGCGGATCTGGCGGCGAGCATGGTGGCGCAGTTGACCGACGACCGTTTCGTCCGGCGGGCGATGGCGGTGATCACCACCGAGGTGCGGCCGAGTATCGCGGGTCTGATCTGGCGCGAGGCCGTCATGAGGAAGAAGTGACGCACCAGCCCGCGTCCTGGCCCGCCGCCCGACGGTTGCGAGGGCCCGTCGTCCGCCCTGATTCCTGCGGTGGACGCGGCCGATTTGTACGCCTGAGCCGTCACCGTGATCGGCGGGCGAGACCCGACCGCGCGGGCCAGGAGATCTGCACCTGACGGGTCTCGCCCGGCAGGAGCCAGAAGAAGTTGTCGTCGTACCGGGCCGGCAGGACCCGCTTGCCGTGCTGGTCGCGCACGGCCAGCCGGACCTGCGCGGCGACCGTGCGGCCCTGGTTACGGACCGTCGTGCCGCCTCAACCGGCGGTCGACGTCCGCCGTGCGCCGGGCGGCCACAGCACGGTCGTCGGGATGTGGCGCTGCCGCGCCCAGCCCACGGTTCGGTCGGTCGCCGCTTCGTGGCAGCCGGTCTCCCCGTCCCAGACAGCCACCACCCGGTGCACCCGGCGGAGCAGCTCCCGGTTCGCCGCCACGTAGGCCGCCGTGCCGGAGTGCCGGCATCCGGTGTGGACGACCTCGGCCGCCTGGTCGAGCAGCTCGTCGAAGGCGGCGCGGCCGGCCGCGGGAATCGCCCGGTCACGGTAGTCGGGGGCCGGCAGGACCACTTCGTACGTGCCGCCGGTGGCGAGCACCGCCCGCGCGAAGATCTGGTCGGCGCCGGTGGCCAGGCAGGTGACGCCCCGCACCGGCCGCTCGCTGATCCGTCGCAGCTCGGTACGGAGTGCGTCGTAGACGAGCCGCTCGGTGGCGGGGGTCAGGTTGGTGTGCCCGGTGATCCCCACCCGGACCGGCGCAGGGTCCAAGGTCATCAGACAATCCTCTCCCCCGAGGCGTCGCCCGACGCGCGCGGGGAGTCTTCCGGGCCACCGGCCTGGCGGGGCGGCCCCGGCGGGCCGGTCGGGTCGGGGGTCAGCCGGATCATCTCGAACCCGGCGTCGGACAACACCTCCGGCAGCGCCCGGATCTCGTCCCGGTTCGTCTCCTGGACGTCCCACGGCAGCTCGTCCCACGGTCGTAGCGCGGGGTGCCGGCGGCGGGTGTCGTCCCGAGGCTCGCCGTACACCCAGTCCTCCCCCCGCCGTTCCCGGCACCACCGTTCGTGTTCCAGTTGAGCCAGTTCGTCGATCCGGTCGTCGATGGCCCGGACGGCGTCCGGGTCCGCCGCCCCGGCGGTGGGGCCGTGCCGGGGCGCCACCACGCAGCCGAGGCTCAACAGCTTGGCGGCGATGTCCTGCACGTGGGCACGGTTGGCCCGGCGTAGCGACTCGGGAAGCCGTGCCCAGTCCACCATGGCGGGTGTGTCGCCCCGGCGCACCCCGGCGCGCTCCTGCGACTGGAGGTACTTGTCGTGGATCTGCCGGGCCAGCCGTTCGGTGAGGTCCTCGGCGATCAACTCGGCGTCACAGGCCCGGGTCAGCACCGGATAGAGCTGGAGCCGGCCGTGCACCTCGTCGAGCAGGTCGTGCCGGCGGTCGCCGTGGAACGCGGCGGCGAGCGCCGCCTGCCGGTACACGGGTACGAACACCGTGCTCTCCGCCCGCTGCCAGAGTTCGGGGTTGTCCAGCGCCAACTGAAGCCCGTTGCGCTCGTCCACGGCGCAGACGTAGAGCCGGTCGTAGCCACGGCGCAGCATTCCCGAGTCGACCAGACCGTCGAGGTCCAGGTCGTACGCCCGCACCTCGCAGGCGGTGGGCAGGAAGGGGTGGCGGGTGGTCGCCAGCGCGAGCTCAGCGGTCGCGTCCGGGGCCACCAGGTCGACGTGCAGGGGTGGCACGGGCCGACCGGCCGGCGCTTCGGCCTGGCGCAGTTGCCAGTGCCGTGCGGTGGCCACGAGCGCGGCCCGACGGAAGCTGCCCCGACCAGCGATGAGGACCCGGACGGGGCGTCCCGTCGTCGAGGTCAGGGGATGGTGCCGGTACAGGGCCCGGGCGGCCACGTCGTCGACGTGGAAGTAGTCCAGCCGCAGCCGACTGGAGCCGGCGGCGCCCAGTCGTCGGGCCTGCAACGACAGGCACATCTCGGGGTCATGGACCTGCACGTAGACCCGGGCCGGCTGCCGTCGGTCCTGGATCAGCCGGCTCGCGGCGTTGGCGATGGCATGGTTGCGGTCGTCGTCGTCCGTGCAGGCGTAGACCGTGCGGGCGTGCGGCAGGCCGGCGCCGCGCAGCACCTCAGGGCTGGTCGGGTCGCCGGTGACCCCGAGGTAGCGGTGCCGGCGGTACTCCAGTGGCCCGAACGGCTCGGCGCGCACCACGACCACCCGCTCGCCCTCGCTGAAGAGCCGGTCGGCGAGCATGTGGGCGAACTGCGAGTCGCCGCAGACAACGGCGTGCCCCCTGGCCCGGCGGGCGCGCAGTCGCCGGATCTCGGCCGCCAGCAGCAGCCGGCTGGCCTCCACGACCGCGAGGAGGGTGAACAGCGGGGCGGCGAACCGGGCGACCTGCAACTGCCACGGGTACGGGCCGGGCTCCTGCAGCGGCTCCGCGCCGAGCACGAAGAGCTGGAGGTCGTAGTAGATCACGTCGTACAGGTCGTGGCCGGTGTCCGGCTCGGCCCGCAGCAGCCGCTCGAAGCCGATGAAGCCGAGCACCAGCGCGAGCAGTCCGATCACCGCGAAGACCGCCCGCAGTGACCGTCCGGCCGGGCGGTACGCACCGGGGACCGGACCCGTCATCGACCAACTCCCTCGTCCGCGGGACCGTCTTCGCACCAGTGTCGCCGGCCGGCGCCCGGGTGCCCACCGACCGCCCGGACCGTTCCCGGTGATCAGGCGGGATCGGTATCCCGAATCGTATTCGACGCAGTCGATCCGACCGGACCAGCGGCACCCCGGCTGATCGGCCCTTTTTGCAGGTGAGCGCCGCAGTCTGCGGCCGCGTACCGGTCCCCTCCGGTGGCTACCGAGGGCTACGATTGCAAGACGGGCCGGAGGGGGCGCACGAGCGGGTCGGCCTCGGGTCCCCCGACACCTGGCGCCCAGGCCGGAGCTACCGGAGGATCAGGGAGATGGACGCACTCGGAGGTCCACCGGCGGTAGGCCCGGTCAATCCCTTCTCACCGACCGCCGTGGCCCGGGTTACGGAGGACGGCACGGGCGGCAGCACGGTGATCACCGCCGCCATCCGCGACGCGACCGCCCAACTCGACGACTACCTGCGCACCGGCGACGGTGCCGTCGTCGCCGTCGTCGGTGACTACGGCACCGGCAAAACCCACCTCGCTGTCGAGTTGCTGGCCCACACCCGGCGGGTCACCGGAGCCGCCGGGCGGGCGATCTACCTGGACGCGCCGGGCGACACCTTCCTATCACTGCACCGGCGGTTCCTCACCCTGCTGTCCCGCGACGTGGTGCGCGACCTGCTGACCCGGTACCGGACGGACCCGGCGGGCCGCACCACCTCGACGGATCTGCTCGTCCTGCGGCTGCGCGAGGAGCTCGCGGAGGTCACCACCGACCCGGCCTTCGGCACCGCACTGGCGATGCTGCTCGACCCGGCCACCGAGGCGGCCGCCTGGGACTGGTTGTCGGGTCACCCGCCGGGGCCGGCGCTGGTCGCCGCCGGCGTGACCCCCAGCGCGGACGTGGAGGCCACCGCCGTCGAGGCGATGGGGGTGCTGGCCCTGCTGCACGGCCGACGGCACGAACGTTTCGCCCTGGTCCTCGACGAGCTGGACAAGATCCTCACCGCGGGCGGCCGGCCCGGGCAGGAGACGATGGCCCGCCTACAGCGGCTGCTCGGGGTGTTCACCTCCGCCGGGGCCTTCCTGGTGATCGCCGGGCTGCCCGACATGCTCCATCTGCTCAGCACCGACGTGCGGCAGCGGATCGGGCCGATCGTGCGGATGTCGGCGCTGAGCGGTGCGGACGTCCGCACCTTCATCCGGCAGACCCAACTGCGGGCGCTCGGTGAGGCGCGGCTCGCGCCGTTCACCGTGGAGACCACCGAATACCTGGCCAACCTCGCTGACGGGGTGCCCCGGCGGGTGATCCGGCTCTGCTACCACCTCTTCCAGCGCGCCGCCCAGGCCAATACGCCGGTCACCCACGTCATGGTCCGTGAGGTGGTCCGGGTCCAGTTCGACCTGGCCAACCGGCAGGACGTCGCCGCCGACGTACGGCGGGTGCTCACTCAGGACGGCTGGTCGTACCAGCGGGACCATCTGGTCGGGTCGATGCGCGACCTCCCGGTGGACTTCTGGATACCCCTGGAGGAACGCAACGCCGGCTGTTGCGTGCTGCTCACCGAGTCGGTCCTCAAGTCCGAGGAGGTCGACGACCTCAACCGGCGGGTCGTCGCGATCCGGGCGGCGGTCCCGGACAGCGAGGTGGTCCTCGTCGTCGTCGGCCACCTGCCCGCGGAGTTCGCCGCGGACCTCGCCGGCACGTTCAGCGTCGAACCGATCGTCCACGATCCGCAGTCTTTCGCCGAGGATCTCTCCGGCAGCGTCAAGGCCCTGATGCGTCGGCTGGAGCAGGCGATCGGCGCGGACGCCCTGACCTCGGTACGGCAGCGGGTCGAGCGGATCCACCGGCAGCAGAGCAACACCCAGCGCTCCATCGAGCAGCTGTCTTACCAGCTCGACGAGATCCGGGGCGAGCTGCGCCAGGACCTGGCCGGCCCGGCGGGACGGCTGAGCGTCGTACCGGAGCGGCACGACGCGGCGACGGGGGTGACGTCCCCGCTGCCGGGGCGGGTGGCCCGGGTCTTCGTCGAGGCCATCACGGCACTGGACCAGCTCACCGGTTTCGAGCGGCGGCTGCGGGACGCGTTCGCCCCGCACCGCGTGGCGACCGTCGCTGGCGCCGACGGCGGGCAGGCGCTGCGGTCGCTGCTGCGCTCCCGGGACGTGCAGCGCGCGGTCGGTACGTCGGTGGTCCTCCGCCGGTTGATAGAGGCGTTCCGGGAAGGGGCCGAGCAGTGGTACGACGGCCACCGCGCGAATCCTCAGCCGACGGATCTGGAGCGGTTGGACCTGCTCTGCGAGACCTACGACGGGATCGCCGAGTACCTGCCGCTGTTCCAGTTGGACACCCTGAGCGGGCTGGCCGCGCCCGGCGCGGGTGGTGAGGACGGGGCAGACCCGGCCGATCGGTCGCGTACCTGGTCGCAGGCGCGGTCGGTCTTCGACGGGCTGGGTGGTCGGGTCCGTCAGTTGCTGCTGGCCGGCTGAGCGTCGCCGGTCGGGCTCAACGGTCCGGTTCCAGGGTGCGGGCCGGTGGGACCTCACGCATCCGGGGCGGCCCGGTCGGGTCGGCGTCCGGCCGGGGCGCGACCATTCCGGGGCCGCCGGGGCGACGCCGGTCGAGCAGCGCGGTGGCCAGGGCGTGGATGACGTTGATGACCACGATGGCCGTCGCCACGATGCCCACCGTGCCGGGGAAGTCCCGTTCGAGGACGAGGGCGAGGATCACCGCGGTGATGCCGTTCTGCTGCCCCCAGGCGAGGTAGCGCCGGTCGGACGTGGGTAGGCCGCGGGTGATCGGCACTGACACCACCAGTTGGGCCGCCACGGCCGCCAGGCCGAGCACCACGCCGGGGACGACGTCGACGCCCTGCACGAGCAACAGCCCGAGCAGGAAGGTGGCGACCAGGTACGCCGCCTGGGTGGACCGGCCGACGACCGGGCCGAGCCGGGGTCGGAAGAAGAGCCCGGCGATCGCCACGCCGAGCATGAGGAACTGCCAGGCGGCGAAGAGGACCAGCACGACCAGCAGCGCCACGGCCAGCCAGTTGAGCGCCGACCGGACCCGGGGTCGCACCGGGCGGGGCCCGTCCTCCCGCAGGCCGGCGGCGCGCAGCAGCAGCCACAGCAGCCAGGCGCCCGCCGCGAAGGCGATGTTGGCGAACAGGTCGACCAGGAGCTCCAGCGGCCGGTCGCTGATCGCGCCGGCGAGCGCGCCCCCGTCACCTCCGCTGAGGTCCAGGGCGAACGCGGAGACGTAGACGGTGAGCAGCACGGTGATCGGGTCGTCGAAGGACGCCCAGATCGACAGGATGGAGCGGGCGCGGGCCGAGGTGCGGTCGGGACGGCTCATGGCGGCCACCGCAAGCGGGTCGATCTGGGCGACGGCCACACCGAGGACCAGGAATGCGGGGTCGCGGAAGGCCAGCACCATCACCCCGGCGATGAGCGCGGCCTTGGCGACCACGCCGACCGTGACGGCCAGCAGCACGGTGCCCAGGTGGGCACGGACCTCGGCGAGGCTGATGTCCCGGGTGCTCCCGACCAGGCCCACCGCCAGCAGGACCGACGCGAGCAGGAGGTACTCGGGGGCGCGTTCGAGCCCGTCGATGTCGCCGGCCCAGGCCACCAGCAACCCGGCCAGGGCGGCGGCGACCACGGCCGCTGATCTCGCCAGTACGGTCACGGCCATCCAACCGACGCGTCGCTCCTGATTGATCCGAGGTGACGATACCGACGGCGGAGAACCACCTCAATCACGAACCACGTCGATCCCCCCGGACAATTCAGGCCGGCACCGCGAGTCGTCGGGCCACCGTCGCCATCTCCTCGTCCGCGCGGGCGACCAGGTCCTGGTCGAGGGTGACGCCGAACAGGTAGTCGTCCGAGGAGAGCCGGTAGTAGTAGATCGCGCCCATCTCCACGTCGAGGACCAGCCGGGTGACGTCCCCGGCGACGGCCCGGCGCAGGTCCCGACCCACCTGCAGGGCCAGCAGCGACAGGTCACCGGCGAGGCGCTGGTAGCGGTCCCGCCGATCGGCCACGGTGATGCCCCGGTTGAAGAACGGTTCCAGATCGGGGTGCTCAAGGATGTCGACCGCCGCGTGCTCACCCATCCGGTGGTGGCTCAGGTAGTGCAGGCCCGCCGGGCGCAGTGCCGCCGTGAGGGCCCCGTCGGGCGTGGACGACCCGGTCACGTGGGTCGGGAAGTCCTCCCCCGGCGCCGGGTCCGGTGCCGGTTCCCCGTCCGTGTCCGCGTTCCAGCCGCCGGGGTTCTGCGACCGCTGCCGCAGCAACCGGCGCAGGTCGGTGGCGAGCTGCGAGGCGGCCCGGTCGACCACGCCGACCCGGCTCGGGTCGGCCACCGGCTCGGCGTCCGCCCCGGGTACGGCGGCGAAGCCGACCACGTGTTCGTTGCCCACCACAGAGTTGCAGAAGACGAGACCGGACCGGGTCTGCACGACCGTCCGGATCAGTGCCCCGGTGTGCAACTCCCCCAGCCGGCGGTGCAGCTCGCTGACCCGGTACACCAGTTGGGCGCCGACCCGGCGGTACACCTCGCGGCGTTGCGACGGGTCCGCCTCGTCACCCGGCGGCGGGGCGGACGGATGGGCGAACAGGTCCAGCGCGAAGTCGAGCACCCCGGTGGTGTAGTAGGCGACGTGGTAGACGCCGCAGCCGCTGAGCAGCAGCCCTCGGCAGAGGTCCCGCTTCTTGAGGAAACCCGGGACGTCCTGCTCGGCCGTCTCCTCGACCAGGGCGTCGCGCAGCTCCGGATCCGTCACCAGGTCACTCCCTCAGCTCTGCGGCACATCGATGTCGGTATCGGTCAGCGCAGCGGCGGCGTTCGGGGCGTCGTCCCGCAGCGCCTGGATCGCGGCGAGGTTGGCGAGGGCGTCCCGCGTGACCGGGTGCCCACGGCCGAGATACCGCAGGGAGGTCACGCATGCTTCCTCCTGGACCGGCAGCGCGCCGTCGAGGTCCCCACGGGCGGCCAGGTTGCCGGCCTGGCCGGTCGTCGCCGCCAGCGTCCACGGGTGCGCGTCACCGAGCTTCGCCCGCAGCGAGCGCAGGCCGCGCTCGCCGTACCAGACTGCCTGGTCGAACTCCTTCGAGCCGCGCTGGAACAGGCCCAGGTTGACTGAGCAGATCGCGGTGAACGGGTGCCCCGACGCCAGCTTCCGCTCGTAACCGCGCAGGCACCGCATGGCGTGCTTGACGGCGATCCCGGCGTCGCCGGCGTGGTAGTAGTCGGCCGCCAGGCTGAGCAGGCTGCCCCGGGTGTGCGGGTGGTCCTCGCCGAGGTGCTCGACATAGCCGCGGAACGTCTCGGTGCTGCGTTTCTTGGCCGGGATGGTCAGGCCGAGTCGGCGCTCGGTGACGGCGAGGCTGCGATTGACCCGCAGCTCGTCGAGGAGGCGGCCGGTGGGCAGCTCGTGGATGCGGGCGAGCGCCTCCCGCAGGGTGGCCAGCGACAGCTCGTACTCGCCGATCTCCCGCTCGCAGGTGCCGACCTGGCACGACGCCCGCCAGGTCCGCGGGTCCTCCGGGCCGAACAGCAGCATCCGGCGGTCCCGTTCCAGGCGGGCGAGCCGCAGGGCCTCCGGGGCGTCGCCGGTGAGCAGGAAGGAGATCCCGAGGTTGTTCACGGCCATCCGGGTGTTCGGGTGGTCGTCGCCGACCGTCTGGCGGAAGCCATTGAAGGTGGCCTGGTCCTCGACCAGGGCATCCTCGAACCGGCCCAGGCCGCGCAGGTCACCGCCCCGGCCGCGACCGGCGATGAGGGTATGGAAGTGGCGCAGGCCGTAGCGGCGGCGCTGCTCGCTGAGCACCCGCTCGTCCAGCCGCAGCGCCTCCTGGTGGTTGCCCAGCGCCCGGTACAGGTTCGCGGTCTGGACGAAGAGCCGCATGGTCAACTGGTCGGTCTCGTCACCGCGGTCCCACCGTTCGCACGCCGCCGACGCCAACAGCAGCGCCGAGCGCCAGGCATCGCTGTCGTTGGACAGGAACAGGTGGCGCACCTGCTTGACGACCCAGTGCCGGACCCGCCGGTCGTCGGACTCCAGCGCCCCGGCCGGTACGAGATGCCGTTGCAGCTCGTCGAAGACGGCGGCGTAGCGGTTGTCGTCGGCCTCCGGATCGGTCGGAGCGTAGCCGGCGAGGCCGTGCAGGACCTGCCGGTGCCGCTCCCGCCGCTCCGGCTCGGGGATGGCCTCCCGGAGCAGGACCTGGATGGCGCGGTGCATCCGCAGGGCCGCACCGTGCCCCCAGTCGACGTCATAGAGCGCGAAGCGGGCGCCGACGGTGAGAACCAGGTCCACCTCGACGGCGTTGATCAGCAACTCGTCGGCGTCGGTGCCGGACGCGGCGGCGAGCTGGGTCAACATCGGAGTGGAACGCAGCAGCGGCAGCCCGATGCCCTCCGGCGAGAGAAAGGCGCTGAGCTCGGCCAGCCGGATGGCCAACTCACCGAAGGGCGTGGCGCGCAGCGCCTCCAGCGTGATCCTGAGGACCCGGGCCACGCTGGCGGTGTGCGACCCGGGGATCTGCTCGCCGAGGTCCTCGTCGGACTGTCCCTCCAGCGCGGCCAGCAACTCCCGAACACCCTGACCCACCGCCTCCAGGCTGGGCACCCCGCCGTGCTCCAACCGTACGACGCGCTGCCGCATCCAGGCCGTGGCCAGGCGCAGCGCCAGCGGCAGGTGCTCCAGCGCCACCGCGATCGACCGGGCGTCCTCGGTGCCGATGCCGAGCACCCGACGCAGCATCGCGACGCTCTCGTCGCCGGTGAAGGCGGCAACCTCCAGCGGTGAGGGCAGCCCGGAGGAACCGTCGTCCCGGGAAGTGATCAGGACGTGCCCGGCGCCGTCGTGCGGCAGCAGGCCGGTCAGCACATCGGCGTCGTCGGCGTTGTCGTAGATCAGCAGCCAGCGCGGGAAGGCACCGTCAGGTGCGGAGAGCGCCTCCAGGGCGGCCTCCGCAGCCCCGGTGCTGTCCACCGCGTTGATCTCGTCGGCGAGCGCGCCGAGCCCGTTCTGGACGGTCTCCCGGTCCTGGGCGGGGATCCACCAGACCACGTCGTAGTCGTAGGCGAAGCGATGCGCGAACTCCCGGGCCAGCTCGCTCTTGCCGACCCCCGCGCCGCCGGTCAGGGTCAACGGGCGGTCCTCGCTGGCGAGGTGGTCGCGCACCCGTTCCAGGTAGTCGTCCCGGCCGACGAAGGACGGGTTGCGGGGTGGCACGTTGAACCGCAGTCGCCGGTCGGCGTCCGCCGGGAAGCGCGCGACGTTGCGCAGGTCGCCGGCGGGTTGGGCGGGGGCGATCAGGCCGAGCTGGCTCAGCAGCAGCGACTGCGCCCTTATGGCGTCCGCCGCGCGCAGATCGATGATCCGCTCGGGGTCGAACCGCTCCCGCCACGCGTCGCCGGCCACCAGCACGCCGAGCACCTCCGCCGACTGGTCGGCGGACTCCGGACGCAGCCCGGACAGCTCCGCACCGGCCCGGTCGGCGAGATCCGGCGAGAGGACCGCCAGCACGGTGGCGTTCGGCCCGAAGTCGGGCTCCACGCCGGGGCGTACCGCCCACAGGTGGGGCCGGACCCCGGTGCGGCGCAGTTGCCCGCTGATCCAGTCCGCCCACGGCCGGTCGACCGGGTCGTACGCCACGGCGATGTCGCCGAGACTCTCCGCCGGCTCCAGGAGCACCGCATGCCGGTAGCGCTTACGGATCCGCTCCGGCACCGGGGCCGCCCGGGTGACCTCACCCCCGGTGATCCACTCTGTGATCCGCTCGTACGCCGCCAGCGGGCTGCCCGCGTCGTCGGGCTCGTCGGCGAGCACCGACAACACGTCCTCGAAGGTGTCGTAGTTGCGCCCCGGCACCTCGACGATCCCCACCGCCGCGGGGTCGGGGGCGTCGGACGGCTTTTCGAGCAGCCGGGCGAAGGCCTGGCGGACGAAGTCGCGGGACTCCCCGCGCCACGGCTCGGGGACCTCGTGCAGGGTTGGCGCGGCCAGCACCCGGATCCCGCCGGTGGCCCGCTGCCGCAGCTCCGCGGCGAGCCCGGCCGCCTGCTGCACCGCCGGCCGGCGAGGTGGCATGCACACCACCGCGACGTCGCTGAGCACCGCGCCGTGGGTGATCCCCGGCTCGGTCAGGTCGACCGGGGCGTCGATCAGGACGTAGTCGTACTCGGCCTGCTGGAGCAGCTGCCGGAGCCGGGCGGCATCGCCGGTGGGCGGGCCGGCGGCGGTGGCGCCGAGACCGACCATGGCGAACGTGGCGGTCGAGCCGGACACCGCGTACCGGTAGAGGGTGCCCTGCTCGGGCGCGGTCGGTGCGATCACCGTCGCGGGTGGCACCGGCGGCGCGTCCGGTGCGGGGGTGAGCACGGCGGCGAGGTCGTCGCCCAGCTCCCGGGCCGCCGGGACGGCGTCCACCTGGACTGGGCGCAGGAAGTCGTAGACCCGAGGGGTCTTCGGGCACCAGTCGACGGCGAGCACCTTCTTGCCGTTGCCGGCGAGGATCCAGGCGACGTTGGCCACCGCGCTGCTGCGGCCGGTGTCGTCGGCGGGCGACACGAACGAGACGATCGTGGCGATACCCGGTGTCGCATCCCTGCTGATGTTCATGGCTCTCCCCGGCCCGGGCGGTGGTGCGGGTCGCCAGCGTCGGCCGCGGCGCCCGTGGGGTCAGTCGTCGCCATCGAGGGCGCTCTCGAAGCCTGCGTACTGGTCACCGGGGGCGGCGGCGCGGCGGTCGAGCCGTCGCAGCGCGGCGACGAGGACGCCGACCGGCAGAGCGTCCAACTCGGTGAGGTCCAGGTCGGTGAGGTCGATCAGCTCCGAACGGAAGTCGTCCTCTCCGGTGTCCATCCCCGACCACCGCCTGTCTCCGTGTCGCGCCGCGCCCGGTCCGCTCCCCACCGCCGGGCCAGACATTGACCGGTGGCCAGATCCGCTGAGTGTGCTCATGATAACCGTGCGCCGCACCTCAGGCGGACACCCGGACGGCGGTCAGACCAGGTACGACGGGTCCGCACCGGCACCCGCCGGTCGGCGGCGGCACGCGGAACGTCGCATGTCGATGTATGCTCCACTCTGGTCAGGTGGCCGGATCGGCGACCGACAGGACGGCGGAGCGTCTGATGCCCGGACCCGTTGGCGGCCACCAGCCGTCGCTCGGCGCGACGGTCCGCTCCGCGCCGCCGAGGCGACCGGTCCCCTTTCGACAGTTCGTGGTGAAGCTGCACAGCCGCTGCGATCTGGCCTGCGACCACTGCTACGTCTACACGATGGCCGACCAACGCTGGCGGTCCCGACCCCGGGTGATGTCGGCGGCGACGCTGGCGCGCACCGGGGAGCGGATCGGCGAGCACGCCCACCGGCACGGGCTGGAGGGGGTGAGCATCGTCCTGCACGGCGGCGAGCCGCTGCTGTCCGGGGTGGGCGGCGTCGCACGGGCCGTCGAGCTGCTGCGGCGCGGGGCCGCCCCGGTGCCGGCGCGGGTGAGCGTGCAGACCAACGGCCTCCGGTTGGACGACTCCTTCCTGCGCCTGTTCGACCGGCTCGACGTCGGGGTCAGCGTCAGCCTCGACGGGGACCGCACCGCGCACGACCGGCACCGACGGGGGCCGGACGGGCAGGGCAGCCACGACCGGGTCGAGGCCGCGCTGCACCGGCTCACCGGGTCGTATCGGAGGCTTTTCAACGGGCTGCTCTGCACCGTCGACCTGCGCAACGATCCGCTCACCACCTATCGCAGCCTGCTGGCCCACCAGCCCCCGGTGGTGGACTTCCTGCTGCCCCACGGCACCTGGTCGGCGCCGCCCGCCGGCCGCCCACCCGACCCACTGCACGCCCCGTACGCGGACTGGCTCATCGCCGTCTTCGACGAGTGGCACGCCGACGGCGGGCAGCAGACCCGGGTCCGCCTCTTCGACGAGATCATCCAACTCCTGCTCGGTGGTTCCTCCCGCCTGGCGGGGGTGGGGGTCAGCCCGGTCGCTGTCGCCGTGGTGGAGACCGACGGGGCGATCGAGATGGACGACACCCTCGGCGCCGCCCACGCCGGTGCCGGGCACACCGGCCTGCACGTGGACCGGGACACCTTCGACGCCGCCCTGGACCAGCCCGGCGTCCGGGCGCAGCAGGCCGGGGTGGCCGGGCTCTCCGCCGAGTGCCGCGCCTGCGACCTG
The DNA here is from genome assembly GCF_036059255.1 of Micromonospora sp. NBC_00389. Classification (NCBI taxonomy): domain Bacteria; kingdom Bacillati; phylum Actinomycetota; class Actinomycetes; order Micromonosporales; family Micromonosporaceae; genus Micromonospora; species Micromonospora sp. NBC_00389. Next base: position 5,139,109 of record NZ_CP107947.1, on the reverse strand, counting down.
CACCGGGTCTGCGGCGGCGGCCTCTACACGCATCGCTGGCGCGCCGGTAGCGGCTTCGACAACCCGTCGGTGTACTGCGCCGACCTGTACCGGCTCATCGGCCACATCCGCCGCACCCTGCGCCGGGACGTGACGGCGCTGCGGAGGGCGGCGCGGTGACGCCGGCCGGGCACCGGCTGCCGCGATCCATCCTCGACGACCTCGCCAAGGGGCAGGGCGGCTCGGCCACCATCGAGCTGCTGAGGGCCGCACAGCACAGCAAGAACCTGATGCTGGTCCGGGCTCTGGTCGTCCTCACCCACCGGGTGGACCATCCGGACCGGGCAGCGGTCGAGGCGGCGTACCGGATGGTGGGTGGGCTGACCCGGGACCAGCGCCGGGCGGCGTGGGGCCATCCGCCGGTGGCCGCCTGGGCCTTCGGCACCGCGTCGCTGCTGCGCCGGGGCGGACGCGCGGCGGCGTACCCCGGTCTGCTCGCGGCGGTGGCCGCGGCCGCGGCGGTGCGGGCCCGCGCGGACGCCGACCTGGACGTGCCGCTCGACCCGGCCACGCCGGGACGGCTGGACCTGCCCGGCCTCGGCACCCTGCGGGTCGACCCCACGGCGACCCGCGCCCGGGTGCGGTGCGCCGGCGGGCGCGCGGAGGTGCGCTGCGCCGGCGAGCGGATCGAGATCGGGTACGACCACGTGCCCGACCACCGGTGGCGGCCCTTCCCCGAGCTGCGCGCCACCCACGGCGGGCTTTCGCTGCGGCTGCTGCTGGACACCGGGACGTGGCGACACGTGCCGATGACGGTCGAGGTCGGCGCCCACCCGATCGCCGGTCCCGTCTCCGACCCGGGCCGGTGGCTGCACCGGTTGCGCGGGGCGTGGCGCCTGCTCACCGACGAGCATCGGGCGGTCGCCGAGGAGCTGTCGGCGGCGCTCTGCGCACTGGTGCCGCTCGCCGCGCCTCGGGCCGGAGTCCGCAGCGGCACGTTCCACCACGGCTTCGGGTCGGTGGCGATGTCCCTGCCGCCGGATGCCCGTTCCACGGCGGTCACCCTGGCCCACGAGATCCAGCACCTGAAGCTGGCCGGGCTGACTGACCTGTTCCCGCTGGTGGAGCCGGGGCCGGAGGAGTCGTTCTACGCGCCGTGGCGACCCGACCCCCGACCGCTGGACGGCCTTCTGCACGGCGCGTACGCCCACCTGGGGGTCGCCGGCTTCTGGCGCCGGCAGCGGCTGGTGGAGCATGACCGGGCCGCCCGGCACCACGCCGAGGTCGAGTTCGCCCGGTGGACCCGGGCCGCCGGGGAGACCGTCCAGGTGCTGACCGCGCAGCCGCGCCTGACCACGGTCGGCCGGTGCCTGGTCGACGGCATGGCACCGGTCCTCGACCGCTGGGCCCGGGAACCGGTGACCCCGGACGCGGCGGCCGAAGCCGGGCAACTGCTCGCCGCGCACCGGGCCCGCTGGGACCGGGAGCGGGCCGGGGCGCGACCAGCGTGACAGCGAGACTCGCCGAGCTCCTCTACGCTGTCGCGCATGGGGGACGGTAACGAGCAACCCACCCGCCGTGAGTGTTTCGTGATCGCTCCGATCGGCCCGGAGGGCTCCGAGATCCGCCGGCGTAGCGACCAGATCCTCAAGCACGTCATCCGCCCGGTAGTCGAGGCGCGGGGGTTCCAGGCGATCCGGGGTGACGAGATCGAACGCGCCGGCCTGATCACCTCGCAGGTGCTCGATCGGATCATCCAGAACGACCTGGTCATCGCCGACCTCACCGACCAGAACGCCAACGTCTTCTACGAGTTGGCCGTGCGGCACGCGCTGCGAAAGCCGTTCGTGCAGCTGATGGCGAAGGACCAGCAACTCCCCTTCGACGTGCAGGGCATGCGCACGATCCTGGTCGACCACACCGACCTGGACAGCGTCCACTCCGCCAAGGAACAGCTCGGCCGTGCCATCGACTCGATAACCACGGACGCCGACATCGTCACCCCGATGTCGGTCGCCCTGACCCTGCAGGACCTGCGCGGCTCGTCGAGCCCGCACGAAACCGGCCTGTCGCAGATCATCGAGACGCTGCCGCAGATGATGGACATCCTCCAGGACCTGCAGCGGCACATGGGCACCGGCGGCCCGGTCGAGCCCTCGGAGGCGGACGACCACCGGCGGCTGCGCGGCCTCATCGTGTCGTTGACCGACCGTGGAATGGTCACCGAGCAGGATCTGACCGGCCTGCTCGGCGGGGCCAGCGGCAAGTTCGACAAGTGGGTGCAGCACCTCATCCAGCGCTCGAACGGTGCCGGCTGACCGTCCTGACACGACGGGCGCGCCGACGTCGGGGCGTCAGCGGCTGACGAACCCTTGTGCGCCGGTCAGGCCAGGGTGAGGCGGCCCTCCTGGTCGAAGCGGAGGCGGCCACTGGTCAGGGCGACGTGGAGCCCGTACCGGAGCAGCTTGTCGATTTTGTCGGTACGGCGGCGGTAGCCGAGCCGCTCCAGGCCGGCGCGCAGCAGCCGCTCCTCGTCCATGCTCGGCGCGTGCTGCAGCACGTGCACGAAGGCGTTGGCCACCTCCTCGGGCGGCACCTCCTCGAACGCCCGGTCGTTGCTGGCCTGGGTGACCCGGTACGCGCGGTACGTCTGCGGGTCAGCCCCGTCGGGCCAGGCGTACCGGCTCACGGTCGGGTGCGCGTACAGCCGTCGGGAGTCGACGAGGGCGAGCACGGCGGTGCGGCGGTCCTCACGGGTTCGGAGGAAGCCGAACCGGGCGAGGGCCAGGCGCGCGAGCCGGTGCTGCTCGACAGGTCCCTCCGCCTCGATGATCTCGCGGAGCGCGGTCCGCATCAGACTGCGTACCCGCTGATCGGTGGCGAGCAGGTCGAGGTCCGCCTGGTCGCCGAGCGGCGTCGGGACGTACGGAACGAACGGGCTCGCCGTGATGGTGCCTGACGCTCTCGCGGGCGCGACCGTCACCGAAGGCGGTGCGGACACGGCGGCGAGTCCGGTGACGGGCGCCAACGACGCGCCCCGGAGGGGCTCCTCGTCCGCGGCGAGGCGCGACTGTGGCAACTCGGCGTCCCGCGCCGGGCGCGACGGCGACGGCTCGATGTCCGTTGCGGCGCGCGGCTGCGACAGCTCGATCTCGCCGTGTTGCGCCTCTTCCGGCTCGGGCTCCGGTTCGGCTGTCGCGGGGGCCTCGGCTCGGGTGACCGCCTCGTCGACCTGGTCGAGCAGCGCCGACCGGTCGTGGATCCACGCCGGCAGCCAGAACCGCACCACCTCCGGCCAGCCCATGATCGTACGAAGCAGCGCGGGCGCCGAGTCCCGGTCCGCCACCGTCGGGCGGGCGCTCCAGTCGGGGCCGTCGAGCATGACGGCCACCTGCCACCGCGGCGCCCCTGGCATGCGGACGGCGAGGTCCACGGTGAAGTCGGAGAGGCCGTGTGAGGTGCGGACCTCGTGGCCGCGGTCGCGCAGCGCCGCGGCCACCTCCTCGCGAATCCGACTGCGCCGCTCGGTGCGGTCGGTGGCCAGGTCACCCAGACGGTCCGCACCGGCGGCGGCCATCTCGCAGTACGCCCGCAGGTGCTGCGTGCCCAGCGCGGACGTACGGGACAGGTCGATGTCCGACGGGTCGAAGGACGAATACAGGACGACCTGGCGGCGGGCGCGGGTGATGGCCACGTTGAGCCGCCGCTCGCCGCCCGCCTGGCTGAGCGGACCGAAATTCAGCGGGAGCTGGCCGGTCTCCGGGTTGGTGGAGAAGGCCAGGGAGAACAGGACGACGTCCCGCTCGTCGCCCTGCACGTTCTCCAGGTTCTTGACGAAGATCGGCTCCGCGACCGCACCGGAAAGATGCTCGCGGATTATCGGGTCGACGCTCTCCTCAAGCAGGTTGAGGATGAGGTCCCGCTGCTGGATGTTGAAGGTGACCACGCCGACGGACTGGGTGGCGGTCGTCGGGTCGTGCAACCGCCGGGTGATGTCCGCGAGGATCGCCCGCGCCTCGACCTCGTTGGTCCGTGATCCGCCCCGGTCGTACTGGCCGTCGACGCGCCGCCAGGTGACACCCGCGGTGCTCGTGGCACCGGGCGACGGGAGGCTGGAGAGTTTGTTGTCGTAGTAGTAGCGGTTCGAGAAGGCGATGAGTGACTCATCGTGGCTCCGGTAGTGCCAGGACAGCCACCGTTGCGGCAGCCCTGACTCGACGGCCTCGCTGAGGATGCTCTCCAGGTCCTCCGGCACCGGGCCGTTGCCCTCGTCGACCTCGTCCACGGTGTGGCTGGCCTGCATGATGCTGCTCGGCGGCATCTGCCGGGAGTCGCCGACCACCACCACGGCACTGCCCCGGCCCATCGCGCCGATCGCCTCCGCCACGCGGATCTGCGAGGCCTCGTCGAAGATGACAAGGTCGAAGCGTTGGCTCCCCGGTGCCAGGAAGTTCGCCGCGGACGCGGGGCTGACCAGCACGCACGGGGTCAGTGCGAGCACTGCGTCCGGGTACTGCTCGAACAGCTCCCGGAAGGACCTGCCGCCCCGCTTGCGGCGAAGCTCCGCAGCGAAGTCGGCGAAGCGGCCACGCCGGTCGGTCGGGCTGAAGGGGCGGCGACGGACCAGCACCGACGGCAGCTGCGTCGGCAGCGCGGACCGCAGCTCACCGGCGGCCGCCTCGAACTGGCTGATCTCGTCGTCGTGCAGCTCCGGGTCGAAGTACTGCAGGCCGCCGGCGCGTACCCGCTCGGCGAGGGACGCCGTTGCGACTCCCCGCCGATAGACCTCCTCAGCGAGCTGCGCGGGCACCTCGGCGCGCAGCAGCTGGTCCCGATAGTCGGTGAGGCCGGCCGAGGCGAGCACGTCGGCGTGGGCGAGGACGGTCGCCCATCGGCGCAGCGGGAACAGCTCCTCGCTCTGCAACTCGTGCAGCCAGGCCGCGCCGTCGCGCTGCCAGGCGTCGACCCAGTGTGAACCGGCGGCCCACAGGGTCAGCTCCGGCCCGGCGGAGCGCAGCACCCCGCGCCAGGCTCGCCACCGCGAGGCGAACCGGTCGAGAAGGGTCGCGCCGACGTCGGTGAACCCGCTGTGGAACAGCTCCCAGGCCTGCGGGTGCCGGGCCAGGAGCGTCCGGCCGGCCCGGGTCGCCTCGACCGCCTCGGTCAGCCGCTCCTGCGCGTTGGGGTCCGTGGGCTGCCACTGCGGCAGCCGCAGCCCGCCCACTGCGACAACATGCTGGTGGAGCGCGACCGCCTGCGCCTGGGCGGCCACCAGCCGACCGGTGGCAACCTCCACCCGATCGACGTCGAGCGTCGCACCGGCAACCAGGTGCACCGCCAGCCGATCCACGATGGCCTGCCGGCGCTTGCGCTTGCCGAGCAGCTTCTTCGCCGCCTCCTGGGCCTCACCGTGCCAGGCGGTCAACTCCGGGCGGGCGAACACGTCCGGCCGGAAGGTGGCGAGCTCACCGGCGAAGCCCTGCCGGAAGGCCGCCAGGTCCGCCTGGAGCCGGGCAATCGCCTCGTCCCACCGTCGGTCGCTGGCGTGCAGGGTGGTCTGCCGGTCCGGCAACATTCCGCGTACGGCGAGCCAGGCGCCCGCCTGCAGCTCGCTCACGGTCTCCGGGGCGGGCAGCGTCCGCAGCAGCTCGACCAGGTGCGGGTGGGTGGCGAGGTCGGCACGGAGACGTTCGAGCTCAGCGGCGATCTCGGTGACGGCGGCGCCGTGCAGCCCGTCGAGGTTGCGGCATCCGCCGAGCGCCCACGGGTGCGCGGCCCGGATCCGCGCCGAGCGGGCGGCCGCTGGGAACTCCCGCAGGGTTGTCTCGACCCGAGCGCGTGCCTCGGCGGGCGCGTGCAGGTAGCTCACCGGAATGGGGGCGACCGGGCCGTCTCCGTACGCCAGGACCTGCTCGTAGGCCGACCAGAGCGACATCCCGACGGGGTTGGTGGTGTGCACCTGAGCCGGGTACTCGGTCAGTGGGGCGAGCCGGGTCCGGTAGGCGGTCTCGACGGCCGTCCAGGTGCCGTCGCCGCCCTGGTCGTACTGGTCGAGGGCATCGCGCAGCTGTTGGCGGATCGCGTTGAGGGACTGCTTGCGCCCGTGCAGGTCGAGCGCAAACGGCCCGAGGCCGATCTGCTTGAGGCGGCGCTTCACCACCTCCAGCGCGGCCTGCTTCTCGGCGACGAACAGCACCGACCGGCCGGCGCTGACCGCCCGGGCGATCATGTTGGTGATGGTCTGAGACTTGCCGGTGCCGGGCGGGCCCTCCAGGACGAAGGAGTGGCCGCGCTCGGCGCGCACGATGGCCTGCATCTGCGACCCGTCGGCGGGGATGGGCAGGTGCAGGTCCGCCTCGTCGACAGCGACATCGACGTCGTGCTCGGGGCGAGCCGGGTCGTCGAACGTGGCGCCGGACGACTCGACCAGGTGCCGGACGACCGGGTTCTCCATGAACCGGGGCCAGTGGTCGGTGAGGTCCCGCCACATCTGAAAGGTGGAGAACTGCAGCAGCCGGAGGCTGGCGGTCTCGTCGATGCGGTAGTTGAGCCGGTTGTCGAGCAGGCCGGTGTTGATCGCGGCCAGGGTCTTGGCGATGTCGATGCCGTGCTCGTCGAGGACCGGCTGTTCCAACGCCGGGATCCGGACGCTGTGCTTGACCCGCAGCCACTCGATCAGGCAGTAGTTCGGGCTGGCGACCTCGGTGCCGTCGATGACCATCGCGTACGGGCGACGGCCGCTGCCGCCCTCGATGCGCACCGGTAGGAGGAACAGCGGCGCGTACGCCTCTCCCCCGGTCGTCTTGGTGTGCACCAGGGTGCCGATGGTCAGGTAGAGGTAGTTGCTGCCGGTCTCCTGCTCCATCGTGCGCGCCTCGCGCTGCAGCGCCCGCATCGCCGTCTTGTAGCGGGCGTCGGTGACCGCGCCGTAGACCCGACGGTCGGTGCGCAGTTCCCGGGTGAGAATTTCGGCGTCGAGGTCCTGCGCCCGACGTGCCCCGGCCAGCTCGTGGACGTGGCTGATGGCGTCCTGCGGGATAACCTGCACCTGACGGCCGTCGTGGATGAGGTCGTCGAGCAGGGCCAGGGCACCCGCCGGCACGTGCAGGTCCAGGCCGCGGCCACGCTTGGGCAGGTTGAGCAGTGGGTTGCGCAGGCTCAGGTCGAGCAGCGACTTCTTCCACTGCTGGACGCGCGCCGGCGAACCGTCGGACTGCTGCGGCACCTCGTCACCGTCGTCGGCGAGCTGGCGCAGCTTCGCGGCGGCAACGCCGGGCGGAAGGTCGAGGGACGCCCCTGCGTCGGCGGTCGATTCCTTGACCAGCGTCGTGGTGACCAATTCGTCGGCTGACGGCAGCGGGCGGATCCCCGAGCGATGGGCCAGGTGTACGTCGACGACGCCCTGCGGCCGCTGCCCCTGGCTACGGAAGTGGCCGAGGCCAGCCTGCACCGCCTCGGTGAAGGCCGCCGACTGCGCGCCCGGCCCGATGCGGGTCAGCTCGACCGGCACCGCCCGGCCGGAGTCCACCATCGAGATCAGCAGGTTGCTCTCGATGACCGCGGCCGAGCCCAGCCGCTCTTCCTCCAGCAGGAAGCCGCCGAAGGCGTGCCCGTCGGTGATGAAGATGAGCGGGTGCAGCCCTGCCGCCTCCAGGCACGCGGCGTAGGTAACCGACAAGTCGAGGCAGTTGCCGAGCCGGCCGTCGAGCACCGCGGCTGTCGTCCGTACCTTCTGGCCGGTGTTCTCGAAGGACGCCGGCAGGGTCTGGTAGGTGATCTCGAGTTGGCGCAGCGCCTCGTACACGGCGCCGGCGATAAGCGCCGCCCGCTCCGAACCCTCCTGGTAGCCCTGCAGCGAGCCGGAGCCGGTCCGCGCGAGCAGGATCTGGGCGGCAGCCCGCAGGACCGCCTCCACCGCCCGGGTGTTCGGCTGCACGAAGGCCGCCAGGCTGTCGTACAGGGCAGGGCTGTTGAACCACTCGTTGTGGGCCAACACTCTTGACGGGGCAACCAGCGTCAACGCCTTGTCATCTGCCTCGACTGCCTCGACGATGAGGCGGTAGTCGACCGGGAACGCCTCGTCGGTGCGGTACAGCAGCACTCGGTCGGGCGTGAAGTCCCGGAAGTCGTCCCAGCTCGTGCTCGCCCCCGGACGCAACGGGGCGGTCAGCGTACGCGTCCACGGCTCGGTCAGCGCACCGTCCGGGCCGAGCAACTCCAGCGTCAGCGTCACCTCGTTCAGCGGCACCGCGCCACGGTTGACGAGCGTGAGGTGACGGACCAACGGCACCCGGTTGTGCACCAGGGCGGCGTTGATCGCCGGCTGCACGAGCAGCCCGACGGCGAGCTGGTCGTCGTCGGCGCTGAACTGCGCGAAGACGCTGTCGGACATGGGCGTTTCTCCAGGTGGCGAGGCCAGGAATGGTCAGCCTAGCGGTCACCCGACCGGTGGAGAGGGCCCCGGCCGTGAGCGGCGTCGGACCGACCAGTCGGCGGGCCGCCGGCGGCAGCCAGCCGAGGTCCGCTTCAAACCGATGACGCGCGGCGCAGCTGGCCCCATGCGCAGCTCGTACAGGTCCGTCCACGGCCGGAATCGCCGGCTACGGCCCGATAGACGGTTGTGAAGGTCCGCGTCGCCCAGCATGATCGTTCTGTGGCGCGGTGGGCACCGGGCCGCCGGGAGACTCGGGCAGAGCCCCTTCGGGGTACCGCTGCGGTGACGCAGTGAAGAGGCGACGGGAGGATCTCATGCAAGGGGAGCTGCAACGCCTTGTCGACGCTCTCGCCGTGTACGCGGGCCGCCCGGCGCTGATCGAGGACCGCCGTCAGCGGGTGGTGGTCTACAGCGAGCACACCGGGTTGATGGACGACGTGCGCAAGGCGTCCATCCTGCGCCGGCAGACCACCCCGGAGGTGATGGCGTGGTTCCGGGACCTCGGCATCATGGACGCCCGTACCGCCGTGCGCACGCAGGCGTCGCGAGAGCTCGACCTGCTGCCGCGGGTCTGCGTGCCGATCCGTCACCAGGACCTGCTGCTGGGGTTTGTCTGGTTCATCGACCCCGACGGCACGATGGCCGACGCGGACATCACCGCCACCGGTCTGATGAGCGAGCTGTCGCTGGCGCTGTACCGGGAGAACCTCCTCGGTGAGCTGGCCTCCCAACGCGAGAGCGAGGCGGCGCGGACCCTGCTCTCCGACAGCGAGGCCAGCCGGGACCAGTCGGTGCGGACCCTGCGCGAGGCCGGCCTGATCGCCGGGGACGGGCCGGCCACCGCCCTTGTCGCGCAGCTGGTGCCGTTGCACGGCGAGCCGCCCGACGAGGTGGCCCGGCTGGCGCTGGAGCAGGCGCTGGTCACCACCCGGCGGTGGATCGGCACCCGGGAGGCGCTGCACCTGGTCCGCGACGACCACGGGGTGCTACTGCTCTGCGGCGAGCGGGGTGCCGGGCGCCCCTCTCCCGAGGTCGTCGCGAAACTGCTCGACGACAACCTGCGGCAGGCGACCCGCGGGCTCGGCTCGGTGGAGCGCATCGTGGTCGGGGTCGGGCAGCCGCGGCCCCGGCTGACCGAGGCGATCGCGTCGTACGGGGAGGCGCTGCAGTCGGCCCGGGTGGGCGTGCGGTTGCCGGCGCTCGGCCCGGTGGTGTCGTGGGCGGGGCTGGGCATATACCGGGTGCTGTCGCGGATGGAGGGTCGGCACCTGGACATCGCCGACGTGCACCCCGGGCTTGAACGGTTGCTGCAGGAGCAGCCGAACCCGGTGTTGCTGCAGACCCTGGAGCGCTATCTGGATCTGGCCGGGAACGCGCACGCCACGGCCAAGCAGCTACGCCTGCACCGCACCACGCTCTACTACCGGCTACAGCGGATCGAGGAGCTGGCCGACACCGACCTGAAGAACGGAAACGAGCGGCTCTGTCTGCACCTGGCGCTGAAGCTGGGCCGGTTGACCGGCGCCTACCGGCCGCAGGAGTGACACCGGTGGGCAGGGCCGCCGCCCCGCCCACCGGGTCCCCGATTACAGGCCCGCGGCCACGGCCGCCAACCGGCCACCGACGATCGGTAGCTCGATCCGGCTGCGGTCGAAGTGGACGGTGATGTCGGCCCGGTTCTGCTTCGCCCGGCTGCTGTAGCCGGAGTACGAGCCGAGCAGCACCACGCCGACCTGGTTGCCAGCCGCGAAGACGTAGTCCTCGGGAAGCAGCGGCACGTCGACGGAGTTCTTCTTGCCCGGCACCAGCGGCGTCGTCACGGACGGCGACTTCAGGTTGAGGCCGTCCAGGATGCCCTTGGTCACCAGCTCCTGCGAATCGGTGACGACGGTTTTCTCGGTCTGTCGGTAGCAGGCGTCCTCGGCGTGTCCGCCCCAGGTGGCCGAGTTGCCCCAGCAGTCCTCGGTGGTCAGCGTCCGAATACCGTCGCCCGAGGTGCTGAACCGCGGCCGGGTGCCGTAGTCCACCAGCAGGCCGGCGAAGCTGGTGTCTTCGCCGTTCACCGATGCGTTGATCTTGACGATCGGGGTACCCGAGATGTGCAGCGGCCTGCGCAGCGGCTGGGAGAGGAAGACCAACCGGTTCTCCGTGTTCGCCGCCGGGTCCGACGGGTGCCGGATCGCGTTGGTCTGGCTCATCGACGGGGTGTCCTGGAACGTCCGGGACGCCTTACCCGGCTGCGGGCGGACCGACAGCCCGCCGGCCGCCCCCTCGTCGCCGGGGCGCAGGAACACCTGGGTGCTCCGGACGGCCGGGATCGGCCAGCTGCGGTAGGTCTCCCAGACGTCCGGCGTGCGCTCGATGTCGGCCATCGGCTCGGCCATGATGCCGTTCTTCACCCCGTGCAGCCAGAAGTCGAACCACCGGTGCAGGGTGTCCACCCACTCACCCCGACGGAAGTCGAACGGGTCGATGTGACCGGTGCCGGTCAGCCAGAGCTTGCGCGGCACGTTCTCCTCGGCCAGCGCGTCCCACCACTTGCTGAAGTGGTCCGCGCGGACGTTGTTGTCGTTGATGCCGTGGACCACGAACACACTCGCTCGCACCCGGTCCGCGTGCGGGACGTAGTCTCGCTCCGCCCAGAAGGCGTTGTAGTCGCCGGTGACGTCGTCGCCGTCGACGCCGAGCTGGGTCCGCACCGCCGCACAGTGCTCCCGCCGCTCCGGGTTGGTGACCGTGTTGGAGAGGCTGCCGGAGTAGTTGTTCGCCCGGGTGACCAGGCCGTTGCTGCGTGAGTAGTCGTACCAGCTGGAGATCGCCGAGATCGGCACGATGGTGGTGAGCCCCCGCACGCCGCTGGCGGCGGCCGCGTTAGCCAGCGTCCCGTCGTACGACTTGCCGATCATGCCGGTCTTACCGTTGTGCCAGTCGGCGACGACCCGCGTGCCGGCCGCGTCGGTGCCGGCCCGACGACCGTTGAGCCAGTCGATCGCGGTCGGCGCGCTGATGTTGTCGGCGCGACCACCGGTGACCGGACAGCCGGTCGAGTTGTTGGTGCCGATCATGTCGAGCAGGACCACCGCGTAGCCGCGCGGGACGAAGTAGTTGTCGTAGAAGAGCGGCCACTGGTCGTTGAGGCCGTCGCCGTCGATGTCGGCCTTGCATTCGCTCTCGTTGCCGCGACACACGGTGGAGTAGTAGGGGCTGGCATCCATGATCACCGGCACCCGCAGACCCGCCTGGCTGGCCTTGGGCCGGATGATGTCCATCGCCACGACGTCGCGGGCGCCGTCGCCATCGGTGTCGACGTCGGAGGTGACGAATACCCGCTCGCGGATCGCGTCGGCATACCCGAACACCGGCTGGGTGACTCCGTGCTGAATGACCGGCCTGACCCGGCCCGCCGTCGGGTTCGCCGTCGCGGTTGCCGCCGGCAGGCCGACGGCGATGGCCGCAACGACCACCACCGACGCTCGCCACCAGCTCCTTGTGGTTCGCATCGTGCTCCTCCCCATCTCCGGCACCGGCCGTGGACCCGGTCGTCCCAGGCGAGGACGACGTGCCGGCGGTGCGGCAGTTGCCTCGCACCCTAGAAACCGATTCACGGATGGTCATCGGACAGATGCGGGAGGTGATCGTCGTCCGGTCCTACGTCTGTCGCATCTCGACAGGCGTAGGACCGGACAGCGGGTGATTCCAACAGGTGCCCGATGACGCGCCGGCCGCCCGGCCATAGGTTCGCCGCACCACCTCCGCCGGTCGACCCGACCGTCACCCAGGGTCACCGGCGGAGCCCATCGGCGGCATCGGAGACGAGCGCGCCACCGGTTGCCGGGCGACGGGAAGGGCGGGATGTGCAGTTCTCGGGCCCAGCCGTGATCCCGCGGTTCATTGGGCGGTTCCTGGTGCCGGCGGCGTTCGCGGCGCTCTTCGCCGCACCACTGTGGTTCATGGTGGTCGGCTCACTACGACCCGCCGGCCTGCCCCCGCCCCGCACCTTCGAGGTACTCCCACCCGAACCGACCGCGGCCGCGTACGCCCGGCTGCCGGAGCTGATCCCGCTGTTCCGGTACCTGGCCAACTCGGCGCTGGTCGTCGCGGTCGCCGTGCCCCTGACCGTCATCGTCGCCTCACTGACCGGCTTCGGGCTGCGGCTGTTGACGCCGGTGGCCCGCCGCCGGGCGGTCCTGGGCCTGCTGGCGGTGCTCCTGGTGCCGGTCACCGCCGTGTGGGCCACCCGGTTCGAGCTGTTCCGGCTGGCCGGCGTGGTCGACACGTACCTCCCGTTGCTGGCCCCGGCGCTGCTCGCCGGCAGCCCCTTCCTGGTGCTGCTCTACGCGTGGAGCTTCGGCGGCGTGCCGGACACCCAGCTCGGGGCGGCCCGGCTGGAGGGCGCCGGTTGGTTGACGATCTGGCGCCGGGTGGCGCTGCCGCAGGTGCGCCCGGCGACGCTGGCCGTCGGCGTGCTCGCCTTCACGCTGCACTGGTCCAACCTGATCGACCCGCTGCTCTACCTGCAGAGCGGTGACCGCTACACATACCCGCTCGGCCTGCAGTTCCTGCGGCTGCTGAACCCGACGGACTGGCCGCTGCTGATGGCCGCCTGCGTTGTCGCGACAGCGCCGTGCGTGGTGGTGTTCCTGCTCGCTCAGCGAATCCTGCTCAACGACGATCCGCTAGCGGCACTGAGATCTGGAGGTCGTAGATGAGCACGGTCCGCGCTCGACGATGGGTTGCCCTGATCACCGCCGCGCTGCTGCTCGGCTACGCGGCCGGCTGCGGCGCCGGCGACCGCGCGGCCGACCGGCCAGGAATCACGGTCGTGCTCTTCGGCGACGCTGAGGAGATCGCCGGCTACCGCAGCCTGGTCGCCGCCTTCGAGCAGGCCCACCCCGACGTGCCCGTCAACCTCTCCCCCGTCGCCACCCAGGACGATCTGATGGCCCGCCTGACCACCTCGTTCGCTGGCGGGCAGCCACCCGACGTGTTCCTGCTCAACTACCGCCGCTACGGCCAGTTCGCCGCCCAGCAGGCGATCGAACCAGCGCAGGCGTACCTCGACCGCAGCGCGGCGCTGAACGAGAGCGACTTCTCCCCGCGGGCACTGGACGCCTTCCGGTTCGACGGCAAGACGCTGACCTGCCTGCCGCAGAACATGTCCTCCCTGGTCGTCTACTACAACGCCGACCTGTTCGCGGCGGCCGGCGTGCCACTGCCGAAGGCCGGCTGGACCTGGGACGACTTCCTGGCCGCCGGGCGGGCCCTGACCGGCGACGGGAAGTACGGCGTGGGCGTGGAGCCGTCCCTGCCGCGGCTCGCCCCGTTCGTCTGGTCCAACCGGGGTGAGCTGGTCGACCACCCGGACAAGCCGACCACCCTGACCCTCACCGGCGACCCGGCCAGCCGCGCCGCCGTCGACTGGTTCCTCGACCTGCAACTGAAGCACCACGTCGTGCCGCCGGACGCCGAGGAGCAGAGCGAGTCGAGTGAGGCCCGGTTCCTGCGCGGCACGCTCGGCATGTACCTCAACAGCCGGGTCGCCGTGCCGACGCTGCGCACCATCGACGGCTTCACCTGGGACGCGGCGCCGCTGCCGATCGCGCCGGGCGGCGTACCCGCGTCGATCCTGCACAGCGACGCCTACTGCATGAGCGCCGGCCTACCCGACCACGACCAGGCCTGGCGGTTCATCGAGTTCGCGATGGGCGGGCAGGGCCAGCGGATCCTCGCCGGGTCGGGCCGCACGGTGCCGTCCCGGCTCGACGTGGCCAACTCCCCCGACTTCCTCGACCCGCAGCAGCCCCCTCGGTCGTCGCGGATCTACCTCGACGCCGAGCCGCACCTGCGCGCCACCCCGCGCACCGGCACCTGGTCGCGAGTGGAGCGCGAGGCCGGGGGGCTGCTCGCCGAGGTCTTCTACGGCCGGATCGGACGCGAGGAGGGGCTGCGACAACTGGAGGAGAAGCTCCGGCCGCTCTTTACGCTCACGGTAGGCGCCGGTGGCTGAGCAGGGCGTGATCCGACTCGAATCGCTGACCAAGTCGTACGGGAAGGTCGTCGCCCTCGACGGCGTCGACCTGGCGGTGCGCGCCGGCGAGATGGTCACCCTGGTCGGCCCGTCCGGCTCCGGCAAGTCGACGATCCTGCGGCTGATCGCCGGCCTGGACCGGCCGGACCATGGCCGGGTCGTCGTCGACGGGCAGGACGTGGCCCAGGTGCCACCGCACCGCCGCGCGGTGGCAATGGTCTTCCAGGACTACGCGCTCTACCCCCACCTCACCGTCCGCGGCAACCTGCTGTTCGGGCTGCGGGTCCGCCGCGTCCGGCGCGCGGAGGCCGACGAGCGCGCCCGGGCGGCGGCCGACCGGCTCGGCATCGCCGATCTGCTCGACCGCTACCCCGACGAGACCTCCGGCGGGCAGCGCCAGCGCATCGCCCTCGCCCGCGCGCTGCTGCGCGAGCCGACCGTCTACCTGCTCGACGAGCCGCTGGCCAGCCTGGACGCGCCGCTGCGCTTCGCCACCCGCGCCGACCTGCTCACCCTGCACCGCGAACTGGGCACCACCACCATCCACGTCACCCACGACCAGGCCGAGGCGATGACGCTCGGCGACCGGGTCGTCGTCCTCGACCACGGTCGGGTCCGCCAGATTGGCCCGCCGCAGCAGGTCTACGACGAACCCGCGGACACCTTCGTAGCCGGCTTCCTGGGCAGCCCGCCGATGAACCTGGTACGCGGCGGCGGGGTGCTGGGCGGCGGCACCGACCTGACCCTCGGCGTACGCCCGGAGGATCTGAGCCTCGACCCCGACGGACCGGTGGCGGCGACCGTCGAGGCGGTGGAGGCGCTCGGCAGCGAGGCCATCCTGCTGACCCGCTGCGACGACGGCACGCGGCTGACCGTCCGCACCGGCCCGCGACCCGGCGTATGGCCGGGCGACCACGTACGACTGCGCGCCGACCCGGGCCGGATCCACCGCTTCGACGCCGACACCGGACGACGCCGGTGAGCACCGGCCGGGTCAGCCGGCCGCTGACCGCGTGGGCGTTCCTCGCGCCGTACGCGGTGGCGGTCGCGCTGCTGATCGCGCTGCCCGCACTGCTCAACCTCGGCTACGCGTTCACCGACCACACCGGACTGACCCGGGACCCGCAGTTCGTCGGCCTGGACAACGCGCGCCGCCTGCTCGCCGACGGCTTCCTCGCCGACAGCATCCGGGCCTCCGCGATCCACCTGGCGCTGGCCGTACCGCTGCGGCTGCTGGCCGCCATCGGGCTCGGGCTGCTGTTGGCCGCGCCCCGCCCTGGCGGCCGCTGGTTCCGGGTCGCGGTCTACCTGCCGAGCGTCGTACCCGACGTGGCCCTGGCGGTGCTCTTCCTGTGGGTGCTCAACCCGCTCTACGGCCCGCTCAACCAACTGCTCGGGCTCTTCGGCCACCCGGGCATGAACTGGCTCGCCGAGCCCGGCTCCGCACGGGTGGCGGTGGCGCTGATGCTCGCGTTCCCGATCGGTGAGGGATTCATCGTCGTGCTCGCCGCCCGACGGATGCTCGACGGACGGCTGTACGAGGCGGCAGCGCTGGAGGGCTGCGGCCCGTTCGGCCAGCTGCGCCGGCTCACGCTGCCGCTGCTCGCGCCGGTGCTGGTGCTGCTCGCCGTCCGCGACACGATCCTCACCCTGCAGGTCAACTTCGTGCCGGCGTACGTCCTCACCGACGGCCGGCCCGCCAACGCCACCCTCTACCTGCCGGTCTACATCTTCGACCAGGTCTTCGAGTTCTCCGGCTTCGCCTACGGGGCCATGATCACGAGCGTCCTCATGGTGGTCACCGGGGGCATCATCACCGCGCTGCTGCTGATGGTGCGACGCTGGCGGGTGCTGCGCTAAGCGTGACATCCTGCTGCGGTGAGACTCCGGATGTTCGCCGTCGTCGTCACGGTTCCGCTGCTCGTCGCCTGCGGCGGCACGGACGCCGGGCAGCCCACCGACCGGGGGCCGGGAATGCTCGCGAACCTGCCCAGCTGCGACCGGGTGCCGCTGGACGCCGACGCCGAGGTTGACAGCCAGGTCACCGGCCTGCTCCTGCCGGAAGGCGCGCGGGTCACCTCGGTGGTCGAGCAGGGCGCCCTGACCACGGTCGCGGCCACCATCCGGATGACCCCGCTGGACGTCCGCGCCCACTATGAGAGCCGTGGCGACATCGACCTGCTGCGCGCCGAGGATGAGGTGTTCGAGGCCGAGGTGCTGATGCGGGCGCAGGAACGACGGACGTATCTGCGGGCCACCGCGCTCTGCGCGGACGGAACGACGCTGACCGCGGTGGTCGGGCCGGACTCGGACGAGGCCGGCCTACCCGAGTTCCAGAGCAACTGACCATCAGACTGAGCTGGTGCACGCCCACCTGGAACCGGGCGTCCCGTGCACGCCGGCGCGATCGGGCTCGCTCGCTCTCGACAGGTGTCCTAATCAGACCGGTCGACTCGCAACAGATGCTCGGTGACGTCGGTCACTCCACTGTCTAACGTGCGCACTGAGGGCCACTTTCCGGTCGCCATGGCGCGTGGACAGGGAGACTGCATGAGACTCACGCTCGTCCGAAGGTACCGCGGCCTCGCGATGACAACGAGCCTGGGGCTGGTCATCGCGCTCGCGCTGACCGCCTCGTCCGCACCCCGGCCGGTCCAGGAGTCGCTGGCCACCAACTCGCCCACCGGTCCGATGGAAATCCCCGACGAGTGGATGACCGCCCAGCGGATGAGCGACGGCAGCCGGGACCTCTCGGTGGCCAAGTACGCGAAGGCTCGCGGCGAGGCCCACGATCTCAACCTGCGCACCCGCCTCCTCTACCGCCACCTGGCGCAGCGGGAATGGAACTTCTTCGGGCCCAGCAACATCGGCGGCCGGGTCGTGGACATCGCCGTCGACCCGCAGGTCCCCGACCAGATCTTCATCGCCGCCGCCTCCGGCGGCGTCTGGAAGTCCGACGACGCCGGCGCCACGTTCGAGACGGCCTGGCCGGACGACGGGACGCAGAGCATGGGCGCGGTCGCGATGACCAGCGACGGCGTCCTCTTCGCCGGAACCGGCGAGGCCCAGCCGGGTGGCGGCTCGATCACCTTCGGCGGCGACGGCATCTACCGCTCGAAGGACCGAGGCAGGACCTGGCGGCACGTCGGCCTGAAGGACAGCCACGCCATCGGCCGCTTCGCCATCGACCCGAGCAACGAGGACCGGATCTTCGCCGCCGCCAGCGGCAACCTCTTCGTACCGGGTGGTCAGCGCGGCGTCTACCTCTCGGAGAACGGCGGGAACAGCTGGAAGCAGGTGCTCGCGCCGCCGAACGCCACCACCGGCGCCACCGAGGTCGTCATCGACCCGAGCAACCCGCGCCGGATGTACGCGGCGATGTGGGACCACCTGCGCGAACCGCATCAGCGCACCTACGGCGGGCTCGGTTCCAGCCTCTGGCGCTCCGACGACGCCGGCCGCACCTGGTCGCGGATGACCAACGGCCTGCCCACCGACGCCGACCAGGGCCGCTGGGGCATCGCGGTCGCCCCGGACAACCCCCAGCGGCTGTACGCGTACGTCGGCACCGCACTCGGCCCGTTCCGCGCCTTCTACCGCTCCGACGACGGAGGCGACAGCTGGACGCAGACCCCGGTCACCGCCGGTCAGGCATCCCAGTCCACGTTCAGCTGGTGGTTCGGCAAGCTCTTCGTCGACCCCGGCAACTCCGATCACGTCTTCCTCACCGGGGTCAACCTGATGCGCTCGACCAACGGCGCGCAGAGCTTCTCGTCGGTAAGCGGCGTGCACGCCGACCAGCACGCGATGCGCTGGGACCCGAAGGTGCCCGGACGGGTCTACCTGGGCAACGACGGCGGCCTCTACCGATCCGAGGCGAACGGCGCGAGCGGCTGGGTCAAGGCGACCTACGAGCCCTACACCCAGTTCTACACGGTGGACGTGGCGCAGACCGATCCGGTGTTGAAGGTCGGTGGCGCGCAGGACAACGGCTGCAATCGCGGCTACAACGGCGTCGGTGGCCCGTGGAACGCCATCGGCTGCGGTGACGGCCTCCAGGTGGTCATCCACCCGGATTCCCCGAACATCGTCTTCGGGTGCAGCCAGTACGGCTCCTGCTACCGGTCGGAGAACTCCGGCGGCACCCCCCGCCAGAACATCGGCACCGGCCAGACGACCTCGCAGCGGCGCAACTGGCTGACCCCGCTGCAGTTCGACCCGAGCGACCCGAACGTCATGTACTACGCCGGGAACATCCTCAACCGCTCGACAGACAACGGCCGCACCTGGACGCCGATCAGCCCGGACCTCACCGGCGGCGGCCCCAACGACCCGAACGGCTACCCGTGGGGCACGATCACCACCGTCGCCGCCGCGCCCACCGACGGCAACAAGCTCTACGTCGGCACCGACGACGGGAGGCTGTGGTGGACCGACGACCTCGGGCAGAACTGGCAGCAGGTCGACCCGGGGCAACTGCCCGGAACCTGGGTCACCCGGTTGGCGGTGAACCCCGCCGACAAGAACATCGCCTACGCCACCTTCTCCGCCTTCCGGTCCGGTAGCGACCGGTCGCACGTGATGATGACCCGCGACGGCGGCCGTACCTGGAGCAACATCGGCCGAGGTCTGCCGGACGCGCCAGTGAACTCCGTCGTCCCGACCGCCGACGGCCTGCTGCTGGTCGGCACCGACGTCGGGGTGTTCATGTCGGCGTGGAACGGCGGCGAGTGGGCGGCGCTGGGCACCAACCTGCCGCAGGCGGCCGTGATGTACCTGCGTTACCACGAACCGAGCCGGCAGCTCACCGCGGCGACCTTCGGGCGGGGCGTCTACGACCTCGCCGTGCCCCGCTGCCCGGCAGCGTCGACCAGGCTGCCGCTCAAGCCGACCGGCCTCGGCGTGATCGGCGTGCTCGCCTCCTGCCGAGCGGGCTGATCGATCGGTAGTTCGTCGCGTCTGACGCGGCTGGCAGGCCACCTCCCGGACCCGGGAGGTGGCCTGCTCGTCGACGCGCAACGCATTCGACACCCGAAGCCCTTCGAGTGGTCGGCCAACGCCCACCGACGGTGGTCGGTCGGCCCGGCGCGAGCCGGCGTCTCCGTGGCTAGCGCTCAGCGCCGGCGCTTGTTCAGACTCGGAAGGCCGCCGGACACGGTCCGCACGCTACCGTCCGGGTTGCTCCGGCCCGGCTTCTGTTGGGCCTCTGTTACCCGCCGTCCGGCAAGGTCGGAGGCACTCAGGTCGACGACAACCCGTGCTGACCGCTGCCAGCCCCGAAGGCGAGCCAGAGCTTGCCGGCTGTCAGCTGTGCCGGTCAACGCACGGATGGCCGGCATAGCCCGGGACGGGTCAGCGAGCAGGAGATGGGCGACATCGGCAGGGGTCAGATTGCGCGGTGAGGCGTTGCCGGCCGAGACGAGGGACCCGTGGATCTCCCCATTCTCAAGCCACAGCCACACCGGCCGCTTGCCATCGCCGGCCCGCATTGCCGGAGTTGTCGATGGGGTAGCTGGTTTCGACGACGGTGTGGACGAGGCCGGCTTGGCCAAGAGGTGGGCTTGCAGAGCGGCCGGCGGCTGCACTCGTCGCCGCGACTGTGCCGGGACATCGACAGTCGGGCGGGGCGAGGCCGCCCCTCCCGACGATGCCTTTCCAGGAAGTTGCGGTGGCTCGGTCGGGGCCGCTTGCCTTTCCCCCACGAACCAGCCGGCGAATTCCCACTGCTCTGACGTGAACCTGACCGGGATGACCTCGGTCAGGTCTGGTGCCGACGGGTCCTGAACGGTGAGTTGCGCGCGTCGCTTCGCGTGGTCGGCTGCGGTGATTGACCCGATATCGAGGATCGCGGCCAGCGGTATCCGCCTGACGTAGGCCTTCGGCCACGGCAGCAACCGCCGACGCCGGAGGACAAGGTGCTCCTCCTCGAACCAGGCGTTCCAACGCCGAGCGACCATCCCCGCCACCTCCCGTGCTGCGCACGTTAGCGGCCTGATGATCATCATCGCAGTCGGCACAACGGGCAGTTGAGATGCCGGATCGTCTGGTTGTGTCAGCGGCGCAACCGGCGGGCGCAGGGCCGTCGTGGTCGGCGCGGAGGAGGCAGCGCCGGCCGCCAGGCAACCTGAGGTCGCAGAAGACCGGAGACCTGTATCGCGGCGACGGTCAGCGCCGCGCCGCGCTGGTGCGGGACCGGCGGGACCGGATCGTCGACCAGATCCGCCGATTGCACGCCGCGCAGGACTTCCTTGATCACGTACTCACCTGCGCGCACCCGGTGGTGTCAACCTGCCCCGAGTGCAGCAGCTTCGCTACCAGGTCGGCATCAGACACAAGCCAGTCAGAACCGGCCGTACATCATTGATAAGAGCGGTTCCCGCCAACTTGATCTTCAACCCGCGCGGCACGGACAGGGATCGACAGAAGCGGCCTTCTTTGCGACCCTCAACGCCGCTGCTCCGGCCGGCAATGCTGCCCGGGTCCGGGGGTCCTGTGGGTTTCGTCATGCGGGGGATCGGTGCTGTGCGGATCAGACCAGGGGCGGTAGCGCCGCGGGGTGGCTGGACCGATTGGGCAAGATCATCCATCCGGTGCGCGATCACCATCGTCCCTTCGTGATCATCAGTGACCTGTCCGGCCGATGAAATGGCCGCTCCCGGTTCAACTCGCCACATCAAGATCTGATCTTGGATGTCGTACTTCTACGGCACGATGTGCCTCATGACGACGCACCACCCCGCCACCCAGCGCCTGGTCTACGGCCACGCGCAACTGCACGACTGCCTCGCCTTCGCCGATGCGAACACCGCCGCCGCGGAGGCCGCGGAGATCAAGGCCCTCGACGCCGCCCGCACCTGGGGCGAAGCCCGACACGTCCAGATGACGCACCTGTGGAACCCCGCTGGCCCGGACCACTACGAGCCGGCAGACGGCTACGCCGACGACCAGCCCTTCGACATCAACGAGGTGAGCTCCGTCGCGGAAGGCGATTGGCCCCCGATGGTCACGGAGCGGGCGTTCAAGCTGCTCCCCGACGACCTGCAGGTCCAGTTCGGCAAGCGGGAGTCCACCGTGCACAACGGGGACATCCTCATGATTCCGCTCGCCGGAGAGGCCGAGCTCGCGGCGGAGCTACGCCAGCGCGGCTACGAGGTGAACCGCGACGACGCGCTCATCAACGTCCTCGACGGCCGCACCTTCAACCCGCTCGCCGGCTGAACTTCCCACAATGTGGCGGACCGCTGGTTCGACGTCAGCAGCCAGACCAGCGGCACCGCCGGCGCTACAGCGATTCCACGTCGCTCAGCTCCGCCAGAGGCATCCCTGCCCGGGCGCGCACCATGAGCTCGACGCATACGACCTCGGCTCGGATGAGTGCCTTGTCGACCCGACCGGGCATCGCCGCCCGGTCGTGGACCGACGCCGCCAGCCAGAATCGCACCGCCTTCGGCCAGCCCATGATTGTGCGGAGCAACGCGGGTGCCGAGTCCTGGTCGGCCGCCGTCAGGCGGGTTCTTCAGTCGGGCCGTCCGGCATGACGGTGACCTGCCACCGCGGGCCGTCTGCCCGCCCGAGGCGATGTCCACGGTGAAGTAGGGCGCGCGAAGGCTCTCGTCAGCCGCGAGGCGACGGGAGGGTTGACGCGACGGCTACTCACGGGGCGTACTGGATACACGTTCCCGCACTGTCGGCTGGCGCGCTCGGCGATTGATGGCGGTCAGGCATCCTCAAGACCAGATGCCTGCTCTTGTTCGCGTCGATGCCAGCCGGGAACGTCGAGAGATGGGAGGCCCCATGAAGGTTCGCCCGCCGGCAAGTTGAGCCACCTCATTACGGCGTCTGTTGTCTTACGCCGTGGTGGTTCCTGACCCTCGTGGCTCGGCTTAGCCGTCTGCCCTGTGTCCGCCCGATAACCCCAGTCTGTTGTGCAGGTTGTGGCGACGCCTGTCGTCCTGCTGCCTGCCGCTGCGCGGGGTCCGCTCGTTCGGTGGTTCTCCGGCCGCTGCACGCGATCGGTTCCGCACGGCCGGCCCGCCGCGTCACGGTGCCCGTAAGGACGCCGTAGCGAATGCGACCACCACAATCCACATACCTCGGTTTCTTGTAACGGAAGTTGGAGCAACGACTTGACATCCTCCACCGCCCTGAAGGGCGGGGATTCCCTCGGTCGCCCGAGGGGGTTCCTGTTTCACCGGGCCGTGCCTTCGCCGCTTGCGCGGGTCGGGTCTTACCGTCCCTCCACAGGCGTTTTACCTCTCCGCCAGCCCGGCGGCGAGAATGTTGCACGCGGCGTTGACGTCCCGGTCATGCACGGCATCACAGCCGAGGCACGTCCAGGCGCGAACGCCGAGGGTCATCGCGGTGTTGATCCGCCCGCACGCCGAACAGGTCTTCGTGCTCGGATACCAGCGGTCGACGGCGATAACCTGCCGCCCGTACCAGGCGGCCTTGTACTCAATCATGCTGCGCAGTTGTGTCCACGCCGCGTCAGAGATGGCGCGGGCCAGCGAGTGGTTGCGCAGCATGTTGCGCACACTGAGATCCTCGATCACGACCGTTTGGTTCTCGCGGACGAGTCGAGTCGACAGCTTGTGCAGGTGATCCCGCCGCCGGTCGGCGATGCGGCAGTGGATGCGGGCCACGGCAAGCCGGGCTTTGGCCCGGTTCTTGGTGTCCCTGCCCTTACGGGACAGGTTCCGCTGCGCCTTGGCCAACCTGCGCCGGTCGGCGCGCTCATGACGCGGGTTGGTGATTTTCTCCCCGTTGGACAAGGTGAGCAGGCTCGTGATTCCCACGTCCACCCCGACCGCCGTGAACAGCGACGGCAGTGCCTTGACGGTGGGGTCGTCGACCAGCAGGGACACGAACCACCGACCGGCCGCGTCGCGGGACACCGTGACCGTCGACGGTTCGGCCCCTTCGGGCAGGGGCCGAGACCACACGATGCCCAGCGGGGCGTCCATCTTGGCCAGAGTGAGTTGCCCGTCGCGCCAGCGGAATGCCGAGCGGGTGTATTCCGCCGACGCCCGGGACTTGCGCTTGGCCTTGAAACGCGGGTAGCGCGACCGCTTGCCCCAAAACGCGGCGAACCCGGCTTGCAGGTGCCGCAGGGCTTGCTGCAACGGCACGGAACTGACCTCATTGAGAAACGCCAGCTCCTCGGTGCGCTTCCACTCGGTCAGCCACGCCGAGGACTGCACATAGGTGCTGCGCTGCCCGTGCACCGCCCACGCGCGGGTGCGCGCATCCAAGGCGAGGTTGTAGACCTTGCGCACGCAACCGAAGGTGCGGTTGAGCTGATCGGCCTGCAGCGGGGTCGGATAGAAGCGGTACTTGTATGCCCGCTTCACCACCTTACCCACGCCTCACAATCTATCCACCCATCATGCAAGACGAGCATCGAGGGGAGGCAGCGGCGTTACCTCCCGGCCCTAAACGGCCGAGTTTCCACGCCGCGATCCTGATGACTTCACTCAACATCACCACGGCGGGGCTTGCGGTCATGGCCGTCCGCGCCTGCCCAGACACCCTCTTCACCGCCATACACGGAATCCCTCCCGGCAGGTGGGGTGACCTTGGCGAAGGCTGAGCATCGGCGGCAGGGTCCGTCCGGCCAGGCGCGGTCAGGGCGGGAGCGACTGGAGAACCAGGTCCAGGTGCTAATCATGCTGGTGATCGGCGGGACGGCCGGCGCCGCGTCGTTTCGTCACGTCCACGACGTCGCGGCTGCGCATGGCCAGCCGGGTTGGCTGGCGTGGGCCGACGCGGTCGTGCTGGAGTTGACATCGATCGCGGGCGGCCTGGAGCTGCGCCGCAACCGGCGCTTGGGCAAGAGCGTCGCCTTTCCCTCCACGGTGTTGACGGTGGCGGTTGTCCTGTCTCTGGCGGCGCAGGTGGTGAAGGCGGAGGCGTCGGTGATCGGTTGGATCGCCGCCGCGCTGCCGGCGTTGGGCTTCCTGGCGATGGTGAAGATCGCTCTCGGCCGCGCCGACCCTGCCCCGCCCGACCGGACCACGCGGCCCGTCCGGACCACATCCGGACCGGCGCCCGTCAACGCACCCCCGGTCCCGGACGGCCGCGAGTCGGTCCGGGTCCGCCGGAGGCCGGTCCACCCCAGAACGGCCGCCGTCCGGGACTCCACCGCCGCGGTCCCGGCCGCAGCGGACCAGGGTCCGGCGGTCCCGGACCGACGGGGCGGTAGCGCGCCGGACAGGGACGGCCGTCCGGAGCTCGTCGCGCTGGTCCCGGACGCCCGGACCGCCGCTCGCACTCTCGCCGTGCAGGGGACGCCGCTGTCCCGTACGGCGCTCGCCCGACAGTTGCGCGCGGAGGGACACCAGCTGTCCAATGCCACCGCCTCGGCGCTCGTGCGCGTCCTGCGCGCCGAAACGACTCCACCCATCCCCGCCGCGCCGGATCTGTCGCAGAAGGCCGCCGCGTGACGGAACCACGACCTGCGACTCCTGTCAGCCCGAGCCATCGCTGTCAGACACCGTGCGTTTGTCAGGGCCTGCGCCGACTGACAGAACCTGACCCGACCTGGCAACGCATCCGCCCGCCCACCTCGCCGCAACGGCCGGTGCGCTTCGCCCGCCATCCCGCATCCCGATCAAGGAAAGAATGATCATGCTGATTCGGCTCAACGACCCTTCTCCGCGTCGGCAGCACCGTCACCGTGCCGCGTCGCGCCTTTTCTCACGTCACCACGGCAAGGCAATGGAGGTGACCGGCGGTGCCGATGTCGGTGTCGGTCTCCGTTTGACCGTCCGCCTTGATACCGACCCCCGAACCGACCCCCTGTCCCGACCAACAGCCCAGGCCAGATCGGCTTTCACGACTTCACACCAGCTCCAGACAGACCCTCGACTCTGGGGTCTCCCCCCAGGGGACGCTTATGCGTAACCGGCTACCTGCTGCGGATCCGCTGCTGCGCCTGCAGGCAAGCATCACCGCCCGCGACGACCACCTGCTCGGCTGGCTGTACGACCACGGAGTGCTCACCACCGACCAGATCGCCGAGGCCCTGTTCCCATCCCTGGACTTCGCCCAACGCCGACTGCGCCGCCTCACCCTCCTACAGGCGGCGGACCGGTTCCGACCCAACCGGGCCTACGGCGGCTCCTACCCCTACCACTACGTCCTGAACCAGCTCGGCTACGACCACGTCCACGCCCAACGCGGACTGGGAGCACCCCGCCGGGACCAAGCACGCCGCCGTAAACAGTCCCTCACGTCGCGGCGGGACCTGCCACACCTGCTCGGCGGCAACCAGGTCTTCATCGACCTCGCCGCCCACTCCCGCACCCACCCCAACACCAGCCTGGACCGGTGGCAGCCGGCCTCCGCCTTCCACAGCCCAGGAGTGTTCTACCGCGTCGGGGACGACCCGCAAATGATGGCCCGCGGACCAACAGGGCTGCCCCGCCCGGACGGGGCCGGCGTCTGGACCGAACACCGGCGGTCCGTGCCGTTCTTCCTCGAGTACGACACCGGCGGGGAGCGCCTCGACATCCTCGTCGAGAAAGTCGCCAAGTACGAGCGGCTGGTCGCGATGACCACCTGGACATGGCCGGTCCTGTTCCACCTACCGTCCGCCCGGCGGGAGGCGAACCTGCACCATCGACTCGCCGCCCTCGCACCCCAGGCGGCCATCGCCACCGCCAGTGCCGAACTGCGCACCGCACTCGGCGCCAGCCCTGCCGAGCCGGTATGGCAGGTCTGGGGCACCGCCGGTCGGGTCCGGCTGGTCGATCTGCCATACACCGCCGCCGACCAAGACATCGCCTTCTGAGCCCGCGCCTCTGGGCCCCGTGGTCGTGAGGCGGGGCCCCATTAGGCGGTCAGCGTGCGTTCACGCCAGCGCTGGATGGTCCGCTTGTAGGGCTCGGGTATGTGCAGATGCGGCACCTCGTCGTAGATGGAACACGCCAACTTCCTCGTGCTCAGCCGAGTAACGAGTGCTTGGGGGCCGGTCGAGGAGAAGGACTACCCCCGCCAGCCTGAGTCCCGGTAGGCGCAGCGCTTCCTTGACGCTCTCGCTTCTCAGCGGACTCTTAATCCGCGGGTTCGGGTTTCGAGTCCCTGGCGGCGCACCAACGATCAAGGCCTTGACCTGGCGGTTCTCACTGGGGCCCTTTTCGCGTCTGACGGTGGGGGTGGTCGCTCGATGGGTGCTCGGGAGCCGTTGGACCTGGTTAGCGTGGCCAGGACGCGGCGACGTCTCGTGGACACGGCTCCTCGTTATCCGGGGCGGGCAGCACGGAGGAGCCGATCGATGTCATTACTGCAGCGGCCCGGCCTGCCCGGCCGGCGGCGAGCATCAACCGGATGCCTGTCGTTGCCAGTTAGGCTGGCCCCGTGGTGGCACAGTCGCGGGTTCGCGTGCAGGGGGACCTCTACCACCCGGTGGTGCCGACCGGTGCCGTCTATGTGGGGCGGCAGGGGTTCGGGCTGCGGCGTTCTCCCTGGGCCAATCCGTTCAGCCTTCGAAGGCACGATCGGGCTGAGGCGTTACGTCTTTACCGGCAGTGGCTTGTGCGGCAGCCAGCGCTTGTTGATCGGGCGCGTCGGGAGCTTACGGGGAAGCAGTTGGCGTGTTGGTGCCGCGTCGAGGATACGTGCCACGCTGATGTGCTGACCGAGATCATCGGTTGACGCGCAATCGGTATCGATTGATGGGCCGTCTCGGTGCGTAGACACCGCCGATGCTGAAGGACTGTGGTCTTGCCGCTTGGTTGCCCACGTAGAAGGCGACGTCCCGGTCGGCGGCGCAGAGCTGGGTGAGGAACTTGTGTCTCAGCTGATCCGCAGCCTCCGCGTCGGTGAGCTGGCTCAGGCGATGTTGTAGGGCGACGAACTCCCAGTCCCAGAGCGTCTGCTGGTGACCGCGGCAATGACGGTCTGCGCAACGGTAGCGGTAGGCGCCGGTGAATCGCGGTGCCTGAAGCGGGCTGCGCTTGGCCGGTTCCAGTAGGTCGAGCTGGTTGAGGTAGCCAGCAATCTTCTTGCGATCCTCCGCCGACCAGCCGGGGTGGCGCTTGACCTGCAGAGCCGAGATGTCGGCGACGCGAATCAGCGCGATCGATCGTGCGCTCGGGTCGTCGCGCGTCTGTTTGTTGAGCCGGCACATGGAGTCTTCGACGAGTGGATCGAGGAGGTTTCGACGCGACTGCCGACTGGCAATGTGCCGCTCGGTGGTGATGGTGTCCACGATCGGCTTCCAGCTCTCGCGGCGCTGGTCCTGCCTGGCCGGCAGTGCCTCGAGGTGGACGATGTCGTACTTGTGGAACTTGCTGTCGTCGTCCAATTCGCGGTAGTGGATGGGGTAGAGCCGAACCCAACCCGTCCATGGAGGGCCCATGCTCAGTGCACCGACGCAGACTGTCTCTCCATAGCGTGCGGAGGGGTTGGGTGCCGCCTTCACTGTGATCAGGAGGCGGAGTGTCGCTGGTCGTGCCAGGACTGGCTTCGGTGCCGGATGCTCGCCGGTGCCCGGTCCCCACAACGGAAGCTGTCCCAAGGCAACCACCAATATCGCTAGATGTAGCTTCCCACATGCTTAGCGTTACATAGATAGTCTCGCATCAAACTCGAGAGGGCGCCAGCCAACAGGGACGACCTGGCTGGCGCTTGAGGTCATCTGAGGGGTGCGGTGCACAATGCCGTCAGGGCGTCGAGGTGGGCGCAGTATTCCAGGACGTTGTGGTCGACTCTGCTGAGCTGGCCGTACTCGTCGACGAAGCTCCTGCGGAGGTCTGGGTGTAGTGGCCAGATGCGGGCGGCGAGGCGTACGAGGTCGCGGGCGGCCAGGTCGTAGCGGCTGCGCCCGAAGTCGATCAACCGGATAATGCCGTCGTCGCCGTGGATCAGGTTGCGGGGCATGAAGTCGAGGTGGCACGGGACGGCCGGCAGGGGTACGAGGTTCCGTAGGGTTCGCATGTGGGCGCGCACCTGGGCCCGGTAGCTGGCCGTGATGCCGTCCCCAGCGCGGTGGAACTAGTACTCGGCGCGTTCGGTGAGCCAGGCTGTCCAGTCCGGTGAGGCGAGGCGGTCCGGCGGAGTGCAGTCTCTTGAGTAGTTGCCCTGTCTGTCGGTACGCATCCTGCTCGGCTTCGGGGTCGAGCTGCCGCTGGCTGAGCGGGATGCCCGGTACGGCGGTGATGATGATTGCCGGTGGGTCGTCGGTTTCCGCGAGCAGTTGGGGTGCCCTGTCGCCGAGGGCGGGAACCAGGCGCAATAGGCGTGGACTTCCTGGATGTCCTGGTGGTACGAGGTCACGGCCGAGGGTGCCGAGGTGGTGCGCGGCGATCTGGTGGCCTCGGGGCGGCATGTGCCCCTGCAGCTGGGCCGTCGGCTACCAAGCGCGGCACACGCTCTGCTGTTCCTACCGTTGGTCGAGGTGTCGCGGCGGAACCCGGGGCGGTGCGAGCTGTTCCAGTGGCTGGCGACCATGGAGACCTCGGCGTGGTTGCGCCAGCACGACCTGGCGCAGTTGCGGGCCGACGGCTACGGCGTACGGCTGGAGGACGGGCGGTGCCTGCGGTTCCTAGTGCACGTCGACCGTGGCGTGGTCGGGGACGCTATCACCGAGCATGAGCGGCGGACGTCGGGGTTGGGCGGGCTGCTCACCGGCTACCGGCGTACCGACCGAGTGGTGCCGGTCGGAGCAGTTCTGATGATCGCTCAGGACGCCGAACGGGAAGAGCAACTGCTGGCCGATCTGGTCCGCAGGCCTCTACGGAATCCTGTCGCCACCACCACGAGGAAGTCGTTGTACCGCCACTGGCCTGATGAGCAGGTGTGGCAGATCGCTGGCGAGAATGACAGACGCCGCCTCATCGAGGTTGGAGCCTCACCTCACCGCGCCAGGACGCCGCGGCCGCCGCCAACGTCCTCAACTCGACCAGGCCGGGTGGCCTGGTGCGTGGAGTCAGCGTCGCCCCGCTGTCTCGCTACCCCTACGCTGGCGGCATGAGGGAGCCCAGCGCGGACCGGACCTACGCCACGCCTGGCAGCCTCCCAGTGTCGGCTGTGCTGCCTGAACTGCTGCGGATTGCGCGCCAGGGCCAGCTGAGTGAGCGGGACGAGCCGGTGGCCGCCGTCGTTCCTGGGGGTGGCGAGGGCGGGGCTGGCGGCCCTGGGAAGGTCCGACGAGGGGCCCCGGTGACTGCCCTGTCTAGTAGGTGCTGATGAACCGGCATGCAGCGGCGCCGGTCGACGCGATCCCTGACGATATCCGGGCAGACGTGGAGACGCTGTGGCGCTACCACGACATGCACCACGAGTTGCGTCCGTGCGACGTGGGGATCGGGCTGGGCAGTCATGATCTCGGCGTAGCCGTCATCGCGACGCGCCTGTTCCATGAAGGCCTGTTCCCGTGGATCGTGTTCACCGGTGCGAACGCACCGACGACTGTCGAGCGGTTCCCGCGTGGAGAGGCGGTGCACTACCGCGAGCACGCGATTGAGCAGGGCGTGCCGGCGGAGTCGATTCTCGTGGAGCCGCGGGCGACGAACACCGCCGAGAACCTGGAGTACTCGCGTCAGCTCCTGGGTGAACGGGGTATCGCGGTGAAGTCGGTGCTGATCATGTCGCGGCCGTATCAGCAACGTCGGGCCTACGCCACCTGCAAGCTGATCTGGCCGGAGGTGGATGTGGTGTGCGCGTCGAATCCTCTGGACCTTGACGACTACGTGAGCAGCATCGGCGACCCTCGGCGGGTCGTGAACATGCTGGTCGGTGACACGCAGCGGATCGAGGTGTACGCGGAGCGTGGATTCGCGATTCCGCAGGAGATGCCGGACGAGGTACAGGTGGCCTTTGGTCGCCTGGTGGCGGTCGGCTACACGACCCGGCTGATCTGAGCCCCAGTTACCAGCGAGGTCCTCCCGACCGGACGCCCATCCGTTCGCTGAGTTCGACAGCCAGTCGGGGCGGCCGGGGGCGGGTGAGGACGTCCCGGACGAGGTCGCGAGAGAGCTGGTGGTAGCGCACCTGGTCGGGCCCTATGACCTCCGCGTTCAGGAGGGCGGCGAGCGCGTCGTCGATGCGGTTCCACCGGGCGAGGGCTCGGGCGGTTTCGATGGCGTGCCGAACCCGCCGTTCGACGGGCAGGGCGGTCGTGTCGAGTGGAGCTCCGATGGCGATGGCGCGCTGCACGTCGCCGAGTTCCATCGCCACGGTTGTCTTGTGGATCGACACGTTGGTCGGCCCAAAGGCGGTCCACACGTGGTTGCCATCGGCACCGAGCCGGGTCGCGGCGGCATCGGCCTCGGTGATGTGGGTGTCGGCGGAGGCGCGGTCGTCGT
The DNA here is from genome assembly GCF_036059255.1 of Micromonospora sp. NBC_00389. Taxonomy (NCBI): domain Bacteria; kingdom Bacillati; phylum Actinomycetota; class Actinomycetes; order Micromonosporales; family Micromonosporaceae; genus Micromonospora; species Micromonospora sp. NBC_00389. Next base: position 5,108,361 of record NZ_CP107947.1, on the reverse strand, counting down.
CGCGGGCAGCGGCGAGCGCGCAGACGAGGTGCAGGCTGCCGTAGACCGACAGTAGTTGCGGCGTGGGCCTGGCGAGCCGTGGTTCAAGGAACTGCGCGGCGGTGGCGGCGAGGCCGCGAGCCTGAGCGTATTCGCCGATGGAGACGAGGGAATGCGCGGCGGAGCGGCTGAGCGAGCCGATCACGACGTGATCATGGCTGGCGTTGGCGGCGGCCAGGCCCCGGCTGGCGGCGGTCCAGGCGAGGTCACCTTCGCCGAGCTTGGTGAGGAAAAGCGCGGCGAGCTGATGGGCGTAGGCGGTCATCGCGTGCGCGCGCTGACCGTCGTCTCCGTGGTAGGCCTCGGTGGCGGTGAGGCAGTCGTGGATGAGGTAAGGGAGCCGGCGGGCGAGAGTGCCGTACCGCGAGTGCTGGTAGGCGGTCCAGATCTCAGCGACGTCGTTTTCGATCTCCCGCAGGGCGGGAGCCTCGACGTCGGCTGTGCTGGCCAGCATGGGCGCGAGATGCCGGTAGTCGTGGAGCGCGGCGCGCAGTGCGGGGATGGTCTCGCGACCTGAGTCGTCGGACCACTCGAACAGGCTTGGTGCGCCGATCAGGTCCCCCAGGGATACGTCGAGGGCTTTGGCGATCGCGCGAATGACCGAGAGGCGATCCAGGTCGGCCCGGTTCGTCTCGACTTTGCGTAACCACTCCTGTGTCTTGCCGACCAGACCAGCCAGCACCTCTTGGGAGAGCCCTCGCCTGCGCCGGTAGAAGGCGACGCGCTGGCCGATCGTCATGTCGTCTGTCATCCCTCGCACACCATCACCCTGCCTGCTGATGACCGCCGGACCCGGTACGGATTTTCCCGGTTCTCCGTACAGGTCGCCCCTACGTTCAGTTCACCCCAGGTCACCGGCACGTGTCGATGCCGGTGCCGGGAGGGCCTGACAAAGAGCTGTAGATGGAGGGATCGATGACCGGCACACCACACCACGGCCTGGGCCGCCGGCTCGGCCCGTCCAGGAGCGAACTGTCTCGGCGTTTTCCCCGCCTGCGTACCGCCGTGAGGGCTGCGTGGGTGGGTGACCGGCGGTCTCCTCCCAGCCGCCGCGGTGCGGTGGGCTCGCCCTTCCCCCGGCGAGCCCACCGCTCATCGTCTCGAATGAGGGTGGCGGCATGACGGTGTACGTCTCGCGTAACGCGATGGCCGACCAGTCCCGGCGCCCCCAGGCCGGGCCGGCGTCCTCGCAGTGGCCGGTGCGGCCCGTTGATCCGCCGCTGCTCACCTACGTGTGGCGTCGGCTGTTCGACCAGCAGGCCCGCGAAAGCGGTCGGCGGTGACCGGGCCGCAGGGCCGTCCCGCGGCGCAACGGAGCACACCGGCCGGGGTGGAGCACCTGCCGATGCGTCCACTGTGGCTGTGCCGCCGGTGCGGGCAGCCATGGCCCTGCGGCGCGGCGAAGCTCGCGCTGTTGGCCGAGTACCAGGACGCACCGGTGAGCCTGTTCCTCTATCTGGCCGCGTGCCTGCACGACGCGATCGACGATCTGCATCGGCTCAACCCGAGCGTGACGGGCAGCGCCGCCGACATGTTCGACCGGTTCCTCGGCTGGCCCGCCCGGCACACCCACGCCTACCGCGTCACCATCGTGGAAGGCGCGCCGGCCGAGGAACCACCATCGTGAACGGCATTGGTGTCATCAACGCGACCGGCCATCCGGCGATCGCCAGTACCTTCCACACCCTGGTCATGCAACCGACCAGCTTCTGCAACCTCGACTGCAGCTACTGCTACCTACCCGACCGCAGGTCCCGCCGCATCATGAGCAACGCGGTGGCGCAGGCGTGCGCCGAATCGATCGCGCAGCAGAACAGCGACTTCCCCGTGAGCGTCGTGTGGCACGGAGGCGAACCCACCGCCACACCCGTCGACGTGTTCCGGGATCTGTTGGCCCCGTTCGAGGACCTGCGGCGTGCAGGGAGGGTGCGGCACGAGATCCAGACGAACGCCACGCTGATCAACCGGCGGTGGTGCGAGCTCTTCGCCGCCTACGGATTCGACGTCGGGGTCAGCATCGACGGGCCCGGCCCGCTGAACCGCAACCGCCTGGACCGGGCCGGCAACCCGACGGACAGTCGGACCCTGCGTGGGATGCGGACCCTGGCCGAGGCCGGTCTGCGGTATTCGGTGATCTGTGTCGTCACACCGGAGACCATCGACCACGCCAATACCCTCGTCGGTTTCTTCACCGACCTGCCGGGCTGCCAGTCGGTGGGCTTCAACATCGAGGAACAGGAAGGCGCCGACCGGACCACGGTGACCGAGGAGTCCGCGTACCGATTCTGGCTCCGCCTCGTCCAACGCCGTGTCAACGGCAGTCCCTTACGGATTCGTGACCTGGACCGGCTGGCCGACTACCTCGCCGCCACCCGTGCCAACCAGGTCGACCACGCTCCATACGAGCCGATCCCCACCGTCTCCTGCGACGGCCAGGTGGTGCTGCTGTCACCGGAACTCCTCGGCATCACCGAGCCGCGCTACGGCGACTTCATCGTTGGCAACGTTCTCCGTCAGCCGATCACCGCCATGATCGCTCGTGCCGGCGACCTACGCTACGTCACCGAATTCGTCACCGCGCTCAACGACTGCGCCGACCACTGCACCTTCTACGACTTCTGCCGTGGCGCCCAAGCCGGGAACCGCTACTTCGAGCATGCGACGTTCACCGCCCGCGAGACCACCTACTGCCGCACCACCCGACAAGCCCTCGTCCGCGCCACCGCCGACCACCTCACCCCTGAAGGAGGACCACCATGACCAACGCGCTGGCCACCCTCGTCAACGCCGCACCGGAACAGCTCGCCCGCCTCGGTGTCGACCCGGACCGGTCGGTAGCGTCGATCGATGCGGCGAAGTTCGACAACCGCCCTGCCTGGGCCAACAAGGGCAAGTTTGACAGCCGGCCCGGCTGGGACAACTGGAACAAGAAGAAGTAACCGCTGTAGGCGAGAACGACCGGATGCGCGGGGTGGCGTGCCTACCCCGCGCCCACACAGGTTGAGGACACATGCGCACCACGACAGTCGGCGACGTGAGGATCCTGCTACCGGACCTCGACCCGGAGGACCTCGACCGCGTGACCGACCTGGCCGATGTCCTCACCGAGGCGTTCGTCGAGGGTGCGTCGTGGCGCGGTGTGCAGCTGGAGGACTGCAGCATCCGCAGCAGCCTGATCACCGGTGGCGACCTCAGCGAGAGCACCTGGGAAGCAGGCAGCATCTACGGCTGCGACATCACCCGCACCGACTTCTCCGGCGCGACCCTGACCGGCGTCACCATCGAACGGTGCGCCATCACCGGCTCACGGTTCACCGGCACCAGGCTCACCGACGTACGCCTCAAGGACGTCCTGTTCGACGGCTGCCGCTTCGACTACACCACGTTCCAGCGCGTTACCGCCGTCGGCTCGGTCGCCTTCACCGACTGCACCCTCACCCACGGCACCTGGTCCACCTGCCGTCTGCCCGGAATCGCGCTGCGGTCCTGCGACCTCGCCGGTCTGGAACTGGACTCCTGTCACCTCGACGGCGCCGACCTGCGAGGCACCCGGCTCCGCGGGCTCAACACGCCACTCGACAACCTGTCCGGCGTCACCCTCGCCGAGGACCAACTGCCCGATCTCACCGAGCTGGCCATCGCCGCCTTGGGCCTGACCGTGCGCAACGACTGACTTCATCAAGAAAGGCACCGAGCGCTCGTCCGCGGGCACATCAAGGCGCTCGATACTGACGGACAGAGCCGTCGCGCCGACATTCTGAAGAACATCGAGCAGATTCTCGCCGACGCTCACGGCATGCTCATGGCGCAGTGGTCCTGGTATCGCTCTCAGGTGTTGCGCGCCGGTCACATCAGCCGCGACGAGGCGAATGCTGTCGAGAACGAACGACTTCTGGCCGAGTTGGCCGCCGACACTCAGCGCGAGCACACTCGAGCCATGGACGACGTCGCGGGTCTCCTCGCCGACCTTGAGCGTCAGTGCCGTTTGATCGCCGAACTCCCGGCCGAGCGCAGTCTGCCGTTCACCACTAAGCGTCAGAGCATCCGAGACGTCGCTGGCATGGCCGAGGCGTTGGCCGAGCGGGTGGCGGCCCTTCGCAACCGTGCTAACACTCAACCGGCTCCGCTGGATCCGCCTCTCACGGTGTTCAATGAGGCTGTGCCAGCAGAGGTACTGCGGATCCTACGTTGGGTGGTGCCTGGCGAGGACCCCTTGCTGGCCATCGCCGATGTCAATCTCGACCGCCTCGTCGACGAAAACGCCTACCTCAGAGTGACACCCGAACGCTTCTTCATCTCGGCACAGAACGCAGTGCGCAAACAAGGCACGATCGAGCGCGAGTTCCCCCTCTCGGACATTCGCTACGTGCGGTTCCGCGAACGCGACAAGCGAGGCCCCGTTTTGGACGTCATCACCACGGACGAGAACATCAGGCTCACTTTCGACGACTGGGCCGGCAAGGGGTAAGGGCTGGACAACGCCCGCCGGCTCGGCAATCTCCTGGCCGCAGCGATGGATCTACCCGAAATCGAGCGGCGTACCGACCCGCTGCTCAGCGGCGAATCCTCGACGGGGCGGGCAATCACCCGATAACCGGAACGCGTTCAGCATCGAGCCTCCGCCGGCACGCGGCTCGTGCGGGTAGGGTCCAATTCACGGGTCGACGAGAGGCAGATCAACCATGGCGATCCCCCACCTGACGGCCGCCGACGGCACGACGTTGCCGGCGATCGGGCTCGGCACGTACCGGCTGAACGGCTCGGCGGGCGTCGACGCCATGGCTCAGGCGATTCGGGCGGGCTACCGGTTGATCGACTCCGCGGTGAACTACGAGAACGAGGGCGCGGTGGGCCGGGCCGTCCGGTCGGCCGGCGACGTACGCGACGAGTTGGTCGTCACCTCGAAGCTGCCGGGCCGGCACCACCACTTCGACGAGGCGCTGACCACCATCGAGGAGAGTGTGTTCCGCACCGGCCTCGACCGGATCGACCTGTACCTGATCCACTGGCCCAACCCCAAGGTCGACCTGTACGTGCAGGCATGGCGGGCGCTGATCGAGGCCCGCGAGCGTGGTCTGGTCCGGCACATCGGACTCTCCAACTTCCTGCCCGAGCACATCGACCGGCTGGTGGCCGAGACTGGTGTCGCCCCGGTGGTCAACCAGATCGAGGTGCATCCGTACTTCCCGCAGCAGGAGGCGATCGACTACCACCGGGAGCACGGCATCCTCGTGCAAGGCTGGAGCCCGCTCGGTCGTGGCAACGACCTGCAGCAGCACCCCGTGATCGTGGAGATGGCGACCGCCCACGGCGTCAGCCCGGCGCAGGCCATCCTCGCCTGGCACGTGGCGCGTCAGGTGATCCCGCTGCCCAAGGCCGCCTCCCCGCAGCGGCAGGCCGAAAACCTGGACATCTTCGGCATCAAGCTCACCGATGACGAGGTCGAGGCCATCTCCGCGCTGGGCCGCGCCGACGGGCGCCTCGCGGACCAGGACCCGGCGGTGTACGAGGAGTTCTGAGTGGCCCGATCACGGGTACGGGTGGGCGCGCCCGTGTCGCCGGCCGATCCGGTGGATAGGGAATCACCCGATTCCCCGCTGGCGGATCCGGCCTAGCGTCGACGCATGCATCGTCACCGGCCTGCCTCGGCACCGATCGGAGAATCAGAATGATCAAGGTGAGGCTCTTCGCGTTGGTCGTCCTGTCGAGCGTGACGCTCACCGCGTGCGGGGGCAGCAGCGACGACGACACCACCGCCTCGTCGTCTCCAGAAGCGAGCGCCGAGGTGAGCGCCGCGGCGGCGCCGTCGGTGACCACCGGAGCGGGAACCGAATCGGGTGGGGTCACGGCGACGGCCCTCTGTGACTACCTGCGCGGTGAGTTGCCGGCGCTGCGCAAGGCCCCCGGAGAGATCGAGGTGATGGGGCGGCTCGCCACCGGGCTCAGCGGGTGGTACGACCAGCGCGGCGGGGTGCCCGACGGTTCCCAGATCGACACCCTCACCAAGGAGCAGTGCGCCGACGTACGTACCGAGGCCCTCAAGCTGGCCGGGGTGCAGAGCTTCCTGCAGTTGTAGCGGGTGCGTCCGCGACCCCCTGGACGTCGCGTGACCCGGGCCAGCAGCGGCCCGGGTCACGCGACGTCGCTCAGACGAGCCCGCCGAGGGAGGGGTCGCTGATGCTGTCCTTGCCGTTCTCGACGTGGCCCGCGTAGCGGTAGGCGAATTCGGCGTCACCTGCGACGGTGACGGTCAGGTCGTACCAGCCGTGGGTGCGCGAGAGCGTCCACGTCGCGCGCTCCGTCTCGCCGGGCCGCAGCGACAGCTTGACCGAACGGGTGCGGTAGCCGTCCCGGACCGTCACCTCCACCCGCTTGGCGCCACGGTTCTTGAGCGTGAGGGTGACCTTGTCGTCCCGCTCGTCGTACGAGGGGGTGATGTCGAGGTTCGTGGCGTGCCGGCTCGACGGGCCATCGGTGAACCGTCGGAAGAACCCGTTCGGCCCGTGCACCGACAGGTCGTACCCGGACGTGGCCTCCCAGGTGTCCGTCAGGTGCTTGCCCGACTCGACGGTGTAGCTGCGGGGGGCATCCGCGCTGCCGGCCCGGCGTACCTGGAAGACCGCCGCGGCACGGCCGGAGTTACGGAAGTCGACGCGGACCGCGCCGTCGCTGACACGCCCGTCGGCGTGCAGGGTGTACGGGATCGCCCGCGCCGGGCGTACGCCGCGCTCCTGCTTCGGCAGCCGCTGGTCCGCTGGCGGGACCGGCATCTCGTCGGGGTGCCGGACCAGCTCGTCGGGCTTGAAGTCGTCGGTGTCCGGGAGGGTGGGGTGCTGCGACCGGTTCGGGTGCCGGAAGTCGAAGGCCGTGGTCAGGTCACCGACGACAGCGCGCCGCCACGGGGTGATGTTCTGCTCGATGAGGTCCGGCCGGCCGTGCCCGAACCGCGCCTCCAGGAACTTGATCAGTGAGGTGTGGTCGAACACCTGCGAGTTGACGTAGCCGCCCCGCGTCCACGGCGAAACGATGATCATCGGCACCCGGATGCCGAGGCCGTACGGCCCGGCCGGGTGGTCGGCGTCGCCCGGGAAGATCTCGTTGGTGGTCGGCACGGTCGACTGCCCGTGCTCGCGGGTCTGCGGGGGTGTCGGCGGGACCACGTGGTCGAAGAAGCCGCCCTCCTCGTCGTACGTGATGAAGAGCGCCATCTTGCTCCACACCTCGGGGTTCGACGCGAGGATGTCGATGACCTGCGAGATGTACCACGAGCCGTAGGCCGGCTCCCAGTTCGGGTGCTCGGTGTACGCCTCGGGTGCGGTGATCCAGGAGACCTGCGGCAGTCGTCCGGCCTCGACGTCGGCCCGGAAGTCGGCCAGCAACGCCTCCGGGTCGCGGCCCTGGGTCCTGATCTCGGTGCCGGTCTTGGCCCGGTCCGCCAGCGGCGTGCCGGGCTGCGCGTTCTGGTACTGGTGGAAGTAGAGCAGCGAGTTGTCGCCGTAGTTGCCGATGTACGGATCGTTCGTCCAGCCCCAGGAGCCGGCGGCGTTGAGGCCGATGCCGACGTCCTGGTAGATCTTCCACGAGATGCCGTTGCGCTCCAGCCGCTCCGGGTACGTCGACCAGTTGTAGCCGGCCTCCGCGTTGGTGATGACCGGGCCGCCGCCCTTGCCGTCGTTGCCGACCCAGCCGCTCCACATGTGGTAGCGGTTCGGGTCGGTCGGCCCCATCAGCGAGCAGTGGTAGCTGTCGCAGACCGTGAAGGCGTCGGCGAGAGCGTAGTGGTAGGGCAGGTCCTGGCGGGTGTGGTAGGTCATCGCCGTGACGCCCTTGTTCGGCACCCACTGGTCGAACCGGCCGTCGTTCCAGGCGGCGTGCCCGTCGTTCCAGCCGTGCGGAGGGTCCGGCAGGAAGGTCTGGCCGAGGTCCTTCACCTCGGGCCGGAACGGCAGCAGCTCGTCGGCGCCGTCGGGCTGGTGCCACACGTCGCTGCCGGACGGCAGTGTCGCCGGATGCGGGTCACCGAAGCCGCGTACCCCGCGCATGGTGCCGAAGTAGTGGTCGAAGGACCGGTTCTCCTGCATCAGGATGATGACGTGCTCGACGTCGTTGATCGAGCCGGTCCGGTTGTTCGCCGGGATGGCGAGCGCCTTGCTGAGGTCCAACGGGAGCGCCGCGCCGATCGCGGGGACTCCCATCGCCTTGAGGAATGTGCGCCGATCCACCGTGGCCATAGCTCACCCTCTGTACGTCTGGTCGGGAAACTGGCGACCGGACGCTACCGACGGCGGGTTGACGGGAGATGGCTGCAGTTGGTTGGTTCTGCGACCACTCGACGACCGGCGGCGGGTGCCGTGGCAGTGTGCGAGCAGCGTTACAGGTGATCTGCCGGCATGCCGGAAGCCCTCCGACGTACGGTGAGATCGTGCCGACGAGAGACGTAATCACCAAGGGTGACCTGGCCGAACTCCGCCGCTCTGCGCTGGGGGCGGCCGACCCGCTCGGTGTCGCCGCCGATGTCGCCGAGGCGGCGGAGCAGGGCCGGCTGGAGGATCCGGACGACGCCGGGGACGCGCTGACCCTGGCCGCCGAGATCGCCGAGATCCGGGCCAGACCGGATGCCGCCCTGCGGTACGCGGACCAGGCCCTGGCGGCGTACCCGTCGGGCGACGACCCCCGGGCCGGGTTGGCCCACGCGCTGCGGGCCCGGGTCCTGTTCCGGACCGGTGGTCGGGACGACGAGGCGATGGCGGAGCTGACCGCGCTGCGCCCGCTCCTGCTCGTGCAGCCCGACGCCCCCGCCTACCTGAGCGCGGCGCTGGACGCCGGTGGTCGTTCGGCGACCGCCGAGACGTGGCTGAGCGAGGCGGTCGGCACCCTGCTCGGCGAGCGTGCCGCCGCCGGGGCGGCCGCGCAGGCCATCACCGCAACCGACCCCGTGGTGGATCTCGGCCCGCCGGAAGCACCGGGTGTTCTCTTCTTCCTGCTGCAACAGCGGCACCGGGTACGCCGGGACCTCAACCTGCCGCACGACCGGCAGGACGATCTGGCGGACCGGCTGGAGAATCAGCTCGTCCGCCGGGCCGGAGAGCGCAGGGGCGCCGAGTCTGATCTGCTCTTCTGGCCGCGGGCCGAGTTCGATCGTCTGCTCGCCGAGCACGCCGCGCTGACCGAGGTGTACGGCCCGGATTGGGACGCGCACCGGGCCCGGCTGGAGAAGGAGCTGGTGCGTCAGACGAGTGCCGGTCAGACCGGGCTGGGTGTGTTCAGCGCGACCGTGGCCGGGTTGAACGCCTTCGCTGGTCGACGCAACGGCGACCCTGCCGATGCGGCGATCCGGGCGGGCTACGCGGCTGAGTTGTCGGCTCGGCCCAGTGCGCGGATCCCCTGGCCGCCGGAGCGCAACGACGCCTGCTGGTGTGGCTCGGGCCTCAAGTACAAGAAGGACTGCCTGCCGCGCTCCCGTAGCTGAGGGAGTCAGCTATCGAGCCGCGGTGTGGCGCTGGTAGTGCCGCGCGACGCGGGCGCGGTTGCCGCAGGAGGGCTTGCACCACTCCTGGCGCGGGTGGTCCTTGACGAAATAGCGGACGCAGCGTGGCGCGGGGCAGGCGCGCAACAGGTCGCGGGCCGGACTGGCGAGGAACTCGATGGCGGCGCGTGCCAGCCCTGCGGAGAGCCTCAGTCCCGCGTCAGCCGTCTCGCCGTGCCAGGTGAGCGTCGGTGCGCCCTCCTGCGCCCAGCTCAGCACCGGCCGGACCGGCAGCGCCGCGGCGGCCTGGTTGAGCCGGTCGACCGCCTCCGGCGGGGAGAGCAGCGAGGAGGAGTCGGCCCGGCTCGGCGGCCCCGGGCGGACCGCCACCGCGAAGAGGGTACGTGCGGCGCGCCGTACCGCCACCACGTCGAGCCGGGTCCGCTCTTCGACCGCGCTGGCGAGGGCGTCGAGCCCGCCGACGTACTCCCGCAGTGGCTCGGCCTGCTCACGAAGCCAGGCGGTCAAGCCCGCGACATCGCCGAGGTCGTCGGCGACCCCGCCGTTGCCGTCGTGCCGGATCGTGCTGGCCAGGGCGAGCGCGAGGTGCGGTGACATGGGCTCTCCTCCCCGATCCGGCTTGTGCGGCCGGCGTGGCCCAGAGTAGCTTCCCTAACGCCCTTAACGGTAGTAACCATTAGGAGAGCCTTCGTGCTGGTGATCGCGCACCTCAGTGACACCCACCTCGACAGCCATCCCCGATCGGCCGAGCGAACCGCCCGGGTGATGGACTACCTGCACACCCTGCCGCGACCGGTCGACGCGATCCTGATCACCGGGGACATCGCCGACCACGGCGAGGTGGCCGAATACCAGACTGCCGCGAAGCTCTTCGAATCCCCGCTGCCGGTCATGGTCTGCCCCGGCAACCACGATGTGCGCGACGCGTACCGCAAGGGTCTGCTCGGTGACGACCGCGGCGGCACCGGCCCGATCAACGCCCGCTACGACGTGGCCGGAGCGGTTTTCCTCCTCGCCGACTCCTCCGTGCCCGGCGAGGACGACGGCCACCTGGACGAGGAGACCACGACGTGGCTCGCCGACGAACTGGGCTCGGTGCCGGCCGAAACGCCGACGTTCATCGCCTTCCATCACCCGCCGGTCGTGCTGCACCACCCGGTCATCGACCCGACCCGGCTGCTGCCCGCCGACCCTCTGGCCGAACTGGTCACCGCCCACCCGCAGGTCGTCGCCGTGCTGACCGGGCACTTCCACACCGCCGCCGCGAGCACCTTCGCCGGCCGCCCGCTGCGGATCGCACCGGGTGTGGTCTCCACCCTCCGGATGCCCTGGGAGGGCGATGGGCGGCTGACCACCCAGACCCAGCCGCCCGGCGTCGCATTCCACGTGTACGACGACAGCGGGCTGCTCACCACCCACTACCGGGTGGTGGTCTGAGCATGCACGGAGTCGCGGTGCTCGGCTTCCTTCTCGCCGTCGCGCCGATCACCACCACGCCGGGAGCGAGCCTGACCCTGGTCGTCTCGCGGGTCGCCGCCGGCGGGCGGCGGGAGGGGTGGTGGGTGATCCTGGGTACGGTCACCGGGATCTACCTGCATGCCACCCTGGCCGCCGTCGGCCTGGCCGCGCTGGTGCTTCGCTCGTCGCAGGCGTTCTGGGTCGTCAAGCTGGTCGGCGCCGGTTATCTGGTCGGGCTCGGGCTCTGGCTGCTCTGGTCCGCGTCCCGCCGCCCCGCGGGTGCGGGACGGCCACCGACGGTTCGTGCCCGGAGGCTGCCGTGGCGCGTCCACCATCCATACCTGCAGGGGCTGCTCGGCAACGTCCTGAACCCCAAGGCCGCCGCCATCTACCTCACCCTCGCACCGCAGTTCCTCGAACCGGGCCGACCGGTGCTGGTGCCGATGTTGCTCCTCGCCACGGCACACGCGGCGCTGCACACCTGCTGGCTCGCCGGCTGGACCGCCGTCTCCGGCGCCGCCGCCCGGCTGCTCCGTACAGCAACTGTGCGACGCATGCTCGATCGGCTGACCGGTGTGGTCCTGCTCGGCCTCGGTGTGCGTACAGCGGTGACCTGAGTCCGACGTCGTGCCCGGCCGCCGCCGGCGCGGCCGCATAGGCTGTGACCGCTGAGCGACGGGTACCCCATCCGGCGGTCAGCACGGTGGCCGGCCGGACGGGCGCTGCCGGCAATCTTGGGGGCTGACACGCCCGGCCGGTACCGATAGCGTCCATACCTGGACGATCGAGGCCCGCTCGTCACCCGTCAGAGGAGACGCCGATGTTCGAGGAGTTCATGGGCATTCCCGCCCACCCTCTCGTGCTGCACGCCGCGGTCGTGTTCGTGCCGCTGCTGGCCCTACTGACGATCGGTTACGCGCTCGTCGCGCCGATCCGTCCGCACACCCGCTGGGTGCTGGGGCTGCTCGCCCTGGCCGCACCGGTCTCCGCGCTCCTGGCGAAGCTCACCGGTGACGCATTCTTCGACCGCATGCGGGCCGCCAACCGGGTCACCCCCGAGTTCGTCCCGACGATCGAGGCGCACCAGCAGTTTGGCAACTTCACGCTCTACGCCACCATCGGGCTGGCGGTCGTGGCGCTGGCACTGGTGTGGTTCGTCCCGCCGCGGACTGCCGAGGCGAGCGCCACCGGAGGCGCCCGGCACGGTCGCGCGCTGACCCTGTCGTTGCAGGTGCTGTCGCTGGTGGCCGCGGGCATCGCGCTGTACTACGTGATCCGCACCGGCGACTCCGGCGCGAAGGCGGTCTGGACGGGTCAGTGACCCCCCGTGGGTCAGGGCCGAACGGGCCGGCCGCAGCCACGGAGCGTCAGCGTTGGCTGGCCCGGTCGACGCCCTTGTGCACCCGCGCCGTGCGGTCGATCAGCTCGCGCAGCGCGCTCCCGTCGACGTCGTCGAGCCGCTTCAGGTAGAGGCATCCCTTTCCGGCGCGGTGTGGACCGAGGCGGGCGAGGATCGGGCCGTACCGATCCTCGAAACCACCCACCAGGTAGACGACAAGATTCTGTTTGCGCGGCGAGAAGCCGGCCAGCGGCGCCTCGCCCGAATGCCCGCTGGCGTAGGTGTAGCGGTACCTGCCGAAGCCCACGATGCTCGGGCCCCACATCACCGCCGGCTCGCCGGTCACCTCGCCCATGATCGCGCGGAGCCGCCCCGCGTCGGCCCGCTGACGTTCGTCGGGGATGGCGGCCAGGAAATCGTCGACGCTGACCTCGGTCGGGACCGTCACTGGCTGCTTCGATGTGGCCATGAGCTGATGCTGCCACGCGAGTACGGCGAAGCGTCGCCGCGGTCAGGACACCTCCTCGCGCGCTCGCCAGGAGAGGGCCACGAGCCAAGCCGAGATGATCACCGCTCCGACGGCGAAACGGATGCTCGCGCTCTCCTCGCTCCACGGCAGGGCGGTGAGCACGAACGCGACGACACCGCTGGCGGCGCTGTAGACCGCCCAGCCCTGTCGCCCCTGCCCCGCGAACCTCCGGGCGAGCAGCAGACCGGCCGCGATCAGCGACAGGAACGCCGCCGCGCCGCAGACCGTGTGCAGGATGCTGCCCGTACTGGCGTGCTCGGGAAGCCCCGCCGGGGCGCCCGGCGGCCAGCCGAGCGCGGGATCGGGGACGAACACCCCGCCGCCGACCATCGCCACCCCGTACACACCGACCAGCAGCGGCACCAGCGTGGCGGCCCGGCCCGGGCGCAACGCCCGCCGCAGGCCCACCGCGAACGCGACGGCCAGCAGGCCGGTGCCCACGAACGCGATGAACTGCAGCCAACCGAGGTCACCGAGGGTCAGCGAGCTCAGCGCGTGCCGGCGCAGGTCGAACCCGGGTCGGGTGAAGGCCTGCCCGAACGACAGGGCCGGGAAGAGGATGCCGGCGACTGTGCCGCACCCGAGGAGGTACCGGGTCCGGCGGCGCCGGGCCGACACCGCCCCGTCGGGGGCAGCGGTCAAGGACGTCATTGGCGGACCTCTCGTCACGTACTGCCGTCACGACGAACGAGACCCCGCCGGATCGACACCTCCGGCGAAAGAAGTACCGGGCACCGGATCTACGACGGGCGCGAGCCTGGTAATCCATTGTGAACAAAGGGCGCATCCCTACTCGAAGGGATCGACGGGAAGGTCAGCCCGGACTTAGCATGGGCACGAATGGATCTTCGGGATCGAGCCCCCGGCCGACCCCTGGCAACCAGTCCGACCGAAGGGAAACGCGCGTGCGTCGAACCCCCTTGGCACTACTCGGCGTCGGTGTGTCCGGCGCCCTACTGATTACCGCAGCTCCGGCGGCATCGGCCGCCCCGCCTGCGGCGACCCCGCCGACCGGCATCGTGGTCAGCGACGGCATGACCCAACCGGTGTTCTCCTTCGCCGACGCGATCGAGGAGCGGGTGTTCGTCCAGACGCCGCTGGACACCGACCACGATGGCCGCCCCGACCGGGTGGCGATCGACATCTCCCGCCCCAGGGAGACCGCCACGCAGGGCTTCAAGGTGCCGGTCATCTTCGAGCACAGCCCGTACCGCAAGGGCACCTGGGGCGACGTGCCGTACCCGAGCGTGCTGGTCGACGACCTGCCGCAGAACGGCTCGACGAACCGTTCCGGGCTGCGGGCGGCCGACGTGGAGGCGCAGCGGGCGCAGGCGAAGGCCAACCTGCCCGGCTCGCTGGACGACTACTACGTGCCGCGGGGGTACGCGGTGGTGCTCGGGCAGAGCGTCGGCACCGGCGACTCGGACGGCTGCCCGACCAGCGGCGACCAGGCCGAGACGCTCGGCACCAAGGCGGTCATCGACTGGCTGAACGGCCGGGCGAAGGGGTACGACGCGAACGGCGCCCCGGTCACCGCCGGCTGGACCACCGGCGCGGTCGGCATGACCGGCGTCTCCTACAACGGCACGCTGCCCAACCAGGTGGCCACCACCGGCGTCAAGGGACTCAAGACCATCGTGCCGGTCTCCGCGATCAGCAGTTGGTACGACTACTACCGGGCCAACGGTCTGGTCGTCGCGCCCGGGACGTTCCAGGGCGAGGACACCGACATCCTGGCCCAGTACACCGCCGGGCAGGCTCGTGCCGAGGGGCAGTGCGCCGACGAGATCGCCGACATCACCGAGGAGCAGGACCGGGTCACCGGCGACTACTCGAAGTTCTGGCAGGATCGCGACTACCTCGACGCCCGAGACGTGCGGGCGAGTGTCTTCGTCGTGCACGGCCTCAACGACTGGAACGTGAAGACCGAGCACTTCGCCGGCTGGTGGGACGAACTGGCCAAGCGCGACGTACCGCGCAAGATCTGGCTGCACCAGGGCGGGCACGGCGGCCCTGGCAGCAGCGCGTCGGTGACCCTGCCCAACGGTCGGACGTGGACCTACAAGCAGACCGAGAACCGCTGGTTCGACTTCTGGCTGTGGAACGTGCGCAACGGAATCATGGACGAACCGACCGCCGTGCTGCAGCGGGAGGACCGGGCCTACACCACGTACGCCAACTGGCCCGACCCTGCCGCCCGTACGGTCGGGTTGACGTTCGCCACCACCGACGCCACCGCCCCGGGCACGCTCACCTCGGGTAAGGCGCCGAAGGCCAGGATCGAGCAGGGCTTCGTCGACGAGGGCCGGACCATCCACCCGGACACCCTGGTGGCCAATCCCGATACGGCGAGCCCGAACCGACTCGCCTACCGCTCCCCCACCCTGACCCAGAACGTCCGCATCTCCGGGCGCCCGGAAATGCGGCTACGGATGGCGATCGACAACAAGCCGGACGCGAACCTCACCGCGTACCTGGTCGACTACGGCCCGGCCGGCTCGACCGCCGCGCCGACCGTGGTGACCAGGGGCTGGATGGACCCGCAGAACCGCAAGGGCCCCGCCCGCACCGAGCCGGTGAAACAGGGCAAGCTGTACGACTACCGGTGGACCCTGGAGCCGAAGGACTACATCTTCCCGGCGGGCCACCGCATCGGTGTGGTCGTCTTCTCCAGCGATCAGGAGTACACCCTGCTGCCACTGGGTGGCACCGAACTACGGGTCGCGCCGAACGACAGTGAGCTGCGGCTGCCGGTGGTCGGGGGCCGGTCCGTACTCGGGTTCTGACACCAGTTTCTCCCGAACAGGTGGGGCAGTCCGACGCGTCGGACTGCCCCACCTGCGCGTTCCGACCGCCCCTGACCCGTCCGGGCTGCTGGACGCGGCCCTTCCGTCCCGCGTTTGGCGGCCGGAGGCGCGGGAAGACCTCGCCGATCGGGCCCAGGCGACCCGCCACGTCCGTCGTCCGGCAGCGCTGGCGATGCCGGCGAGACCCGAGGAGGAGCGAGGATGAGCCCACGCAGGACAACCGTCCCGGCGCGCAGGTCACCCGGGCCCACCAAGGCCACCGGGGCGACGAAGATGCCACCGAGCCGGAAGGTGGCGGCCAAGAAGGTCGCCGCTGCCACGAAGCGGGCCACCGGCGCGAGCGCGGCCAAGACGCCCGGGGAGAAGCCCACGCCGACCACGCCCCGCGTCGCCCGGAAGAAGGACGTCTCCGCCACCACGGCCTCGCCCAGCCGCAGGCCGACGGCAAAGGCTGCCGCCGCAAAGAAGGCACCACCGAAGAAGGCGCCTGCAGCGAGGGCCGCCGCGAAGAAGGCGCCCACGGCGAGGGCCGCGGCGAAGAAGGCGCCCACGAAGAAGGCCGCGCCGACCCGGGCCCGCACCACGTCCGCCACCAGGGCTCCGGCCAAGAAGGCGACCACCATGGAGTCGTTCGGCAACCGGCGTACGGCGCGGAAGACCTGAGCTTCGACGCCTACCCTGCCCCACGTCACATGCGCGCCCACGTCCTATGCGCGCCCCACTCACGCGCGCTGAAAGCGTCATACGCACGGGCCGCCGTCACACGGGCACCCCACACCACGTCGGCGGCCCCCGCCACACCCGCAGCCTGCGTCACGCCCGGCGGGCCCGCGTCACGCCCGCGACCTCACCTCACCCGTCACCCAGGCCCTCGCGGGCGGTGAGCCCTGCTGGGAGACCGACAGTCGGGCGGGTCGGCGACGGCGGGACATCCGCATCGTTGAGCGTGATACCTGAGAGTCATATTGATACCTCAGAGTCATCACGCTCAAAAGCACGCACCCGCCCGCCGAGCCACGGCGGCCTCTTAGGTCTGCGGACTTTCCGGGAAAGTGTGGCCTCGGCGCGTCGAGGCAGCACTTTCCCTGAAAGTGCGTGGCTGGACGCCGGTCGACGTGGGCGGCCACGTGGGTGTGGTGTCCGGTTCGGGATGCGAGCCCGGGTGTGACGCGCTCGGGGTAGATCGCCGGTGGGTCCCGGTTGTGGGGGCGGACGGGCGGGTTGGGGTTGTCGGCCCGTGGCGGGCTGGGGTGTCGTCCCGTTTGGGGTGGGCCGTCCCGTGGTCGGGGCCACCCTCAGCGTGGAATCGGGGGCCGGCCCGGGTCGTTATACCTGGCATGCGGCCGTGGCCCCCTGGCCCGGTGCGCGGCAGCCGCCGGGAACACCCGACCGGCCGCCCCGGTTACATCCCCCTGTAGCCAGCCGCCAGCCGCCGGGAACACCCGACCGGCCGCCACGGTTACATCCCCCGGAACCCCGAGCAGGTCCCCTCCGATCGCCGGGCCGTTCCCCCCTTCTTGAACTTCCTTGACGCGGCACGCCCCCGCCTTTGTGTGCCGCGCACCCCCGATGCAGAGGAGCACGCCATCATGCGTACCGATCTGATTCGTAAGACCGCTCTGACCGCTGCTGGGCTCGCTTTCACCGGCGGCGCGATCGCCGGCCCCGTCACCGCCGCTTACGCCGCGTCGGATGCCAAGCCCGCCAGCCAGACCCAGTCCGATCGGAAGCCGTCGGGTGAGCGTCAGCTGGGTGTGCGCTACGAGGCGCAGCCGAACTTCTACTACTGCGGTCCCGCCGCCGCCCGCAACGCCCTGTCCGTGCAGGGTAAGGACATCAGCGTCGACGCCATGGCCAAGGAAATGGGCACCACCGAGGCCGGCACCAACTCCATCAACGACATCACCCCGGTCCTGAACAAGGAAACCGGTAAGAACGACGCCTACCGCAGCGTCGAGATCAGCACCCCCAACGCTGACAGCAAGCAGACCGACAAGCTGCGCACCGACGTCGTGAAGACCGTGGATGACGGTCGGGCTGTGGTCGCGAACATCGCCGGCACCAGCGTCGACGTCGACGGCACCAGCCACTCCTTCGAGGGTGGGCACTACATCAGCGTCGTCGGCTACCGCGACAACGGCAACATCGTCAAGATCGCCGACTCGGCCGACCCGAACCAGGCCTCCTACGAGGTCACCGTCGAGCACCTCGCCGACTGGATCGCCACCCGCGGCTACGCCACCAGCTGACACCCAGCAACCAACAACGAAGGGCCGGACCCCTACAGGGGTCCGGCCCTTCGTCGTCATTTCCACGAACTGCGGCACGTATTGACAAGTGTCGACGTCGGGGTGAGGCTAGGACGGGAGAGCGCTCTCTCGCACCCGGCCACAACAGACCACCACCAAAGTCTGGCCCAGGGCAAACTCCGATGTCTTCGGCGGCGGCGCCGGAGCTGTCCCTGACCCGTCCCCCCGACAGGAGTCACGAGATGGACAGGGCCGCACCCCTCTCCGGCATCCACCGCCGGCTGCGCCTCGCCACGGCGATCGGCGCACTGCTGGCGCTACTCGGCACGTACATCGTGTCGACCACCGACCGGGCCGACGCCGCCCCGGGCGTCAACGTCATCCGGGTCGCCGAGTTCCCCGCCGACTGCACGTACAGCCACCGGCTGCCGGACGACCCGATCATCTTCCCCGGCCTGCCCGGTGCCTCGCACATGCACAGCTTCTTCGGCAGCACGGTGACGAACGCCCACACCACGCTCCCCGACCTGGTGAACTCTCCGACCACCTGCAACCCGCGGACGGACGTCTCGTCGTACTGGGTGCCGACGCTGTACAACAACAATGTGCCGGTCGAGCCGGCCATCTCCACGTTCTACTACCTGGGTGAGGGCGTACGCGCCGACGTCGTCGCGGCCACCCAGCCCATCCCGCAGGGGCTGCGGATCGTGGCGGGCAACGCTCGGGCGACCGGGCCGAACGAGAGCATCGCCCGCTGGTCGTGCCTGCACGCCGGGCACGTGCCCCCGTCGAAGGACTTCGTCAACTGCCCGTCCGGCACCATGCTGGAGTCGTACCTGGACTTCCCGCAGTGTTGGAACGGTCGCGACCTGGATTCGGCCGACCACAAGAGCCACATGGCGTACCCGGTGAATCAGGCCTGCCCGGCGACGCACCCGGTGCACGTGCCGAAGCTGCGGCAGGTGCTGCGGTACCCGGTCAACGGCAACCCGGCGCAGTTCCGGCTGGCCTCCGGTGCGGGCTACACGATGCACGGCGACTTCTTCAACGCCTGGCCGGTGGCGGAGATGGCACGCCGCGTCCAGGACTGCATCCGTCCGGTGATCAAGTGCGGGCACGACGGCCGACCGATCTGAGCCGACACGTTCGACTCGAGGGCGGGCCCGGTCACCGGGCCCGCCCGCCCGGGCGGAAAGGAGGTCGGATGCGAGCCCTCGTCGCCGCACCGCCCGCTCTGCTCATCGCAGTTCTGCTCGTCGCCGGCTGCGCTGCCGGGTCACCGGCCCCGGCCGGCAGCACCGCACGGTCCGCGACCGTGCCGCCGGCAGTCGCAGCGCCGAGCGCGGTGCAAGCCACGGGTACGGCAGGACCGTTCAGCGGCACCGACAACGCCTGGCTCCAGTTGACGGTGGCGATGGCCGAACGACTGCAGCCTGTACTCGACCTGGTGCCGGCCCGGACCACCGACCCGGCATGGCGGCGGCTGGCCGCCCAGGTCGGGGCGTCCCACCGCGTCGACCTAGACCGGTCCCGCCGGCTGCTGGCCGACTCGGGTGCGCCGGCGACCAACCCGCATGAGGGGCACGACATGCCCGGCATGATTACCGCTGAGGAGCTGACCGCGCTGCGGTCGGCCGCCGGGAAGCCGTTCGACCGGTTGCTCGCTCAGCACCTGCGCGCGCACCTGGCGCAGTCGGTCCGGATCGCCGCCGCCGAGCAGCAGGGTGGAGTTCACCCGGCGACCACCGCGCTGGCCGCGGCCGTGGTCCGGGGCGGCAACGCCGAACTCGCGCGGCTCGACCGGCTGGACAGTGCGCCGAGCCGCTGACCCCTCAGCCCCGGTTGGTGACGATCTGGTCGAGCAGCGCCGGACACTCGCCAGCCGATCCCGCCGAGCCCGGTGACAGCGACGCTCAGGCGGTGTAGCGGGCGGCCAGGTCCACGGTGCGTCGGGCTGCGGCGACCATCGCCCGGTCGGCGAACCGGCCGTCCGGCAGCACCACCGTCCCCGAGTCCCGCCGGTGCGCCTCGGCCACTGCGGCCAGCAGCTCCGCGGCGCGGGCCACCTCCCGATCGGCCGGCCGGAACGCCTCGACGATCACCGGCAGTTGGCGCGGGTGGATCGCCGCGCGGCCGAGGAAGCCGAGCCGCCGACCCACCGCGCAGGAGGCGGCCAGACCGGCGTGGTCGGCGACGTCCGCGTACACCGACATCGCCGGCGGGACCAGTCCGGCGGCGCGGGCCGCGACCACCACTCGACCGCGTGCCCAGAGCAACCCGTCGTCGTCGCTCACCCCGAGGTCTGAGCGGAGGTCGGCCTCGCCGAGCCCGATCGAGGCCACCGCGGGGTGGGCGGACGCGATCGGGTACGCGGCCTCCAGCCCGAGCGCCGATTCGACCAGCGGGTGCAGCGGCACGTCGACCCGGTCGGCGAGCGCCGCCACCGTTGCGGCCGACTCCACCTTGGGCAGCCGCAGCCCGGCCAGCCCGGGCCGACCGGATACCGCGGCCAGGTCGGCGTCGACGTCCGGCCCGGTCAGCTCGTTGACCCGGACCTGCACCGGAACCGGCTGCACCTCGGCGAGGAACTCGGCGACGGCGTCCCGGGCGTACGCCTTACGCCCGGCGACAACGGCGTCCTCAAGGTCGAGGATGACCGCGTCGGCACCCGAGGCGACCGCCTTGGCGAACCGGTCCGGGCGGTCGCCGGGCACGTAGAGCCAGCTGAGCAGCATCAGAGCACGCCCCGCTCGCGCAGCGCGGCCAATTCGTCGGCGCTCAGGCCGAGCGCGCCGAACACCTCGTCGGTGTCCTGGCCGTGCCGCCGACCGGCGTGCCGGATCTCCCCCGGCGTGTCGGTGAGTCGGAACGGCACGTTCTGCATCCGCACCTCGCCCAGCTCCTCGTCCGGGACGCT
Source organism: Micromonospora sp. NBC_00389 (assembly GCF_036059255.1). Lineage (NCBI taxonomy): Bacteria > Bacillati > Actinomycetota > Actinomycetes > Micromonosporales > Micromonosporaceae > Micromonospora > Micromonospora sp. NBC_00389. The sequence goes on along the minus strand of NZ_CP107947.1, from coordinate 5,087,536 downwards.
GCGCACGGTGCCCAGCGCCGCGTACTGCGGGTCGGCGAGGATGTCCCGCACGTCGTAGACCGGCGCGACCGCCGCCTGCGCCGCCTCGAACGCGGCCACCACCTCGTCCCGGTCCCGCTTCGCCACCCAGGCGCTCACGGCCGCGTCCAACTCGTCGGCGTGCTCGGCTCGGCCGCTGCCGGTGGCGAACCACGGCTCGTCGATCAGCTCGGGTCGGCCGACCAGCCGCAGCACCCGCTCGGCGATGCTCTGCGCGCTGGTGGAGACCGCCACCCAGCGCCCGTCCGAGCATCGGTAGGTGTTGCGCGGGGCGTTGTTGTTGGACCGGTTGCCCAGCCGGGGCTGGATGTAGCCGAGCTGGTCGTACCAGGTGATCTGCGGGCCGAGCATCGCCATGATCGGCTCGATGATGGCGAGGTCCACCACCTGCCCGGTGCCGGTGGCGTCCCGGGCCCGGAGGGCCAGCATCACCGCGTACGCGGCGGCCAGCGCGCTCACCGAGTCCGCCAGCCCGAACGGGGGCAGGGTGGGTGGGCCGTCCGGTTCCCCGGTGGCCGCGGCGAAGCCGCTCATCGCCTCGGCGAGGGTGCCGAAGCCGGGCCGGCGGGCGTACGGGCCGACCTGCCCGAAGCCGCTGATCCGGGTGATCACCAATCGGGGATTGACCGCGTGCAGCTCGGCCGGGCCGAGCCCCCACCGCTCCAGCGTGCCCGGACGGAAGTTCTCCACCAGCACGTCGGCGTCGGCGAGCAGCCGGCGCAGCAGGGCGGCGCCGTCCGGGTCGGAGAGGTTGAGGGTGACGGTCCGTTTGTTGCGGCCGAGCACCTTCCACCAGAGCCCGACGCCGTCCCGGGCCGGGCCGTGACCCCGCGACGGGTCCGGCTTGGCCGGGTGCTCCACCTTGATCACGTCGGCGCCGAAGTCGCCGAGGAACGCGGCCGCGAGCGGCCCGGCGAAGAGGGTGGCCAGGTCGACCACCTTCACCCGGTCGAGCGGGCCACGGGTGGCACGCCCGGCCCCCGGATCAGTCGCGGCGGTCACGGCGTTCCCTTCGTCGGGTCGAGGGCGGTGAGGAAGACGTCGCCGTTGCCGAGGGCGCCGCCGCCCACCGGCGCTCCGGCGGTGAGCCCGCTGACCAGCAGCCGGCCGTCGGCGCCGAGGGTCGCGTAGACGTTCTCCTCGCCGAACGGGTCGGCTGCGTCGTCCCGGACCGTGCCGTACTGGGCGACGCCGAGTTGGCGTCCCCGGGCGTCGAGCCGCACGGTCAGCACGTCCGCGCCGCCGACCGGCAGCCCGAGCGTGCTGTTGGTGAACCCGACCACGGCGACCGCGCCGTCGGGCAGCGGCACCACCTCCGCGCCGGCATCGGCCCCGTGGCCGCCGGTCACGGTCCGCCAGCGTTGCCGACCGGTCGAGGTGTACGCGACGGTCAGCACGTCGCTGCCACCGTTGGTCGCCTCGCCGCCGGTGGAGCCGGTGGCCAGCACCGTGTCGGTGGAGCTGATCGCGACGCCGCCGAGCAGGTCGTCTCCGGCGCCGCCCACCGAGGTCACCCAGCTGCGGGTGCCGGCCGGGTCGTACCGGGCCAGCCAGCCGTCTGCGCCGCCGAGCGCCGTCGTGCCCGGCAGGCCGGCCGAGGTGCCGCCGGCCACGTACACGCCCTGCGCGTCGGCCATCACCGCGTACGCCTTGTCCTCGCCTGGCCCGCCGAACTGCCGGCTCCAGGCGACGCGCCCGTCCGGGCCGATCCGGGCCAGCACGGCGTCCTTGTCGCCGGCACCGGTCTCGCCGGCGAACGAGCCACTGGTGTAGCCGGCGACGTACGCACCGCCGTCCGGCGCTGGCGCGACGGCGTAGAACCGGTCCGCCTTCGTCGGGTCACCGGCCTGGGTCAGCCAGGCCCGCTGCCCGGACCCGGTCAGCCGGGTCACCAAGGCGTCGTCGGCCGGGTTGCCGGGGTGCTTTCCGTCCAGGTCGCCGCGGGTGTAGCCGGCGGCGATGACCCCGCCGTCGGCGAGCGGCATCAGCCCGTAGAGGCGGTCGTTCGCGGCGGTGCCGAACTGGGTCGTCCACCGCGCGGTCGTGCCGTCGGCGGCGAGCCGGCTCACCACCGCGTCCAGCCCGCCGGCGTACGGCTGGCCGTCGACCGGGCCGGAGGCGGCGTAGCCGATGGTGGTCGTGCCATCCTGGTGGGCGGCGACGCCGCCGGCCCAGTCCGTGCCCGCGCTGCCGTGCACCGGCCCGGGCAGCCCGGCCGGCGGAGTGACGCTCAGCGTGCCGGCGAGGTGCTTCAGACCGTCCACGAAGGCGGGTCGCCAGACATCCCAGTCGTGCCCCCCGTCGAGCACCCGCAGCTCGGCGGCGACCCCGTCGGCGCGGCGCACCGTGTTGTAGAGGGTGGCCGCCTCGTAGTCGAGGTCGTGCGCGGCGTCGGCCGGGTCGGGGTTGGCCCACTCGTCATCGCCGACCGCGACGTACATCCGGACCGGGGACTCCGGGTCCAGGCCGGACAGCAGGGCGGGGTAGTTCAGCTGCTGGTAGACCTCGTCGGAGAAGCGCTGCGCGCCCGAGCCGAAGGCACCGAACTCGCGCGCCGACGAGTCGGCCGGCGGCAGCGGCCGGTAGACCGCCGGGCTGAGCACCAGCGCGTTGGCGAAGAGGTCCTGGTGGGCGAGGGCGTAGCGCAGCGCCCCGGCGCCGCCCATCGAGTAGCCGCCGACCAGGCGGGCGCCGCGGTGCGCGGCGGTGCGGTAGGTGGCATCGACATGCGCCACCAGGTCGCGGGTGAGCGCGGTCTCCACCGGCCGGCCCGGGTCGTCCGCGCCGGTGTAGGAGGAGTCGACGTACCAGTTACCCCGGCTGCTCCACGGCGCGTCGGGCAGCACCGCGATCACCGGCGACACCTCGCCGTCGGCGATCATCCGGTCCAGGTCGGCCTTCACCTGGGTCCACGCCTGCATGGTGTCGCCCCGCCCGTGCAACAGGTACAGCACCGGGTAGCGGGCGGCGGTCGCATTGGCGTACCCGTACGGCAGGTAGACGGTGTAGTCGATGGTCCCGTCCAACGCCGGGGACGGCGCGGACGCGGTGGTCAGCGTGCCCGCGCGGAGGCGCTCCGCACTCGCCCCAACCGGTACCGCGCCGGTCAGTCCCAGCGCGAGGAGCACGGCGGCCACGCCGCCGCCGATCCGCCAGCGTCTGCCCATCAGGTCACTCCTTGGGGGTCGGAAGGTCTGCGGCGCAGCGGAAGCCCACCTGGTCGGAGCGGGTGAGCCCGGCGCCGGTCAGTAGCAGCTTCACCGAGACGTCCGCCGGCTGCGGGCCGCCGTCGAGGTACCAGTCGGAGCCGTCCGCCCGGTACCCGGCGCCGCCCTTGAGGATGACGAATCGGGTACGCCCGTCGGAGTGCTCGCTCTCGGTCAGGTTCCACACCAGCGGCTCCCGGCGGACGAGCAGCCCTGCCTCGGCGGCCACCTGCCACTCGTCCTCGGTGGGCAGCCGCAGCCCGGCCCACGCCGCGTACGCCCGGGCGTCGGCCAGGTCCACCCCGGTCACCGGGGCGTCGGCCGGTCCGTGCCCCGCGGTGAACCGCTCGGGGCGCACCGGCCGGTAGTCGGTGGCCCGCAGGAACTCGGCGTACTCGCCGTGGGTGATCTCGTGGGTGGCGATGGCGAACCGGCCGAGCCGGACGCTGCGGCGCAGCGTGCCGGTGTGGTGCAGCCGGGGTGGCAGTGGCTTCCACTCGTCGACGTAGGGCGCCTCGCCGTACAGCCCGGTTTCCCGCACCCGGTGCCGGACCACCAGCTCCCGCCGGCCGGCCTCGACAGTGGCCATGCCTCGCGGCAACTGCGGCCGGGGTGCCCATGGAGTCCGGACGCGTACCGCGGAGCGGGCCGGGAAGGACGGGTCGCCGGTGGGTGGCTCGTGCCGGTGCACGGCGGCGTCGGTGACGACCACGGCGGCGATCGCGCCGGCCGGCAGCGGACCGCCCACCGCCAGCCGGCCGTCACCGGTCTCGGTGACGGTCAGCTCGGCGCCGGTGACCAGGTCGACGAATCGTCGGTCGGCCTGGGCCTCGGTGACCAGCCACGGCCCGTCGTGGTCCGCGCCCCGGTTCACCACCGTCCACAGGGGCTCGTCTTCGTGCGTCCAGCGGGACGCGTACACCTGGCCCTGGCCGGCGTGGTCGGCGAGCGGGACCCAGTCCTCGGCGCGCAACCACGCCGCGTGGCTGGCCTGCACCCGGCGCATCGCCCGCAGCACCGCCCGGTCCCGGTCGTTCCAGCCGACCCAGACGCCGAAGACGCTCTCCCACACCAGCACCCCGACGCCGTTGAGCCAGGCCGAGTGCAACTCGTCGAGGTGGTCGCGGTGCCAACGGCGGGTGTGGTGCAGCACGTGCCGCCGCTCGAACCACTTCGCCCGCAGCACGCCGGGCACCTCGGAGTCGGCGAACCACTGCGCCCACGACATCGAGTGGTCGGCGATCCGGGCCAGCGGGACCCGACTCTCGCCTTCGAGGACCATGCCGGGGCGGACCGCGTCCAGCGCGGCGCGCAGCTCTCCGGCACCTTCCTTGAGGGTGTCCAGGAAGACGCCGTCGACGCCGAGCTTGCCGGCCAGCGCCGCGACCTCCTCGGCGTCGCTGCCCGGCTCGCGGCGGGTGCCGGTGTCCCACGGGTTGTAGTCGATGAAGACCCGCACCCCGCGCTCCTGGAACGCGCGCACCACCTCGGGCAGCTCCGGCACGTCCCGGTACCAGTCGAACTGGTTACGGTCGTCCAGGCCGATCACCGGGTACGCGTGCCAGAGCACCACCCCGTCGAAGCCGCCGAAATCCTGCCCGGCCGCGTCGAGGAAGTCGTCGACGGTGAAGACGCCGCGCTCGTGGTCGTAGAGCGCCTCGTCCCAGAGCCAGGTCAGGCAGACGCTGAAGCAGTCGCCGGCGATCTCGTCGTAGTGCGTGCCGGTGTAGCCGATCCGGGCCCGGGCGTCGGCCCGCCAGCGGGTGAGTTGCTCCCGCCAGGCCGGCCAGACGGCCGGGTCGGCCGGCGCGGCGAAGATCTTCGCTTCGTCCAGGGTGGTCAGGTCGGCGTGCCCGCCGAGCGGCACCTCGGTCGGCCGGTCGATCGGGCGCGGGACATACGGGTTGAAGCTCACGGGGTACCTCGGTAGGTCGCGTCGTAGAGGGCGTCGATGGCGGACCGCTCAGGCAGGGCGGTGGACGCGCCGGGCCGCTGAGCGCAGGCCGCGCCGGCAGCGCACGCCCAGCGCAGGCTCGCCGTGACGGTGTCTTCGGTGCTGGCGCCGCCACGCTCGGCCCAGCCCACGGCGAGCGCGCCGGTGAAGGCGTCGCCCGCGGCGGTGGTGTCCACCGCGTCGATGCGCGGGGCCGGGACGGTCAGGCGCAGACCTCGCCGGTCGGCGTACGCGGCACCGCGCGCGCCGAGGGTCAGCACCACCCGGGGCACCAGCTCCAGCAGGGCGTCGAGCAGCACCGGCGGGTCGTCGGAGAAGACCCCGGCCACGACCGCCGCCTCGTGTTCGTTGACCACCAGCACGTCGACCAGGTCGAGCAGGTCCGTCGGCAGCACGGCGGCCGGCGCGGCGTTCAACACCACGGTGGTGCCCTCCGCCCGGGCCCAGTCGGCCGCACGGACCACGGCGGCCAGCGGCACCTCCAGTTGGAGCAGCAGCACGTCCGCCGCGGCGATCGTCTCCCGGTCGTCGGCGTCCAGCTCGGTCAACGTGCCGTTGGCGCCGGGCGCGACCACGATGAAGTTCTCCGCGTCCCGGTCGACGGCGATCAGCGCGATGCCGGAGGGACCGGCGACGGTCCGCAGGCCGCGAACGTCGACCCCCGCGCCGACCAGGCTCGCCCGCATCTGCGTACCGAACTCGTCGTCGCCGACCGCGCCGACGAAGTCGCAGGCGGCACCGGCCCGTGCGGCGGCGACCGCCTGGTTGGCGCCCTTGCCGCCGGGCACGGTCCGGAAGTTCTCGCCGAGCACCGTCTCACCGGGGCGGGGCAGCCGCGACGCGGTCACCACCAGGTCCAGGTTGCTGCTGCCCACCACCGCCACGCGCGCGCTCATGCGGGGCTCCTTTCCGTCCACCGGTGCTGGTTCACGATCCGCTCCCCGACTGGGCCAGGGCCTGGGTACGCTCGGCCAGCTCGTCGAAGCCGATCCCGTCGAAGCCGGCGATGCTGCTGGCCAGCCGGTTGCGCAGCGGGGCGACCCACCGCGCCGGCAGCCCGGACGCCCCGGTGAGCGCCCCGGTGACCGCACCGACCGTCGCGCCGGTCGAGTCGGTGTCCCAGCCGCCGCTGACCACCGCGGTGATGGACCGCTCCAGGTCGCCTCGGCCGTACGCCAGCGCGGCGGCCACCAGCGCGGCGTTGTTGCGTACGTGCACCCAGTGCAGGTGGCCGTGCCGGACATACAGCTCGTCGACCACGCGTTCCCAGTCGTCGGCCCCCTCGCCGAGAGCGCGCGCCTCGCGGACCGTGGCCGCGAACCGACTGCGCGGCGGCAGCACCGCCTCGGCGGCGTCCAGCACCTCGTCCATGCTCGCGGCGACCGGCGCGGCGGCGGCCAGTGCGGCGGCCCAGATCGCGCCGTGCACCCCGCCCCGGACGTGGCTGACGGTCGCGTCCCGCCAGGCCAGCTCCGCGGCCCGGTCGGGCCGGCCGGGGTTGACCCAGCCGTACACGTCGGTGCGGATCTGCGCGCCGATCCACTCCCGGAACGGGTTGTGCCGACGGGCGCTCTCTGGTGGAGCGAGCCCGAGCAGCAGGTTCCGGTACGCCACCCGCTCGGCGGTGAAGACCCGCCCGGCGGGCAGCCAGTCCAGCCACGCCTGCGCCACGTCGGCGCTGGTGAAGTCCCGCCCGTGCGTCTCCAGCACCCGCAGCGCCAGCAGCGCGTAGTTCAGGTCGTCGTCCTCGGGCATGCCGTCGATGTTCTCGGCGAGGCTGGTCGGTGCGCTGCGCCGGTTCCACGGCCAGCGGGCGGCGACCTCGGCCGGCAGCCCCTTTGCGGTGAACCAGTCGCGCAGCGGCCACCGGTCGGTCGCCGTGAGGATCTCCCGGATTCCCTCCCGGGGGATCTTCTCCACCGGCTTGCCGAGCAGGCAGCCGGCCGCCCGGCCGAGCCACGCGCCGTGCAGCCGGTCGTGCGTCACGTCGGTCGGCAGGGACCAACTCGTCGGCCATTCGGCCCGGAGTGCGGCCAGCTCATCCGGCTCATCGTCGGCGGCGACGGCGGGCAGCGCGTCGGCGGCGTCCAGCAGCTCCGCCGCGAGCGCCCGCAGCGCCGGCGACGCCGGGGTCGGCGACGCCCCGCTGACCGGCGGGGTCAGGTCCCCGCCGGCCACCGCCCACCGCTGGGCGAGGGCCGCGACGTCGCGCCCCTCGTCCCGGCTGGCCGCCAACTCGTGCGGCAGCAGGTCCTCCGGCTGAACCCAGGTGATCCTCACCGGGTCGACTCGCCGTCGGATGCGTCCGCCACGGCCCGACCGGCGCCGCCGGCCAGCCCGGCGAAGCGCTCCGCCCGCCGGGTGAACCGGGCCTGGTCCCGCTCGAAGACCTCGCTGGCCACCGCCGCGAGAACCCGGGCCGGCTCCACCAGGTCGGTCCGGGAGGCGGTGGCGACCACCTCGGACCACTCCGCCGGCACCGCCGCGGCGCCGCCGAGCGCTCCGGCGATGGCAGCGGCCATCGTGGCGGTGGAGTCGGCGTCCCGGCCGTAGTTGACCGCACCGAGCACCGCCGGGCGGAACTCGCCGCCGGCCACCACGAGCATGCCGATGGCCACCGGCAGCTCCTCGATGGCGTGCAGCCGACTGGGCCGTCGCGCGCCGAGCCCGGGGCTCCGGTACTCCTCCCCCACCGTGTCGTAGGGGGCGACCGCGGCGCGCAACGCCGGAATCGCCTGCTTCCAGTCGTGGTGGCTCCGGGCCTCCTTGACGACCGCGTCGATGGCCGCCCGGGTGCCGTCTCGGGCCAGGTCCAGCGCCGCGGCGACGACGTCCTCGACGCCCGCGCCGGGGGTCGCCGCCGCGGCGACCGCCGCCGCGAAGACGGCGGCGGCCTCCCGCCCGTAGCTGTGCTGGTGCGCTCCGGCGATCTCCACCGCCTCGGCGTACGCCCCGGCCGGGTCGCCCGCGTTGACGATGCCGACCGGGGCCATGTACATGGCCGCACCACAGTTGACGATGTTGCCGACCCCGGCCTCGCGCGGGTCCGCGTGAGCGTGGTGCAGGCGGGTGACCAACCACCGCTCGGCGGCCGCGAGCCGGTGGAAGGTCACCCCCTCCCGCTCCAGGTCGGGGATGTAGACCACCCGCTCGATCAGATCGGGGACCAGCAGCTCCACCACGTCGTACGCGTCGAGGTGGTCCCGTTTGGCCGCATAGGCGCGGACCAGGGCGTGGGTCATCAACGTGTCGTCGGTGATGTGCCCGTCGCCCTTGTGGTACGGCGCGAGCGGTCGCGCGGTGGACCAGTCGGCGTGGTACGGGGGCACGATGCCCTCGACCCAGCCGCCGAACCGCGCGCGGATCTGCTCCGGCAGTGCCGTCTCGGTGGCGCCGCCAAGGGCGTCTCCGACCGCGGCGCCGACCAGGCAGCCGACCGATGTGTCGAGCAAGAGTGACATGTCCTACCTCAGAACCTGCTTGCCACCGTCGACCAGCTGCGTACCGAGCTGATCGAGGGTGATCTTGTTGGCGAAGTACTGCTGGAGAGCCGGGGTGGCGTACTTGGTCTTCCACTCCGGGTAGCCGTCGGCCTGCTGGAACGGGGCGACGGTCAGGTCCGCGGCGCTGTCCGCGGCGACGTCCCAGCCCTGCTTGCCGGCGGTGAGCTTGACCAGTTCCTCGTTGGCCTGCTTGCCGGTCGGTACCAGCCAGTCACCCTTGGCCAGCGCGGCCATGTTGGTCGGGTTCAGGAAGTACTCGAGGAACTGCGCGGCCTGCTTCTTGTGCTTGGAATCCGCGGATACGGACAGCGTCTGCGGGTTGGCCGCCTGCTTGGCGGAGAGCCCCTTCACCGGCGGCAGGGTGACCCATTCGAAGCCGGCCGGCGCCTGCTCGACCATCTGCTGACGCAGCGACACCGAGCCGGGCAGCATGGCGTACTTGCCGCCGAAGAAGCCGGGCAGGGTGTCCGCGCCGCTCATGCCGAGCGCCTCCGGGGAGGCGGACTTCGTGGTGTAGATCATGTCGTGGATCCGCTTTGGGATCTCCTTCTCCGCGTCACCGACCCGCACCTCGGTGCGCCCGCCGTCGGTGTAGAAGAACTTCCCGTCGTAGTTGAGCGCCAGGTTCAGCACCCGGTTGGTCGGCGACTTCAGCGCCCAGGCCACGCCGTACTGGCCGGGCTTGGTGAGCTTCTGCGCGTTGCCCTGGAACTCGTCCCAGGTCCAGCCGCCGTCAGCCGGCGGCACCGCGACACCGGCGGCGTCGAGCAGCTTCTTGTTGGCGATGACGACCTGCGACTCCAGCAGGAACGGAATGCCGGTGATCTTGCCGTCGACGGTGGCCGTGTCCCAGACGCCCTGGTCGATCTGGCCCTTCAGGTCGTCGGAGACCAGCCCGGAGAGGTCGGCCAGGTAGCCCTGCTTGCTGAACTCGCCGATCGCGGACGCCTCGTAGTGCACGATGTCGGGTGCGTCGCCGCCCTCGAAGGAGGTCAGCAGCTGGTCGTGCACCGAGTTCCAGTCACCCTGGACGTACTCGACCTGGATGTCCGGGTGCTCGGCGTTCCATTTGGCGACGAGGTCCTTGTTGACCTGCAGCGACTCCTTCTGCCAGGCGAGGCTGAGGAAGCGCAGCTTGGCCGGGCCGGACGTGGCCTCGTCGCCGCCGCTGTCACCGCACGCGGTGAGCGCGCCGAGGCCGACGACCGCGACCGCGGTGGCCGCGGCGAGTCGACGAAATCGGGTAGGGAGCATGGGGGTTACCTCCTTGGTGGTGGGTGGGGGACGGTTCAGCCCTTGACCGCGCCGGCGAGCGACCCGGATGAGAGCCGGCGTTGCATGAACGCGAAGAAGATCAGGCTGGGCAGCGTGGCCAGCAGTGAGCCGGCGGCCAGCGGCCCGAGTCGGGCGGTGCCCTCGATGCCGACGAACCGGGCCAACGCGACCGGCAGGGTGGCCAGCTCCGGGGTCTTGATCAGCACCAGCGCGAAGAAGAACTCGTTCCAGGCCGAGATGAAGGAGAACAGCGCGGTCGCGACCAGGCCCGGGGCGAGCAGCGGGAAGACCACCCGGCGCAGGACCTGCACCCGGCTCGCACCGTCCACCGAGGCGGCCTCCTCCAGCTCCCGAGGGATGTTGCGGACGAAGCCCTGCAGCATCCAGAGCGCGAACGGCAGCGCCCACACCACGTAGATCAGCACCAGCCCGGCGTGCGTGTTGGCCAGGCCGACCTGCCGCAGCACCAGGAAGATCGGGATGATCAGCAGCACGAACGGGAAGAGCTGGGACAGCAGCACCCAGCCCAGCGCCGCGGTGCCGAGCTTGGAGCGGAACCGGGCCAGCGCGTACGACGCCGGCATGGCGACCAGCACGGTCAGCACCGCCGAGGCGAGCGAGACCTGGAGGCTGTTCAGCGCCGCCCGGCCCAGCTCCTGCTCGGTGAATGCCTGGACGAAGTTCTGCACCGTCGGGTTGTCCGGGATCAACGTCGGGTGCAGTCGCACCAGCTCCCGCGGCGGTTTGAACGCCGTCGAGAGCAGCCAGACCAGCGGGAAGCCGAGGAAGATCAGGTAGCCGGCGAGCGCCAGGTACTGCAACACACGCCCGGTGCGGCTCGGTTTTCCGAACATCAATGCCCTCCGATCAGGACTGTGGGGCTCGCAAGCTCACTCCTCGCACTGAGCACGACTAGTTCGCCTCCCTCAGCCGGCGGCGGAGATAGACGGCGAGCAGCGCGATGATGATCACGACCATCACGTTGCCGAGCGCCGCCGCGTAGCCGTAGTTGCCGTAGCGGAACGCCTCCTCGTAGGCGAAGAGCATCGGCAGCATCGTCTTGCCGCCCGGCCCGCCCGCGGTCAGCACGTAGACCAGGCCGAACGAGTTGAAGTTCCAGATGAAGTCCAGCGACGTGATCGCCACGATCACCGGGGCCAGGGCGGGCAGCGTGACGTGCCGGAACCGGTGCCAGGTGCTCGCGCCGTCCACCGCCGCCGCCTCGTGCAGCTCGCGGCCCACCCCCTGCAGACCGGCGAGCAGAACGACGGTGGTCTGCGGCATGCCGGCCCAGACCCCGACGAGGATCACGGCGGGCAGCGCGGTGCTGAAGTCGCCGAGCCAGTTGGTCCGCAGCCCGTCGGCGCCGATCTGGTGGAAGAACTCGTTGATCAGTCCGGCGTCCGGGTGGTAGACGAGCTTCCAGAGGATGCCGACCACGACCGGCGGCATCGCCCACGGCACCACGGCCAGCACCCGGGCCACGCCCCGGAACCGCAGCTGCTGGTTGAGCAGCAGGGCCAGCCCGAGGGCGAGCAGGAACTGGAGCACGGTCACCCCGACCGCCCAGAGCAGCCCGATCTTGAACGAGTTCCAGAACAGCTCGTCGCCGAGGAGTTCCCGGTAGTTGGCCAGGCCGGTGAAGCTCACCTCGACGTTGCGCCCGGCCCGGGCATCGGTGAAGCCGAGGTAGATGCCGCGCAGCAGTGGGAACACCGACAGCACCAGAATCGGCAGCAGCGACGGCAGCAGCAGCAGGTAGATGGTGGTGCGGTCGGAGCGGAACCGGTTCGGCCGACGGGCCGGCTCGGCCCGCTCGACGTCCGGCTGCTCGGCCAGCGTGGTCATGAGGTCACCCCTTCGCTGGACGGGTGGGTGGTCGGTGGGCCGGCCGGCCGAGGGGTCGGCAGCGTCGTGCCACTGGACGCGCGGACGGCGAGGCTCGGGGGCACCTGCTCGCGCCGCGGCGGCAGGGTCGGGTCGGCAATGCGTTGCAGGAGCAGTTCGGCGGCTCGGCGACCGCGCTCGGCCGAGCCGAGCGAGACGCTGGAGAGCTGGGGAAACATCATCCGGGCCAGCTCGGTGTCGTCCATGCCGACCAGGGCGACGTCCTGCGGCACCCGGCGTCCGGCAGCCAGCAAGGCGTGCAACGCGCCGACCGCGATCAGGTCGTTGGCACAGAACAGGGCGTCCGGGTCGGTGCGGGCGAGCAGCCGCTCGGTGGCGGTCCGGCCGGCGGCGTACTGGAAGTCGCCGACCTCGATCAGGTCCTCGTTGAGCGGGATGCCGTGCCGGAGCAGGGCGGTCCGGAAGCCGGCGTCACGCGCGATGCCCGGGACGGTGTCGAGCGGGCCGTTGACGAAGCCGATCCGGCGCCGGCCGGCGGCGACGAGGTGGTCCACGGCCAGCGCCACACCGTGCCGGGAGTCGGTACGCACGTTGTCCACCGCTGCGTCCGCGCCGAGCTGGCCGACCACCACCACCGGCACCGGGCTGTCCACCAGCGCGGTCAGGTGGTCGTCGGTGACCCGGATCGGCGAGACGATCATCCCGTCCACGTAGCGGTTGGCCAGTCGGCGCAGCAGGGCGGTCTCGTTGTCGATCCGCCCGCCGGTGGCGTGCACCAGCAGCTGCCGCCCGGAGGAGGCGACCACCGCCTCGATGGCGCGCATCATCTCCACGTAGACCGGGTTGCCGATGTCCTCGACGGCGAGCGCGACCAGGCCGGTGCGCTGGGACTGCAGCGACCGTGCGATCGCGTTCGGCACGTAGCCCACCTCGGCGGCCGCGGCGCGTACCTTGCGGATCGTCTCCGGGCTGCCGCCGATCCCGTTGAGCACCCGCGAGGCGGACGCGATGGAGACACCGGCTCGGGCGGCGACCGTGTGCACCGTGGGCCGGCCGTCAGCCGGTTCCTGTAAACGTTTACGACCCACGTCTGGCACCTCCACCCGATAGCTGTAAACGTTTCCGGGAGTCTGCGCCGCCTACGGCGGAGAGGTCAAGGGCTCGTTACGAAAACGTTTCCAACGGCCGACGGCCCGACGGCCCGACGGCGAGGGTGACCTCCCGGCCCGGCCACCGGGACCTGAGTCGCCGGTCGTGACTGGCGACGACGATGGCGCCCGGTCCGGTGCCCAACGCCTCCTCCAGTTCGTCGCAGAGCCGCGGCGAGAGATGATTGGTCGGCTCGTCCAGCAGGAGCAGCTCCGGCGGATCGGCGACGAGCACCGCGAGGCCGAGCCGGCGGCGCTGGCCGGCCGACAACTCGCCCGCCGGTCGGTCGAGGTCTGTGGGTGCGAGCAGTCCGAGCGATGACAATGGCACCGCCTCGGCCCGTTCCACACCGACGGTTGTCGCGAAGATCTCCCGGGCGGTCCGGTGTGGATCGGCGAAGACGCTGTCCTGGGTCAGCAGGCCGACGCGCAGGTCAGGCCGACGCCAGACGGCTCCGGCGGAGGTCAGGCGGCCGGCGAGAACGGCGAGCAGGGTGGACTTGCCCGCACCGTTCGGGCCACTCACCACCAGCCGGTCGCTGGCCATGACAGCAAGGTGCTCCACCCGCAGCCGGCCGGGGACCTCCACCTGGTGCATCGTGACGATGGCGTCGTCGCCGGCACCGGTGGCGAGAACGGGTGCGTGGAAGCGCAACGGCTCCGGCGGGGCGGCGACCTGATGGCGCTCCAGCGCCTCCAGCCGCCGGGCGGCGTCGCGCACGCGGCGGGAGATCTGGTTCTGCACCCGGCCGGCAGTGTGCCCGTACCCCATCTTCTCGCTGTCGCGGGGGCCGCGGCCGTGGGCGACGTGATGCCCGGTCACGGCGGTGGCATCGCGCAGCTCGGCGAGCTGCACCTGCTCGTCGTCGTAGCGCCGACGCCAACGCTCGGCCTCGGCGCGCTTCTGCGTCAGATAGGCGGTGTAGCCGCCGCCGTAGCGGACGGGACCCTCGACCGCCGGGTCCAGATCGATGACGTCGGTGCACACCGCGTCCAGGAACGCGCGGTCGTGACTCGCCACCACGACCGCCCCGCGCATCTCGCGGAGCTGGGCCTCGCAGAACGCCGCCGCCGCGTCGTCCAGGTGGTTGGTGGGTTCGTCGAGCAGCAACGCGTCCGGCCGGCGGATCAGCATCGCGGCCAGCGCGAGTCGGCCACGCTGACCGCCGGACAGTGCGGCGAGCCTCCGCTCGTGGGGCATCTCGCCGAGGCCGAGGCCGGCGAGCACTGTCATGGCGCGACGGTCGGCGTCCCAGGCGTCGCGGTCCTGCGCCCGCTCCAGGGTCTCGCCGTACGCCGCCAGCAGCTCGACGTGCCGCTCGGTGTCCTCCGGCGCGTGGGCCAGCGCGGCACCGAGCCGATCCAGCTCGGCGAGGTCCGCCCGGGCCTCACGCAGCGCGTCGTCGAGGACCGCGGCGACGGTCGCGGACGGGGTGTGGGGCATCTCCTGGTGCAGGAAGCCGAGATCTGGAGGGCGTGCCACCGTGCCGGAGTCGGGTTCGTCGACGCCGGCCAGGACCCGCAACAGGGTCGTTTTGCCGGTGCCGTTCTCGCCGATCAGGCCGATCCGGTGGCCGGGCGCGGCGGTCAGGGAGACACCGTCGAGCACCCGGCGGTTGCCTCGGATACGCAGGAGGTCGTGGGCGATGAGCGCGGGTCGAACAGACATGAGGACCTCGGAGAAGGGAGATCCGGGCGCACGCGGGTGGCCCGGCGGGAGCAGGGCATGACGACAGAGGCCACGGCGACGGCGGCGCGATCACGCGCCCGTCGGCGGCCGGTCCGGGCTCTCACCCGGAGATGTCGTCGTCACCTGCCACGCTTGCTCCGATCTCCAACAACTCGGGCGAAAGGATAACTCACCCGACAGGGGCCGGCACTGCGTTCTCGGCGGCCCTCCGGCCTCAGCTTCCGCCCATGCTCGACGAGCTGTTGTCCGACGAGTTCCCCGGCCGCGAGGTGTATCGGCCCGCCCGTCGCCCAGCCCGCGCACGACGCCCCAGCATGCTGGTGATCAGCAGCAGCACCAGGGCGAAGAGCAGGATCGAACCGCCCAGCATCGCAGCGATCGTTCCAACCGACATGCGCGACCGCCCCTCTCCGGCCCCGACCCTTCCGGCCGGGTGAGCAGATCCTGACACGATCAGGCGGCGCGGGCACCTGCCCGGAGGGAGTCGATGGTCAGGTCGAGGGCAGCCTCAAGGTGGTCGATCCTTCCGGTGGAGAGCAACAGGAGTACGCCGCCCTGGATGCCGGCCAGCAGGGCCGCGGCGGCGCGGTCGGCGTCCACCTCGGGGGCGATGTCCCCGGTCGACTGCATGTGCCGGATGCCCTCGGTGATCGCCTTCTGCCAGCGCCACATGAGCCCGGTCACCACCGCCTGCGCGCCCGGCGCGCGCCGGCCGGCCTGACCGAGTAGACCGTTGAGCGGGCACTTCACGCCCTGCGCGAGGTAGCGCTCGATCAGCCGATCGCGCCACGCCAGCCAGGCTGGCCAGGACGTCAGGTTGCTGAGCATCGGCTCCTGGTCGATGAGCACCTGATCGGCCTCGTGCTCGGCCACCGCGAGCAGCAGCTCATCCTTGCCGTCGGGGAAGTAGTGGAAGAGCTGGCCCTTGCTGGTGCCGGTGCGGGCCATGACGTCCTCGAGACGTACCTCGTCGACACCGCGCTCGCGGATCTCGGCGGCCGCCCCGGCGACGATCCGCGCCCGGGTCGCCTCGCCCTTGCGGGTCAACGCGCGAGTCATGCGACCTCCCGATGGCGCCTGCGGCGCCGATTCTCGTCTGGACCTGCTAGTCCAACCGTAGCTCGGTTTTTGGACTTGCAGGTCCATTTTTGCCGAGCAAGAGTCTGGACCACGCGGCCCGCTCCGGGCCGGACAAGCGATCGGAAGGACGCGACGATGAACCACTACTACCTGCTCGGGCGATCCGGTCTGCGGGTGAGCCGGCTGGCTCTGGGCACGATGAACTTCGGCGTCGACGGGTTCCACGCCGCGTACGGCAAGACCGAGGAGGAGGCCGAGCCGATCTTCCGGCGGTACCTGGAGGCGGGCGGCAACTTCATCGACACGGCGGACTTCTACACCGCCGGGGAGAGCGAACGGATCCTCGGCCGCCTGATCGACCGGGCCGGTGTCCGGGATCGGCTCGTACTCACCAGCAAGTTCACCAACACCGTCGACCGGAGCGATCCGAACGCCAGCGGCAACGGGCGCAAACACATCGTGCGGGCCCTGGACGCCTCGCTGCGCCGGCTCGGCACCGACTACATCGACCTGTACCTGCTGCACACCTGGGACCGGATCACCCCGGTCGAGGAGGTCGTGCAGGCCTTCGACGACCTGGTGCGCGTCGGCAAGATCCGGTACGCCGGCCTCTCCGACGTACCGGCCTGGTACGCGGCTCGGGCGCAGAGCTACGCCGAAGCGCACGCGCTGACCCCGATGGTGACGCTGCAACTTCCGTACTCCCTGGTCGCGCGCGACATCGAGGCGGAGTACGTGCCGATGGGCCAGTCCCTCGGCATGGGCCTCACCGCGTGGAGCCCGATCGGCGGCGGCCTGCTCAGCGGCAAGTACCGACGCACCGGCGACGGCCTGAGCGGGAACGGCCGGTTGACCAATCCGGCTGCCCCGGGTCGGGAGATCAACGCTCGGGACTGGCAGGTGATCGAGGCACTGGAGAGCGTGGCCGCCGACCTGGATCGGAGCATGGCCCAGGTCGCCATCAACTGGGCGGTCACCCAGCCTGCCGTCGCATCGGTGATCATCGGGGCGAGCAGCCCCGAGCAACTGGACAGCAACCTCGCCGCGCTCGACTTCGAGATCCCGGCGGACGCCCGTCGTCGGCTCGAGGAGGCCAGCGCGCCGCACGTCGGAATGCCCCACGTGATGTTCACCCCGGAGTACCAGTCCTGGGTGGTGAGCCCCGGCCTCGGCATCGGCGACAAGCCAGCGGGGTACGCGCCGCCGGTGTTCAACGGCGCCACCCAGCCCTCCACCTGACGGAACCCGACCTGCCGGTCAGGCGAGGGACACGGCGACCAGGGCGACGGCGGAACCGGCGAAGACCACCGTGTTGCGGAGGTAGGTCTGGGCGCGCACCCAGCGAGGGAAGGCGTTCTCGGCGGCCTGGAGGAAGGGCTTGACCTCGACGCGGGTCAACTCCGGGTCGCCGTTACGGCGGAAGGCAGCCTCGACGGACTTCACGGCGGTGAGGTTGCTGTAGACGATCACCACGTTCATCAGCACGACCAGCGAGGAGAAGATCCAGGTCAGCGGCTGGGCCAGGTCGGAGCCGGCGAGGTGCAGGGCGGCGATGGTGGTCATCACCGCGGCGACGGCCACCGGGGCCGCGGTCTCGTGGCCGCTGGCGTCGAACCGGAGCTTGTTCTCCGCCAACACCTCGGGGCGGACGTTCTGGCGGCGAAGCTCGGCCTCGGCGGCGGCCTTCGCGACAGGGCCGAAGCGGTGACGGACCACCGGGATGCTGACAAACGCGGCGGCGACGAGCAACTGCATGACGGCGGCGAGGGTGTTCACGAAATTCTCCTTGGATTTGCACTTAGTTCAAATGGCTGGCGGAGACGACGTTAGCCGGCGACTTGAACGTTGTGCAAGACCAAGCTTGAACTATGTGCAAGCGACTGCGTACCGTGAGGGGCATGCCACGCGACACCCTCACCCGAGAGCAGATCGTCCGCACCGCCGTCGAACTCCTCGACGCCGAGGGCCTCGAAGGCCTGAACATGCGCGCCCTGGGCAAGCGACTCGACTCCGCCGCCACCGCCATGTACTGGCACGTCAAGAACAAGGACAACCTCGTCCTGCTCGCCACCGACCAGGTGTGGGACGAGCTCAAGCTGCCCGACCTGGACGCCGTCGACTGGCGTACCGCGACCACCGCCATGGCCGTCGACCTGTACGAGATGTTCACCCGACACCCCTGGCTGGTGCAGGCATTCGCCGCGCACGTCCTCTACGGCGAGAGCAAGGCCCGCCACGACGACCACAGCCTCGCCGTCCACGAGGCCGCCGGATTCACCGGCACCCAGGCCGACCAGGCCGCCTCCGCCGTTTTCACCTACGTTCTCGGCAACGCGGCAGGCGCCGCCGCGACCGCCTCACTCACCCGGAAACTCACGCGGGACGACACCACCGCCGACGAACAGTTCCAGGACGCCATGGGCAAGGCCAAGGAGATCGCCATGCGCTACCCGCGCCTGCGTACCCGCCTGGAGACCCCAGCGGCGACCGACTACGCCGCCGCGCCCGACGACGCCTTCGAGTTCGGGCTCCAGGCTCTCCTCGACGGCCTGGAGCGGCAGCTCGCCGCCTAGCCCGGCCGCCGAGCTGGTTCGGCCCGCGCCACCCGAGGCGCGGCCGGGAACGACCTCGCCGGCCGGTTGTTCACGCGCGTTTGCCGGTGATGGCCCCTGGTGTCGGCGGGTACGCCCTGGTAGCACCAGGGCGCACCCCGATCAGTCAGACCTGACGATCGTCGGCGGCGACCAGCGAACCGGGCGTGCCGACGGAGCCGGACGGCGTGGCGGCTGCCGGTGCGAAGGCGACCCGGGAGCGCAGCTGCCGGAACCCGGTTCGCTCCAGCTCCGCCAGCACCGCCACCCGGTGGGCGTCCACGTCGGCGATCACCTCCCGGGCGCCGCCGGCGGCCAGCACCCGGACCGCCTCGGCCAGCAGCTCAGCCCGGACGGCGTCGTCGAGCAGACCGAGGTAGGCGATGAGCGGGAAGCAGGCGTCCCCGGCCGTCCCGACCAGTCCGACCGGCTCGCCGTCGGCCAACGCGACCCGCCAGTCGCCGGCCGGACCGCCCAGCCAGGCCAGTGGGTCGGTGGCCAGGTCGACGCCGCCGACCGCCCGCGCTATCTCCACGCCGGTCAGCACGTCCGGCTCGGTGACTCGTGCGACCAGTTCGTTGATCTCCGTCGAGTCGGCGGCCGGGCGGAAGACGTACCGCCCGGAGGTGGCCGGCAGCGGCGTGCCCGTCCAGGAGCATCGGAGCCGCTCCCCGCGCTCGACCAGCCCGGCGAGCCGGGCCGCCGCCATCGGCGCCTTCATCACCGCCAGCACCTCCGGCCGGCGCCGCCAGTGTGCCGGCATGGCGGCGTAGTACAAACCGGGACCGCCCAGCGCCTCGTGGGCGGCGCGCAGCAACGCGGCACCCACCTCCGGCTCGGCGTCCAGGTCGAACCGGTCCAGCCAGGGCGCACCGACGGCACCCGGCGGGAGGAGCCAGGCCGCCCGGCCGACCACCCGGCCGGCGCGAAGGGCGACCCAGGTGTTCTCGGGCCGGTAACCGCCGCCGGCGATCCCGTCGGCGTAGCCGACCTGGCGCAGTTGGGGCAGCGGATCGGGCATGGAGTCGAACAGTTTTTCCTCGCCCGCGACGAGCGGGCGGATGACCAGATCGGTCATGGGTTGATCCTCCGGAGAGCGAGCGCCCCGGGTCAGATCCGCGTGGACGCCGGGGCGCGGAGGGGGCGCAGAACATCGGACATTGTTCTGACCTCCTCCCGGCTCGATGGCGTGCCGAAAACGTACTCGACGCGCTCGCCGGCCCGCAAGACCGCGCGCGGGTCGCCAGCACACGGCGGCGGAGTCGGGCCGAGCGACGGCTACAACGCCGGATTGGTCTCCGGTCCACTCCGGTGTGACAGCCCGTCGTAGATGGCGATCCCGGCCAGGATCAGCCCGGCACTGACAGTCGCCGCGACTGGCGGAAGGAACACCATGGGCGGTGCCGCCACGGCCAGCACCAGCGCACCGACCATCAGCACCCGGCAACGCGGCCCGGTCTCGGACGGCCGTTCCAGGTAGGTCCGCCCGATCAGGAACAGCACTGGACCGCCGAAGATGATGACCACCAGCGCCCAGTCGATCGGCGGGTTCGGGTCCTCGATGACCTGCCCGAAGCCGACCGCGGTGCAGATGATGCCACCGACGATGAGCAGCAGGCTGAAGCTCGCCCACCAGGACAGTTGCAGCCCTTCCGCGGCCAGACTGCCGGTCGAGGCCCGGCCCGGCCCCAGGTGGTAGAAGTAGATTCGCCAGAACGACACCACCGCCACGAACGCGGCGACGAGGGTGATCGTCCGCTCGGTCGAGAAGCCCGGGAAGCTGATGGCGGCGCCGGCTTCGAGCACCACCTCGGCGAGCGCGATCATGAAGAACTGGTTGTACCGGTCGGCGAGGTGAACGTAGGAGACCTTGGCCCAGGTGCTGCGCCGGTCCCCGCCCACTCCGGGGACGGGCCAGTTGGTGGCCGCTCCGCCGACCTCGATGGCGAGGGCGAGGGTCCAGAAGACACCGCGGCCGAGCCCCCCGCTGATGGCACCGGCGATCCAGAGCACACCGGACACCGCGTGCCAGCTCAGCACCCGGGACGAGACGCCCTGCATCGGATGGCCCCGCAGGGCCAGCGTCAGGTAGAGCGGGCGGCCGACCTGGACGAGGACGTACGTGCAGGCGAAGATCGCACCCCGCTGGCCGAACGCCTGCGGCAACGAGACGGCCAGCACCAGCGTGCCGAACATCGTCGCCAGCAGCAGGATCTGGATATCCGTGCGCCGGGGGTCAAAGGTGCTCGACATCAGGGCGTTGAGCGACCAGATCATCCACATCGCCGCGAAGAACAGCAGCGTCTGACCCGCCTCCGACAGCAGCGACTGCCGGACGATGGTCAGGTCGTCCGCGACCCGCCCGGCGAGGCGGGCGAGCGCGAAGACGTAGACGATGTCGAACAGCAGTTCCAGGACGGTCGACCCGCGCGGGCTGCTGCTGTCCCCCAGCCCACGCAACCCGGCACGCGTCAGCACGAGGGGCGTCCGCTCAGCCGGCCAGGGCTGCCGGCGCCGGCACGCCGAGGAGCGCGGCGCCGTCGAGCCCCGTCTGGGCGATGTCGTCGCGGCCGTACCGCCGCCGGCAATACGCGAACGGGTACGTGACCGGGACGTCCAGCCGCCGGGCCTGGTAACGGTGTTCGGTGACCTGCCCCGCTGCCATCGCCCTGGGTCTCCTCGCCGACCGGCCCACCTCATCCCTGCCGGCGAATTTTATCCTGATCTTTCGTACTCCTGGAGGTTATGCCGGATACGTCGACGGTTGGGATTCGACCCTGCTCCTGCCGCCCGACTGAGCCGCCTGCGGCCGGGTTCAGGCCCTCGCGGCGTATCGGCGGTGTGAAAACAGGTGCGTCGGCTGTCCAGAACGCGTGAAGATCCTTGTCCGGGTCGAGCGGATGGGATGTGCTGGACGACGTCGGGGTGAAGGACCACCCCGAGCGAGGTGAGAAGGACGACGGTGGTGAGGTCCAAGCGGCGCATCCCGGCGGGCGTGTACGAGCCCGGCCGTGGCGTATGGACGGTCGGAGCGGCCCAGACAGCGCCCGAGCGTCCCCCGCTTCCGGGCTGCGTACGTCCGTAGCCCTGTCGCTCTCACCGCGCCGCGCGACGGGCCCGGGTCGGTTCGACCCGGCCCGTCGCGCCCACATCGGCGGTACGCCGGATCATGCGTGCCGTCACCCTCCGGTAGGAGCGCGGGTCGACGGGCAGCAACCACTGACGTGCCCGGGTCAGCCGTCCGAGGTTGAGCCCGAGTTCGTCGAGCACCTCGTCGACGTTGTGCATCGAGAACGGAATGACGTTCGTGCCCCGGGCGTGCCGCCCGCTGGTCCGCGCCGCCATCCAGGCCAGGCGCGCGTGCACCTCCGCGCGCATCCGGTCCCTGGATGGCAGCGTGATCCCTCCCCGCAGGTGGGCGGCGGTCCAGACGGCTGCCATCTCCGCGCTGAGCGGGCTGAAGAACGAGGAGTTGTAGCCGGCGAAGGTCAGGCGTGGCACGTCGATCGGCAGGATCTGGCGGTACAGCATGAAGTTGCCCGCGTCGTCCTGCAGCCGGGCGTGCAGCGCGTCGTCGAAGAACGGGACGTGCTGCCGGAAGCCGGTGCCACAGATCACCAGGTCCGCGGCGAGCACCGTGCCGTCGACGAGGCGGGCGGCCGGTCGACCATCGTCGACCAGGAGCTCGGTGATCGTCTGGTCCCGATGGACGGTGATCCGACCGTCGGCGACGCGCTCGAAGAAGCCCTCCGTCGCGAGGCTGACGGTGCTGCGGGCGATGTCCTGAAAGGTTCCGTTCGGCACGAGACCCAGCTCGCGCAGCTTGAGCTGCCTGGTCGCGACCGACCCGACGCTGTCGAGCAGGGTGCGGCGCAGGCCGTCTCCCGGACCGTGCAGGAACCGCTCGAAGCCCTTCAGGTTGAGGTACCGGAACAGCGCCTCGCCCATCCGGGTGAGCAGGAGGTACTTGTAGTTGAGCGCACCACCGAGCTTCCTGGGCATCTTCCAGAGCAGTTCGCGAGCGACGACGTGGGTCTGGGTGGCGACGTCGCTCAGCGGGACCGCCACGTCGCAGGACGACTTGCCGTACCCGACGACGAGGACGTTCTTTCCGCGGGCCGCCGCGAGGTCGTGCAACGCCCCCGCGGCCAGGACGTGTCCGCCGGCGGCGGTGAAGTCCGCGCGGCCTTCGAAGGACGGGACGAGGGGATCGGAGAAGATGCCGTTGGCGACGACGAGGTGGTCGTACCTCTCCAGGGTCATCGGGGCCTGGGCGCCGGCCGGTCGCGACGTGAGCAGCCACCCGGTCTCGTCGTCCACGAGTTCGGCGGAGACGACCTCCGTGGCGAGCCGCAGGGCGACGCCGAGCCCGAACATGTCCACGTAGCTTTCGAGGTACTGCTGGACCTGCTCGCCCGTCGGCCACTGCGGGTAGTGGGCCGGCATGGGCAGGTCGGAGAGGTGGTAGGTGCCCTTGTCGTTCTGGGTGCGGAGGCCGGGGTAGCGCCGGGTACGACTCCACACCCCACCGACGTCGGGCGCCTTCTCGAACACTGTGACGTCGAAGCCACTCTGCCGCAGCATCTTCGCTGCGCTCAGGCCGGCGAATCCAGCGCCGACGACGGCAATCCTCATAGCAGCCTCCGGAAGGTGTGACCCGCTGGCGGGAACGGCGGCGGCAGGGGCGCCGGCGGTGTCCATACGCTAACGAGCGCGGCGCAAGGGCCGCTATCCGCTGCACGCGGAGTGTGTCCGCGGTGCGCAGTCGAACCGCTCCCTGTCGGGTCGTCGCCTTTCCCGCCCCCGCACCCCGATCGCGTCCTAGGGTCAGCGCATCAGGACGCCGTGGGAGGTGTCGGATGGATGCCGTGACGGTCCGGACACACGACGTCGAGCACGCGCGTGCCGAGGTGGGTCGCGTGCTCTGTCCACACCGGCTCACTCCGCAGCCGGGCGTCCACAGCGTGCGGCTACGGATGGCGGCCCGCCGGGTGGGCGGCGTGGGCATCATCGACCTCGACTACGGCCAGGCGGTGCGGATCCAGCCCACCCCGCTGGAGACCTTCTACCTCGTACAAATTCCGCGCAGCGGTGGCACGGTGGTCCGGCACGCCGGCCATGCGGTGACCTCGACGCCCGACGTCGCCTCCGTCCTGTCGCCGTACGACGCCTCGGACATGCACTGGTCCGAGGGGTCGCCGCACCGGATCTTCTACGCCGACCGGCGCGCCATCGACCGGGAGCTCGCCCGCCTGCTGGGCCGCCCGGTGGACGGCCCGATCCGCTTCGACATCGGCATGGCCATGACCACGCCGACCGCGAGGGCGTGGGCGCGCGGGGTGGACTTCCTCGCCGCGGAACTGTCGCAGCCGACGGACGCGTCCCTCCTCGACCACCCACAGGTCGCCGCTCGGTTCGAGCAGGGGCTCATCGGCAAGCTGCTACTGGCCCACCGGCACACCTATTCCGACCTGCTCGCCGAGCCGGCGCGCCACCCGGCCCCCGGGCGCCTCGTCCGCCAGGCCTGCGCCCTGATCAGCGACCACCACGGCGAGGCACTGACGGTTGGGGATGTCGCGGAGGCGCTGCGGGTGAGCGTACGAACGCTGCAGGACTGCTTCCGACGCGAGTTGCAGACCACGCCCACGGCGTACCTGCGCGCCTGCCGGCTCGACGCGGTGCACCGCACACTGCGCACGAGCGACCGGGGCATGTCCGTGACGACCGCTGCCCTGCAACACGGGTTCGTCCACCTCGGCC
Source organism: Micromonospora sp. NBC_00389 (assembly GCF_036059255.1). Lineage (NCBI taxonomy): Bacteria > Bacillati > Actinomycetota > Actinomycetes > Micromonosporales > Micromonosporaceae > Micromonospora > Micromonospora sp. NBC_00389. Next base: position 5,063,442 of record NZ_CP107947.1, on the reverse strand, counting down.
GCTTCGCCAGCGACTACCGGGCCCGCTTCGGCGAGGCGCCGTCCACGACCCTGCGTCGCTGACGACTGCGGCCCTGCCCGGGCTCCGGCGGCTCGCGCCAGGGTCACCGGTCCGCCGGCGGAGCCGCCGGACCCAGCCGAGCCGGCCTCGCGGCGTCCTGCCCGGACGCCGGCCGGCCCTCCGGACCGGGCGGACCGCACGGCCCGCTTTCAGGCCGGCGCGTCCAAGCAGCCGAATCAGCAGCCAGCAGAACACCGCCAGCATGCCGAACAGGACACCCGTCACGATCCGCCAGCGCATGCTCTCGACCTGCAACACCTCCGGCACCAGCGCGGCGACGCCGGCAACCGCGGTGATCGAGAACAGCCACTGGAGCCGCTGCTGGAACAGCGCCGTCTGCAACCCGAAGAGCTGGCTCAGGTTGCTGCGGAGCAGTTCCAGGCGCTGCCGGGCGGCCTGAAGGTGCCGGGGCACCCGCAGGCCCTCGATCAGGAACGTGGCCACCGTTATCCGCATCGGATCCCGGTACATCAGATCCACGTTGCCAACCTCGGCCAGCCCCCGGCTCAGTTGCAGTTGCACCCGTGCCAACTGGGTGATGCGGGCGCCGAGTGAGTGCCCCGGCCCGACGAGTTCGTCGCGGTCATTCGGATCCACCCCCACCCAGAGTTGGCAGAAGAACCACTGAGCATGGATCTGCCCGTACATGTCCTGAACCATTCGGACGGCCGCCGGGCCGCCCTCGACCCCATCGTGCAGTACGGCCACCGTGGACCAGCCAGTGGGGGCACGTAGATGTGATCGATGTCGAGGCTCACCCAGCCATTCTGGTTGCCGCGCTCAACCGCGGCTGCCCTGTCGTCCGGTGGGCGTCAGCGGTGCATGTGCAGGCGGATCGTGGTGGCACCGGGCCTGGTGTGGACGCGTACGAGATCGCAGAGTTGGTTGACCAGGATGAGCCCTCGGCTGCCGGGCTGCCGCGGCGGCACCGGAATCCGGCCGGCGAGCGGATTCGTGATGTGCCCGGTGTCGCTGAACTGACAGATCAGTCGCGTGCGGTCGGTCCACACCGCGAGGGTGCCGCCGGCGGCGGTGTGTCTGACCGTGTTCGTGGCCAGTTCGTTGACCGCCAGGGTCAGGTCGGAGACCCGGTCCGGGGCCAGTCCGGCCGCGATGGCCTCGGCGGTCACCAACCGGCGGATGGCCGGAAGGGCAGGTAGGTCGACGATGATGGTGGCCGCGTGGCCGGGCGGGTCCCGCAGCGGCAGGTTGAACCCAGCGGCCACCACGACTGGGTCGGCGTAGTGCGGGCTCTCCCACACCGCACCGCCCATCTGCACCGTCGGATGGGTGCGGTAGGCGTCGTCAAGCCAGCTGCGGGCCAAGCTGCTGGTGTCGTAGGGGCAGAGGATGGTTGCCGGTCGGCCGGCGAACGCCGCGTTGATGAGGGCCTCGTGTTGGGCGCAGGCGGGGTATTCCGTCGCGGTACGGCCGGCCCAGATGGGCTCACCGATGATGCGTACCCGCTTGCCGGGGTGGGCGGCGGCGAAGGCCAGCAGGACGCCCGGAAGGATTCGCCCGGGGTTGCGCCCGGCCACGCTCATGTCGTGCAGCTGGACCCGGTCCGCGTCGCTGCCGAGCGTGGTGCGGATGTGGTCGAGGTTGTCCCCCGGTACGGCGACCATGACCGGCTCACCGGCGGCGAGCCCGGCGTGGATGAACGGCACCGTGCCGGCCAGGTACTCCTCGTGATCGCCGTAGAAGAGGGCGGGGTGCGCGAAACCGCCAGCCCTGGTGGCGACGGACGGACTCATGCTGCGGCCTGCGGGGTGGGTGATCCGGAGTCGTTCAAGGGAGAGTTCTGTCGGCCGCGTGGATGGCGAGCAGGGCGATGTCGTCGGTTGCCTGTTCGCCGGCGAGTTTGGTCATGATGCGGGCGCAGACCATTTCGGCGGTGCCCGGTTCGACGGCCGCGCGGAGCCGTTCGATGCCCACGTCGATGACCTCGCCGCGGCGTTCGACGAGCCCGTCGGTGTAGCAGATCAGTACCGCATTGGAAGGGAACTCGACCTCGGTGTACCGGCGGGCCGGCTGACGCGGGCCGATACCCAGCGGAAGATCGACTGGAATGGTCAGCATGTCGGCCGGGCGCCCTGGTGTGGCCAGGATGGGTTGCAGGTGCCCGGCAAGGGACACCTGGATCGTGGTCCGGTCCGGGGAGATCATGGCGTACAGGACCGTGGCGAGGTTTCCGGTCTCGAAATGGTGGACCTTACGATCGAGGAGCGTCAGCGCCTCCGCGGGGTCGTCGCAGACCAGCGTGTAGGCGCGCAGCGCGCTGCGGAGGCGCCCCATCACGACCGCCGACCGCAGTCCGTGTCCGGAAACGTCACCGATGACGACGCCCAGCCAGCCGGAGGGCAGGGTGAACACGTCGTACCAGTCGCCGCCGACGCCGACGTCGTGACCGGGTACGTAGCGCGCGGCCATGTCCACACCGGGCGCGTCAGGTAGGTGGGTGGGCAACAGGCTGCGTTGCAGCGCGAGGGCCGCGGTGCGGTCGAGGCCGCTGGCCTGCGCGCGGGTGGCAAGGCCTGCCCGGTCGGCGGCGAGTTGCAGCAACTGCACGTCGGCGTCGGTGAATCGGTGCGGTCGCAGGCAGCCGACATGTATGACGCCGATCACGTCGCCGCCGGCGAGCATGGGCACGCCCAACAGCGAGCGGACTCCCTGGTCGAACAGGGCCGCGTCGTCGTCCGCGGCGAGGTTGTCCAGTCTGACGGGCTGCTTCTCCTGAGCGATCCGGCCCGCGAAGCCATGGCCGACGGGGACTCGAGCACCGTGCCGGACTTTTTCTCTCAACCCCTTCGTCGCAGTGGAGACGAACTGCTGGGCGTGTACGTCCAGCAGCAGGATGGACGCGGTTTCAACCCCCAGCACCTCTCGGACACGATCGAGGAGCTCGGCCAGAAGGTCCTTGACGTCGAGCTGGGACAGCGCGGCGTCCGTTACCGCCTCGATGCGACGCAGCCGCTCGTCGCTCCCGCTACCCTGCACGTCAATCACGTGCAGGAGCCTAACTCTTCCCGAGCTCAGGGCAGGCCAGGAGCACTTCCTCTATCGGTCCAGACCGTCGTCGATGACACCACCTAGAAGATGCATTTCGCCTGTTTGGTGTTTCCGTCCCGATCTGCGCGAGGCTGTCGGCCCACGCGGTGAGCGTCAGATGGCCTCCGCCTTGGCCACCTTCCATTCCCCGTCGACCGGGACCAGTGTGAGCACCACCCGGTTCTGGTCGACCTTCTCCCCCGCCGTGTTCACGTTGCGCCGGTACTGGTTGAGGTACACGAGCAGCTCGACCCGTTGGGCGGTCGCGGTCACCACGCCCGTCGCGGACACCTCCGCCGCAACGACCGCCTGCTGCGTGGCCGCGGTCTGCTTCAACGCCGCTGTGGTCTGCTCGTACTCCTTGCCGAACGGGCCGGTCGCGAAGGTGCGGCCGTTGGCGACGCTGTCGTCGAAGGTGCGGTAGTCGTAGGAGAAGATCGCCTTGGCGGCGGCGGGGGCGGTGGCCAAGGCCTGTCGTACGGCCGCATCCCGCTGCCCGGCGCGGTGGTCGCCCCACCAGCCGAGACCGGCGACGGCGGCCGCGAGCACGATCGCGACGGCCAGGGCCGGGACGAGCCGGATCCGGGCCGGGCGCCGCCAGAGGACGCGCGGCCGTCGCACGAATTCGACCAAAGTACCCACAGGTCCTCCCTCTCTCAGCCGACGAACTGCAGGCGGGACACGAGCCAAAGGCCCGATTCGTTGTCGCGGACCAGGTCCAGCTGGATCCGGTAGTGCGACGGCCGCCCCTCGGGTGCCTTGACGTTCTTGACGGTGGCGTCGACGGCCACCAGCACGACCGCCCGGCGGCGGTCGCCGGAGACCAGCCCGGCCCGCAGCACCGACCCGCGCGAGTCGACCTTGTTCTCCACGACCGCAGCGCGCACCTGCGACTGCCCCCGGGTGAACTCATCCCGGAAGTCGCCGGTGGCCCCGGTCGTGATCCGCTGGATGTCCCGGTCGACGCTGGCCGCGCTGACCGAGACGAAGTTGACGCTGGCCTGTTTGGCTGCCGCGACGGCCGCCTGCCGGGCCTGCTCCGTCGCCCGGTCGACGTACCACCGGCGCCCGGTCACGCCGGCGGCGGTGAGCGTCGCAGCGAGGAGTACCACGAGCACGACGATGGACATCCGTCGCCGTCCCGCCGGCACGGCCCTGGCCGGCTCGCCCTCGGAACGCTCACCGGAGGGCTTCTCCAGCGGACCGTCCGCGCTCGCCGGGTCGTCCCCGCCCACCGGATCCTCGAACTCCGTCGGGTCCTCGACCGGTTCCTGGTCGAGCCGCCGCAGCAGGTCCTCGATCGGCTCCGTCGGTCGGGGAAGCTGGCGGGGGACGATCCGGCGCTGCGACGCCCGGCCCGGAGCCCCAGCCTTCGCCCCCTTGATGACTTTCAGCGTGTGGTCCCTGCGGGCCTGCATCGCCACCTCCTTCTTCGCGCCGGTCACCGGGTCACCCCGGCGAGCAGCAGCTGCTTCCACGACTGGTCCCCGGCCATCCGGGACTGACCCCCGGTTCCGCCGAACTGCAATGGCCGGCCGTCCGAGCCGAGCACCAGGCCGGTCGCGGGGTCGTACCCGCCGGTCCCGGTCCCGGCGGGCGGGGCGGCGGCTGACGGCCCCGGGTCGGGGGCCGGTTCCCGGCCGCCCGGTCGGGGGGCGTTGGCGGCGCCGCGCACGCTGGCGCCGCCCGCGCGATCCCCTGCTCCGCACGTGGTTCCGCCGCCGCGGTACACGCAGGACGGCGGATCGTTGACGTTGAGGACCAGGCCGAGGTGGGCGGTGCCGTCGCCCGGCGTGACGGTGAAACCGCCGGCGACGGCGATCGGGTACACCACCAGCAGGTGCTCGATGCCGGGCAGCCGCCGGGCGGCGATGCCGTTGACGGTCACCAGGTTGCCGAGCAGGGTGCCGACCGTCGGTTCCAGCCCGCGCAGCAACGCGACCAGTTCCCGCCCGGCGGGAGGCCCGGCGGCGAGCAGCCGCCGCAGGTCCGGGTCGGCGTCGCGGACGGTGGCCGCCAGCTGGGCCAGTCCTGCCGCCCACCGGCGCAGCGCCTCGGCCGACTCGGCCTGGGTGATGAGCACGGCTCGTCCGTCGTTGATCAGCGCGAGTGTCTCCGGCAGGCGGGTGGTCGCCTCGGTCAGCAGCGCGTCCCCGTGGTCGAGGATCCGGGCCAGGGCCAGCTCGTTGCCCTCGAACGCGGTGCCGAGTTCGGTGATCAGGACGGTGAGATCCTCCGGGTCGACGGAGCGGACCAGGGCGTCGAGGTTGCTCAGCAGCACCTCCGGCGCCAGCGGGACACCGGTCCGGTCGGCCGGGATCACCGCGCCGTCAGCGAGGTACGGCCCGCTGTCGCGCTCCGGACGCAGGTCCACGTACTGCTCGCCGACGGCGGAGCGTTGCGCCACCACGGCCCGCAGGTCGTCCGGTACCCGGACGTCGCGCTGCAACCGCAGGTCGGCGCGGACCCCGTCACCGCGCAGGGCGACTGCGGCGACGCGGCCGACGGGCACCCCGCGGTAGGTGACCGGGGCGTTGGGGAAGATGCCGCCGGCCCGGGCCAGGTCCATGTGGACGACGTAGCTTCCGCCGAGCAACCGGTCGCCCAGCCCGACGTAGCGGATGCCGACGTAGCTGACGCCGAGGACGCTCACCAGCAGGAACGCCAGAACCTGCACCTTCGCGGTACGTCCGATCATGGCTTCAGCCCCCCTCCCAGGACGTCCGGCAGGCTGCCGATCTGTCCGATCACCGCGCCGGTCAACGGCAGGATGCACTGCGCCGACATGACCGTGCCCGCGGGCAGTTCGGTCTCGACGGGAAAGACCGTGCCCGGTGGTACGAGGCCCTTCGGCAGGATCAGTCCGCCGATGGGCACCGTCGAGCCGGGCTTGAGCAGGACGCAGCCCTCCGGCAGCAGACAGTCCTTCGGCGGCGTCCAGGTCGCGGGGAAGTTGCGCGGGTCGGGCAGGCACTTCAGGATCGGCAGGTCGGGCAGCGGACGGGACCCGCCGCGAGGTCGCGGGGTGGCAGGTGCGGGGCCACCCGCCGCTGGCGCCCCGCCGCGGCTAGCCCCCGGTGACGGCGTGGCCGGACGGGCCGGGGCGGCGGGGGCCGCGGCGACCAGGTTCGCCAGGATCGACGCCGAGTCGAGGTCGGCGGTGACGGAGAGGTTGACGAAGTCGCCGACGATCGCGCCGGTGACGTTCGGTGGGAACGGGTAGGACAGCATGAAGTCCAGCGACTTCGGCAGGTCGTCCCCGGCCCGCGCCAACTGCTCCAGGATCGGTTGCAGCGCCCGGACGTCGGCCAGGGTGTCGTCGCGGCTCCGGTTGACGACCTGGGTGCCGACGTCGCCCAGCTGGTCCAGAGCGGTCAGCGCCCGGGTCAGTTGGGCGCGCTGGCCGGCCAGCACGGTCAGGCCGGGGGCGAGGGAGTCCACGGCCTCGCCGAGCACCTGCTTCTGCCGGTCAAGCCGGCCGCTGAGCCGGTCCAGGGCGTCGAGGGCGCGGACCAGATCGGCCTTCTGCTTGTCCAGCCCGCCGATGAACGTGTCGAGCTGGCGCAGCGCGTCCCGGACCGCGGGTTCTCGTCCGTCGAGTGCGGTGCCGAGCTCCTGGTTGATGGTCCTCAGTTGCGCCAGACCGCCCCCGTTGAGCAGCAGCCCGAGGGCGGCGAGGACCTCTTCCACCTCGGCGCCGCGAGCGGTCCGGGACAGCGGGATGAGGTCGCCGTCGGCGAGTCGACCGCTGGCGGCGCCGGTGGGCGGCGGCGCGACGGTCACGTACTTCTCGCCCAGCAGGCTGCTCTGTCGGACGGCGGCCGTTGCGTTGGACGGCAGCCGTACCTCTGCGCCGATGCGCAGGGTTACCTGGGCGGTCCAGCCGGCCAGGGAGATCTTCTCCACGCTGCCGACCGTCACGTCGTCGACCTTCACAGCGGCGTGCGGCACAAGGTCGAGCACGTCGCTGAACTCGGCGGTGACGGCGTACCCGTCGCCCTTCGGGGCGCCGCCGGGCAGCGGCAGGTCGGTGAGGTCGGGCAGGCCGCATCCGGCCGGCAGCATCGCCACTACGATCGCGCACGCCAGGGTCCGCAGTGTGCGGGCGGTCATGACAAACCCCGCAGGATGCCGCCGAGGGTGGGGTCGCTGGTGATGCCGGGGCCGCCCGGCGCCTGGTCGGGGATCGGCGCACCGGGGGAATCGAGGGGAGGATTTCCCGGTGAGGACCCGCCGGTGGCCGGGGCGCCGGGCGGCAGCTTGAGGAGCTTGCGCAGCTGGTCGGTCATGGGCAGCCCGCGGGAGTGCAGGGTCTGCGCGAGTGCCAGGCACTTGGCGGGCACCTGGGCCGCGGGCAGCTGGTCCACTATCAGTGAGCAGGCGAAGCCAGCAGGGTCGTAGGGACCCATTACGTTGTCGCGGGTGTCCAGGGTGCCGGATCGCGGGTTGTAGGCGAGGCTGAGGTTGCCAAGGGCGAGCGGGGCGACGTCGAGGATGTCGATGACGGCCTGCTGCTGGCGGACCAGGATGCCGGTGATGTCCGCCAGCGCGGCGACGTTGGAGGTCAACGCGTCCCGGTTCTGCCGCACGAACGTGGTCACGTCGGCCAGCGCGGTGGAGAGGTTGCGCAGCGCGGCGGCCAGTTCGTCGCGTTCCCCGGCGAGTTGTTCGGCGACGTCGGCCAACTGCTGGTTGAAGGCGCGCACCTCCCGGTCGCTGCGGGCCAGCGCGGTGGTGAAGCGTTGCAGGTTGACCACCGACCCGAAGAGGTCCTGCCGCCCGGCGGAGAGGGTGGCCAGTGCCTGGGACAGGCCGTCGAGGGTCTCGTGCAGGTTCTGGCCGTTGCCCTCCAGGTTGGCGCGTCCGGTGGCGACCAGGTCGGACAGGGCACCATCGCGGTTGGCGCCCTCCGGGCCGAGGGTGCGGTTGAAGTCGTCGAGCGCCTGGTAGATGTCGTCGATCTCCATCGGAGCAGCGGTCCGCTCCAGCGGTATCTCGGCCCCGTCGGCGAGCGCGGCTCCGCCAGCGTAGGCGGGGGTGAGCTGGACGTAGCGGTCGCTGACCACGCTGGGCGGCACGATGAGCGCCTGCGCGTCGGCGGGAACGGCGATCCCGGGGTCGTAGGACATGGTCACCTGGACGTTGCGGCCCTGCGGGGTCACGGCGACCACCTCGCCGACGCGGACGCCCAGCATCCGCACGTCCGATCCGGGGTACACCCCGACGGCGCGGGTGAAGTGGGCGACCACCCGCCGCGGGGGTGTGCCGCCGCGGAGAACGACCACGCCGGCGGCGACGGCTACCAGGAGGACGGTGGTGACGGCGATCGGTCGTCGCCACCGCTGGATGGGACCGGGCATCAGCGGCCTCCCGTCGTGGGCTGGTACGGCTGGAGCAGACCGGAGACGTACGAGTCGAACCAGCGGCCGTTGCCCACCACGTTGGCGAACGCGGTGACGAACGGCCCCATCCGCTGGATGGTCTTCTCCAGGTCGTCCCGGTTGCGCTGCAGGATGGCGACCACCTCACGCAGCTCGCGCAGCGCGGGAGCGAGCTGGGCGCGGTTGTCGGTGACCAGTCCGGACAGCTGGGTGGCGAGCTCGTCGGTGCCGACGAGCAGCTTGTGGATGGCGTCCCGACGCCGGCTCACCTCGCTCAGCAGCGCCTCGCCGTCGGTGACCAGTTTGCGGAACTCCTCGTCCCGGGTGGCGAGCACGGCGGTCACCTGACGGGCGCGGTCGAGCAGCGCCCGCAGTTCGGCGTCGCGTCCGGCGACGGTCCGGGAGAGCCGGGAGAGTCCGACCAGGGAGGCGTTGACGCTCTCGGGCGTGTCGGCGAAGGTCTCGGACAGGGTGGTGAAGGCGGCGGCGAGCTGGTCGGTGTCGACCTTGTCGAGGGTGTCGGCGAGTCCGGTGACCGCCTGCACCACGTCGAACGGCGCCGCGGTGCGGGCGAGGGGGATCTGCCCGCCCTCGCGCAGTCGACCCGGCCCGGCCGGCGAGAGGGCCAGGTACTTCTGGCCGAGCACCGTCTTGATCCTGATCGTGGCGCCGGTGTCGGTGCCGAGCCGGACGCTGTCGTCGTCCACCCGGAACCGGACCCGCACGTAGGGCGCGCCGTCGCGGGCGAGTTCCACGGCGGTCACCTTGCCCACCCGCACCCCGGCGACCCGCACCTCGTTGCCGGTGACGAGGCCGCTGGCGTCGTGGAAGGCCGCCTGGTACCTGCGTCCGGTGAGGTCGGCCAGCCGGTCGAGCTGGAAGGCACCCAGCAGCACGGCGACGATCAGCGCCAGCCCGAGCGTGCCGACGACCACGGGGTTGCGTTCCCGAAACGGTGTCACTGGCTGCCGCCAGTGCATCGGGCGGCCGGGGCGCTGAAGGTGGGCAGGTCGAGCGGTGCCCGGCCCGACACCGCCACGTTGCCGTCGAAGTCGCAGAGGTAGAAGTTGAACCACGAGCCGTAGGACGCGACGCGGGTCAGGGACTGGTACCGCTCGGGCATCCGCCCGAGGGTGCTGTCGATAACGGCCGCGTTGCGGTTGAGGGTGCCGGAGAGTTCGCCCAGGGCGCGCACGTCCGCGGCGAGCGGTGGTCGGACATCGCGCAGCAGCGACGACGTGGCGGTCGTGAGCTCGCCGATGCTGACCAGCGACTCGCCGATGGCCGTGCGGTCGGCGGACAGCCCGGAGACGAACTGCTGCAGCTGGCTGATGCTCTGGTCGAGGTTCTGGTCCCGTTCGGCCAGGGTGCCCAGGACGCCGTTGAGGTTGGTGATGACCCGCCCGATGACGGCGTCCCGGTCGGCGAGGGTGTTGGTGAGCGACGCGGTGCGTTGCAGCAGGCTGCTGACCGTGCCGCCCTCGCCCTGCAGCACCTGGATGATCTCGTAGGCGAGCTTGTTGACGTCGTCCGGGTCGAGCGCCGTGAACAGGGGCCGGAACCCGCTGAACAACACTGTTAGGTCGAGCGCCGGGGTGGTCTGGCCGAGCGGGATCAGGCCGTCGGGCCGCAGTGGTCGCCCCTCCCCCGGGCCCTCGCTCAGCGCCACGTACCGCTGGCCCACCAGGTTGCGGTAGCGAATCTTGGCGCGGACGCTGGTGGCCACCGGGACGTCGGTGGTGACGGTGAAGGCCACCTCGGCGGCGGTGTCGTCGACCACCTTGATGCCGCGGACGCGGCCGACCTTCACGCCGGCGACGCGGACGTCGTCTCCGGTAAGCAGTCCGGTGACGTCGGTGAACCGGGCGCGGTAGGTGACGCCACCCGGCGGGAAGGCGCCGAGGGTCTGCGCGAGCAGCGCCGTCAGCAGCAGGGTCACGGCGGCGAAGACCACCAGCTTCAGCAGGGGCACCATCATCCGGTTGCTCATCGCGCGTTCACCACCCCTCCCCTCAGCAACGGCCCCCACAGCAGGACCGCGATGTCGGGAACCTCCGCGGGCAGGATGCCGGTGACGGCGCCGACCAGGGGCTTGACCAATGCGCGCTCCTCGCCGGTGGCGGCCCGGCCCATCGCCGGGGAAGCGCCGGCGGGCGCGGTCGCCGGCAGGCCGACGGGCAACGGGGTACGCGGGCGAGCACCCCCGCGGTCGTAACCGTCGTTGACGGGCACGTCGGGCGCCGGCTGCCCTGGTTGGGGCAGGCCGCGGCACTGCGGCCCGCCGTGCGCGCCGTAGACGGGCTCGTCGCGTCCCTTCTCGTACTTGCCGCCGTCGCGGGTGACCTCGAGGGTGATGTGCATCCGCCCGCCGGAGAAGACCTCCTCGACGCGGGGTTGCAGGGCGACCAGGCCGCTCATCAGGCACGGATACTCGGGGGCGTACGTGGCGAGCAGTTGCAGCACCGGGCGACTCACCTGGCCGAGCTCGATGAGCTGGTCACCGTGCCGGTCGAGGAAGCTGCGGGTGGCGTCGGCGGTGTCGGTGGTGTCGGCGAGGAACGCCGCCAGCTGTGCGCGCTGGTCGGTGACCGTACGGGCGGTGACGGTGACGTCCCGCAGCAGGGCCAGCAGATCGGGTAGGGCGGCGTCGTAGCTGTCCAGCACGACGGCGAGCTTCCGGACGTCCTCGGCGATGGTCGGCATCGCCGGGTTGAGCTGCCGCAGGTACGCATCGAGCCGCTCGACGTTGGCGCCGAGTTGCTCGCCGCGACCTTCGAGTGCGGCGGCGATCGCGCCCAGCGTCGCGGCGAGCTGGTCGGGCCGCACCGCCTGCAGCAGCGGCAGCGCCTCGTCGAGAACCCGTTCCAGCTCGACGGCGGTGCTGCTGCGGTCCTGGATGATGACGGCGCCGTCGCGGATCGGTACGGCGTTGCCGCCGACCGGCGGGACCAGCTCGACGTACCGCTCGCCGAAGAGCGTCTTGGGCAGCAACCGCGCGCTGACGTCGGCGGGGATCCGCGGCGTCGAGGTCGGGTCCAGGGCCAGCCGGATGGTCGCGCCGGCGCCCTCGCTGCCGACCGAGCGCACCTCGCCGACGACGACCCCGCGGACCTTGACGTCGGCGCCCGGGCTCAGCTGCAGTCCGGATCGACCGGCCTGCAGGGTGACCCAGTCGACGGGGGTGAACGCCTTGCGGTACTGCAGCACGGAGGCGGTCAACGCCGCGGTCAGTACGGCGATGAAGACGATGCCGAGAATGCGATGTCTCATGCTCACCCCGCGATCCGGACGGTGGTGGTCGCGCCCCAGATGGCCAGCGACAGGAAGAAATCGACGATGTTGACCGCGACGATGGCGAGCCGGACGGCCCGTCCGACCGCGACGCCGACGCCGGCGGGCCCGCCGCTGGCGGTGTAGCCGTAGTAGCAGTGCACCAGCACCACGATCACGCTGAACACGAGCACCTTGCCGAAGGACCAGAGCACGTCCTCGGGTGGCAGGAACAGGTGGAAGTAGTAGTCGTAGGTGCCGGCCGACTGGCCGTAGTAGTGCACGGCGATGGTGCGGGTGGCCAGGTAGCTGGCGAGCAGCCCCACCACGTACAGCGGGATGACCGCGAGGAATCCGGCGATCATGCGGGTGGTGACCAGGAACGGCAGCGAGGGCACCCCCATCACCTCGAGTGCGTCCACCTCCTCGGAGATCCGCATCGCCCCGAGCTGGGCGGTGAACCCGCAGCCCACGGTGGCCGACAGGGCCAGCGCCGCGACCAGCGGGGAGATCTCCCGAGTGTTGAAGTACGCCGAGACGAAACCGGTGAAGGCGCTGCTGCCGAGCTGGTTGAGCGCCTGGTAGCCCTGCAGTCCGACCTCGGTGCCGGTGAAGAACGTCAGGAAGCAGATGACACCGACGGTGCCGCCGAGCACGGCGAGCGCGCCGGAGCCGAAGCTCACCTCCGCCAGCAGCCGTATCACCTCACGCTTGTAGCGGCGCACCGTTCGCGGCGCCCAGGCGAACGCCCGCAGGTAGAAGGCGAGCTGTCCGCCCAGGTTGTCGAGGTACCGCAGCACCAGCACGTCAGCTTCCCTTCTGCGGTACGACCTGGAAGTACACGGCCGTGACGATGAAGTTCAGCGCGAACAGCAGCATGAAGGTGATCACCACGCTCTGGTTGACCGCGTCGCCGACCCCCTTCGGGCCGCCCTTGGCGGTCATCCCCTTGTACGAGGCGACCAGCGCGGCGGCAGCGCCGAACAGCAGCGCCTTGACCTCACCCACCAGCAGGTCGGGCAGTTGCCCCAGGGCCTGGAAGCTGGCCAGGTACGCGCCGGGTGTGCCGCCCTGCAGGACCACGTTGAACAGGTAGCCACCCGCCACCCCGACCACGCTGACCAGGCCGTTGAGCAGCACGGCGACCAGCATCGAGGCGAGCACCCGGGGTACCACGAGGCGGTGGATGGGATCGATGCCCAACACCTGCATCGCGTCGAGCTCCTCGCGGATCTTCCGAGAGCCGAGATCGGCGCAGATCGCCGAGCCACCCGCGCCAGCGATGATCAGCGCGGTGACGATCGGCCCCGCCTCACGGACCACCGCGAGCACCGACGCCGCGCCGGTGAACGACTGCGCCCCGAGCTGACGGACCAGCGAGCCGAGCTGCAACGCGATGACCGCGCCAAAGGGGATGGAGACGAGCGCGGCGGGCAGGATCGACACCGAGCTGATGAACCAGGCCTGCTGGAGGAACTCGCGGACCTGCACCGGTCGCCGGCCGAGGCCGCGCAGTGTGTCCAGGCAGAACGCGAAGAACTCCCCGATGTGCCGTACGGCGGTGACGGGGCCGCTCATCCGGGGACCCCCGCTCCCTGCCGCCCGTCCCCGGCCGGCGGTCCGTTCAGCGCGACGGTGGGCTGTTCGGCGTCGCGTAGCCCGGCGAAGGAGCCGGGTGGCGGGGTGACGCCGTGCTCCCGGCACCACTGCCCCGGTGGCCGCTCGGCGGCGCGGGGCAGTCCGTCCGACGGCGGCAGCTGCAGCGGGATGGGCGGCAGCGGCGGCAGTTCCACGCCGGCGTCCGCCTCGGCTCGCAGCTCCTCGGCGTCCTTCTCCTCAGCCATGCCGATCGGTCCGATCCGCTGGGCGTTGAGGAACTGCCGCACCACCGGCTCGGTGCTGGACAGCAGCATCTCCCGCGACCCGAACATGGCCAGGTGCCCGTGGTAGATCAGGCCGATGTTGTCGGGCACCGTGCGCGCGGTGTTGATGTCGTGCGTGACGATCAGAAAGGTCGCCCCGGTCCGCTGGTTCAGATCGATGATCAGCTGGTTCAGGTACGCGGTGCGAACCGGGTCCAATCCGGAGTCGGGCTCGTCGAACAGGACGATGCGGGGGTCAAGCACGAGCGCGCGGGCAAGGCCGGCCCGCTTGCGCATCCCACCGGAGATCTCCCCCGGCAGTTTCTTCTCGGCGCCGACCAGGCCGACCATGTCGAGCTTCTCGGTGACCACCTCGCGGATCTGGGACTCGGACTTGCGGGTGTGCTCCCGCAGCGGGAAGGCCACGTTGTCGTAGATCGTCATCGAGCCGAACAGCGCGCCATCCTGGAACAGCACTCCGAACAGCTTGCGCACCTCGTACAACGCCCGCTCCGAGAGCCGGGGCAGGTCCTTGCCCTCGATCCAGATCGACCCGGCGTCGGGGCGTAGCAGCCCCACCAGGGTCTTGAGGAACACCGACTTGCCGGTGCCGGACGGGCCTAGCAGCACGGATATCTCGCCGGCCGGCAGGGTCAGGCTGACGTCCGACCAGACCGGCTGGCCACCGAAGGACTTGGTCAGCCCCTGCACCGCCACCTCGACGCCCATCCGCCCTCCCTTCCCGGGTCGCTACCTGAGACATCGCGGCGATCCGGCCGGGCGCAACAACTTCTTTGCGCTACGTCACCAACACCGAAGGTGAACTAGGCAAAGTGGCGTACGTCTCGATAGCGTGCGGTTAACCGGCCGGTAACGAAGGTGTCTCGCGTCCCCATGACCACAGCGATCGAGCCAGAGCTCGTCCACCTGGCCGCCCACGGTGACCGGGCGGCGCTCGCTGCCCTGCTCACCACCGTGCGGCCGGGGCTGGTCCGCTACTGCCGGGCCCGGCTGGGCCGCGTCGGTGGGGCGTACACCACCGCCGACGACGTCGCCCAGGAGGTCTGCCTGGCGGTGTTGAAGGCCCTTCCCCGCTATCGCGACCAGGGCAGGCCGTTCTCCGCGTTCGTCTTTGCCATCGCCGCGAACAAGGTCGCCGACGCTCTGCGCGCGGCGGTCCGCGGCGCCGCCGTCGCCGTCCCCGACACCCACCTTGAGCAGGCGGACACCACACCGGGTCCGGAGCAGCAGGCTGTCGCCACCGATCTGGCCCGCCGACTCTCGGTGCTGCTGCACCGCCTCCCCGACGTCCAACGGGAGATCATCACCCTCCGGGTGGCGGTCGGTCTCACCGCCGAGGAAGTCGGCTCGATCCTCGGCATGTCGGCGCCGGCCGTACGGGTGGCCCAGTCCCGTGCCCTGGCCCGGCTCCGTACGCTTGCCGGCGACGGACTTGACGAGGTGGCGGCATGAGCGAGCCCCGACCGGACGGTGGCGAGGAGTTGGACCTCGCCGCGATCGACCATGACGACCTGCTCCTCGCCGCGCTCGGCCGCGGCGAGCAGGTGGCCGACGCCGACGGCCTCACGGCGATGCTGGCCGCCTGGCGCGCCGACGTCACCGCCGACCTGCCGGACACCGTGGTCGACGGCGCAGTCCGCGCCGACCCGCCACCTCCCGACCGTCGGGTCCGGAAGCTCCGGGCCGGCGCCCCCACCGGCCCCGTCCCCGGCCCGCCCCGGTGGCAACCGCTCGGACGGCGGGCCCTGGGGTTGGCCGCCGCCGTGGTCACCGCCCTCATGCTGGCGACGGGGCTGGGGGTCGCCAGCCGCGACGCCGGGCCGACCAGTCCGCTGTGGTCGCTGACCAAGGTTCTCCATCCCGAACGGGCGGAGGTGCTCGGCGTCGAACACACCACCGGCCTCGCCCGCGAGGCCGTCGCGGCGGGACGGTACGACGAGGCCCGACAGCTGATCGACCAGGCCCAGCGGGACCTGGGCAGGATCACCGACCCGGCCGACGCCACCCGCCTGCGCGCCGACATCGATGCCGTCCTGCGGGACCTGGCCGCGCACGGATGCCCCGGCTGGCCCCGCTGCGCGACGTCCCCGCTGGCACCGACGCCGCCACCCGCGGCGTCGACGGCCGCCGCCCCCGAGCCCTCCGGCGCCGCGACACCGGGCGGGACGGCACCAGCGCCACCGCGTCCCGCGCCGACGGACTCGCCGACATCCGGCGCCAACCCGACGCTGCCACGACTGCCGCTGCCGTCGGTGCCGCTCCCGTCGGTGTTGCCGTCGCTACCCGGACTGCCGCTGCCACTGCCGACCGGCGATCTGCTCGGCTGACCGAACCACGAGTCCGGTCAACCCTGCTGCTCGTCCAGTTAGCCGCCGCGCTGGGCATCCAGGTCGAGCAGCGCCGCGACGGCCTTGGCCACCCGCCGCTGCCGGGTCTCCGGGGTCTTCGCGCCGTCGACCGAAAGCACGTGCTGGCGTTTGTTGGAGTACGACAGCGCCTCGAACTGCCGCCTGGCGCCCGGCGCCGCGTCGAGCGCGGCGGCCAGATCCGCCGGAACGTCGACAACCCGCGGCGCAGAGTCCAACTCCAGGTCGACGTCGATCTCGTCCCCCGCCGCGATGCCCGCACCGACGCGCACCTCGGCGGCGACCGGGAGCATGAACTCCCCGCCGTAGACGGCCACCGTGCTCCGGTAGGTGTAGCCGTTGATCGTGACCGTCACCCGCGGCTTCTTGCCGGAGCCGAGGGCCTGCACGATCTCCGCCGGCACCGTCATACCGGTGGCCGTCTTGCCGCCGAGGAACAGCGTCGTACGAAATCTCATGTCGACGACAGTAGGCCCACGGCGCGAAGCGCTGCCCATTACAAGCAGCGATGGCACTTTTGTGAACAACCAATACCGTCTCGCAGAAAAGACGTATAGACGACGTCATCTCGGACGGTAACGACCCAGACGGCCTGCCCGAACGCAATGCCCCGTCGCTGCGGCCGATGCCTTCGCCGACGTCTTTGCCCAGGTCACCCCACGCGCTTTCGCCAATCGGACCGCGCCAGCCTCGTTGACGATTACCGTTCGTTAACGTGACCGACTATCGGTTTACCGCAGTGACGCTCAGCGCCATCCTGGTCCTGCCCGCGGTGGCGGTCCTGCCACCAACACCGGCGGTGGCCGCGCCGTCCGTGCCGTGCCCGGCCGTGAAGCCGCCGGCGCCGCCGCCCGCGATACCGTCCCCACCACCGGTCGACCCCACCGACCGGGCGGTCGGCGGGCAGGCGCTGGCGACGGCAGGGCTGGCCATTCCCGCGGGTGCGCCGATGACGCCGGCACTGACCGCCACCTCATGGCTCGTGGCCGACCTCAACAGTGGTGAGGTCCTGGGTGGGTGCGGCCCCCACGAGCTCCGAACGCCGGCCAGCGTGCAGAAACTGCTGCTGGCGGCGTCCCTGATGCCCCGCCTCGATCCAGCCCAGATGGTGGAAGTGACCAGGGCGGATCTGCGCGATCTCGACCCAGCCAGCTCGCTGATGGGGGTCGTCGAGGGTGGCCGGTACTCCGTCGAGAGCCTGTGGCTGGGGCTCCTGCTCAAATCGGGCAACGACGCGGCCAACGTACTGGCTCGGGTCGGCGGCGGCGCCGCGGGTAGGCCGGGCGGAGTCGAGACGATGAACGACGAAGCACGTCGACTGCGCGCGAACCAGACCCACGCCGCGACGCCTTCCGGCCTGGACGGCCCCGGCCAGTACACCAGCGCATACGACCTCGCGCTGATCGCACGGGCCACCTTCGCCAGGGAGGACTTCCGGCGATACATCGCAACGAGGGTGGCGCAGATACCGGCACAGCCGAGAAACCCGGCATTCGCCATCACTCACGACAACACGCTGCTGGGCAACTATCCCGGGACACTCGGGGGGAAGACGGGCTTCACCGACCTGGCTCGTCAGACGTACGTCGGTGTGGCCGAACGCAACGGTCGACGGCTGGCAGTGACCCTGCTAGGAGCGGAGACCGCTCCGCTGGGGAGTCTCGGAGAGGCGGCAGCCCTGCTCAACTGGGGCTTCGCCCTGCCTCCCCACGCGTCCGTCGGACAACTGGTCACGCCCGAGGAGAAGAAGCACGACAGCCCAGTGGTCCCGGTCAAGGGCGAGCACCATGCTCAGGCCGAGGAATCCTCGATCCCGCTGCTCACCGGGCTGAGCCTCGGCACCGCCGTCCTGCTGGCCGTCCTGATCCTGGCCGCCCCGTGGCGGCGCAGAGCTGCGCGGCAGCAACCCGCCCGACGGTAGCGAGCCGCCGCCTTGCCTTGACGCTGGCGACAAGGTTTAGCGTGCTTGCGACGGGCTGGTGGAGGAGGTCGGATGCTGATCGGCGAACTGGCTGAGCGGGCCGGCACGAGTACCCGCACCCTGCGCTACTACGAGGCACACGGGTTGGTACGGGCACAGCGCTCCGCCAACGGCTACCGGGTCTACGACGAGGCGGAGCTACGGGTCGTCCGTGAGATCCGAGGGCTGCTCGCTGTCGGCTTCGGCCTCGACGACGTCCGTCCGTTCGTCGCCTGTCTTCGGGCCGGCAACACGTCCGGCGACGTCTGCCCGGACTCGGTGCTGGTGCTGCGACGCAAGCTCGTCGAGGTCGACGCCGTCATCGACCGGCTCGGCGCCGTACGCCAACAGCTACACACCCAGCTCACCCATGCCATCGCGCACCGGGAGGAAACATGCCCCAAACGGAAATTCGCTCGCTAGTCACCGTCACCGACGACACGTTCACCGAACTGGTGCTGGCCAGCGACCGGCCGGTGGTGGTCGACTTCTGGGCGGAGTGGTGCCCGCCCTGCAAGGCGATCGAGAAGAGCCTCGCCGAGCTGGCCCAGGAGTTCGGCGACCGGATGGTCGTGGCCAAGCTCAACTCCGACGAGAACCCGACGGCCACGCGCAACTACGGCGTCATGTCCCTGCCGACGCTGCTGGTGTTCCGCCGGGGCGAGGTCGTCGGATCGACCGTGGGGTCGAGGCCGAAGAGCTACCTGCGACAGACCCTGACCGCACAGGCGGGGTTGTAACGCGTGCCCACCGCCGGTGCGGTTCAGCGGGGTACGAGCACCACGTGCAGGTGCCGGGGGCCGTGCACGCCCTCGACCCGGTTGAGTTCGATGTCGCTGGTGGCGGACGGCCCGCTGATCCAGGTGAGCGGGCGGTGCGGGTCGAGGCGCGCGAGGGCGTCCGGCACACCCGCGACGACCTGATCGGTACGCAGGACGCAGATGTGCACGTCGGGCAGCAGCGTGATGACCCGCCGCCCCTGGTCGGGGGCCGCGTCGAGGATGACCGTCCCGGTCTCGGCGACGGCGACCGCCGCCGCGGTGACCACCCCGTCGGCCGCGGCGACCTGTTCCCTCGGGAGGTTGTCGTCGGTCAGCACGTCGACGGTGTCGGGCAACCAGCGCCGGGGCAGCCCGGGCGGGACGACGACGCGTCGGCCACCAAGGATCGTGTCGACGGCCTGCGCCACCTCGCCGTCGGCACACCGGTGCACGGTGGCCCGGTAGTCGGTGAGCCGGTGCACCAGCACGTCGAGGTCCACGGCACCGCCGGCTGGCCGGTAGCCCCGCGGCACGTCGCCGGAGGTGGTCGGCGTCGCGCCGAGAGCCGCGCGGAGGCGGCCGAGGATCAACTCACGGGAGGTCATCGTCGCGCCCACCATTCGCGGAACGTCTGCGGCGGCGGCTGCGGCAGGTCGCGGCCGATGGTCCAGCCGGACAGCGGCGGAGGCAGGCCGCGGCCTCGCCGGCCGGCGAGACGGGCGGCCCGCGAGGCGCGCTGCGCGGCCTCGTACATCGCCGGGTGGTCCATGGTGTACGCGGCGGCGGCCATGATGATCGCCTCGGCGCTCGGCAGGCGATGCTCACTCCGGTAGGCCGCCACGTGCTGGGCGCGGAGATGCACCAGGATCGACGGGATATCGATCTTCACCGGGCAGGCGTCGAAGCACGCCCCGCAGAGCGAGGAGGCGTAGGGCAGGGAGGCGTTGTCCTCCACGCCGGTCAGCTGCGGTGACAGCACCGCACCGATCGGCCCGGGGTAGACGGAGCCGTACGCGTGCCCACCGGTGCGCTCGTAGACGGGACAGACGTTGAGGCAGGCGGAGCATCGGATGCAGTGCAGCGCCTGGCGACCGACCTCGTCGGCGAGAACCGCGCTGCGGCCGTTGTCCAGCAGCACGAGGTGAAAGTCCTGTGGCCCGTCGTCAGGCGTGACGCCGGTCCACATGGAGGTGTACGGGTTCATCCGCTCGCCGGTGGAGGCCCGGGGCAGCAGTTGCAGGAACACCTCAAGGTCGGCCCAGGTCGGGATGACCTTCTCGATGCCCATCACGGTGATCAGGGTGTCCGGCAGGGTGAGGCACATCCGGCCGTTGCCCTCGGACTCGACCACCGCGAGGGTGCCGGTCTCGGCTACCGCGAAGTTCGCCCCGGAGACCGCGACGCGGGTGCTGAGGAACGTACGACGCAGGTGACGGCGGGCCGCGGCCGCCAGGATCGCCGGGTCGTCGGTCAACGCCGGGTCGACGCCGGGCATCTCGCGCAGGAAGATCTCACGGATCTCCGCGCGGTTGCGGTGGATCGCGGGTACCAGGATGTGGCTGGGCTTGTCCCGCCCGAGTTGGACGATCAGCTCGGCGAGGTCGGTTTCCACCGGTTCGATGCCGGCCGCCTCCAGTGCCTCGTTGAGGCCGATCTCCTGGGTGGCCATCGACTTGACCTTCATGACCCGGTCGCTGCCGGTGGCCCTGACCAGGTCGGTCACGATCCGGTTGGCCTCGACGGCGTCGGCGGCCCAGTGCACGGTGCCGCCGGCCGCGGTGACCGCCACCTCCAACTGTTGGAGCAGCTCGGGCAGCCGGGCCATCGTGTCGGTCTTGATGGCCCGCCCGGCCTCCCGCAGCTCCTGCCAGTCGGGGACCTCGTCGATGACCGCTGCCGACTTGGCGCGGATGGTGGCGGTGGCGTGGCCGAGGTTGCGGCGCAGTTGGGCGTCGGCGAGGCTCCGCCGGGCCGCGACCGGGAAGGGCTCCTCGCCGCGCAGGTGTCCGACGCCGCGCGGCGCGGTGGCGGGCATACCGAGGAAGGTCCGGGTCACGCCCGCACCCCGCCGGTCTGCCGCTGCGCCTGCTCGACCGGGTTGCCGGTGGGCTCGGTGCTGGCCAGGATCTCCGCGAGGTGCACGGTCCGCACTCCAGCCCGGAGGCGGGACAGTCCACCGCCGATGTGCATCAAACAGGACGCGTCCCCGGCGGTGCACACGTCGGCCCGGGTGGCCAGCACGTGGCGCATCTTGTCGGCCAGCATCGCCGTCGAGGTGTCCGCGTTCTTCACGGCGAACGTGCCGCCGAAGCCGCAGCACTCCTCGGCCTGCGGCAGCTCCACCAGGTCCAGGCCGCGGACCTGACGCAGCAGCCGCAGCGGCTTGTCCCCCACCCGGATCATCCGCAGCGAGTGGCAGGTCGGGTGGTACGTCACCCGGTGCGGATAGAAGGCGCCGACGTCGGTCACCCCGAGCACGTCGACGAGCAGCTCCGACAGCTCGTACGTGCGGCTGGCGACCTCCTCGGCTCGACTGGCCAACCGCTCGTCGCCGGCCCTGCGGGCCACCACCGCGTGCTGGTGCCGCACCGAACCGACGCACGAGCCGGAGGGGGCGACCACCACGTCGTACGGGGCGAAGGTCCGCACGTGCCGGCGTACCAGCCGCAGCGCGTCGTCCGGATAGCCGGTGTTGATGTGCATCTGCCCGCAGCAGGTCTGGTCCTGCGGAAAGACGACCTCGTGACCGAGCCGTTCCAGGAGCCGCACCGTCGCCTTGGCCGCCTCGGGGAACATGGTGTCGGCCAGGCAGGTGACGAACAGCGCTATTCGCATCCTCAGTCCTCCCATCCGAGACGCTGGGCTGCCGCCCGCCACGTCGTCTCGGCGCCTCGTGGCTCGTAGCGCACGATCTGCTGGGTCTCGCGCAGCACGGCCCGCAGCGCCGACAGGTCGCCGCCGACGATGCCGAGAGCGCGGGCCTGCACGAGGACATTGCCCAGCGCGGTGGCCTCGACCGGCCCGGCGAGCACCGGCAGGCCGCAGGCGTCGGCGGTGAGCTGGCACAGGAGCTCGTTGCGAGCCCCGCCGCCGACGACGTGCACGGCGTCGACGTGGCGACCGGCGAGCAGTTGCGCCTGACGGACGGCGCGCCGGTGCGCCAACGCGAGGCTGTCGAGGATGCACCGGACCGTGGCCGCCCGGGTCACCGGCACCGGCTCGCCGGTACGGCGGCAGGCATCGGCGATGCGCGTGGGCATGTCGCCGGGCGGCAGGAACGCGGGGTCGTCCGGATCCACGACGGAGCGGAAGGCCGGCTCCCGGGCCGCCTGCCGGAGCAGGGCGGCCAGGTCGGTGGTGCCCCAGGTGCGCAGCGACTCCTGCAGTGGCCACAGGCCCATCACGTTGCGCAGGTAGCGGAACGTGCCGTCGACGCCGGACTCGTTGGTGAAGTTCGCCCGCCGGCTCGGCTCGCTCAGCACCGGGGCGTCGAGCTCGACCCCGACCAACGACCAGGTGCCGCAGGAGATGTAGGCGAAGTGTTCACCGGCGGCCGGTACGCCCACCACGGCGGACGCGGTGTCGTGTGATCCCACCGCCACCACGGCGGGGCCTCCGGGCAGGCCCAGTGCGGGCAGGGCCGGGCCGATCCGCGTGCCCGGCTCCCGCAGCGGCGGGAACAGCTCGCTGCGAATCCCCGCGTCGGCCATCAGGTCGGTCGCCCAGGCGCGCCGACGCAGGTCGTACAGCTGGGTGGTGGAGGCGTTGGTGACCTCGGCGCCGACCTCGCCGGTGAGCCAGTACGCGATGAGGTCCGGGACCAGCAGCAGCCGGTGCGCCATGTCCAGCTGCGGCGTGTTGGCGGCGGCGACGAGTTGGTAGAGGGTGTTGAACGGCAGGTGCTGCAGCCCGGTCGTGGTGTAGAGCCGTTCCTGCCCCAACTGCTTCGCCACCCGGTCGCCGACGCCGTCGGTACGCCCGTCGCGGTAGTGCACCGGATTGCCGAGCAGCGCACCGGTGGCGTCGAGCAGCCCGTAGTCCACCGCCCAGGTGTCGACGCCGATGCTGGCGACCGGACCGGCGGCGTGCAGGCCGTCGAGGACGCCGCGGTAGAGCGCCAGGATGTCCCAGTGCAGGGTGCCCGCCACCCGCACCGGCTCGTTGCGGAACCGGTGCGCCTCGGTCAGCTCCAGCTTCCCGGGGCTGACGCGCGCGACCATCACCCGGCCGCTGGACGCACCCACGTCCACGGCGGCGAGGTGCGCGGCCGCACTCACCACATCGTCCTCATCTCCGCTGAACCGTACTCAGCGGAGGAAGGCCGCGGCGACCCCGGCGTCCACCGGGATGTGCATCCCCGTCGTGTGCGACAACTCCCCGCCGGTGAGCACGAAGACCGCGTTGGCGACGTGCTCGGGCAGCACCTCCCGCTTGAGCAGCGTGCGCTGGGCGTAGAACTCACCGAGCTTCTCCTCCGGCACGCCGTAGACGGCCGCCCGCTGCGCACCCCAACCACCGGCGAAGATACCGGAGCCGCGGACCACCCCGTCCGGGTTGACGCCGTTGACCCGGATGCCGTGGCCGCCGAGTTCGGCGGCGAGCAGCCGGACCTGGTGGGCCTGATCGGCCTTGGCCGCACCGTAGGCCACGTTGTTCGGGCCCGCGAACAGGGAGTTCTTGCTGGAGATGTAGACGAGGTCTCCGCCCATCCCCTGCGCCAGCAGCACCCGCGCGGCCTCCCGCGAGACGAGGAAGGAGCCCTTCGCCATCACGTCGTGCTGGACGTCCCAGTCGGCCTCGGTCGTCTCCAGCAGCGACTTGGACAGCGACAGCCCGGCATTGTTCACGACCAGGTCCACCCCGCCGAAGGCCAGCACCGCCTCGCGCAGGGCGGCGGCCACGGCGTCACCGTCGCTGACGTCGGCGGCGACGGCGACCGCCACGTCGGTGCTGCCGATCTCCGCGGCGACGGCGGCGGCCGCCCCCGCGTCCCGATCGGCGACCACGACGCAGGCGCCCTCGGCGGCGAGCCGGTGGGCGATCGCCCGGCCGATGCCGGAGCCACCGCCGGTGACGAACGCGATCCGCGTGGCGAGGGCCTTCGGCTTCGGCATGCGCTGGAGCTTCGCCTCCTCCAGCGCCCAGTACTCGATCCGGAACTTCTCGGCCTCGTCGATCGGCGCGTACCTCGACACCGATTCCGCGCCACGCATCACGTTGATGGCGTTGACGTAGAACTCCCCGGCGACCCGGGCGGTCTGCTTGTTGGCACCGAAGCTGAACATGCCCACACCCGGCACCAGGACGACGGCCGGGTCGGCACCGCGCATCGGAGGGCTGTCCGGGGTGGCGTGCCGCTCGTAGTAGCCGCGGTAGTCGTCGCGGTAGGAGGCGTGCAGCTCCTTGAGACGGGCGATCACGTCGTCGAGCGGCGCCGCGGGTGGCAGGTCGAGCACCATCGGGCGGACCTTGGTGCGCAGGAAGTGGTCCGGGCAGGAGGTGCCGAGGGCAGCGAGCGCGGGGTGCCTCTCCCGCGCCACGAAGTCCAGCACCACGTCACTGTCGGTGAAGTGACCCACCTGCGGTCGATCGGTGGACGCGAGGCCACGCAACACCGGGAACAGCGCCGCCGCCCGCCGCCGTCGTTCGTCGGCTGGCAGCGGTTCGTAGCCGCTGATGACCGGGCCGAGCGGCTCGGCCTTTCCCCGCTGGTCGAGGAACGCCTGCGCGGACCGGATGATCTCCAGCGAGTTGCGCTCGCACTCGTCGCTGGTCGTACCCCACGCGGTGATGCCATGCCCGCCGAGGATCACACCGATCGCCTGCGGGTTGGCCCGCGCCACCGCGGCGATGTCCAGGCCGAGCTGGAAGCCGGGCCGCCGCCACGGAACCCACAACACCCGGTCGCCGAAGACCTCCTTGGTCAACTCCGGCCCGTCGGCGGCCGCGGCGATCGCGATGCCGGCGTCGGGGTGCAGGTGATCGACGTGCGCCGCGTCGACCAGTCCGTGCATCGCGGTGTCGATGGACGGCGCCGCCCCGCCCCGACCGTGCAGGCAATAGTCGAAGGCGGCGACCATCTCGTCCTCCCGCTCGATGCCGGGATAGACGTCGACGAGGGCCCGGAGCCGGTCCAGCCGCAGCGCCGCCAGACCGGCCCGGGTGAGGGTGCCGAGGTCACCGCCGGAGCCCTTGACCCAGAGCAGCTCGACGGGGCCGCCGGTAACCGGATCGGTGTCCTCGCCCTTGGCAGAGGTGTTGCCCCCGGCGTAGTTCGTCGTCGTCGGGTCGGCACCGAGCCGGTTGCTGCGCGCGATCAGCGCCTGAACCTCGGATTGCATCTTTCTCACGTCCCCAGTCTGCGTTCTTCGGTGTGGTCAGGCGCCCCAGCCGGCCTGCTGGCCGTCGGCGCGTTCGGCGCGGATCTTGTCGAAGTATCCGGAGCGGGCGTACGCGGCCATCGGGTCCGGGTCCAGACCCAGGTCCGTCCGAAGCTCGGCGAGCAGCGGCCGGACGTCGGTGTTGTACGCGTCCATCAGCGCGGCGTTGGCGCCGAGCACGTCGCCGGCCCGCTGCGCGGCGGCGAGCGCGTCCGGGTCGACGAGCAGCGCCTTGGCCGTCGCCTCCTGCACGTTGAGCACCGAGCGGATGATGGCCGGGATCTTCGGCTCGATGTTGTGGCACTGGTCGAGCATGAAGGCGATGCCGGCCTCCGGCGCCAGCGCGTCACCGCGGATGATCTCGTGCATGATCCGGAACAGCTGGAACGGGTCTGCGGAACCGACCATCAGGTCGTCGTCGGCGTAGAAGCGGGAGTTGAAGTCGAAGGCGCCGAGCTTCCCGGCGCGCAGCAGGATCGCCACGATGAACTCGATGTTGGTGCCCGGCGCGTGGTGCCCGGTGTCGATGACCACCTGCGCCTTCGGGCCCAGCTCCAGGCAGTGCGCGTACGCGGTGCCCCAGTCCGGCACGTCGGTGGCGTAGAAGGCCGGCTCGAACAGCTTGTACTCCAGCAGCAGCCGTTGGTTGTCGCCGAGCCGGTCGTAGGTCTCGCGCAGCGCCGTCGCGAGCCGGTCCTGCCGGGCCCGGATGTCGTCCTGGCCCGGGTAGTTGGTGCCGTCGGAGAACCAGAGCTTCAGGTCACGGGAGCCGGTGCGGTCCATGATGTCCACGCACTCGAGCAGGTGGTCGATCGCCTTGCGGCGCACACCCGGATCCGGGTTGGTGACACTGCCCAGCTTGTAGTCGTTGTCCTGGAAGACGTTGGCGTTGATCGCGCCCAGGCTGACTCCGTAGTCCCCCGCGTACGCGGCCAGGTCGGCGTAGTCGTCGACGCGGTCCCACGGGATGTGCAGGGCCACCGTCGGCGCGACGCCGGTGAGCTGGTGCACGACCGCCGCGTCGGCGATCTTCTCGTACGGATTGCGCGGAACGCCCTCCTGCGGGAACACCTTGAACCGGGTTCCGGAGTTGGCGTACGCCCAGGACGGGGTTTCGATGCGCTGGCCGCGCAGGGCTTGCTTGACCCGCTCGAAGGTCTGGGCGTCAGGCTGCGTCATCTGGTTCGCGGCGTGGAGCCCGGCCGTTCAGGGCCGGGAGGAAACGCCGCTCCCCCCTCTCAAGTCTCGGCTTACAGAATGCATTGCTACAGTGTGAGGCGTGGGTGAGCTGGTGAAGCGTGCGTTCAAGTACCGCTTCTATCCGAGCCGCGAACAGGCCGATCAGCTGAACCGAACGTTCGGGTGCGTGCGCAAGGTCTACAACCTTGCGCTGGAGGCGCGGACCCGGGCATGGGCGGTGGACCGCGAACGGACCACCTACGTGCAGACTTCCGCGATGCTGACCGAGTGGAAGCGCACCGAGGATCTGGCGTTCCTCAACGACGTGTCCTCGGTCCCGCTCCAGCAGAGCTTGCGGCATCTCCAGGGCGCCTTCGCCGCATTCTGGGACAAGCGATCCCGGTACCCGCGGTTCAAGTCCAAGCGCAGGTCCCGTGCGTCGGCCGAGTACACCCGGTCGGCGTTGCGGTGGCGCGACGGGCAGCTCACCCTGGCCAAGATGGACACGCCTCTTTCCATCGTTTGGTCCCGACCGCTGCCCGATGGTGCGGAGCCGTCCACGGTCACGGTGTCCCGCGACGCCGCCGGCCGGTGGTTCGTGTCCTTGCTCGTCGAGGACCCCACCGTGCAGCCCCTGCCGGCGGTCGGGTCGTCCGTCGGGGTGGACGCCGGGATCGCCACCCTGGTCACCCTGTCCACCGGGGAGAAGGTTGCCAACCCCAAGCACGAGCGGGCCGACCGCAAGAAGCTGGCCAAGGCCCAACGGAGCCTGGCCCGCAAGGCCAAAGGCTCCGAGAATCGGGCTAAGGCCCGGGTCAAGGTCGCCCGCGTGCACGCCCGGATCGCCGACCGGCGACGGGACCACCTGCAGAAGCTGACCACCCGACTCGTCCGCGAGAACCAAACGGTCGTGATCGAAGACCTCAGCGTGCGCAACATGCTCCGCAACCACAGCCTGGCCCGCGCCATCTCCGACGCGGCCTGGTCGGACCTGCGCGGGATGCTGGAGTACAAGGCCGCCTGGTACGGGCGCAAGGTGGTCACCATCGACCGGTGGTATCCGTCGTCCAAGACCTGCTCGACGTGTGGCCGAATCAACACCACCATGCCGCTTGCCGTCCGGTCGTGGACCTGCCCCGGGTGCGGAGCGGTTCATGACCGGGACGTCAACGCAGCCAAGAACATCCTCGCCGCCGGGCTGGCGGAGAGGTAAAACGCCTGTGGAGCTGACGTAAGACCTCAAAGGAGTTCTCCTCGCGGGCAGTCGGCGATGAAACAGGAACCCTCACGGGTGACCGTGGGGAATCCCGGCTCTTTAGGGCCGGGAGGATGTCAAGGTGTTTCTCCCGTCTCTCTGCGCGGCGAGCTGCGCCTCAAGGTTGAAGACCTCGTCCAACGGCCGCATGGCGCGGTCGGGGGCGCCGTTGTCGAGGTCGACGAAGTACGGCGCCATCTCCGCCTGCCAGCGGGCGTTGACGTCGCTTTCCTGCATGGCGGCCTGGGCCGCCGCGAAGTCGTCG
Source organism: Micromonospora sp. NBC_00389 (assembly GCF_036059255.1). Classification (NCBI taxonomy): domain Bacteria; kingdom Bacillati; phylum Actinomycetota; class Actinomycetes; order Micromonosporales; family Micromonosporaceae; genus Micromonospora; species Micromonospora sp. NBC_00389. The sequence continues at coordinate 5,035,634 of NZ_CP107947.1, read as the reverse complement.
GTTACCAGGTAGCCCACGAGCAGGCCGTCCTCGCGGAGGAAGAGCGAGTAGTCGTGCCAGCCGCTCTCGGCCAGGGCGGTGAGCATCTCCGGCCAGACCCGCGAGTGGCGGGCGCGGTATTCGTCCAGTCGGTCCGGGTCGACCTGGAGGGTGAAGCAGACGCGGGGCATGGTTCTCCCGTCGGCTCCCCCGGTCGGTGCGGCGCGGCGTGCGCCGGCACCGACCGGGAGGGCGGTCAGAACTGGAACTGGTCGATGTTGCTCTTGTCGAAGACGGTGGGCGGGCCGAGGATGACCACGCCGTCCTTGCCGACGGTGAACTCGCCGAGCTTGCCGGCCTTGAACTTGTCGCCCTCGGCGCCGGTGATCTGGCCGGAGGCCAGTGCCGCTCCGGCGTACGCCGCGAGGTAACCGAGGTCGGCCGGGCTCCACAGGGCGAACGCGTCGACGGTGCCGTCCTTGACGTACTGGCGCATCTGGTTCGGGGTGCCCAGCCCGGTCAGCTTGACCTTGCCCTTGTACTGCGACCCGCTGAGGTAGCGGCCGGCCGCCGCGACGCCGACCGTGGTCGGGGAGATGATGCCCTTGAGGTTGGGGTACGACTGCAGCAGACCCTGGGTCTCCTGGAAGGACTTCTGGTCGTCATCGTTGCCGTACGCCACGGTGACCAGCTTGATCTTGCTGTACTCGGGCTTCTTCAGCTCGTCCTTCATGAGCGCGATCCAGGCGTTCTGGTTGGTCGCGTTGGCGGTGGCGGAGAGGATGGCGATCTCGCCTTCGCCGCCGATCTGCTGCGAGATGAGCTTGACCTGGTTCTCGGCGATGCCCTCGGCGGTCACCTGGTTGACGAAGATCTGGCGGCACTCCGGCTTGGTGTCGGAGTCGAAGGTGACGATCTTCGCGCCGGCCGCCTTGGCCTGGTTGAGCGCCCCGCAGATCGCGTTCGGGTCGTTGGCCGAGGTGACGATCACGTCCATGCCCTGCTGGGACAGGGTGTTGACGTAGCTGACCTGGGACGAGGCGCTGGCCTCGGAGGGGCCGACCTCCTTGAACTCGCCCTTGATCTCGGTGACCGCGTCCTTGCCGCCGTTGTCCGAGACGGTGAAGTAGGGGTTGTTCAGCGCCTTCGGCAGGAAGGCGATCTTCAGCCCTTCCTTGATGGCGGCGTCGGGATTGGCGGCGCCGCTCGCCTGGTTACCAGCGCCGGCATCGTTGTTGGAGTTGTCCCGGGTTGTGCCGCCACAGGCAGCGGCGCTGAGCAGCAGTGCGGCGAGGGTGAGGCTGGTGGCCCCGACACGGAGGCCTCTGCGGTACGCGGACATCGTCATCCTTCCGGGGGTGGTTGGTACGCGGGGGACGTCACGAAGCGACGGGGTGCCGCTGTCGTCGACGGTGCAGCCGGGCGCGGATGTCCGCGACGGCGTTGGGCAGCACGACGGATGCGATGAGCAGGCTGCCGGTGACGATCGTCAGCGCGTTGGCGTCGACGTCGGCGAGTTGCAGCGCGTTGCGCAGGACGCCGAGGAGCAGCACGCCGGCCAGCACACCGAGCAGCGCGCCCCGACCGCCGAAGATCGAGACACCGCCGAGCAGCACGGCGGTCACCACGGTCAACTCCAGGCCGGTGGCGTTGTCGCCACGGGCGCTGGCGTACCGCAGGGTCCAGAGGATGCCGACCAGCCCGCACACCGCACCGGAGACCACGAAGAGCCAGAACTTCGTCCGGGCCACCGAGACGCCGGTGAAGGTGGCGGCCTGGTCGTTGTTGCCCATGGCGTAGAGCGCGCGACCGGCCGCGGTGGCGTGCAGCACGACCCCGAAGATCACGGCGAGCACCAGCAGCGGCACCACCACGACCGGGATCGACGTGCCGGGGATGTTGCGCACCACGGCGGCGGTCCAGTCGGCCGGGAAGTCCGCGACCGCCTGGTCGCCGAGCACGACGAAGGACAGCCCCCGGTAGAGGGCGAGCGTGCCGATGGTCACCGCCAGCGACGGCAGGCCGAAGCCGGTGACGAAGAGGCCGTTCACCGCGCCGAGCACGGCGCCCAGCAGCACCACGAGGACACAAATCAGCTCCAGGGACAGTCCACTGGAGAGCCAGAGCTGCCCCATCAGGGTGCTGCACAGGCCGACCATGCTGGCCACCGAGAGGTCGATCTCGCCGGTGATCACGATCAGGGTCATCGGCAGCGCGATGAGCGCCAACGGCATCAGGTCGAGCAGCAGGAACTGGGCGTTGCGGCCGGTGGCGAAGTTCTCCACGGTCAGGCTGGCGACCAGCACGGCCACCACGAGGGCGGCGACGATCACCGCGTCCCAGGAGCCGAGCAGCCCGCGCAGGCTGGCGAGGCGGCCCGCGCCGGGCTCAGCCTCGGCGGTGGGCGGTGCGGCGTACAGGCTGTCATGCGCCATGCGCGCTTCTCCCTCGGAGCCGGGCCGCCACCCGCAGGGCCAGGAGCCGGTCCAGCCCGATGGCGGCGAGGATGAGTGCGCCGACCACGGCCTGCTGCCAGAACGGATCGATGCGCAGGACGGCCAGCGAGCTGCCGATCGTGGTCAGCAGCACGGCGCCGAGCGCCGCGCCGTAGGCGCTGCCGCTGCCGCCGAAGATCGCCACCCCGCCGACCACGGCGGCGGCGACGACCTGGAGTTCCAGGCCGGTGCCGGCGGCCGCGTCGAGGGTGCCGAACCGGGCCGCGTACAGCACGCCGGCGAGCCCGGCGAGCGCGCCGTTGGCGACGAACACGGCGAACACCCGTCGACCCACCGGGATGCCGGAGAGCCGGGCGGCGGCCGGTTCGGAACCGATCGCGTACAGCTCCCGGCCGCTGCGGTAGGAGCGCAGGTAGAAGCCGACGGCGACGACGACGACCAGCGCGACGAGGAACAGCACCGGTACGCCGAGCACCGTCTGGTTGCCCAGCCGCAGGAACGACGGGGGCATGTCGGCGGCGTTGATCTGCCGGCCGGACGCCCAGTAGTAGTCGACGCCGCGGAAGGCGTAGAGGGTGCCGAGCGTGATCACCAGGGCGGGCACCCGGGCCACCGCGATCAGGCCGCCGTTGACCGCGCCGCACAGCGCGCCCAGCGCGACACCCACGACGAGCGCCACGGGCCACGGCGTACCGGGTGCGGAGAGGAACAGCGAGCCGGTGGCGAAGGCGACCAGACCCAGGATCGAGCCGACCGAGAGGTCGACGTTGCGGGTGACGATGACCAGGGTCTGGCCGACCGCCAGGATCACCAGGATCGCGCAGCCCAGCAGCAGGTCCTTGATGCTCTGGCCGCTCAGGAACCGATCATTGCGCAGGGTGGTCACCAGGACCAGCACGCCGAGCGCGATCAGCAGGCTCAGCTCGCGTACGGCGAGCAGCCGCTCGGTGAGGCCACGGCGCTGCCGACCGGGGTCGGTCGGGGCGTTCCCGGCGGCCCGTTCGGGAGCGCCGGCGTCGGTGAGGCTCATGCGGTCGCTCCTTGACCGGTGGCGGCGAACATGATGGAGGTCTCGTCCGCCTCGGCCCGGGGCAGCTCGCGGACCAGTCGTCCCTCGTGCATGACCAGGACCCGGTCGGCCATGCCGAGCACCTCGGGCAGTTCGCTGCTGATCATGAGGATCGCCAGGCCCTCGCCGGCCAGCTCCGAGAGCAGCCGGTGCACCTCGGACTTGGTGCCGACGTCGATGCCACGGGTGGGTTCGTCGATGATCAGGACCCGTGGTTCGGTGGCCAGCCACTTGGCGAGCACGACCTTCTGCTGGTTGCCTCCGGAGAGGGTGGCCACGGGCGCGCCGAGCCGGGAGGCCTTCACCTGTAGCCGCCGCGTCCACTGGCGGGCCTCGGCACGCTCCGCACCGCCGAGCAGCAGGCCCAGCCGGCTCAGTGCCCGGCGGCGGGCCAGGGTGGCGTTGCGCTCCACCGACAGCTCCATGACCAGGCCCTGCTGCCGTCGGTCCTCGGGGACCAGCGCCATGCCAGCGGTGATAGCCCGGCCCGGGTTCCCCGCCGGGACGGCCCGGCCGGCGACCAGCACCTCGCCGGTGTCGTAGCGGTCGACGCCGAAGACGGCGCGGGCGACCTCGCTGCGCCCGGCGCCGACCAGCCCGGCGAGTGCGACGATCTCCCCGCCGCGGACGGAGAACGACACGTCGGTGAAGACACCGGCGCGGGTCAGCCCACGGACCTCGAGCAGGGTGTCCCGCAGTTCGGCGTCCTGCTTCGGGTAGAGCGAGGAGACGTCCCGGCCGACCATCCGCCGCACCACCTCGTCGACGCTCAGGTCGGCGGCGTGGTCGCTGGAGACCCAGGCGCCGTCGCGCAGCACGGTGATGCGATGGCACAGGTCGAACACCTCGTTGAACCGGTGCGAGATGAACAGCACCGCCGCCCCACCCTCGCAGAGCGACCGGGCGACCGCGAAGAGCCGCTCGACCTCCACACCGGAGAGCGCGGCGGTGGGCTCGTCCATGACCAGGACGCGCGCGTCGAACGAGATCGCCTTGGCGATCTCGACGAGCTGTTGGTCGGCAATGGAGAGCCCACGCGCGGGGCGGGTCGGGTCGATCCGGACCCCCAGCCGCTGAAACAGTCGCTCGGCGTCGCGGTTCATCGCCGCTGTGTCGATGCGACGCAGGCCGCGCAGCGGTTGCCGGCCCATGAAGATGTTCTCCGCCACGGACAGGTCCGGGAAGAGCGTCGGCTCCTGGTAGATGACCGCGATGCCGGCGGCCCGGGCGTCGGCGGGACCGCGCAGCCGCAGCGGTTGCCCGTCCAGGGTCATCCCGCCGGAGTCCGGTGCGTGCGCGCCGGCCAGAATTTTCACCAGGGTGGACTTGCCCGCCCCGTTCTCGCCGACCAGGGCGTGGGCCTCACCGGAGTGCAGCGCCAGGTGCACCCCGCGCAGCGCGGCGACGGCCCCGAAGGACTTCGTCACGCCGTCGAGGACCAGCAGCGGAGCGCTGTCCGTGCCTGGTGCGTCGGCGGTCATCCGATCCCCTCCTGAATCGTTTCATGAGTCGTGCATGGACCGTAGGGGCCGGCCTTCGAGAGCGTCAAGAGTTTCGCCGTGATTTCTTCCCTGTTGCTGATGCACCGTGCCTCCGCCGGCATCGGCGGCGGCCGACCGGGACTGTTCGTCAGCTCTTCGCTTTTTACGAGCGGCATGATGTCGAGAAGCGCCGGCCGGCTCCGCTCACCAGATGAAGGGCCTCGACGGGCGCGGCCCACGACACCAGGAGACCACGATGCCGAAGTACCTGCTCCTCAAGCACTACCGCGGCGGCCCGGAGCCGCACCGTCCCGTGCCCCCGATGGACCAGTGGGCGCCCGAGGACGTGGAGGCGCACATGGCCTTCCTCCGGCACGTCAGCGAGCTGCTCGAGAAGAACGGCGAGTACGTCGACGCGCAGGCGCTCACGCCGGCACGCACCTGGGTGCGCTACGGCGGTCCGGACGCGGCGCCCGTCACCACCGACGGCCCGCACCCCGAGACCAGCGACCTGGCTGCGGGCTGGTACATGATCGATGTCGAGTCCCACGAGCGCGCGGTCGAGCTCGCGGCGTACGTGTCCTCCGAGCCCGGCCCCGGCGGCACGCCGCTGTACGAGTGGATCGACGTCCGGGAGGTCATGTCCGGAACGCCGTCGGAGGACTGACCCGGCGTGACCGACGAACCGGTGCACCGACGGGACGAGGGCGCGTTGCGTGCCCTCGTCCCGCGGGTACTCGCGGGCCTGGTCCGCCGGGGCGAGGGCTTCGACGCCGCCGAGGACGCGCTCCAGGAGGCGCTGCTGGAGGCGCTCCGGGTCTGGCCCGAGCATCCGCCTCGCGACCCGCGCGCGTGGCTGACCACGGTCGCGACGCGGCGGCTTGTCGACGCCCACCGCAGCGAGGCCGCCCGACACCGCCGCGAGGAGACGACGTACGCGCAGCCGCGGCCGGCCGCCACGGAGGAGGGCGACGACACCCTCTTCCTGCTCTTCTGCTGCTGTCACCCGGACCTCGCGCCCACGTCCCAGGTGGCGCTGACCCTGCGCGCCGTCGGCGGCCTCACCACCCGGGAGATCGCCGACGCCTTCTACGTCCCCGAGGCGACGATGGCGCAGCGGATCAGCCGCGCCAAGCGCACCCTGCGCGGGCGCCGCCTGGACCAGCCCGGCGACCTCGCCGTCGTGCTGCGCGTGCTCTACCTCGTCTACACCGCCGGCCACGCGGGCCGGGTGGACCTGGCCGGCGAGGCGATCCGGCTCGCCCGTCAGCTCACCCTGGCCACGGAGGAGCCCGAGGCGCGTGGGCTGCTCGCGCTGATGCTGCTGAACCACGCCCGGCTCCCGGCGCGGCTCGATCCCGAGGGCCGGATCGTCACGCTCGACCGGCAGGACCGCGGCCGGTGGGACACGCGCGAGATCGCCGAGGGCGTGCGCGTCCTGCAGTCGGCGCTCGCCATGCAGACCGAAGAGCGGCGCCCGGGCCGCTACCAGGTCGAGGCCGCGATCGCCGCCCTGCACGACGACGCGGCGAGCGCCGAGGAGACCGACTGGCCGCAGATCCTCGCCTGGTACGACGACCTCGTCGCGCTGACCGACGACCCCGTGCGCCAGGACCCCGCCGCGGTACTCGGCCGCGCGGTCGCGGTCGGCCACGTCCTCGGTGCCGCCTCCGGGCTGCGCGAGACGGACCGGCTGCGCGAGGTGATCGGCGAGCGGCACCGGTGGCACGCCGTGCGCGGGCACCTGCACGAGCTCGATGGCGACCTGCCCGCCGCCGCCTCGGCGTACGCAGAGGCGGCCCGCCGGGCCACGAACGTCGCCGAGCGCGACCACCTGGTCCGCCAGGCCGCCCACGCGCGAGCTTGTCCCGCCAGCGGATCGGCTCGCGGAACGTGATGTCGGACGATCGGCGGTCGAGATGAAGACGTGCGATCCGCTGCGCGGCGGCGCGACTCGGCTGGATGAAACGTTTTAGCAGCTATACACTGCCGGGGCGACCCGGTCGAGCCGTCCCGCGCGACGTGTTCGGGGGTCGCCGCGACCGCGAAGCCCGCGCCGGGCGTGGGGCCGCGACCACCGTACGGAGCGTCGAGGGAGCCATGGCAACGGCGAACATCAAGGAGGTCGCCCGGCACGCCGGCGTCTCTCTCGGCACGGTGAGCAACGTGCTCAACCGGCCCGACATGGTCGCCCCGGCCACCCGCCAGCGGGTGCTCGACGCCATCACCACCCTCGGCTACGTCCGCAACGACTCCGCGCGTCAACTGCGCGCCGGGCACAGCCGCACCGTCGCCATCGTCGTGCTGGACGTGGCCAACCCGTTCTTCACCGACGTTGTCCGGGGCGCCGAACAGGTGATCGAGGAAGCCGGCGCCATGCTCGTCGTCTGCAACAGCGGCGAGGACGGCGCCCGCGAGCGCCGCCACCTGGAGCTGCTGGAGGAGCAGCGGGTCCGTGGTGTGCTCATCACCCCCGTCGACCACGGCCCCCAACCCAACCTGGACAGGCTCATCGACCGGGGCATCCCGGTGGTGCTGGTGGACCGGGGCACCGGCCGGGTGAACCGGTGCTCGGTGGCGGTCGACGACGTCCTCGGCGGCCGGCTCGCCATGGACCACCTGCTGGACCAGGGCCACCACCGCATCGCCTACCTCGGCGGCCCGCTCTCCATCGCCCAGGTCGCCGACCGGCACGCCGGCGCCGCCGCAGCCCTGGAGGAACGGGGCAGCGACGCCGAACTCCGGGTGGCGGTGACCACCAGCCTGACCGTCGCCGCCGGGCGGCGCGCCGCCGAGGAGCTGCTGACGCTGCCGGCCCGGCAGCGCCCCACCGCCGTCTTCTGCGCCAACGACCTGATCGCCCTCGGCGTACTCCAGGAGCTGACCGCGCGCGGCCTGCGGGTGCCGGCCGACGTGGCCATCGTCGGGTACGACGACATCGAGTTCGCCGACGCGGCCGCGGTGCCGCTGTCGTCGGTGCGCCAGCCCCGCGACCAGCTCGGCCGTACCGCCGCGCAGCTGCTGCTGGAGGAGGCCGAGGCCGGCGACAGGCACCAGCACCGGCACGTGGTGTTCCAGCCGGAGCTGGTCGTCCGCCGCTCCAGCGACCAACCCCGGCGCGCCCGGCGCTGACGACGGCCGCTCCTCGACGACGAGGAGCCGGGCGGTTGCCCGCCCGGCTCCTTGTCAACGCGCGCCTGGGTCAGCCCGCCGGGACGGCCGTGGCCCAGACGTCGGCGATCGACGGGTCGTAGCCGACACCGGTGTCCCGGAACCGCACCCGCACGGCCCCGTCGCCGGTGGCCTCCGGCAGGTCGACGACGAACTGGTAGCTGACCGTGCCAGCCCCGCCCACCGTGCGCTGCCACGAGCGGGTGTGCGCCACCACCCCGTCCACCACCACCTCGTAGTCCTTCAACTGCGGCCCGTCGTACGTCTCGATCGCCCGCAGCACGAACGGCTCGCCGGGCCGGACGGCGAGGTCGAACTCGAACCAGCCGCCGGGACGGGTCGTGTCGGTGTACCGGCGGGTCAGCCCGGCCTCGCTGCTGGTGGCCGAGTAGGTCGAGGCCGCGAGACGGTGCGCCTGCTCGGACGCCGCGTCACCGAGGTCGACGTGGTCGTACGCACCCGGCGGCGGGTTGTCGAACCGGACCGGCACCGTGAGGGCACGCCGTTCGGCCGCCGTGGCGCCGGTGGCCACCGTGACCTCCACCGGCCCCTGCGTCACCGACACCGGCGCGGTGAGGACGGTCGACACGGTGGTCTCCGCGCCCGGGGCGAGGTCGTACCCGGCGCTGGCCGGGGCCACCCGCCAGCCGTCCGGCGCGGTGACGGCGAGCTGCCCCGTCACCCGCACGCCGGCCCGGTTGCGCAGCACCGTGCCGACCGTCGTCGCCGCGCCCGGCGTGACGTCGGCCGGGACCGGGGCCGCCGACACGATCTGCACCGTCGGCGCGACGACGACCGTTCCCGCGACGGGCAGGGTGGCCGTGCCGCCCCGGTGGCGGTAGCTGGCCGAGCCGTCGACGGACCAGGTCGCCGGTGCCTGACCGGCGGGGATCCGCAGGTCGTAGCGGTGACTGACGGTGCCGCCCGGCGCGACCGTGGTGGCCCGCTTGCCGACCGGGGTCACCGTCCAGCCGTCGGGCACCCGCAGGTCGGAGGTCACCCCGGTCAGCGGGTCCCGCCCGCCGTTGGCCACCGCGACGGTGGCGCGTACGACCTCGCCGGGCAGCCGCTCCCCCACCGGCAGGTCGAGCTTGACCACGGCGCCGACCAGGGTCGACGACGCCGCGGAGAGCCGCTGGTCGACCCGGGTGAGCAGCACGGTGAACCGGTCGGCGTCGGCCTGGTCGAGGCGACCCGCCGCGACCTGGGTCCGCAGCCACCGGGCCGTGTCGGCGGCGGTCGCCAGGGCCCGATGCACGTCACCGGCGGCGGAACGGGAGTTGCCCGCCAGGTACGCCGTCCGCGCCGCCGTCGTCTCGGCGGACAGTCGGCCGAACCGGCCCCGCAGGTACTCGGCCGTCGGTCGACCCAGCTCACCGGCGAGCTGGTCGGTGAGCGTCACCAGCTCCCGTGCCGTGTCGTTGGCGTCGCCCAGGTCGCCGAGCACCCGGTCGATGGCGAAGGAGTAGCTGCCGGACCCGATCTCGTAGACGGCGACCGTGCCGTCCATCCGGACGAACCGCACACCGTCGGCCCGCTCAGCCGGCCGGCCGCCCTCGGTGACCGCGTTCCGCCCGGGTGCCGGCAGGCGTACCGTCGCCGTGGTGTTCGCCGGCAGGGTGAGGCGCAGCCGCATGTCCCCGCGCTCGTCGAGGGCCCAGTCGCTGCCGATCGACCCGTACGCCGAGCGGTACGTCGCCTTGGCCGAGGTGAGGTCACCACCCGGCTGGGGGGCGAACGTGAGGTGCGAGTACCCGGGGTTGCCGGCGTCGGGGGCGATGCCGGCCACGGTCCGGTACATCCAGTCGCCCACCGCGCCGTACGCGTAGTGGTTGAAGGAGTTCATCCCCACGTCGCCGAAGCTGCCGTCGGGTTTGATCGAGTCCCACCGCTCCCAGATCGTGGTCGCGCCCTTGGCGATCTCGTAACCCCACGACGGATAGGTGTCGTTGAGCAGCAGCCGGTACGCGACGTCCAGGTGCCCGGTGTCACTGAGCGCCGGCAGCAGGTCCGGAGTGCCGAGGAAGCCGGTGGAGAGGTGCCAGTCGTGCCGTTGCACGTTGGCGACCAGCCGGTCGGCGGCCTTGGCCCGCACCGGGTCCGGCAGGAGGCCCATGCCAATGGCCAGCACGTACCCGGTCTGGCTGTCGCCCTGCACCGTGCCGTCGGCCGAGACGTACTCATCGACGAACGCCTGCGCGATGTCCTTGGACAACGCCGTGTACCGAGCGGCGTCGGCGTCCTTGCCGAGGGCGCCGGCCATCTGGGCCAACAGCCGGATGCTGTAGGCGTAGTAGGCGGTGCCGACGACACCGGCGGGCGTCGGGTCGTCGAGGTTGAGCCAGTCGAGGTACGGGCCGGCGTTGGTCCGCAGGTTGCCCGAGCTGGTGCTCTCCAACCAGGACGCGTACCGCACCATCGACGCGTAGTGGTCCTCGACCACCCGGGTGTCACCGTAGCGCTGCCAGAGCGCGTACGGCACGGTGATCCCGGCGTCGGCCCATCCGGTCGCGCCGTCCCCGCAGCAGGCGCGGGGGGCGACGTCGGGGTAGGCGCCGTTGGCCGACTGCGCGTCCCGCAGGTCCTGCAACCACTTGGTGAGGAACGTCAGGCTGTCCATGTTGAACGTTGCGGTGTTGGCGAAGACGTTGATGTCTCCGGTCCAGCCGAGCCGCTCATCCCGGGCCGGAGTGTCGGTGGGGATGGACAGGAAGTTGCCGCGCTGTCCCCAGGTGATGTTGCTGTGCAGCTTGTTCACCATGGCGTTGGAGGTCTCGAACTCGCTGGTGAGCTCCCCGTCGGTGTGCATGACCAGGCCGGTCACCGAGGACAGGTCGGGGGTGCCCGGATAGCCGGTCAGCTCGACGTAGCGGAAGCCGTGGAAGGTGAACGTGGGCTCGTAGACCTCCGCCCCGCCGCCGCGCAGCGTGTAGTGGTCGGTGGCCCGGGCCGAACGCAGGTTGGCCGTGTAGGCGGTGCCGTCCGGGTTGAGCACCTCGGCGTGCCGGATGCGTACCGTGGCGCCGGCCGCGCCGGCGACCTTCAGCCGGACCTTGCCCACCATGTTCTGGCCGAGGTCGAAGATCCAGGTGCCGGGGGTGGGCTGGGTCAGCGCCCGGGCCGGCAACTCCTGCGTGACCCGCACCGGCGGGTCGACCTGGGCGACGATCCGGTCGGTGGCGTCGACGTCGTCGACGGTGGCGGGCGACCAGGCGGAGTCGTCGAACCCGGGCCGGTCCCAGCCAGCCGGCAGCAGCCGCGCGTCGTAGGTCTCACCGTGGATCAGGTCGCTCTGCACGAACGGCCCGGCCGTGGCACGCCACGAGCCGTCGGTGCCGATCGTCGCGCTGCGCCCGTCGGTGTAGTCGATCAGCAGTTGCGCGCTCAGGTGCGGCCGGGAGCCGTAGATGCCGCTGCCGAACCAGGCGATGCTGCCGGCGTACCAGCCGTCGCCGAGCAACGCGCCGAGAGCGTTGTCGCCCGAGCGGAGCTGACCGGTCACGTCGTACGTCTGGTACTGCACCCGCTTGGCATAGTCGGTCCAGCCGGGTGCCAGTTCGTGGTCGCCGACCCGCTGACCGTTGAGCGACAACTGGTAGACACCGAGCGCGGTGGCGTAGATCCGGGCTCGGGCGACCTTGCCGTCGACCCGGAAGCCCCGACGCAGCAGCGGATTCGCGTCCAGCGCGGTGAGCATGGCCTCGGTGTCGCCGCTGACCCGCAGGCCGCCCTCGGTGGCCGTGCCCGCGCCGAACGGGTTCGCGCCGTCGGTGAGCGGCGCCGCGAAGAGGGTCTCGCTGCCGCTGGTCACCGAGAAGTCGGAGAACACGCCGGTCTCCAACCCGTTGGTACGCAGGCCGACCGAACCCGCCCGGTGCGCGGTGCTCTGGGTGACGTCGACCTGGGTGCCGTCGACCCAGGTGGTGATGGTGTCACCGGCCGCGGTGATGCGCAGGGTGTGCGGTGCGGTCAGCTTGTCGGCCGGTACGACCCCGCCGAGCGGCACCTCCTTGAGCAGGGTCCAGGCGCCGTTGACCCGTACGTGCGGGCGCAGCTTGGCACTGCCGCCGGTGCTGGAGAACTGCCACATGTACGCATTCGCCGGGCCGCTGGCGCGCAGGTAGATCCCGGCCGCGTCGCGTTCCAGCCGTACCGTCGTCTGCACCGTGTAGTCGGTCCACGACTCGGTGGGCGACGGCATTCCGATCCAGTCGGCCTGCCAGCCGTCGCCACCCCGTACGCCGGTCTCCCAGGACGCTGGCGCGCTCCACCCGGAGGCGCGGCCGGCGGCGTCCCAGACCCGGACCTGCCAGGCGTACCGGGTCCGTGGTCGTAGCTGCGGGCCGGCGTACGGGACGAGGGTGCTTTCCCGCGACCGGACCCGGCCACTGTCCCAGACGTCGGCGTCACCCAGCCGGCCCGGGCTGGTGGCGACCCGCACCTGGTACGACTCCTGGAGCATGCCCCGGGCGGTGGCTTCGATCCGCCAGCCGAGGCGGGGCTTCGCCACGTCCAGCCCGATCGGATCGGTGGCCCGTTCCGTGGTCAGGCCGGTCGCCGTCAGCGCCGGGGCCGGGGCGGCAGTGGCCGGGCCCGGCACCACCATCGGCGTCAGGCCGAGCAGTAGCACGAGAAGCGAGGAGAGTGCGGCGCGGCGCCGCGTCGTGCGCATCATTCCAGTCCTCATCCTTTGGTGGTGGTGTGGTGGCTGGGCCGATGGTCGGCCCCGAACGGGAGTCAGCGGGGCTGGGCCGCCGGACCGGCGACCGGGTGGAAGCTGGACCGGCCGGAGCCCACCTGGAAGACGGCGCGACCGTCCTCGATCCCGACGAAGGTGGCCTTGCTCGGACCAGCGGCCCGGTAGGACTTTCCGGGGGTGACGGGCAGCGCGACCCGGGCGGTGGCGTTGACCGGCACGTCGAGGTCGACGCGGAGGCCCGCGCCGGTACGTCGCCAGTCGAGACGGACCGGGCCGCGCTGGGTCGGCACCGTGCCGCTCGCCCGGTCGAGCCCGACGGCGGGCGGGACGACGTCGACCACCGCGGCTCCCGGGCTGGCGGTGCGAACGCCGAGCAGGGTCTCCTGCACGTCGACCACCGCCTGCGCGCCCCAGCCGTGCGACTGGCTGAAGTTGCTGCCGGGATCGAGGGTCCAGGCCTCCCAGGTGAAGGTGCCGCCCTGGGCGAGGATGTTCGCCCAGCCCAGGTCGTCCGGGTTGGTCAGCAGCCGCAGCACCGCGTCGGGCCGGTCGGCGTCGGCGAGCGCCCGCAGCAGCCAGTGGGCGGTCATCGGCCCCTGCTTCATGCCCATCGACGCGACGTGGTCGGCCAGCGCCGGCAGGTCGACCCGAGGGGCCAGCCCATGGGCGATGGCGTACGACGTGGCGTGCTGCCCGGCGTGGCCGCTGCGCTCGCCGGTGGCGGACAGCCCGTCGACATAACTGCCGTCGGCGGCGCGCAGCGCGATGTTGACCGCGTCGGTGAGGTCGGCGGCCCGCCCGTCGTACGCGGTCACCTCCTCGGCGGGCCGACCGAGGGCCTCGGCCATCCGGGCGGTGGTCCGCAGCACGTCGACGCCCTGAGCGTTGATGGTGGTCCGGGCGGCGGTCGTCATGTCGTAGCCGAAGCGGCCGGGTTCGGGCCAGTCGATGATGCCGTAGCGGTAGGCGCCGCTCCCGCCGGACAGGTCGGTGACCAGGCCGGCGGTGGGGCCGGTGGCCGGGATGTGGCGCAGCACGTACTCGGCGGTGTCGCGGATGGCCGGGTACGCCTCGGCCAGCAACTCCCGGTCGCCGGTCTCGGTCCAATACCGCCACACCCAGTCGACGAACATCAGCGAGTAGTCGGGGATGTCCCGCTTGCCGTCGCCGTTGGGGTAGACGGCGTTGTAGCGGCCACGGTCGGCCTCGGCGGTCCAGTAGCGGGAGGCCGAGCGGAGGAACTCGCGGATGGCCTGCTGGGTGGCGTCGCGCTCGCCGAAGGCGGCCATCGTGGCGTACGAGATGTTTGCGGCGTCGCCGAGGAACTGGCCCTTCTCCCGGGTGGGAGTGTCGACGAACGCCTCCTGCACGGAGTAGATCGCGGACCGCTTCATCATCGTCCACACCGCGTCGAGGGTCGCGTTCGAGCTGGTGAAGCTCGCCTCCCGACCGGCGGGGACGTCGGTGTGCACCACGACTGCGGAGACGTCGCGCGCCGAGATTTCCTCACCGGCGCCGGGGATCTCCAGGTAGCGGAAGCCGAGGTGGGTGAAGGCCCGGAACTCCTGCGACCCGTCCTTCTGGAGGTAGGGGAAGCTCATGGCGGTGCCCTGAGACTCCAGGGTGGACGTGGCGACCCGGCCGGTGTCGGTGAGGGTGTAGCCGGCCCGTAGGTCGACGGTGCGCCCGGCCACGCCGGCGTCGAACCGGACGACCGGACGGGCGGGGATGACCACGCCGAAGTCGGCGACCACCGTGCCGTCGGCGGCGGTGCGCAGCGCGACCGGCGCGGCGCTGGTCTCGGTCAGCCGGGTCTCCTGCCCGATCAGGTGCGGAGACGACGCGGTCGGATGTGCACCGAGCACCTCGGCGGCGGTGAAGCCAGCGGCATTGTCGTCGTAGCCGGGCCGCATCCAGCCGGCGACCTCGGCGCGGGCGTCCTGCCGCTCGACCCGGTCACCCTCGCCGTTGCGGCGCTCCGCGTTCGCCACGAACTGCGTGTCCCGGGCGACCCGCCAGGAGCCGTCGGTGCCGTACACCTCCCGGGTGCCGTCGGCGTGCTCGACGACCAGCTTCACCAGCAGGCCACGGGCACCGGTCGGGCGGCCCTGGCCGCTGCCGTACCAGTGGTAGCGCGCCCCGATCACGAGCGGCTTGCCGGCTTTCACCAGCCTGGTGACGTCGGCGGCCTGGTAGTAGTCCTCCCCCGGGTAGGCAAAGGAGGTGCCCCGGTCGGCGCGCGTGCCGTTGAGGTAGAGCTCGTAGGTGTGGTCGGCGGCCGTGTAGGCGCGGGCCCGGACCACGCGGCTGGCGTTGGGGCGTACCTCGATGCGGGCCAGCGTGTAGTCGTCGGCCTCGGTGGTGGCGCGCCGGATCCAGCTCGCGCCCTCCCACTGGGTGTCGGCGATGCCGGTCTCGAAGGCGCCGGTCGCGGGCGGGGACTGCCGGTCGGTGCGGTCCCAGGTGCGGACCGTCCACTCGTACGCCGCGCCCGGGCGCAGGGCAGGCCCCGCGTACGCCACGTAGGACTGCTGGTCGGACGCGACCTTGCCGGAGTCCCAGACCCGGTCGCCGCCGGTTGCGGTAACGGTGATCCGGTACGCGGTCTGCGTCTCACCGGGATCGGCGTCCCGGGGCAGCCAGCCGAACCTGGGGACGCCCTCGACGTTGAGCGGGCGACTTCGGTCGCCGACCGTCAGCGAGACCGGTGCGCCCGGCGCGTGGCCGCGGGATGCCAGCGCAGGTGGGGCTCCGGTGAGGACGACCGCCACGACCGTCGTCGCTGCCAGGAGCACCGCTGTTCGGCGCCGTCGAGCCGCTGGCTGAAATCCGAGAATATGACGAGTCACGCGGGCCTCCGCTCAATGAATCGTTTCAGGCAGGCTACGCGCTCGTTGTGGTCAAGTGAAGATGTTCACTGCGGTCGGTTCCAGCCGCGCCGGAAACTGTTATCCCGGTCCGGCCGGCCAGTCTCCTGAAGGGAGGCGATGGCGGGCTTGCCCTCACCGGCTCCCAGACACGACCACGTGAAGGAGACGAGACGATGCGCGGACCCGGTCAGGGTGGAGCCGACACCGGAGCGGTGACCAGGGGCAACCACGCGAAACGTCGACGCGGGCTGCGCAGCCGCCTCCCGCTCGGCGCGACGCGTGTGCTGTGGCCGATCTCCGTGGCCGCCGTGGTCGCCGTACTGGTGATCGGGGTGCTCGTCGTGGTCCAACCGACCGGATCCGCACCCGCCCCGGCCGCGACGCAGGCGGTCGATGCCAGGGCATCGACGACCCCGCCGGCCAGCCCACCCACCGCCACCTCCCCCGCCGGCCCTGCGACCCCGACGGCGACCCCGACCACCCCGACGCCGAAGCCGACGACCGCGCGCCCGGCCGCCCCGGCGGCGCCCGGGGTGACCTCGAAGAAGAAGGGCGTCGGCGTCTGGACGTTCGACGGCGTCAGCCAGGCACTGGCCAACTCGACGGCCAGTTGGTACTACACGTGGAACGTGGGCCACCAGGGCGTCACCACCCCGAAGGGCAGCGAGTTCGTCCCGATGATCTGGGGGGCGAAGAGCGTCACTGCCAGCAATCTGCAACAGGCCAAGCGGAACGGTCGACAGCTGCTCGGGTTCAACGAGCCGGACATGGGCGGCCAGGCGAACATGAGCGTCGAACAGGCGCTGGAGCTGTGGCCGCAACTGGAGGCGACCGGCCTCCCGCTGGGCAGCCCGGCGGTGGCGTGGGGCGGGGACCGGCCCAGCGAGTGGCTGGATCGATTCATGTCCGGCGCGAAGGAACGCGGCTACCGGGTCGACTTCATCGCCCTGCACTGGTACGGCGGTGACTTCACCACCGCCAACGCCGTCAACCAGCTCAAGTCGTACCTCCAGGCGGTCCACGACCGCTACCGGCTGCCGATCTGGCTCACCGAGTTCGCCCTGATCGACTTCTCCAACGGCGTCCGCTTCCCGAGCCAGGCACAGCAGGCCGCGTTCCTCACCGCGGCGACCCGGATGCTGAGCGGGCTGACCTGGCTGCACCGGTACGCCTGGTTCGGCCTGCCCGCCACCGACAAGGACCAGACCGGGCTCTTCCGTACCGGCAGCGCAGCGACCGCCGTCGGCCGGGCCTACCAGTCCGCGCGCTGACTCGGGCTACGTCGGGTTGACGTGGTTCCGCCACGAGTGGCGGGGCTCGTAACCCAGCACCCGTCGCGCCTTGTCGATGCTGAGCAGGGTCTCGTGCTCGCCCAACTCCTTACGGACCTCGACGGCCGGGTAGACCTCGGCCATCAGGCTGGCACTGGACCGGCTCATGACCGTGTCGGCGTTGGCGATGATGAAGACGTCAGCGCCGGGCTGGTCGTGGACCAGCGCCCGCTCGACCGCCTGGGCCCCGTCGCGGGCGTCGATGTAGCCCCACAGGTTCCACCGGCGCAGCTGCGGGTCCGCGTCGAACGAGGGGAACGGTGCGTAGTCCTCGACGTCCATCACGTTGGAGAACCGCAGACCCACCATGATCAGCTCCGGGTCCCAGCGGCAGAAGTGCCGCGCCATCTCCTCCTCCAGCGCCTTGTTCAGCGAGTACGTCGACTCCGGTCGCGGCGCGTACTCCTCGTCGACCGGCGCGTACGGCGGCGGGGTGTCGAACGGCAGCCCCAGCACGGTCTCACTCGACGCCCACACCACCCGCTTGATGCCCGCCGCCCTGGCCGCCGCGAAGACGTTGTACGTCGCGGCGGAGTTGTTCGCGAAGGTGGTCGCGTTGGACTGGAGCCCGGGGGCCGGGACCGCCGCCAGGTGCACGATCGCGTCGACGCCGCCGGCGTGCTCGTCGGCGCCGCCGGTGAACGCCTCCACCACCTGCCCGTAGTCGGTGAGGTCGACCAGGAGGAACTCGCCGTCGACGTCACGGGGGTCGCGTCCGCCCGCGCGGTCGACCGCCAGCACGTCGACGCCCACGGCGCGCAGGTGCGCGACGACGGCGCGCCCGAGCTTGCCGGTGGCACCGGTGACGACGACGCGCGTGGGCAGTGCGGAAACGGTCATGACCACATCTTCTCCGGCGTGGTGCGGCGCCTCGCACGCGGGTGCAGCCCGCCTGGTGACGACAGGCACCGATCGGCAGACACCGACAATCCGGCTGTCAGCTGCCTGACATCGAATGGCATCGATCTTTACCCATTGGTAGCTTAGCGAAGTTCGTCGATGCGGGGATCGATACCGAACTGCCCAGGGCACCTGTGTGCCGTGCGGCAACCGGTCTCGGTGGCGTCCAACGGCACCCTGTCCACCCCGTCGGCGACCCGTCCATCGGAGCAACGCCGCACCACGGGGAGGGCACATGCACCACCGCACGTCACCGCGTCATCGTACGAAGGCCTGGTTTCCAACGCCGCCGCGGCACTGATCATCGTCGCCGGTGCCGGAACACCAGCCACCGCCGCACCGGCATCACCGGCTTCGGGGAAGACCGGGGCGCAGTGCGCGCCGACCTCCTCAGAGTGGCTGCGCTGCGTGACGGTCACCGCGGCACTCGACCGGGCACCGGCCACCGGGCAGACCGCCCGGCTCACCGTCACCGTCGACGCCCAGGTGGCGATCGACGACCTGCGGGTGCGGGTCGCGCTGCCGTCGGCCCTGCGCCCGGCCGCGACCCCGGCCGGCTTCACCGCGGCCCGGGCCGTGTCCCGGGTGCCGTCCGACGCGGGCGAGGTCACCACGATCAGCACCACCGTCGACGCGGCACCCGGCCGCGTCCTGCGCTACCAGACCGACCTGATCGCCACGGGCATCGGCCCCACGGTCCTGCGGGTGCAGGCGACGTCCGCCGGCGGGCCCGTTCTCGGCAGCGACGAGGTCCACGTGCCGGTCACGATCGGCGCCACGGCCCGCGAGTCCCGACTGGGCAAGGCCGACGGTGACGCGGAGGCCGCACAGACTCCGGCCGGAACGCCGGTCGTCCCGGCCAACCCGTCGGTGCCCTACCGTCCCGCGAGCACCGCCGGGCTGCCCACGCCGCACAGCGACGACATCCGGTCGCCCGGTGCGGCGCCCGCCCAGGTCACCTGCGTGACGGGCAGCTTCAACTACAGCGACAACAACGGCGCCTGGCACCCGTCGAAGAACCTGCAGTACCAGGTGTGGGACGACGACACCTTCGGCGACGACCTGCTCGCGGCCGGGCTCACCGACGGCGCCGGCGCCTACCGCGCCTGCTTCAACAACGACGACGGCATCGGCGGCGGTGGCCAGGACGTGTACGTCCGGGCGGTCACCGAGGGCACGCAGTACAAGGTGGAGGACTCGGACGACGACGCATACGCGTTCCGCAGCACCACCCGTGACAACCTGGGCAACGGCCGCACGTACGACTACGGACAGCTGCACACCGCGGACACGACGTTGATGCCGGCGTACCACGCGTACGACACCGCCGACGACGCGCTGGCCTGGACGCCCGGCGACTGCTGGGACAGCCGCGACGAGAGCTGCCAGAACATCGACATCGAGTGGGAGCCGGGCTCGACCGAGGGCACCTACTACGACCCCAGCGACGACGAGGTCCGGCTGCTCGCCGCCGACCCGGGCAATCCGTGGGTGGTGATCCACGAACTCGGTCACGGTGTCATGGACGACGTCTACGAGGACAACTACCCGCAGATCGGCTCGGAGTGCAGCCCAACGCACTACCTCACCCGCCGGTCCGGCCCGGCCTGCGCCTGGTCGGAGGGCTTCGCCGACTGGTTCGGCGCCGCCGTGCTGAACAACCCCGACCTGCCCGGCTACGGCAACATCGACACCGCGACCTGGGGCACCCCCGACTGGGACGATGGCGACCAGGTCGAGGGCCGCGTCGCCGGCGCAATCTGGGACCTGCTGGACACCGGCACCGAGGGCACCGACGCGTACCGCGACACGCTGACGAACGTGTGGGACACCTTCCTGGATCACCGGGTGACCAGCTTCGCCGCCTACTGGTCGGCGCGCGGCCAGGACGGCCACGAGGTCGGCGACCCGGCGCTCGGATCGCTGTTCCAGAACACGATCGACTACGGGTTCCGCCGGGCGTTGACCGACGGTTCCGAGGTGACCGCCACGACGCCGCCGAACGACCAGAACTTCCGGTACGACACGCGGCACGAGGCATGGTCGGTCGTCGCGGTCCGCCCGCCAACGGGCGGGGACGACGACGTGACGCTCTTCGACGACCGGGCGCAGACCCAGCGGCTGGAGGAGAGCCTGCTCGGCGTCGACGTGACGGACTTCGTCGCGGTCGACTCCACGGCCGGGCGGCGCCCGCTCGGCGACTACTACCCGCGGGTGCACCGGGTCACCGGCACGGGGGCGTACACCATCGAGCTGGCCGACAGCGGCCAGACACTGGTCGACACCGCGAAGCGGCAGATGGGCACGGGTGACGTGGCCGCGATCTGGAACTCCTGCCTCACCGCCGGCCAGCAGGTGACATTCACCGTCACGCCGGGCGACCCGAGCCAGGACGCCGAACTGTTCGTGGTGTCCTCGACGGCCGGCGCGCCGGCCACGTACGTACGGGACCGGGCCAGCGCGGCGGCCGCGACCGGGACCGGGGCGGGCCAACCGGAGTCGCTCGCATACACGACACCGGCCGACGGCTGCGTCGGCGTGATCATCGCCAACCGAGCGGGCAACGGCACCTACACGCTGACCCGTTCCTGATCAGGTGAGGTTCCGGCGGGTACCCACTCTCGGGTGCCCGCCGGAACCCGTACCGGCAGATGGAGCGTCCAACGGTGATGACCCGACGTCTGCTGCTCTGCGCGGTCCTTCTCCTCACTGCCTGCGGTGACCGACCGGCAGCCCGGCCACCGACCGGCGCGGACACCGTGATCGCCGAGGTCGACCGGCACGGCGGTTTCGCCCCCGCCGCCGAGCAGTGGGCGCTGCCGGCGCTCACGCTCTACGGCGACGGCACCGCCGTGACCCGAGGTGACGACCGGGGTGCGCTCCTGACGGGCCATCGCCGGACGCTCTCGGCGGCACAGATCGACGCGCTGTTCCAACGGGCGGACGACGCGGGCCTCTTCACCGAGCGCGACTATCCGCAGGACGTCACCGACGCGGCCACGCTCACCGTGCGGCTGACCACGACAGGCGACACGTACGAGACGACGGTGACGCAGCCGTCGCCCGACGAGGGCGGTAACCGTGGCGAGGTGATCGCGTTCGCCAAGACCGCTGCGGCCTCCGGCGTCGACGCCGGCGAGTACCTGCCGCAGCGGGCGGCGGTGCTGGTGGTGGCCGATTCCGAGAACGACTCCGACGTACGGCCCTGGCCGCTGGACGTGCCCCTGTCCGCGATGGACGGCGCACCCCAGCGGCCCTGCCACGTGGTCGACGGCGCGGCGCTGGCGCCGCTGCTGGCCGAGGCCGGCGCGGCGCGCGGCGAGACCCGATGGCAGGCCGAGGGACACCGGGTACGCCTGGTGGTCCGGCCGCTGCTGCCGCACGAGCGCACCTGCGCGGACCTCCGCTAGAAGGATCACGATGTTGTCGGCGTGTAGCTCGGCTCCGGTGAGGTCGGGAACGACACGGAGCGCCACCGATTGGTAACGTAGCGACGCTCCCGGCGATGATGGCCGCGCCGATGTCCCTGGGGAGGGCCGACATGTGGGCGGACGAAGCTGCGTCGGACGCGGCGGGCCGTCGGCTCGACGAGTGGGAGTCGTCCCTCGCCGAGCCCCGCCCAGTGCGGACATGTGCAGACGTTCGTGCAGGGTCAGCTAGCGAAGCGACCGGAAGGCGGCGCGAAGCTCTTCGGAAAGAAGTTGCGGCTGTTCCCAGGCGGCGAAGTGCCCGCCCTTGTCGAGCTTGTTGAAGTGGATGAGATTGGGATACGCCTGCTCCGCCCAACTCCTCGGGGTCTGATACATCTCGTCGGGGAAGACGCTCACGGCAGCCGGGACAGAGACGCCCTTGGCGGAGAAGAAGGAGAGCTTGTTCTCCCAGTAGATCCGAGCCGCGGAAGCTCCCGTGTTCGTCAGCCAGAAGAGCGTGATGTTGTCGAGGACGTCGTCCCGCGTAAGGCCGACGGGTTGTCCGGCGAAGGCCTGGCAGATCAACTCCAGGCTGGCGGCGTCATGGTCGATCATGTAGCTCGCCAGAGCGATGGGCGAGTCCGCGAATCCGGTCAGTGTCTCCGGGCGCGTCCCCATCATGGCAGCGTAGGCGGAGTGCTTCCAGAAGAAGTTCAGCTGCTCGCACGCCCGCTTTTCCTCGTCGGAGAGGTTCGACGGCAGCGAGGCCAGCGCGTTGCCCGCTCCGGTGATGTCGGACTGGAGCAGCGTATCGATGTCGGGCGGAATGATACCCGGCATGTTGGTGTGAATGCCGAGCAGTTCCGGTGGCGCCTGCAGACCCATGACATCCGTGATGAGCGCACCCCAGTCGCCGCCCTGGGCCACGAATCGCGTGTAGTCGAGGCGCTTCATCAGCTCGATCCAGGCGCCCGCGATGCGCTCGGGGCCCCAGCCGGGCGTGCTCGGCTTGCCCGAGAAACCGAAGCCGGGCAGCGATGGAATCACCAGATGGAAGGCGTCCGACGCGTCCGCGCCATGCGCCGTCGGGTCGGTGAGCGGACCGACGATCTTCAGCTGCTCGATGACCGAGCCCGGCCAGCCGTGCGTGACGATGAGCGGCAGCGCGTCCTCGTGCTTGGATCGGACGTGGATGAAGTGGATGTCGAGCCCGTCGATCTCGGTGATGAAGTTCGGCAGGGCGTTCAGCCGCGCCTCGACCTTGCGCCAGTCGTACTCCTTCTCCCAGTAGCGCGCGAGCGCCTGGCTCGTTTCGAGCGGCACGCCCTGCGATTGATCGTCGACGGTCTGCTTCTCGGGCCACCGCGTGGCCGCGATGCGCGCACGCAGCGCCTTGAGGTCCGCCTCGGGGACCTCCACCCTGAACGGCCGGACCCCTACGTCCGGTCGCGCTTCCGTCTTGACAGCCATGTGGGCCCCTTTCCGTTTCGAGCTCATTGGAGGTCGAGCAGGGCTTCTGCCCTCCTGCCGCGACAAACGGCATGCCTCGGCTCCTGCTGCGGAAGGGGCATCTTCAGTGAAGGCGCAGCCCGGACCTGTGCCAGGTCGGCAGAGGCGCGCCGGCACATCTCCGTCCAAGCGTAGAGAGCCTTTCCCCGTGTCGGGGCCATACGAGCAATCATGGATGGCGAGGAGTTTCTTGCCTTGCTCGCAGCCCAGGTGCAGCTTCGTGGTCAACCCACCGCGGGAGCGGCCGAGCGCGTGGTCGGCCGGCTCGACGCTGACACCGCCGGGTGGTTCGGCCTGCACGTCGCGCCATGGGGCATGAACCATCTTTCGGAGACCTCGCCATATGCCGATCTTCGACACGCCGAACGATCACTCCAGTTCGGGCACCACCGCCGACTCGACGGGCCCTAGCATCGTCGGCATGGCAACGCGACTTGTTCAGATCAACATGAAGGCTCGCGACGACTCCGCGCTGGGCGGTTTCTGGGCGAAGGCGCTCGGCTGGGGGGTCTCCAGCGAGGGACCCGGCGTGACCAACCTCGAACCCGAGGGCTTCGTCTACCCCGACCCCGTCGCCGTCTGCCTTGACCTCGTCGTCTCCCCGGAACCCAAGACGGTGAAGAACCGCGTGCACGTCGACCTCGCCACCACCTCGGCGGCCCATCAGGCGGAGGTGGTCACGCGCCTGAAGGATCTCGGCGCAACACCCGCTGACATAGGCCAGGGCGACGTGCCATGGACGGTCATGGCCGACCCAGAGGGCAACGAGTTCTGCGTGCTGGACCCCCGACCGCTCTATCGAGACACCGGACCGATCGCCGCGGTAGTGGTCGACTGCGCGGATCCGCGAGCCATGGCCCGCTTCTGGGGCAAGGCCATGGACTGGACCCTGCACGAGGTGACCGACCACAACGCGGTACTGCGTTCCGCCAAGGGCGTTGGCCCATATCTGGAGTTCATCCGCACACCCGACGTGAAGACCGTGTGGAACCGCGTCCATCTCGACGTCCGCCCATACCCGGGTGACGACCTAGAGGCCGAGGCGACCAGACTGCGGACTCTCGGCGCCACCGCCATCGACCTAGGCCAAAACGATGTCCCGTGGACCGTCCTCGCCGACCCGGAAGGTAACGAGTTCTGCCTCCTCACGCCAAGCTGACCGGAGCTGATGATGGATGTGGACGAGCCGGCGCTTGGTGCGGCATTGCCCGGGCGAAATTGGCAGGATGGCGCCATGGCCACGGTCGCTGTGATCGGTCTGGGTGGAATGGGTAGCCGGATGGCCCACCGGTTGCTCGATGCCGGCCATGACCTCGTTGTCTGGAACCGCACGCCGCAGAGGGCCAGCGATCTGGTGGCGCGTGGCGCGGTCGCTGCCGGCAGTCCGGCAGAGGCTGCCCGCCGGGCGGATTTGGTCATCACCATGCTGTCCGACCCGGCCGCGCTGCAAGAGGTGGTCGAGGGCCCGCTGGGCATCCTCGCCGGTGCTACCGCGTCGACGACGCTCGCTGAGATGTCCACGGTCGGGCCGTCCGCGGTGCGATGGTTGGCCGCGCAACTGCCGGATGGTGTTGGCCTGCTCGATGCGCCGGTGCTGGGCAGCGTCTCGGAGGCCGAGTCGGGTTCGCTGCGGATCTTCGTCGGTGGGCCGGAGCCGCTCGCCCAACGGTGGATGCCGGTGTTGGGCGCGCTTGGCTCGCCGATGCATGTCGGACCGCTCGGTGCCGGCGCGGCGGCCAAGCTGGTAGCCAATTCGACCCTCTTCGGAGTGCTCGCTGTTCTCGGTGAGGCGCTCGCCCTCGCGGATGGGCTTGAACTGCCGCGTGACACAGCGTTTGAGGTCTTGTCCGCGACTCCCGTTGGCGCGCAGGCGGATCGGCGACGACCAGCAGTCGAGTCCGGTCAATTCCCGCTCCGGTTCGCGCTGTCACTCGCCCGTAAGGACGCCGATCTGGTCGTGTCGGCCGCCGAGTCGGCAGGCGTCGAACTGCCGGTCGCGGTGGCCGCGCGGCAGTGGGTCGCGTCAGCCCAGGAGGCCGGCCTTGGCGACCGGGACTACTCGGCCGTGATCGCGTACATCACCGACACTGCCCGATCAGCCTGAGACGTGGGCCGTGCGGCAGGCCCGTCAGGTGACCGTTGAACTCTTCCTCGCCTGCCTCGACGGGCCGATCATCGTTCACCTGGTGTGAACTGGCCGCCAGGTTCAGCGTGGTCGACTCAGCCACTCCCAGGCGCGGCGGAGGCCCATCTGCACTGGGTCGTCACCCGCGGCCTCGACCTCTCTGGCCGGCGTGTCCTCGCCCGGCTCGTGCATTTCGGCACCGGGCACCGACAGCACGACCCCCCGCTCGTACAGATCGGCGATCTGCTCCCGGTGGGCGAAGCGATGGGACCGGTACGGCTTCGGCGGGGCCACGATGACGCCGTGGAAGATGTCGTCCCGTTCGTCGGCGAGCACGTGCTCGACCACGCCGACGGGTGCCGATTCGACGTCGTAGACCCGGGTGCCGACGGCGAGCGCAAGGTACGAGACCTTCGCGCCGAGATCCTCCACGGCGTTCACGTTACCCGCCGCCTGATCACCACGGGCCCGATCACTCGTGGTCGGTGCGGACGCCAGGGCGGTGCGCGGCGGGCAACCGCCACGCCCACCCACGGCGGGCCACCCCGGACACCACCATGCCGTTCACGCCGTACGCAGCCAGCCGAGGGTCTTCATCGTGGAGAGGCTGGTCGCCTTAAGGCCAGCGGCGGAGACGGTCCAGAGCACTCCGTCGACCACCAGTGACCGGCGGATCGTCGTCATACCCTCGAGACGCCCCGTGCCCAGCGTGTGGTCGACCGCGCCGACCTCGGTGAACCCGCCGTCGCCGGCTCGCAGGGCCAGCGCCACGTTGCTCGGCAGGCCCGTACCGTGGACGGTCAGTGGGACCACGACCAGGCGTTCGGCCGGCCAGTAGAGGAACGCATGCGGGTCGAACTCCGCCTCGGAGTGCCCCTGCTTGACGTGGTACTGGGCGATCCGGGTCGGCTTGGCCGGATCGGAGACGTCGAAGAGTGAAAGCTGGGTGCCCTGGACACGGCCCTGGTCGGACGCCTCCTGCCCGACGCCGAGCAGCCGTCCTTCGCCGGCCGGGTGCAGGTACGCCGAATACCCGTTGATCTTCAGTTCGCCGCTCACCTTCGGCGCCCCCGGATCACGCAGATCGACGGTGTAGAGCGGGTCGGTCTGCCGGAAGGTGACGACGTACCCGGTGCCGCCGACGAACCGTACCGCGTATATCCGTTCCCCCTTGCCCAGTCCGGTGACCTTGCCGACCTGGGTCAGCGCCGTGCCGTCGGCGCGCAGGACGTACACGCTGGACGTCGAGTTCGGCTTGTTGCCCCAGGTACGGCCACTGGTGGTGGCCACTCTCAGGTGACCGTCCCACTCGGACATGGCGTACTGGTTGATGAGCCAGCCCGGTACGGAGGCGGCGGCGACGTACCGCGGGGCACCGGCGCCCGAGGTGTCGAACTGGTAGATCTCGGTGGTCTCGTCCCTGGGATCGGGTGCGATGTTCCGCGCGGTCAGCATCGGCAGCACCCGCCAGCGCTGGTCGTTGGCGACGTACAGCCGGGGTCCGTTGCTGTAGACGGTGTCGCCGTCGGCGATCACGGTGACCGGGTCGCCAGCGCCGAGCGTGGCCACACCGAGGTCGAAGCTGAGCACGGTCACCAGCGACGTGCCGGAGTAGGCGGCCGGCCGGCTCACCCGTTCGCAGCCGACCCGTCCGGCGCTGGTTCGCCCGCCGGAGGTGACCTCGTACCGGGGCAGCCAGTCGTCGGCGGTGGCGTTGTCGATGATCTCGCGGTTGGCGGTGGTGCGCTGCCCGTCTGTGGCCTGTTCCCGGTGCGGGAAGTTCAGCCGGGGCATGGAGCGGACCACGACGCGGACCGTCGTGCCTACCTGGCGGGCGTCCACCAGATTGCCGTCGATACGGTATTCGCCGATGACCTTCGGTGCGCCGGAAAGGTCGACCATGATCAGCCGGGGGCCGATGATGCCGTTCGGCATCGGGGCAGCGCCGCCGTCTGCCGGGGCGGGGCGCCCGCCTCTCTCGGGGACGGCGTCTTTCGCCGTTCCAACCCACCCCTCGCGGAGCAGCACCAGCGCCCGGTCACCCTGCAGCAGCAGGCTGTCTTCGGCCCCGCCGAACCCGCCGGGTGCCAGTTGCAGTTCCCCGGTCAGCTGGCGGGTGGCCGGGTCGATCACGTACAGCTTGCCTTGGTTGACGGTGACGATCCGCTTGCCGTCGGTCTTGACCAGGTCCGGTTCGTCGACCCCGGCCTCGTGGGTGTTGGTGCCCGAGTAGCCGGGGGCGGCGGCCCCGGCCGCCGTGTCGCCCAGGGCTGTGGCCCCGGGCGCCGCATCCGCCCGCTTCGCTCCGGCGGGCGCCCCGGCCTGTTCCGCGCCGCCGAAGGTACGGATGTCCCCGTTCGGCCCGAACCCCCAGGGCCCGACGTACGCCTTGGCAGCCGTCTTCAGCTGCCGCAGCGCCTCCGGGCAGGAGTCGAACGCGACGAGCCGGAACCCGCCGGCCGGCACTTGCCGGTCACGTGGCGGCACGGGGGCCGGCTCTGTCGTACAACCGGTGACCAGCGCCAGGCCGGCGACCAGGGCCAGTCCCATGAGGCGAGCTGGGGTCATGACTCGGGGGACGCCGGTGGCGGCCGTTGGATGGGGTACGTGGGCGCTGCTACCCGTCATGCCCCCTACGACGTGGCTGCCCCGGGCTGGGTTCCCAGCATGCAGACCCCGCGCCGAGTAAACGACCGGGGGTGCGGGTGTCGGTCGCTCAGGCGGAGGCGGCGCGACCCATCTCGGCAAGGATCCCGGTGCCCTGACCGAGCTCGATCAGATAGCCGTACGGCCACACCGAACGCGGTCACGAACGGCCACGGCGTCCACCTGATTGTGAGCGCGGTGATTTTCACCCATGCAGTCTGGTCCACCGGCAAGGTGGCCGGGCCTGGATCACCCCGGCTACCGCTTCCGGTCGCACCACCGCGACGGCCCGGCGAGGCCGGCCGGGCCGACACGACACCTTGTCGCCAAGGATTGAATGATGGTTCAATCCTTGCGTGGCGTACCGAAGCACCGAGCGGGTGAAGGCTCGGCTGAGCGCCTCCCGGGAACGGATCATCGCCGCGGCACTGGGAATCATGGCCGAGCACGGGTACGCCGGCTGCTCGGTCGCCGCCGTCGCCGAGCGGGCCGGCGTGGCGACCGGCAGCGTCTACCGCCACTTCCCGACCAAGGCCGACCTGTTCGCCGAGGTGTTCCGCACGGCCTCCCAGCGCGAGGTGGACGCGGTCGCGCGCGCCGCAGCGCTGGAGACCTCCGCCGCCGAGCAGATGGCCGCCGTCGTCGAGACGTTCTCCGGCCGCGCCCTGCAGTCCCCACGGTTGGCGTACGCCCTGCTCGCCGAGCCGGTCGACCCCGCGGTCGACGCCGAGCGGCTCGTCTTCCGCCGCGCCTACGCCGAACTGATCGCCGGGTACGTCGCGGCCGATGTGGCGAGCGGTGAACTACCCCCGCAAGATCCGGAGCTGACCGCGACCGCGCTGGTCGGCGCCCTGGCCGAGGCCATGGTCGGTCCGCTGGCCGCCGGGGTCGCCGGCCCGGAGACCATCCCCGCCCTGATCGCCTTCATCCACCGCGCGCTGGGAGTATCGCCGTGACGACACACGAGGTCTTCAACCAAGTTCCCCCGCTCGCTGGCTACGACGCGGCGGACGACCCGGCACTGCTCAACGGGCTCGAGCGGGAGGGCGCCGGCTGGGCCGCCGCCGAGCTGCACGAGCTCGGCCGCCTGGGCGGCGCCGAGCAGGCCATCGAGTACGGGCGGCTGGCCAACGAGCATCCGCCGGTCCTACGCACCCACGACCGCTCCGGCCATCGGATCGACGAGGTCGAGTTCCACCCCGCCTGGCACGAGCTGATGCGCACCGCGGTCACGCACGGCCTGCACGCCGCACCGTGGGCGGACGATCGACCGGGCGCACACGTGGCCCGGGCCGCCAAGTTCTACACGTGGCGGCCCGACGCCGGCCACGGCTGCCCGATCTCGATGACCTACGCAGCAGTGCCGGCGCTGCGGCACAACCCGGAGCTGGCCGCGCGGTACGAGCCGCTGCTCACCGCCACGACGTACGACTTCGGGCTGCGTCCGCCGCTGGCCAAGCAGGGGCTGCTGGCGGGCATGTCGATGACGGAGAAGCAGGGCGGCTCGGACGTGCGCGCCAACACCACCACCGCCCGCCCTGAGCCGGACGGAACCTACCGGCTCGTCGGGCACAAGTGGTTCACGTCGGCGCCGATGTGCGACATCTTCCTCACCCTCGCCCAGGCACCGGACGGAATCACCTGCTTCCTCGTCCCGCGTGTCCTTCCCGACGGCACCCGCAACCCGATGCGGCTGATGCGCCTGAAGGACAAGCTCGGCAACCGGTCCAACGCCTCGGCGGAGGTCGAATACGAGCAGGCGGTCGCCTGGCGCGTCGGAGACGAGGGCCGTGGCGTGCGCACGATCATCGACATGGTCAACCTGACCCGCCTCGACTGCGTGATCGGCGCGGCGGCCGGGATGCGCCAAGGCTTGATCACCGCCGCCCACCACGCCACCCACCGGCAGACCTTCGGCCGGTACCTCATCGACCAGCCACTGATGCGCAACGTGCTCGCCGACCTCGCGGTCGAGTCCGAGGCCGCCACCATTCTCATGATGCGCCTCGCCGGAGCGACCGACCGATCCGCGCGCGGCGACGCCAGCGAGACCGCGTTCAAACGGCTCGCCCTCGCCGTAGGCAAGTACTGGGTCTGCAAGCGCTGGCCGGCACACGCCGCGGAGGCCCTCGAATGCCTGGGCGGCAACGGCTACGTCGAGGAGTCGGGCATGCCGCGGCTGTTCCGCGAGTCGCCGCTGAACTCGATCTGGGAGGGCTCCGGCAACGTCGCCGCCCTGGACGTCCTGCGTGTTCTCGTCAAGGAACCCCAGGTCATGGAGGCGTTCCAGGCCGAGGTGAGCGCCGCTGCCGGCGCCGACGCACGGCTCGACGCCGCGGTCCGCCAGGTGCAGGCCGACCTGTCCGACCTCGACGACCTCGAACTGCGGGCGCGGCGCGTCGTCGAGCGGCTCGCCCTGGTGCTGCAGGGCTCGCTGCTGGTGCGGCACGGCCACCCCGCCGTCGCCGACGCCTTCTGCGCGTCCCGGCTCGGCGGCGATCACGGCCAGGCGTACGGCACCCTACCGACCGGCGTCGACTTCGCCGCGATCATCTCCCACGCCACCCCGAAGGTAAGCTGACAGAAACCTCCCCGGTGGCCATCACCGTCCGGACCGGTGTCGGCCACACCAGACGCAGCGGGGTGCCGGCTGGTCAGCCGGACCTCCGCCGCCGGCTCTCGGGACCCAGCGTCAGGTCGCCGGTCGAACGATGGCAAGGAACAGGGCCAGGGCGACGGCCTGGATGCCGGCCACGGTGATGATCAACGCGGTGATCGAGTAGTCGTAGAGGGCACCGGTGAGCAGCCCACCGACCAGGGTCGCCCCGCCCAACCCGGCGGCGAAGATGCCGTAGGCGGTGCCCCGCCGAGCGGCGGGGACGATGTCGGCGATGGTCGCACGCATGGTGGATTCCTGAATGCCGAGCACGGCACCCCAGGCCAGGACCCCGGCGACCGCGGTCGCCGGGGTGGTGGTGAAGGCCGCCAGCGGGATCAGGGCGGTCAGCACGGGTACGGCGGCCAGTACCCGGACGCCGGCCCGGTCGTACAGCCACCCGGAGGCCAGCGCGGCGAGCGCGTCGACGCCCATCGCGGCGGCGTACACGACCGGGACCACCGCCACGGGTACGACGTGCCGGGTGGCGAGGTGGAAGCTGAGCACCCCGAAGGTGGCGTAGCCGGCCGTGGTCACCGCCGTGAACGCCAGATAGGTCCAGAACACGCGGGGTAGCCGGCCGCCAGGCGGGGCGGGCGGCGCGCCGGGTCGAGGGCCGGGTTCGAAGCGACGCGGGTCGGGCACGCCGGCGCGTAGCCACAGCAGCAGGAGCATCGCCGCCACGGCGGGTACGGCCAAGGCGAGGAACGCGGGCCGGTAGTTGTGGGCGGTCGCGGCCAGTACGGCGGCGACCAGCAGCGGCCCCGCCACGCCGCCGGCCTGGTCGAGCGCCTCATGGACGGCGAAGCCCTTGCCGCGGCCGACTGCCGCAGCGGCGTGCGAGAGCATGACATCCCTCGCCGGGCCGCGGATGGCCTTGCCGGCGCGCTCCGCGACGAACAGCGTCGCAGCCAGCCACAGTGCGGTGGTCAGCCCGAGAGCGGGCACGGCGACCATGGTCACGGCATAGCCGACCAGGACGAGCGGCCAGTAGGCGCGGGTCCGGTCCGCGAGGGGTCCGGTGGCCAGCCGCCCGGCCAGGGCGGTCGCCTCGCCAGCGCCGGTGACCAGCCCGACGACGGTCGCGGATGCGCCGAAGGTGGCCAGATAGGGGCCGATGACCGACCGGGCGCCCTCGTACACCACGTCCGACAGCAGGCTGACAACACCGAAGGCGGACACGAACCGCCACGGCGTCCACCTGATGGTGAGCGCGGTGACTCTCACCCGTGCAGTCTGGCCTACCGGCAAGCTGGCCGGGCGTGGATCGCCCGACTACCGTTTGCCGGGGAAAACCGAGGAGCCGAGCATGCAGGCAACCACAGTCGTGAACCTGAAGGGCCACCGCGACGACCCGGCGTACGCCGACGTGGTCTACGTCGGGCGCGCCATGTATCGCGGCGGCTGGCAGCTCCCCCGCTCCCCGTTGTCCAGCCCGTACCGCCCCGGCCCGGACGGCACCCGGGACGAGGTCGTCGAGAAGTACCGCGCGTACCTGCTCGACAGCCCCGAACTCCTCGCACTCCTGGCGGAAGTGCGCGGGCGCAGGCTCGGCTGCTGGTGTGCGCCGGAGCGCTGTCACGCCGAGGTGATCGCGGAACTCGCCGACTCGCCGCCGGCGTCGAGCCTCCGGTAGGAGGCCCGGCGGAGCTGTCTGATCGACGTGGTCTGCCGACGAGCTGCTCAGCTGTTCTGTGGGAAGCCGAGGTTCACGCCGCCGTGGGACGGATCGAGCCACCTGCTGGTGACCACCTTGGACCTGGTGAAAAAGTGCACGCCGTGCGGCCCGTACGCGTGCGAGTCACCGAACAGTGAGTCCTTCCAACCTCCGAACGAGTAGTACGAGACCGGAACCGGGATCGCCACGTTGACGCCGACCATGCCGACCTCGATTTCATTCTGGTACCGCCGCACGGCGCCGCCGTCGTTGGTGAAGATGGCGGTGCCGTTGCCGTACGGGTTGGCGTTCACCATTTCGACCGCCGCGTCGTAGCTGGGGACCCGCACCACCGAGAGCACCGGACCGAAGATCTCGTCCGTGTAGATGGACATGTCCACGTCGACGTGGTCGAAGAGTGTCGGCCCCAGCCAGAAGCCGGCGTCGTCACCGTCGATCGATTGACCGCGTCCGTCGACCACCAGCTTCGCGCCCGCGGACCGGCCGGCGTCCAGATATGACCGCACCCTGTCGCGGTGCGCACCGGTGACCAAAGGTCCCATCTCGCAGCCTGGGCGGCGACCGTCGCCGACATGCACTCCGGCGATCCGCTCGCTGATCTTGCCGACCAGCTCATCGCCGACCGGATCCACCGCCACGACGACGGAGATCGCCATGCAGCGCTCACCGGCCGAGCCGAAACCGGCCGAGACGGCGGCGTCCGCGGCGAGGTCGAGGTCGGCGTCGGGCAGCACGACCATGTGGTTCTTCGCGCCGCCGAGCGCCTGCACCCGCTTGCCGTTGCGCGTTCCGGTTTCGTAGACGTACCGGGCGATCGGCGTCGACCCGACGAACGAGACCGCCTTGACCTCCGGATGCTCGAGGATCCGGTCGACCGCCTCCTTGTCGCCGTGCACGACGTTGAACACGCCATCCGGTAGCCCGGCCTCGGCGAAGAGCTCCGCCAGGAAGTTCGCCGCGGAGGGGTCCTTCTCGCTCGGCTTCAGCACCACGGTGTTGCCGCAGGCGATGGCGTTGGGCACGAACCACAGCGGCACCATCGCCGGGAAGTTGAACGGGGAGATCACCCCGACCACACCGAGCGGCTGCTGGATCGAGTACACGTCCACCTTGGTCGAGGCGTTCTCGCTGAACCCGCCCTTGAGCAACTGCGGGATTCCGCAGGCGAACTCCACCGCCTCCAGCGCACGCTGTATCTCGCCCGCCGCGTCGGAGAGCACCTTGCCGTGCTCGGCGGTGATGATCTCGGCGAGGTCGGACTTCCGGGCGTTGAGCAGTTCGCGGAACGCGAACATCACGTTCGCGCGTTGGGCGAGGGAGGCGTTGCGCCACCGGGAGAAGGCTTCGCGGGCGGCGGTGACCGCCTCGTCGACGTCCGAGGCGCTGGCGAAATCGACCTGCCCGCCGACCTGACCCGTCGCGGGGTCGTACACGTCACCCGTGCGCTGGGCGATGCCGGTCCATGCCTTGCCGCCGATCCAGTGCGTGATCCTCATGCCGACACCGCCTCAATTGCCTCAGCGAGGATGCCCAGCGCCTCGTCGGCCTCGTCCTCGGTGAGCGTCATCGGCGGCGCCAGCCGGATCACGTTGCCGTGCAGGCCGCCCTTGCCGACCAGCAGTCCGCGACTGCGCGCTTCCTCCAGCAGGGCGGCTGCGGCCGCGGGATTGGGTTCGCCGGCCGGGCCGACGAACTCGAGGGCGAGCATCAGACCCTTGCCGCGTACGTCGCCGACCACCGGATGCGTCGCGGCGACCGAGCGAAGGCCATGGATCAGGCGGTTTCCCAGCTTTGCGGCGTTCGCCTGCAGGTCGTGGTCGAGGAGGTAGTTGAGGGTGGCAAGGGCCCCCGCGGTGGAGATCGAGTTGGCCTGCAGGCAGTCCATGAGTTCCGCGCGCGCGACGACACCGCCGATCGCCAGACCATTGCCGAGTCCTTTGGCGAAGGTCATCGCGTCCGGCACGACGTCGTGCGCCTGGATGCCCCAGAAGTGCTCGCCGGTACGGCCCCAACCGGTCTGGACCTCGTCGGAGACGAGCAGGATGCCGTACTCGTCGAGCACCTTCTTGAACTCGCGGAACAGGCCGTCGGGCGGGGAGGCGAAACCGCCCACGCCCTGGATCGGCTCGACGATCATGCACGCCACGTCGCCGGCGGTCGCGGTCTCGATCACCTCGCGCAGGTCGGCGACGCACGCCTTGACGTAATCGGCGTCCGACAGGTCCTTGAAGGGGCTGCGGTACCGGTAGCCACCGTGCACCCAGCTCACCTTGATCGGGCTGAGCTCACTGGCCGACCAGCCGCGGATGCCGGTGATCGCGACGGTGGCGAACGCGCGCCCGTGGTACGAGTTGCGCAGCGCGAGCACCTGCCCGCTGCGGCGGTACTGCGTGGCGAGCATCAACGCGGTCTCGTTGGCCTCCGTACCCGAGTTCGTGAAGAACACCTTCGCGTCCGGGATCCCGGACAGGTGCGCGATCTTCTCGGCGAGCTCGACCTGCGACTCGATCAGGTACAGCGTCGAGGAGTGCAGCACGCCGGTGTCGAGCTGCGAGCGGACCGCGTCGCTGATCTCGGCCACGTCGTAGCCGACTGAGTTGGTGAGAATGCCGCCGAAGAAGTCGAGGTACGTGCGGCCCTCGCGATCGGTCACCCGGCGACCGTGCGCGCTGGCGATCTCGATCGGCTGCTCGTAGTACAGCGCCAGCCAGTTCGGCATCACGGACCGGTGTCTGGCCAGCAGCTCGCGGTGCGCCATCGCGCCCTCCCTATCTCGTCCGTACGGCGAGTGTGGCGGCAATCGTTGTCCAACCGCTATGCACAACCTGTGCCGCTCTGGGGGCAAGGGCATTACGTTCTGTGCAGTCCCGCCCACAGGAGGCAGCGATGTACCCCTCCGTCGCAGAAGCCATCGCGTTGCCGGTGATCCGGCGCGCAAAGCCGCAGGTGGTGGCCGGGTCGGCCGGCATGCAGGGCCGGGTCCGCTG
This sequence comes from Micromonospora sp. NBC_00389, assembly GCF_036059255.1. Taxonomy (NCBI): domain Bacteria; kingdom Bacillati; phylum Actinomycetota; class Actinomycetes; order Micromonosporales; family Micromonosporaceae; genus Micromonospora; species Micromonospora sp. NBC_00389. The sequence continues at coordinate 5,000,667 of NZ_CP107947.1, read as the reverse complement.
GGTCCACGTGGCGGAGGTCGCCGACATAGCGCACCTGCTGCGCGGCGGAGAACTGGTGCTGACCACCGGAATCGCGCTGCCGGACGAAGCGGCGGCGCTCACGAGGTATGTGGACGACCTGGCCGCGGTCCGCGCGGCGGGACTGGTGATCGAGTTGGTCCGGCGGTGGAGTGACCGGATACCGGAGGCGCTCGTGGCAGCGGCCGACCGGCACCGACTCCCCCTGATCACGCTCGCCGAGGAGACGAGGTTCGTGTCCGTCACCGAGGCGGTGGTGGCGCTGATCGTCGACGCGCAGCTCGCCGAGCTGCGGGCTGCCGAGCAGGTGCACGAGACGTTCACGTCGCTCACCGTGGCCGGGGCGGAGCCGGCCGAGGTGCTGCGCGAGGTGGCCAGGATCTCCGGACTGCCGGTGGTGCTGGAGACGCTGGGGCACGAGGTGCTCGCGTACGACGCGGCCGGGCAGAATCCCACCGAGCTGTTGGCCGACTGGGGTCAGCGGTCCCGGTCGGTGGCCGCGCCGGACCGGACCGCCTACGACGAGGAGTCCGGCTGGTTGGTCACGATGGTCGGCGCGCAGGGCGCAGACTGGGGGCGCCTGGTCCTGCTCTCGCCGGCTCCTCCACCGCACCGGCACGTTGTGGTCGCAGAGCGGGCCGCGTCGGCGCTGGCGGTGCACCGGCTCGTGGCGCGCGATCGGGAGAGTCTGGAGCGGCAGACGCACCGCATGCTGCTCGCGCAGCTGCTCGGTCAGGCGGTACCGCCCCCGGATCTGGCCGCCCGGACGGCCGCGCTGGGCGTTGGCCTCGAGCGGCGGCAGCTGGTCGGGGTCGCGATCCGGCCCGCGACCGGGACGCCGCGCGCCCCTGCGCTGGCCTGGCAGGAGGTGTTGCGCGACCTCGCGGAGGGGACGGCGTTGGCCGCGCGGCGGATGGCCGTGCCCGCCCTGGTGGGCGTCGTGGACGACACAAGCGTTCGGGCGTTGTTGTCGCTGCCCGCGCAGGCCGGGGTCGACCCGGTACTGCGCCGGTTGGCCAGAGAGGTGCATCGCTCCGCGGCCGGTCCGGTGCTGGTGGCGGTCGGCACCACGGTGTCCCACGTCGCCGAGGTGCGCCGCAGCCTGGGCGAGGCCGCCCACGTGGCGGGGGCGGCCCTACGCTCCCCCGGCACGCAGCTCTACCACAAGCTGGACAATGTGCGCCTGCGCGGCCTCCTGCATCTGTTGCGCGACGACGAGCGGGTCCGGGCATTCGCGGACCGCGAGTTGAGTCCGCTGTTGGCGCGGGACGCCAGCCAGCGCAGCCGGCTCGTGGAGCTGCTGCGCTGCTTCTGCGAGCAGGGCGGGAACAAGTCGGCGGCGGCCGCGGCCGCGCACCTGTCGCGTACGGCCTACTACCAGCAGCTGTCGCGGATCGCGCAGGTGCTCGGGGTGTCGCTGGAGGACCCGGAGTCGATGCTGTCGCTGTACGTCGCCCTCCTGGTGCACGAACTCGACGAGGCGTGACGGGTCAAGGGTCCAGCAGGAGTTGCGAATCGAGCCACCGCGCCGATTGACAGCTCGGTGCGGCCGTGCGGGTGGACACAGTGTGCCCTGATCACGGCAAGCGTGGACACTTTGCCGCTGCCCGTGGCGGGTCCGGGACACCCACCATTCCGAGATAAAGATCGAGCTGATCCGCCCCCACCCGCAGCTCGCGCGCCGGCTGGCCGGCCGCTGTTGCGGCAGCGTAACAGGGAGGTGACCGATGGCCGTTGAACCCCTGCCCCCCGCCGAGACCACCGCGGTCGAGCCGGGCACACAGATCACCCATCCGGATGGCCGAGTCGAGCTGCGTGATTTCTCCACGATCGCCGACAGCCCGTACTTCAACGAAGAGCTCGCCCCGGTGCCCATCGAGAAGCGCACCTGGACCACGTACAACTTCGCGGCGCTGTGGATCGGCATGGCGCACAACATCCCCACCTACCTGCTCGCCGCCGGGCTCATCCAGCTCGGCATGAACTGGGTGCAGGCATTTCTCACGATCACGCTGGGCAATCTGCTCGTCCTGATCCCGATGCTGTTGAACAGCCACGCGGGCACGAAGTACGGGATCCCGTTCCCGGTCTTCGCCCGCGCGTTCTACGGAGTCCGCGGCGCGAACGTCCCGGCCCTGCTCCGCGCCTTCATCGCGTGCGGCTGGTTCGGCATCCAGACCTGGATCGGCGGCGAGGCGATCTACGCGATCGCCGGCAAGCTGCTCGGCTCCTGGTGGGTCGACGCGGCGACGGTGATGGACTACCCGTGGACGCTGTGGGCCTCGTTCTTCCTGTTCTGGGCGATCGAGATGGCGATCATCTGGCGGGGCATGGACACCCTGCGGCGCTTCGAGAACTGGGCCGCACCGTTCGTCATCGTGGTCGCCGTCGCCCTGCTGATCTGGGTGCTGGTCGAGGCGGGCGGGCTCGGCCCGATCCTGTCCCAGCCGTCGAAGCTGGGCTGGGGCGCCGACTTCTGGAAGCTGTTCGCGCCGTCACTGATGGGGATGATCGCCTTCTGGGCGACGCTGTCGCTGAACATCCCCGACTTCACCCGGTTCGGCGGCAGTCAGCGGCAGCAGGCGTACGGCCAGATCCTCGGTCTACCCACCACGATGTCGTTCTTCGCCATCCTGTCGATCATGATCACCTCGGGCACGGCCGTGATCTACGGTGAGGCGATCTGGGACCCCATCCAGCTCGCGGCCAAGTTCGAAAACCCGCTGGTCGTCGCACTCGGCCTGTTCACCGTCGTGGTCGCCACGCTGTCGGTGAACGTCGCGGCGAACACGGTCAGCCCGGCGTACGACTTCTCCAACGCCCTGCCCCGACTGATCAACTTCCGGACCGGAGGCCTGATCACCGGCGTGCTCGGCATCCTGATCCAACCGTGGCGCCTGGTGCAGGACCCCAACATCTACATCTTCGTCTGGCTCGGGTTCTACGGCGGCCTGCTCGGCGCCGTCGCCGGCGTACTCATCGCCGGGTACTGGATCCGCAACCGCACCAGCCTCCAACTGCCGGCCCTCTACCGCCCCGAGGGCAGGTACTGGTTCTCCGGCGGGTGGAACTGGGCCGCCATCGTCGCCACCGTCGTCGGCGCGGTCCTCGCGGTGGGTGGCGCCTACTCCGCACCCGGCAAGGGGCCGTTCCCGTCCGACGGGCTCATCCCGTTCCTCAAGCCGCTCTACGACTACAGCTGGGTGGTCGGACTGATCGGCGGGTTCCTCGTCTACCTGGCGCTGTCGATACCGCGCACCGCGCACGCGAAGGGGGAGAAATGAGCAACATCATCCGAGCCGGGCTGGTGCAGCAGAAGTGGACCGGCGACAAGGAGTCGATGATCGCCAACGCGGTCGACGCCATCCGCAGCGCCGCCTCGCAGGGCGCACAGGTGGTCTGCCTGCAGGAGTTGTTCTACGGCCCGTACTTCTGCCAGATCCAGGACGCGGACTACTACTCGTACACGGAGGCCATCCCGGACGGGCCGACGACCGCGCTGATGCGCGAGGTCGCCGAGCAGCACGGCGTGGTGCTGATCGTGCCGATGTACGAGCAGGAGCAGCCCGGTGTCTACTACAACACCGCCGCGGTGATCGACGCCGACGGCACCTACCTCGGCAAGCACCGGAAGAACCACATTCCGCAGGTGAAGGGGTTCTGGGAGAAGTTCTACTTCCGGCCGGGAAACCTCGGCTATCCGGTGTTCGACACCGCCGTGGGGCGCATCGGCGTCTACATCTGCTACGAGCGGCACTTCCCCGAGGGCTGGCGGGCGCTCGGCCTGGCCGGCGCGAAGATCGTTTTCAACCCGTCGGCGACCAGCCGCGGCCTGTCGGAGTACCTGTGGCGGCTGGAGCAGCCCGCGGCCGCGGTCGCCAACGAGTACTACGTCGGCGCGATCAACCGGGTCGGCGTGGAACCGTTGGGCGACAACGACTTCTACGGCCAGTCGTACTTCGTGGACCCGCGCGGGCAACTGGTCGGCGACGCGGCGTCGGACAGCGAAGCGGAGGTTGTCGTCCGCGACCTGGACATGGACAAGCTGGCCGAGGTCCGTGACCTGTGGGCGTTCTACCGCGACCGCCGTCCCGACACGTACGAATCGCTGGTGAAGCCGTGAGCATCGTCATCCGCAACGGAACAATCGTCAACGCCACCGGGGCGTACCCGGCGGACGTGCTGGTCGAGGGCGAGCGGATAGCGGCGCTCGCCGCGCCCGACTCGGGTCTGGCCGAGCAGTGGACGTCCGGTGCCGAGCGCGCGATCGACGCCACCGGGAAGTACGTGGTGCCGGGCGGCATCGACGGCCACACCCACATGGAGATGCCGTTCGGCGGCACGTTCTCGGCGGACAATTTCGAGACCGGGACAATCGCGGCAGCCTGGGGCGGCACGACGACCATCGTCGACTTCGCCGTACAGGGCAAGGGCACATCCGTGCTGTCCGCGCTGGACAAGTGGCACAGCAAGGCCGACGGCAACTGCGCGATCGACTACGGGTTCCACATGATCATCTCAGACGTCAACGACACGTCTCTGAAGGAGATGGACGCCTGCATCGACGCGGGCGTCAACACGTTCAAGATGTTCATGGCCTATCCAGGGGTCTTCTACGCCACCGACGGGGAGATCCTGCGGGCGATGCAGAAGGCCCGGAACACCGGGTCGATGATCATGATGCACGCGGAGAACGGCATCGCCATCGACCAGCTCGTCGCGCAGGCGCTGGCCAACGGTCAGACCGACCCGGTGCAGCACGGCCTGACCCGGCCGCCCGAGCTGGAAGGCGAGGCGACCTCGCGGGCGATCGCGCTGGCCAAGGTCACCGGCGCGCCGCTGTACATCGTGCACCTCTCCGCCGCGCACGCCCTGGACGCGGTCACCCAGGCGCGTGACACCGGGCAGAACGTGTTCGCCGAGACCTGCCCGCAGTACCTGTTCCTGTCGCTGGAGGATCTGGCCAAGCCCGACTTCGAGGGCGCGAAATACGTCGCCTCTCCCCCGCTGCGCCCCAAGGAGCACCAGGCGGAACTGTGGCGGGGCCTGCGCACCAACGACCTGTCGCTGGTGTCCACCGACCACTGCCCCTTCTGCTTCAAGGACCAGAAGGAGCTGGGCCGGGGCGACTTCTCCAAGATCCCGAACGGGATGCCCGGCGTCGAGCACCGGATGGACCTGCTCTATCAGGGCGTCGTGAAAGGCGAGATCACCCTGCCGCGCTGGGTGGAGATCAGCTCGACCACGCCCGCCAGGATGTTCGGGCTCTACCCGCGTAAGGGCGTCATCGCGCCGGGCGCCGACGCGGACATCACGGTGTACGACCCGACGGCCCAGCAGACCATCTCGGCCAGCACGCACCACATGAACGTGGACTATTCCGCGTACGAGGGCATGGAGCTGACCGGAAAGGTCTCCACCGTGCTGTCCCGTGGTCGAGTCGTGGTCGACGACAACGCCTTTCACGGCGCGGCCGGGCACGGCAGGTTCCTGAAGCGCGATCTCAGTCAGTACCTGGTCTAAAAGGAGGAGCCGTGGACTTCGGTGTCGTACTCCAGACCGACCCGCCGGCGCGCGACGTCGTGGCCGGCCTCACCGCCGCCGAGGACAACGGGTTTCGCTACGGGTGGACGTTCGACTCCTGCGTGCTGTGGCAGGAGCCGTTCGTCATCTACTCGCAGGTCCTCGCCGCAACAAAGCACCTGATCGTCGGGCCGATGGTGACCAACCCGAGCACCCGCGACTGGTCGGTCACCGCGTCGCTCTTCGCCACGCTCAACGACATGTTCGGCAACCGCACGGTGTGCGGGATCGGCCGCGGCGACTCGGCCCGGCGGGTCATCGGCCAGCCGCCGGCGAGCCTGGCCACGCTGAAAGAAGCGATGCACGTGATCAAGGAGCTGGCCGAAGGCAACGAGGTCGAACACCACGGCACGCCGGTGCGCATCCCGTGGGTGCGTGACGGCAGGCTGGAGATCTGGATGGCCGCCTACGGCCCGAAAGCGCTGCGGCTGGTCGGCGAGCAGGCCGACGGCTTCATCCTGCAGACGGCCGATCCCGACATCGCCCGCTGGACGATCGGCTCGGTACGCGATGCGGCCACCGCAGCAGGTCGAGATCCCGACTCGATCACGATGTGCGTGGCCGCGCCGGCCTACGTGGGCACCAACGTCGCGCACCAACGGGATCAGCTGCGCTGGTTCGGCGGCATGGTCGGCAACCATGTGGCCGACCTGGTCGCCCGCTACGGTGATTCCGGGGTCGTGCCGAAGGCGCTCACCGACTACATCAGGGGGCGCGAGGGCTACGACTATGCACACCACGGCCGCGCCGGCAATCCGTCCACCGACTTCGTGCCCGATGAGATCGTCGACCGGTTCTGCCTCGTCGGCCCCGAGTCAGCCCATGTCGACCGGCTGCAGGAGCTCAAGGAGATCGGGGTGCACAACTTCGCCCTCTACCTCATGCATGACGACAAGGAGAAGACCCTGTCCTCGTACGGCAAGAACGTCATCACGCAGGTCTGATCCGGGCCACTCGACGTACGCCTCGCACGTTCCCTGAGCGTGATCGGTGGAGCTCAACTGGATTGGCGAGGAATGCTGGCCCTTCAGGGCCGGGAGGAATCGCGTCACGGACCGGGATGCTTCTGCCCGTTGATGTAGTCCTTGATCACTTCCAGTGGGGCGCCGCCGCAGGACGCGGCGAAGTACGAAGGGGACCACAGGTGCCCGTGGATGATGTGCCGGTTGATCCGGCCGGTGAACTCCTTGCGCAGGTAGTGCGCCGAGACGCCCTTGAGTCGGTTGACCAGCGTGGATACGGTGTGGGCATGCCTGCGAAACTGGACAAGGTCGTGAAGCCGAGATGGGCGGCCAAGGTCCTCGGCATCGACTACGCGGACCTGCCGAAACTCGACCGCCCCTGGACGAAGAGGGACGTGCGGTCGCTGCGTGACAGCAGGCCCGGCTGGCTGACCGAAGCGCGACGCCGCCACGCGGGCAGCGTGCAGCAGGCCAGCGAGGCGCGGGCAGCGGAGCTGGACGTCGCACTGGCACGTCTCGGGTACGACGCGCCGGACCTCGGCACCGTCGACCAGGCGGTGCTGTACATCGACGGCGCCCTGACCCACCTGATGATCGAGACACACTGCTCCGAGGACGAAGCGGACCGGGCCGCCTGGCGGCGGTGGCCGACGTCGATGGCAGCCGAAGAGGACTACGCGGACGACGAGGACGCCTGGTGAAGATTGTCGTGCAGGTCCGGCTGTTCCCGGACGCCGCTCAGCAGACGGCGTTGCGGGCCACTCTGGACCTGTGCAACGACGCTGCGAACGTCGCCTCCGGGCTGGCGTACCAGCGGCGGGTGTTCGCCAAGCAGTCGTTGCAGCGGCTCACCTACGGCCAGTTGAAGGACATGGGTCTGTCCGCGCAGCCCGCCATCCACGTCGCCCGGAAGGTATCCGGCGCGTACGCCACCCTGACGGCCAACATCCAGGCCGGCAACCTCGGCAAGCCAGCCTCGAAGAGGCGCCAGGCCGCCGAGGGCAAACCGATCCGGTTCCGTCGCGACGCGGCGCAGCCGTTCGACGACCGTTGCCTGTCCTGGCAACTGGCTGCCCGCACCGTGTCGATCTGGACGGTCGCTGGCCGATCCGGGCCGATCCGCCTCGGCTGCTCCGACCAGCAGCACGCCACCCTGGTCGCGCACCGCCGCGGCGAGTCGGACCTGGTCTGCCGCGACGGCAAGTGGTTCCTGTACGCCACCTGCGACATCCCCGACACCGCGACCAAGGAACCGGACGGGTTCCTCGGCGTCGACCTCGGCATCGCCAACCTCGCCACCGACTCCGACGGCCGCCACCACAGCGGCAAAGCCACAAACCGCATCCGGCACCGCAACCAGCGGCTCCGCGCGAAACTCCAGGCCATCGGCACCAAGTCCGCCAAGCGGCTGCTGAAGAAACGCCGCCGCAAGGAATCCCGGTTTGCCGCCGACACCAACCACCGCATCGCCAAGAGCATCGTGACCGAGGCCGAACGCACCGGCCGCGGAATCGCCCTGGAAGACCTGGGCGGCATCCGCGACCGGGTACGGCTCCGACGGCCCCAGCGGGTCACGCTGCACTCGTGGGCGTTCCACCAACTCGGCCAGTACATCGCCTACAAGGCGAAGCGGTCCGCAGTGGCGGTCGTGCACGTCGACCCGGCGTACACCTCGCAGGGATGCTCCGCCTGCGGACACGTCGCCAAGGCCAACCGGCCCAACCAATCCACCCTTCCACTGCCGGTCGTGCGGCTTCGCTGAGCACGCCGACCGGAACGCAGCCCGCAACATCGCCGCACGCGGTGTTACAGGCTGGGCAGCCGTCAGCCTGCCGAACGCGGCGCGACCTCGTGCTCATCACCACGAGCCGTCACGATCCGCAAGCTCGGCCCTCCAGGGTCGAGAAGCTGACACAAGCTGGCTGAGGCGGACCACCTGGCCGCCGGAGCGGTCTGGGGACGATCTTGAAGGGACGGCGGTGCGGGGGGACATGGAGGGGGCCGTGCCGTGATCCCGACCCTGATCCTCGTTGGTGATACATCACCGGTCGCGCCACCCTCGGCGACGGCGGAGCCTTCATCGGCCCTTTCCCTCCACGCGCCCCACCAGGTGTGTCATGTCCGCCCATCCCCGGTCGGCGCCTCTTCCGCCGGCTCCGGCGGCGTCGGGCCGTCCACCCGTTCCCGCTCCCGGCGGTCCCGCCGTTTCTCGACGAGGGCTGCGAGCAGCAGCGACCCGACGGCCGCGGCCCGGCCCCAACGGCGCAGGGCGGCGCGGATCGGCCCGGGCGGTGGCGCCGGCGGCGGTCCGGGCACCACCACCCGGTCGACCCCCGGGTACGCGAGCCGGGAGGCCGAGATCGCTTCCTCCTCCGAGCGCAGGGCCCGGTTCCCGCCGATGACGAGGTGCCGGGCCTCGTCGCGGTATCGCCAATGCCACAGGTCGCCCTCCGGCCACAGCTCGATTCGTTCCCCCGGCCTGTCCAGGGCGGGTGTTTCCGGTTCACCCTCGCCCTCGGGTGGGTGAGGCGAGCGGTGGGCGGCCCGCCGCAGGTCCGCGCGGGTGAGTTCGCCGACGCCGGCTGCGCCGCCGCGGTGCAGCGCCCGCGCGGTCAGGAAGGCGAGGGCCCCGGCCAGGATCGGCAGGACGAGCACCAGCACCTGGAACACCGACAGCAGGTCGTAGATCGGCACCCGCAGCAGGCGGGCGATGATGTCGTCGCCGGCCGCCACCGTGAGTACCGCGTAGAAGGTCAGCGCGGCCACACCGATGCCCATCCGGACGGGATGGTCGCGGGGCCGGTCGAGTAGGTGGTGCTGCCGGCGATCGCCGGTACGCAGCCGTTCGACGAACGGCCACGCGTAGAGGACGAGGAAGGTCAACCCGCCGAGCACCACGCCGGGGAAGAACGGCGCGGGCACCAGATGCCCGGCGACGCGGAACTCCAGCGGCGGGAACAGCCGCAGGGCCCCATCACCCCAGGCGACGTACCAGTCGGGCTGGGCCGGCGCGGTGGACTGGGCCGGTTCGAAGGGCCCGTAGAGCCAGACCGGGTTGATCTGGATCAGGCCGCCGAGGGCGAACAGTACCGCCAGCACCCAGGCGAACAGGGCGAGCGTGCGCAGGGTGTAGCTCGGCCACAGCCGGGAGCCGACGACGTTGTGCTCGGTCCGCCCCGGACCGGGGAACTGGCTGTGCTTCTGCCGCACCAGGATGCCCATGTGCAGCGACACGAGGGCGACGAGGACGGCCGGCACCAGCAGCACGTGGGCGACGAACATCCGGGGGATCATCTCGTCGGAGGGGAACTCCCCGCCCAGGGCCAGGGAAACCAGCCACGCCCCGACCAGGGGGATCGACTCCACCACCGAGGTGATGATCCGCAGGCCCAGCCCGGAGAGCAGGTCGTCCGGCAGGGAGTAGCCGGTGAAGCCGTTGGCCAGGGCGAGGGTCAGCATGGTCACGCCGATCAGCCAGTTGAGCTCACGGGGTTTGCGGAACGCCCCGGTGAAGAAGATCCGCGCCAGGTGCAGCACGATGGCCGCGACGAAGACCAGCGCGGCCCAGTGGTGGGTCTGCCGGATCAGCAGGCCGGCCCGGACGTCCCAGCTGAGCCGCACCGTCGAGGCGTACGCCGCGGAGGTGGTGGCGCCGTCCAGCGGGGCGTACGCACCGCGGTAGACCCGGTCGGCGGAGCTGGCGTCGAAGAAGAAGGTCAGGTAGACGCCGGTGAGGATCAGCGCGATGAACGAGTAGAGCGCGATCTCGCCGAGCATGAACGACCAGTGGTCGGGAAAGACCTTCACCAGCGCCCGGCGGGTGATCGGCGAGAGCCGTAGCCGGTCGTCCAGGGCCCGGGCCAGCCGGTCGGTGATCATGGTGAGCTCCAGAAGCCCGCGCCGGGCGGCACGGTGAAGTCACCGGTCGCGCGGAGGAAGCCGTCCGGTCCGACCTCGATCGGCAGCCCTGGCAGCGCCCGGGCCGCCGGACCGGCCACCGGCCGGGCATCTGCCAGCAGGTCGAAGGAGGACTGATGGCAGGGACAGAGCACCTGCCCGGTGCCCTTGAGGTAGATCCGGACCGGGCACCCTGCGTGCGTGCAGAGCAGCGAGTAGACGACCAGCCCGTTCACGTGACCGGCGGAGGGCGGGCGGGAGAAGCGTTCCGGATCAAGGCGGACCGCGAAAGCGGGGCCGTCCCCGGTGTCGAGGTGGCCCTCGGGAAAGATCCCGACCGCGGTGCCGGCGGGCACGTCCTGCAGCCGCAGTGGCCGTCCGTCCGCGGTGACCAGCCGCACGCCGGGTCCCCATGGGGTGTCTCTGCGTGCCTGGAGCGGGTGGGCCCGTCCGGAGGGCAGCAGGGAGCGCAGCGGGAACAGCGCGGCGGCGCCGAGCGCGCTCAGCGCGAGCCCGAGCGCGGCGAGCAGGCCCCGCCGCCGCACCGGGCTGTCCGGCGCGGCGAGCACTGCGGCGGTCATCGCCTGCTCGGTCGGAGGCGGCGCGAAGCCCTCGTGCTCCTCGACGTACCCGTCGACCGGCACGAGCCGCCGGCCCCAGATGGCGAGGCCCACGGCCAGCCCGGCGAAGGCCACCGCGAGACAGACCCCCTCCCAGCGGGTGTCGCCGCCCACCGCGTACGTCACCGCGAAGCCCACCGCCCCGGCGGCGCTGACCAGAAACGCGACGACGGTCCGGCGACTGGCCGCCCGCTCGCTCGCCGAGGGACGCCGCGCGCTCACTCCCCCGCCCTCCTGCCCAGCCATCGAGCGGCTGCCACCAGCAGACCCAGGACGGCCACCCAGGCGACCAGTCCCTCGGCCAGCGGGCCGAGCCGACCGAGGGGGTTGCCGCCCCGGTCCAGCCGCTCGCCGCGGAGCCGCTGCACGTACGCGGTGAGGTCGTTGACCTGCTGGTCGTCGAGCACCTGGCTGGGAAAGACCGGCATCAGCCCGGGGCCGACCCGGACCGCCTCGGCGACCTGCGTCGCTGTGGCGTCGTACAGCGGCGGGGCGGTCCAGCCGTTGGTCAGCGCGGTGCCCGCGCCGGTGGCCCCATGGCAGGGTGCGCAGTTGGCGGCGAAGATCTCCTGACCGGAGACCAGGTTGCCCGGGGCGACCCGGGGTATCTGCGGACCACCCCCGCCGAAGCTGCCGACGTGGCCCACCAGTGCGCGGATGTCGTCGGCCGAGAACACCGGTTCCGCGCGCCGGGCCTGCTGCTCCTCCCGCGACAGCGGCATCCGTCCGGTGGAGACCTGGAAGTCGACCGAGGCGGGGCCGACGCCGATCAGCGACGGGCCCCGCTGCGTGCCCCGCCCCTGCTCACCGTGGCAACTCGCGCACTGCTGCAGGTAGAGCTCGGTGCCCCGGTCCGCCGGGATCGACGACGGCGCGGACGCGGCCGGGGTCGCCGCCCCGGGGGTCGGCTCGGGGGCGAGCGCCACCGGACCGGCGGCGAGCACCAGCACGGCTCCGACCGCGAGCATCCGGCGGGGATGCAGGGTGAGCCGCCGGGCCGCGGCTCGTGAGTGCCGCATCGGTCAGTCCAGCGTGTAGAGGTAGGCGGCGATGTCCTGGGCGTCAATGGCACTGATACCGAGGTTCGGCATGGCGGTCCCGGGCTCCACGGCCTGGGGATCGGCGATCCAGCGCCGGAGGTTGTCGGCGTTGTTGGGCAGTTGACCGGCGATATAGGAGCGGGCGCCGAACCGAGTCAGGGGCGGGCCGACCAGGCCGTCGGCGCGGTTGATGCCAGGGATGGTGTGGCACGACCCGCAGCCGTACTGGGCGATCAGCTCTGCGCCGCGGTCGGGCCGTCCGTTGCGCGACTCCGGTGGTGGCGGTGGGGCCGTCGAGGCGCAGGCGGTAACCGCGACCATCGGCAGGATCATGAGGGCCGCACCGAGTGCCCAGAGCCGGCGGGGCAGCATCATGGCACCATCCCTTCCGCTTCAGCTGTGGTCGCCATCGGGCGGGTCCCTCCGGGTGGCGGCCCCCCGCGCAGGCCGTCGGGCCGGTCGCGGTCCATCCGCAGCAGCCAGCCCAGGAACACGGTCAGCGCCACGACCAGCACGGCCAGGTCCATCGGCGCCCACATCAACAGGCCGGCGAGTTGCTGGTCGGCCAGCGGGTCGGCGCCGAACACCCGCCGCGGATAGATCGGTTGCGGGGCGAAGGTGAGCACGGCGCCGAGGGCCGAGGCGGGCAGCATGGTGCCGGCCAGCAGCAGCACCGTCACCGGGGCGGGGGCGCGGTGCCGTGGCGAGCCGAGCACCGGCGCCCAGAACAGCCAGGCCGTGGCCAGGAAGCACAGATGCTCGGTGGCGTGCACGGCGGGACGGTCGACCGCGGCCGCGTACGGCCCGGGCAGGTGCCAGAACCAGAGCACGACGGTCTGCCCGCCACCGGCCAGCAGGGCGTACGTGCCCGGGTGGCGCAGCCGGCGCATCGGCGGCGCCACCCGGCAGCGGGCGAGCAGCCGGCGCAGCGGGAGCGGCACGGCCATGCTCAGCGGCAGCCCCGCCGCGCCGGCCGCGAGCAACGGCCCGGCCACCAGCAGGAGCAGCATGTGCTGAGCCATGTGCCCGGCCAAGGAGGACTCCGCCATCTCGTGCGCCGGCCCGTGCTCAGTGCCGAGCACCACCAGCAGTCCGGCGCCGAACGCGGCCACCCGCCGGCGGGGGACCACGTGCCCCGCGCCGCGGCGCGACCACAGCTCCTGGACGCCCCGCCCGTAGCCGGCTGCCAGCAGGCAGACCGTGACGACGACGAGCATCGCCAGCAGGCTCTCGGCCAGCGGGCTCTGGCCGGGCCCGTGTGCCTGGTGGACGCTCAGAGCTGACATGGCGGCAGCACCAGCACGGCGACCCCGCCGAGCACGATGATCGTCAGGAACAGCAGGTTGACCCAGACGCCCACCACGGCGAGCATCCGGGACCGGCCGTACGCCCGGTCCTGGGTGCCCGTGGCCTGCGCGCGGGCGGTGCGTCGCCATGCCAGGGCGGCGACCGCCAGCGAGCCCGCGGTGACCAGGGCCGGGACGATCACCGCGAGCCCGACGACCCGCCCGAGCGGCATGGCGAGGACGCGGTCGGAGCCGGCGGCGCAGGCGAGTTCGTCGAGGCCCCAGGCGGCGAGCACGTGTACGGCCCAAGCGACGGCGCCGCCGAGGACGCCGTACCAGAGCAGCACCCCGCCGGTCAGACGGGCCCGTGGCCCGGGTGGTGTGGTGGTCATAGTCGTGGGGAGAGGTAGATGGTGAACAGGATGGCGGCCCACACCGCGTCGACGAAGTGCCAGTAGATGGCGGTGTTGCGGACCCGCTCGCGCCGGTGGGCGTCGATGGTGGCGCCGCTCAGGGCGGCGGCGAGCAGCCAGCCGATCATGGTCAGGCCGACCAGGACGTGCAGCCCGTGGAAACCGGTGATCAGGTAGAACAGCGACCCGTACACGTCGGTGGTCAGGGTGAAGTGCCGGAGCTTCTCGGCGTACTCGATGGCCTGCAGGGTCAGGAAGGTCAGCCCGAGCACCATGGTGGCGCCCAGGCCGCACCGCAGCTGCCACCGCCGGCCGTGCCGGCTGCCGCGTTCGGCCCACACCATGGGCAGACTGCTGGGCAGCAGCACGGCGGTCATGATCAACGGCTTGAGCAGTTCCGGGGCCCCGATGGCGCCCGGCGGCCACTGGGGGCCGTACTGGAAGCGGAGGTAGAAGTAGCTGCCGAGCAGGCAGGCGAAGAGGGTGGCCTCGGTGGCCACGAACATCACCATGCCCCACCAGCCGGTCGATCGACCGGCTGGCAGCTCGGTGCTCAGCGCCTCGGCGCCGGTGGCCGCCATGATCCCGCCCCGATCCGTCATGGTGTCGCCACCCCGCTCGTCCGGCTCGGTCCAGCTGGCCAGAGCCAGACCGCGATCGTCGCGGCCACCACCACCGCGGCGACGGCCGCCACCGGGTACCAGGCGACGAGCAGAGCGGCGAAGAGGACCAGCAACGCGGCGGCGAGCACGAGGGGCTTGAGCGTTGACTCCGGCATCGGCACCGGGCGTTCGACGCGGGCGTCCAGTTCGCTGGTGAGCAGTGTGTTGCGTCCCTCGCTGAGGATGCGGTCCGCGGTCGCCCCCTCGCCGGTCGACTCGGCGGTCCGTTCGTCCCACACCGGGTGCAGGCTGTGCACCCGAGGCAGGACGGGGAAGTTGTACGGCTCGGGCGGCGACGTGGTGGCCCATTCCAGGGTGTCGGCGCGCCAGGGGTCCGGCGGGGCGGGCCGACCCCGGCGGACGGCGTGCACCACGCCGACGAGCACGAGCAGCAGTCCGAGAGCGAGCACGTAGGAGCCGATGGTGCTGACCAGGTTCCATCCGCCCCAGCCCGGCTCGCTGGCGTAGGTGTAGACCCGGCGGGGCATCCCGAACAGACCGTAGAGGTGCATGGGGAAGAAGGTGACGTGCATGCCCGCGAAGACCAGCCAGAACGCCCAGCGCCCCAGCCCTTCGTGGTACATCCGCCCGGTGATCTTGGGCAGCCAGTAGTAGATGCCGGCGAGCATCGGGAAGACCGCGCCGCCGATCAGCACGTAGTGGAAGTGCGCCACCACGAAGTAGGTGTCGGTGACCTGCTGGTCGAACGCGGTCAGGGCGAACATCGTGCCAGTGACGCCGCCGAGCACGAAGGTCACGATGAAGCCGACGACGAACAGTAGCGGCACCCGGATGATCAGCCGGCCGAGCAGCATGGTGGCCAGCCAGGCGAAGATCTGCAGCCCGGACGGAATGGTGATGATCGTGCTGGCCGCGCTGAAGAAGCTGTACGACAGTTGCGGCAGCCCGGTGGCGAACATGTGGTGCACCCAGACCCCGAACGAGATGATCGCGATCGCCACGATGGACAGCACGATCAGCGGGTAGCCGACCACGCCCCGCCGGGTGAATGCGGGTAGCACCGCCGAAACGATGCCCAGCCCCGGCATGACGATGATGTACACGTCGGGGTGTCCGAAGATCCAGAACAGGTGCTGCCAGAGCAGGACGTTTCCGCCGGCCGACGGGTCGAAGAAGTGGGTGTCGAACCGGCGGTCGAGGAACAGCATCGCGTTGTCGAGGTTCAGCGCCGGCAGCGCGAAGATCACCATGAACGCGGTAGCGACGATCGCCCAGACGAACAGCGGTACCCGGTTGAGCGACATTCCCGGTGCCCGCAGCTTGAGCGCGGTGACGATGAAGTTGATCGAGGCGGCGGTCGTGGATATGCCGAGGAAGAGCAGACCGAGGGCGTAGACGTCCATGTGCAGGCCGGGGTTGTGCTGCTCGGAGTTCAGCGGCGCGTACGCGAACCAGCCGCTGTTGGGGGCGGCGCCGAAGGGCAGGCTCGCCCACATGAACAGGCCGGCGAACAGGAAGACCCAGTAGCCGAAGGCGTTCAGTCTCGGGAACGCCATGTCCCGGGCGCCGATCATCAGGGGTACGAGGTAGTTCCCGAAGCCGAAGAGCATCGGTGTGGCGAACAGGAAGATCATCGCCGTGCCGTGCATGGTGAAGAGCTGGTTGTACTCCTCGGGCGACAGCAGTCCCGCCTCGGGTCGGGCGAGCTGGGTGCGCATGGCCAGGGCGCTGAGTCCGGCGAGGACGAAGAAGACCCCGGCGGTGACCAGGTAGCGCCGGCCGATCCTCTTGTGGTCGACCGTGCTGAACCAGCCGCGTAGCGAGCGCGGCTCCGCCCAGTGTTCCGTCAGCCGGGCCAGGTCCACCCGGCTGACGCCGGGCGGCGTGCTGGTCGTGACCATAGTTCCCCCTCCCCGACCTAATCCAGCGACCGCAGGTACGTGATCAGGTCGGGCAGCGCGGCCGCGCCGACCGGCTGTGGGGGCATCGCGTTGCCGGGCTTGACCGTCTGGGAGTTGACGATCCAGCCGCCGAGGTGTCCGGCGTCATTCGGTACCGCCCCGGCGCCGAGGCTCCATCGGGAGCCCACGTTCGACAGGTCGGGCCCCACCTGGCCCTGGGCGCCGGTGCCCCGTACCGCGTGGCAGGCGGCGCAGGTGCCCTGCACGAACGCCTGCTGGCCGCGGCGCTCGGCCTCCGTGCGCGGCTGACGGGCCGGGGCGTTCAGGCGGGTCAGCCACGCGTCGAAGTCGGTGCGGGGTTCCGCCACGACCAGGAAGGCCATGTGGGCGTGCTGGGTGCCGCAGTACTCGGCGCACTGGCCGCGGTAGCGGCCGGCCCGCTCCGCCCGCAACCAGGTCTCGCGGGTCTCACCGGCGATCAGGTCCGTCTTCGGCATGAGCTGCGGCACCCAGAAGCTGTGCAGCACGTCGTCCGTGCGCAGCCGGACCTTCACCCGCTCCCCCACCGGAATGTGGATCTCGTTCGCGGTCGCCCCGGACGCCCCCGGATAGCGCACCTCCCACCACCACTTGTGGCCGGTCACCTCCACCGTCGGGGCGTCGGGGTCGGGATCGACGGCGAGCGCGGCGAGGTCCCGCAGCCCCACCCCATAGACGGCGACGAGAATGACGAACGGCAGCCCGGCTCCGGCGATCGTGACGAAGCGGAGCGGCTGCCCGTGGCGCACCCGGACGTTGCCCCGCCGGAACACCAGCGCCCAGATCAGCAGCGCCATGACCTCGGCGACCACCGCCAGCGAGATCCAGAAGAGCAGCCACCACAGGTTGGCGACCCGGGCGGCGCCCGTGCCGGCGGGGTTAAGGACGGACGGCGGGTCACCACCGCATCCGGCGAGCAGGGCCAGGCCGCACAGGGCCGTCAGCACCGGGAGCGGGCGCGGTTGCCGGCGCCGCCCGGCGGGTCGGGCGGCGCTCATGGTCATCCCTGCTGTCGTGTCCACCGAGAGCGACACTAGGCCCTTCCGAACCCCGTTCATCCCTGTTTGCGGCTGATAACCCGACGAGTGCGACTGGACCGATTTATGGTGATACCGCAACTCGATCCGCAAGCGCCCCGGGGGCGCGGACAGGGAGATCATGCGAGCCTCCACCGTGGACCTTGTCGCGGACACCGGCAGAGCGGCCGCCGGCCGCCGGACCATGGCCTGGCTCGCCGGCGGGCTCACCGCGGCGGCGACGGTGGCCGGCGGATGGCTGGCACCCCCCGACGAGGTGCAGGGCCAGGCGCAGCGACTGATGTACCTCCACGTCCCCGCGGCCTGGGTTGCCTACGCCGCGTTCGCCGTCGTGCTGACCGCCAGCGGCGCGTACCTGATCGGGGGCGACCTTCGCTGGGACCGGTTCGCGCGGGCGGGCGCCGAGATCGGCGCGGCCCTGACCGCCGTCGCGATCGCCACCGGGTCACTGTGGGGGAAGCTGGTCTGGGGTGCCTGGTGGGCGTGGGACCCCCGGCTGGTCAGCACCGTCCTGCTGCTGCTCGCGTACGCCGGCTACCTGGCCCTGCGCCGCTCGCTGGCAGAGCGGACCGGCGCGCGAGACGGAGGCGACCACCGGGTGGCGCGGCCCGCCGCGGTCGTCGGGATGGCCAGCTTCCTGCTCGTCCCCGTGGTGCACTTCTCCGTCGTCTGGTGGCGGTCGCTGCACCAGCAGGCGACCGTGCTCGCCCCGCAGCGCCCGCCCATCGACCCCAGGATGGGCGTCGCCCTGCTGCTCGCCGTCGCCGCCGCGACGATCGCCGCGCTCTGCGTCCTGCTGTACCGGGTGGTCCAGCTGGAACGCCGGCTGACCCCCGACACGGCCCCCGACCGCGTCCCGGTCCGTGTCGGATGATCCGTCGCCGCGGGGGCCGGACCGCCGTCGTCGCCGTGCTCCTCGCCGCCGGCGCGCTGCTGGTCACCAGCGCGCTCCGGGAGACCCTGACCTATTACCGCACTCCGGGCGAGGTGCTCGGCGATCCGGACGCGACCTCGGAACGGGTACGCCTCGGCGGCGACGTGGTGCCCGGGTCGCTGCGGCGCACCGGCGACCTCGTGGTGTTCCGCCTCGCCGAGGACGGTCACGAGATCACCGTCGAGCAGCGCGGCGTCCCACCGGAGACGTTCCGGGAGGGCGAGGGGGCGGTCGTGGAGGGCACCCTGTCGCCGGACAGGGTGTTCCGCTCCGACCACGTCGTGGTCCGGCACGGCAACGAATACCGCCCGTCCACCGCCCCGCCGGGGTCGGTCGATGCTCGCTGACCTCGGCACCGCCAGCCTCACGGTCGGTCTGCTCTGCGCCACCCTGACCGCCCTGCTCTGGCTGCGGGTGGCCCTGTTCGCCACGCCCACCCGAGCGGCCCGCCTCGGGACCCCCGCGACCCTGGCAACCGCCGCCGTCGCCTGCGCGCTGCTGGAGGCGGCCCTGCTCCGGCACGACTTCAGCGTCCGCTTCGTGGCGGAGAACGGCGGACGCCAGGTGCCGTTGTACTACACGCTGACGAGCCTCTGGTCCGCCCTGGACGGGTCGCTGCTGCTCTGGCTGCTGATCCTCGCCGGGTACGCGGCACTGCTGGCCCACCGCCGGCACCCGCCCCGGCTGCACGCCTACGCAATGGTGGTCGTCAGCACGGTGACCATGTTCTTCTTCGCGCTGTCCACCTTCGCCGCGAACCCGTTCCGCGAGGTGAACCCGGTACCCGCCGACGGCCCGGGGCCGAACCCGCTGCTGCAGCAGCACCCGGCGATGGGCGTGCACCCTCCCCTGCTCTACGCCGGCTACATCGGCCTGGTCGTGCCGTTCGCCTTCGCGATCGCCGCACCGCTGGCCGGCCAGCAGGGGCGGGGCTGGGTACGGGCCGCCCGACCCTGGGCCCTGGCGGCGTGGGCGGCGCTGACCGCCGGCATCGGGCTCGGGGCCTGGTGGTCGTACGCGGTGCTGGGCTGGGGCGGCTACTGGGCGTGGGACCCGGTGGAGAACGCGTCGCTACTGCCCTGGCTGACCGCCACCGCCTTCCTGCACGCCACCCTGGGCCGCGCCGCCGGCCGGGCCGCCGGCCGGGCCGGCTGGAACCTGGCCCTGGCATCCGCGAGCTTCGTGCTGGTGCTGCTCGGCACGTTCCTTACCCGGTCCGGCGCGGTGGCCAGCGTGCACGCCTTCACCGACTCACCGTTGGGGCCGATGCTGCTCGGCTTCGTGCTGCTGACGGTCATCGTGTCGACGGTCCTGACCGGATGGCGCGATCCCGAACCCGCCCACGGCAGGAGCACACCGCTCCTGTCCCGAACGACGGCCGTGCTGGTCAACGGCGTGCTTCTGGTGACGATCACGGCGGTGGTGCTGATCGGCACGATCTTCCCGCTGCTCTCCGAACCGCTCGGCGGGGTGCGCACCTCGGTCGGACCCGGCTACTACCAGCGGACGGCGGTACCGCTGGCGATCGCGGTGCTGCTGATGATGGGCGTGACGCCGGCCCTGCGGGTCCGCGACCGGACGCAGGCGCTGCGGCGACTCGCCCTACCCGGCGCCGTGGCGCTCGCCACCGTCGCCGTGGTGGGGCTGCTCAGCCGGCCCGGCCTGCCCGCGCTCACCGCGTTCGGAGCGGCGGCGTTCGTGCTCACCGGCGTGGCCGCAGAGCTGGCCGACCGGCGGCCGCGCTCCGGCCGGAACCGGAGACCGGGCAGGGCTGCCGGACTGGTCGCGCACGCCGGGATCGCCCTGGTTGCGGTGGGTGTCGCGGGATCCTCCGCGTACGGCCGCGACACGGAGCGAACCATCCACACTGGGGAGGCGCTGCGGTTGGGCGACGTGTCCGTGCGCCTGCTCGGCGTGGACCGCAGCGGCGCCAGCGGGGGCATGACCGTACGGGCGCGGCTCCGGCTCACCGAGGCAGGCGGCGGGGAACGAACGGTCCGGCCCGCCCTACGCTACAACCCCGCCCGGGACACCGCTGTCACGGTGCCGGCGATCCAGACCGGACTGCTGCGGGACACGTACGTCACCCTGATCGCGGTCGCCCCGGACAGCGGCAGCGCGACCGTACGGCTTGCGGTGAACCCGCTCGTCGGGCTGCTCTGGGCCGGCGGCACGCTGACGGCCGCGGGGGGACTCCTGGCGGCGATCCGCACCGCCCGTCCGCGACGCCCGAACGTCGTCGCGGCATCGCCTGACCCGGTCGCCGCCGGGGCCCGGTGATGACCGCCCGCCGCCTGCTGCGACCTGGCCCGGCGCTGGTGCTGGTGCTCATCGTCGCCGTTGGCACCGTGGTCGCCCTCGGCCTACGGTCACCGTCGACGCCGCTCGACGCCGGCGCCGCCAACGGCGTCACCCCCGCGCCGGCCCCGGCGCTCACGGGCGCCACCCTGGATGGTGGCCGGTTCGACCTGACCGAAGCCCGTGGCCACGTGCTGCTGGTCAACGTGTTCGCCTCCTGGTGCGGCCCGTGCCGCGACGAGCTGCCGCTACTGGTCGAGACGGAACGGCAGTGGTCGCCCCGTGGGCTGCGGCTGGTGGGGCTGAACGTCCGGGACGGCGCCGAGGCGGTCCGGGCGCTACTTGACGAGACCGACGCACGGGAGTTGACCGTGCTGCCAGATCCGGAGGGCACCCGGGCGGTCGACTGGGGCGTCCGGGCAGTGCCGGAGACGTTCGTGGTGGACCGCGACGGGCGGATCGTCGACCGGCAGCCGGGTGTGGTCACCCGGCAGTGGCTTGAGCAGCGGGTGGCGCCGTTGCTGGCCCGATGAGGTGGCGCGCGGCCGTTGGGGCACTCGTCCTCACGGCGCTGATCGCCGCAGCGGGCGCAGGGCTGGTCCGGTCGACCGGCGGCACCGGTCGGGAGGACCCCGTACGCGCCGTGGCAGTGGGTCTACGCTGCCCGGCCTGCCAGGGTGAGTCGGTGGCGGACTCCCGCTCGCCGATCGCGGCGGCCATGCGGCAGGTGGTGGCGGACCATCTGGCCCAGGGGCGGGACCGCGACGAGATCCGCCGCTGGTTCGTCCAGCGCTACGGCCCGGAGGTGCTGACCGACCCGCCGACCCGCCGGGCGGAGCTGCTGCTCTGGGCCGTACCCGCGCTGACCTTGCTGGCCGGCGGCTACGCGGCCCTGCGCACGCTGCGTCCCCGCCCGACCCCGTCCGCGCGGGCCACGGCCGTGCGGGCGGCGCCCACCGGTCGGGCCACGCGCCGGGCGTGGCGCGCGGTGTCGGTGGGAATGGTGAGCCTCGTCGCGTCGGTCACGGTGGCCGCCAGCCGCCTGGACCGGCCGGGCCAGGATCCGGAACCGGCCGATCCCGTGACGGTCGCCGTGCAGCTGGCCCGCGACCTCGAGGGGCAGGCCCGCTACGACGCCGCAGCGCGGATGTACCGGGAGGCCCTGCGCGACCGCCCCGACGATGCGATCCAGCTGCGGCTCGCCTTCGCGCTGCTGCGGGCCGGCGACAACGCCGGCGCGGAGCAGTCGGCGCGGGAGGTGCTGACCCGCTCCCCAGACTCCCCGGACGGCCTGCTCGTGCTCGGGCTGGCGCAGCGCGACAGCCGGTCCGCCGAGGCGGCGCGCACCCTGCAACGCTTCCTGACCATCGCTCCGGAGCATCCGGCCGCCGGAGAGATCACCCGGCTGTTGGCCGCCGGCCCGTGACACCCCACCCGAACCCCATGGATCCACGTTGAGCCGGGTCGCGCACGCATTGGTGCTGGCCCGCACCGATCGCCGCCGATCCTTCGAACTCGACCGCCTCCAGCGCACGCTGGATCTCCCCCGCGGCGTCGGAGAGCACCTTGCCATGCTCGGCGGTGATGATCTGGGCGAGGTCGGACTTTCGGGCGTTGAGCAGTTCCCGGAAGGAGAACATGACGCTCATCCGCCGAGCGAGGGATGCGCTACGCCATCGGGTGAACGCCTCGTCGGCGGCGGCGACCGCCTCATCGACGACCGAGGCGGTTGCGAAGTCGACCTGTCCGGAGACCTGGCCGGTGGCGGGGTCGTAG
Organism: Micromonospora sp. NBC_00389; assembly: GCF_036059255.1. Classification (NCBI taxonomy): domain Bacteria; kingdom Bacillati; phylum Actinomycetota; class Actinomycetes; order Micromonosporales; family Micromonosporaceae; genus Micromonospora; species Micromonospora sp. NBC_00389. Next base: position 4,978,240 of record NZ_CP107947.1, on the reverse strand, counting down.
TCCGCCCCGGCCCTGACGGCACCCGAAACGAGATCCTCGACAAGTACCGGGCGTACCTGCTCGGCCGACCCGACCTCCTCGCCCTCCGCCCCGGCCTGCGCGGACGCCGGCTCGGCTGCTGGTGCGTGCCGGAGCGCTGCCACGCCGAGGTTATCGCCGAACTCGCCGACTCGCTGCCAACGTCGAGCCTTCGGTAGGAAGCCCGGCGGAGATCTGCCTAGTGGACGTGGTCTGCATCGGGCACGGTGTCGAGATAGAGGAAGTCGGTCACGCCGATCACCCCGACGAGCTGGCGGACGACCGGCGGCATGTCCCGGCGGGTGGGGTCGTGCACGAGGCGGGGACGGGTGAGGGGCACTCGCCGGCCGCGGATCTCCAGCTCACAGCCGCCGGCCGCCAGTACGTTTCTCGCCCAGTCGGTGACCCCGTAGGTCAACGCGGCGACGTAACCGTCGGACGTCCGGAAGATATTGATCGGCGTCCGGTACTCGCGACCAGAGCGGCGGCCCCGATGGATGATGACGCCGAAACCGGGCAGCCGCCCGGCCAGCGGACCGGTCACGCGGTTGGTGACGACCCGGTTGAACCTCGCCAACCGTCTGGGTAACACCATGGCCACCATGTTCCCCCGAGCGCGACCGAAGCGGCCGACACTTCGATCGCTGCACTGGTTTTGCTACCCGCCGATCGGGCGGCATGGTGCTGCCAGGATTCCAGGACGCCCACATTCACGCGCCCTTGGCCGGGCGCAACCGGCTACGGGTCTGACTCAACGACCTCGCGGCCCGGCAGGCGTACCTGGGACCGGATTGGGCGCGGCGGCCACACCGACAACTGGGGCCTGACGTACGTCGATGCCGAGCTGCTCGCCGCCGCGGTGACCGAGCTCGACGCCCCGTTCCTGCCGGAACAGGCGCTGCCGCTACCCATCGCGTTCACCGCAGACTCGGCGTACGTCAACCATGACGCCGACACGATCGCGGTCGGCAAGCGCGCGGACCTGCCGGGCTCCACCGCAACCTGTTCGCTACCGGCGCGGGACTACCCGCCGACGCCCGCCTCACCCACACGATCGCCGACGGCACCGTCGTCTACGAACGCTCCTGAAGCGGCCGGGTCGGTCGTCTGCCGACCGGCTCGCCGAGTGCGGCGGCAGCAATAGCCCGATTAATACCATTTGGCGGCACATGTGGCGTTGCAAACATAGCCAGCGGGTCCTCGCCTGGCTCGTGCATCTCGGCACCGGGTACCGCCCTGATCACCAGGGGCCCGATCACGATGGTTGGTCTGGCCGTGACCAGAGGTGCCGGCGGCGCCTATCGTCAGGCTCAGGCGGAGGCTGCCCGACCCATCTCGGCGAGGATCCCGGTGCCCTGACCGAGCTCGATCAGGTAGCCGTCCGGATCACGCAGGTAGCACCGGATCTCGACGCCGTGGTCCTTCGGCTCGGTCAGGAACTCCCCACCCCGTGATCGCCACTGCTCGTAGACCGCCCGGACGTCGGTGACCCGGACGTTCATCGCGCTGCTGAGCGTCCGCGAATCCGGCGGCGCCTGCGCCTGCACACCCGGCTTGTCGTCGGTCGGGCCACCTTCGTCGTTGATCACGATGTAGCTGTTGTGGAACCGCAGGATCGCCGGCTGGCGTTCCCGCACCACCGTCGCTCCCAGCACCCGCTGGTAGAACTCCCGTGAACGGTCCACATCCCGCACGATCAGCAGGTGCGTCAGCACCAGCCCAGCCTCGGGCTGGAAGTAGTCGGGCGCCTCGCTCGCCATCACGCCTCCCCCGGGTCCGATCGGCAGGGCGTACCCGCGTGCGGCGCCGGCACACCCACCGGCTCGACGACGCCGCGGCCACAACGAGTCACCATGGCCGGTGTCGGCTGTTACCGTCGGGCCTGTGCCCGCCGACGAAATCCGCCATCGGGTCCGGTCGGCCAGGGTGGCCCGGCTGACCACCGTCGGAGCGGATGGGCGTCCACACCTGGTGCCCGTGTGCTTCGTCCTGCTCGACGACGTCGTCTACCACGCGGTGGACGAGAAGCCCAAGCGCCACCGGCGGCTACGACGGGTGGAGAACATCCAGGCGACGGGGCATGCCTGCCTGCTGGTCGACGAGTACGACGAGGACTGGTCGCGGCTGTGGTGGGTCCGCCTGGACGGGCACGGCCGGCTGGTGGAGGACCGCGTGGAGGAGGCCGCGGCCCGCGCCGCGCTGGCCGACAAGTACCCGCAGTACGTCCAGCGACCACCAGCCGGGCCGGTGATCGCGGTAGCGGTGACCGGCTGGTCGGCGTGGTCCGCGGCGGACGCGGCAGCCGACCCGGCCGGGTGAGCGCCGGTCAGGGGTGTCAGCGGGTCGGAGCGAGGGCGTCGAGCACCTCGTCGGCCCGGCGCAGCGACGCCTGCGCGTCGGCGCGGGGTGAGCCGATCTCCGGATCGAAGTTGAGATCGACGAACACTTCGGTGATGCCGGCTTCGGCAAGTCTGCCGAGATCCGACCGGATCTGCTCGAGCGTGCCGGTGAGCGGCTCGCGATCGGGCGGGCCCGTCGGGCGTACGCGGACCGCGCCGCGGCAGACGAATCGCAGTGAGCCGGGGTCGCGGCCGGCCTCCGCAGCGGCGGCCTTGACGGTCGCGACCGCCTCGCCGATGCCTGTCAGGTCCGCCTGGCTGCCGCTGACCCAGCCGTCGGCGAGCCGGCCGGCCCGGCGCAGCGCGGCGGGCGCCTGGCCGCCGAGCAGAATCGGCGGGTGTGGCCGCTGCACGGGTTTCGGCTCCAGGCGCGTCGGCGGGATCTGGTAGAACTCGCCACGATGCTCGGCGACGTCGTTCTGCCAGAGAGCGCGGAGAACGGCGAGGAACTCCTCGGCCCGATGGCCCCGCCGATGCTTGCTCACCCCCGTCGCCTGATACTCCTCGTCCGCCCAGCCGAGGCCGAGTCCCACGTCGAGTCGTCCGCCGGCGAGGATGTCGAGGGTCGCGGTCTGCTTGGCCAGCAGCACCGGAGAGATGAACGGCATGTTGAGCACCGCGACGCCGAGCCGGATCCGCGTGGTGTGGGCCGCCAGGAACGCCAGCGTTGTCAGCGGATCCTGGACGCTGTGGTAGGTCTCGCTCCAGCCGAGGTCGGCGGGCACCAGGAGCCGCTGGAACGTCCAGAGCGAGTGGTATCCGAGCTGCTCGGCGCGGCGGGCGACATGGATCATGCGCTCCGGTGTGGCCCACGAGCCGGAGACGGGCGGGGCGAATCCAACCTCCACCCGCGCACCGTACCCAGATCAGGCCAGGAAGTGGCTCGGTTCAAGCCCCGACGCCGCGGCCCACCGGATGAAGCAGCTGCCGGATGTCCTTTGGCAGCTCGGATTCCAGACTCTCGAGCTCTTCGGGGCTCACCGCCTCGCGCAGGGTCGTCAACACGGCGCGGGCGCCCTCAACGGGCCGCTCGTCATCCGTTCCCACGCGGACCCCTACCTCATTGAGGAACTCCACGAGGTCGAGTCGTTCGGCGAAGTCCACGTCCTTGTGCAGGTACCCCCGCAACTCCTCGGGGACCTGGGTGGCCAGGTGCCGCGCCTCGCCGCCACTGACTCCTTCCGACAAGGTCGTCAGCGTGGCTCCGACGAACTTCGCCGCCTCCGCCGCCGGCATTCCGGCCCGCTTCCCCACCGCTTCGAGAAATTCGGCGTAGTTCACCAGTTCTCCTTCCGAACCAGTCGAGGTGCGTCGCGGCATCCGTGACCGGCGTCGACAGTTGTTCTGTCTCGCGCAGCTGTGCGTGCTACCCGGAGCGCTGCCCGCCACCGGCACCCACCGGTTCGATTACCTGCTGGAACTCCTTCGGAAGCTGGGCCACCGCGTCCTCGAACTGGTCACGGGAGACAGCCTCACGGAGCGTGGTGAGCACCGCGCCGACCCCGGCAGCGGCGAGCGCACGGTCGACGGCCGGGCGGTCCGCCACCCGCCGCACGAACTCTTCGAGCCCGAACGACTTGGCATGTTCGCCTCTACGCGGTGGCGGATTGCGCAGGGAATCGTCCAGCCCTCCGGGAAGCTGATAGGCAAGGTTCTCAGCCTGGCCGGCGCTGATCCGATCTGCCAATGTCTCCAACGTCGCGCGGCTGAGTGTCGCCGCCTGATCGGTCGACACCTTCGCCCGCGTGGCCACTGCGTTGATGAAATCCTCGTATTCCACCTGATTCTCCTCTCCGGCCCGATCGCCGTCGAACCGCCAGTTACGAGCCCCTGACCTCAATGCGCCGCGATCGCACACTTCACTCTCGGGTGCCGAGCGAACTGGTACCTCGACAGCCTCCTGGGACGGGGGGTGACCCTGCCTCATCCCCATCGGGCGAATCACCATGGCGCGCTACGGCGACATCCTCGACATTCCGATGGACCGGCACGGGCGGGCGAACTGTTGGCGAAGCTGCGCCATAGCGGCTACGAGGTCACCCGCGACGACGAGATCATCAACGTGCTCGACGGCAGAGGCTTCAGCCAGCCGTCTGAGCCAGCGGTGGGCTCGCAGCGAGTTGCCGGAAAGGCATCGCAGGGCCAAGTTAGCGGCGGAGGCGGCGGGCACAGTGGCCGTCGTGGTCGGCGCGGAGCAGGCAGCGCCGACCGCCGGGCATCAGCGCATCGCAAGAAGACCCATCGGCGTACGTTCTGGTCGTCCTCGGCCGAAACGGTGGTCCCGCCCGGATCGGTCTGCGGCAGGACGAGCAGCCAGCGGCGATCACCCGGGCCAGGCGCTGCGCGGCGGGCAGGTCGTTCGCGACCACCGGCAGGTGAATGACGTACCGCTGGGTCAGTGCTGCACCGCCTGCTCGTGCCTCGCCAACTCCCCGTGCGGCAGAGCTCATCGGTACTGACGCTGCTGGGCGGAGAGGATCTCCGACCTCACCTCCGTTGGCAGCTCGACCACCTCGACTTCCAGCCCGAACCCGCGCAGCGCTGCGGCAGCCCAGGAGCGCGCGGTCGTGAAGTGGCGGGCCGCCTCTGGGTCGGAGAGGCAGAGCACCAGGCGCGGCGGGGTCGGCAGCGACGAGGCCACGAACATCAGGCGGAAGGCGTCGGCGAGCACCTTGTGCTTCTGGGCAGACTTCGGCGGCCCCTGGTGTGCCCACGCCTCGACGAGGACGGTCAGGTTCTCGTCCGCCCCGTCGACCTCGACCCGGGACCCGTCCTCCAGCACGAATCGCCGGGGGCTGAGCGCGCAGCCCAGCCGGACGCCGAGCAGCCCGAGCATCACGCTCTCGGCGTGCCGTTGCACCGCGCTGTCGCCGGCGGCCGGTGCCGGCCGGGTCTCCTGCCGCACGATCGGCGCCGACGTTCCGCCCTCCCCCGGGAGTTCGTTCACGATCTTGCCGGCAGGGCCGACGTATCTGCGGAGCCGACGGCTCTGCTCCAACCGGCGGCACACCTGGTTGATCGTCTGCCGCGGTTGCACGTCGAGCCGCCGGGCAAGTTCGTCGTCGTCGAGCGGCGTCCTAGCACGCAGCAACTCCTGCACGGCCCGCTCCGCGATCGTGGGGCCCCTCATCGACATCTGGTTCCTTCGCCTGGCTCGCTCAAGGGCTGGTCGTCTGACTTCCGAAGGCGTCGTCCGGCCCGGACGCCGTCCAACGCCGGTCAGGCGGGCGCAACGGGGTGCCGCGCGAGTAGGCGGCGATACCGGTCATCAGGTTCGACCAGGTCTCGGCCCGCCACGTGGCACCCGTCCGGGTGACCAGCAGCAGACGTCGCCCGTTCCACCAGCCGTGCACCGCCGGCTCACCCTCCGACGCCACCTGCACCTCGGGGAAGTCGCGCAGGGCGTCGAGGGCGGCGATGACGGCTTGACGGGTGGTCCGGCCGCCGGTGACGCGGACGACGGAACCACTGTCGAGCTGGGCACCCGTGAGCCGGTCCACCGCGTCGTGCAACGCCGTGCGCCCGAGGATCCAGCTGAGTTCGGCCACGAAGTTGGTCTGTCCGAACAGCACACCGAAGGTGTGTCCGCCCAGGCCGGCCGCGTACCGCCGGACCGTCTCCACCGGCGCCGCCGCGAGCCAGTCGGTCCGCTCCACGTACGCCTGCCGTAGCTCCTCGAATTGCTCGACGAGTTCGCTGTCCGGCTCGGTCCGGCGGTCGAGACCGCTGCGCAGCGCCACGAGCCCGATGGTGGCGAGGGCCGCGTGCTCGTCGTCCAGGCTCTCCTCTTGGTCGGTCATCCAGAGTTGCAGCACCACCCAGTAGAGGAGGTCGGACCAGTCGGCCGGATCCAGCCAGAGCCCGCCGGCGACCAAGGTCAGCACCAGCCGGATGACGGCCAGCTTCGCCGGCAGCGACCACCCCTCCGACGCGTCGACCAGTCCTTCGATCTCACGTCGTAACCGGGTGCGCTGGCCTGGCGTGAGCGCGTCCAGCACCGTCGCGACAGGCGCCGCCCGGTCCGGTGAACCCTCCTCCGTCGTCCTCCGCTCCCCCTGGCCGGGCCGCCGCGAAGCGCCGTTGTCCTCGTCCGGATCGTCGAAGATCTCTTCGTCGGTCGGCGTTGGCCGGCTCCGGCCGTCCACGCCGAGGGCGAAACGCAGCAGCGCCGGCCCGACGGCCGCGGTGATCCGACCTTCGACCTGGCGCCGCCGGTTGCTGCCGGGCGGGGTGGCGATGCGGTCCGGGCGGACCGAGGCCAGGTGGGCGAGCGCCTCGACGAGCGCGGCCAGGTGTGCCTGGTCGGCGATGACGAGCGGCAGCGACGTGTGTTCCAGCGGGGACGGGCGGTCGATGCGCGACAGCGCCGCAGTCACGTCGGTCACCACCACGTCGCGGATCTCGACGCCCATGTCGGTCGCCACGTGCACGGTCACCCGCCCACCGGACAAAAGAGACCAGTCGGCCGCCGGGACAGCGGCGTAGAGGTGGAGTTTGCCGTCGCTGTGTTGGTGGTCGAGCCGCAGCCCGTCGACCATGAGCCATGCCGGGGCCAGCTCCGCGTCGGCGAGAACGGTGGCCTCCACCCGCTCGGCGTCGACCCGGACCCCGAGCACGCGGAGGGCCGCCTGCGAGGGGACGCGTTCGCCGGGTTCCCGTACGTGCAGACCCGCCGGCTGCGCCAGGTCCACTTCGTGGGCGGCTCCGGTGTCGATCAACGGGGCCGTCTCGGTCAGCAGGCCGAGCTCGCAGTTGCCACGCGTGGCCATGGTCCTGACCAGGGCGGCCATGCTGCAGTTGGCGCTGCCGGTCAGCGCCCACGACTGGTCGGCCGTTCTCCACTCCACGATCTTCGCGTGGTGGTAGCGGCTGCTCTTCGGGGTGGCGACCACGCCCGTCGGCGCGCGTTTGACCACTCCGGCGAGGGTGTCCGGGTCGCACTGGACGTCCCGGGTGAGCAGGAGGTGCAGTTCGGCGGGTCCGAAGCGGTCGACCAGCCGGCGCAGCGCCTCCGCCCGCGGGTCGAAGAACGGGGCGGCGACCGCGAGCGACGTGACGGGCGTCCCCGGCACCGGAAGCTGCTCGATGATCGGACGCGCCGCCGTCGTCACCAGCACCGGCTGGCCGGGGGCCTGCTCCGCCGGACGGGCGGTAAGCAGCGCCGCGACTCGGTCGAGGCGTTCCCGACCGAGGTTCTCCACCCAGACCGCAGCGGGCAGTCGGCGCAGCCAGGCAGCGAGGTCATGGAACAGCTGCGGCACCGTCTGGCCTGCACCGCGTAGCAGCGTCCAGACCTCCGCGTTGTGGTGCCAGCCCGACGGGGTGGCGTTGCCGGACCCGATGGCAACCACGGCGTCCGTCTCGGAGGCGATCACCACGAGCTTCGGGTGGAAGGCCCCGCCTCCCTTGCAGACGACCGGCAGGGCCAGGTAATCGGCCCGGCGGGGCCCCTGGGTGAGCTCGTCGGCGTCGTAAAGGATGGTGGTGCGGGCGCGGACGGCCTGCGCCTCCCGCAGGCAGACGTCCTCGAAGAAGGACAGGTCACAGGTGTACGTGAGGACGAGGACCTCTTCGGCGTCGGCGAGCGGCCGGCCGCGCAGCAGCGCCGGCGGGGCGGCTCCCCGCAGGTCCTCCCACAACGTCACGACGTCACCTCCGTGGCGTGCCGGCCGGCACGCCAGGTGCCGCCGTCGTGCGCGACCACACCCAGTTGCTGCATGACGTTGGTGAAGGTCGGCAGCCGGAGGGAGACCGCCCCCCGGCCTTCCCGGCCCTCCAGGCGCCACCGGTCGCCGACGCGGCGCAGACGGGTGGGCAGGCGCAGGCCGTACCGGGTCCACTGCATCTTCTGCCGGCTCACCGATTCGGCCCGATGGAACAGCGCAGCGGCGAGGTCAGAGACGGCATCGGCCAGCGGGCGGTCGGCGTCGCGGTCGAGCCACGCGACGACGTAGCCGGGTCCCAGGTCGTCGGAGAACGCTCCGACGAAGGCGTCCCGGGTGACCGGGTCGAGATGGTCCAGCCGTCGGGCGCCGACGGCGAGCAGCCGCAGCATGCCAAGCACCGTCCAGTCGTCAGCTTCGAGCGCGTCGTCGTACAGGTCATGCTCGACCGGCAATGGGGTGCCGACGTGGTCGGCCACCGGAGGGAGGCCGTCAATGAGCGCCTCGCGGACGGTTGCGTCCGGAAGAGCGCGGACGAACTCGGCGATCGCCTGCTCAAGGGTGCCGGTGCCGGACAACGGCGACACCAACCGCGCCCAGATCAGCCGCCACGCCCAGACCGACCAGTTGCGCAGCAGCGCACCACGCCAAACGAGGGCATGAGGGTGCAGGTCCTCGCCCACCAACTCCAGCAGCCCCGGCCGGAAGCAGCACCACCGGTCCATGGACATGTCGATCGACTCCGCATCGACCTGCTCGCCGGTGAGCGCCCCAACCAACAGCGCGGCGCTGCGCCGATGGGTCCTGGCGTAATCGGTGTGGCCGGGGTCGACGAAGTAGGCGTTGCGCACGCACGCGCCGTCGGGGGCGTCGCCGATGGCGCACACGCACAGGTGGCGCAGGGCATCGAGGTCCGCCATGGAGAGCGGCTTCTCCCGTTCCGCCACGCTCAGCACCTCGTCGAGGGCGGCGAGCTGGTCGGCGTCGGCCGCCGGCCCGGGCAGGGGAATCCGTCCCCCATCGGTGAGGCCGAGAACCGCCTCGATCCCTGCGTACGTCTGCAGGTAGCCGCCAGGTACCCGGCTATACGCGTCGGCCACATGACCGACATCGACGGCACGCTGCCGGTCCAGTGCGGGCCGAATCGTGTTCACGCCGTGTGAACCGAACGATCCCGCCCGTAGGTGGTGGTCGTCGTCGCCGTGCGCAACGGACACCGCGCCCAGCACGACCTCAGCGCGGCGGACCAGCGCGCGGAACTGTCCCAGGTCTGCCTTGTCGGTCCAGCCACGCCGCTGCGCCTCGATCGCGAGGCGGGCGTGCAGGGCCAGGTAACGGGCGTGGGGGGTGGTGGTGATGACGCCGGGAATCAGCCCCGCGGCGTGCGTGCCGATCACAGTCTCGACGGCGAGCGGCTGGCGGCCGGTGTCCTCCGGAGTGTCGGGTTTGAGCGTCCACGCCGGACCCAGCATCGCGGTCACCAGCGCTTCCCCATGTTCTTCGGCTGGTCGATGAGGTCCACCGCGCTACGGAAGCAGACCGACCCGACGCGGCCAGCGAAGTGACGGATAGCCGACACGCTTGTGTTGTCAGCGGCGCAGGCCGCGGGCGCTGGGGCCATGGTGGTCAGCGCGGAGCAGGCAGCGAATCACCAAGGCCCGCTGCGGCGAGATCCTCGATGCCGATGGATCGGCACGGGCGGGCGAGCTGTTGGTGAAGCTGCGCCAGCGCGGCTACGACGTCACCAGCGACGAGGGGCTGGGACGGTGAAAGTCCCGATCCCGAGACCGTACGGCGGCTGCTCCGCAAGCACCGCTACGACTGCTGACGTGCCCCAAAGCGGTCCGGAAGGCGCATCGACGGAAACCGTCAAAACAGTCTCGGAATACGCCCTTCGTCAACCGCGGTGAGCTTGGCGGCTCCCTGTATCGGCAGGACGCCACCGGCCGCCAGGTCTGCGACGGAGATCAGCCGACCGGCGCAGATGCGATCCAGTAGGTTCACCTGCCGCGGTTCGGCAGCCACGCAACCGCCGAGCACCGCGAGGATCTCCAGCAGCTCGTCGGTGAGGTCGCTGCTCCAGCGGTTCAGCTCCTCATCATCCAGCGGGGAGGAGCGACGTCGGTGGCGTTGGTGGGCGCACCGGTAGTTGAACCAGTGCCGGATAACTCTCATCCCACCGACGTCATACTCCCAGACTCGACGATGGACGGGAGCGATGCGCCCGTTGCCGACCAGCAGCGTCTCGCTGTCCGCCTCCCAGGAGATGCTGTCGGGGAGGGCTCCCGGCTCGTCCGGTATCGCTGCCCGCACCTTCGGCGCCGCCTCGTCGACGTAGTCACGGAACGAGGTCGGCTGCTCGCCCAGGTTGGCCTGGCCGAAGGTATGCAGCCACAACAACTCCCGACCAATCGACACCGCCGCCGCCCACTCGTCGGCATCCGCGGTCAGCGGCACCCGTACGCCGGGGTGCTGCAGTTCCTGCCGAAACCGCTCGGTGTAGCCGGGGTGGGCGGCGACTGCGGCGACGTAGGCCATAACCTCGGCCGCCGCCACCTCGGTACCGAGCGTCTCGGCCAGCATTGCGCACAGCCCTGGTGCGACGTTGGGTCGCCCTGTGGAGGTGTCGCAGTAGAGCGGGAAGACCCGCCCGCTGCGTCCGTTGTAGTGATCCAGGTCGGGTATCAGCTGGGTGAAGGTGACGCCCGGACCGCTCTCGATCGGGTGGCTGTTCTGCTCGGTCAGGTAGATCTGGTGTGGTGACCGGACTGCCCACAGCGGCGGCCTGGGCATCACCATGAGCCGGCTGTCCGGCAGCACCCACTGTCGGTCGAAGGAGCGGTAGGCGACCCTTACGGCCGTCGGCGCCGGGCCCGTCTCCGCAGTAAGCGGCCCGGCCGGTGCTGGCATCCCGGGCAGCGGACGGACGATGCTGTCGAGCTTGCGGTCCCGGGACTCGGGCAGCATCCGCCGGCGCAGGCCCTCCCCCGCTTGAATGAATCTGCGCCAGCGGCGGTGAAGGGTGTCGGCGTCCGGGGAGTAGATCCAGGTTCGTCCTGCCGTCACGCCGCGGGATGACTCCGGAAAGAGCTGCTTCAGTCCCGGGTAGCGATCCCAGTCGGTGTCGGAATCCGGCAGGAACGGCGCGCGCCATCCCGCACGGCATTGGTGCCACGCCGGGTCGGTCAGGCACAGCTCCTGCAACCGCCGGAGCTTGTCTTCTCTCGAACCAGTCAGTGCGACCGTCCTGATCGTCGCCGGAGTTGTTCGGTCGCCCTGGCCGTAGCGGGCGAAGACCGCAATGCAGAGCTGCCGCCCGACGTCCGGCCCGAAGAGGCGGGTGTGTTGCTGCGGCCGATTTCCCTCAGGGGACAGCTCGATGATCCATCCTTCGTCGCAGGTCCGTCGGAGGTACTCCCGCATGCCCTCGAAGGACTTGCCCTTGACGAAGCTCGACGGCGTCACGAAGGCCACGATCCCCTGTGGCTCTCCAGGGTGAGCCTCGAAGGCCTTCCATAGCGCCCAGCGCCAGAAGCACCACGGCAGCCCGTAGAGGTCCGACTCGTAGCGGCCTCCGCCGGGCACCCGGAACTCGTCGAGCGAGGGCCGATCGGGACAGGCCCCCGGAAGAAGAGGCGTCTTCCGCCGCTCTTCGATCCACGGTGCCCGACCCCGGGTGTTCTCCACGTGCGGTGGATTGCCCACCACGACCATGACGGGCACATCACGCTTGATCCGGTTCGCCTCCAGGCGAGAGCGATCGATGACCCGATACGCCGCCGCCCGCAGCCGGCCCTGCTGGGTATCGGGATCTTCCAACGCGTCGGTAAGGAACCGGTACTCGGACGGGGGAAGTTCGGTATGGAACTGCGTCTTCATCGCCTGGTGCAGCCGAAGTTCCGTGACGGCGTAGGGCGCGGCCTGGATCTCGAAACCGACGAGACGCTGTTGGAAGAACTGCCGCAACCGTGGCCCCCGCGCGCCCGCACCCTGCTTGGCGTCGATCGTCGCCGAGACCGCTCGTAACACCTCGACGAGGAAGGTTCCGGTACCCATCGCGGGATCCACGACGGTGACATCGTGGGCGGCGAACCCCCACGAACGATCGAACCGGTCACGCAGAATCTCGTCCACCAAGTCGACGACAGCGCCCGCGACGGGCTGCGGGGTGTAGAAGGATCCGCTGCGCCGCCGCAACGTGGGGTCGTAGGTGGACAGGAAACGCTCGTACAAGTCGGCGTGGATATCGCCCCGCCCGCTGTCGATGGTGCTCCAGTCGACACAACCGATAACCCGCGACAAGGTGTCGATCATTCGAAGCTCGTAGGCTGCGTCGTTGTCGGTCAGCACCGCCAGGGCCCGGCCCATGAGGGAGTGCTTCTTGCCGAGCAGACGGGCGATCTCGTGCAGCGGGGTCTCATCGAAGACGATCCCGTCGATGCGGGCGAGGAGCAGTGCGAAGGTGACGGTCTGGGCGTAGGCGTCCGCGAAGCCGGCGTCGTCCAGATCGGGGAAGAGCAGATCGCGCCAGTCAGCGGCAAGCAGCGACAACTCCTCGTGAGCCAGATCGCGGGTGGGGTCCGCGAGGATCGCGCCAACCTCGTCGCGCAGCAGCCGACACAGCCCGGCGACGATCCGGATGAGCTGGGCCAGCGTTCGCGGCTGTTCGGGCTGCCACAGCAGGAACTCCTGGATGAGAGCCTCGAACTCCGGTCCGGTCGCCCGCAGCGGGCGCCGCCCGCCGGAGAGGTCGCCTTCCAGGTAGACGACGGAGCCAGCCAGCTCTCCGTAGGTGTATCTCGCCCAGGCAATGCCGTCGGAATAGAGGACGTTCGGTAGGGCCTTGAGCTTCTCCCACTGCAGGCGCTCACGCTTTGCAGGGCGGCGCCAGGTCGAGGGCACCCCATGCCCGGTGGCTTTCAGCTCGACGTATCCGACGCGGACTCCGGCGACGTCCACGGCGAAGTCGGGGCGCGCTCGAACCACGTTGAGCCGCACCTCTCCGTAGGGAACGGCGTCGACTCCCAGGTGCTGGCCCATGCGACGAAGCAGCTCTTCCAGAGGCCCGCGCAACTGATCCTCGGGATCACCGCCTCGACCGGTCTTTTCCGCGACTCGGGCACCGAAGGCAGCCACTGCCTGGGCGGTGGGATCTGGCACCAGGCGCAGCTGACGGACACCGGAGGGCGTATGACGGCGACGTGCGGGACTACCCATGAATCCCCCTGCAGCCGTGGGCTGGCCCTTCAGGATTACCGGCGCTTCACATCGGGCACATCCTGCAATCGATCGATAGCCATACGTGATTGCGGCTCGTAGGATCGGTACCGCCTATGTCCTGACCAGCAGTGGAAGCGCGTGCTCCCAGGTATCGCGGGTTAGACCAGCCGTCAGCGGCGCAGGCGGCGGGAGCAGTCGCCGTCGTGGTCGGCCCGGAGCACACAGCGCCGACCGCCGGGCATCAGCAGGTCACAGAAGACCCGGTGGCGGAGGAACTGCTGATCCTCCTCGGACACCGTGGTCTCCCCGGGATCGGTCGTCGGCAGCACGGACATCCAACGGCCGATGACCCGGGCCAGGCGCTGTGCGGCGGGCAGGTCGGCGGCGGTCACGGGCAGATGGATGACATACCGCTGGCTCATCGGGTGTGCCCCCGCTCGTTGCCGCCGCGGGCGTGCTCGGACTGCCAGCGACGAAGCGCCTCCTTGATCCGTGCGGTCTCCCGGCGGCTTTCGGCAAGGGCGGCGTGGAGAGCGGCCATGTCGACGGCGACCCGGTCGAGGAAGGCGTATACGTCGCTGGGGTTCAGGCCGCGACGCCCGAACCCGGTGGGCGCGAACCGACGCTCGCCCACCTGCCAGGGCAGCAGACTGGTGTACGCCGAAGAGCGATACGTCGCCCGGCCCTCGCGTGCCGGTCGTTGGTCGCGGGAGCTCATGTACCAACCTGCCTCTCTCTGGACGGAGGGTGGGCCCCGCTCGCGCGACCCCACCCGCCCTACCACCGCGGCTTGAGTCAGCGGCACGGCACTAGGGGCTCCTGTGCGGCGTCACCCGACCGGGCTACAGACCCAGCTTCCGGCCTCAGGTGCTGCCACCTCCGTAAATATACGGACAGGGGCATAGGGGCACAACCAGTGCGGCCCACGGGGGGACAAGGCTTACGAGGCATGACCGTCGATCCGCGCTCACACACGCCCGTCTACGTGCAGGTCGCCGATCTTTTGCGGCAGCGAATCGAATCCGGTGAGCTGGCGCCCGGGGTATCGCTGCCGAGCGAAGCCCGGCTGACCCAGGAGTACGGCATCGGCCGTGAGGCCGTCCGGATGGCGATGGCGATCCTGCGGTCCGAGGGGCTGGTCAGCACTGTTCGCGGTCACGGAACGCGGGTGCGAAGCACGCCCGAGCGGCAACGGGTAGAACTGCCGGCTGGCGCATTAGTCGTCGCTCGTATGCCGACCGGCCGGGAACGGAACGAGCTGCACCTCGACGAAGGCGTCCCAGTGCTGGAGATCCGTCATGGTAAGGGCAAGGTGGAGGTCAAGCCAGGCGACCAGGTCGAGCTGATGCGCCCGACCGAGAGTTGAGCCGTAATCAGCGCACGATCCACGCGCCGACTGCGCTCATGCCCGCCGCCCAGCGGGCAGCACACGGGGCTGGTCACCGATTCCAACGCACCTGCCTTCGGTGTGCTCCTGTCGATGTCGCATCCAGATCACCACGTCAAGCACCCGAAGCACGCTAATCGACTCACTCAGGCCAGCGGCATCCCGCAGCTCTCGTAGGCGGGCAGCCAGAGCTGCGTCATCCGCTTGAAGACGGCCGTGCAGCCAGGTCCAGAAGCGTGGGCCCGTACGCAGGGCGCAGCGGACCACACCGTCGTAGACCGGGATGAGTCGAGGACGCTTGCGGGCGAGGATCTTGCCTGCGGTCACCCAACCGATGCCTGCACAATTCTCGAGCAGGCGCCAGGCGCTGTCGGCTGGGCCAGCGGGCGACACCAACGGCAGAGCTCTCTCGTCACCCAGGTCGACGTTGGTGGGTAACGGCGCCAGGTGCAGCGACAAGTCCCGACCGAGCGGTCCTTCCAGCAGGTTCAACGCGATGCGGGGCGGCACCTGCACGCTCAGCAGTTCCACCGCGATCAGATCCTCCGCAGTGATCACATCACGAACGCCATCCCGGTCGCCGCCCCCACGGAGCGACTCGAATTGGCTGCCGGTGAAGAGCACACCGGGGTCGAGCCCGAAGTACCGCCGCAGGTCTACGACCGACCTGTCATCGTCGAGAATCTGGAGGATCTCTGTGAGGCCGAGTGCTTGACGGCTCATCGTCGTGCCCGTCCTTCCCTTGTCTCGTCCTGCCTACTGACATCACCCAGGCGACCCAAATGCGCCAACAGCGCCTCGACCTCGGCGGCAGCGGATGAGTACGGCCCGTGCAACCGACGCACGTCGTCGAGGAGCTCGGCGAGCTGATGTCGCCCGTCCCGGACGTCACCAACGCCCGCAGCGAGCATGGCAATCTGCTGACGCAAGCCGAAGAGTTCCGGGGCGGCCGGCGACATCGCTTGTTGCTCCTCTGCGAGCAACGCCCTCAACGCGTCCAGCGCGGAGGTTGCCTCACCCAACTCCGCCTGGCATACCGCCGCCTGCTGGCGGCACTGCCAGATCAGCTCCTGATCGGGCACTGGACGCGCGGCGAGGTCGGGGATGAGTCGCTGGAACTCCGGCAGCGCCTGCCGGAAAGCCCCGGCGAGGACGTACAGGTTGGCGAGGTGGAGCCGCAACTCGAGGATCCTCGGCTGCTTGGCGGCGTGGCCCTTTCTGATCGGCCGCAGCGCTGTCTCGAGCAGGGCGGCGGCCTGGGTGAAGCGCTCCTCCTCGGCGAGTTCCCAAGCGCGTTCCTCCACCTCGGTCAGCTCTTCGAGGGACAGCGGGGCAGCGACCTCAGGGGCAGTGCGCGGCCGGACGACGTCGACCCTGGTGGGTGCCGGCGGCGTGCGGGGCGGCAGGGGGCCGAACGGGTAGCGGTAGGGCGTGGTCGGGTCGATTGGCTGGTCACCTGCGACGGTCACGCCGAGGTCGCCGGCCAAGTCGGTGTCGACCGCACCCAGCGGCGCCAGAACCTCGTAGACGTCGGTCGCCGAGTCGGGGCGATCCTGCGGGTCCTTCGCGAGCAACCGCGCGACGAGTTCCACCAAACCGTCTGGCACCCCAGCCCGATGTTCGGTTACCGACGGAATCGGGTCGTTCATGTGCCGGTGCAGCAGGCCGAGCGCGGTGTCCGCGCGGTACGGCGGGGTCCCGGTCAAAAGCTCGAACAGGACGCACCCCAGGGCGTAGAGGTCGGCCCGAGGGCCGACCGCGCTGTTGAGGGCCTGTTCCGGAGCCATGTAGGTGGGGGTGCCAAGGGTGTGGCTGGTGGCGGTGAGGCGGGGTACGTCCGGGCCGAGCAGCGCGGCCACCCCGAAGTCGAGGACCTTGACCGACCCGGACGGGGTGACCATGAGGTTTTGTGGCTTGAGGTCGCGGTGTACAAGCGAGGCGGCGTGTGCGGCGGCTAGCACCGAGCAGATCTGGGCGCCGATTGCGGCGGCCCACGGTACGGAGAGCCAGCCCCGCTCGGCGACCAGGTCGGCCAGTACGAGGCCAGGCACGAGTTGCATGACGATGTAGATGTCGTCGCCGTGGTAGCCGACATCGTGCACGCTCGGCACGCCAGGATGGTCGAGGCGGGCGGTGACCCGAGCCTCTCGCATGAAGCGTTCGACGGCGTTCTCACGCTCGCCCTCGGGGATGGCGAGCTGGCGGAGGAACTTGATGGCGACTGGCCGGTCCAGCTTCTCGTCGAAGCCCGCCCACACCTCCCCCATGCCCCCGCGGCCGACCGGGTAAGTCAGCTCGTACCGGTCGGCGACACGCTCCTGCGCCCGCATGAAGCCCTCCCCCCGCTGTGAGTCGCCGCTATCTACGAATGCTGCTAGCGCTTGCCGCCGTACAGGTCGTTAAGCTCCCGGTAGGCCTGCACGACCGCGGTCGTCTCCTCCGCCAGATGCTCGGTCGCAGCTGACGGCACTGCCGGGTCGTCGATCGACAACTTTGCGAGCGCCTTCTCAGTGCGGTCCAGGGTGTCATCCAAGTCGCGATCGCGGATGAAGGTCTCTCCAGCCGCCGCGGCGGCGGTCAGCTGGGAGGTGAGCTTCTCGAGTTCTGCGTTGACCTCGTTCCAGAGAGCGCCAGCCCGCTGCTGCTGATGCAGGAGATCCAACCGGGAGCGGCTCACCTCGTCGGACCGCGCCACGGCATGCCGCTTCAGATCGTCGCGCACCTCTCGGATCTCCTGCTTGCGCGCTAGATTCTTCGCGCCATGCCACAAGCCCTGCGCCAGCAACCTACCTGCTTCGTTCGAGTCCACGAGGCCTTGAAGTGCGGGAAGTGTCTTGGCTACCCGTTCCGCCAGCCTCAACAGAGCGTCAAATTCGCTTCGCTCCTGCTGGCTCATGAGCACCCGGTGCGCATCGGGATGGCGATGGCGATCGGGGGTGATCACCGTGCCCAACTGCTCAGCCTTGACGGAGGCGGAGAAGATCGCCATAGCGAGCACGACCGCAGCCATGAGGATCAACCACCAATACGCACCTGCACCGGTGCCGCACAGGTAGAGGGCGCCCAATGCCACTAGTACGAGCTGAAACTTGGCTCTGCGGCTCGCAGATTTCTCCGTCAAAGGCGGTCCAGGAGTGACGACGGTGATGCTCGGCAACTTATGCCGATTGGGATTTCTATTGATCCCCACAGGGCGGAGGGCGATGGCCGTTGTGGTGGAGTCCCTAGCGATCCAGACCTGCATCTCATTCCCTACCGCGTTGAAGGCGAAAGTAGCTTCCTGGACGGTGCGACCGGGAGCGATCTAGATGCCGCCCGGCCGGCTTTGCCGCTAGGCGATGCCCTTACGGCGGCGGATCATTTGGTACGCCTGGCGACGCGCGAACTGGTTGAGCTGCGAGCGCAACGCATCGTCGTCGAGGTAGCGCTGCATCAGCTTGCCGTTGTCGTCGTGCCGGGACAGGATCACGTCCTCGATCCGCTTGTCGCAGACCACGCCGAAGTTGCTCTCGTCGTTGACCATCGCGGCGGCTTCGAGGGTGCCGTCCTCGGCCAGCGCGACGATCTGCTGCTCGACCCAGACCTTGTCGGCCTCGCCCAGCCCGATGCCGAACCTGTCGTTGAAGACGTCAATCAGCTCCGACAACACGACCTTCTCCAGGTCGTGCTGCTGACCCGCTCCCCCGCCGAGGAAGCCGGGCAGCATCTGCTCGCCCTCGGGCGACAGCGACGCGTCGTGCTCGCCGGTCTTGCTGACCCGCAGGTGGGTCAACTGCACCTCACCGATGTCGACGGACGGGTCCTGCCGCCGGGGCAACCGGTTGAGCAACGCCCGTCCGTACAGGTAGAGCCGTTCCAGATCCTCGTCGTGGTACGGCACGACCTGGCTGAGGAACGCGTACATCCGGGTGTAGTCGCGCAGCGCGGACCGGAAGGTGTCCGCTGCCTCCGGGTCGTCGGCGGCCAGGGCGTTGAAGCGCTGGACGGCCGGCTCCGTGAAGCGGTAGAGAGCGGCGTGCGCCCGCTGAAGCGCGGTGTCGCTGGTTGCCTTCTGCTCGGCGGCGAGCAGGGCGTCGGCGTACGCCTGCATCTCCGAGTCCACCAGCACCGGGTAGCCCGTCACCGCGTTCTGCGCGGTGTAGAGAACGTTGGGGTCGGTGGGGGTGGTGGCGGCGGTCTCGAAGTACGGCTTGAAATGCTCGGCGATGTCGCCGGCCTCGTTGACGAAGTCGAGGACGAAGACGTCACCCTGGGCCTTGAGCGGGTGGGTGCGGTTGAGCCGGGACAGGGTCTGCACGGCGGCGACGTTCTTGAGAAGCTTGTCGACGTACATCGTGGTTAGCAGCGGCTGGTCGAAGCCGGTCTGGTACTTCTCGGCGACGACCAGGATCCGATATTCGGTCGGCTGCTTGGCCTTGGGCGTGCCAGCATGCTTGTCGTCGGCGGCGGTGTAGGCGAACCGCTCGGGCAACTCGCCCTCGCTGAAGCCGTTGCTCCGCGCTTCGGTGTGCTCGACGCCGTCGACCTCCAGGTCGCCGGAGAAGGCGACCAGGGAGTCGCACCCGACGTAGCCCTGCATCTCGACGTACTTCTTGATGGCGGTGTGCAGGCGGACCGCGGCCTCGCGGGATCCGGTGACCACCATGGCCTTGGCGCGATTGCCCAGGCGCGGCGCGGTGTGCTTGCGGAAGTGCTCGACGATGATTTCGGCCTTCTGCGCCTGCATGGTGGGATGCAGGCTGGCGAAGCGGGCGAGCTGGGCGCCGGCCTTCTTCGGGTCGACCTCGGGATCGTCGGGGTTGGCGTTGGCCAGCTTCCAGTAAGACTTGTAGGTCAGGTAATTGCGCAGCACATCGAGAATGAAGCCCTCGTCGATGGCCTGCCGCATCGAGTACGTGTGGAACGGCTGCGGGTTGCCGGTGACCGGGTGCGGCGTGCCGAACAGCTCCAGGGTCTTCGGCTTCGGCGTGGCGGTGAACGCGAAGTACGACAGCGTCTCGTGCCGGCCGCGGGCCAGCGCTGACGCGGTGAGCAGGTCGCCCGACTCGTCCACGTCGTCGCTACCGAGCTTGAGCAGCACCTTCTTCAGCGCGGCGGCCGAGTCACCGGACTGCGACGAGTGCGCCTCGTCAACGATGACGGCAAACCGCTTACCGCGCAGCCCCTGCACCTGATTGAGAATGTAGGGAAACTTCTGCATGGTCGTGATGACGACCTTGGCCGTCTCGCCCTGGAGGGCGGCGGCAAGCTGGGCCGAATCCTTGTCAATCCGCTGCACCACGCCCGGCACGTGCTCGAACTGGAAGACGGTGTCCTGCAACTGCCGATCCAGCACCACCCGGTCGGTGATGATGATGACCTTGTCGAAGACCGGCTCGTTGGGGCGCAGCCCCTTGGCCCGGGCCTCCTCGTCGAGCGCCGGTGCGGTGTGCAGGCTGGAGAGCCGGTGTGCCAGCCAGGCGATGGTGTTCGACTTGCCCGACCCGGCCGAGTGCATCACCATGTAGTTGTGGCCAGAGCCATTGCGGGCGGCGTGGTCGGTGAGCTGGGTGACCGCGTGCCACTGGTGGTAGCGCGGGAAGATCAGCGCCTTCGATTCCTTGTCGGTGTGCAGGAACCGCCGGAGCAGGTCCATCCAGGTGTCCGGGTGCCAGATCTGCTGCCACAGGTAGGAGCTGCGGTAGCCGCTCTCGCCGGCGGGCGGGTTGCCAGCGCCGCCGGACACGCCCGGCCCGTCGGAGCCGGTGTTGAAGGGCAGAAACGGGGTCTTGTCGCTGGCCAGCTTCGTCGTGACGAATACCAGGTCGGGATCCACGGCGAAGTGCACGAGGGTACGCCGTGCGAAGAGCAATTCCTTCGGGTCGCGGGTCTCCCGGTATTGCTTCTTAGCGTCCTCGACGGTCTGCCCGGTGAGCGGGTTCTTCAGCTCGGCCGTGGCGAGAGGGATGCCGTTGACGAAGAGGACCAGGTCGAGGGTGTTGCTGTTGCTCGTCGAGTAGGCGAGCTGGCGGGTGACGGTGAGGCGGTTGGCGCGGTAGAGCTTAAGCGCATCGTCGGTGATGGCATGAGCGGGCTTGAAGTAGGCGAGGCGGATGAGGACGCCCTTGTCCTTGAGGCCTCGGCGGAGGACGTCGAGGGGGCCGCGCTCGTCGATCTGCTTGGCAAGGTACTGAGCGAAATGCCGCTGCGCCTCATTTGGGTTGTTCCCGTGGTAGGCCAGCAGCTTCGCCCACTCGTCAGGCTGAGTCGCCCCGACGAACGCGAACAGCTCAGCGGTATCTAGCCCAAACTGCCGGTCGTAGTTGGTGGCAGCGCTGGCCAACCACCCTGAGCCGAGCAACTCCGCCTCGATGCCCGCCTCAAACGACTGCTCCTGATGAGCTGGACTCATACGTCCACTCCCCGCGCCGTGGCCACCTCAATCTGACCGGTAACGGCCGCCATAATCAGCGCCTGCCGCCGCTCCTCGAGCAGGTTCAATGCGCGGTCAAGTCGACCGCACAGGGAGCTGGCTTCGTTAAGGAGGCGTTGGTAGTTGTGCCCAATTTTCGTCCGCTCGGCTCTGTCGAGCCAGGGTAGGTCAACTGACGATAGATGCGTGGGGCCGAAGTGCTGTATTGCCATACCAGCCTTCAGTTGATCGATCTGCGATAGGAACATGCTGGAAGCAAGCATTGCCTCGACAAATCCCATGTCCACGTCGGGCCTTGCTGGCCTCAGTATGATAATCCCCGTATAAGGGACGGCTCCGACAAGGTCGGGATCGTCAACGACGGATACCTGACCTGTCGACGCGCTGGCGCTCAGCAGGTAATCGCCCATACGGATACGGAACTTCCGCCAGCTTGTCAACACCTTAGATTCGTCAAGGTAGTTGCAGCCAGCCAGTGAGGCCGAACGGCCCTTGAGGCCCGCTACTCGGACGAGAGGAACGCCAGATTCGCGGAAGTCGGCAGCCATGATCCCGGGGCCCTCACGGTACCGCACGACATACTTGAAGCGAACAGTTGATGTCACCCGCGCGGCCACGTCATCAACATAGGCTCGGGCTCGTCCAGCAATCGCGTGGCGGGTTCTTTTATGCAAAGCGGCGAGTGTATCCAGTCGAGCTGTGGCAGCGTCGAGGAAGTCGGCAATCCGCCGCTGTTCGTCGAGCGGCGGGACTGAGACTCGAATATCACGAACTTGGGCTTCGCTCACGTAAGGGAGAGGTCCACCAAGAGAGAGCTCACCGAGATCGATGGTGGAAAGTAGATAAAGCCAATAGCGAGGATCGCCGGCGTGTGGCACCACAGCCATCATGTTGTTGTCGATAAGGCACTCATGAAGGGTCTGGGCTCTCGCATTGCCCAGGAGTGCCGCACCCACCTTCGGAAAAACCACGGATCCCGGAGGAATGATGCGCGCAGCAAGCTGACGAGCTTGGGCACGCGATACGTAGTTCGCAGCTGTCGAAACGCCAGATTCATTTCCGGGAAAGCGAAGGTCGGACACCTTAGCGAAGGGAAGGTCACCCTCAGATGAGCCCTGATACTCAGGAGGGAAGCCAGATCCTCCGATGGTACGCGCGACGCGCCCGAGGCGCTGGCGAGGCCAGCTGACAGGAACCGTCAAGAGGTCACCTCGCCGAGCAGGGCCTGAATCTCCGCTTCCAGCGCCTTGATCTCGGCGTCGATCTCGGCCAGAGGACGCGGCGACTGGTAGGCGTAGAAGTGGCGAGTGAAGGGGATCTCATAGCCGATCTTGGTCTTGGTCTCGTCGATCCAGGCGTCGGGGACGTTCGGCAGCACGTCGCGCTTGAGGTAGTCGTGGATGTCATCGTTCAGCGGCACATTCTCGTTGTCGCGCAGATCGGCGTCCGGCAGCGGCTTGCCCTTGCGGTCGGTCTGCACCTCCCCCTCCGGGTCGCTGACCGAGAACGCCTCCCACACCGCCTTCTCCACCGCAGCCGGCAGCTTCCCCAGTCCGTTCAGCTTCATCGCGAACTCGGCCCGCGTCGCAGACCTCGTACCGATCAGCGACTTCGCCCCGGCCAGCAGCGAATCCCGCTCGGCGTATTTGAGCACCGCCCGTGCCTCTGCGAGAAGCGCCACGGTCTCCTCGGTGACCTCGAAGCGCAATCGCAGCGGCCGCTCGACGGTGATCCGCTGGTAACCAAAATCAGTGGTCTTGAAGACCTTCACCTTGGCGTGCTGCGGGTGCTCCGGATCGTCCGCGATGGACAACGCGTCGACGTACGCCCGGGTCAGCTCGGCGATGTGCTCGTCGGTGAGCATCTTGCGCTTGTCGCCGAGGCTCTTGCGCATCTTGGTCCAGTAGTCGCGGCCGTCGAGCAGCACGACCTTGCGGCGGCGGGCTGGGTCCTTGCGGTTGGTAAGGATCCAGAAGTACGTGGAGATGCCGGTGTTGTAGAAGAGCTGGTCAGGCAGGGCGACGATGCCCTCTAGGAGGTCGTTTTCTAGGATCCAGCGGCGGATCTCCGACTCCCCCGACCCGGCGGCTCCGGTGAAGAGCGGCGAGCCGTTGAAGACGATCGCCAGCCGGCTGCCACCGTCCTCGGGGCGCTTCATCTTTGAGATCATGTGCTGGAGGAAGAGCAGCGAGCCGTCGTTGATCCGCGGCAGACCGGCGCCGAACCGGCCGGCGTGGCCGCGGGCGTGCTCGGCCTTGATGTAGTTCTCGACCTTCTTCCACTCCACCCCGAACGGCGGGTTGGCGAGCATGTAGTCGAAGCGCTCGCTCTCGTGGCCGTCCTGGCTGAAGGAGTTGCCGTAGGCGATCTTCGTGGGGTCGCCACCCTTGAGCATCATGTCGGAGCGGCAGATCGCGTATGTCTCGCCGTTGAGTTCCTGCCCGTACACCTCGACGGTGGCGTGTGGGTTGTGCTCCTGGATGTGGTCCTGGGCCTCGCTGAGCATGCCGCCGGTGCCGCAGGCCGGGTCGTAGACCTTGCGGACGATGCCCGGGGTGACCAGGTCGTCCTCGTCGGGGGCGAGCAGGAGGTTGACCATCAGCTTGATGACCTCGCGCGGGGTGAAGTGCTCACCGGCGGTCTCGTTGCTGATTTCGGAGAAGCGACGGATCAGCTCCTCGAAGACGTAGCCCATCTGGTGGTTGGAGACCACGTCCGGGTGCAGGTCGATGTCGGCGAACTTGGCGATCACCTGGTAAAGCAGTCCGGCCTCGGCGAGGCGGCTGATCTGGGTGTCGAAGCCGTACTTCTCCAGCACGTCGACCGCACCCGGGGAGAAGCCACCGATGTAGGCACGCAGGTTCAGCGCTACGTGGTCCTGGTCGCCGAGCAGCTTGCGGAAGGACATCTCGCTGGTGTTGTAGAACGACAGCCCGGCGGTCTTGCGCAGCACCGGGTCCATGTTCTGCACGCCCATGTCCTTGAGCTGTTTGTGCCGGGCGAGCACCGCATCCTTCGTTGGCTCCAACACGCAGTCGAGCCGACGCAGCACGGTCAGGGGAAGGACCACCCGGCCGTACTCGGACTGCTTGTAGTCGCCGCGGAGCAGGTCGGCGACCGACCAGATGAAGTTCGCGAGCTCTTGGTGCTTGGTACTCACCAGGTTCCTTTCGATTGCCTTAAGTCAGGAGTATTGCTGCTGGCCCGCGTCGCCGGGGTCCCCCACTTGGTGGAGATGATCAACCGTGTGTCAGCGGGTCGTCGCTGACGGAGGATTCATACTTCGCTAGGCTCAGGAGTATGAGTCGGCGTGTGACGATCTCGGTCCCTGATGACGTGGCCGAGCAGCTGGATGCGCTCCCGGCCCGCCAGGTTTCCGCGTATGTCACCGAAGCGCTGCGCCGCCGTCGGATATCCGACGACATGCGGACTGCTCTGCGGGCAGCCGGGCACGGCGAGTTCCCGTACGACCCGGAGGGCGCGATGCAGCGGCTGGCGGCCCGCCAGGTAACCGCGGAGATGCGCGAAGCGGCGATAGCCCGTGTGGCGGAGCTGCTGGAGCGCCCGGTCGACGAGGTCCGCGCCGACTTCGACCGGCCGAGTGCGGCGTGAGCACACCGGTCTACGTGCTCGACACCGGCGCCCTGATGGCCTACGCCCAGGGTGTCGACGCCGTCGGTGAGGCGATGGTGGAGGCGGCCGACGCCGATGCGACGGTTGCCGTGCCGCTGGTCTGCCTGCTCGAGGCGTACAGCCTGCTCGACCACACCGAGCACGAGTACCTGTCGATGCTGCGTCGCAACCCAGCCGTACGCGTCATCACACCGGCCCTGCACGTCGACCGGGCCGACGACTGTCCCGTGATCGGGGGCATGGCTCGGCAGGCCGGCCGCCTCGGAGCCGGCCACGCAGCCTTCGTCGCGATCAGCAACGCTGCCGGCCTCATCACGTCTCGGGCCGATCAGGTGCGGAAGGTGCTCGGCGACGACTGGCCCATCGTCGAGGTCTGACCTCACCGCGGGTCGTCCGGCCGGATCGACCCACGCGCCAGGCCGTCGGCGGTGAGTTGAGCCAGCTCCGCTCCCAGCGAGGCGGCCTGCCGGATCGCTGACTCGAAGGCGTCGAGGCGCCGGAACGCGTCCCCGTGCGCCCGTTGCTCGTCGAGCGATAGCCGCCGCACCTGCGCCCGTCGAATGTCGAACCGCATCGTCCCCGACAGACTCGACGCCTGCTTCTCGTTGGCCGACGTCCGCAGCTGCCCAGCCAGGAACCACGGATCCAGTGCCGCCGGGTTGGGTCGCAGCAGGTAGAGGTTGCGCCCCAACAGCGCGCCGTCGGCGGTGACCACCCGCGGGATGAGCTGCCGCGCGATCATCGGCACCACCACGTCCCCCACGGCGAGAAGGATCTCCTGCCCGAACCGGTCGTCGACCCGCCCGGACGCCTCCACCCCGGCGAGCACGTCCGGCACGGTGAGCACCGGCGGCCCGTCGGGTGTGGGTGTGGACGTGCCGGCGCGGACCGGGCCGATCAGTTGGAGCGCCCCGGTCTTCGCCAGCTCCCCCACCGTGAGGAAGAGGCCGTCCGACCCGTCGGGCGCGGGTGTGACCTGCGGCAGCAGCGCCGGCAGCTCGCCGACGATGGCGGCCAGCCGCTCTCTAGTGCGTACCAGATGCTCTCCCGAAGCCTCGCCCGCGACGGCCGGTTGCCGGCGCGCGGGGGTGAGGTCGACCTCCTCATCGAGAAGTTCGATGACCGGGACCGCGCGGGCGAAGCCGACTTCCTCGACGTCGGCGTCCGCAGCAGCGGCGAACGCCCGCCACGCGGCCAGCACGCGTGGCACGGTGTCGGTCAGGTCGCCTCCGGCGGCGTCGATCAGAAGCGCCCGCGCCGGTGGCGGCGCGTCGGCCGCAGCCCGCCGCAGCACCCACAGGTGCAGCGGTACGCCGTGCGGCGCCGCCACACCCGGCGGGAGCGCGATGACGGCGCGCAGGTGGCCTCGGCGCAGCAGCTCGCTGCGGATCCGCTTGCCGGCGCGCCGGCTGGCCACCGTGGGCGGCATCAGCAGTACGGCGTGTCCGCCGACCCGCAGGTGGGCCAGGGCGTGCTGCGCCCAGGCCAGCTCCGGTTCGGTACGGGGTGTGGTGCCGACGATCCAGCGTGGGTCGTGCCCGAGTTCCTCGTCGCCCCAGTTGGTGGCGCCGAACGGTGGGTGGCAGACGACGGCGTCGACGGCGCGGCCGGCGAAGGCGTCGGCGCGCAGTGAGTCACCGGGGCAGACCTCTCCGGGTACGTCGTGCAGGGCCAGCCACAGGCCGGCGAGCCGGGCCAGGTCCTCGTCGAGTTCCTGCCCGTACACCGAGGTGCCGCCGGCGCGGACGGCGGCTCGCAGGATGGCACCGGAGCCGGCGGCCGGGTCGAGCACTGAGCCGCCGCCGACGCTGGCGAGCCCGATCATCAGGTCGGCGAGGTCGTCGGGGGTGGCGAATGGGCGGCCGGGTCCGGGTGCGGAGAACCGCTGCCACAGCTCGTCGAACGCGCCCTGCGGGCTCAGTTCGTCGGCGAGGGCGTCGACGTCGGGCAGCAGCGGCGCGAGCTGTGCGTCGGGGTGACCGCTTCGGGAGCCGCGCTGACGGGCCAGCAGCAGCGCACCGACGGCCGCGAGCCCGGCGGCTGGGGAGTCGCTAGCCGCGGCGAGGTGTCGCCAGAGCCGGTCGGCGGTGGCGAGCTCGGGGAGCTTGCCCTGGGTGCGTAGCCATTGCTCGACCTGGATCAGGTCGAACTCGGGGCTCGCCGTCGTCCCGCCCACCGGGGCGGGGAAGTCGGGGTGCCTTTTGCGCCAGTTGCTGACCGCAGCGCGACCGACGCCGGCGAGCCGGGCGGTCTCCGCTGCCGTGATGGTCGGGTTCTCCTGCACGTCGAAAGTCTCGCACATCTGTCAAGCACGAGATCGTCTGTTGACACCGTTCGCGGACGATGTTCTTATTGACGCCGCAACGTTCACAACAGGAGGACAACGATGCGCAAGACCACCACTCTCGCTCTGATCGCCACCGGTCTCATCGCCCTGGGCTGCGGCTCCGGTGCAGCCGACAAGTCCACGAGCTCCGGCGGCAGCGGCACGGGCGAAGACGCCCCGGCGAAGACCGCGAAGGTGGGCGAGGCGGCCCGCGACGGCAAGTTCGAGTTCACGGTGAAGTCCGCCAAGTGCGGCGTCGCCAAGGTCGGCAGCGACCTGCTCGGCCAGAAGGCGCAGGGCCAGTTCTGCCTGGTCACGGTCAACGTGAAGAACATCGGCAAGGAAGCGCAGATGTTCGACGGCAGCAGCCAGAAGGCGTACGCGGCCGACGGCACCGAGTACTCCGCCGACGGCGGCGCCGCCATCTACGCCAACAAGAACGCCGAGACGTTCCTCAACGACGTCAACCCCGGCAACCAGGTCAGCGGCGTCGTCGTCTTCGACATCCCGAAGAACGTCAAGATCGCCAAGCTCGAGCTGCACGACTCGCCCTTCTCCGGCGGCGTCGACGTCTCGCTCGGCTGACCACTCCCCCGTAGCACCGGGGCGGGTCTGAACGATCCGCCCCGGCTGTTCACAGCCCAACTGTTCACACGAGGAGCCCTGTCATGACGGACCCGACCACCCCGAATCGGCCCGACCAACCGACCGAACTGCCGCAGCCTCCGATGCCGCCGGTCGTCGGTCCGCCGTCCGCCACGACTGCCGACATCCTGCTCGTCGGCGAGCTCGGCCCGGTCACCAGCGAGAAGCGGTCCCACGTGCGGGCGTGGGCTGTCGGTGGCATCGCCCTGGCCATCGCCCTCTGCTGCGGCGGCGCTGTCATCGGCATGGTCGCCGGCGACGAACCGGAGGCGACCGCCGGTGCCAGCAGCTCGCCTGCGATCAGTCCCACCAACGTGTCGCCGACGACAGCCGCTCCCACCACTGCCGCCCCGACCAGCGCGGCCCCTACCAGCGCCAGCCCCAGCCCGACGAAGACGGTCCCGCCGCCCAAGCCGAAGCCGCCGTCGTACAAGACGCTCACTGAGCGGCAGTGGAAGCTGATCGCGAAGGACCCGGACGGTTACCTGGGGAAGACCTACGTCGTCTACGGGCGGGTCACCCAGTTCGACGCGGCCACTGGCGTCGACAGCTTCCGGGCGAACGTCGCTCACCGCCGAATGGCTGAGGAGTACGACTACGAGACCAACACCATCTTCAACGGATCCGAGTCGGACCTCGACAACCTCGTCGAGGACGACGTCTTCCGCGCCAACGTCACGGTGCTCGGCTCCTTCAGCTACGACACCCAGATCGGCGGCGAGACCACCGTTCCGCTGCTCCAGGTTGACTCCATCAAGGTCCTCTGAAACTCCCCTGAGACGTCAGGAGGCGTCGTGCGGCCCGATGAATTCCTCCGTGCCCTGGCCGAACTCCCCCCACCATTGCACGGCCGGGCAGTCACCCTCCGTCCCTACGCCCGCTCCACCCGCTGCGACGACTGCCAGCGGATCGGTGACGCCGTCCGCCTCGCCCTCACTGCCGCCCACTACGACGAGCTGACCTCCGCCAGCGAACTGCTCGATACCGCCGAGCGGCTCGCTGGCGAGCACACCGAGCACGCTCCGCCGCGCCCGGACCCGCAGCGCGGGCGCGGCCGGGTGATCCGCTGGGCGGGGGCGTCCGCGCCGCTGGTGGCTGCGACCGACGCCAGCTGGAAGGGCCGCGCCGGTGGCATCGGGTACGTGGTCAGCGACGGCCATTACGGCCTGCTTGGTCGGGGTACCGGCAGGCTCGACCCGACCGGCGCCTCCCGGGTGCTCGTCGACGAACTGCGCGCGGTCGACTACCTGCTGACCGGGTATGACGAGGTGCCGACCGGCATGACCGTGCTGCTGGACAGCCTGACCGCTCTGCGATACCTGCACCGCTGGCAGGCCGGCGAGACCGATGCGATGCCCGCCGGCTACAGCCTGCGGGAGCGCCGCTGGTCCGACCAGCCGACCCTGGTCCGGCTCGCCGAGCAGGTGGCCCACCGCCCCGGCCTGACCTTCGCGCACGTCAAGGGTCACAGCGGCCACCCGCTCAACGAGGCTGCCGACGGACTGTGCCACATGGCCCGCCGCCGGCGGGAGGAGTCCTTCGACCTGCGCCCCCGGGCGTACGCCCTGGTCGACGCGTTCCTGCGCGACTGGCACGCGAACGCCACGGTCTGACCCGCGCGACCGTCACCACCCCCACTTCCACCGCTCACCCGGGCGGGCCGACGAGTCGTCGACCCGCGGACACCACACGCCTGGAGACGACCATGACCCAGCCTCCCCAGCCGACCGCACCGCTGATCGAGCTGATCTTCGACCGACTCGCCGCCGCTGACGACGTACCGACCGAGACCGCCGAGCTCGTCCTCGCCGCGCTGACCAGCGAGGAAGACCTGACCGCCGCCCTCGCCGGCACTCCCACCCGGCTCGACCCCCGCTCCCCCACCGGCGACGGTCCAGCGGACCGGATCTGGCTGAAGTCGGTGACCGTCGCGGGCTTCCGCGGCATCGGCCCGGAACGGACCGTCCAGATCGACCCCGGTCCGGGCCTCACCCTGGTCGTCGGCCGCAACGGCTCCGGCAAGTCCAGCTTCGCCGAGGCCGTCGAACTCGCCCTCACCGGCGACAGCGCCCGGTGGGCCGACAAGACGAGCGTCTGGCGTACGGGGTGGCGAAACCTGCACAACCCGGATCCGTGCTGGGTCGGCGTGGAGCTGCGGGTCGACGGCGTGGCCACGCCGACCCGGGTGCACCGCGCCTGGCCGGTCGGAGCCGAGCTGGCCGACGCCGAGGTGACCGTCACCAGCGCCCGGGGCCGGCACACCGGCCTCACCGAGTTGGGTCTGGCCCGCCCGCTGGAGCTGTACCGGCCGTTCCTCACCGCCGCCGAGCTGGGCAAGCTCGCCGCCGGCACGCAGAGCCAGCTCTTCGACGCGCTCTTCGCGATCCTCGGCCTGGACGCGCTCACCGACGCCGACCAGCGTCTGCTGCGCGCCGCCCGGCCGCACGACACCACCATCAAGGAGGTACGCGCACAGCGCGCCGCCCTGGCCGACGCGCTGTCCGGGATCACCGACGACCGGGCCCGGCGGACGGTCGCGCTTCTGCACGGACGGGGCGCGGTCGACCTCACGGCGGTGACGGCGATCCTCGACGAGCCCGACGAGCCGACCACCGACGGGGAGGTGCTGCTTTGCCGGGAACTCGCCGCTCTCGCTCCGCCGCCGCTCGACGAGGTGGTCCGGCTGGCGGGTCAGCTGCGGGAGGCGGCGGTCGAGGCCCTGCGGTACGACGGCGGCCGGTCCCGGGCCGCGCTGCGCAGCGCCGAGCTGCTCCGCCTCGCCCTGGAACATCACGAGGACCAGGGCGAGGGGTCGTGCCCGGTCTGCGCTACCGGCACACTCGATGGTGGATGGCGTGCCGCCGCCGCGGAGGCCCTGACCGACCTCCGGCAGCGCAGTGTCGCCGCCCAGACGGCGGCGACCCGGCTCACGACTCTGCTGCGACAGACGCACCACCTGATCGATGACCTCGCGGTGCCCGACGATCCCGGGTCGGAGCCGCCGGTCGGGGCGCTGCGCGATGCCGTGGCGGCGCTGCGGCGCGTACCCGGGAAGCCGGCCGACCTGGCCGACCACCTGGCCGCGCGGTACCCGGCGGTGGTGGCCGCGGCGGACGCGGCCCGTTCGTACGCGGAGGGGTTTCTGCGGCAGCGCGACACCGGCTGGCGGGCGGCCGCGGCCGAGGTGCGCGAGTGGGTGGCCGCGGCCGGCGGGTTGCCGGCGCGGGAGGCGACCCTGGCCCGGTTGAAGGCCGCGCGCGGCTGGCTGAAGGACGCCGGTACGGAGATCCGCAACGAGCGGGTCGCGCCGTTCGCCGGGCACTCCCAGCGGATCTGGGCTCAGCTGCGGCAGGAGAGCAACGTCGAGCTGGGAGCGATGACGCTCGAAGGCGCGAACACCCGGCGGCGGGTGGTCTTCCCGGTCAGCGTCGACGGCGCCGACAACGGCACCGCGCTGGGTGTGATGAGCCAGGGTGAGATGCAGGCGCTCGGGCTGGCCACCTTCCTGCCGCGCAGCTGCGCCCCGGAGAGCCCGTTCCGGTTCATCGTGGTCGACGACCCGGTGCAGAGCATGGACCCGTCGAAGGTGGACGGTCTCGCGCGGGTGCTCGCCGAGCTGGCCGAGCAGCGGCAGGTGGTGGTCTTCACCCACGACACCCGCCTGCACGACGCGGTCACCCGGCTCGGCCTCGGCGACGCCCGCATCGTCGAGGTGCACCGGGCGGAGAAGTCGGTCGTGACGCTGCGGCCCGGCTCGGATCCGGTGAGCCGCTACCTGGACGACGCGTACGCGCTGTCGCGCAACGAGGACATCCCCGCCGAGGTGCGCGGTCCGGTGGTGGCGGAGCTGTGCCGCGCGGGGCTGGAGGCGGCCTGCCACCGGGTGGTCTGGCGGGTACGGGTCGCCCGGGGTGTCCCGCACGACGACATCGAGAAGGCCATCGAGGCCGCGTCGCGTCGGCTGGCCACCATCGTCGCGTTGGCGCTGTTCGACGACGCCGATCGGGGCGGTGACGTGCGCAACCAGCTGGGCCGTCGGCACGGACGACGGGCGGTGGACGCGTACGAGGCGTGCCGGGAGGGCGTGCACGGCGCGTACCTGGCGGACCTGCCGGGCCTGGTCGCGGACGCCCGCTTCCTGGCGGGGGCGCTGCGGTGACCGCGCCGACGCCGCAGCGCTGCCTGGCGGCGGCCGACCAGTTGCTGCGCGGCTCCGGCCTGCTGGGGGTCGTCGCCGTTCCCGGCGGCTGGTGGCCTCGGGCCTGCGCCTGCCTGATCCGGCTCGCCCTGGAAGGCGGCATCGACGCCTACTGGCGGCGGGTCAAGCCGAGCGTCGCGGCCTGCCGGCAGGGCCGAGCCAAGCAGCTGATGCTGCGCGGCCGGCTCGGGCCGGGCGCGGAGGTCGCCCGGCGGGTGGCGTACGCGTGGGCCACGCTCTCGACCGCCGCGCACCACCACTGCTACGAGCTGGCGCCGACGGCCGCGGAGCTGCGCCGGCTGCACACCGAGGTGAACGCACTGCTCGCCCGACTCGACCAGCGATGACCGGACCTACCGACCCGTACAGGAGTGACCATGAGTTACCACCCCGGCTATGACCCGAACCGGGCGGCGTTGCCGGCATCGGCCCCGCCGGCCAGCCCCGGCCCGTACCTGCCGATCGCTTATCCGCCGGCGCACATCGTCGTGCACGCCCCACCCACCTCCGGCCTGGCCGTCGCGTCGCTGGTGTTGGGGATCCTCGGCGTGATCGGCGGGTGGTGCCTGTTCGGGGTGCCGTGCCTGCTCGCCGTCGTCCTCGGCCACGTCGGCCTGCACGACACCCGCAACAACATGAAGTCCGGGCGCGGCATGGCGGTCGCCGGCCTGGTCCTCGGGTACGTCTTCGTCGCCCCCATGATCATGCTCACGATGATGGTCTTCTTCGGCGGACTGATCGGCGCGGCGACCCCCTCGACCACGCCCAGCCCGTGAACCGAGGCCGCACGCCCAGCGCGACCTCGCGCCCGCCATCTCACTCGGCGTCGCCGATCATCTGGCGGATGATGAGCAGACGGTCGCCGTCGAGAGGCGCCGTGATCCGGCCAGCGTTGTCCCACCGCTCCAACGACCATCGGCCCTTGTCCCGCCGCAGGGTCACCTGGGCATGCGGCCCCACCCCGTGCCATGCCGCACCCCGCAGCGACACTCCAAATCGGCCACGATCCAGCAACTTCACCTTGCGCAGCTGAATGCAGGCGGGGCAGCGGCCGTCGGTCGAGGCCACGCACCGGCCGCAGAGCCGACCACCGCACAGGACACACGGCTTGACGGGGTCGGGGCAGGCGGGGCAGGTGGCGGTGAGGCAGGTGGCGCACACCTCCACCTGCCACACCAGGTGGTGCAGCCGACAGACACTCGCCTGGTGCAGCGGCTCGCCGGTCACGGCGTCGCGGAGATACCCGACGGTCTCCCCGGCCACGAGCTGATACGCGACGGCCATGGTGTCGCCGTTGGCGAGGCGCCACTCCTCCTCCACGTTCAGGCCCACGGTCAGGTCCACTTCGCTGACCGGCGGCTCATTGCCTGCTGACGTAGTTCGGTCAGCAACGCGGCCGGTATCTGTGCACCGGCGGCGGGGGCTGTGGGTGTGGTGTCGGGCATGACGGCCGCGACGGCGGCGGCCGGGGACATCGTGGCCCGGCGGGGCTGACCGAAGGGCAGTCGGGTGACCTGCCGGCTGGCACGCCGAGCAAGCGGGGTGGCGCCCAGGAGGGTTGGCCCGCGCAGGTCCCGTACCGACGTGTGTGCGGCGAGTGACACCAACGTGTGCTCCCCGAGCAGCTCGACGCCGAGCGCGCCACGCAGGAGGTCAAGCTCGCTGTCCTCGGTCACCTGATACCAGGTGGGCTGGTCACCGCGGTGGCGGACGCCGAGTGACGTGTGGTGCCCGACGGCCGCGATCGCCACCGTCCAGCCTTCGAGGTCGGCGGTGACGATCACCTCGGGTGCCGGACGTCAACCGACATGCACCCACGGCGCGACCGCATCAGGAAACTGCCAGTCGGCAGTTTCCTCGATGATCTGACTACCGGTCGCCCGCCGCCGGACGAGGCCGCGTGCGGTGACGGCCAGCGTCACGGCGGTGTGCTGACGGCAGGCGACGGCTACCGTCCGCACCGGCGACGATGCGATGTCGGCTGCGGCTTGGCGGATCGGCTTCCGTCGGGCCACCGGGGCGGACGTCGGAATAGGTGTCGCCGGTTCCTTCTCGCCGAAGGCGTCGGCAAGGTCGGCGCGAAGCTCCAGATCGAGGCCACTAGCAGCGGGCATTTCCGCCAACGACGGCGCGTTGCCGGCACGACGCTGTGAGCCGACCGTGGTGAGGCTGCCTCAGACCGGCTCTTACGTCGGTCCGAACGACCCCGCGGAGCCCGCGGTTGAGTGCGTCTACGTCCTGGCCGACAGGCTTGACGACACCGAGGTCTACCAGTACCAGCCGCCCGCTCCAGAGGCGACGAACTGACAGCTACCGCTCTACTAGGGGGAACGTACCCGACCGGTAGGTTGCACCCCGTGCTGGCCGGGCCGCTTGGGCGATAGCTCTATCATGCCCAGATGGACGACCTCGTCGAGCAGTACCAGCGTCTCCTTCATGAGGCAAGCGACGACGAATGGCTAGCCTGGTCAGTGCCGCCCCTACGACGCCAGGCCAAGCAGGTCTTTCCGACACCGGCTCGTACCGTGAGGGACAGGTACCTACGCCAGCGTCACGGCATCACAGAGGAGCAGTACGACTGGCTGCTACGCCGCCAAAACCTCCACTGCGCCCTGTGCCCTAGCGAGCGGTCCCGTGTTGACAGCCCTTACCTCGCGATCGACCATGATCACGAATGCTGCGCGGGTAGGGGGTCCTGCGGTCGGTGTATTCGTGGTCTAGTCTGCTCGACCTGCAACAGCAGACTGTCGCTGTTCTGGCCCACTAACGGCCAAGAACACTACTTGGGTGGATCGCAAGGGGCCGAACGTGGCATGGCCCGGGTGGCAGATCGGGACATGGACTGGTTGATCTCGGCGGAGGCATACGTCGGACGAGGCTACGTGCAATGGCCAGTGGCGCTCTGAGATTCTGAGTCAATTACCCGATAAGGTGGTTGCTGCAGTCCATACCGCGAGGATGATGCGCCAGCATGGACCAGCCAACCGCCACCTTCATCGCAGGCATTATTTCCGCATTAGGATCGACGGCTGTCGGTCTAGGTGGGCTAATCTTTGCCATGCGTAACACGAGCAAGACATTGGCGTATCAGCGCGACGAGACTGCCGCGGCCCGCGAACACGAGATCCGGCTCCGCAGGGACACGGAGCACCGAGAAGATCAGCTTCGTTGGCATCGTGAGCGACGAGAAGCATACGGGGCGTTTGCAGTTGCCGCAGGTAAGGCTCGCCAAGGAATGCTAATTCGGGCACGCAATACAGAGCCTGCGGATGTCATCGGCGCTAATCTTGGGGAATTAAGGAATGACCTGTTCGATGCGTTCTCGATGATTCAGCTAATCAGCGCGCAACCGGTTCGGCATCACGCTTCATCGGTGCTGACGTTCGTTGATGAGGTGATTGCCGGAGCCGCTTATGGCGACGAGCGTTGGACAGAAACGATTTTGGGGTTCAGAGCGGCGGCAAGAGAGGACCTAGTACCGGGCAACGCTTCGCCCGAGAAATAGCCTCCTTACAGCAGCAGAGCACCGCGCGGACACGGGCGATCGAGGCAGGGCTACCGTCGGCTGCAGAACGCTGACCGCTTCACTAAGGGACGTCTCGTAACCCCGGCGTCTGTCTGTTGAGGACGATCATCGAGGATGTCTGGGTGCAGGTGATCACCGCGAGGCACCCGGAGTGGATCTTTCCGTTCACTGGACTGCAGCCCGCCCAGTTCCGCCGGCTGGTCCACTTGGTCGCCGAGCGTGGCGGTGTCGCGATCGCTGACGGCCGGCCAGGCCGGCAGTGGGCTCTCGACCTGCCGGATCGGGTGCTGCTGGTCGCCGCGTACTGGCGCACGAACCTGACGATGCGCCAGATCGGCCCTACCGCTACTCGACGAACCTGCAGGTCGCCATCGACGCCCACACCCGCCTCGTCGTGGCCCTCGGCGACCCGCAACCCGGCAACCGCAACGACACCATCGTCTACCGGACCAGCGGCATCGACCAGAAGCTGGCCGGACGGCCGGTCATGGCCGACGGCGCCTACCGCGGCAACCCAGAGGTGATCATCCCGTACCGCAAGCCAGCCGACGGCAGCGAGCTGCCCGAGTGGAAGGCCGACCTGAACAAGCAACACCGCACCGTCCGAGCACAGGTGGAACACGCCCTGGCCAGGATGAAGTGCTTCAAGATCCTCCGCGACTACCGCCGCGCCGCCCACACATTGACCGACGCTGCTTCCGGCATCGCCCATCTCCACAACATCATCCTCGCCGGCTGAACCGCCAGCCCGGGCGGGGCAACACCTTCGGTGAGTTACGAGACGTCCTTTAGGTCGCGGCGGGCTGTAGCGGCCGTTGCCGTGGAACGCCGCCTTGTAATCCTCGTAGGACTCGCACTTCAGAGCAGGCATCCTTAGCTCCTTCCGCACCGCCTGCAGGAAGCGGTTTTGCGCATCGTGCAGGTGTCGTTCGACCTGCTGCCAACCGCGCCCACGTCGTGCCCAGAGATACGAGGACGCGTCGTACACATCATTGAGTGCACGGTCGGTCTTCTGCCGGCGTACCAGTAGCGCTGCCTCCGTGTAGGCATCCCGAATCTCGGCACGGGCCTCGCCGACGGTCTCCCCGTCTTCAAGCTCCTCGCCGGCATCGTCATAGGCATCCCAAGCAGCCATCACTGCGCGGTAGACCCGCGCGTAGGCCGATCGGCGGGCCTCCTCCCATCGCCGTTTGTCCTGTCCTCGAAAGGTCAAGAGCTGCGTGAGCGTGGTCGCGAGGAGGCCAGCAAGCAACGCCCCGCATGCCCCGATCAAGCCGGCGACGAGCGCGGCCTGCGGCTGGGAGAGTGCGTTCCAGAACTCCACCCGATCAGCATGCCGTATGTCCCCATGGCGGCCCTCAGAGGCACGACAACTCAGCAGACCTCGGGCATCGGCACGAACCCGGGGTCGTCGAGCCACACGTGTGGGGGACGAAGAACCACCCGGGGTTGAAGACGATGCCAACGAGGACGACGGCCATACCGGCCCAGAGGCGGCGACTGGCGAGCAGCGAAGCACGTTTCCCGGTCATGGCAGGGACCGTTCGAATCACCAGCCGGGGTGCACATCCGCTCCACGAGGTACTCCGCGCGATGTACCTAACCATCCGAACGCGATCGGGACCGGCGGGTGCGTAACGTGCAGGGGAAAACGCCGACGCGACGAGGAGACTTCATGTCCAAGCCACCGCTGCCCGAGCCCGCGATTGCCATGCTCCAGAAGCCGAACCCGGCCGTCATGACCACTCTTCAGGCGGAGGGTCAGCCGGTGTCCGCCGCCACCTGGTACCTGTGGGAGGACGGCCGGATCCTGGTGAACATGGACGAGGGCCGTCGCCGCCTGGGCCACGTCCGGAAGGATCCTCGGGTCTCACTCACCGTGCTGGACGAGGCCGGCTGGTACACCCACGTCAGCATCATCGGGCACGTCGCCGAACTGCGGTCGGACGAGGGCCTCGCGGACATCGACCGGTTGTCCCAGCACTACACGGGAAATGCGTACCCACGGCGGGAGCGCGCTCGGGTCAGCGCCCTGATCGAGATCGACCGCTGGCACGGCTGGGGCGCGCTCAAGGACAACAACCAGATCGGCTGACCAACGCGGCCCGGCCGGCGGCACCGGCGGCCGGGCCAGCGACCCCACGGTCAGGGCTGCACGGTGGTGGCGGACGGGGCGCCGACTCGGGTCACCAGGTAGCCGAAGGCCGCCGCGGTGAAGAACATGACGATGCCGTAGACGGCCCCGGGGATCGCCATCTGGGTGCTGTCGAGCAGCGCCGGGCTGAGCGCGATCGTGATGGCCAGGGTGCTGTTGTGGATGCCGATCTCGAACCCGGCCGCCGTCGCGGCGCTTCGATCGACCCCGGCCAGCCGCGGCACCCCGTACCCGATGGCGAGGCTCAGCAGGTTGAACGCGAGCACGGCGAGGCCGACCGAGACGAAGTAGTCGGCGATGTTCTCGCGCTCGCCGAGCACAGCGCCGGTGATCACCGCGACGAGCACGACGACGGACAGAATCCGGACCGGGCGGTTCAGGCGCTCGGCGACGCGGGGTACCCGAGCCCGGATCAGCATGCCGATCGCCACCGGGACGAGCACGATGGCGAACACCTGCAGCACCTTGTCGAACTGCAGGCCGATGCTCCTGCCGTCGGGCAGGAAGTACGCCGCCGACAGGTTGACCAGGATCGGCAGGGTGAACACCGCGATTATCGAGTTGATGGCGGTGAGGGTGATGTTCAGGGCCACGTGCCCACCGAACAGGTGGCTGTAGAGATTGGCCGTCGTGCCACCGGGCGAAGCGGCCAGCAGCATCATCCCGACGGCCAGCTCCGGCGCCAGGTCGAAGGCGACGACCAGCCCGAAGCAGAGCGCAGGTAGCACCAGCACCTGGCACACCAACGCGATGACGGCGGCCCTGGGATGCTGAGCCACCCGACGGAAGTCCTCAGTGGTCAGCCCGAGACCCAGGCCGAGCATGATGATGCCGAGGGCGATGGGCAGTCCGATCAGGGTCAAGGCTGAGTCCATGACACGACATCGTTACCACCGGGTAACGCCCCCACAATCCCCCGTGCGGCTGGTGGCTCTTGACCTCAGACCGTGGTCGGCTTAACTTCATCGATCAGATAAGTGTCTTTACTAATTCCGCTCCATTCCTCGTGGGAGTGCCGATGCGACAATTCCGTCACCGCCGCCTCACCGCCATCGTTGCCCTGGCGACCATGCTGGTCACCGCCGCCCCGCCGACCGCCGCGAGCGCGGGCGACAAGCCTGACCACCGGGCCGGTTACCACCGGGTCGGCTACTTCACCCAGTGGGGCATCTACGGCCGGGCGTTCCCGGTCAAGAAGCTCGACACCTCCGGGGCGGCCAGCCGCCTCACCCACGTCAACTACGCCTTCGGCAACGTCAGCGAAGACGGACGCTGCTTTGTGGACGGTGGGCCGGGCGAGGGCGACGCCTGGGCCGACTACCAGCGTCCCGTTCCGGCGGAGGAGAGCGTCGACGGAGTCGCCGACGGCCCGGGTCAGGCGCTCAACGGCAACTTCGGCCAGTTGGCCAAGCTGAAGGCCAAGCACCCCGGCCTGAAGGTGCTGATCTCGCTGGGTGGCTGGAGCTGGTCGACGTACTTCTCGAACGCCGCCCGTACCGACGCCTCCCGCAAGGCGTTCGTCACCTCCTGCATCGATCTCTACCTGAAGGGCAACCTGCCGGGTGGGGACGGGAGCGCGGGTGGCCCGGGTGCCGCCGCCGGCGTCTTCGACGGCATCGACCTCGACTGGGAATGGCCGAACTGGGCCGGTGAACCGGGCAACGTCATCCGCCCGGAGGACCGGGAGAACTTCACCAAGCTGCTCGCCGAGTTCCGCCGGCAACTCGACGCGTACGGCCGCAAGACCCGCGCGCACCACCCGCTGACCGCGTTCCTGCCGGCCAACCCGGCGACCATGGACGCCGGGTACGAGGGTCGCAAGATCTTCAAGTACCTGGACTTCGCCACGGTGCAGGGGTACGACTTCCACGGCGGCTGGGACGCGGTGGCCAACCAGCAGTCGGCGCTGCGCGTGCCGGCGGGCGCGCCGGACAACCCGGACTTCTCTGTCGAGGTGGCGATCGACGGCTGGATCACCCGTGGCGCGCCGCGCGACAAGCTGGTCCTGGGCATCCCGTACTACGGTCGGGGCTGGACCGGCATCACCGGGGGCGGCAATGGTCTGTTCCAGCCCGCCACGGGCCCCGCGCCGGCCACCTTCGAGGCCGGGTACGAGGACTACAAGAAGCTCAAGACCCTGGCCGGCAACGGCTTCACCGTGCACCGCGACCTCCGCGCCGGGCACGCCTGGTTGTTCGACGGTACGACGCTCTGGACGTACGACGACCCGGCGGTCGTGCTGCAGAAGACGCTGTACATCCGGCGGGCCGGACTGGGTGGCGCCATGATCTGGTCCTTGGACGGCGACGACGACAACGCCACGTTGACCAAGACGATCGGCCTCGGGCTGACGACCTGGTAGCCGTACCCCGCTTGCGGCAGTCCCCCGGCCTGTCGCCGACCGATTCCTCGGCCGGCGGCGGGCCGGTGGTCCGTGCGACGGCCTACCCCTGGGCGGGTGCCACCGCGCGTACCGCGGCCTCGATCAGCGCGGTCACCTCGTCCATGTCACGAGCCCGGCGCACATCCAGCTCGGCCGACCATCCGTCCGGGCCGGTGAGCTTCACCGTCACGTCGTCGCGGCGGTGGGTCAACCAGCCGGCGATGGCCTGGACCAGCACCATGACGACTCCGCCGCTGTCGACGGCCACCAGCAGCGCGTCCGTGCCCTCCGCCGACCTCTCGTCGGACGGCGTCGTGGCACCGGCGGCGCGCGGCGCCGTCACCTTTTCGCGAAGTCGAGCCTCGGACCGCAACCAGGACGCGAGAGAACGCCGAGAGTCGGCGGACGGAAGATCCGGATGGACCGAGAGCGTGATCGTCTCCAGAAACGCCGGCATTGTCTCCTCCTTCCGGGCGAGGACAACGAGTGCGGGTTCC
This sequence comes from Micromonospora sp. NBC_00389, assembly GCF_036059255.1. Lineage (NCBI taxonomy): Bacteria > Bacillati > Actinomycetota > Actinomycetes > Micromonosporales > Micromonosporaceae > Micromonospora > Micromonospora sp. NBC_00389. The sequence goes on along the minus strand of NZ_CP107947.1, from coordinate 4,937,778 downwards.
CCCGTCATCCTGCCAGCCGTCGCCCGTGTCGGCATCCCACGCAGTCACCGAAGTCGATCAGGCCTTGACCGGGGTATCGACGGTTCATAGGCTCCGGCCACTGTGAGGCATTTCCCGAGAAGGGAAGCACGAGACATGGCCCGATCGAGAAGTCCGTTCTGGACGGTTCCCCCGAGGCGGCTGGCGAGTGCCGCCGCGATCACGCTCCTACTCGGCATGACTCCCCTGCTCAGCGGCACGGCCGCGAGCGCCGCGCGGCCCTCCCCCTGCAGCAACGACCCGACCGCCCGGCTGAGCACGGTGCCCACTCCGGAGGCCGTGCTCGGTTTCCCGCTCGGGGTCGGCCAGGAGCGGGTCGTCACCAACGACGAGGTGCGCGGATACCTCGGGGCCGTGGACGGCGCCTCCGACCGGGTCGTCACCGGTGTGATGGCCACCAGCGTGCTCGGGCAGCCGCTGCCGTACGCGGTGGTGTCCAACGAGCGCAACGTGCGGCCGTCGGAGCTGCGAAGGATCGCCGACGACGTCCGCGACCTGCGGGACCCGCGCCGGACCAGCGCGAGGACGGCCGCCCGGACGGCGAAGGACAGCCCGGCCATCGTCTGGGTCACCGCGAACGTGCACGGCGGCGAGAAGAGCGGCACCGACGCCGCGCTCAAGACGCTGTACGAGCTGGCCGCCGGCCTGTCCTGCGCGGTCGCCCAGCGCAACGACAACCTGGTCACCATCATCGTGCCGACCCAGAACCCGGACGGCCGGGATGCCACCCGGCGGCAGAACGAGTTCGGCTTCGACATGAACCGGGACTGGTTCGCCCGCACCCAGCAGGAGACCGACGGCAAGCTCGAACTCCTGCGCCGGTACCCGCCGCAGGTCTTCATCGACGCCCACGAGATGAGTGGCCGCCAGTACTTCTTCCCGCCCAACGCCGACCCGATCCACCACGAGATCGCCGGCGAGGCGGTGGACTGGATCAACCGGATCGGCGAGGCCAACAAGGCCGGCTTCGGCTACAACGGCGCCTGCGCCGACGACGACGCCACCGAGTGCTACTTCAACTACTCGACCTACGACATGTTCTTCATGGGCTACGGCGACACCGTGCCGACCACCGGGTTCGGTGCGGCCGGCATGACGTACGAGAAGGGCAGCGCGTCGGCGGTGGCCGACCGGGTCCAGCAGCAGTTCAACACCCAGTGGGCGACGCTCGGTTGGGCCGCCGCAAACAAGCACGAGGTGCTGACCGACTACTTCGACATCTGGACCGACGCTCTCGCCCAGGGCAGGGCGGGCACGCTGGAGCCAAACGAGGTGGTCGAGCCCACCAACGAGGTGCAGTTCCCGGTGCCCGACATCAAGATCCGCTCGTACTTCCTGCTGCCCGACCGGCAGCTCGCCGACGTACGCCAGCTCGTCGAGCGGCTGCGCCGGATGGACGTCGAGGTCTACGAGGTGCAGAAGCCGACCCGAGTGCCGACCGCCCGGATCTTCGGCGGCCGGTCGGCCAGCAACGTGACCGTGCCGAAGGGCGCGTACTGGATCCCGATGGACCAGCCGCAGAAGCACTGGATCCAGTCGATCATGGGCGAGGACCCGTACACCCCCTTCCCCTACTTCTACGACGTCTCGTCCTGGAGCAACCCGCTGCTCATGGGCGTGTCCACGATCTACACCGGCGACAACGTCAAGCCGAAGGCCCAACTGGTCCGGAAAATCTCCGGAGGCCGGACCGCGCCGGCGTGGCCGTGGGGCTCGTACACGTACCCGCTGGACTCGGCGGCTGCCGCGGAGCTCACCTTCACCCTGCTCGGCCGCGGTGTGCCGCTCGTGCGTGACCTGAACACCAGCGCTGTCGCCCTACCGGCGAACAAGCTGAGCCGCGACGTCGACGAGCTGGCCGAATCACTCGGGGTGACCCTCACCCCGGGCGGGCGGGCCACCGGCACCCGACTCGCCCTGCCGGACGTGGGGCTGTTCCAGGGCACCGGCATCTCCACCACGTCCGGCTCGCACGGCGAGGCCCGGTACGTGCTCGGCAAGCGGTGGGGGCTCGACCTGAAGCCGGTGACCACGGCCGACATCAACGACAACACCGAGGCGTTCACCGGACGTACCGTGCTGCTGGTGCCGGACGGCAGCAGCCCCACCGGCGGTCTGACCGCCACCGGGCAGGCCAACCTGCGCGACTGGATCGCCCAGGGCCACACCTACATCGGCCTGCGCAACGAGGGCACCCGGGTGGCCCGGGCCGCCGGGCTCACCTCCACCACCGAGAAGCCCAAACCGGCCGGCTACCAGGTGCTCGGCTCACACCTGCGGGTCGACGTCGACCACGACAGCCCCGTGGCGCTGGGCCGCCCGGCGGAGGACTTCGAGTTCAACAACAGCGACCCGATCCTCAACCCGACCACAACCGGGACCAACGTGCTCCGCTACCCGACGGGTGACACCTTCTGGGCCAACGGCTACACCGTCGGCGGCGACACCCTGAAGGGGACGGCCGCACTGGTCGACGAGCCCACCGGAGCGGGTCGGGCGGTGCTGTTCGCGTTCAACCCGCTCTTCCGGGCGTACAACGAGAATGGTCTGCACCTGGTGGCCAACGCGCTGCTCTACCCGGCGGGCGCGGGCGCGACCACCGCGCCGGACGCCCAGCGCTCGCCCGGGGTCGACGCCGCACGCGCCAGCGCCGCAGCCGCACCGGTGACGCCGGAGCTGGGCGGCGGGTGGCGACCGACCACCATCGAGGTGGCGGCCACGGACCTGCCGCGCACCCGCGCGATCGTCGAGCGTTTCACCACGGACGCGCAGTCGTCCGAGGCGGGCGGCTCGGCCTACCTGGTGATCCCGAACCCGGAGGGACGCCAGGCCGACGAACACCCGTTCCTGGGTGATCTGGTACGCGCCCTGCACGACGCCCAGGTGCCGCTGCGGTCCGTGGTGGGCTGACGCCGGACCTGTAAGACGAAGCGCCCGTCCCCGCGTTGGGGACGGGCGCTTTCGTGGCTCTTCACGATCGAGGGTGTAGGGCCGGTCTGAAGCCGCCGGTCTCGAGCAGTGACCTGGCGACGTAGTTGGTCAGGCTGCGGAACCCGAGCGCAGATCCGCGGAGGTGCTCGAGCCGGCCGTTGATGGCCTCGGTCGGCCCGTTGGATGTGCCGGGCCGGTCGAAGTAGGCCAGGACGTCGACGGCGCGCTTCTTCAGCGTGCGTCCCAGCGTGATGACCTCGCTGAGTGCCTTCGGAACGCCGTGGCTGATCGACTCGATCAGGTTGGTCATCAGCTCGCGGCCACGACGCCGGTCCTCCTCGCGGTAGGCGGCGATCATTCGCTGGTAGATGCCCCAGGTGGCCTCGACCTCGACATGGGCGTCGTCGGCGAACAGGGCGGCCAGTCGGTCCTTCTGCTTGTCGGTGAGCAGGTCCGCGCCGGTGTGCAGGGTCCGGCGCGCGGAGTAGAGCGGGTCGCTCTTGCGGCCGCGATGTCCGTGGATGGCCTGCTGGACCCGGCGACGGCACCGGTCGAGGGCGTCGCCGGCCAGGCGGACGACGTGGAAGGGATCCATCACCGCCACGGCGTCGGGCAGCTCCTCAGCGGTGGCGGTCTTGAAGCCAGTGAATCCGTCCATCGCGACCACCTCCACCGCGTCGCGCCACGCTTCGGGGCGCTCGGCGAGCCAGGTCTTGAACGCCTGCTTGGAGCGGCCCTCGACCATGTCGAGCAGCCGGGCCGGGCCGGTGCCCTCACGGATGCCGGTCAGGTCGATGATCACGGTGACGTACTTGTCGCCGCGACGGGTGTGGCGCCACACATGCTCATCGACACCGATGACTAACACGTTGTCGAACCGGCCGACGTCGTCGATCAGCACCCGCTTGCCCTCGGCTGCCCAACAGCTTCAAGGCCGAGCTCGTCGAGCCGGCAGAACGTGGTCAGGTCGGGGCAGGCGAAGCCCGCATGAGGGGTAACGTCAGGCACGTCGACGTCTTCCGGATGGACGGCGGAGGACGTGGCGAGGTTCCACTCCTGGAGAAGTTCGACGCTCCCCCACGAATCAGGCCCGTCGAGGGATCGCCGGAGTCCTTCGACGGGCCCGGTCGCCGAGGCTCAGCCCCAGGTCTGGCCGGCCGGTTCCTTGATGGTGCGGTTGATCCGGTTGAAGAAGTTGGTCAGTGCGATCTCCAGGTTGATCGCGCCGATCTGCTCCTCAGTGAAATGGGCGTTGACCCCTTCCCAGATCTCGTCGGTGACTCCCTCCGCGCCGTCCTGCAGCCGGGTGGCGGCCTCGGCCAGCGCCAGTGCCGCGCGCTCCGCATCGGTGTAAAACGGCGCCTCACGCCACGCCGCTACGTTGTGCAGCCGCTCGTCGGTGTCACCGGCCTTCTTCCCCCCGGCGACACTGGCGTAGACGCACGCCGAGCAGCTGTTGATCTGGCTGGCGCGCAGATGGACCAGCGCGAGCAGCTTCGGGTCGACGCCCCCAGCGGCGATCGCCTTCTGCAGGTGCCCGACCGCCTTCCACACGTCGGGGTTGTTGGTGTTCTTGTTCTTCAGTCGGCTCTGCATGGCAGGGTGCTCTCCTTGGTCGGGGTTACCTTGCGGGGCTGGTGCCCGTCACCCCTATGACGGAGCAGCTTCCAGGGAGGTAACACCATGTCCGGCGCCCATCCAGCCGATCCGATCGCCGAGGCCTTCGAGGTGCACCGCGACCGGCTCACAGCCGTCGCCTACCGCGTGCTCGGCTCGCACGCCGACGCGGACGACGCGGTCCAGGAGGCGTGGCTGCGTCTGTCCCGCCAGGACACCGACACCATCGACAATCTCGGCGGCTGGCTGACCACCGTGGTCGGCCGCATCAGCCTCGATCTCCTACGCTCGGGCCGCACGCGCCCGACAGTCCCACTCGACGACCAGCTGCCCGAACTCACCGTGACGCTCGACGATGGTCCGACTCCGGAAGAGCTTGTGGCGCTGGGCGACTCGGTGGGCCTGGCGCTGTTGACGGTCATGGACTCGCTGCGCCCCGACGAGCGCCTGGCGTTCGTGCTGCACGACGTGTTCGCCGTCCCCCACGGGGAGATCGGCACCATCCTCGGCAAGTCCGCCGACGCGACCAAGATGCTCACCAGCCGCGCCCGCCGGAAGGTGCAGGCCGCCCGGCAGCCGGCAAGCGACCGACAGCGGCACCGCGAAGTGGTCGGGGCGTTCTTGGCCGCGGCCGGCGAGGGCCAGTTCGAGCGTCTGCTGGAAGTTCTCCACCCCGAAGTGAAGTTCACCGTCCACACCCCGAACGGTCAGTTCGTCACGCTCGGAGCCACCGAAGTCGCCACCCGCGCCCGAGTGGCCGGCAGTGCAGCACGAGGACATGCGGCGACCGTCAACGGCCACCCCGGCGTCATCTCCTGGAACGAGGACGGCACCCCGCTGTCCCTGCTCGCCTTCACCGTCGCCGACGGCCGCATCACCGAGATCACCGCTGTGATCGACCCAGCCAAGCTCGCGCTCATGCTGGCATGTTCGGTGAGTTCGCTCTCCTGGCGAGTTGGACGCTACCTCTGGGGACAGGTTCTGGCGGCGAACCTGACCCCGGTCCTCCTCTCGACGCGGACAGCATCCCGAAGTACCGCAGGGTGGTCCCCGCGAACGACAGTGGCAACGCCCCGTCATCGCCGCCTTGCCCGGCGCCGGCTGGTCGACACGACTAACGTCCTCGTGCCGCCAGCTGGCGTACCGCGTCCAGGCGACGAAATTGGCCCGGCGGTGGGTCAGTGCGGGGCAGACACCGCCTCGCGGGCCAGGATTACCGCGCCGAGCAGGGCGGCGTCGTCGGGGAACCCGGAGCGGACGACCTCCGGCGGGTACGGCAGGACCTCGGCCATCCGCTCGACCAGCATTCCCCGGATCAGGTCGCTGCCGGTCACCCCACCGACCAGCACCACCCGCTGCGGATCCACCAGCAGGCAGCAGGTGACCAGGTGGCGGGCCAGCTCGTCGACCCGGGCCAGCAACGCGTCCCGGATCCCGCCGGGCTGTCCGGCCCGGACGGCGAGCCCGGTCGCCCCACCGGGCAGGAGCAGCTCCTCGGCGAGCTGATCCAACGCCCGACCGGAGAAGGTCGCCTCCAGCATGACGCCGGGCCGGGCGGCACCGGCGACGGCGTACCCGATCTCGCCGGCCGCGCCGTGGTGACCGGACAGCACCTCCCCGCGTACCGTGACCGCCGCCGCCACGCCGGTGCCGAGTCCGACCACCAGGCCGGGGTCGGCGTCGCGCAGCGCGCCGAGCCGCAGCTCGGCCAGGGCGGCGGCGTTCAGGTCGTTGTCGACGGCCACCGCCGGCACGTCAAGCCGCTCCCGGACCGCCTCGGCCAGCCGCAGCCGGTCCCAGCCGGGCACGTTCGGCGCCAGGTCGATGCCGTCCGGCCGGACCACCCCGGGCGAGGCGATGCCGGCCGCCGTCAGCGGGCCGCCGACCTGCGCCACCAGCTTCGCGGCCAGCTCCAGCGCACGGTCCAGGGCCTGCGGGGCACCCTGCTCGGCGTACGTGAGCACCCGCTCCCGGGCCAGCAGCCGGCCCTGGCGGTCGGCCACCCCGACCGCCATTTTGGTGCCGCCGAAGTCGATGCCGAGCAGCAGCGGGCCGGTGCCGGTCGGTGCGACAGGCTGAGCGGCCTGGCCGGCGAGCCGGACGTTCATCGGTCCCGCCATTCGGCACTGGGGCTCGGGGGCGTCGCGCCGGGCCGTCGCGCGCTCACCGGGCAACCGGCGGTCAGCGGCCGCGGATCCTCCGACCACCGCGCGGTCACCGGGCCGCCTGCTCGGCGGCGACCGCGTCCAGCGCCGCGTCCGCCCGGGCGAGCCGGTCCCGGACCGCCGAGAGCCGGCCGGCGACCGTGTCGAAAGTGCCACGTACCACGCCCACCTGGGCGCGGACGGCGGCCGCGCCGGGGCCGTCGACCTGGACCCGGTCGAGGACGAGCTCCGGCTGGACTGCGGCGGCGATCAGGTCGGCGACGGCCGCGTCGTCGAGCCGGGCGGTGATCCCGTCAGCCGCGGCCCGCACCGAGTCGACGGTCCAGCCGTCCGGCGCACCGCCCCGGACCAGCCGTCCGACCACCGAGTGCGCGGCCCGGAACGGCACCCCGTGCCGGGTAAGCGCGTCGGCGGCGGCGGTCGTGGTGGCCCCGGAGGCGACGATCTCCTCCCGGGTCGGCGGCTCCAGCGGCTCCAGCTCGGCCAGGAAGCCGCCGAGCAGGGCGAAGAACCGGTCCGTGCGGTCGTTGCTGTCCCAGAGCCGCACCTGCACGTCGGTGGTGGCGTTGTTGGAGTCCTCCCACCAGGCCGCGCCGACGTTGTTGAGCACGGAGGCGGCGTCAGCGGCGGTGGCGCCGGCCATCGACACCAGGTGCTCCAGCACCACCGGGTTGCGCTTCTGCGGCATGATGCTGCTGCCCTGGGTGAAGTCGCCGGGGGTGGCGACCCAGCGCCAGGTGAGCCAGTCCATCAGGGTCCGGGCCAGCCGGGCGCCGGTGGCCAGCGCCTGGGCGTTGAGTGTGCCCACCCGGACCAGGTGGTCCGCGCCGGCGACCGCCTCGTACGAGTTGGTGACCAGGCCGGCGAAGCCGAGCAGTTCCGCCACCCGGGCCGGGGCGATGTCCAGGTCGGTGCCGGCGAAGGCGCAGGAGCCCAGCGGCGAGGTGTTGAGCTGGTCGATCAGGTCGGCGTAGGCGACCGCCTCGCCCGCGAGAGCCTCGGCGTAGCCGGCGAGGGCGTGGCCGATGGTGGTGGGCTGGGCCGGCCGGCGGTGGGTGTAGCCGGTGATGACCACGTCGGCGTACCGGTCGGCCCGCTCCAGCGCGGTCCGCCCGGCGGCCAGCACCCGGTCCAGCACGCCGAGGAGCTGGTCGCGCAGCAGCATCCGGAACACCCCGGCGTCGAGGTCGTTGCGGCTGCGGGCCATCTGCACGTCCAGCTCGGAGGTGGGGACACCGCACGCCTCGGCGAGCCGCTTCTCGAGCAGGTAGTAGGTGTCCTCGAAGCTGCCGTCGAATGCTGGCGCCGGTGTGGTGTCCGCGCGCAGCTCGGCCAGCCCGCGCAGCAGCCGGGCGCCCCGCTCGGCCGGGATCAGCCCCTGCTCGGTCAGCATCACCACGTGGGCCTGGCTGGCCCGGACCATCGCCGGGTACAGGTACCCGACGTGGTGGTCGTAGGTGGGCCGCAGGTGGTGCCGCTGGTATGTGGTCAGCGCGGGTGTGCTCATGGCGGTTCCTTACTTCCTTCCAGGCCGGACGCGGCCGGTTCGCCGCCCCCGGAGGGGTCAGCCGGTCAGTCGCTGAGGCCGAGCAGCCGTTCGGCGTTACCGGCGAAGATCGCGCGGAGGTGGTCGTCGGGTAGGCCCAGCTCGTGGCAGACCCGGAGCTGGTCGTCGAGGTACCGGGTGACGTAGCCGCGCGGGAACCAGGACGAGTCGCTGCCGAACACGATCCGCTCCGGGCCGATGGTCTCGTAGCAGCGGCGGAAGAGGTCCTCCAGCGTGAGCTTGTACGGCATCCAGCGCACCCACTGATTGGAGCCTGAGGTGTCGATGTGGATGTTCGGACAGCCCCAGGCGGCAAAGAACAGCTCCTGTACGTGCTGTACCCCGAAGTGCGGCACCACGACCGCCAGCTCAGGGAAGCGGCGGGCCATCCGGGCCAGCTCGTCCGGGCTTCCGTACCGGCCGACGGTGAGGCCGCCGGCGCTGCCGTAGTGCCCGATGTGGATCAGCACCGGCACGCCGAGTCGCTGGGCGGTGCCCCAGAGCGGATCGAGGGCCTCGTCGTCCAGCGGGCCGCGCAACAACGGGGCGAAGAGCTTCAGCCCGCGCAGGCCGCGCTCGACCACCGCGCGCTCCAGCTCACCGGCGGCGTCCGGGCCATACGGGTCGTGGTGGGCGAAGCCGAGCAGCAGGTCCGGATGCCGGTCCACCACGTCGGCCACGGTGTCGTTGCCGCCGCCGGTGACGAAGACCGCCCGGCGGATGTTGACCTCGCGCAGCTCCTGGGCCCACCGGTCAGCCTCGTCCTGCCAGCGCTGGGCGGGCGGTTCCGGGTCGGGGAAGCTCCAGGCGCGGCGCCACTGCCGGGCGTACGGAGCAGAGCCGGCGGCCCGGACAGCTGCCTCGTGCTCGCCGCCGGGGTGCATGCCGGCGGCGTGCTCGCAACCCTTGACCGTCTCGTCGGCACCGATCCGGAAGTGCAGGTGGAAGTCGACGATGTCCAGTCCACGGTCCACGGTCATGCGCTCTCCTCTGGCAGTGGTCTGGCCGGCGCCGAGAACGGCGGCGAATCGGACGGCAGCGGGTCGGCGGTGGGCGGGGCGGGCAGCTCGGCGGCCACCCAGGCGGTCACGACCTCGCGCAGTCGGGCTCCGGCCAGTTCGCGGATCTGCCGGCCGGCGGCCTCGCTGGCCAACGAGACGTGCCCGGACCAGCCCTGCCAGGGGTCCGGCCGGGACTCGACCAGGACGTATGGCTGGGTCACCGGCAGCTTCGGCTTCGGCGGCAGGTCGGTCGCAGCGTCGAGGCGTACCGCGTCGGGGTCGAAGCCGAGCACGCCCGAGGTCTCGTACGCCCCGCCGTGCCCACGGGAGACCAGCGGGCCGTAGATCTCGGCGGTCTCCGCCGGGGTGACCAGCTGGAACCAGTTGACCAGCAGCAGGCTGGCCTGCCGACGGCCGGAGACCCACTCCATGGCGGCCCGGACGGTGGACATGTTGGCGTCGTGGCCGTTGACGATCAGCAGCCGGGGGAAGCCGGCCGCGACGATCCCCTCGATCACGTCGGCGAGGTAGCCGACCGCGATCTCGGGTCGGATCGCCACCGTGCCGGGCCACGGCCGGGTCTGTCCCGGGCAGGCCGCGTATGGCACGGCGGGGAAGAGCACCCCGCGCGGGCCGGTGTCGCCGGGCACGGCGCTCTCGGCGGCGAAGCCCTCGGCCAGGATCAGGTCGGTGCCCAGCGGCAGGTGCGGGCCGTGCCACTCGACGGCGCCGACCGGCAGGACCGCGAAGTCCGCCGCCGCGGCGACCGCCGCCAGCTCGCCGCCGGGTATCCGGGAGGCCGGGACGAGCCCCCCGGGTGCCGGCCAGGATGTCACGTGGTCCACTGTGCCGCCTCGCGGGTGGCTCGGCGACCGCTCTGCAGCCGGCCGGAGACCACCATCACCACGAAGATCAACACCACCTGGAGCATGCCGTATGCGGCGGCGGTGCCGACCTCGAACGAGTACATCCGGTTGTTGATCTCCACCGAGATCGGCGCGGTCTCCGAGGTGTAGATCAGCACCGAGGCGACGAACTCACCGACGCCGTGCACGAAGGCGAGCAGTGCGCCGGCGATCACGCCCGGCAGCATCAGCCGCAGGGTCACCGTGCCGAACGCTCGCCACCAGGAGGCGCCGAGGTTGCGGGCGGCCTCCTCCAGCGAAGGGTCGATCTGGGCCAGCGTCGCCGAGCTGGACCGGAAGACCAGCGGCAGGAATCGCACGAAGTACGCCAGCGGCATGATCCAGAAGGTGCCGATCAGCACCTGCCCGAAGCTGAACGCGTTTCCGGTGCTGAACGCCGAGATCAGGTTGATCGCGACCACCGTGCCGGGCAGCGCCCAGGCCAGCATGACCGCTACGTCCAGCAGGCCCCGGCCGCGGAAGTTGAGCCGACGCACCGCGTAAGCGATGAGCACGCCGATCACCACGCAGCCGACGGTGGCGAGCAGGCTCATCTGCAGCGAGTTGAGGATCGGTTGGAACGCGTCTGGGTCAGAGAAGATCGTGACGAAGTTCTGCCAGGTGTACGCGGCCGGGATTACCTCGGTGGTCCAGGAGCCGTCCTGGGAGAACGCGACCAGGGCGATGGTCGCCACCGGGGCGAGCAGCAGCGCGGTGGCCAGCAGCGAGGCGGCCAGGGCCAGCCACTTGCCGAAAGGGTTGGTGATCTCCCGGCGGTGCGCGGCGACGCCCTTGGACTGGGAGCGGTAGCTGCGCCGCCCCTCGTACCAGCGCATGCCGAGCAGGAAGAGTACCGAGACCACCGCGAGCACGGAGGCGTAGGTGGACGCCATCGGCAGGTCGTTGTTGGTGCGGTTGATGTAGATCTGCATGGTCATGGTCTGGTCCACCCCGAACAGCAGCGGGGCGGTGTACGAGGCCAGCGAGGTCATGAAGACCAGCAGCGAGGCGGAGACCAGCGCCGGGGTGAGCATCGGCAGCAGCACGGTACGCCAGACCCGGACCCGGCCGGCGCCGAGGTTGTAGGCGGCCTCCTCCACCGATGGGTCCATCCCCGCGAGGGCTGCCGAGGCGGACAGGTAGAAGAAGGGGTACATGGTGAAGGTGTGCACCACCAGCACCCCGGCGATGCCGCTGAACGGCAGCACCGGGTTCTCGGTGCCGAAGAGCTGCTGGAGGCCGCGCGGCAGGATGCCGGTCTCGCTGTAGAGGAGCTGGAACGAGATCGCCCCGATCAGCGGTGGCAGCGCCGCCGGCACCAGGATGATCGCCTCGATCAGCCGGCGGCCGGGAAACGAGAAGCGCTTGAGCAGGAAGGCCATCGACACCCCGACGATCCCGCAGAGCAGCACGCTGGCCGCCGAGATGATCAGGGAGGTGACCAGCGACGACCGGGCCACCCCGGCGCCGGTGAGGAAGCTTGTGTAGTTCGCCGTGCCGTCCTCGCCGAAGCTCTCCACGAAGGTGGCGAACATCGGCTGGACTACGTACCCGAAGAGGATCAGGGCGAGCGGGAAGACGAGCAGGTATGGGAACCAGCGGGAGTTGGTACCCCCGGCGAAGCGGTCGGTGAACCGCGGCCGACGGCCGTCGTCGGAGGGCGTGCGGTCCTCGGTGATCGGCGGGACGGTCGCCGGGCTCGGCGTGGCCGGGATGGTCGTCACGGCCGCACCACCCACATCCGCTCCCGTGGCAGCCGCAGTCCGACCTGGTCGCCGACCGCGATCCCGGCCGGTACGTCCACAGCAGCGACCTGGACCGGTTCGCCGGCCACGTCGATCACCAGGTTGGTGGCCATGCCGGTGAACTCCAGGTCGGTGATCCGGCCGGGCAGAGCGTCCGGTGCGGTGGTCGAGGTGAGCCCGATGTGCTCCGGGCGGATCGAGACCAGGCCGGTCTCCCCCGCGCGCAGGCCGTGGTCGGCCGGGGCGGCGACGGTGACCTCGTTGCCGTCGGGCAGCCCCACCGTGACGGTCTCCGGGCCGGCGCCGAGCACCGGCAGGGTAAGCACGTTGCTGCGCCCGATGAACCGGGCGACGAATGTGGTCGCCGGCCGGTGGTAGATCTCCTGCGGCGAGCCGATCTGCTGCACCCGGCCGGACTGCATCACCGCGATCCGGTCCGACATTGCCATCGCCTCGGCCTGGTCGTGTGTGACGTACAGGGCGGTGGTGCCGGTCTCCTTCTGGATCCGGCGGATCTCGGTCCGGGTCTCCTCGCGCAGCTTGGCGTCGAGGTTGGACAGTGGCTCGTCGAGCAGCAGGGTACGCGGCCGGATGACCAGCGCGCGGGCCAGCGCGACCCGCTGCTGCTGGCCGCCGGAGAGTTCGTCGATGCGCCGGCCGCCGTAACCGGCGAGGTCCACCTGGCCGAGCGCCTCCTCGATCCGCCGCTTCGACTCGGCCCTGCCGACCTTGCGGATCTTCAGCCCGTACGCGACGTTCTGCGCGACGCTCAGGTGCGGGAAGAGCGCGTAGTTCTGGAAGACCATGCCGGTGTCCCGCTTGTTCGGCGGGCGGCGGGTGACGTCCTCCTGTCCGAACCGGATTCGGCCGGAGGTCGGGAAGTAGAAGCCCGCCACCATGCGCAGCGTGGTGGTCTTACCGCAACCGCTCGGGCCGAGCAGGGTGAAGAACTGTCCGGCGGCGATGGTGATGTCGACGCCGTCGACGGCGGCCGTGTCGCCGGCGCGCGCGAAGCGCTTGCTCACCGACTCCAACGTGACATCGATCATGATGTCTCTCCTCTGTCTGGTACCGGGGCTGGCCGGTCGCAGGTGGTGGGGGCCGGGCCCAGTGGGCGGTGCGGGCCGGGTGGCGGCGGGCGCCGGCCCCGGGTAAACCCGGTCCGGCGCCCGTCCGGTCAGCCCTTGTTCTTGATCTGGCTGTTCCAGTGGTTGATCCACTCGGTCTCGTTCTTGCCGATCACGTCCCAGTCGACGTCGAGTGGCTTGAGGTTGAGCTCGGCCAGCCACTGTGGCTTCTGGGCGATGTCCACAGCCGGGATCTGGTAGTAGTCCTTGGCCAGGTCGGCGCGGAGCTTGTCGTCGAAGAGGAACTCCACGAACTTCTGCGCTCCGGTGGTGTTGCCGCCCTTGACCGCGGCCAGCCCGTCGACCAGCACGGGAGCGCCGGAGGTCGGCATCACGAAGCCGAACGGCATGTTCGACTGGTTGGCCTGGAGCAGGATGTCCTGGAGGTTCCAGGCGCTGAGCAGGCCCTGCTGGCGGGACAGCTTCAGGTAGAGGTCGGCCGGGTTGGCGGCGTAGGCGCCCGTGTTGGCGTCGAGCTTCTTGAGCCAGTCGTAGCCGGGCTGCGGGTTGCTGCCGTCGGCGGACTGCCGCACGATCATCGAGGCGTAGATCGACCGCATCGTGCCGGACGCGGCGACATCCCGGATGAGGATCTTGTCCTTCCACTCCGGCTTGAGCAGGTCGTCCCAGTCCTTCGGGGCCTGCTCCGGGGTGAGCGCCTTGTTGTTGTACATGATGACCTCGGGCAGCAGGATCTCACCGAACCAACGGCCCTCGGAGTCCTTGTACTGCGCGTCCATCTTGGCAGCGAACGTCGGCTGCCAGGCAGTCAGCAGGTCCTCGGTCGCGCCGGCGGTGAGCCCTTGCTGGGTGCCTCCCCACCAGACGTCGGCCTGCGGGTTGGCCTTCTCGGCGCGAACCCGCTCCAGGATCTCCTGGGCGCCGAGGTTGAGGATCTCGACCTTGCCCTTGTACTCGGGGTACTTCGCGGTGAACTGGTCGACGACGAAGGTGGAGACCTTCTTGTCGCGGGCGGTGTAGATGGTCAGCTTCTCGGCGCCGGCGCCGTCAGCCGCGCCGTCTCCGCCTCCGCCGCCGCAGGCGGTGCCGGCGGCCAGCACGGTGGCGAGCGCTCCGGCAAGGAACAGGCGACGTCTCATGGGGTACCTCCGAGGGGGAAGGGAACTGCAGGGGGATCAGGGTGTGGGCAGCAGGTTGGGCAGGCCGGACGCGGCGGCCGAGAGGGCGTAGCTCACCGCCCCGTGCAGCACGGACCGGTCGCCGAGCACCGCCCGGCGTACTTCGGTGGTCGCCGGCGCGGCGGCGGTGACGTATTCCTGGACCCGGGCGACGGCCGCGTCGTCGAGCTGGGCGGCGGCCCCGCTGAGCAGCACCCGGCCCGGGTCGATGACGCAGGCGCACGAGACGATCAGGCGGGACCAGGCGTGCAGCACCTCGTCCAGGTACGCGGCGGCGGCCGGGTCGGTGCCGGCCAGCTCGACCAGGGCACGGACGGGTGACTCGGGACGCCGGCCCGGGCGCAGCGCGACCACCCGCTCGGCGATCGCGCTTTCCGACCAGCGGGCCTCGAACGGGCCGATCCCGTCGTGCCCCCGGTCGGCCGGGTCCAGCGGCAGGAAACCGACCTCGCCGGCGGCCCCGCCGGCACCGCGCCGGACCTGCCCGTCGAGCACCAGCCCGGCACCGATCCCGTCGGCCACGTGCAGCAGCAGCAGGTCGGCGACGTCGCTGCCGGCACCGGCGGCGTGCTCGCCGGCCGCCATCAGGTTGACGTCGTTGTCGACGACCACCGGCACGCCGAGCCGCCGCTGCACCGACTCCCCTATCGGCAGCCCCTCGACCACGCCCACCGACGGGGCGAGCCGGACGGCACCGCCGGAGCTGACGCCGGGCGCCGCGATGGCCACGCCGCGCAGGGCGGGCAGGGCGTCACCGGTAAGTTCCGGGATGAACCGGCAGATGGTGTCGACGATGTCGCCGGTGAGCCGGACGCCGCGGTGGGCCACCACGTTGCCGTCGCTGTCGGCGATCTCGCAACTGATCCGGGACGGCTCCAGGGAGACCGCCGCGACCAGCTCGGCGCGCGGGTTGAACTCCAGCATGGCCCGGGGCCGGCCGGCGCGGGAGGCGCCCGGCCCCCGCTCGATCAGGTAGCCCTCGGCGATCAGCTCGCGGACCAGCGGGGTGAGCGTGGCGGGGCTGAGGCCGGTGAGTTCGGTCAGCTCGGCGCGCGAGAGCAACCGGACCTGACGGGCGGTGGAGATCACGGACAACCGCTTGATCTCCTTCGACCGCTCCCGGCTCACCGGGCTCGTTGGGGGTGTCACCACGTCAGTCACACTTCCTTCCTACGGCGAACAAAGTAATGAGTCAAGTAACGAATGCGTCTCGGGTATCCGAATGCTGCGCTGAGCTGCGTAGACGACCTCCGCGAGCGGGATGGACGGGAGAGCACCCCCGGCGGATGGCCGCCGGGGGCGGGCCAGAGCGGACCGGCTTAGTTTCTTTCGCAAACGAAGAAAACCTTCTCCAAGGTATTGACGGTCCGTACCGCCGATCTTTAGCGTCACCCGGCGAAGGCCTTCCAGTGTGTACGGACCAGCCGTGCCGCTGTGCACCCCGGTGATCCGACGCCGTCGGCGTCCAGCACCGTCCGCTCCCCACCAGCCATCCGACCACCCTGCCCGGCGCCGACGCGGCTGTGCGTCCGCCGCCGGTCGACGCTGGTCGGATCCGTGGTCCGGAAGGATCTGCATGCGAGCAAAGGGATTCCTGCTACCCGCCGCCCTGGCCCTGGCCCTGACGGCGACCCCCACCACCGCGTTCGCCGCGCCCGCCGACGCCGCCCCGAAGCGGCCCACCGGCGCGGTCGACCTGGACGTGCTCTTCGTCAGCGCCCACCCCGACGACGAGGCGGGCAGCCTGGCCACCCTCGGCCAGTGGAAGGAGCAGTATGGCGCCCGGGCCGGCGTCGTCACCATCACCCGCGGCGAGGGCGGCGGCAACGCCGTCGGCCTGGAGGAGGGGCCGCCGCTGGGCATCATCCGGGAGCGCGAGGAGCGCTCCGCGATCGGCAAGGCCGGCGTGGCGAACCTGTACAACCTGGACCGGGTCGACTTCTGGTACACCGCGTCCGCTCCGCTGTCGGAGCAGATCTGGGGGCACGACGAGACCCTCGGCCAGATCGTCCGGGTGATCCGACAGACCCGGCCCGAGATCATCATGACGATGAACCCGTCGCCGACCCCGGGCAACCACGGCAACCACCAGCAGGCGGCCCGGTTCGCCGCCGAGGCGTTCCAGGCCGCGGCCGACCCGAATGCCTTCCCCGACCAGCTGCGCAAGGAGGGGCTGAAGCCGTTCCGGGCAGCGAAGTTCCTGCGTACCGGCGGCACCGGCAGCTCCTCGGCCGGCCCGCAGTGCGCGGCCAGCTTCACCCCGACCGTGCCGACCGACCAGGTCTTCGGCGTATGGGAGGGCACCCCGAGCAGTAGCGGTAAGAGCTGGGCGGAGATCGAGGTCGACGCCCGCCGGGAGTACGTCACCCAGGGCTGGGCCGGCACCGCCGCCGCCCCGACCGACCCCGCCGCACGGCGCTGCGACTTCTACACCCTGGTAGACAGCCGGGTGCCCTACGACCCGTCGGACACCTCACCCGCGGCGATCCTGCGCGGGCCGGTGCTGCCGCCGGTCAAGGGTGGCCTGCCCAAGGGCACCGAGCTGTACCTGACCACCGACCGGTTCGACGTCGCCCCCGGCGAGAGCGTCGAGGTCACCGCACACGTACGCGGCGGCGACCGGAAGCTGGACGTGCCCCGGGTCGCGCTGCGCGCCCCGGACGGCTGGCAGGTCTCCGCCGGCAAGGGCCTCGGCACCGTGGTCCCGGCGGGCCAAGAGCGGACGGCGACCTTCACGGTCACCGTGCCGAAGGGCGCCGACACCGGCGCGCAGAAGCTGCTCACCGCCACCCTGACCACCAAGGGCCAGGGCACCGGGACCACCGACGAGGCGCTCCGGGTGGTCGCCGATGTCAGGGGCACCCTGGAGCCGCTGCCCGAGGTGGGCCTGTTCCGCGAGTGGGCCGCCGAGGGCGGCTACGGCCAGCTCGACACGCTGATCAAGCCGGTGCTCACCATCGGCTCGGGTCAGGGCCGCGAGGTCCGGGTGGACCTGCGAAACGTCGGTGAGACCGCACAGCGCGGCACGGTCACCCTCGACCTGCCCGCCGGGTTCACCGCCGACGAGACCACCAAGAGTTACGCCGACCTGGCGGCCGGCGCCACCGGCGCGGTCACCTTCACCGTGACCAACACCGACGCCTCGCTGCCCACCGCCAACGAAGGCGGCGAGAACGGCGACTACGGCGTCACCATCACCACCACCAGCACCGTCGGCAGCACGGTGGAGACCGGTGCGCTGGAGATCGTGCCGGCCAGCGAGGTGCCGCACGCCGGCGGCGACCACGCGGTCGACGGGGTGGCCAGCGCGGGCGAGTACCCCGGCCCGGAGCTGGACCTCTCCCGGATTTGGGAGGGTGAGGCCAGCACGCCGCAGGACGCCTCGGCGAAGGGCCGGATCGCGTACACCGAGGACGCGCTCAAGGTGATCGTCACGGTCACTGACGACGTGCTCGGCAGGAAGGTGGTACCGCAGGACTGCAAGCGGCAGCGGCGCACCGACAGCGTGGAGATCATCGTCGACCCGAAGGGAAACTCCTCGGACACCTCCACGGTGTTCAAGGCGGGCATCTTCCCGGTCACCGACGACCCGGCCAACGGCAACCCGCCGTGCTGGCAGCGCGACGCCGACAACCGGCAGGGGCCGGGCGCCGAGACCGCTCCGGGGATGACCGTGGTCAGCCGGGTCAGCTCGCCCTACACCGGCTACACCATCGAGACGAGCATCCCCTTCGCAGTGCTGCCGGACGCGGTGGACCCGACACGGATGGGCTTCAACGTGCTGGTCTACGACTCGGACACCCAGGACCTGTCGTCCCAGTCCCGGCTCGGCTGGTCGACCTTCACCGGCGTCCGGGCCGACCCGTACCGGTACGGGCTGGTGACCCTGCCCGGCTACACCCCGGCGGACCGGGCGCCGAGCGCCCCGGTCTTCCCGGACACCTCCGCGCGTAGCGTTCACAGCCCGCAGACGATCGCCCAGTCTGCCGTGGACGGGGTGGCCCCGGCCGCCGTGGCCCGGCTGCCCGAGCGGACGCTCACCCTGACCGGGCAGCGCCCGGTAGCCGGTGGCGTCGAGGTGACCGTCAAGGCGGACCGGAAGGGTACGGCGTACCTCTACGGCTGGGACGGTGACCGGGCGCTAGGCAGCCGCACCGTCGAGCTGCGGCCCGGCCGAGCGGTGAAGGTACTGGTCCCGGTGTCC
Organism: Micromonospora sp. NBC_00389; assembly: GCF_036059255.1. Lineage (NCBI taxonomy): Bacteria > Bacillati > Actinomycetota > Actinomycetes > Micromonosporales > Micromonosporaceae > Micromonospora > Micromonospora sp. NBC_00389. Next base: position 4,919,359 of record NZ_CP107947.1, on the reverse strand, counting down.
GACGGAACGGCCACCTCGGTTCTGGCCGCTTTCGAGGCGAATGGCGCGGCGCTGGCGAAGCAGGCCCCGATCCACCGCTGACTCCGCTCCGGACAGTGATCTTGGATAGTTGTCGTTCCACCGGCGGGCTCAACCAGTGGTTGCAACACTCTTCTGTGATTTTCGTTGGGGTGGTTGTGGCTCAAGGTTGAGCCCGCTGGAGCGGGAACAGATCGGGTTGGGTCGGGCTGCGGGTGAGTCGTTGCGGTCGATCACGCGCAGGTTGGGACGGGCGGCGTCGACCGTTTCGCGGGAGGTGGGCCGGTTCGACCGCTACGGACAGCGGTATCAGCCGTCGATGGCGCAGTGGTCGTCGTTTCTGCGGCACAAGCGGCCCGGGCGAGTGCCGCCCGTGCCGCAGCATCGCCACCGCGCCGTCGGCGGCACGGTCCAGACCCACCAGCTCGACACCCCGTTCGATGTCAAGCCCCACCGCCGCGAGGTGCTCCCCCAGGATGCGCTCGGTCTCCGCCTGCGACAGGAACAACAGATACGGATACGCGGTGCCGGACAAACCCAAGTCAAACAGCGGCACGGTACGTGCCCGCCCCCGTGCGTGCAGACGCAGTCGCACCGCGCGGTTCCCCACGGCCACCATCTCATCGGTCACCCCGAGACTGGCGAGGACCTCCAGAGTGCGCGGCTGAACCGCCAAGGCACGGGAGGGGCGACCCGACGCACTCAGAGTGGTATCTGAGAACTCCAATTCGGCCCGCAACCTTGTAGCATGCGGCGGACGACGGCCGGCAGCTGGAGCGCGGCTCTGGCACGACTCGGTGGCGGCACCGCCGGGTCGGGCGGCCGCGGCGCCGGTCAGGCCGGGGCCGGCGTGAGAGAGGAACCTGCTCGGCGTGTTCCAGGAACCGGACCAGACTCGGATGATCGGCGGAAACTCAATTGGCGGGGCCCCAGGCGCCAGGGACGGGGCGTCAGGCGCCGGGCCGCCAGAGGTGTGGGACGCGGAGCTAGCCAAGGCGATGCGGCACGTTGCCGTGCTGCGCACCGGGTTCTACGTTGTCGTGCTGCTGATCGCGCTCGGTGGCCAGGTGTCCGGGGCGATGGAAGGGCTCGGCATGCCGTGGTACGTCGCCCTTCCCGCGGTTGGGGCGTTGGAGCTGGGCGGCGTCGTGGTGCTGGCGAACGCTGACGTACGCCGTCGACTAGGCGAAGGGGCGATGCTGTCCCGGGTGTTGTCGGCCGGCATCGCCGCCGCCGCTGTCGCCTTCAACTGGCTGGCTCACAGTAACCACCTCGAAGGCGGTTTCTACGCGGGCATGTCGCTACTCGGTTATCTCGTGTGGCTGATGAGCAGCGAGAATCAGCGGCGGGACCGGCTGCGCGCCAGGCAGCAGCTGCCACCCACGACGCCGGGGTACGAACCGGCCGGGCACTGGTTGCGGCACCCGTGGCTGACCCGCCGCGCCCGCTCGTTGGCCAAGGCCGATCCCGGCCTCGGGCTGTACGGTTCGCTCGACGCGGCCCGCGCGCAGATTCGCGCCGAGCGGCGGCAGACGGCGCTCAGAAAGGTGTTGCGCCGCAAGATCAGCCGAGCACTGGACGCCACCACCGCGGACATCGCCCTGGCCGTGTACGACCTCGACGAGATCGCCCAGCGGCTGGCCGAGCAGGCGGACTACGACGGGCTCACCGCGCTGATCGCCGCCGATCTGGCACCTGCGCGCGTGCTGGCCGGGAACCTGCCGGCTGGCGGCCGCCGCCGACGGTGGCGTCGGGCCGGCCACCCCGACCCCGCCGCACTAGCCTCGGCCGCGCGGCTGCTCGCCCACGCCCCCGAGCCGCTCATGGACGCGGCCCCCGTAGCCCCTGCGGCGGACGTGGCCTCCGGCGGCTCAGCGCGGCCAGAGTCGGCCGGGGACGCCGTTCAGCAGGCGGGAGGAGACGGTGACGAGCGCCCGGGATCGGAGCGGTCCCGGGCGGTGACGCCGGACCGTACCGACCGGCAGTCGGAGCGGTCCGAAGACACGGGCCAGCTCACCTCGACCACGGATCAGCCCGACCCGCCCCCCGCTTCCGACTGGGCGGCGCTGCACGCGGAACTCGCCCCGCTCCTACCGGCAGCCCCATCGCGCCGAACGCCGCGCAACACAGCAGGCCGGTCGGCCACCAGCCGGGCGGAATCGCCGTCGACCACGGACGCGCCAGGCTCCGTCGCGGAGCCGGCCGACACCGCGCCGCGGGCAACGACCCGCCGCGCGGCACCGATGCCGCGAACCGCGACGGGACAGGCAGGTGCCGCCCGAGTCGCCGACCTGGCGGGCGAGGCGGCGCCGACCGCGCAAGTCACGCGAGAGCTACCCCTGGTGGCCGGGCGGGACCTGCCGGATCTGGTAAACACCGCGGCGAGCCGCACCACACCACCCGTCGCGGCCCCCGACGCGGTGGAGAAGGCCACCGAGCAACGATCAGCGTCGCGACCGCGACCGCGTCGGCGGGACGACGGGGACCCGCGACCGAGCTCGGAGACCGTTCGGCGTCGGTCGAAAACCCAGTCGGCCGAGGCCGGTCGGCCCTGACGGAAAGATCCTCAACGGCCTGATCAACGAATACTCCCAGGCCGTAGTGACATCACCTTCAGCGACCGCTTCCCAGCCGCTGAAACCTACTAACCAAGATCGCCGGAAACACCGTTCACGAGGCAGTCCCCCGATCCCGCTTGTATCCAATCGCATTTCGTTGGCTGTCGGCTTGACGACACCACGCTGGACGCCGGTGCCCGCCAGGCGCACTTTTCTCGGTACACGATGCGTACACAAGGGCACGCTCACTGCGGTCGAGGAGCAGCGAAATGTCCAACATCGAGGTGAAATCTTACCGCTACCTGCGAACGGCGATGGTCGCTTTGCTGCTAGGCCTAGGAGCAGCTGTCGTGTACCACAGCCTGCAAGCGGGTGCTTTCCTCGCATCCGTTAGTGCCTACTACTACACCCCTGCGCAGGCGATCTTCGTCGGCGCCCTCATCGCCCTCGGAACCTGCATGATCGCTCTGAAAGGGACCAACGAGGTCGAAGACGTATTCCTCAACCTCGGCGGCATGTTTGCGGCCGTGGTCGCGATCGTTCCCACGTCGCGCGGCGCGGACTATAGGACGGCGGTTCGTGCCTGCGAGCAGGCGGACAGTCCGGCGCTCGAAAAGCTGGACTGCCCCACTGTCCGGACGTTGGCCGAGGCCACCAATGCGAACGTCGAGAACAGCACGGTTGCTCTGCTGTTTGTGGGCGCGCTGGCTCTCCTCGCCGCCATACTCTTCTACTCGTTGAAAGACCGGAGGACGCCTGGGGCAAAGTTCCCTCGGTGGGCATTCGTCGCGACGTTGGTGGTGTACGGGGGCTGTGCCGGTGCCTTCGCGGCGTCCAAGGCATGGTTTATTGATAACGCCCACTACATCGCCGCCGTCGGGCTGCTCGCGTGCATCATCGTCGTGGCGGTGGCCAACGCACTTCGACGCGACCAGGGGCGGCAGGAGACTTTAAACGCCATTCCCGGCGCGCTAGCCCGCTCCAAGGATTTCTACGCATGGTTCGCGCGGATCCTGCTAGGGGCCGCCGGTATAGGCATCTTGCTGTGGCTTGTCGACTGGATCAGTCTGTTCCTGCTCGAGATCGTCGTCGCCGCGTTCTTTGCCGTGTTCTGGATGGTGCAGACCATCGAACGGTGGCGCGACGAGCCCCGGCCCGATGGCGGCGATCCTGGAGAGCTGTCACCCATTAAAGCGCAACGGTCCAGTCCAGGCAGCGGACGTCCTGACCACGACCAAACTGACCGGACAGTTGGACGGGCTTAGCCTCGATAATTCGCGCCGACGCCGGTTCCGTCCGCCCGGCAGATTTGATCGCTGTTGATGTATGCAGTTCTGGTCCTGGCATCGTGGCGGCGCAGCGCGTCTGCCTGGATCGGCCAGCCAGAGTTTCCCACGAGGAACCACACCTCGGTCATCCCTACGACCGCTGGTTCCTGTTGTTGGCGCGTCATACTGTCTCCGCGCTTATTTCGAAAGACGAGAACGACATCGACATCCAAAGCGATCGAACAACGAGCTGCAAGCCATCCTCGTCCTCAAGCCCGCCGAAGACGCCGCCACCTACGATGAAAATGGCTCAATGTACGCCGCAAATGCAGCGAAGCCCGTTACCGGCTATTCCGGCAACGGGCTTCCTACCTGCACATTCCTGTCCGTCGCGCAACTGCCGCCCGTGCCCGACGCCGAGGACTTCATGATCAGGCCGCGGTCCAGCGGCACCATCTGGCTACAGCCCTTGTTGGCGTCGGTTGTGCCCGGCGTGTACCCGATGATCTCGCCGGTCCATCGTTCGCCGGACCAGGACCCTTCCTTTCTCCTACCCACCCGTCGGTCGGCACGAACAACCGGGGAAGGAGGTGGCGGCTCCGTCACCGTGGGTGCGGTCTTGGCTCGTCGACCGCCCACTCGACTTCACCCTCCCGCGGTGCAAGCTCCCCACGACGGGTGAGGTAGCGGCATGCAAAGTCGCTCAACAACCAACCGCCTAACCAAGCGACCGCGGCGACGAAGATGAGGTCAAGAAACGCGATCGACGTAAGGCGACCAGCCCCCCAGGCGAACGCGGCGATTACGCCAGCTGGCCAAGTGATCCATCGGATTGGGACACCTTCGTCCGACCTCATCAAACACCTCCGAATCGGGCGGCCTCGACAGAGGCCTCTGAGCGTGGACCAACACGATTAATCGGAATGAGTTATACCGGAGGCCTGTCTCGTGGCATGTCGCTCGTCGACTTATGGACTGAGAGTTTTCCAGGAGGCTACCCCTCGCGCCTGACTTGGTAAACCGTGATCGGACCTCACCTCGGCCTTTCGTTAAGGACTGTTCAGGTCCTTGACCGAAAATCAGGAAGGGTCACCACGATGGGCGGACATCCGGGCCCTGCACTTGCAACCGTTATGCTCCAAATGTTCCGTCGCCGCTGGCCTGACCCACGCGCGGACAGAACGTCAGCCCGTCCTCCACCTGCTGATCACGAGTATGAGCGACTTGGACCGATGCGCAGCTCAGCCACGTAGCCAAGGTGTTGGTAGCCCACAGGCAGGCCTGCATGATGAGGCTCCTGCCGGCCAGCGAACCGGGCCAACCGTCGTCGATAGCCCCGTCCCGAACCCTCGCAGGACCTGCTCCGGCCGCATCCCGCCAGCTCAGACGTCCACAGAAGCCTATGTCCCACTCTCGCTCACCGCGCGGCCATGCCAGGTTGCCGAGGCGAACGCGGAGCACAAGGAGCTCCTGAACATCTACCAGCGGCGGGACGAACAGGCCGCCGTGCGCCTGACCGTCCAGCACCTGCAGGCCACCCTTGCGGCGATCGAGGAAGCTCACGCGGGACTGAGCCGAACGGCACAGCGCGCTCGGCGGATCCCCGATCGGCCGACTGTAAGCAGGCGCATCTAGAGCCGTCCGCCGGTGTACACCAGGATCTCGCGGACCCGCTTCTTTGCGAGCTCGCAGTAGTCGACGGCGGCCTGCCTTGCGGCGCGTGCGTCGCGCCGCTCGAACGCTTCCATCAGGCGCCCTTGAACCTTCACGAACTTCTGTGACGTTTCGGGCGTCGACCCGAATGAGCGGGTCATCACGCTCTTGATGCTGAGCCGACCGAACGTCGACGTGAGCAGCGGATTGCGGGCGAGGGACACGAGGTGCTCGTGAAACGCGTAGTTGGCGTCGAGATAGCCGTGAAAGTCCACGAACCGCTCGCCGACGAGCAACGCGGCCATCGTGTCGAAACGGCGACGCAGCTCGGCCACCTCGTCATCGGTCACCCGATGCATCGATAGCGTGATGACGCCGAGTTCGATCGCGAGCCGGGCGTCGAAGGTCTCGTCGGAGGTGCGCACGTCGAGCGGCGCGATCACGTAGCCGCGGTCCGGGTCACGGCGGACCAGCCCATCCGACGACAGCCGGGTCAGCGCGTAGAACGCAGCTGCCTGGTCGACGTCGAGTTGCGTCGCCAGTTCCTCGAGCGGCAACGCGTGGTCGGCGGGGTACACCCGGCTCAGCACGAGCTCGCGCGCGCGTCCGTAGACCTCATCGTCGCGAGCGAACTCGAACCGGCCGAACCCGCCGCGGAAGTACGTCAGCGGCTGCCCCTGGCCGGCGGTCGCGGACACCACCCGCCCCAGAAAGATCGTGTGGGTACCGCCGGCGACCGACTCGACGACCTCGCACTCGATGTGCGCGAGGGCGTCGCTGAGCAGCGGCAGCCCGAGCGCCCCAATGTGGAGGGCGACACCGCGAAACTTGTCACTGCTCGCGATGGCGAACTGCTTGGCGAGCTCGCCCTGGTCCTCGCCGAGCACGTTGACGACGTACCGCCTGGACATCGACACCGCCTGTGCGGTTGGGACGGCATTGTTGATGCAGGCGAGCATCATCGGCGGGTCGAGCGACAGCGACGTCACGGAACTCGCGGTCATGCCGTGACGCTTGCCGTCCGCCTCGGTCGTGACGACGGTGACCCCGCTGGCGAGGTGACCGACGACGTGCCGGAAGTTGGCCGCATCCACCGACGGATCCGTGCTGGTGCTGGCGGGCTTCATTCCCCTACCTCCGTCGTCGCTGCCGGGACTGGCTGCGGACGGTGTCACGTCCTTCTTCCCGGTGCTGCTCATTGAACAAAGCGGGCGGATGGCGGGCACTCACGCAAGCCGTGAGATTGCGGGTGCCGGGGTGCCGGGGGCCGTAAGAAGGCTGCTGCTCCGCGTCCTACCCGGCGAGGTATCCGGTGGGACTGACGGATTCCGCCATCGCGGCGGGTGAATTTCACGTCGGGGGACACTCCGCTTTCCCCGGTCCCGAGGCTTGACTTCTAGGGTGATCAACGCAGCCGTCGTGGGCCTCGGATGGTGGGGCCAGAAGATCGTCACCGACCTGGCCAACAGCGAGCACGTTCGAGTCGTACTGGGCGTGGACGTCGCCAAATCCGCCCGTGAGCGCGGAGCCGAGCACGGCATCCGCGTGGCGACGTCGCTGGACGAAGCCCTCGCGGACGCGGCCGTCGATGCGGTGATCCTTTGCACGCCGCACCGCTTGCACGCGGAACAGATTGTGGTCGCGGCCAGGGCTGACAAGCACGTGTTCTGCGAGAAGCCGCTGACCACCAACGGCCGCGAGGCCCGTGCCGCCATCGCGGCGGTGCAGGCGGCGGGCGTGCAGCTCGGCATCGGCCACGAGCGCCGCTTCGAGCCGGCCGTCCAGCAACTGCGCGAGATGTGCCGCAGCGGCGAGGTAGGTACCCCGCTGGTGTTCGAGGGCAACTTCAGCCAGGACAAGTTCCTGGACCTGCCGGGCGACAACTGGCGGCTGTCCACCGCCGACGCGCCGGTCGGCCCGCTGTCGGCCACCGGCATCCACATGGTCGACCTGGCTATCGCGGTGTTCGGTCGACCGGTGGAGGTGTGGGCCCGCCTCGGCATCCACGCGACGACGTTCGAAAATGGTGACACTCTCACGATCACCATGGGCTTCGAGAACGGCCGAACTGCGATGATCACGGCCATCCTCACCACCCCGTTCGTCGGCCGGGTGACGGTGCTCGGGTCCAAGGCGTGGGTGGAGATCCGTGATCGCAACCACCCCGAGCTCCCGCGCGGCTGGGATGTCACCACCGTGCACCGGGGAGCGGAGCCGAAGACGGTGTTCTTTCCGCCGCACCCGAGCGTCCGCGAGAACATCGAAGCATTCGCCCGTGCCGCCGCGGGCGAGAAGCCGTACCCGGTGTTGTACGAGGAGATGCTGTACAACGTCGACGCGTTCGAGGCGATCACCCGCTCGGCGCACAGCGGGCTCGTTGAACGGGTGGGTGGTTCGTCGTGACGACCCCAGGCGCATCGTGGTTCGACAGCAGCCGGCTTCCCTAGCGGTCCGCGCCTAACCACTCCAGCGACGAAACGTCTCGCGCGATCACCATCGAGTCGACACGATGACCGAATGCACGATTGGCCCGGACACTCCGGCAGCGAGGTTCCCGCACCAACTCCTGTCGCGTGGCTGACGTTGGGCATGTTGCCCACCGAATGGATCCCTCGGTGGGCCGCGTTCTGGCTCGCAGGGGGATACGACGGGTCAGCCCTCGTCGAGCTCGCCGGGCTTCACGGCGACGACCCGCACGAGGTCCGGGCCCTGCTCCCGGCCGCGCTTGCAGAATGTGGTGTTGCCGTGTCAGGAACAGATGTCGCCGCCGCGATGGAAGCCTTCACCCACCTGACTCAGCTCGACGCCGACGGCAAGGCAGGCGAGCGGTGGATCGTCAACAAAGTCGACCAAATCCTCGCCAGTTCCGGATACGCCAACAGCGTTATCTCCCTCCCCCTCGGCCAGCTCTACGGTCTGGACGACGAGTGGGCAGGGGTGGAGTAAGCAGTTACGTAACGGCGGCAGAGCAGCTACGACTGCGACGAGCGCACGGTGCGAAACCGGCTGCACAAGACCGCGCTGCTCGGCCACTCCTTTCAGCGGCGGCGAACCCTGCCTGAGGTCGCCGTCCGGCTGGTACGGCTGCTCCTACGTTCCCCTCGCCCAGCCCGAACGCGAGGCGACGGCTTATCCGCACCGACGGTCAGGAGAGAAAGCCCGCCACCACGTCCGCAAAAGGCTTCGGGTGCTCGTATGCCGTGGCGTGCCCGCCCGGAAGCCACGCCACCGTCACCGCTGGAAGCGTCGCGGCGAACCATTGGGTCGCTTGCCGGAACGGCGGCGCGTCGTCCTTGCCGCACGCCACGAGCACGGGCGCCGTAACCGACCCCACCAAGGCGGTGGTGTCCGCGATCGCCAACGCCTCACACGTGCGGGCGTACCCCTCCGGGTCGCTGGCCAGCAGGATCCGGCGCACGCGCTCGACCGCATCGGTCGCGTCCCGGCGGAACGCCTCGGAGAACCACAGTGCCTCCATCGGCTCGACGACGGCCTCGAGGCCCTCACGCCGCACCGTGGCCGCCCGGTTGCGCCACATCGCTCGCATGGCGTCGGGGTAGACCGCGACGGCGTCGGCGACGACGAGTCGCTTCACAAGGTCGGGCCGTCGAGCGGCGAGCACCTGGGCGACCAGGCCGCCGAGCGACACCCCTACGAGATGGATCTGGCTATGCCTGGCGATGTCAGCCTCGATCGCATCGGCGAAGTCATCAATTGTCGCGCCCTGCGGCGGCAGCGGGGCGGACCCGTGACCCAGCAGGTCGGGCACAACGACGTCGCCCACGTCGTCGGGCAGCGCTTCGACCACTGGGTTCCAGAACCGGTGGTCGGCACCCAGCGGGTGCAGTAGGACCAGTGGGGCCTTCATGCGCGCTCCCGGGCCGGAAGTCGTGGCGCCCGGTCGGGCGGGGGTGTCCGGGCGGTGTTCATCGTCATTGCCAGAGTGGTGTAATAGCCGGCTGTGCCGACCACCTCGACGACCCGCGCCTCGCCCAGTGCCTCGACAGCGGAGGCGTACGTCGCGTCGGAGACCTGGCGCGTGGTGTGCAGTTCGTCGAGCAGGTCGTACACATAACCGACCTCCGGCCGGCCACCCGCCGGCCGCACGCCTCGCGCGACGGCGTCAACGACGTCCTCGGGGAGGCCGGCCTGCAACGCCAGCGGCTGGTGGTAGCCGAACTCGAACTCCTGGTCCCAAGCCCGCGCGACGTAGAGGATCACCAGCTCCACCAGGTCGTCGTCGAGTGCGCTGTCGAACCGCAGGTACTCGCCGACCAGTTGGAGCCGGGTCATCAGTTCGGGGCTGCGCAGCAGTGGCACGAACGGCCCGAAGATCGCGCCGCGCGGACCGGCGGCGATCCGTGCGGCGGCCGCGCGCTGCTCGTGGGTGAGCTCGGCGTCGGAGGGCAGTGGCAGGCGGTCGCTCACGCCGCGGAACCCAGGGCCGAGTTGACGTCGGGCATGACCTTCTGCGCCATCAACTCCATCGAGCGGCGGGCCAGCCTCGGGTCGACCCAGTCCAGTCCGGCGTACACGAGTTCGCCGAACTCGCCGATCTCCTGGCGGAAGGCGAGGATCTGCTCGGTAACCGACTCCGGCGTGCCCGCGATGACCAGCTTGTCGAGAACGTAGTCGAGCGTGATCTCCTCGTCCGGCTGGTCCCGGTGCGTCTTGAACAGCTCGAGGCGGCCGAGTTTCCGCATCTTCTTCAGCATCTGCGAGTAGTAGAACCGGTACGGGCTGTCCTCGTTGTCGCGGCCGTAAGCCTGCGCCACGCTAGGGTCGTCGGCGACGAACACCGTACGAGCCACGCGCCAGTCGGCCGGGTCTGCCACCTCGCCGGCGGCTTGCTTGCCCTGAACATAGTTGGGCCAATGCGTGGCCACCCATTGCGGGAGCAGGAAGTTGGACGACAGCGGGTGGAAGTCCCGTTGGCCCATCGCGATGACGCCTTTGGAGAACGGCGCCACGACGGTGCCGACGATCTCGGGCCGGGGCTGTTGGAGCGGCTTCGGCATGATGCCGACGCCGAAGTCGAGGTCGATGGTGGTCTCGGTGGTGACCTTGAACCGGTTGTCGGGCAGATCGATTGAGTACGGCGGGTCCAGCTCCCAGATCTTCGTGATCACGTCGATAGCCTCGGCGAAGATCCGGTTGCGGTCCTCGTGCAGGATGCCGAGCGCCTCCGCGTCGGACGTCAGCGCGCCCGGGCTGATGCCGAGGATGAACCGGCCGTTGCTGAGGTGGTCGAACATCGCTGAGTTCGCCGCTACCAGCACCGGGTGCTGCTGTGACAGGTTCGTGGTGCCGGTCGCCAGCCGAATGTGCTGCGTGTCGGAGATCAGCGTTGCCAGGAACAGCAGACTGTTGGTGATGTTCTCGTGCTGGTCGGTGAGGTGCTCTCCGATGAACGCGTCGTGGAAGCCCAGCGAGTCCGCCAGGATGACCGCCTCGCGGTCCTCCCGGAGGGTTTCGGCCCACGTCCGGCCGAGTGGGTGCAGCGGCATCGAGAAGTAACCCAGTCTCACGGCGTGCTCTCGCTTCCTGTGTGTCGCCCCGCGGTCTGTTCCGCGTATCGGCAGTCTCGTTCGCGATCCGTGTCTGGGCAGTGGCGCGGCCTGTGAATCCGCAGGCGGTGAATGACGCAAGTCGTCAGTGCCGGGTGCGGTGGCCAGCGCTCCACCACCGCTGTCATGCGGCTGTCGATGACGTGCAGGCGGCCGGCTTCGGTGATCAGCCCGCGCACCGAGGGAGCCGGCAGGCGTCGTCGGTTCAGCGGCCGCCCGAAACGTCGAGCACGGTGCCGGTGATGTACGACGCCGATGTTGAGAGCAGCCACACGACGGCCTCTGCGACCTCGACGGCCGTGCCCGGCCGTCCCATCGGCTGCGCGGGGCCGAGCCGCGGCACGCGCCCCGGATCCCCACCACTCGCGTGAATCTCGGTGTCGATGATGCCGGGGCGCACGGCGTTCACCCGCACCCCGTGGCGGGCCACCTCCAGCGCGAGTCCCCGGGTCATCGTGTCGACGGCGGCCTTGCTGGCGGCGTAGTCGACGTACTCCAGGGGCGAGCCGAGCTGCGCGGCGCGCGACGACAGGTTGACGATCGCGCCACCCTTGCCGCCGGTCTGGGTGGACATACGGCGGACCGCGGCACGGCAGCACGCGGCCGCGCCGAAGACGTTGACGGAGAAGACCCGGCGCCAGCGAGCCATGTTGATTTCGACCATCGACCGTTGCTGTTCGAGGACTCCGGCGTTGTTGACCAGCGCGGCCAGCGGACCCAGCGCGTCGGCGACGGCGAACAGTCGCTCGACGTCGGCCTCGTCCGCGACGTCGCAGCGTACGGTGCGCACCTCGACGCCCCGCTCGCCCAGCTGTTCGGCCAGCTCGGCCGCCTCGGCGTCGCGCGACCGGTAGCCAAGCACCAGGTCGTGGCCGCGGTCGGCGAGGAGTTCGGCCGTGGCAGCCCCGATGCCACGCGTTCCGCCCGTGACGACGGCAACCGGGCGGCTCACCGCGCCCCCCGCGGCTGGGGTACGGCGTGGGCGAGCGCCGCGATGTCGTCGCCGCCGTGGCCTGCCGCGGAGGCGGTCGCGAGCAGCTCGAGCGTGACGGCGGTGAGGGGCGCGGTGTCGCCGGCCGCGGCGAGGATGAATCGGGCGTCCTTGATCCCGCTGTCGACTGCGAAGGAGAGCGGGTAGTCGCCTGCCGCCATCAGGGTGCCCTTGGCCGCGACGAACGGCGACTCCATCGGGCCGCCGTGGATCGCGTCCAGGAACGCTGTCGGGGCGAGGCCGAGCGCGCCCGCCACCGCCATCGACTCGGCGATGGCCGCCGTCACGTTGAGCACGAACGCGTTGGCCGCGAGCTTGAGCCGCGAGGCCGTGCCGGCCTCGCCGAGCCAGACGGTCCGGGAGCCGATGGCGTCGAGCACTGGGGTGAGCACGGCCCGCGTGTCGGCGGGCCCGGACGCCAGCACGACGAGGGTTCCCTGCTCGGCGGGATGTTTGGTGCCGAGGACCGGCGCGTCGACGTACCGCAACCCGAGCTCGGCCGCCACGTCGGCCAGGCGCGCGGCGCCGTCGACGCCGACGGTGCTGGTCTGCAGCAGCACCGCGCCCTGCGCGAACGCTCCGTCGGCGTCGCGGAGCACCTCCTCGACGGTGTCGGCGTCCCACAGCATCGTCAGCACGACGTCGGCGTCGCGGACAGCGTCGGCGACCGTCGGGGCCACGCGGGCGCCGGCCTTGGCCAGCGGGGCCGCCCGCTCGGGCGTGCGGTTCCAGACGTTGAGCGGCAGCCCGGCCGCGGCGAGGTTGCGCGCCATCCTGGCGCCCATCACCCCGGTGCCGAGCACGGAGACGCGGGGACCGTTGACCTGACCGGAACTCGTGTATACCTTCACGCCATGATGTATACCAAGCGAATGGCGCCGTGACCACGGCCCACATCCGGCCGACGGTGGCGCTCCCCTCTGGACCATTGGCGACCGGGCTACGCATCGGCGGCCGGGTTGTCGAGGGGCGGGGCCCTCGGCTCGATGTCGTCAATCCCGCGACGGGCGGCGTGCTCGCGGTCGCCGACAGTGCCGACCAGGCCGACGTCGAGGAGGCCGTCCGGGTCGCGCAAGCGGCCTTCGACTCCGGCGTGTGGAGCCGGATGCCAATCCACCAGCGGTCGCGGATCCTGCACCGGTTCGCTGACGGGATCGCGGCGCGGATGAGCGACCTCTACCAGCTGGAGACCGCCAACAACGGCCGGCCACTGACCGAGACGAAGGCGCAGATCACCCGGCTGCCGGAGTGGTACCGCTACAACGCCTCGCTGCTGCTCGCGGACCGCGACGCGGTGGTCCCGATGCCCGGGCCCTACCACTCGTACACCAGCCGGCTGCCCCTCGGCGTGGTCACGATCCTGGCGTCGTTCAACCACCCGATGATGATCGCGTCGAAGGCTCTCGCGCCCGCGCTGGCGACCGGCAACTCGGTGGTGCTGAAGCCGTCCGAGCAGACCCCCCTGACCGCGATGTTGCTGGCCGACATCGCCCACGAGGCCGGCATTCCCGACGGCGTACTCAACGTCGTCAACGGCCTCGGCCCGGTCGTGGGCGCCGCTCTCACCGAGCACCCGTTGGTGAAGAAGGTGGTGTTCACCGGCGGCACCGAGCCTGGCCGGTCGATCGCGCTCGCGGCGGCGAGGCGCTTCGCCAAGACCACACTCGAGCTCGGCGGCAAGTCGCCGGTCATCATCTTCGGTGACACCCCCGTCGACGTGGCCGCGCGCGGCGCCGCGTTCGGCGGCTTCATCGGGGCCGGCCAGACCTGCATCGCGGGTAGCCGGCTGCTGGTGCACCGCAGCATTCACGACGGGTTCCTCGACGCGCTGACCGCGGTCGCCGAGGGAATTCGCATCGGCAACCCCAGCGACGAGTCCACACAGCTCGGCCCGGTGATCTCCGCCCGAGCCAGGGACCGGATCCTCGGCCGCATCGCCGAGGGCGTGCGGTCCGGCGCCCGCGTCGTCACGGGTGGCGCCGCCGCGACCGTGCCCGGGCTGGAGGACGGCTTCTTCGTGCAGCCGACCGTGCTGGCCAATGTCACCAACGACATGACCGTGGCCCGCGAGGAGATCTTCGGGCCCGTCGTCGTGGTGATCCCCTTCGACGAGGAGGAGGAGGCCGTCGCGATCGCCAACGACTCGCCGTACGCCCTCGGCTCCGCGATATGGACCCGTGACATCGCCCGCGCCCACCGCGTGGCATCCCGGCTCGAGGCCGGGATGGTCTGGATCAACGACCACCACCGCCTGGACCCGTCCTCCCCGTGGGGTGGTCTCAAGGAGAGCGGAATCGGCCGCGAGGGCGGCTGGGAGTCGTTCCACGACTTCACGCAGGTGCGTGCGGTGACCGTCCGGACGGCGCCCGACGACGTTGACTGGTACGGCGGCAAAGCGACCGGAAGGCTGAACTGATGAGCGACCTGACCATCCACCCGGTCGAGAACGGCGTGATCCTGGCCGAGCTGTCCCGGCCCCCGGAGAACCTGTTCAGCATCGAGCTATGCGGACAGCTGGCGGCCGTGCTCGACGACCCGCCGGAGGGCGCTCACGTGCTGCGCCTGCGGGCAACCGGTGACGTGTTCTGCCTTGGCCGCGACCGTGGCGGCTCGACTCCGGCCGAGGTGCGGGCGGAGGCCGAGGCGCTCGCCGGGCTCACCCGCTCGGCGCAGCGGACGAGGCTGGTGACCGTCGCCGAGGTGCAGGGCGACGCGGCCGGGTTCGGTGTCGGCCTGGTGGCGGCCTTCGACGTGTCGGTCGCGGTGCGGGACGCGGCCTTCCGGTTCCCCGAAGTCGGCATCGGCCTCGCGCCGGCCCTGGTCCTCGCCTGGCTGCCTCGCGTGGTCGGCCGCCGGAAGGCGTTCTGGCTCACCGCGACGGGAGAGCCACTGGCCGCCGAACAGGCGGCGGCGCTCGGCCTGCTCAACGAGGTGGTCGACACGCGTGACGCCCTGACCAAGCGGGTCGACGACATGGTTGCGCAGCTGCGCGCCCGCAGCCCGCGGGTGCACGGCGACATCAAGGACATGCTCCGGGTGTTCGGCGATGTTGGCGACGAGCGCGCTCTCGACGTGAGCATCGACCGGCTCGTGGTCGGGTCGCTACGCCGTGGCGAGGGCTGACGTGGCGGCATGACGGGTTCAACCGGCGTACGGCAGACTGCTCGGGTGTCCACCGAGTCGGCCGCCGCGCGAGTGGCGGGTAGCCTGCGCGAGCGTGTGTCCAGCGGGCAGCTCCTGCCGGGGACCGCGCTGTCGCAGGCAGGCCTGGCCGAGGAGTACGGCGTCAGCCGTATCCCGGTCCGCGACGCCCTCCAGCAGCTCGCCAGCGAAGGGCTCGTCGAGCTACGCGGCGCGACCGCGGTGGTGACCCCGCTGTCTATCGACGACCTGCAGGAACTCTACGAGCTGCGTGAGGCGGTCGAACCCGTCGCCACCCGGCTCGCCGTCCCGCGGGTGGGCCGGGCCGGCATCACGCGGATGACCCATCTGCTCGCGGTGATGGATGACCCGGCCATCGGGCCGGGCACCTGGGTGGAGACCAACGCGGCTTTCCACGCGGAGGTCTACACGCTGGCCGGACGGCCGCGCATGATCGCGATGGTCGAGCAGCTGCGGCGGCTCGCCGACCGCTACATCTATTTCCACCTCGACGTGGTCGGCCAGGCCGGGCACCTGCAGGAGGAGCACCGGCAGATCCTCGACGCGGTGAAGGCGCAGGAAGCGCGGGCTGCCGCCGAGCTCACCCGCGCCCACCTCGCGTCGTCACACGCCGTCGTGCTCGACTACCTGCTCACCCAGGAGCGGGACGGGGCTTAGCGCGCCACCATCCCCGCGGACAGGTCGATGTCGGCCGCGCAGAGGCCGGGCATGTGCAGCATCGCGACGACGGCCGCGGCCACCTCGTCCTCGGTGAGCATCCGGTGCAGCGCTGCCCGCGACACGAACGCCTCCTCGGCCTCCTCGTACGTCGTCCCGGTGCGCTCGGCCTCCAGGTTGAAGTTGCGGGTCATCCGCGGCCCCTGGACCGGACCCGGCGACAGGCAGTTCACCGAGACGCCCGCCGGGCCCACTTCGTACGCGAGCGTCGCGGTCAGCCCGATCACCGCCATTTTGGAGGCGGTGTACGGCGTGCGGCGGGTCAGCGGGCGCTTGCCGCTCACCGACGCGAGGTTGATCACGTCGCCGACGCCCCGCTCGACCATCGCCGGGAGGAACGCCCGGCACATCAGGTAGATGCCGCGGACGTTGATCGCGAAGACGTCGTCCCACTCGTCGGGCTTGATGTCGACCAGCGGCGCGACGGGGCCAGGGACGCCGGCGTTGTTGACCAGGATCCCCACCGTCTCGTCGGCCACCTCCTCGGCGAGCGCGGCAACGCTCGCCGGGTCGGACACGTCGGCCGCCGTGACCCGGATGCTCCCGGACATCGCCTTGGCCTCGGCCGCCACGGCATCGAGCCGCTCCCGGTTACGCCCGACCGCGACCACGCGGGCGCCGCGGGCCGCGAGAGCGAGCGTGATCGCACGGCCAAGCCCGCTGCCGGCACCGGTCACGACGGCGGTACGGCCCGCCACCCGGTCGCCCGGGAAGGCGGGCCCGTCGACGGTGGTCACGCTGGACCATCGAGCAGGGCGACCGCGCGGGTCGGGCCGCCGTGGGCGCCGAGCACCTTGAGCGGGAAGCCGATGAACGTGAACCGCTTGCCGATCAGCTGGTCGAGGTTGGTGAGGTTCTCGTAGTGGGTGATGTGGTGGCGGCGGCACATCATGTGGCACGGGTAGGACTTGCTGGTCGGGTTGTCGGGTGTCGGGCTGTCCACGCCGAACGTCTTCACCCCGTGCTCGACGATCCATTCGCTGCCGGTCTCCCCGAGGCCGGGGAATTCGGTGAGGTACTGCGGCTGCCCGGCGTACCGGCCGTGCGTCCCGGTGTGCAGCAGCAGGATGTCGCCGCGCTCGACGGTCACGTCGACGGCGTCCTGCGCCGCGTCGAGATGCTCGGCGGTGATGTCCTGGCCGGCGCCGACGTGCGAGACGTCGAGGCAGACCGCCGGCCCGTAGAACAGGTCGAGCGACATCTGGTCGATGGTCTGGGCCGACGGGTCGGGGTCGAGGTGGGAGAACGAGTCGACGTGGGTCGGGCCGTTGTCGTTGAAGATGATGCCCTTGGTCTGGAACGAGAAGCCGCCCACGAAGCGCAGCGCCGTCTCTTCGTGCAACGCGTGGTCGAACACCACGGTCTTGAGGTGGCCGGGATAGACCTGCATGCCCTGGTAGATGTCCTGTGACAGGTCGACGAGCTGCACGTCGACACTCCCTTCCGTCGGGCCGGCCCCGCTGACCGGGGTGGCTGGGTGTCGGAACTCTAGGGCGGCCGCGCGCGGCACGGACGCTTCAATCGGAGTAGGTTTACGGTCATGAACGCACCGATCGGTGAAGCGGTCCGGCGTCCCGGTTCGGCAGCCAGGACACCGCCCCGGCCCGGGGCCACCGCGTCGCCGTTCGACATCGCGGACCGGATCGCCGAGGTGGTGGGCGGCCCGGTCATCCTGGAGGACCCGTCGTTCCGAGTGCTCGGCTACTCCGCTTTCGTCGGCCCGATGGACCGTGGCCGCGCCGAGGCGATCCTCGGCCGCAGGATCCCGGGTGTGTGGCTCGAGCATCTGACCCGGACCGGAAGCCTCGACCGGCTCCGCGGCACCGCGGACGTCGTCGACCTGTCCGACGGCCCGTGGAAGGCGCACCGCCGGCTGATCACGGCGTTCCGGGCCGGAGACCGCCTGCTGGGGTTCGCCTGGGTCGCGGAGGGCGAGCGGCCGCTCGGCGATGGGGCGGCCCGCGTCTTCCGCCACGCCGTCGACGAGGAGACGCCCGCCCTGCTGCGGCACCTTGAGCGGCTCGACGCCGAGGAGGCGCACCGGTCGCGGCTCGCCTCCGCGCTGCTCGACGGACTGCCCGGGGCACCTGCCGCCGCCGACCGGCTCGGCTTCGACCGGGACGGCCGCTTCGTGGTCCTGTCCGTCGCCGGTCCGGCACAGGCGCGGGCACGGACGGAGGACGGGGAGGCCGGGAGAACGCGCCTGCTGGAGCACCTGCGTCTCTGTCTTGACTCGTTCCACCGCCGCTGGGTGGTGACCCCCCGCGGCGACGGCGGGCTCGCCCTGGTGGCCCTGCGGGCCGAAGAGTCCGAGAAGATGGCCGCGCGGCTCGGCCAGGAGGTGTTGAGGCTCGCTGGCGACGGCCCGCTGCGCACCATGCGGGTCGCGGCGAGCTCGGTCGGCGCCGGCCTCGCCGTCCTGCCGCGGCTGCGCGCCGAGGCGACCGCCGCGACAGTCGTGGCAGGCGACGACGGGTCGTTCGTCGCGTACGCGGACGTCGATGCCGAGGTGCTCGTCGCGGACGTGGTTGCCGCGCTGCCGGCGGGTGTCCGGCTGTCGGGGATCGATCGGCTGCGCGCGGCCGACCGCGGCACCGGGCCAGAAGGCGGCGAGCTGGAGCGCACTCTGCGCGCGTTCCTCGCAGCGTGCGGCAGCGCCTCGGCGACGGCCCGCGAGCTCGGCGTGCACGTCACCACCGTCCGGCACCGGCTCGACCGGATAGCCGCGATTTCGGGGCTCCGGCTCGACCGCCCCGAGGTCCGCATCGCCTGCGACCTTGTGCTGCGCCGCCCCTGAGCCTGGGACACCTGTCGCCCAGCAGTCCGGCGGCCCGGCACTGACGTTTGCTGACACCCCTGTTCACACCGGCTCGCCCTAGGGTGGCCGGATGACGACAGCCCAGACGGACGTGACGACGGTCGGCGTGGTCGGCCTCGGGATCATGGGGTCGGCGATGTCCGGCCACCTGCTGACCGCCGGCTTCGACGTGACCGGCACCGACCTGGCCCGGCCCGCGGTCGACGAACTGGTCGCCCGCGGCGGCCGCCCGGCCCGCGACCTCGCCGCCCTCGCGCGCGAGTCGGCGGTCGTGGTCACCTCGCTTCCGTCCGCCGCAGCGGCGCTGGAGGTGTGCCGGGGCCTCGCCGCCGCAGAGCCGGCCGACCTCGTCGTCGTCGAGACGTCGACGCTGTCGCTGGCCGTGAAGCAGGAGTGCCGCGAGTTGCTCGCCGCGGTCGGCGTAACGCTGCTCGACTGCCCGCTCAGCGGTACCGGCGCGCAGGCCCGCGACCGCGACCTGGTGGTGCTCGGCAGCGGCGACGAGGCGGCGTTCGAGAAAGCCCGTCCGGTGATGGCAGCGTTCGCGCGGTCAGTACGGTTCGTCGGGCCCTTCGGCCACGGCATCACGATGAAGCTGGTCGCCAACCTGCTGGTGTCGATCCACAACGCGTCGACGGCGGAGGCGTTCGCGCTCGGCGTGGCCGCGGGCCTCGACCCGGCCGTCCTCTACGAGACAGTCCGCGAGGGGGCGGGCGGGTCGGTCATCTTCGACAAGCGCGGGTCGCTCATGGTCGAGCGTGCCTACCGGCCGGCGACCGCGCGGGTGTCGATGTTCGTCAAGGACGTTTCATTGGTGCAGGAGCTGGCCGCGTCGGTCGGCGTCGCCACGCCGGTGCTCGACGCGACACTGCCGCTGTACACGAAGGCGGTGGACGCCGGGTGGGCCGATGCCGACGCGGCCGCGCTGCTGGAGGTCGTCGAGGCGGAGGTGCGGGGTTGAGCGGGATGACCTTGGCGCAGGCGGAGGCGGTTGCCGCCGGGACGCTGCGACACGCCCGCGCGGCCGGGGCGGCGCCGCTCGCGGTGGCGGTGCTCGACCCGGGCGGCCATGTGGTCGTGGTGAAGCGCGAGGACGGCGCGGGCATCCTGCGCGTCGAGATCGCGACCGCCAAGGCCTTCGGCGCGCTCGGTATGGGCATGTCGTCGCGGGAGATCGCCCAGCGGGCGGAGCGGCAGCCGACGTTCTTCGCCTCGCTTGCCGCAGTGACCGGCGGTCGGCTGGCGCCCGCGGCGGGAGGTGTTCTGGTACGCGACGCCGACGGCTCCCTGCTGGGAGCCGTCGGCGCGAGTGGCGACGTCTCGGACGTGGACGAGGCGTGCGTGCTGGCCGGGATCGCGGCCGCCGGGTTGGTCTGACGGCGCGCGCCCCGGTCGGCGGATCAGTCGGTGAGCTTCAGCAACCGCGCTGCCGTCCGACCGCGGATGGCCTCCCGGTCGTCGTCGCTGAGCCCGCGGGTCCCGTCGATCTGGCCGAGCGGGTCGTAGTGGCCCATGTCGAACGGATAGTCGGTGCCGATGACGACGTGATCGGCGCCCATCTGCTCGACCAGGAACTCCAGGTGCGGCGCGTCGAACACCAGGCAGTCGACGTAGATCTGCTTGAGGTAGGTGCTCGGCGGTCGTGAGATGTGGTGCCGGCCTTCGGGCCGCAAGTCGTAGGCGTGGTCCATTCGGGAGGAGTAGAACGGCAGGTAGCCGCCGCCGTGCACGGCGACCAGCTTGAGGTTGGGGTGTTCCTCGAGGACCCCGCCATGGATGATTCGGGTCAGCGCGAGGGTGGTGTCGAGCGGGTTGCCGATGACGTTGGTCAGGTAGTACTTCCGGAACCGTTCGCCGCCCGTGAACCCGTTGGGGTGCAGCATCACGACGACGTCGAGCTCCTCCGCCTTGGCGAAGAACGGCCGGAACCGGCGGTCGTCGAGATCCATTCCCATGACGTTGGTGTTGATCTCGACGCCCCGGAAGTCGTACTCCGTGACGCACCGCTCGAGTTCCTCGACCGCCGATCGCACGTCCTGCATCGGTACGGTGGCCAACCCGACGAACCGATCGGGGTGGTCGCCGACGATCTTGGCGAGGTTCTCGTTCTGCATCCGGGCGAGCTCACGGGCAAGCTCCGGGTCGGCCCAGTAGAAGTAGCCGGCCGGGGCCACCGAGATGGCCTGGACGTCGATGCCCATCCGGTCCATGTCGGCGATCCGTGTCTGCGGGTCGGTTGCCTGCGGCATGATCTCGCGGACGTGCTCGAGCTGGTAGGCGTTGGTCTCGTCGCCGCCGTAGTAGCTGAACGGCTCCATCTCCGGCGCCATCAGCCCCTCCACGAGCGGCTGGCAGTCGGGGAGGATGACGTGGGCGTGGATGTCGACGGTTCGGTGGGATCCGCTGGGCATGGATGACCTTCTGTTCGTTGGGACGTGGGGCGAAAGCGGACTCAGCCGACGGGCGTGGGCGCCCAGGGCAGCTGCGCGCCGGCGTACTTCGCGGCCCGGACGTCGCCGGAGCGGGCGTGACCCTCGAAGAGCTCCACGCGTGCGGCGCGGCCGCACAGCTCGCCGAGCCGGGCGCTGGCGGCCGGATCGGTGACCTCCTGGTACGTCACCGTGCGCAGGTACTTCCCGACCCACAGCCCGCCGGTGTAGCGGGCGGCACCGCGGGTGGGCAGCACGTGGTTGGTGCCGATCACCTTGTCGCCATATGACACGCAGGTGCCCTCGCCGAGGAAGAGCGCGCCGTAGTGCCGCATCTTGTCCAGCGCCTCGCGCGGGTTGCGGGTGAGGATTTGCACGTGCTCGCTGGCGTAGGTGTCGGCGAGCGCGTACGCCGCGTCGAGGTTTTCGACGACGTGCACCTCCCCGTGGTCGCGCCACGCGGGGCCGGCCATGTCGTTGGTCGACATGCCCGGAAGGATCTCGTCGACGTGGACCATGACCGCTCGGGCGAGTGCCTCTGAGGTGGTGATGAGCACCGCCGGGGAGTCCGGCCCGTGCTCGGCCTGGCTGAGCAGGTCGACGGCCACCACGAACGGATCGGCGGCATCGTCGGCCACGACGAGGATCTCGGTCGGTCCGGCGAACAGGTCGATGCCGACCTCACCGAACAGTTGCCGCTTCGCCTCGGCGACGTACGCGTTGCCCGGGCCGGCGATCAGGTCGACCTTGCCGATCGACTCGGTGCCGATGGCCATCGCGGCGACCGCTTGGACACCGCCGAGCAGGAAGATCTCGTCCGCGCCGGCCATGTGTAGGGCGGCCACGGTCGCCGCTGGGATCTTTCCGCGCAGCGGCGGGGTGCAGGCAGTGACCCGCTCGACCCCGGCGACCTTCGCCGTCACGACGGTCATGTGCGCCGAGGCGGTCAGCGGGTAGCGGCCCCCGGGCACGTAGGCACCGGCCGCGACGATCGGCAGGTGCTTCTGGCCCAGGAACACGCCCGGCTGGGTCTCCACCTCCAGGTCCTGCAGGGTGTCGCGCTGGCGTTGGGCGAAGTCGCGGACGTTGGCCTGCACAGTTCGGATGTCGTCGACGACCTCGGAGGTCAGTGACGCGACGAGCTCCTCGATCTGATCCGGCCTGAGCCTGAACGACTCGGGCGACCAGTTGTCGAACTTCTCGGAGTAACGGCGTACGGCCTCGTCGCCGTTCGCGCGAACGTCCTTGATCACCTCACGGACGACGGTGGAGACGTCGTCGTTGCCGTGGGCGGCGGGCACGCCGCCGGTGGGGGACTTCAGGTGGGTGCTCATGGTGCTCCTGTACTGGGCGGGTGCGGTCAGGCCACGGGCTCGGCAGTGGGGCTCATTTCCTTCATGGCCTCGAGACGCGCGAGCACCTCGGCCTGGAGGGTGGCCACCGTAGGGTCGGTCTGCCGGCGCGGGCGGGGCAGATCGATGGTGATGTCCTCGTAGATCCGGCCGCCGGGCTGGAGCACGATGATCCGGTCGGACAGCTCGACGGCCTCGACGACGTCGTGGGTCACGAAGACCACGGTCTTCTTCGACTGGGCCCAGATGTCCTGTAGCTGCGCGCGAAGCCCTCGGGCGGTGATCGCGTCGAGGTGGCTGAACGGTTCGTCCATCAGCAGCAGGTCGGGCTCGACCGCGAAGGCACGGGCGATGCCGACGCGCTGCTGCATGCCGCCGGACAGCTGACCGGGATAGAAGTTGGCGTTCTTCGCCAGGCCCACCATCTCGAGGTACCGCTTGGCCCTGGCCACGGTGGCCTCGCTCCGGTCATCCTGGACGTACATCATGTTCCGCATGACGCTGCGCCAGGGAAGCAGCCGCGGGTCTTGGAAGACGTAGCCCATACGGGCCGGGCCGCCATCGTCACTGGTCAGGCTGATCTCGCCGGAGGTGTGCTCCTCCACGCCCGAGATGATGTTGAGCAGCGTGCTCTTGCCGCAGCCCGAGGGCCCGACGATCGACACGAATGTCTGGCCGCTCACCTCGAAGGAGATGTCGTCAAGGACCCGGCTCGCCCGGGGAGTGCCCAGGTTGAAGGTCTTGGCGAGGTTCTTGACGGTCAGGACTGCCACGAGAGCTCCCTAGGGCTGGGGGTGTGCAGGATGGGGGCGGACGGGATCATCAGCCATCCCGCCAGCGGAAGGCGCGCTTGATCGCGCGGTCGAGCACGAGCCGGTCGAGCAGCACGATGAAGCCGACGAACAGCACGACCCAGGCGGCGAACCCGCCGAACCGGTTGGCGTCGTACCAGAAGCGGGCCCGGTAACCGACACCCCCGCCGCCGCCGAACCATTCGGCGAGCAGGACGCCGTTCCAGCCGATGATGATCGCGAAGCGCACGCCGGCCGCGATGTACCCGGTGACGGCTGGGAGGACGAGGTCGCGGATGCGGCGGGTGACCGGCACGTTGTACGTCGACGACATATCGCGCAGGTCGCGGGAGACGCCCCGCACGCCTTGGGCGACGTTGACGACCACGAACGGCACCGAGGTCAGAAACGTCGTGATGATCGGGCTCATGTCGCCGAAGCCGAACCACATCACCGTGAGAAACGACCAGATGATCGCCGGGATCGACAGGCCGACCAGGACCGGGCTCTCGAAGAACGCCCGGGACAGCGAGGAGAGGCCCATCAGCACACCGATCGCGATGCCCACGACGGTCGCGAGCAGCAACCCGACGCCGAAGCGGTAGAGCGTCGAGCCGAAGTTGCCGAAGACCTCGCCGCGGGAGAACTCCTCGCCGAGCCGCTGCACCACCTCGACCGGGCCCGGGACGCGGCCGAAGAGCAGCGACATCAGGACCCAGAACAGGAAGAAGGACAGCAGCGCGGCGACCCGGGCGGCCCCGTCGGAGGTGAGCCGCTTGCGCCAGGGCGGCGTGCTCTGCTCGATCTCGCTGGTCGAGCGGCGCCGGTTGACGGTGGCCTGGAACGTGGTGCTCATAAGGCGGAACTCCTTTCCTCCGGACGCCATGCGAGGAGCCGTGCCTCGGCCTTGAACAGGACCAGGCGCTCAATGAGGAGCATGAACACGATGAACAGGGACGTCCACGCGAGCACGGCAGCGATGTCGTAGAGCTGGTACTCGGTGCGGATCTGGAAGCCGACACCGTTGCGGCCTCCGAACACCTCGGTCAGCGCCTCGACCTTCCAGGCCACCGCGAAGCACATCCGGATCGCGGCGAACACGAACGGCACGATCGTCGGGAGAAGCACCTCCCGGCGGATCTGGTGCGGGGCCCGCCCGAAGGCCTCGCTCATGGTGACCAGGGACTTGTCGACGCCCCGGATGCCCTCGGCGACGTTGAGCGCGACGTAGGGCGCGGACACGAGCGCGACCGCGAGGATCGGCCCGAAGTTCGACAGGCCGAACACGATCAGCGACATGACCGCGTAGACGATCGCGGGGATCGTGCCGGCGATGGTCACGCCACCGTGGAAGAACGCCCGCCAGTAGTTGTACCGGCCCATCAGATAGCCGACCGGCGCCCCGATGGCGGCGGCGACCCCGAAACCGGCGAAGGTCTTCAGCACGCTCGCCGAGAAGTCGGTGACGAAGTTGCCGTTCTCGACGATCTCGACCGCCGCTTGGAAGACCTCGTGCGGGCGGGGCAGCAGCCGGGATCCGTACCACCAGGAGCCGAACTCCCATAGCAGGAACATCGCGATCCAGCCCAGGACGAGCAGGCCGGTGCGCCGCCAGCGCCGCAGCCGGCCGATCCTGCGGGCGCTCGCCTCGCGGTCGTCGGGGTCCGCGGGGGGCGCGGCCGGAGCCGCGCCCACCAGCTGATCCGTCATCATCTCTCCTTCACTCGGCCCTACCGGGCCCACTCACCCGGCCACACCGGGCCTGCTGGATGCGTCGGGACTCGAGGTTCAGGACTTCGGGATGATGGTGAAGTCGGGGGCCGGCGTGTTCTTGTCGACGAAGCCGGTCTCCTTCATCAATTCGAACAGCTTGGTCTCGCTGTCGACCCACGCCTGGTCGAGGTAGGTCGTGTCGACGAACCAGTCGTACTTGTTGGCCAGCCAGTCCTGGATGAACGCCTTCTCCTCGGGCGTCTCGGCGGCGAAGTCCTCGGGGTAGGCCTTGACGATCGCGTCGCGGTTCTTGGCCCACTCCTGCACGCCGCGGTCCCAGATCTTGACCAGGAAGGCCGCCTCCTCGGGGTTCTTCTCGACCCAGGCCTTACGAGCGACGAAGACATTGTTCTGCGGGTGGGTGATGTTCTGCGGGTCGGAAGAGAACTTCTCGGCGTAGATCTGCGAGACCGACTTGGAGTCGTAGAGCGGCTTGATCGCGCCGCTGGACAGCTGCGGAATCGAGAAGTCGGGCAGCAGCAGACCGGCGTCGGCGTCACCACGCTCGATGAGGCCGGCGGCGTTCTGCGGGTCGGTCACGACGAGCTCGAAGTCGCCGCCCCCGGCGCGCAGGTCGAGGTTGCAGAACTTGCGGGCGTAGACGCCCCACATGATCGTGATCGAGACGGCGCTGTGCGTCACGATCTTCTTGCCCTTGAGGTCGCAGATGGTCTGGGCGTTGCTCTTTGCCGACACGGCCAGGATGCTTCTGTCGGAATTGAACTTGCCGAAGATTGTTGTCTTCTCGCCGGTCTGCTTTTCCAGGTCGGGTACCTCGTACGACGCGGCTGAGACGACGTCCGCGTGACCGCCGGCGTACACCCCGTACTCGTCCCAAGAGGACGAGGTGAGGACCTGGATCCCCGCCTCCTCCTCCATCTGCTGCTTGATGCCTTGGCTCTCCATCCACTTCCAGACCGGGTCGGGAGCCATCACCATGTTGACGACGCCGCCGGCGTCCTTTGCCTCGCCGCCCTTGGCGGCGCCTGGGCGCGATCCACAGCCGGAGACCAGCAGGGCAATGACACCGGCGGCGGCCACCAGGCGCGAGCGGTGGGGACGGAAGATGCGTGCAGTGGTCATATCGTGCCTCTCAGAGTCGTTCGACCGGTCCGAGGGTGCGATCAGGGGCGACGCGCTACGACGGGCCCGGTGGTGGTTGGGGGTGGGGGTGAAGCGGTGGGGGGTGAAGCGGTGGGGGGTGAAGCGGTGGGGGGTGAAGCGGTGGGGGGTGAAGCGGTGGGGGGTGAAGTGGTGGGGATGGAGTGGTGGGGATGTGGCGCCTGAGACTGCCGTGACTAATCTTGCAAGTCAAGCATTTCTCGGAAACTTATGCATGCTCCTGTTCTCGACCATGCGCTCGACGGCCGCCGGGTTCACGCCTGCGTAGCCGATATTTCCGGACTCAGACGGGGTGCTAGGAAGTTGACAGCAAACGAGATGATCGTCTATCTTCGTCGTGCATAGATTATGCATTTCTGCCCGCATCGAGGGCCGACGCCTGGACACGAGAAGGAAGTGAGACGGGTTGTGAGCGTGAATCCGGGCACGACGGGCGATGGTCCGGGACGACGGCGCCGCGCGCGCCCTGCGACGAACAGCTCGACCGTGGCGCAGGCCGCCGGCGTTTCCCAGTCGACGGTCTCGCGCGCCCTGCGGGGCGACCCCCGGGTGCGGGAGGACACCCGCCGCCTCATCGAGGAGACCGCCGAGCGGCTGGGTTACCGCCCATCTTGGGTGGCTCCCCCGACGCCACAGCGCACACGCACCATCGGCGTTGTCGTCTCCGACCTGACCAACCCGTTCTTCCCGACGCTGCTCACGCCGGTGCACGACGAGCTGCAGATCATGGGCTACCGGGTCGTGCTGTTTGCCGAGCGCACCGACATCCCGACCGGGCAGGAGGCCCTGGTCAACCTGCTCAACCGGTCGATCGACGGCGTCCTGGTCACGACGGCCACCCTCGACTCGCGGCTCGGCCAGGCCCTCGCCGGGCGGGACCTGCCGGTCGTGCTTCTCAACCGGTACGTCGACGGGATGGACGTCGACCGCGTCATTGCGGACAACTACCAGGGCGGACGCGCCGCCGCTCGCCATCTGCTGGACTTCGGCCACCGCACCATCGGCGTCATCCGTGGCCCCGCCAACACCTCGACGAGCAGGGACAGGCACGCCGGCATCGTCGACGCCGGGGTCGCACTCGACGAGCGTCTCGTCCGCGAAGGACCGTACTCGCACCAGTGCGGCTACCAGAACGCCCGAGAGCTGCTCCGGCTGGCCACTCCCCCGACCGCGCTGATCTGCGGCAACGACGTGATCGCGTTCGGCGCCATCGACGCCGCGAAGTCGCTTGGCCTGGACGTGCCGGGCGACGTTTCGGTGCTCGGCTTCGACGACGTTCCGATGGCAGCCTGGGAGGTGTTCCAGCTGACCACGGTCCGCCAGCCCCTGTCGGAGATGGCACGGACGGCCGCCCGACTGCTCGTGGAGCGCATCGAGCACGGCGGCGACATCGGCGCCGGGCGCGAGCGTCTGTTCGCCACCAGCCTCGTGCAGCGGTCGACCACCCAGCGGGTGGCCCGCTGACACCCGGTGCCCACAGGGCCCGGCCGTCGCTGGTGACATGGCATGTCCTCCTCGAGAGGGGGCGGTAGGTTCGGCACCGCCCCACGCGCCACAGCCTCGCCGCGTCACGCGACGCGCCACCATGTGGGGCCACCCATTTCTGAGGCGACAGTGTGGTGAGCGACACATCGGCACGGATCCGCGGCCGGCGGCACCGTGGCCTCATGACCTCCGCCTCGCTCCACCAGGTGACTACGCCCACACCAGCCCCACGACCGCGTCCAGACGCCGACGTGCGCCTGCCGACGTGGGCACGCGAGGCCTCCGACGGCGTGGATCTGGTGGCCCTGGCGGACCGGGTCGTCGAGGCGGACCTCGCGGCGGCGTTCGACACGTTGCGCGACAACGACGAGTTCGTGTCCCGGCTACGGGCCAGCGTGGTCGAGAACCTCCGCCACCTCCGCCAGGTCATCGCCGGGCGGATCCACCTCACTGAGGTGACGCTCGCCGAGCCGTTCGCCCTGGCCCGCCTGCAGGCCCGGCTCAGGTTGCCGCAGACGGCGCTGCAGCGGTCCTACCGTGTGGGCTTCCTGACCATGTGGCACGAGTGGAGCGACCGGCTGGTCGAGCGGGCCGACCGCAACGACGTCCCGCGCGCAGAGAGTCTCGAGGCACTACGCGGCATGACTGCGCTGCTGCTCGGCTACCAGCACCAGGTGGCATCGCAGGTCGCGGACAGCTTCGCCCGGGCCGACGAGGCGCTGAGCCGCTCGCGCGAGCACGTACGCAACGGCCTCGTCCAGCACCTGCTACGCGAGGACTCCACGCCACTCCCACCGTCGGACCTGGTTCTGCTCGACTATCCCCTCGACGCCAGCCACATCACCGTGTTGCTGGCGGCGATGCCCGAAGGCGCTGCGCGCCAGATCCTCAACGCGCTGCGCGAGGCGTGCCACACCCGCGACACCCTCGTCCATCCGGTCGACCTCACCAACACGGTGGTGTGGCTGGCACACCCCCGGCCACCGGGATGGCGCGCCGCGAGGATCGCCAACCTGACCGACTGCCTCCGCGGCCTCGGCGTCGAAGCGTCGGTCAGCGACCCGCACGTCGGCGTACAGGGCGTGCGGGCCGGCTGGCTCCAGGTGCGGGACGTGCAACGGGTGCGCGCGGCGTGGGGTGCGGCGGGCAGCCCCAGGGTGCTGGGCCACCCCGACGTTAGCCTCGAGATCCTGTTGATGGCCGACTCGGTCAAGGCCCGTGCGTTCGTCCACGCCGAACTCGGACAGCTAGGTGCCGACGACGACCTGGCCGCGCGGCTGCGCGAGACCGTGGAGGCGTCCCAACGGTGGGGCAGTCATGTGACCACCGCCGCGCACCTCCACCTGCATGAGCACACCGTGCGCAACCGGCTGCAGAAGGCCGCAGAGCTGCTGGGCCGCCCGCTGACGGAGCGACGGACCGAGCTCCAGGTCGCGCTGAGGCTCGCGCGGCTGCTGACCGAGAACAACAGTCGGGCCGACAGCCCGATACTGCCGCCGCCGGTCAGTCCCGGCACGCCGGGATGACGCCCGGCGTGAGTACACCGCTCGGTCGGACCTCCCATCCTGAGGGTCCCCGCATGAGGAGCGAGCAGATGAACGGCGACGTGGCGCGTGTGAACCACTGGATGGGGCAAGAATTCGCGGGTGCGAGCACCCGTACCGCCTCGGTCACCAACCCAGCGACCGGAGCGGTGACCGCCGCGGTGGCACTGGCGTCCACGCACGACGTGGCCCGCGTGGTCGACGCCGCCGTCGCGGCGTTCCCGGCGTGGCGCGACACGTCGTTAGCCCGCCGCACCCAGACACTGTTCGGTTTCCGCGAGCTGCTGAACACACGCAAGACGGAGCTGGCCGAGCTGATCACCGACGAGCACGGCAAGGTGATGGCGGACGCCGTCGCAGAGGTCAGCCGCGGCCAGGAGGTCGTCGAAGTCGCCTGCGGGATCGCCCAGCTGCTGCACGGCGCCGTGAGTGAGAACGCCGCCACCGGTGTCGACGTGTCGACCGTGCGCCAGCCGTTGGGACCGGTCGCCGTGATCAACCCGTTCAACTTCCCGGCCATGGTGCCCCTGTGGTTCGTGCCGGTGGCCATCGCGGCGGGCAACACCGTCGTGCTCAAGCCCAGCGAAAAGACCCCGTCGGCCTCAATCTGGCTGGCGCGGCTGTGGGAGGAGGCAGGCCTGCCGGCCGGTGTGTTCAACGTCGTGCAGGGTGACGCCGAAGCGGTCGACGCGCTGCTCAGACATCCCGCGATCGAGGCGGTGTCGTTCGTGGGGTCGACGCACGTCGCGCGGCACGTCTACGAGACCGCAGCCGTGTCGGGCAAACGCGTGCAGGCCCTCGGCGGCGCCAAGAACCACATGGTCGTGCTCCCCGACGCCGACCTCGACGCCGCTGCGGACGCCGCCGTCAGCGCGGGCTACGGCTCGGCCGGCGAGCGGTGCATGGCGATCAGCGTTGTCGTCGCGGTGGGACCGGTAGCGGACGACCTGGTGACCCGAATCGCCGACCGGACACGTGCCCTGTCGGTCGGGTCCGGGCGCCGCGACGTCGACATGGGGCCGCTCGTGACGCGCGAGCACCGCGATCGGGTTGCCTCGTACGTCGAGGCGGCGGAGGCGGAGGGCGGCAAGCTCGTCGTCGACGGCCGCGACTGGGACGTGGATGGCGAGGCGTCAGGCTTCTGGCTGGGGCCGACGCTGGTCGACCATGTCACACCCGAGATGTCGGTCTACCGCGACGAGGTGTTCGGCCCGGTTCTCGCAGTCGTACGAACGGAGTCCTTCGACGAGGCGCTTCGCCTGATCAACGCCAACCCCTATGGCAACGGCACCGCCTTGTTCACCTCCAGCGGCCCGGCCGCCCGGCGGTTCCAAAACGAGGTGCAGGTCGGCATGGTCGGGATCAACGTGCCGGTGCCGGTGCCGGTGGCGCACCACTCCTTCGGCGGCTGGAAGAACTCACTGTTCGGCGACACGCACGCCCACGGTGCCGAGGGGGTGCGGTTCTTCACCCGCGCCAAGGTCATCACGTCGCGGTGGGGCGCGCCGAGCGGCGGAGTGCAGCTCGGCTTCCCGCAGAACACCTGAAGTGGCGACCACGGCGGCACCCCCCGCTCCGACGCTCCTTCTTGCCTGCCTGCTCGGCGGTTCGGCCGGCTGGGCGATGACGGCCGCGGGCGCCGCAGCGAGCACCATGGCGGCCGCCTACGGCGCCGGCCTTCTCTGGGTCGGCCTGCTCACCGCCGCGCTGGCCGCGCCCTATGCCGCCCTCCAATTCCCCGGCGGGATCCTGGTCGACCGGCTCGGCGTGCGAACGGCGGCGGCCGCCGGGCTGTCCCTCGCCGTCGCCGCGCACCTGCTGGCCCTGCTGGCTCCCCTGCCCTGGCTGGCGGTGGCGGCCAGGATCGCCTCCGGGACGGGATTCGCCGTCTGCTTCGTCTCCGGAGCCGAGCTGGGCGCGCAGCAGCGGCCGCGGATCGTGGGGCATGGGGATCTTCGGTGGCGTGGCGCTCGCCGCGTCGGGAGCGGCCGTGCTCGTGGTGCCGTTCGCCGAGCTCGTGCTGGGCTGGCGGGCTCCCTGGGTCACGACAGCTGCTGTGACGGCCCTCGCGCTGGTACTGACGGCGCGACAACCGCCGGACGGAGCCCGCCGAGCGATGCCCACGCATGGCGTCCACACCGCCGGATCACCACCGTCGACGCTGTTGCGCGACGGTGAGCTGTTCCGCCTCGCCGCCGTCCACGCCGTCACGCTCGGCGTGGGCCTCGTACTCTCGTCATGGGCCACCACGTTGCTCGTCGACATCTGGTCGTTCGAGTCCACGGCGGCCGCCGTGATCGGATCGGGCGTGCTCGGCCTCTCCGTGGTGAGCCGGCCCCTCGGCGGCCACATCGCGGCGATGTGGCCCACCCACAGCCGGACGATCTGTGTCCTCGCACTGATCGCGTGCTCGGCCGCCACCGTGGCGCTGTCCCGACCGACCGCGCCGGTGGTCGCGGTCCTGGCCGTGGTGGTGCTCGGGCTGTTCAGCGGACTGCCGTTCGCGAGCGTGGTCGGCGCCGCCCAAGCGCGCTACCCGCAGCGACCGGCGGCTGCCGTCGGGATGATGAACACGGCCGCGTTCGGTCTCGTCGTCACGGCGACCCCGGCCATGGGGTGGGCAGCCGACCACGGGCACGCCTCCTGGACACTGGTCGTCGTCGCCATGCTGTGGCTGGTGCCGTTGCTCGTGCTCCCGCGCGGTGCTCAGCCACGTACCGTGCCGCCGTCCTGACCACGGGTCCCGAGCGCGTCGGCCACCTCGTCGGCACTCAGCGCGATCTGGAGTTCGGCGAGGGACCGCACGTGCGCGGTGGACACCCCCAGCAGCTGCTCGGCCTTGCGGATGCGCAGGCCGACCGTGTTGGGGTGCACGAACAGCGCTGCGGCAGTGGCAGCGGTGTTGAGGTCGTGGGCGACGTAGGCGCGCAGCGTCTGCTCGAGAGCAGTCCCGCGCGTAGCGTCGTGGGCGCGGATCGGGGCGAGCGTCTCGGCGGCAAAGCGACGTAGCTCCGAGACGTCCTCGAGCTGCAGCAGCAGCCCGTGCACGCCCAGCGACTCGAAGCTCGCGACCGTGTCGGCCTGCCCACGGAGCTGGGCGATCGTCGCCGCACCGCGGGCACGTCGGTAGGCCGCGGGGTAGTCGGCAAGCGTCGTGCAGAGCGGCGAGACTGCCACCCCGGTGTCCGCCCCGACGCCGATACGGCGCAGCTGCCGTTGGAGCTGACCGGCGCGGTCCAAGGCGTCGGCCTGGTCCTTCGCCGGCAACAGCAACACGACGTCGTCCGCGATCGCGCTGACCAACGCACGGGGGTGAGCGGTGGCCACCAGCGACCTCGCGACCGACAGGACGCGGGCGGACCCGGCACGCTGCGTGCCGCCGTGGACCACGATCACGGCATGCGGGTTCGTCAGGTCGAGACCGAGCCGGCCCGCCCGCTCGGCGGCCGTCACCAACCCGGCTGGGTTCCCGGTGAGCAGGTCCGTGACCACCTCGCCGGACAGGCGCCACTCGACCTCGAGTGCCGTGCGGGCCCGCAGCACCTCGAGGGCGCAGACCGTGGCGGCGTGCTCGAGCGCGCGGACGTCGATGGCGGGCAGCGGCAGCACGGACCGGGGGACCCAGATCCGAGCGACCGTGTCCAGGCCGAGCATCACCGGCGTCGAGTGCGCCTCCGTGTCTTGCGTAACGAGAGGGTTCTCGTCGCGCTTCACCGCGGCCAGCTCGGCCCCAGACGGTTCCTCGGTCACCACGACCGATGTACCCAGCACCTCGGTCAGCGCCGCCGCGACCCCCGCAACGCCACCGCCCCGGAGCGCGACCTGGGTGAACTGCTCATGCACCGCCTCCCCGCGACGCAGCAACTCGTGCTGCTCGGCGAGAGCGGTGTTGGCCGCGAGCAGCTCGGCGATGGTCGCGGCCTCGCGATCGCGCAGCCTGGTCGTCTCGATCGCGACGCCAGCCTGGTCGGCGAGCAGAGAGAGCAGATCCCGCTCGTCGGCGCCGTACTCGTGGGGAACCCGCTTGTAGCAGTTGAGCGTCCCGACGGGCACGCCCGACGACACAACGGGGACCGAGATCAACGAGCGGTAGCCCTGCTGGCGCGCCACCCCACCCCACGGGAGGAAGGTCGCGTCGGCCAGGGTATCAACCACCTGCACCGACCTACCGGTGAGGAACGCCTTGCTGGAGGGAGCCTGCAGCTCGTCGTCCGGGTCCAGCATCACCGGATGGTCGGCGTTGACCTGCTGGATGTAGCTCGACGAGAGGCCGTAAGTGCCGGTGATGGCCAGCGAATTGCCCTCCTCGTCGACGATCAAGACGGCGCAGAAGTCGTAGCCAAGCAGGCGAGCCGCCGTCTCGGACACGAGGTCGAGCACCTCTGGCAGCGAAACCGGTCGATTGATCACGGTGGCGATGGTCGCGATCGCCTCGAGCCAGGGGCGCAGGTGCAGGGCACCGCTTGTCTGCATGGCGCGACTGTGCCACGACACCCGACTCCGCGCCATACCTGTGTGGCGACACATGTCCGAACGGGGCCAGCGGAGGCCACAGTAGGCGCCATGAACGATCACCACCTGTCCGAGGCCGAACCGCCCGGGAGGTCCCGCGAGGCCGACGTGCACATCATCCGCGGCGACGACCTATCCGACGAGACACCCCAGACGTCCGGCCTGAAGCGCTTCGAGGCCGTCTCCGCCCGCCGCCTCGGGTCCCAGGACCTGTGGATGGGGCTCTCGGTGCTCCCCCCGGGCAGCAAGACCGGTGTCCACCACCACGGCCAGTCCGAGACCGCGCTCTACGTGCTCAGTGGGGTGGGTCGCTGGTGGGTCGGCGACACCCTCGACGACATGCGGGAGGCGCACCCAGGCGACTTCGTCTACATCAAGCCCCACGTCGTGCACTGGGAGGAGAACGCCAGCGGCGCCGAGCCGGTGCGGATGATCGTCGCGCGCACCACCCAGGACGCCATCGTCGTCAACCTCGAGCACCACCCGTACGGACCCGCACTCGACAACAGCGAGAGGTACGACCATGACTGAGGCGCGCCGCGCGGTCGTCGTCGGCGGCTCGTTCGCCGGACTCACCGCGGCCCTGCTGCTGCGGGAGCAGGGCTTCGAGGTCGACGTCTTCGAGCGAACCCCGACGTACCTCGACGGCCGAGGCGGCGGCATCGTCCTCCAGCCCGACACCGTCCGCTGGATCGTCGAACGACCCCACAGCTTCGGCGTCGACGACATCAGCATCGGCTCGTCGGTGACGCGTTACCTGGGCGTAGGAAACAAGATCGTGCATGAGGAGCCCGCCGCCTGGCGATTCAGCTCCTGGACAACGATGTACCGCGTGCTGCTGGACGACTTCGGCACCGACCGCTACCACATCGGCGAGTACGCCGTCGGAGTCAGTCAGGACGACGACGGCGTGGACATCCGCTTCACCAGCGGCCGGACCGAGAGGGCCGAGCTCGTGGTGTTCGCCGACGGAATCTCGTCGATCGGGCGCCGGCGGCTTCAGCCGCAGTTCCAGCCGCGCTACTCGGGCTACATCGGCTGGCGTGGAACCGTGCCCGAGCGCGCGGTGTCGGTCGAGACGGCCGACCTCATCCACAACGCGACGAGCTACGCCGTCATCGACGCCTCGCACCTCTGCATGTACCCGATCCCCGACAGCAACGGCAGCCTCTCCCGAGGGGACCGGCAGCTCAACTACGTCTGGTACCGCAACGTGCCCGAGGGTCCGGAACTGGACGAGATGGTCACCGACCAGCGCGGCTTCACCGCGCCCGTCTCGGTGCACCCGGGCCAGGTGCAGCAGCGGTACGTCGACCGGATGCGTTCCGACGCCTTGGAGCTGCTGCCGCCCGCGGCAGCCGAGCTGGTGACCCGGAGCGCGCAGCCGTACATCCAGATCGTTCTCGACATCGCGGTGCGCAAGATGGCCTTCGGACGCGTGGCCTTAATCGGCGACGCTGCGTTCGCCGCGCGACCCCACGCAGCGGCCGGCACCGCCAAGGCGGCCGCCGACGCCTGGGCGCTCGCGGATGCGCTCTCTGCTGAGCCCGACATTCCGCGCGCGCTGGCCGCCTGGGAGCCGGCCCGGCTGGCGTTGGGCAACAACCTTCTCAGTCGAGTTGCCGAGATGGGTGCACGGTCGCAGTTCACGAACACCTGGGATCCGGCTGACCCAGCGCTGCATTTCGGCCTCTACGGCCCCGATCAGTAGGACGCCTCAGGTGGGGCTGTGCGACGCAGGCAACGGGAAGACCCCTCGACTGCGGCCTACCTGACCGCCTGGGGCTGGGCGGACGAAGAGACGGTGGGCGACGTAGCCTTCTTGTCCTCGCGGGCCCAAGGCGACCGCACCAGCGAATTCCTCACCATACGCACCGCGCTGATCCGCGTCGGTGCGGCGCATCACTCGGTTCGGGGCGCTTGTGCCGCTGCCGCGGGGTTCACTGCCTCTGGGGATATGCGGGCGGCGGCGCGGCGGGATCGGAGTAGTTGGATGCCGATCGGCAGTACGGAGACCACGACGATGCCGATCAGGATGGCCTCGATGTTCGCCTTGACGAACGCGACCTGGCCGAGGAAGTAGCCCAGGACGGTGACGCCGACGCCCCAGAGGGTCCCGCCGAGGACGTTGTAGATGAGGAACGTCCCGTAGCGCATCCGGCTGACCCCGGCGATGATCGGGGTGAACGTCCGCACGATGGGCACGAATCGGGCCAAGATCACGGATCGGGCACCGTAGCGGGCAAAGAAGTCGTTGGCCCGGTGCACGTTTTCCTGTTTGAACAGGCGAGAGTTGGGTCGGCGGAACAGGCTCGGACCGATGCGCTTACCGAACAGGTACCCGACCTGATCTCCGGCGATCGCAGCGACGGCCACCAGCAGGCAGAGCAGCCAGAGCGGTTGGTGCAGGTAGTGGCCGTCGGCGACGAGCAGCCCGGCGGTGAACAGCAATGAGTCACCGGGCAGGAAAAACCCGATCAGCAGCCCGGACTCGGCGAAGACGATGGCGAGGATGCCGATCAGCCCGAAGGTGGAGATCAGCCACTCCGGGTTGAGAAAGCTGGGACCCACGGCCGCCAAGGCGAGGGACGTTGACACGAGGAGACCTCCGAGAGGGCGTGACGGGTGGAGCGGGCGGGGCAGACGGGCCGGAGCGGCTAGTGGTGGCTGGCAGCCGCGCCGGAACGGTGTTGATGGGCACGCCGGTCGAAGACGCGTACGGCAAGCGCGATGATCAGGATGGCTCCCGCTCCGATGACCGCGCCGGCGAGGATGTCCGTCGGGTAATGCACACCCGACCAGACTCGAGCGAATCCGATGACAGTGGCCAGCACCGACAGCAGGAGTCCCCAGCGCCAGGACAGGAACACCCCGACAGCGAAGGCCACCGCGAATGCCGCCGTGGCGTGGTCGCTAGGCAGGGATCCGCCTGGGTCGTGCGGAATCAGCTGGTGCACAGGGTGCGTCTGGAACGGGCGGACCTCGGTGCTGGCGAGGGCGACCACCTGACCGATGACGAACGCCAGGGCCAGCGACGCCCCGACGCGCACCAATATCGACCAACTACGCGATCTCAGGGCGAGCAGCAGCGCGACCGCCGCCAGAGCGCCGAGAAGGTAGATCAGCCAGACGGCGCACCACTCCAGCACGTCGTCGAGCGGATCGTGGTGTCCGGCGGCTGCGTTGATGAGGTGAAACAGGTGGTAGTTCATCGGGCGTCCGATCCCGTGGCCGACCCGGCTCCCTCGACCGGCTGAGCTGACCCTCTCCGCTCGCGACTGAGAGGACCCTGAAGAGCGAGGCGCAAAATCTCTCGCGGGTCAGTCGCTCGATTCGCCGTCGCTGGTCAGCGGCAGTCGGACCTGGATCGTCATTGGCGGGCCGGGCAGCACCCGCACTGTCCCGCCGTGCGCCGCGACGATCTCCCGGGTGATCGGCAGGCCGAGACCACTCCCGCCGTCGGCGCGGGCTCTGCTTTCGTCGAGCCGGACGAACCGTTCGAAGATGCGTTCCCGCTGGGCCTCTGGAACGCCCGGCCCGTCGTCGGTGACCTCCAAACATCCCCACCCGTCCTCGACCCGGACCCGTAGGAGCACCTCGTGGCGCGCATGATGGGCGGCGTTGTCGACGAGGTTGCGCAGCGCCCGCCCGAGGTCGTGAGGGTCGCCGGTCACCCGGACCGGGGTGAGCTGGGTTCGGACGGTCAGGTCAGGTCGGCGGGCGGAGAGGTGGTCCCGCTCGGTGTAGGTCAGGTCGTCGAGGTCGACGTCCTCGCGGCGCAGGGCGAGGCCGTGTTCGTCGATGCGGGCGAGTAGCAGCAGGTCGGCGATCAGCCGGCCCAGTCGCTGCGACTCGTGTCGCATCAGTCGGACCAGGTCGTCGTTCGCGCCGGGTAGGGGTGTCATCGTGAGGCGGTCGAGGCCGGCCTGCAAGGTTGCCAGAGGGCTGCGTAGTTCGTGGCTGGCGTCGGCGACGAACCGCCGTTGGCTGGTCGCCGCCATCTGTAATCGGTCGAGCATGCTGTTCATCGTCTGCGCGAGTGCCGCCACCTCGTCGTGTGCTTGCGGCACCGGCACCCGGGCGTGCAGGTCGCGGGCGGTGATGCCCGCGACCCGGCGGCGGATCGCCTCCACCGGGCGCAGTGACCGGCCGACGAACAGGAACACGGCCGCGCCGATCAGCAGCAGCATCGGCGGCAAACCGGTGACCAGGATCGCGGCGATCACCTCGGTGCTCTCGTGTACTGGTCGCAACGACTGGGCCACCAGCACTGTGCGGGTGCCCGAGTTGGTGCCGACACCGATCGCGACCACTCGGTAGGGGTCTTCGACAGCAAAGGGCAGCGTCCGCTGTTCCCGTAGCGTTTGACCGGCGGCGGGGCGCAGTGAGGACAGCGGCTCCGCGCCGCCGAGCGTCGGCGATGCCGCCTGCACCTCACCCGACGGCGCCAGTACCTGCACCAGGCTCTGCTCCCCCGGGCTGAGCTTCAGCGTCCGAGCGATGGTGTCGGAGTCGCCGTCAGCTACCGCGGTGGCCACCTCAGCGGCGCGTTGCCGGGCAGCCGCATCCACGGTGTGGACCAGGTTGGCCCGGGCCAGGTAGATGAAGGCGGCTGCGCCGATTCCGAAGGCCACCGCCGCCACCATGGTGGCGGCCAGCGCCGAGCGCAGCCGCACGCCCAAGCGGCGGCGTGCCCACCGGGCCGGGGCCCG
The DNA here is from genome assembly GCF_036059255.1 of Micromonospora sp. NBC_00389. Classification (NCBI taxonomy): domain Bacteria; kingdom Bacillati; phylum Actinomycetota; class Actinomycetes; order Micromonosporales; family Micromonosporaceae; genus Micromonospora; species Micromonospora sp. NBC_00389. The sequence goes on along the minus strand of NZ_CP107947.1, from coordinate 4,880,887 downwards.
CAACGAGGTGCGCATGGCGGCCATATCCGCAGCCTAGGGTCCTCAGGGCTGAGAAGGCGCTGAGAGACGGCGGGGTGGTGCGATTCCCCGCCGTCTGTCGCGATCATTCGCTGCGCGGGATTTCGGGATCGGCGTCACGGGCTCCGCGCACCGCGACCAGCGCCACGCCGGCGACGAAAACTAAGCCGGCGCAGAGTGCGGCGCCGAGGTCATGCGGCGGTCGGGCCGGCCAGATCCACGGCGTGGTCACCGCCGGCCCGTGCCACTGCGTGTACAGCGCGTAGAGGGCGACCATCAGGTAGGCGGTAGGGCCGGCCCATGCCTGCGCGCCGCCGAACAGGGCAGCGCACAACAGGCCAATGCCCGTCAGCCCGGCGACGTTGCGCAGCACCTCCAGGGCGCCGCCGGCCACGTGGCCACCGGCTCCGGCGGCGGCCAGCGCACCGACAGCGGCGACGGTCAGTGCCACCGCGGTGGCCAACCGGAGGAACGGTAGCCACCGTCCGGTGACGCGTTCCGGCTCGCCGAGGAGACTGGTGGCGGTGACAGCGATGGCCACGGCGCAACCGGTCTCGAAGATCAGCGGCAGCTGGAGCGCCCCGTATGCCTCCCACTGCCACCGCAGCGCGACCCTCAGGCCGACAGCGCAGGCCGCCACCGCTGCCAGGGCCGCCGGGACGCGGCGGTTGACCAGGTACAGGCGAGCCAACCGCAGCCTCGCCCGCCCCGCACCGCCCGGCGCCACCGCCGACAAGAGATTACGCGTTTCGTCCCCGGTCACGGCAGCTGCGCCAGGGTGAGCTGGCCCGCTCGCAGCGCCGCCACGTGCTCCAGGAGCCAGGCGCGCCGGGCAGTAGTCGGCAGCGCGGCTAACCGCTGCGCCGCAGCGGCGGTCGGGCTACCGGGCGGCGCCACGCTGGACGTGCCCAGGATGGCCTCCGTGACCGCCTGCTGCGCCGGATTCGCGTCGCGGCCGCCGCCCACGACGCTGTTCACGATGCTGTGCCCGGCGGCCGCGCGTAGCTCGACAGCAAATTCGTCGGTGGTCAGCTGGTGGGGCAGGAGCAGGTGAAACACCGGCGGCGTGCCGCTCGTAGGAGGGCCAGCCCGACTGATGCTGACGCGATTGTCGGGCCCCTGTTCATATATCGCGGCGGATTGGCGGATCCGCACGGGTGCGCCGGGCAGGCCCACCACCTCGGTAAGTATCGGTTCGAGGGCTTCCGTCACGGCGGGCAGGTAGCCGGTGTAGGCGGGGTGCAGGCAGACCGGGATCGGGGTGTGGCTGCAGACCGGCGTGTAGCGCACCGGACGGTCGTTGCCCGCATTGTGCAGCAGCGGAATGGCGATCATGCCGTGGGCGTCGAGCCGGCCGGTGCCGGCCAGCATAACCGCGGTTCCGGCTGCCACCAGCCCGGCCGCGGTGATGGCCGCCGCGCACCGGCGTAGCCACCGCCCGCCAGCGCCGGCCGGCAGGCCGAGGGCGCCCAGCAGTGCCGCGGTCAGGCCGGCGAGGAACAGCACCTGGGCGATGGGAAGGTCGGGCAGGTAGCGGTAGAAGGTCGCCACACCCGGGTCGGGCCCGATCTCCCAGGGGCCGGCGACCAACGGCGAGATCTGCCAGTACGAGTGGTCGCCGTGAATGAATTGCAGGCTGATCTGCAGCGCGAGGAACACGCCGATCGCGACCAGCGGGGCGGTGAACCGGCTGGGGCGAAGCACCCCGGCTACGAACCCGAGCGCGGAGAACGCTGGCATGCTCACGGCGCCCACCACGGCCGGCCACCACAACGGCCCGCCCCAGGCACCCTGCCACGCGGTCACCCCGTACAGGACACCCACGCATCCCAGGTAGGCGACGATCGCCCACCAGGTGGTCGCGGCCCAGGTCGCGAGCTGGCGAGCCCATCGCGGCCGGGCCGTACCGATCACCAGGTCGGCCATGCGATGACGACGCTCCCGCCAACCCAGCCAGGCGGCGGCGCCAACCACCGTCGGCGCGAAAACCGCCAGGGTGGTCGTCTGCATGGCCATGGCCCGGACGTTCCACAACGGCGGGGACGCCATGCTCGGGCGGTAGGTGATGAACCAGAACAGCATGGCGACCAGCGGCAGCATCCACAGCATCACGCTGCGGCGCGTCTCCAGCCGCAGCAGCCCTCCCGTCACCGTGAGCGCCAGGCGCGTACGACGAGCTGTTTCGCCCGGCGCAGGCATTACTGATGCGGCGGTCACGCGCGTGCCTGCGCTAGCACCGCGCTGTATCCGCGCTCCAGGGGAGCATCGCCGGCCGCGGCGGTTCCCTCGGCGCGCGCGGTCAACTCCTCCGGCGTCCCCTGGAAAACGATCTTTCCCCGGTCCATCAGGGCGACCTCGCTGCAGGCGGCACCGACATCCTCGACGAGGTGCGTGCTGACCATGACGGTGGCCCGCTGCCCCAGGTCGCGCAGCAGAGCACGGAACGCCACCCGCTGCTCGGGATCCAACCCGGCGGTCGGCTCGTCCAGCAGGAGTAGTTCGGGATCGTTGACGATGGCCTGCGCGATTCCCACCCGGCGCAGCATTCCGCCGGAGAGCGTGCGTAGCTTCGCGGTCGCCTTGTCGCCCAGGCCCACACGCTCAATCGCGGCCGCTACAGCGTGATGCACTCGCGCTGGCGGCATCTCTTTGAGCAGTGCGAAATACTCGACGAACTCCACGACGGTGAACCGCGGGTAGTAGCCGAGGGTCTGCGGCACGTAGCCGAGCCGGCGCCGGATCTGCCGGCGCTGCCCGTACTGGTCGGGATCTCGGCCGAGCAGCCGTAACCGACCCGAGGACGGTGGGATCACCGTGGCCATCATCCGCAACAGCGATGTCTTTCCCGCCCCGTTCGGTCCCAACAAACCGAACACTCCGGGGCCGGTCTGCATCGTCACCCCGGCGACGGCCTCGGTGCGGCCGAAGCGTCGGGTGAGATCGCTGATCTCGACGTTCATGACGTTCCTCTCGGTGTCCGGGTCGCGTAGAGGACGATCGCCGCGCAGCAGGCGGCGAACGCCAGGTAGGCAGGCCAGAGGGCGGATTCGGTGACCGCGGCGGTGAGGCGACCGGCGGCCACCTGCCCGGACAGAACGGTGATCGTCCAGCCGAGCAGGCCCGCGGCCACGCCCACGTTCGCCGACCGGGCGACGGTCGCGGCGGCCAGGGCCAGCGCGCACACCGCGGTCATCGGGACCAGCCAGCCGAGCGTGACCGCAGTGGCGGATCCCGAGGCGCCCGAGGCGGCCAGCCCGAGCGCCGCGTTCACACCGAACACCGCCATTGCCCGGACCAGCAGCACCATGCGATCGCTGACCGCCATGCTGCACGACAGCTCCCACGTGGGGTCGATCCCCGGGCCGTAGGCGAACGCGATGCCCACGGCGGCGACCGCGGGCGCGAGGAGGGCCACGTACGGCGTTCCGGTGCTCAGCGTGGCGAGCAGTCCGGCGAGCAGCACCACCGCAGTAGCGCTGACCCACCCGAGCAGCAGCGACGGCGTCGTCACTAACGCCCGGGCCAGGCCCGGCGAGCGGAGCAGGTGGCCCGCCAGCCGCTCCACCGCCCCGGGATGGCGACGCCACACCTGGGCGGCCACCCCGATCCAGACCCGACCAAGATCGACGTCTTCTGGCCCGGGGCCGCGCTCCTGGGGCTCTTGGGCCTGGCGCGTCGCATCACCGCTGGTCACCGCCCACCTCCATCGCGGGCCGGCTCGTGGCGCCGCAGGGCAGCGCGCATCAGCCGGCGGATCTGGTACGCGCGGCTCTTCACCGTCCCCGCGGGAACACCCATCAACTCAGCCACCTCAGCCACGGACTTGTCCTCGACGTACATCAACCGCCAGGTCTCGCGCTGCAGGCTGCCCTCCGGCCCCAGCACCTTCACGGCGTCGGCAAGCTCGGCCCTGGACAGCGCCGCGTCAGCCGGGTCTGCGCCGTGCTGGTCAACGGATTCGGCCAGGGCGGAGAGCAGCAGTTCTGGTTGCCCTCGTCGGCGCAGCCACAGCGCGGCCTGGCGGCGGGCTATCCCCCACAGCCAGCCGCCGGCACCCTCACGTCGGTACGCCGCGGCGCCTCGCCAGGCGGCCAGAAAGGTCTCCTGCAGGACGTCCTCCACGTCGGGGGGCGGCAGCACCGTGCGCAGCCGAACAGCCAGCCACGGGGCGTGCCGCGAGAACAGTTCCCGCAGCGCGCTCTCGTCACCGCCAGCCACGGCAGCGATCAAATCCTCGTTGTCCATCGCCACTACTGTTGCGTTCCAGAGCGGATCGGTTCACTGATCACACACGCATTTTGTGAACTTGGCCCCCCGACGCTGTCACCCGCCGTCGGCGGCCAGCCGGTAGCCCATGCCCCGTTCCGTCTGGATGGCCCGCCGGCCGAACGGCTGGTCAATCTTGCGGCGCAAGTAGCCGACGTACACCTCTACGATGTTGGGATCGCCGTCGAAGTTGGCGTCCCAGACGTTCTCGATGATCTGCCGCTTGGACACCACGTCGCCGCAGTGGCGCATGAGGAACTCCAGCAGCGCGAACTCCCGGGCGGTCACCCGGATCGGTTGCCCGGCGCGGGTCACCTGCCGCCGGGCCGGGTCCACTGCCAGGTCGCCGGCGGTCAGGATCACCGGTCGGGCGGGAGCGCCGCGGCGGATCAGGGCCCGCAGGCGGGCCACCAGCACCACGAACGAGAACGGCTTGATCAGGTAGTCGTCGGCGCCGAGATCGAACGCGTCGGCCTGGTCGTACTCGCCGTCCTTGGCGGTCAACATCAGCACCGGCGTCCACACATCCCGCGAGCGCAGCTGGCGGCACACCTCATAGCCGTTGAGACCGGGCAGCATGATGTCGAGCACCACCACGTCGTACGGGTTCTCGGTGGCCGCCCACAGCCCATCGGTCCCGTTGTGCTGCACATCGACAGCGAATCCCTCGTCGGTCAGGCCGGTGCGGATCACCTCCGCCAGGGCGGTCTCGTCCTCGACGACCAGCACGCGCACGCCGTTCGTTCCTTCCCGCCCGTAGTCCCCGGCGGGCCCGGCCGGGTCCGCGTCACCTCCGATCATCGCGTGCAAAGGGGCGGGGGCAGGCCTGCTACCCCGATGGTGAGGTGCCGTCACCGGAGCGGGGCCCCGGTGTCCTGGTCCGACACGTCCCGCTTCGTGACGTTCAGGTACGCGACCAGTCCCAGGATCGTCGCGAGGAACAGGGCGCTGGTGAAGACCGTGCCCAGCCCGAGGCCGCCGTCGTTGGGTGCCTGGGACAGGTAGTCGCCCAGCGACGCGCCGGGCAGGGTCACCAGGCCCACCGTCCGGGTCTGGTCGAGCGCCGGGACCAACGCCTGCCCGGCCGCCGGACGGCACACCAGCAGCACGGCGTCGCGGGGCAGCAGGCCCAGGGCCAGGCCGGCCTCCACCTCACCGCGCCGGCTGGTCAACTCGTCGAGTGCGCGGCGGCGCGCCAGCGACGTCGCGGTCATCGCCCCGCCGATCAGGATTCCCGCAACCGGGATGATCGCGATGCCGCGCATCGGCACCAGGCCCGCCAACAGCAGCCCCACCACCACGGCCATGCTGCCCACGACGATCGGCACACCGGCCCACCAGCCTCCGGCACCGCCCGTGACACGCCGACCGGAGGTGCCAGCCGCCACCGCCCACATCAGGACCACAAACGCGGCCGTGGCCCACAGCGACACCACGATGCCCGCGATCAGCAGCGACACGCCACCCAGCTGGATCGCGGCACGCACGGCGGCGACCATGACCTGCCGACCGTGGCCCAGTTTTCCGAGGGTCACGACGGCCGCAGCCACGAGGGTCAGGACGACCAGCGCAACACCGAGCTTCGGGCCGACCACGAGCATCGTCGAGGACATGCCATCAGTTGCCCGCCACGCCCGGCCAGGGGCGTAGGCGCTGCCGGTCCCGACGGTTGTGACAGACATGCCGGCGCTGTCGAATGATCACCCCCTGTCCGGCGGGAGCGTCGAACAGCCGGGCAATAGCTGACGAACTTTGCCCCGGAAATCGGGCTACCAGCCGGCTGCTAATCAGCCTGGCCGGGCCGCGCCGATCAGCTCGACGAGGTCGTAGACCGCCTCGCCGGACCAGACCAGCGACGCCAGCGCCAACGCCACCGGCAGCACGTGCAGCGCGGGTGAGCGGAGGGTGGCGTGCGGTCGCAGCAGCTGGGCCACCCGGCGCGGAACGACTCCGCCCAGCGATGCGGTGTATGGGCCTTGCGGGACATCCATTTCACTTCGCGAAGCCAGTGCGGCCACGCCGATCGCGTGCGCGACGGTATGACGGCTGCCCACCTCCACGGCGGCCTGCTCGTCGGCGGCTCGTTCGACGAGATAGTCGACGTGACGTGCAACCCACCAGAGGGCCGGGTGCATCGCGGCGGCGAGTTCGGCCGACCGGACCAGCCGGTGATGACCCGAGGTCAGGTGCGCGTGTTCGTGAGCGAGTAGCGCGTCGAACTGGCGGTCGGTGAGTAGCCGGCGCATGCCGGTGGTCACGACAACGCGGCCGGGCCGGCCCGGAACCGCGAACGCCTGGGCACTGGCGTCGGGCAGCATCACGAGCGGGTCGGTGCCGGCGACGGCGACCTGGCCGAGGTGCAACGCGCGGCGGTCTCGGCGCCACCGTCGGGTGACCGACACCGCAACGATCACCAGTAGCGCCGCGTTGTCGACGAGAACGTCCAGAGCTGGCCGCTGCTGCAGACCCGACACCGCGAGAACTGTCTGCCTGCCAGGCGGCCGGCCGGTAGCGGGTTGCAGGCGGGCTTGCGGGCGCTGTTGCGTTGGCAAGATCGAGGCAGGCTTGAGCACTGAAGTCATCGACCCGGCCTGACCCGTGGCTGCCTCCGAAGTCGGCGTTCGCCGGGTTCCGGTTCCCGCCCGAGGCGATCGTGGTCGCGGTCCGCTGGTATCCGCGGTTCAACCTGTCCTATCGCGACGTTGAGGAGTTGCTGGTCGAGCACGGCGTGGAGGTCGATCACGTCACGGTCCACCGCTGGGTGCAGCGGTTCACGCCGCTGTTGGCCGACGCCGCCCGCTTCTGCCGGCACTCGCCAGGCGACAGGTGATTCGTTGATGAGACGTACGTCAAGGTCAGCGGGGTTTGGCGGTACGTGTACCGGGCCGTCGACCAGTACGGGCCCCTGCGGCCCACGCCCCACCTGACGAGGTCGTTCAGCGGCATCGGCGTGGTCCGCTGACGCGTACTCCGTAGATCTGGCGTGGCCGTGACGGCCGCCGCGTCCCGTGCCGAAACGACAGGAGGGCCGGCCCGACGGGCCGGCCCTCCTGTCTGCTACCTCACGATCGCGTGACGACGCCCAGGTCTGGCTCGAGGGTGATCGCGTCGATGTTGACGTTGCCGTTGTCGGTGGGGCCGAACACGAGGTCGACGGAGTCGCCCCGGGCAATCGGGAGCTTGACGGTCTGCTCGGACCAGGTCGGCCAGGTTGGGAGCGTCGGCATCTGGATCTGCACCGACGCCGCCCCGCTGCGGAGGGTCATGGTCTGGGTGGCACCCATCGCATTGCCGTACCGAAGTCGAACCGAGTAGTCGCCGTCTCCCGCGACCGGCGCGTTGAACCGTACGCCGCTGTTCTGGGTCTTGAGGCAGGCCACGAAGCCAGTGCCGGTGTATCCGGCGTGGTTGGTCCGCAGGCATGCCTCACCGAGCAGTTGCGCGGTCTCCGCCTGGAGGGTGCTCGGCCCGGCGGTGAGCGCGGCGATGGAAGCGAGCAGGTCAGCCGCGACCTCAGGGTTGATCTGTCCCGCCGGAGCCGCCGTGACGAGGGCACCGAACCGGTTGAGAGCGTCCTGCATCGCGGTGGTGTCGTTCGCCGACGCGGACCGGGTCGCGGTGGCGATCTCAGCGAGGAGTCGCCTGGACAGGGCGGGGTCGATGGTCTGAAGGTCCGCGGCCAGCCGCACGTTCCTGGCGATCGAGAGCATCCCGCGAGGCGGCCCGAGTCGTACGGTGAGCAGATCGTCGATCGCGGTGCGTGCCGTGGTGGTCACCTCCGCCACCGGCTGACGGTAGAGATCCAGGCGAAGGTTCTGCAGAGCACGCAGTCGTCCGGTCACGTCACCGCTGCTCAGCTCGGACTCGGCCTGAGCCACCCGCTGCTGCAGCGTGGTGAGCGCCGACTGCGTCACCTCGCCGGACCTGTGCAGCTGTTGGAGGAGCCGCTGCATGGACCGGGTCTGCGGCACCCGGACCTGCTTGCCGTGATCGCCGGCCGGTGCGCCGACGGCAACCTTGAAGTCCTGGTCGGGAACCTGGGTCGCCGGCAGGGTCAGCTCGACGGTGGTGCTCCCGGCTCCGGCGACGCGCACGGTCCGCGTCTCGCCGGCGGCACGACCGTCGACGAACAACTGGGCGGGAAGGGCCGCCACGGTGCTACCGGCATTGGTGAGCGGCGCGGTCACGGTCAGGTGCTGCGTGGCCGCGTCCAACGTCGCCTCGGCGGCGCCGAACTTTGCGCGGGGCGCGGCGTACCAGTCGAGGTCACGCAGATCCTCGTCGGTGGCGGGCCGGATCCGGACCGCCTGGCCGCCCCCGGCGACCAGGGACATGCTGAGTTCCGTCGACGGGCGGACGAGAACCTTGCGGACCTCGATGGGCAGCGGGTTCCCGCGCCAGGTCGTCTCGGCGGCGTCGGCGTAGACCTCCGCCACGTACGAGCCACGGGACAGGAACGACAGCGGCATCGTGAGGGTTCGGTCGTTCTCGTCGGTGATCGCACCGACATACCAGGTGTCGCCGTGACGTCGGGCCGTCGTCGTGTAGTCGCCGATGGCGCTGTCGAGCACCCGGCTCTCGTCCCAGGTGGTGGGTAGGTCCTTCAGGTACGCGAAGCCGGGATGTGCGGCGTAGTTCTCGGGAGTGTCCGCGAGCATCTGCAGGGGGCTGTAGAAGATCGTGGACAGTGCCAGTTGGGCGGTCGAGGTGGTCTGGACGCGGGTGCCGAGCTTGGCCGGGTCCCAGGTCACGTTCAGCACGCCGGGGGTGTAGTCGGCAGGGCCGCCCATGAACCGGGTGAACGGAAGGATCGTGGCCTGCGCCGGCGGGTTGCCGTTCGCGCCCTTGTAGTTCTGCTGCTCCATCCCCGCGACGCCCTCGCCGCTCATCATGTTGGGGTAGGTGCGGGCCAGGCCGGTCGGCTTGATCGACTCGTGGGCGTTGATCGTGATGCGGTGCCGGGCAGCGGCGTTGATCACCCGCTGGTAGTGACGGACAGCCTCCTGGTCGAAGTGGCTGCGGTTCACCCCGCCCAGCAGGAACTTGGTGGCGTAGCCGGTCTTGATCGCGTGGATGCCGAGTTCCTCGTACCGGGAGAAGATCTCCTCAAGGTGCTTGTCGTAGTAGTCGACGTCGCCTCGGGTCTCGTTGTGCGCGATGTACTCGACGCCGTTCTGCTTGGCGTACTCCAGCACCGCGGGCAGGTCGAAGTCGGGCTGCGGAGTGAGGAAGTCCTGGTTCGCCCAGTTGCCACCGGCGTTCGTGTTCCAACCCTCGGCCAGCACGAACTTGGAACCCGCCTGCTTCGCCAGATCGATGTACTGCTTCAGGCGAGCGGTGGTGGCACCGTGTTTCGGCCCGTACGTCCAGGTGGTCTGGCGGCGCTGCAGCTCCCACCACACGCCGACGTAGGTGGCGGGCTTGATCCACGACGTGTCGTCGGTGCAGACCGCGCACGGGTCGTTGAGGTTCTCGATCAGGTGGGACTCGGCCAGGTCGCCGGGTCGTTCCCCGATGGTCAGGGTGCGCCACGGGGTGGAGAAGGCGCCGCGCAGCTTCGCCTTCGTGCCGTCCGGCAGGCTGATCAGATCGCTGAAGTACCGGCCCGGCTGACCCGCCGCCGCCCTGAGCGTCATGCTCGGGTAGTCGGTGAGGTCGGCCTCGTGCACCACCAGGTAGGTCTTCCCGGTCGCCAGCGTGATGGGCGTCTGTGCCGTTGACACCGCCGACAGGGGTTGGTCGCGGTAGTGCTGTTCGTCGGCGTTCCAGTCCTTGCCGGCGGCGATGGACCAGCTCCGCGAGGTCGGGTCCAGGGTGAACTCGGTACGCTCGGCGGTCACCGTGTATTGGTCCAGCCCGGGCTGGGCGGGGATGTGGTAACGGATGCCGACGCCGTCGTCGAAGACACGAACGACCACGTCCAGACGGAACCCGGTGCCCGCCTGCACGGCGTGGACGGTGAGCTCACGAGCGTGGTTGCGGACGTTGCTGTCCGTGCCCCAGAGCGGCTTCCACGTCTCGTCGATGATGCGGCGCTGGACGGAGACGATGCTCATCGCCTCGGTCAGGCTGGGCCGTCCGGCGAGGTCGAGACCGAGGCCGGAGGAGCCAACGACCACCTTGCCGCGGTTGGTCACGCTGTAGGCGAGCCGCCCGTTGTCGTCGCTGACGGCGACGCCCAGTGATCCGTCCGGAGACCGCACGATCTGCCCGTCGTTCGCGGTCAGCGCGGCGTCCGCTGCTACCGGCACCGGCTCTGCTCGGGCCGGTGCCATGGCCAGGGCGGCTGAGATCACGAGGGCGGTCGTTGCTGACAGCCCCATCCTCAGGGCCAGTCTTCGACCGCCACTGTTCATCGTCTGTCCCATCCTCGCCTCAAGCGGTCGTAACCGACCGAAACACTGGAGAGACCCTAGGGACGGCGCGGGACCATGGTCAATAGTCGAAATTCCTCAGAATTAGTGCATTTTATGCAGCAAGCAGTCGAGACGCGCCACGTTATCCACGTCACCAATCAATTCAAGGGCGTGCCGGGACGCCGGATTTCAGGTGTCGACTGGCGACCACCGCCATCGTGGTCGCCGCCGTCGCGTTGGTCGTCGTCGACATTCCTCTCGGGGTGCCGTTGCATTATCTGCAGTGCGCCACGGGCGCGGCGGACAGCGAGCAGAACGAGAGCCGTGATGCCCGCGAGGGCCACCGTGGCGGCGCCAGAGGCGAGCAGCGCGCCACCAGCACCCACCGTTACGACGAGCGGGCCGCCCACCGCAGCGCCGATGGGCGTCATGGCCGTCGTGATAGCGCCCCGCGCGGCCAAGACCGCGGGCAGATCGTCAGGGTCGGTCGCGTTCTGGAACAAGGCGAGGCTGAAGGCGAGGAACGGTCCATAGACGAAGCCCCCGAACGCGAACAGCAACAGGGCGGGCGCCGCCGAATCGAGGAAGCCGAACGGGACCAGCACGGCGCCCCAGCCGGCCACGACGGCGACGACCAACGGCCACTGCCGGGTGACGCGCAGAGCCCCGCCGAGCAGGCCGCCGAGGACGGCGCCGACCCCGAACACCGTCCAAAACGTGCCCAGCAGACCCGCCGAGCCGCGCAGTTCGCCAGTGATGTAGAGCGGAAGCGCCACCTCGACAGGGCCGTAGAGGAAAAAGAAGACCGCAGTAACGCCGAGCAATCCGGCGAGGTGCGGACGCCTGCCGAGGAGCCGGAAGCCGGCGGACAGCCGAGGCCGTCGGCGTGCCGCTTCCGCTGGTGGAGTGTCCACGCGGAGCACCTGAACTCCGAGGAAGGCGAATGTGAGCGCGTCGAGGCCAAGCACAACGGCGGCGTCGACATTCGCCACGAGGACGCCCGCCAGGGCGGGGCCGATGATGACGCTCACCTGTTGGGCGGTGCTCAGCAGCGAGTTGGCGGGCAGGCGTCGCTCAGCGGTGAACATCCGGCTGACCAGGGTGTAGGTGCCCGCAGTTCCCCAGGCGGCCAGGACGGACGAGATAGCCAGGAGCGTGACGTAGCTGGCCACATTTAGCTTGCCCACGAGGTGGAGAGCCGTGACCGCACCCAAGGCCACAGCGCGCAGGGTCGCGTTCAAGCTCACCAGCCTCCGGGCGTCGATGCGACTGAGCCACGGCGCGAGTAGAACCGCGCCGGCCGCGGCGGGAAGGGTGTACGCCGCGATGGCCGCCCCTATGACGAGCCCTTCCCTGCCAGGCGGTGAGAGCGTGAGCGCCACCCACGCCAGCGCCACCGCCGCCAGGCCGTCGCCGAGGAAGGAGATGAGCGCAGCAATCGACAGCCGCCGGAAGTTAGGGTCGCCCAGGACGGTGCGGTAGCCCTCGGGCACTAGGCGGTGAGACACGATCATGGGCGCACCCTCAAACATCGACCCGGGTTTAAGTCAAGGGCAAACGCTCACGATCCTCCCGTAGGCAAGGAGGCCCACCCGCTGCCCTCGACCTCACCGCGACCACGCCGCTGGTCGCCGCTCTCGGCCTGCCGTTCGTCACCGTCGACCTCGCCCAACGCGACGACGGCGTCTGGCGTACAACTCTGGGGCGACCTCGACCTCAAATCCATGATCATCGTCCGTGACGAACTGCAACCCACGCCCAGATAGCCGCATCAACCGATTGTTGGGGCGCCCCGGCCCACGGCATCGCTGCTGTGATGGCCTTCGCGGACAAGGGCTGTCCAGGAGCCAGTGGAGCGTACACACGCCGTTCAAGCGCAACCGTCATCGACCGAAACTGTCGCCACTGGTGCCCGTCGCCATCTGGCGGCACCGGATAGATTTCACCGCGGCCACTCGATCACGAGCTACCGCCGCTGGAGAAGCCGCTCCGCGAGGGTCTCGCGCAGATCGTCGGGCAGCCCGTCGATCTCGACCAACTCTGGCAGCAGCTCCGGCTCCGGTGGCGCCACCGCGTCCGCTACCTACGCCCCCGCCTAGACCTCACCCCCGCCGACGTGCCACCGCTCGGAGCCGCGCTGCGCTGATCCACCCTGGGCAAGGGTTCTTCCGGGGCCATGGCGGTCGGCAGCGGCCGAAGTGGCTTCTCAGGCGACTGCGGTGGCCATCCGGCGTACCGCCTCGGTGATCAGCTCCGGTGCGGTGGCCAGATTCAGCCGGACGTGGCCGCCGCCGGTGCCGAAGGCCAAACCGGAGTTGGGCGCCACCCGAGTAACGCCATGGTCCACGGTGAGGCGAGCCAGATCCCGGGCGATTTCGACCCGTCCAATGCCGCCCGCGTGCTCGCCGCGCGCGCCGCCGACCCCACCGCCACCGTGGCGGAGACATCGCCCGGCGAGCTGGCGTCACCGACCGGACGGCGCGACGACACCTCAACGGAACGCCGGTCGGTTAGCAGCCCTCGCCTGCCTCGGACAACCGACCGCATCAGTCTGCGCCTGAGCTGTCAGTCGTCGTCTTCCTCGTCCCGCGCCTGCGAGTACCCGGCGAGCAGGTCCTGAAAGCGGGTGGCGGTGTCGGCGCTGATCCGGCCCCCGTCGGCCGCGTCGGCGACCCGCTCGCTCAGTTCCCGAATCCGTTTGGCGCGGTCCTTGGGCTTGCCCCGGTCCAGGTCGGCGAGCTTGTCCCGCAGCTCCTCGGCCGTCTTTGGGTCGATCTCGCTCCGGCTCTCCGCGTTGTCGATCACCGCCGTCAGCTGGGCGGCCAGCTGCCGCAGGGTGACCGGGGTGGGCCCGCCGGTCGTTGGCGGAGGGCTACCCGGATCGGACGAATCACCCGGTGCATCCGACGCCGGCTGCTCGACGGGTGTGACGGCGACCGGTGGCACGGCGGGCGGATTGTCCGGTTCGCCGCCGAGGGTAAGCATTCCAACCACCCCGACGGCGAGGGCGAGGCCGGCCGCGACGAGCACCGCGAGCAGCCGATTCGACCGGCGCGACTGGCCTGCCGGCGATGCGGCGCGCACCGGTCGCGCCGTGGGCAGCGACCGGTCGATCAGCGTGCGCGGGTGCGCGGGCGCGACGGCCGCCCGGCTGGCCGGCAGGGTGGGCAGGACCGCGGTGGGCGGGTCGGCCGGCTGGCCGGCGCCGAACCGGGTGGCGAGCTGTGCCGCCGTAGGCCGGCGGGCCGGGTCGGCCGCCAGGCAGGCGAGGCTGAGCTCGGCGATGTCGGTGGGCAGGCCGGGGATGCGCAGCGGCGGTACCGGGGTGCGCCCGGCGTGCACCTCCATCGCGTCCTCCCAGGTCTGCACGGGCAGCGGGGCCCGGCCGGCCAGGGAGCGGTAGAGCACGGCACCGAGGGCGTAGACGTCGCTGGCCGGGTTGGGCGGGCCGGCGGCCAGCCGCTCCGGGGCGAAGTAGGCCGGGGTGCCCATCAGCAGTTCGCCTGTCTGTCCGGCGAGCGGGTGGTGCGGGCCGGCGAGCGCGGCGATGCCGAAGTCGAGCACCTTGGCGCCGGTGTCGGTGAGCATGACGTTGCCCGGCTTGATGTCGCGGTGCACCACCCCGATCCGGTGTGCGGCGGCGAGCGCCGCGGCGACCTGGCCGGCCATCCGGACCGCCTCCGGCCAGGCGAGCGGGCCGCCGGTGAGCCGATCGGCGAGGTTGCGCCCGTCGACCAGCTCCATCACCAGGTACGGCACCACCGTGCCGCCGGCCAGGGTCGCCTCGCCGTAGTCGTACACCTGGGTGACGTGCGGGTGGGTCAGCCGGGCGGCGGCGCGGGCCTCGCGCTGGATGGTGGCCCGCAGCTGCGGGTCGACGGCGAACTCACCGGCGAGCGCCTTCACGGCGACGGGCCGGCCGAGCACCTCGTCGTCGGCGCGCCACACCTCGGACATCCCGCCGAGGCCGATGCGCTCGCGCAGGACGTACCGATCGTGCAACCGGAGGGTGGGCGTGAACGGCGACATGGCCGTCCAGTGTGCCCGCCCGGCGGCACCAGCCATCAACCGCCCTGCCGCCGCCGGGCTGAGCGCGCCGAGGAGACAGCGCTGGGGTACGGCGGCGGTGCTGAAAGGAGCCGCCCGCATCGGCATCGGCTGCGCCTGGCGCGGACACCACCTCACCGCCATCCGCGACCACCACCACATCACCGTCTACACCGCGGACGGCCACCCATCGGCCATGCCACCACCAACGACACCCGCTACGTCCGCCTCACCCCCACCCCATGACACACGTCCCGGGACACACGTTTGCACACCTCCCCGGACATGACACTCCTGCCACGCTTGACTGTGGGCCACGGCTGCACAGCCCGGGCGTGCCGGGGTCGCGCTCTGGGTATCAGGAAGGCGTGGACATGGACCTGGAGCAGTGGCAGGTGTTGGCGGAGCGGCACCGGCAGTGTGATGACGACCCCCGCCGGTGTCGAGACTGCCAGGCCTACTGGCCGTGCTCCTACCGGCTTCGAGCCGATCGCCAGTTGCTCACGACGGTTGGCGAGGGTACCGCGGCGGCTCAGGGCCCGTCCATGATCGTCTAGCGCTGCAGGCCGAGGCAGGATCATGTAACAGCGGTGCGGCTCGTTGACGCCTGCGCGGAGGTGTTATCACACCCCGGTGAAGGGGCCGTCGTGCCTGATCTTTCCGCGAGGGCCCGCGCGGCAGCGCTAGCAACTATTGCCGACGCGACCGTCGCAGCGTCGGTCGGCAAAGGCCTAAGGATCGCGGTGGCCTGCCCGACCTCGCACCTGGCCGTGGCCGACAGGCGTTGAACGCCAGTGGCCGGGCCTGCCGCTGCCTAACAGCAAGTAAGAAACGGCGCCCCGCGGGCTACCTGGCCAGCAGGACGACCACCATCGCCAAGCACCCGAGCAGTAGGGTCCCTGCGCCGAACACCGCATAGGGCCACCACTCGCCCGAGCGTTGCGGCTGTTGGGGAAGTGGCTGGGTTGGCAGGTTCCAGACGGCGGGTGCGGCGACGCCGTTGTGGCTGCCCGGCC
Organism: Micromonospora sp. NBC_00389; assembly: GCF_036059255.1. Classification (NCBI taxonomy): domain Bacteria; kingdom Bacillati; phylum Actinomycetota; class Actinomycetes; order Micromonosporales; family Micromonosporaceae; genus Micromonospora; species Micromonospora sp. NBC_00389. The sequence goes on along the minus strand of NZ_CP107947.1, from coordinate 4,865,184 downwards.
AGCGCGGCGGTGGGGTACGAGATGTCGAATTAGCCATAGGGATATCTCCCGACGGGCTTCATGGTGCGCTGTTCGGACCATGCACCGGGCGAGATCGCGGGGGTGGTGCAGTCCCGCCCGTTCGTCAGGCCGCGCACCCGACCTTTCCATCATTTACAGGCGTCGCGGGAATGTGGGGCGTTACATCTACACTCGTCCGGCACCGCCCCCTTCGCCACCTTCGCCGCACTCACCGTGCGCGACCTTGGCCCGGGTACGGCCAGGAGCGGCAGGGCGTAGCGGTGGGCACAAGTGATGATCGGTTGCTCCGTTCCGCCGGGGCTGGGGACTTATCAGTCGCACACCACGCCGTCCTTGTTCCGGTCGATGTACCAGGCGTACTCGGGGTCGAGGCCGCGATAGTACGGGCCGTAGCCGGCGTTGTTGGCCTCTCTGCAGGTGCCGAATCGCGGGTCGGTCGTGGGCGCGGGTGGAGGCTTCGGCCGGGAGCTGGTGGGCGCCGGCCGTGGCGTGGTGCTGTGGGTGGCGGTCGGATTCGGCCGGGCTGATGACGGGCTCGGCCGCGCCGCGGACGTCGTCGGGGTAGATCGCGTCGGTGTGGGCAGTTGCTGCAGGACGTTCGAGTCGGTGGTGGCGGTCGCGCCGCCGTCGGGGGGTGCAGCGGCGGAGGGGCCGGCCTGGGTGGGGCTGTTTCCGGCGGAGGGCCGGCTCGGTTCGTCGTCGTTGACGGCGATGAAACCCCCCCAGCAGCAGAGACCGAGGAGGACGGAGCCGGCGATCACCCAGGGGACCGCCTTCTTCCTGGCTGCTGACGGGGGCTGGTAGATGGGTAGCTGCACGGTGTCACCGTGCGGCGCCTGGTGGGGGTCGGGTGTCATCAGTGGAGACTTTCTGCCGGTCGGGTAGGAGACGAATCTGGTAGGCCACGGTCCGGGCCTGACGGGCAGCAGTATTTCTTAGCTTCCCGTGTCGTCGAGGCCCGTGATGAGGAGCATGGGTGTGGCGCCCGTGGCGGGCGGCTCGGTGAGAGCGACCCGCAGCGTCACCTGGTTGGGCGCCGGCGTCGCCGCGCCGCGTTGTGCGTCATGTGCGTCCAAACTGCTGCGCCTGGGGCGGGCCGGGTCCGTGGATGCGGGCGAAGAGCGTGGGCAGCACCTGCACCCCGGCCTGGCCGGGTCAGGGAAGCGGTGGCAGGTCCTCGAGAGTGGTTGGCCGAGGTGGTCTCTGAACGGTGATGCGCCCGACGGCGACCCGCCAGGACGGTGCCGCACGATCGGCGGCGTAAGCGACTGCCCGGCCTGCGGCTATGGGAGCGGTGGTGATGTCATCGGCCATGACACTCAGGGTCACCTCGCAGGTGTCTGTTTCGATCATGCAGCGAACGGTCGGCGCGATGACGCCTTCCCACCGGTGCTGAAGCTGCGTCAGCTGATCGCGCAGATCGTCAATGAATGCCGGCAGCGAGGCGTCCTCGGGTGCGGTGATCAAAAGGATGAGACTGACCTGAAAGACCTGCACAGAGGATTCACCCCTTCCCGCAATGAGAGCGGGTCCGGTCGGCGACCGTGGCTGCAGGCCCGAGCAGGTCCGACACGCCCTCCCCCAGGTCGGGCTCTGCGCCGCCCCGGGCGGACCCAGTGGCCACGCTCGTACAGCTTCGCGGGTGAAGCGCTGACGGCGGTGGTGATGACCTACTCGTGAAGGTGCTGCAGGTACCAGTCGAATATGGGAACGGTCATGGGTCCTTCCTCGATGAGGATGCCGGGTCGCGGCACACCGGCGGTGGTGAACGTCGATTCCTCGATGCCCCGGCCGTACATAGAGTACGTGTGAAACACTTCGCCATCAACCTGGAGGAACGCGCTAATCCCGGGCATTTCGGTGCCGCGCATGTCTTCCGTCCAAGGGCCGCCGGTCCACGGTGTTCCTTTCTCCTCGGCCAGCTCATCCTGGGTGCGGAAGGTCACCGTCTTCCCGCTGTGCCACGCCGGTCACCTCGACGCCGAATGGATCTACCTCATCGACCCGGGCGCCGCCGCCATCGCCCTGCACACCGGCGACGGCACGCGTGTTGACTCCTATCGGCTCGCCGGCTGCCTGACCCCGCCCAGCGTGGACCGCGGTCCACAGCTGCCCTGCGATCGCCGGCCGGCTGCGGGAGCGCTGCGGTGAACGCCCGCGCCCTCGCCGCGATCAGCGCTGCGGTGATCGCCGTGCTGGTGCTGTGCGCGGGCGGGATCGGCAGTCCGAACCAGTTGCTGGAGTGGGCACAGGGCAGCGATGCGACCAACAGGGCACCTGGCTGTTCTGCCTGCTGTGACGTTGTTCAAGTGTCCGGATCTGCCGCCGACCGCGCGTGACATGACAGCCCCGGACGACTATCCGAACCGGTCAGCGAGCTTCGTCAGCTTGCTGACGTACGCCGGCCAGTCATAGTCGTGGGGGATGTTGCTGTTCTTCCGCTGCCAACCGATCGCTCCGTCGTGCTGCTCGCGCATGAGGTCTTCGTGACCGGCGTGACGGACGAGGTCGCAGCTCACATGGATCATGATCCTGTGGGCCCATCTTCAGCTGGAAGACGTGAAGGCCCTACGCTCTGATCCGGGCGCCCGCCGCGCACCAGTAAGGACCACAATGGCCGCGCCGGCTTCACCATAAGCCACCCGCCCAGGGAAGCTTGGCTTCTTGTTGAGGTGCGAACCGGGGCCAGGTGCATCCGCCCTCCGAACCGGCTGCGCCATACCCGCGGCTCGCGGTTGACCAGCGCGCGAGCCTACCGACTCCATCGGCAATCGCGCACGAAGAGCTACTTTCGTCCGTCTCGGACGAAAGTTCGGTTGAGTCGAAGGAAAGCTATAGACACGTCTACATGTCTTTTGTAGCGTCGGCCAGGTCGATGGTGTTTCGTCGCGGTTAACCGCGACGTTGGCGGCCCTGGCTGCCGGCCGACATCTGACCGCACCTGTCCCCCTACCCCTCTCCTCCGCCCCGTTCCCGACCACGCAGCCGCAGGCCGTCGGCAACCTGCTCGACGCCGCGGTGGCGGCGTGCGTCGCGACGGGCGACTCAGCCATGCCCGCACAGGTCCATCAAGGAGTTGTTGGCTTCCTCGACCTGCCCCGACCAGTCCCGAGCAAGGAGAGGCAGATGAAGAGACGACTCGCGCTCGCAGTAGCGGGTCTGACGACCATCGCGCTCGTCGCTACCCCCACCGTCGCGACGGCCGCGCCGACCAGCCCGCCGCCCGAGAGCGACTTCCAGAAGGTGACCCTCAACGACAACCCGGGCGAGCCGATGGACCTCGCGGTGCTGCCCGACCGCCGGGTGCTGCACGTGACCCGCGCCGGTGAGGTCCGGCTGCACGACCCGGACACCGGCCGCAACACGATCGCCGCGACCCTGGACGTCTACCGGCACGACGAGGAGGGCCTGCAGAACGTCGCGATCGACCCGAACTTCGGCAAGGCCGGCAACAACTGGGTCTACCTGTACTACTCCCCGCCCATGAACACCCCGGTCGACGACCCGTCGACGCCGAACGTCAACGAGGGCGACGCACCGGCCTGGGGCACCGCCGCGGACTTCGCGAAGTTCAAGGGCGCCCTGCGGCTATCCCGGTTCCGGCTGGTCAAGGACAAGCTGGACCTCACCACCGAGCAGCAGATCCTCGACGTACCGGTCGACCGGGGCATCTGCTGCCACGTCGGCGGCGACATCGGCTTCGACGCCGAGGGCAATCTGTACCTGTCCACCGGCGACGACACCAACCCCTTCGAGTCCGGTGGCTACGCGCCGCTGGACGAGCGCCTGGGCCGAAACCCGGCATACGACGCGCAGCGCACCTCGGCCAACACCAATGACCTGCGCGGCAAGATCCTGCGCATCAAGGTCGGCGCCAACGGCGGGTACAGCATCCCGGACGGGAACCTGTTCCCGCAGGGCACGGCCGGCACCCGTCCGGAGATCTACCTGATGGGCCTGCGCAACCCGTTCCGGATCGAGCTGAACCGCGAGACCGGCGACCTGTACGTCGCCGACTACTCGCCGGACGCGCGCCAGGCGGACCCGCTGCGCGGGCCGGCCGGGCACGGCAAGTGGCTCGCCGCCCGCGAGGCCGGCAACTACGGGTGGCCCTACTGCGCCACCGCGGCGCTGCCGTACACCGACTACGACTTCGCGACGGGCGTGTCCGGGGCGCCGTTCAACTGCTCCGCGCCGGTCAACGAGTCGCCGCACAACACCGGCCTGCGGGAACTGCCGCCGGTGGCGCAGCCGCAGGTGTGGTACACCTACGGCCAGTCGGCGCAGTTCCCCGAGCTTGGCACCGGCGGCATCGGCCCGATGGCCGGGCCGGCGTACCAGTTCAGCCCGCCAGGGACGCAGGGACACGCGCCGGTGGCGTGGCCGGCCTACTACGACGGCGTCCCGCTCCTGGCCGAGTGGACCCGCGACTACGTGAAGGGCCTGCGGCTGGACGCCGGCGGCGACCTGACCGGAATCGAGCCGGTGCTGCCGTCGTTCACATTCGACAACCCGATGGACCTGGAGTTCGGTCCGGACGGGGCGCTCTACGTGCTGGAGTACGGCGACGGCTACTTCAGTGAGAACCAGGACGCGCAGCTGGCCCGGATCGACTACACGGGCTGGACGGGCAACCACACTCCGGCGCCGCAGGTCTCGGCCACGCCCACCGCCGGGCTCGCGCCGCTGACCGTCACGTTCTCCAGCGACGGCACCACGGACTACGACGGCGACCGGCTGAAGTATGCGTGGGACTTCGACAACGACGGCAAGGTCGACTCGCGCGCGGCGAACCCGACGTTCACGTACCGCGACAACGGGCTCTACAACGCCACCCTGCGGGTGACCGACCCGGGTGGGCTCTCGGCCGCCGCGTCGGTGCGGGTGGTGGTCGGTAACGCCCCGCCGGTGGTGGAGCTCGTCAAGCCGGTCGCGGGCCAGCCCTTCGCCTTCGGCGACACCGTGCAGTTCGAGGTACGGGTGACCGACGACCAGCCAGTGGACTGCTCCCGGGTCAGCGTCACGTACATCCTCGGCCACGACACCCACGGGCACCCGCAGACCACCGCGAACGGCTGCACCGGCTCGATCCAGACGACGGTGCCGTCCGGTCACGACCCGGCGACCGACCACCTGACCGGGGTGTTCGTCGCGTCCTACACCGACCCCGGCGGTGACGGCCTGCCGTCCCTGACCGGCACCGATGAGGTCGTCCTCGTCCCCAGCGCATAACGTTCGAGAAGGAGAGACCATGTGTTACGGACATGACGGGATGGCCGCGCTGCGGCGCTCCGTCGACCGGCGCAGCCTGCTGCGCGGCACGCTGGCCGCCGTCGGCGTCGGGCTCGCCTCGTCCGGCCTCGGCGCGACGGCCGCGTCGGCCACCGCCCACCGGACCGGACGGCACCACGTACCCCCGGGTCTGATCAGCATCCAGCTGTGGACCGTGCGCGACGCCCTGTGGGGTGCGCCCGGCTACGACGCCACCCTCACCCACCTGGCCCGGATCGGATATCCGCGCGTGGAGCTGGCGCTCGGCTACTTCGGTCGGACCGCCGCCCAGCTGCGCCAGTTCCTGGACGGCATCGGCATCAGGGCCAGCTCCAGCCACGACGGGATCAGCGGTACTGCCGCGGAGCTGGAGCAGAAGGTCCAGAACGCGGTCACCCTGGGCCAGCAGTTCATGGTGGTGCCTTACCTGTACTCCGAAAGCACGGACGACTGGAAACGCTGGGCGGAGCAGATGAACGTCGAGGCCGCCGCGGCGCGGGCAGCCGGCCTCCGCTACGGCTACCACAACCACGCCCACGAGTTCACCATCGACCTCGGCGGCGGCAAGCGGCCGTGGGACGTGCTGACCGCCGAACTCGACCCGAAACTCGTGCACCTGGAGGTCGACCTCTACTGGGCGGTCACCGGCGGCATCAACTCCGGCGACGGCATCGCGGACCCCGAGGGCTTCACCCTCGACGTCATCCGCTCCGCGCCGCAGCGCGTCCTGCAGTACCACGTCAAGGACCGGGACGAGACCACCGGCGACATGGCCGACCTCGGGACCGGGACCGTCGACTTCGCCCGGATCTTCCGCGAGCACTCGGTCCTGGAATACATCGTCGAGAACGACACGCCCGACGTGACACCGCAGCAGACGGCCGAGATCGGCTACCGCTACCTGCGCAAGCTGCGGTTCTGAGGAACCGCCGACGGGAGTGCTGACGGGCACCAGGGCCGGCGGCCGGAAATCTCGGCTCTGGTGCCCGACCAGCATTTATTGTCGATATCAAACTGACCGCGATAACCACTCCCTCTTCGCGAGGAGAGTGGTTATCGGCATGCCATGAAACGGCAGCAAGAAATGCGCCAACGCCGAATGCGGGCGCCGTCAGAATATTGACCTGCCAAAATTGATCTCGTAGGGTTCAGAGCACGTGGAAAGCGCTTTCTTACCACCGACCCTCGCCAAGGAGCGCGTGTATGAGACGCCAACGCACGCTACTGTTCGCCCTGCTCGTGGCCGTCACACTTCTGTTGCCGAGCACCGCAGCGACCGCCGCCGAATCCGCGAGCGCCGCCAATTTCCGGGTGCTGGTCTTCTCCAAGGTCACGAACTTCTACCACGACTCCATCCCGGCCGGCGTCGCCGCCATCCGGCAGCTCGGCGACCAACAGGGATTCGCCGTCGAGGCGACCACCGACGCGGGCGCGTTCACCGACGCCAACCTCGCCGGCTTCGACGCTCTCGTGTTCAACAACACCAACTCCACCCCGGCGTCCGGCGACCTCCTCGACGCCGACCAGCGGGCCTCGCTGCAGAGGTTCATCCGTAACGGCGGTGGCTGGGTCGGCCTGCACGCCGCGTCGGCGAGCGAGCGGAACTGGACCTGGTACGAGGGACTGGTCGGGACCATCTTCGACCAGCACCCGGACTTCTCCGCCACGGGCGGCACCTTCCCGGGCCGGATCAAGGTCCTCGACCACGCCCACCCGTCCACGAAGGACCTGCCGGAGCTCTGGGAGCGCAGCGAGGAGTGGTACAACTGGCGGACCAACCCCACCGGCAAGGTCCACACGCTCGCCCAGATCAAGGTGCGCGACGGCATTCCCGGGCTCGACGAGGGCACCGACCATGCCTACTCGTGGTGCCAGAACTACGACGGCGGGCGCTCCTGGTTCACCGCCGGTGGGCACAGCTCCTCGTCGTTCCAGGAGCCGGCCTTCCTCGCGCACCTGCTGGGCGGCATCAAGTGGGCCGCCGGCGCCGCCCCCGGTGACTGCGGCGCCACCAGGACCACCAACTTCGAGCGGATCCCCTTGGTCAACCAGGACCTCTCCGACCCGTTCGAACTGGCGGTGGCGCCCGACCGCCGGGTCTTCTACATCGAGCGCACCGGCGCGCTGAAGGTCGTCAACCAGGACACCCTCGCGGTCACCACGCTGCTGGACTTCGCCTACACGCCGGCGCAGACCAGTCAGTCCGACGGCCTGCTCGGCATGACTCTGGACCGACACTTCGCCGACAACAACTGGCTCTATCTGCTCTGGTCCGACCGGGTGGAGAAGCAGCTGAACCTGTCCCGCTTCACCGTCGACGGCGACAGCGTCAGTCTCGCCTCGGAGAAGCGCCTGCTCACGATCCCGACCTGGCGCGGTGAGGCTCGCGCCAACTCGCACATGGGCGGCTCGGTGACGATGGACCAGCAGGGCAACCTGTACGCCGCGATCGGTGACAACACCGACCCCTTCGAGTCCAGCGGCTTCACCCCGATCGACGAGCGGACCGGCCGTCGCGCGTACGACGCCCAGGGCACCGCCGGCAACACCAACGACCTGCGCGGCAAGATCCTGCGGATCAAGCCCCTGCCCAACGGCAAATACGCCATTCCCGACGGCAACCTGTTCGCCCCGGGCACGGCCCGCACCAAGCCCGAGATCTATGCGATGGGTATGCGGAACCCGTTCCGCATCACCGTCGACTCCAAGACGAACGCGCTGCTCATCGCCGACTACGGCCCCGACGCCCGGTCCGCCAACCCGGCCCGCGGGCCGGAGGGCACGGTCGAGTTCAACCGGATCACCAGCGCCGGCAACTACGGCTGGCCCTACTGCATCGGCAACAACATCCCGTTCAACGACTACGACTTCGCCACCGCCACCTCGGGGCCGAAGTTCGACTGCGCCGCGCCGGTCAACGACTCCCCCAACAACACCGGCCTGACCAACCTCCCGGCAACCCGGCCGGCCCTGGTCTCGTACGCCTACTCGGCCTCCCCGCAGTTCCCGGAGCTGGGCACGGGCGGCGGCGGCCCCATGAGCGGGCCCGTCTACGACTACGACCCGTCCAACAAGCGGCTGACCAAGTTCCCCCAGTACTACGAGGGCAAGTGGATCGTCTACGAGCTGACCCGCAGGTGGTTCAAGACGCTGTCGATCCACGACACCGCCCAGACCTTCAGCGATCCCCGCTTCGGCCCCACCAACGCCGGTGACCTGCAGTCCATCAACGGGATCCTCGGCAACATGTCGTGGATCCAGCCGTTCGAGGCGGAGTTCGGGCCGGACGGCTCCCTCTACGTCATCGACTTCGGCGAGGGCAGCGGCAGCGGTCGGGGCGGCAGCAACGAGGGCGCCGGCATCTACCGCATCGACTACGTCGCCAACAGCCGGCCGCCGGTGGCCAAGCTGGCCGTCGACAAGGACAGCGGCCCGGCGCCACTGACCGTCGCCTTCTCCAGCGCCGGCTCCAGCGGGCCGGACGGCACCGCGATCCAGTACGCCTGGGACTTCGACGGCAACGGCAGCGTCGACTCCACCGCCGCCAACCCCAGCCACACCTACGGCACACCGGGGCGCTTCACCGCCCGGCTCACCGTCACCGCCACCAACGGGCAGACCGCCGTCGCCGTACAGGAGATCACGGCCGGCAACACGCGCCCGACGGTGACCCTCAGCGTCCCCGACGGGGCCTTCTTCGATTTCGGTGACCGCATCCCGTACACGGTGACGGTCACCGACCCGGAGGAGAGCACCATCGATTGCTCCAAGGTGGTCGTGCAGACCCAGCTCGGCCATGACTCACACGCCCACCCGCTGGACAACTACGTCGGGTGCGTCGGGGTGGCAGTGACCGAGAGCAACGGCGGCGACGGGCACGGCCCGGGACAGAACCTCTACACGCTGCTCTCCGCCCAGTACACCGACGGCGGGGCGAACGGGGCACCGAAACTGGTCGGCTCGACCCGGGCCGAGCTGCAGACCAAGAGCAAGGAGGCCGAGCACTTCGACGGCCAGAGCGGCATCCAGGTCCTCGACCGCGCGACAGCGAGCGCCGGCAAGCGCATCGGCGACATCGACAACGGCGAGTGGATCAACTTCGGCCCGGTCAACCTCCGCAACATCGACTCGGTCACCTTCGGAGTCGCCTCGGGCAGCAGCGGCGGCGACATCGAGATCAGGGCCGACTCCCCCACCGGCCAGCTCCTCGGCCGGGCCACCATCGGCGGCACCGGCGGCTGGGACAACGTCGTCTCGCCCACCGTCGAGCTGACCGATCCGGGCCGCACGACCACCCTCTACCTCGTCTTCCTCAACCCGAACCAGACGGGTGGCACCCCCGACCTGATGGCGCTGGACTGGCTGCGCTTCAACGGCGCCGGGGTACGCGAACAGACCGACGCCACCGTTTCGGCCTCGGCCACGCCCACCACCGGCACCGCGCCGCTGGCGGTCGCCTTCGCCGGGACAGCCTCGCCGGCGGCTGGGCGCACCATCACGGATCACGCGTGGGACTTCGGCGACAACTCAGCCGTCGTGCACGGGGCGTCGGCCAGTCACACGTACGCCCGCCGAGGCACGTACACGGCACGACTGACCGTCACCGACAGCGTCGGGGCGACGACGTCCTCGATCGTGGTCGTGACGGTGAGCTGAGCGTCACGGGTGGCGGGGCGGAACGCCGCCCCGCCACCACCGACCCGGCGCGGCCCCGACAGCCTCCAGCAACCGCCATCCGTGGCGCTGCACTCGGTGGCCTGACCACCTGCCCCTCCGACTTCCGGGAGACAAACGATGAACTCCAGCTCCGCCCGCCCGTCCCACCATCGACCGCGAGCCCGTCACCTCGCCGTGTTGCTCGCAGCGACACTCCTGCCGCTCACCGCGGCGCCGGCCTCGGCCGCCGAACCCGACACGTCCGCCGCGGAACAGGTCGCCGCCGACCTCTGCCCGTGGGGCTACACCACCTCGTCCACGGTCTTCTTCGGCCGCGCCGGCGCCGACTCAGGCGTACCCAACCGCGACCTCGGCAACGGGTGCACCATCCTGGACGCCGTCTGGGCGAAGGCCCCGTTCGCCGACCACGGCAGCTTCGTGAGCACTGTCAGCGGCCTGACCAACACGCTCCGGCAGGACGACGTCATCACACCGGAGGAGAGCGCGAGCATCGTACGAGCGGCGGCCGGCTCCAAGATCGGCACACCGCAGCCGGCATCGGGGACCCGCGCGCTACCCGACGACCGCATCGGCCTCGTCCTCTACACGGTCCGGGCCACCATGTCGAGCGCACCCGAAGCCACCCTCGGCGCGCTCGCCGCCTGCGGCTACCGCAACGCGGAACCCTCGGGCGCGGTCAACAACTTCTACGGCAGGACGGCCACCGCGCTCGCGCCCCTGGTGGCCGACGCCGGACTGTCCGTTCCCTCCATCGGGATCGGCCTCGGCGACCTCCAGAGCAACCTCGACGGCGTCATCGCCAACGCCAAGGCGTTCGGCGCGAAGTACGTCCGCATCTCCGGATCGGGCTCCTGGACCCTCGCCGACTACTCCAGGGTGGCCGTGACCCTCAACACCGTCGGCGCCACGCTCAAGCAGGCCGGCATCACCGTCGCGTACCACAACCACGGCTTCGAGTTCACCGCCCAGAACGGCGTACGCGGCTACGACGTGCTGGTCCGCGAGACCGACCCGAACCTGGTGGCGATGGAGCTCGACCTCTACTGGGCGGCCAGCGTCGGCGTCGACCCGGTGGAGCTGATCAAGCAGTACCCGGGCCGGTTCTCGATGTTCCACGTCAAGGACATGGCCGCCGACGGCTCCTTCGCCGACGTGGGCGAGGGCACCATCGACTTCGCCCGCATCTTCGCCTACAGCCAGATGAGCGGCGTCGGCCTCTACCTGACCGAGAACGACAGCCCCCGCCCGGACGGCGTCTCGTCCGCCTGCGACAGCTACGCAAACCTCCGCGCCCTGCGCTACTGACAACTCCCACAGATTCGCCCGCTCCGGCCGACCCGGCGCGTCGGCCGGAGCGGGCGATCTTCTGCCTAGCGCCGCCGTCGGCTTCCTCAAGACAACTCGGTGCGCCTACCCGTCACGACCCGTCTACCGCAGGCATGGGGGTTCGTGTCGGTGGGGCGACACAGACCATTGCCCCACCGCCGATGATGATCGGCAAGACCTTGAAGCTCACGTAAGTCTAGATCGTTGGTGACCTCTTCGGGCGAATCGGAGAGGTCACCAACCTGGAGACGCTGTTCAGCACGATGCTGGCGGGATTCGAGTCTCAGCCCGCTACCCCTTAACAACGCCAGCCCGGCAGCCCTTAGGGCCGGCTGCGGTGGCTGGCAGGACTGGAAGGACCTGGCCCAGGCAAAGGAGCGCATCAGGGACGACGCCTGACTGCAGATGAGCGACGTGCAGCGAATGATCGAGTACTACCGTCCCGACCGGGCGGATCTTTTTATCCGCACTGCCGGACGGGTAAAGGGCGTCGAGGTCATGCTGATCCGCGGATCGACATCCGACCCGGCCGGCGGCATAGTGCTGGTGATTCGCGTGCACGGCCGGACGCCGATCGTCGACTCGTGGAACCGGCGCACCGGAGAGGACGGGCCTTGCCGTACTGCTTCCGGCTCGTCTACGACCGCACCCTCAACGATGGACCGGTCGACGGCCGCCATCCAGCCGAGCTGGTGGAGTGCCCTACCACCGCACCGATCAGCATCCTCGCGAGTTCCGCATTGCCTGCCGACGCTAACTGCCGACTGCCTTCCGTTCAATATGTCCGTTAAGCGACCGATCCAAGGCGCGGTCGCTGGATCCGATGTTCGACCTCTTCAACGGGGCCTGACGAACACCCCCACCGCCAGTCGGCTGTTACGGCTGCCGCTCTTGTTCCAACGGCGACCCATCCGGGTCGGCGGACCTGGCGCTTGCCAGCTCTCGCCGCTGAACAGCGGGCGGTGACACGTCGAGTGCTGAGAGACCTGGGCGTGACCCCTTACGCCTTGGCCCGTCGGGCTCGGCCGGTCACCTTCGTCGACGTGGTCGACGCAGGCTCGACGTTTGCCGAGCTGTTCGACCTTTTGAACGACTGGATCGTCGAGGTTCGCGAGCCCTGGGATGTCGTCCGGCGGAAGCTGCGCTTCATCGGTGTCACGATGCGCCGCCAGACGAAGCCCGAAGACTTGGCGATGGCAGCTGCACGCCGACTGGACCCAGCGGCTTCCGGCGGGGGCGGTGGTCAACGTTTCCCTTGACCGCGCCGTCTGGGAGTACGTCGGTAACCACCAGACGAAGCTCACCAGCTCGTTCCGGCCGGACCGGTGGCTCACAGCAGCGAAGGGGCCTGACCGCGACGACACAGCCCGACAGGCACTCGCCGAGGCCATCGCCGTGGTGGCCTACGGCCGCAGCGTCGCTGGACGTCGCGCACTCGCGCGGGCCGTCAACGGCGACCCGAGCCGTCGTCACACGATGGCTACGCTCCCCGTCTACACCGTCCTAGGAGGCTGGGTATCCAGGGGTGCCCGGCAAATGGACGCGAATCGCCCTCGCGTTGCTCCGGACGCGACTACGGTCAGACCAGTGGTCGATGACCTCAGCGCGGTGGAGGCACTCAAGGCGGACCCGACCCTGTCCGGGTTGCGCCGCTCCCTGGAGGCGTACTACGGCGACCCGGCCCGCGAGGCGGCGATGGACGCGTTCTACGCGCCCCTGGTCCGCCCAGGGGACCTGGTCTTCGACGTCGGCGCGCACGTGGGCGACCGGCTCGGCAGCTTCCGGCGGCTGGGCGCCCGCGTGGTGGCCGTCGAGCCGCAACCGCTCTGCACCCGGGCCCTGCGCGCCCTCTACGCGCACGACGACCGGGTGACCGTGGTGGAGGCGGCGTGCGGGGCTTGTACCGGGCCGGTGCGGCTGCACGTCAACTCGGCGAACCCGACGATCTCCACGGCGTCGGCGGGTTTCCTGCAGGCTGCCGACGGGGCCGGCGGCTGGGAGGACGAGATTTGGGACGTCGAGATCGAGGTGGCCGGAACCACACTCGACACACTGGTCGCGGCGCACGGCGTACCGGGCTTCGTAAAGATCGACGTGGAGGGATTTGAGGACGCCGTGCTGGCCGGGTTGAGCCGCCCCCTGCCGGCGCTGTCCTTCGAATTCACCACCATCGAACGGGACCTGGCCGCGCACTGCCTGGACCGGCTCACCCGGCTGGGCTTCACCACGTTCACCGTGGCGCTCGGCGACGAGATGGCGTTCGCCCTCGATGGCTGGCGGCCGGCGGGCGAGGTGGCGGCGTACCTGCGGGCGCTGCCCCACGAGGCCAACTCGGGCGACGTCTACGCCCGCGCCCGGCCCGCCTGACCCTGCCCTTGCCGGAAACCTCGTCCGCCCAGGTCACGCGGCATGTTCGTACTCGTGAAGGATGCCGCCCAGGCGTTCACGCCTACGTAAGTCGAGGCGGGCGATCTGGCCTAGATCGGTGATCGCCCGAGGCAAGGGGTGCAGCGGTCGGGCGTTCGCGATGCCCTGATGCGGCCCATGGGAGTTGTAGAACCGCTCGAACTCCCGCAGGGCTTGGCAAAGGTGGCGCTGGTTCCAGATCAACGCGCGGTCCAGCAACTCACGCCGACAGGTCTGCACCCTGCCCCTGCCGAATACCTAAGAGCACGTCGATGACCTTTCCGTGCTGGTCGACCGCCCGGTACACGTACCGCCAAACCCCGTTCACCTTGACGTACGTCTCATCAACGAACCACCTGTCGCCTGGTGAGTGCCGGCAGAACCGGCCGGCGTCGGCCAGCAGCAGGGTGAATCGCTGCACCCACCGGTAGACGGTGACGTGATCGACCTCGGCGCCACGTTCGGCCAGCAACTCGTCAACGTCGCGATAGGACAGGTTGAACCGCAGATACCAGCGGACCGCGACCACGATCACCTCGGTCGGGAACCGGAGCCCGGCGATCGCCGACCTCGGAGGCAGCCATGGGCCAGGACGGGTCGATGACTTCACTGCTCAAGTCTGCCTCGATCTTGCCAACGCTCAATGCAACGGCGCCGAACCGTCCGGGTGGGGCCGAGGAAGACCGTCACAACCAGCCCGTTCCTTCGGCGTTTGCCCGGCGGAGGCGGGGGAAGACCCGGCCGACCGGGCCGGGCGAGTCTGCACCCGCCATGCCCGTCGTCCGGCAGTACTGGCGATGCCGGGAGACCCGAGGATGAGCGAGGATGACCGCAGGCAGGAGCGCCGTCCCGGCGGGCAGCCGGCCGACCGGGGCCCGCAAGGCCACCTGGGCGAAGAAGGCTCCGATGAGCCGGAAGGCGGCGGCGAAGAAGGCTGGCCGTCACCGCCACGAAGCGGGCCACCGGCGCGAGCGTGGCCAAGAGCCCCGGCGAGAAGCCCACCCCGACCACGGCCCGCGTCGCGCGGAAGAAGGACACCTCCGCCACCACGGCCACGCCCACCCGCAGGCCGACGGCGAAGGCGGCCGCCGCGAAGAACGCCCCGCCGAAGAAGGCGCCCGCGACGAGGGCCGCGGCGAAGAAGGCGGCGGCGAAGAAGGCCGCGCCGACCCGGGCCCGCACCACGTCCGCCACCAGGGCCCCGGCCAAGAAGGCGACCACCATGGAGTCGTTCGGCAGCCGCGGTACGGCGCGCAAGACCTGAGCACCAACGGCAGTGCCGGGTACGGAGGGTAGGTCCCCCGTACCCGGCACGCCCTCCGCTTACAGCTCGCGAACCCTGACGTCGCGGATCTCGATCAGGTCGTTGGTGCCGTGGTTCTGCAACCCGATGTACCCGCTGAGGAACTGCCGCAGGTCCGTGGGCGGGTCGCCCTGGCGGGACGACGCCTTGCCCGGGGTGTTGTCGAACTCGTTGATCACCACACCGTTCCGGATGATCGTGTAGTGCTGGCCGACCACCCGGATCTCGTAGTCGTTCCACTGGCCCTTCGGGGTCGCCCCCGCCTGGTCCAGCCCGTTCGGGTCGAAGTTGTAGATCGAAGCGGTCTTCTGCGGTTCGCCGGTGGGTCCGTCGTAGATCTGGATCTCGTGACCGCAGTAGATGGCGACCCACGCCTCCGAGCTCCGGGCCGAGCCGAACGTGCCGCAGCTGCCCTCCGGCCGCTCGGCCAGCGGCGTCCTCGGGTCCGGGAACCGGACGAAGGCGCCGCTGTTGGCGTAGACGCTGCCGGCGGAGACGTCCCTGAACTGCATCCGCAGGGAGAAGTCGGCGAACTCGTCCTTGGCGTACCAGAGCATGCCCAGCCCGCCGGAGCTGCGGATCGACCCGTCCGGCCGGAGCGCGAACGATCCGCCCGGTGCTTGTCGCCAGTCGGCGAGGGAACCCGCCGTCCCGTCGAAGATGGGCTGGTAGCCGGCGACCTTGCCGATCTCCGACTGCGCCGCCGCCCGGTTCAGCGTCGTCGCCTCACGGTTGTCGACGACGCCGTCCGCCCGCAGGTCGTTGACCACGTCGCTGACGTGGCTGACGAACTGGCCGTGGTTGGACCACATCCGCTCGTCGTCGATCAGGTCGTTGATGGTGCAGCCGCCGCCGGCCTGGTGGTTGGCCACGCCGGTGTCGGTGTCGAGCATCTGCACCGTCTGCCGGCCGTCGGGCGCGGCGCACCCGACGACGACCTGGACCGTGCCGGTGGCGACCTCGCCGTTGGCGTAGGTGACCTTCACCGTCGCCTGGTAGGTGCCGTAGTCCGCGTACGTGTGGGTGGGCTTCGCCTCGTGTGACGGCGCGCTGCCGTCACCGAAGTTCCACTCCCACTTCAGGCCACCGGTCCGGGCATTGGAGAAGGCGATCGTCTTCGGGTTGCTCTGCGCCACCGCCCGTGCCGTGGCGTCGTTCGGGTTCGGCGTCGCCGGGCCGCCCTGGTAGGCGATCCGGATCAGCTTCTGGTTGGGGTGCAGGCTGAAGAACCCGCCGGCGTAGTCGAGCATGTACAGCGCACCGTCGGGTCCGAACTTGGCGTCCATCCAGGACTGGAGCTGGGTGGTGCCGCTGCCCGAACGGATGATGCTGCGCAGGTCCTCGGCGAAGGCCGGCGGCCCGTGGCTGTCGACCTTGCTCGGGTCGACGGTGACCGCGATCCGGTTGTTGGCGTTGGACTGGTCACCGATGAACCACTTGTTGTCCCAGTATGCCGGCCACGCCACGCCGCTGGCGGTGTCGACGTTCTCCCGCTGGTAGGTCGGGCCATCCATGATGGCCTGCCCGCCGCCCTTGAGGTACGGCTGGGTGAAGGTCTCCTGACCCGCCTGGTACGTCGGCAGTCCGCTCCCGTCGGTGCGCTTCGGGTAGACCGGCCCACCGCCCTGCGGCGAGTACCAGATCATGTTGTCCCGCGCCGGCGGGATGTTGACCAGACCGGTGTTGCGAGGGGACTCGTTCTTCAGGTTGTCGCAGTCGTACCAGCCGGTCAGCATGGTGGCGTCGACGTTGCTGCGGTCCCGGTAGGGCTGCCGGTTGCCCATGCAGTACGGCCAGCCCTGGTTGCCAGCGGAGGTGATGATGGTCGCCGTCTCGTACTTGGCCGGGCCGAGGTTCGGGTCCGGGCCACCGGCGTCCGGGCCGACCCACGCCGCGGTGAGCCAGTCGTTGACCGGGTCCCAGGCGATCCGCGCGATGTTGCGGACGCCCATCACGTAGATCTCCGGGCGGGTCTTGCCACCGCCCTGCTCCTTGCCGGTGAACAGGTTGCCGGCCGGCACGGTGTACGTACCGTCGGGCTCCGGGTGGATGCGGAGGATCTTGCCGTTCAGGTCGTTGGTGTTGCCGGAGGTACGCCGGGCGTCCTGGAACGACACGCCCTTGTACTCCTGCGTCCAGTTGTTGCCGGCGTAGCCGTTGGAGCCGCCGGAGGAGTTGCTGTCCCCGCTACCGATGTAGAGGTTGCCGGACTCGTCGAAGGTCATCCCGCCGCCCGCGTGGCAGCAGCTGTGAATCTGCGTGTCCCAGTGCAGCAGGTCCTTGCGGGTGCCCTGGTCGAGGGACTGCTTCGCCGCGTCGTAGGTGAACCGGGAGACGGTCCGCTGGCCGATCCGCCGGTCCCGGTCGATCGACTCGTGCGGCATCCAGTAGGCGTACACCCAGCCGTTCTGGGCGAACTTCGGGTCCAGGGTGATGCCGACCAGGCCCTCCTCGTTCTTGACCAGCTCGCTGCCGCTGCCCCGGTTGCCCATCACGGCGAGGGTGGTCAGCAGTTTGACCTGCTTGGTCTTCGGGTCCCACTGGTGGATCGTGCCGCAGCCGAGGCCGACCTTCGGGTCGTCCCAGTTGACGACCGGCCCGGACGCGCAGGCCGCCTTGCCGATGTAGAACACCTTGCCGTCCGGCGCGACGGTCAGGCCGTGCGGCTCGCCGATCTGGTCGAGCTGCCCGGGCTGGTTGGTGGTGGTGAGCCGCTCGATGCGGTAGTTCGACGCGATGGTCGCCTGGCAGTCACCGCGCACCATGCCGGTGGTCCACTGGATGGCGCCGACCAGGTGGCTCTGGAACTTCGTGTCGCTCGTCCAGCTGGCCTCGGTGCGACCCATCCCGGTGTAGAAGGACCGGCCGCCGTCGTAGTCCTGACACCAGGAGATCGGGTGGAACGCGCCGTTGCCGCTCAGCCCCGGGTTGTAGGTCCCCTCCTCGACCTGGGCTAGGGTGTGCACTCGGCCGGTCGGGCTCGGGTCCCAGTTGATCCACTGGTCGGAGCGGGTCAAGGTCAGCGGCTGCCCCTTGTTCGCCGGGTGCTGACGGTCGGTGAAGTCCACCACGGCCTGCTGCACCGTGGTGTCCGGGGCCGGTCCGGCGTCCGGGCCGATCAGCCACAGCTCGGCGAGCTGGATCAACGGCTCGCCGCCGTTGGCCGTGATGTTCAGCCGGTAGTGCTGGTACGCCGTGGTGTTGGTGAAGCTGTATTGCTTGGTCTGGAACCGCTGGGGGAAGGACTCCCCGCTGCGCGTGTCCAGGTCCGTCCAGGTGGTGCCGTCCTGGGAGCCCTGCAGGGTCCAGTTCTTCGGGTCCCGGCCGGGGAAGTCGTTGGCCGAGGTCAGCGCGTAGCGGCTCACCACGACCGGCTTCGCCAGCTTTGCCGCGAGCCAGCCGGTCGGGTTGAAGGTGAGCCACTTGGTGCCGGTCGACCCGTCGATCGCCTTCGCGGCGGTCTCGTTCGGCGCGTTCTCGGCGCTCGCGGTGGCGGAGACGGGCTTCTCGGCGTTCGGCAGGCTGGCGGCCGGCCGCGTGCCGATCAGGCCGGTGAACCAGGCCGAGCTGGGCTGCGCGCGGGCGGCGTCGTGCACACCGACGAACCCGCCGCCACCCTTGACGTACGCCTGGAACGCGGCCTCCTGGGCGTCGTTGAGCGTCACCCCGTTGGCGGAGAGGAACACCAAGCCCCGGTACCGGGACAGGTTGCCGAAGGTGAAGATACCGGGGTCACTGGAGTCGTCGACGGAGAATCCGTGGTCCGCGCCGAGGCTCCGGATTGCGGTGACGGCCCGGTTGACCGGGTCGTCCTGCTGGGCCACCGGACCGTGGAACACCAGCACCTTGACCGCCGCGGCGGCCTCGGCGGCCGCGGCCTTGACCGGGGTCGGGCTCGCGGCCTGGGCGGGCAGACCCAGCACGCCGAGGGCCAGCGCGGCGCTCGACGCGAGGGCACCGGCGCGGCGCATGGCCCGCCGTCGGGCAGGCGGTGGTGGGGTGGTCGTCGAGTCGGACCGTAGCCGTCGTCCGACCCAGCGGGATAACCGGAAATGGCGTCCTTGAGCCATCTCGACTCCTCTTCAGGTTGGGATGTGGCGGACATGCGCTGCCGAGCGGTCGTGCCGGGATCGACCGGACACCGGTGCGTGGGACCACCGGCGACGCCCGGACGGGTTGGGGGTGAGTGCGGGGACGTTGCGGCGGACTGGTGGATGGCTGGGGAGCCCGCCGTGGGCGCGGGGTCCCGCCGGTGGCTGCTGGTCCGCCGACAGACCAGCAGCCACCGGCCCGGTCACCGGCGCGGTGGCGCCGGTGCTCAGTTGTGCTGGTGTTCGCCGGTGTCGGTGGCGGCACCGGTGCCGGCGGCGGTCGCCGGGTGGGAGTGGTCGTGGCCCGGGGGCATCGCCCCGGACTCGTCCAGGACGTGCAGCATCGTCGACATGCCGCCGTCGGAGTGGAACTGCATGTGGCAGTGCAGCATCCAGTGCCCCGGCCCGACGGAGTCGCCCGCCGCCACCTGGAACCCGAACGAGTCGCCCGGCCCGAGCGGCTTGTTGTCGATGACCGGGACGCTGTCGGCGAACGGTTCCCCGTTGCTCACCAGGCCGGTCCGGGTGTCCGCCCAGGAATGCCCGTGCAGGTGGAAGGTGTGCATGTCGTTGCCGATCCCGACGACGATGAACTCCACCTTCTCCCCCTTGCGGGCGACCAGGCAGGTCGGGCCGGGCTGCGGGTTCTGTGCGTCGCAGGTGTCGGTGGCCGCGCCGCGGCGCAGGTTGATGCTCTGCCGGTCACCGAAGACCACGGTGTAGGTGCGGTCGGGCTTCGGGTCGCCGGGTCGGCGTACCACCAGCCCGCCGAAGAGTCCCGCGCCGAGGCCCTGGGTGCCGTGCGGGCCGCCCACCACGTGATCGTGGTACCACCAGTAGCCGGCCGTGCCCGGCGAGCCGGTCTTCTTGTTCCGCTGCTGGGCGAACCAGGTGTACGTGCGTGACTCGCCGGGCGGGACGAACGAGCCGCTCTGCACGGTGCCGTCGGAGAGCTGGGTGTACTTGACCCCGTGCACGTGCAGCGACACACCCAGCGGGTGCGCCGGGTCGGTGCGCAGCTGCTCCAGCGTCGCGGCGGGTACCAGGTTGTGCAGGGTGATGGCGAGGCACTCCCCCTCCATCATCTCCATGGTCGGCCCCGGGTAGGAGGCGGTCTGCGGGCTGGTGCCGTAGCCGAGCCGGATCTGGGTGCCGTCCCTGGGTAACTCCACCGCGTAGAGCTGCATGCTGCGGTCCGGCTTGACGCAGCCCTCCGGCCGTTCCGCCGAGAGCACGCTGGTGCCGGCGATCGCCAGGCCGCCCGCGCCGACCAGGGTCAGCAGCACGGTTGCCGCCACCACCAGCAGCCGGCGGGTGCTCGACCGCGGGCGGCGGGGGTCGGCCGAGTGGCCCTCCTCAGCCGCCGCTGCGCCCTCGGGCGGCGGAGCGTCCTCGGGCGGCGGAGCGTCCTCGGTGAGCCGCCAGGCCGTCACCGCTCACCCCGCAGGTCGACCATCCGCTGGTAGCTGCGCTCGGCGGCGCCCAGCGAGCCGGGCGGGTTGGGCTGCGCGTTCGGCCCGGTGTCCTGCTCCCACAGGTAGGTGAACCGTCCGCCCCCGTCGAGCTCTGTGAAGAACTCCGCGAACGGGATCACCCCGGCGCCGAACTCCACGTCCAGGTACGAGTTGCCCTGCTGAGGGTCGGGCAGTGGGACGCCGTCCTTGACGTGGAACAGCGGGTAGCGGTGCGGGTGGGCGTTGACGTAGTCGACCGGGCGGAAGCCCGGGTACTTCCGCGCCCCGCCGTACGCCCACAGGATGTCCATCTCCAGGAACACGTACCGCGGATCGGTGAGCTCCAGGAACAGGTCGTAGAGCCGCACGTCGGGCCGGTCGGTCGCGAAGCTGAACTCGATGGTGTGGTTGTGCTGGTAGAGCTTGATCCCGCGGGCCGCGGCGGCGGCGCCCCACGCGTTGAACTCCGCCGCGGCCGCCTGGTAGCCGGCGATGGTGCGGTTGCCGGTCGGCGCGGACGCGGTGCCGATCGCCGACATGCCGAGCGTCTCGGCGGCGTCCAGCTCCCACTCCAGGTTGGTGCGGAAGTCACCCAGCCCACGGTGGCTGCCCGCCGCCTTCAGCCCGTTGTCGTCGAGCAGCTGCCGGATCTGCTCCGGAGTGATCGGGCCGACGTTGCCCTGGGTGTAGCCGGCGAACTCCACCTCCCGGTAGCCGATGCGGGACAGCTCCTCGAAGACCGCCGCGAAGCCGAGCTGGGTGATCTTGTCGCGGACGCTGTAGAGCTGGATGCCCAGATGCCCCTGCGGGATCAGGCGGCCGCTCGATTCGCCCGCCGCGACGGCCGGCAGCGCGCCGGCGAGGCTCGCCGCGCCGACCGCGACGGTGGATCCGGCGAGGCCGCGGAGCAGCGCCCGGCGGTCGATCCTGTTCTTCGCCATGGTGGTGTGGTCCTTTCGCTCGGTCAGCAGCAGCTGGTGGAGGCGGACGGCGTCCCGTCCGGGCAGCACGGGCTCAGTGGCGCGATCCGGACGTTGCGGAAGCTGACGACATCGGCGGTGCCGTGGTTCTGCAGGCCGATGTAGCCGCGGGCGCTCTGCCGTCCGGCCCCGCCCGGGTCATCCGCGCGGGGCGGGCTGAACGCGGCTTCCGGGGTGTTGACGTACTCGTTGATCAGCTCGCCGTTGCGGTAGACCGAGTAGTGCTGCCCCACCACCCGGATCTCGTAGTCGTTCCAGGTGCCCTTCGGGGTGACCCGCGCGCCGGCCAGGTCGACGCGGTCGAACCCGTACGCCGACCCGCTCTTGTACTGGTCGCCGTCGGGCCGGTCGTAGATCTGCAGTTCGTGGCCGTACTTGATGGCCACCCACTCGGGCCGGGACTCGGCCGGGTGCCCGTGCACGTCCGGGAAGCGGACGAAGACTCCGCTGTTGGCGCGACCGTCGCCGGGCGCGTCGTCGCGCCACTGCAGCTTCAGCGAGAAGTCCCCGTACGTCGCCGTGGGCAGCCAGAGCATGCCGAGGCCGGCGACCGGGCGACTGGTGATCGACCCGTCAGCGTGGCGGGTGAAGCCGCCCGCCCCGACGTGCTCCCACCGGTTGAACGACGCCGCCGAGGTGTCCAGCAGCGGCTGGTAGCCGCTCTTGTCGTCCGACTTGCCGACGCCCGAGCGGGCGGCGGCGCTGGCCAGGCGGCCGTGCTCCTTGTGGTCGATCACGCCCAGGTGGTGCAGGTGCTCGGCGACATCGATGACGTGCTTGACGAACTGGCCGTGGTTCGGCCAGGCCCGCTCGTCCTGAATGGCGTTGTTGATCGTGCAGGCGTCCGCGACCACCCGGTTGGGTACGCCGCTGTCCACCGTGCCGAGCCAGACCGTCGGCCGGGTGTCTGGCACCGGGCAGGCGGCAGGACCGCTGGCGACCACGGTGAAGGTGACCGAGGCGGCGCCCGAGGTGTTGCCGGCCTTGTCGGTGGCCCGATAGCTGAGCGTGCGCGCGCCCGGCTGGTCGACGGTGACCGGCGCCGAGTACCGGGCGTACGTGCCACCGTCGAGGGCGTACTCGATCCGGTCGACGCCCGAGCCCGCGTCCGCGGCGGTGAGGGTGATGGTGGCGCTGCCGAGGTAGGCGCCGGTGTCGTCCTGCTGGCCGGAGAGCGTGGCGGTGGCGGTGGGCGGGGTGGTGTCCGGGGCCGGCGGGTCGACCACGGTGAACGACACCGACTGCGCGGCCGAGGTGTTGCCGGCCTTGTCGGTGGCCCGGTAACTGACCGTGTGCTGGCCGACCTGGTTGACGGTGACCGGCGCCGGGTAGCCGGCGTACGGCTGCCCGTCGAGGGAGTACTCGATCCGGTCCACGCCGCTGCCCGCGTCGGTGGCCGAGATGGTGACCGTGGCGGACCCGACGTACGCCCCGGCGCTGTTCCGCTCGCCGGTCACCGCGGCGGTCGCGGTGGGCGGCGTGGTGTCCTGGGCCGGCGGCTCCACCACCGTGAACGACACCGACTGCGCGGCCGAGGTGTTCCCTGCCTTGTCCGTCGCCCGGTAGCTCACCGTGTGCTGGCCCGGCTGATTCACGCTCACCGGCGCCGAGTAGGCGGCGTACGCGCCGCCGTCGAGGGCGTACTCGATCCGGTCGACGCCCGACTCGGTGTCGGTGGCCGACAAGGTCACCGTCGCCGACCCCACGTACGCGCCGGCGTCGTTCCGCTGGCCGGTCACGCCGGCCGAGGCGGTGGGCGGGGTGGTGTCCGGCGCGGGCGGCCGCACCACGGTGAACGACACCGACTGCGCGGCCGAGGTGTTGCCCGCCTTGTCGGTGGCCCGGTAACTCAGCGTGTGCTGACCCGGCTGGCTCACGGTGACCGGCGCCGAGTAGCCGGCGTACGGCCCGCCGTCGAGGGAGTACTCGACCCGGTCGACGCCCGACTCGGTGTCGGTGGCCGACAGGGTCACCGTCGCCGAGCCCACGTACGCCCCGCTGTCGTCGCGCTCACCGGTGAGCGCGGCCGAGGCGGTGGGTGGGGTGGTGTCCGGTTTCGGGGGTTCGACCACGGTGAACGACACCGACTGCGCGGCCGAGGTGTTCCCCGCCTTGTCGGTGGCCCGGTAACTCACCGTGTGCTGACCCGGCTGGCTCACCGTGACCGGCGCCGAGTAGCCGGCGTACGGCCCGCCGTCCAGGGAGTACTCGACCCGGTCGACACCGGACTCGGTGTCGACAGCCGTGAGGGTGACGGTGGCGGTGCCGACGTACGCGCCGGTGCCGTCGCGCTGGCCGGTGACCGCGGCGGTCACGGTCGGCGGGGTGGTGTCCGGGGCCGGCGGCTCCACCACCGTGAACGACACCGACTGCGGGGTCGAGGTGTTGCCCGCCTGGTCGGTGGCCCGGTAGGTCAGCGTGTGCGAGCCCGCCTGGTTCACGGTGACCGGCGCCGAGTAGGTGCCGTAGGTCCCGCCGTCCAGGGAGTACTCGACCCGGCTCACTCCCGATCCGCTGTCGGTCGCCGACAGCGTCACCGTCGCCGCGCCCAGGTAGGCGCCGTTGCCGTCGCGCTCACCGGTGACCGCGGCCGCCACGGTCGGCGGGGTGGTGTCCGAGTTGCCACCGGTGACGACCAGGAGCCCGGTCATTCCGCCGTGGCCGGGGATCGCGCAGAAGTAGCGGTAGGTGCCTGGGGAGAGGACCACGTCGACGGTCCACCGGCCGCCGTTGGCGTCCGTCGGATCGGCCAGGATGTTCACGTCGACGTCGCTGTTGTACGCCGGGTTGCCGGTGTCGAACGTCAGGGTGTGCTGCATGCCGGTGGTGTTGCCGGTCGCGGCGCTGTTCTCGAAGACGAGCGTCGTCGGCCCGGCGACCGCTGTGGTCGGGGCGGAGCGGTACGCGAGGAAGTTGTCACCGGCGGTCCAGGTGAGCACCTGGGCCTGCAACTGGCGCGGCGGCGACGGCGCGGCGGCGGTGGTCGACGGTTGCGGGTCGACCGGGCGCGCGCTCGCCGGCACCGCCACCAGCCCGGCGGTCACCCACACTAGGGCGGCCGTGGCGACGGCCGCGATCGATTTCCGCAACCGGCCGGCCGGGAGCCGGCCGGGAGGTGGGTATCCGTTCATCAATGCCTCTCTCCCAGGTTCGAGGCGTGCGCCGGCAGGGCAGACGTCCCCCGTCGGTGCCAGATCACCTCTTGTCGAGATATGTCGCCCGAGCGACGAATCGCGTGGCCCCCTCCTGGCCGCACGGGATCCCCGGCCGGGGCGGATGCCACGGCCGTCCGGTGTGGATGGACTCCGTCCTGGTCCGCGGGCGAGCCGGATCGCACGCGTCGTCGGACGGCGTTCAGCGTGGAGCTGATGGGGTGAGGGTTGCGCCTCGGAGCTGAGGAGGCGTCATCGAGTAGGGACGGACATCGGTCAAACCCACCGAATCTGCGGGCCACGGGTCGTACCGCTGACCCGGGGTGCCATCCCTGGTTGGGTCGGTGGCCGCCGGACGTGTTGCGCCGTCTGGGGCCATCGATCGAGACTCACCGCGCCGTCGGTTAATCTCGATGAAACATATTGATGGTTACGGACACTACTAAGTTGGTCTCGAGGTGTCCAGAGCTTTCGTCGCCCCCGGCTCTACTTTTCTCTAAAGCGACGAAAGTCCGCAGCGTTGCCGACCACAATTGCGTTACACCAGGTCAGACATCCATATCGAACGATGAATTGGTGGGGAGGGTCAGGTGCGCCTGCACGTGGGTTGCGCCTCCGATCCAGAGGCACGGCGTAGCACCGAGTTGGTCGGGTGCCGGATTTGGTTGCGCATCGCGCCGTGGCGGGGGTCGGAGGTGCATTATCCATCTGCTGCTGCGGCAGCCGGATGACCCCAGGCGGGAGAGGAATCATGACCCTGCTGGACGCGATCCCGCCGTCACGGGCGTCGCTGCCACCGCGTCTGCCCGTGCATCTGTGGCCGGCGACCACCAGATGCGAGTCCGGCGGGATCCGCGTGGGTGGCGTTGCGCTGACGGACATCGCCGAGGAGTTCGGCACGCCGACCTATGTCCTGGACGCGGAGGACGTGCGTGCCCGCTGTCGCGAGTACGCGGCCGGCGAGGTAGAAGGGCAGCCCCGCCGTACGGCGCGTTCAGCCATGAGTAACAGCTTGTCGCTCAGCGGATTCACAACAAGGTGACGCACAGTTGAGCTGGGTCAAACTGGTTCTGGAGGTATCTCATGGGTCCTGTGCTCGGCATCGTGAGCCTGATTTTGCTGCTGATGCAGCTGCTGCTGGTTGCCCGCGTGGTGCTCGACTGGAGCGTGGCGCTCGCCGGTCCCTCGGCGCCCGGGTCGATCCGGTCGCGGCTGTCCGCCGGAGCGCGAGCGGTCACCGAGCCGATCCTCGCTCCAGTTCGGCGGTTCCTGCCCCCGTTGCGGTTGGGCACGGTCTCGATCGACTTGGCGTTCATCGTCGTGTTCATCGCGATCCTGGTGATCCGCCAACTAATCAGCTGACCCCCCTTCCCCGCACGCCGAACGGGGCGTCCGAAGATCAAGCGGTCAACCGATGTCGTGAGCCGGCGTCCTTCGAACCCTGTGGCTCGGCCGTGCGGACACGTTCAGCCCCACGCCGTCGTACCGTGTCACTCCCGGCGCGCCCATCGGCATGCCCGGACGTTGACCTGCTCAACGGGCTGTGACGCTGCGTGGGGCGCGGTCGGCGGCAGATGTGCGCAGTCGCTGGTCAGTTGACGGTCACGATGACCTTTCCGAGGGCGCGTCCCTCTCCGACGTGGGCCAACGCCTCGGGCACCTCGTCGAGGGTGAAGGCTCGGTCGATGTGGATGGCGAGGTTGCCCGTGGCGCAGAGGTCGGCCACCGGTTCGAAGTGGGTCGGCCCTTCCTTGACGGCGAGCACGCCCAGCCGGCGGTGTGTGAGTCGGCCGGCCGCCGCGCCGATCGTCAGTATGCGCAGCAGCGCCGAGACCGATCCGCCGACGCACCGGTAACGGCCGCCGGGGGCCAGTGCCCGGCGGTAGGCGAACACCGACCGGTGCGCGACCAGATCGAGGATGAGGTCGTACGGGCCGCTGCGGGTGAAGTCCTGGCTGCGGTAGTCGATCACCTTGTCCGCGCCGACCGACCGCATGAAGTCGAGCTTGCCGGCGTTGTCGACGCCGGTCACCTGGGCGCCGAGTCGCTTGGCGAGCTGAATCGCGAATGAGCCCGATCCTCCGCCGGCACCGTTGATCAGGACCCGTTTCCCGGCTGCGGCGCCTTTGGTCCCCTGCCACGCGATTACGCCCGCCTGCGGGATCGCCGAGGCCTCGGCGAAGGTAAGGGCGGCGGGCTTGCGGGCCAGAACCGACTCGGGAGTGATCGCGTACTCGGCGAAACCGCCCTTGAGCATGAGGTTGTCGCCGTACACCTCGTCACCGGGTCGCAACCGGGTGACGGCCGGGCCCACCGCCTCGACCCATCCGGCGATGTCCGAGCCGAGTGTCCGGCGTGCCGGCGAGCGCAGCCCACCGATGCGCGAATACAGTGGTGAGCCTTGCAGGGTCTCCCAATCGCTCAGGTTGACCGAGGTCGCCGCAATCTTGACGAGCACCTGCCGGGCAGTGGGAGACGGCTTGGGGACGTTCTCGATCCGCAACACATCCGGGGGCCCGTACCTGTCGTACACGATCGCTCTCATCCGCGTACCCCTAGCCCTTCGTGCAAATAGTCCAGCCGCAGTACGTCCAAGGCCAGCAGGCAACGGCTTCTTGGTAGCACACAGAGACGAGCGACTGACCGACAAGGAAGCTGCCGGCGACGGCGGGGTAGGTGTCCGGGGGCTCGGGGTGGTGGCGGGTCCAGGATGGGCGATGAGTTCCGGTGCCGAATCGTTTCTACTCCAGTGCCGAGCAGAGGGAGAACGTGATGAGCGAAGCTGAAGTCCTGATGGAAGGCATCGTTTTCGGCGAGTCACCGCGCTGGCACGACGGGCGGGTCTGGTTCTCCGACTGGGGCGCCAACCAGGTGATCTCGCTTGACGTCGACGGTAGCCACGAAGTGGTGGCAACCGTCGCGTCGTTTCCGATGTGCATCGACTTCCTGCCGGACGGGCGGCTGCTCGTCGTGGACTCGGCCCAGCGTCGGTTGCTGCGCCGTGAGCCGGACGGGTCGCTGGTCGAGCATGCCGACTTGTCCGCGGTTTCGGACAAGCCGTGGAACGACATCGTGGTCGACGACCGGGGAAACGCCTATGTCAACAGCATCGGTTTCGACTTTCCCGGGGGCGAGTTCGCACCGGGCCTGGTCGTGCTTGTCACCCCCGAGGGCGACGTCGAGCAGGTAGCCGACGACCTCGCGTTCCCCAACGGCATGGCGATCAGCCCGGACGGCGCGGCCCTGGTCGTTGCCGAGTCGTACGCGAGCCGGCTCACCGCCTACGACATCGGCAGCGACGGGGTCCTCAGCAATCGACACGTGTGGGCAGAGACGCCCGATGACCACCCCGACGGGATCTGCATGGACGCCGAGGGCGCCGTCTGGTACGCCGACGTCGGCAACCAGCGCTGTGTTCGGGTACACGAGGGCGGCGAGGTGCTGGCCACCGTCGGCTTTGATCGCGGAGCCTTCGCCTGCGTGCTCAGCCGCGGGCGGGACCCGCGGTTGTTCGTCGTCGGCCAGGCGTGGGGTGGACCGGAGCCGTCGCAACCTAGCGGGAGGATGGTGGCGTTCCCGGCGCCCGCACCGGGAGCCGGGAGACCTTGACCCGGACGCTACGCACGCTCGGTCGGCGGCATGTGAGGACGTCCGTGAGCCCTGTTACCGGCACGAAGTAAGACGAGGGCAGTAGAGCTTGTCGCGCCCTCCCACGGTGGTCATGCTGTTGCGGTGTTTCGTCGCCTGCAAGCAGACGATCTGCTGATCACGTCGGGGCCGGAGGCAGAGGTGTTCCGGGTGCCTTTGCAACCGTTCTCGTTCGTGTCCGCGCTCCGGTGGTGCGGCCACCGGCAGGAGCTGATCATGACCGCTGCTACAGCCGGGCAACGTGTCCCCGACGTATGGGCCAATGACCGAGGTGATCTACGCCTGTTCCGGTGCGACCCGCGCGACGGCGTCTGGCAGCAGATCTACCGTGGCTACGCGCACGATCCGGTGTGCCTGCCCGCGGGCGGATACGTGGTGCATCGCGGCGCCGGCCTGACCCTGCTCCACGGGCAGGGCGCGGTGGTGCGCGAGGTGAAGGTCGGGCGGTTCAGCTGGGGGCCGCCGTCGCTGTCGGTCAGCCCTGCCGGGGACACGGTGGCGTGGGTGCGGTG
Source organism: Micromonospora sp. NBC_00389 (assembly GCF_036059255.1). Classification (NCBI taxonomy): domain Bacteria; kingdom Bacillati; phylum Actinomycetota; class Actinomycetes; order Micromonosporales; family Micromonosporaceae; genus Micromonospora; species Micromonospora sp. NBC_00389. The sequence goes on along the minus strand of NZ_CP107947.1, from coordinate 4,836,343 downwards.
GATAGGCGATGACCAGCGGCTGTGCCTTGAGAGCGTGGAACCGGGGCGGTCGACCCAGTTCCGCACGCGGGCGTACCGGTACGCGTGGCTCGACTCGCAGACCCTGGTCTACATCCACGGTGCCCGCCCCCGCCTGCTGGATATTGCCTCCGGTGACACCCGGCGGTTCGGGCAGGGGTTGCGCAACCACGTGCGCAAAGGCGTGGCCGGGGCTACGGCCCAGTTGCAAGCGCTTGCCGAGCTACCAGCCGATCAACTGTGGGAGTTCTACCATGATCTTCAGGTGTTAGGCGACGACGTGTGGTTCTCCGCGACGTTGACCGAAAAGGGCGGCTCACGCCGGGTCGACGGGCTCTTCCAGACGGATCCCGCCGGCACCCACCTGAACCTGGTCGCGGCCATGTCGCCCAACGACCGCGTCGAAGGGTTCTTCGCTCTCCCCGACCGAAGCGCGCTAATCCTTGTCGCCACGTACCAAGGCACCACCATCGTCGACCACAGTCAGATGGCCGTCGGACCGATAGCCGAGTTCCTGGCCTCGGGATGGTCCCCGCTGCTGACCAGCAACCATGCAGAGTTCGGCTTCCACCGCCTCCCCGGGCCCCTCGCGGACGCCTGATAGGGAACGCGCGCTCATCGGCAGTTCCGGGCGCCTGCGGTGCGCCGTCCGCCGTCACATAGCGTGACGCGCGGATCGCGGCTACCTGTTAGCCGGTGGTACGACCGCAGCCCGGCCAGGCTTGGTCGAGGTGACCGGTGGGGTCGCTCTCATCGCGGCTGCCCACCGCAGGTTGGTGTGGCTCTCATCTGGCGTGCGCCCCGCCGGTCACCGCGGCGGAGAGAGGCTCAAGAGGGGACTGCCCGGCTCAAGGTAGCGCTGCCCTCCCGTCGACGAACACCGTCGGATCGAGGGAGGACACGATGGCCCAGGTCATCATCGGCGTGGACCCGCACAAGCGTTCCGCCACCATCGAAATCATCAACGCCCGGGAGAAGGCGCTCGGGCAGGGCCGGTTCGGCACCGACCGCGACGGCTACCAGGCCATGCTCGCCGCCGGCCGCAAGCACAAGGACCGCCTTTGGGCGGTCGAGGGCTGCAACGGCATCGGCCGGCACGTCGCTCAACGCCTGGTCGCTGACGGCGAGACCGTCGTGGACGTTCCCGCGAAGCTGTCCGCCCGGGCCCGGGTGTTCGCCACCGGTCAGGGCCGCAAGACCGACCCGGTCGACGCCCGCAGCGTCGCTGTGGTCGCCCTGCGCACCGAAGGTCTGCGGCAGGTCGTCACCGACGACACCACAGTCGCGTTACGGCTGCTGGTCGACCGCCGTGACCAGCTCGGCCGCGCCCGCACCGACGTGGTCTCCCGGTTGCACCACCTGCTACTCGAACTGGTGCCCGGCGGTGCGAAAAAGGACCTGTCCGCCCAACAGGCCCGCGCCCTGCTGGGCACTGTGCGCCCGCGCGACGTGGTCGGCAAGACCCGCCGCCGGTTGGCCTCCGAGCTGATCGGCGAACTCAGCGTCATCGACAGGAAGATCAAAACCGCGAAACAGGAGCTCACCGACCTGGTCAACAACACCGGAAGCCGGCTGATGGACCTGACCGGCATCGGGCCGTCCGGCGCGGCCCGCCTGCTCGGCGACATCGCAGACATCCACCGGTTTCCCAGTCGTGCCCACTTCGCCTCGTGGAACGGAACCGCACCGATCGACGCCTCGTCCGGCGACCAGAACCGGCACCGGCTCTCCAGAGCCGGGAACCGGCGCATCAACCGGGCGCTGCACATCATGGCCATCGTCCAGCTACGACGTAACACCGAAGGTCGCCGCTACTACCGACGCAGACTGGCCGCGGGCAAGACCCCGATGGAAGCCCTACGGGCGCTGAAGCGGCGCCTGTCCGACATCGTCTACCGGCAGATGACGGCCGACGCGAAGCTGGTCAGGACGGGTCCGGGAGGACACACGGGGGCGACTCTGCAATCCAGCGCGGCCGACCTGAACCCCGAGATCGACACTTCCGACATCGGTCGGAACTGGTGACGCGACCACCCACAACGCCTTCCGGCATCACGAGCATGGCGCGCACGGCGCCGGTGCCAAGGCCAAGCCCCTGCGGGGTGGGCCTACGGCCCAGCCGTTGACCCCGGCACCGCACACACGCCTGCCCGAAACCCAATGCCGGAACCGGAAAAATCAACGTCAGCCGGTCAAACCCCAGCCTTGACCGGCCCCGCTCCTTCATGGATGACACAGAGGGGAGCCAGATCCGGACGTGCCGAGTACTCGTAGGCAATGCCGGCTAGGGTGCGTCGCAGAATTCGGGCTGGTGGCCGTAGCGAGCGGATGAAGAGGGTTTGGGTCAGCCTGGGGCAAGGAGGCAGAACTCGTTGCCTTCCGGGTCGGCGAGGACGGTCCACGGGACATCGTTTTGACCTAGGTCGATGGCGGTGGCGCCGAGAGTCCGCAGTCTGGCCGCCTCGGCCTTCAGGTCGTCACCCGGGCATGGGCGGACGTCGAGATGGACGCGGTTCCACACGGTCTTCACGTCGGGTGTGCAGATGAACTGCGGATATGGGCCGACGCCCTTGGCGGAGTGGTCGATTGCGGTCACCGGCGCGCCGCTGCCGCCGTGGTGACCAGTCGCCCCCGGTCGGCGCCGCGAGTCGTACTTCGTCTCCCGGCAGGATCGCGGCACCCCCGCCGCCTCGCCACGCTCACTATCCGAGATCAACTGGAACAGGGTGGTAGGGCACCGCCGTTCGAGCGGGCGAGCGGCGGGACAGTAGGTGTCCGGTCAGTGCGGCGGCGAGGCCGGCCAGCCCGGCCGCCGCGAAGCCGGCCGCCGGCACGGAGAGGTCGATCGCCACGCCGACGAGCGGGGATCCGAGCGCGAAGCCAGCACTCTGCGCTGACGATTGCAGACCTGTCGCCTCACCCCGCACGCCGGCCGGCGCCAGCCGGCTCACCGCGTCGGCAACCGTGGCAAGGGTCGGCGCGGTGAGTAGCCCGCTGCCGACGACGGCCACGCACAACCAGGGCCAGTCGTGGGCGAGCCCGGCGGGAATCGTCACAAGCCCGAGCAAGCCGAGCAGCAGCCACGTGGGCAGCGGCCGGGTCAGCGCGCCGTAGATCAGTCCGCCGACGACGGACGACGTGCCGAACACCACTACGACCACGGCAGCCCAGGACACCTGACCTGCTTCTTGCAGCGTGGCGACGATGGCGAGGTCGACGCCGCTGAGCAGCGTCGTGGTGCCGAACGCCATCGTCAGCGCGGCGATCATTCCGGCGCCCAGCCACTGCCTGCGCGGGGGCCGTCCGGCCGCGCTGGCATCCGCCTCGGCATCGGCACGCACCGGGGGGTTGAGCAAGGCGATTCCGGCTCCGCCGGCCACGATCGCGGCACCGACCCCCCACGCCACCACATCGGGGGACATCGTCGCCGCACACAGGATCACCACCGCCGGGCCCACGATGTACGACAGCTCGCCCTGCACTGATTCCAGCGCAAACGCGGCCCGGCGCTGCTCCGTTGTCGTCATCGCGGCGATCGCCTGCCTGCTCACCGCCTGGGCCGGCACCATCAGCAGACCCGCCACGAAGCTGGCGACCAGCAGGAACCCATACGGCAGGATCGGTACGCTCAGCCAGAACGCGACCTGCACTACGACGGTTACCAGCAGCACGGTGCGCGGGCCCCGCGAGTCGATCATGCGGCCGAACAGCGGCCCGCCCAGCGCCACTCCGGCGGTCAGGGCCGCGGCGACCCCGCCCGCTGCGGCGTAGCTCAGCTCCAGGCCCAGCACGACATACATCGTCAGCGCCATCACGTCAGCCGTGATCGCGGCCCGGGCGAGCAGCGAAACGCCCAGCAGCGATGCCATCCCTGGCACGGCTAGCACCTGTCGGTATCCGGTCACCAGCGTGACGTTAAATCATCCCTCACGGCATAAGAAGTGGGCAATTTGTTGGAGCTGGCATAATGAATGCTTATGGCCAGAGATCTTGAGACCGCGTTGCTGCGGTCGTTCGTCACCGCCGTGCGGGCGGGCAGCATCAGCCGCGCCGCGACCGCGCTCGGGCATACACAGCCCGCGCTCAGCCAGCAGTTGCGCAAGCTCGAGAGCGTTGTCGGCCGTCCGCTGCTTTACCGGTCGCCGTCTGGCGTCTCGCCGACCCGGGCGGGTGAGGAGCTCCTGCCGTACGCCGAACGCATTCTCTCGCTCTCCGCCCAGGCACTCACCGAAACCGGACGCGCGCTTACCGGCCACTGCGTCGTCGGGTTGCTCGAAGACCTCGCCGAGTCCCAGCTTTCGCAGGCCCTCGCCGACCTCGCCCGGCTGCACCCCGGCGCGACGCTGGAGGTGCTCAGCATTTCCAGCGCCGCGATGCGGGAGGCCTACGACGCGGGCCGCGTCCAACTCGTGCTCGACGCGGTGCCGGACGTTCCCGGGCCGCCGCGCTGGACGGTACGCCGCCCGCTGGTCTGGGCGATCGGCCAGGGTGTGGACGTGGCTGCCGATCCGCTGCCGGTGGTGCTGTTCTCGAACCCGTGCTCCTGGCGTACGTCAGTGCTGGAAACGCTGGAACGTGCCGATCGGCGCTGGCGGGTGGCGTTCGAAAGCAACAGCCTGATCGGTGTGCTCGCCGCGGTACGGGCCGGGCTCGGCGTCGCGGCGCTCATGCCCGCGAACCTCGAACCGGTCATGGCCTGCCACGACGCGGACGCCCTGCCCACCCTGCCGGACGTCGAGCTCGGTCTCGCACGGCACCCACGGACCGAAGGTAATCCGCTGATCGATGCCGTGGAGACCGCGCTACGTCGCATGGTCTGAGCACGAGCCCGTCGAGACCCCGAGCATGTCGTGCCCACCTTCGAACGCACGCACATCGGCTACTTGTTTCATTGACCTGCGACCGTGGCCCGGCCAGGCAGACCTCGCTGGGTGGCTCTCGAAGCACCGGGGTCGGGCACGGACAATACCGTTCGTGCCCGACCCCGGGTGCGTTAGCTCAGCCCGCGCCTATGCCTACCGGCGCGGCCGGCCGTTGCCGTCCAGCCACGGGTCCTCCGGCCGCGGCCGGTCGAACGTGGGGCGTGCCTCCGTCCAGTGGCCGCGGGTGAAGTCGGGCACCTTGACCGACTTGAAACCCTTGCCCTTCAGCGACTCGTGGCTGAGCGGGATTACCGAGCACCACGCCGCCGAGTCGTAGACGTCGATGTCCGGGGTCATGCCCAGGCGCATCAACTGGACCATCCGGAAGATGGAGATGAAGTCGCCGCCGCCGTGCCCACCGTACTGGCTGGCCAGGTTCTGCAGGGCCGGCCAGATCCAGTGGTCGTGCTGGTTCATGATCGTGCTGAAGGCACTGCCGGTCCGCCACGCGTGGTTCGTGTGACCGAGCGACTCCAGGTAGATCCGGGCGTTGTCCAGTTCCAGGGAACCCCGGGTCCCGGTGAGCGTGGTCTCCCGGCTGTACGGGTGGGGCGAGTTCACGTCGTGCTCGACCCGGATGAACCGGTCGTTGACGGTCTTGATGAAGACCTGCTTGCGGTCCCCGGAGATGTAGGGATCGTCGTCCCAGGCCGGGTGGTCCGCGCCGACCCGCGGGTCCTCCTCGCGGAACAGGGCCAGCGCCTTGGGCCGCGAGGCGACCGCGACGAGTTCGTCGAAGCGGTCGCCGCGGTTGATGTCCAGGCAGGCCGAGACCGGCCCGAGCCCGTGCATCGGGTAGTGGGCGGCGTTCATCCGGGTTTGCCAGCGCCGCCGCCAGTGCTCCGGGTAGTAGGCACCCCCGAAGGTGTACGGCCAGCGCAGGTCGTGGACGTATCCACCGGAGGCGTGCTGCAACTCGCCGAAAAGCCCCGCCTTGGCCATGTTGAACATCTGCATCTCGGGGCGGAAGTAGTTCACGTTCTCCAGCAGCATGCAGTGCTTGCCGGTGCGCTCGGAGGTGCGGACCAGGTCCCAGATGTCGTCCAGGTGCGGCGCGATCGGCAGCTCGATGGCAACGTGCTTGCCGTGCTCCATGGCCGCCTTGGCCATCGGGTGGTGCCACTCCCACGGCGTGGCGATATAGATCAGGTCGATATCGTCGCGGCGGACGAGCCGCTCGAAGTCCTCCTCGCCGTTGGAGTAGCCGACCGGCTCCTTGTCCTGGAAGCCCTGGGCCATGACTCGGCTGATGGTCTCCGCGACGTGGTCGGGCCGGATGTCGCAGACCGCGGTGATCGTGGAGACGGCGGCCCACCGCATGGCCTGGTCTCCGCCGCGGTTGCCAAGCCCGATGATGCCGACGCGCACCTCGTCGAAGCCCTCAAAGGGCACGTTGGCCATGGACTTCTCTTTGCCCTTGATCCGGGCAGGTTCGGCCGCGGGCGCCGCACTGGCCGCCGCGCCCGGCAGTAGGGCACCGCCCAGTCCGGCCGCGGCGCCCAGCGCGCCCACGCCCTTCAGGACGTTGCGCCGCGAGGGGTGGGATCTGGCTGCCTCGGTGGACTCGCTCGGGATGGCTTCGTTGGGACTCACGTGGATCAGCTCCTCTGCGGGAATGTGACGTGTCACGCGAAATTTCAAGCAGTATCGATCACTCCACTTGCGAGCGCAATGGCCGATCAGAGATCTTCTGCTTGAAGGTGATCGTTTGACGCACGATCCTGGCACAATTGCTTAACCATGCTGGCCGACGCGAGGGGTCAGTCAGCACCGGACCACCTGGCCCGGCTACCTCCGGCACCCTGGCCCGGGTGCCCAGCGGTCAGCCGTCGAGGATGACCGACCGGGACAGATTGCGCGGCTGGTCCGCGTCGAGCCCTGCTGCCCCGGCCCGCAGCAGGCACAACTGATGGACGCGGACCAGATCGGCGAGCGGATCCACCTCGGACCACTCGAAGTGTCCGCCAGCGGCCCGGACCTGGTCCGCCAGGCCGACGGGAACCTCTCCGAGCGCCCAGACGACTCGGCCGGGCCCGGTGATGCTGAGCGGACCGTGCCGGTACTCCATGGCGGGGTAGGACTCGGTCCACAGTTGAGTCGTCTCGCGTAGCTTCAAGGCCGCCTCGTGCGCGAGCCCGACCGTCCAGCCGCGTCCGAGGAAGGTGATCTGGTCAGCCGTCGCGGCCGGGCTCGTCGCGTCGACGCCACGATCGAGAACCTGCCGTGCCTGTTCGGCGACCGGACGTAGGTCGTGACCGAGGGCCGCCCGCAACAGCGCGAGCGTGGTCGTCGCGAAGCGAGTCTGTACGACCGAACGCTCGTCGACGTCGCTGAGCACGACCGGACGGGCCATGCTCACCGCCGGTGATGTCGCGTCGGCGGTGATGACGGTGGTCGGCGCGCTGTCCCGGCGCTGCTTGAGGACGTCGAGCACCTCGGTCGTGGTGCCCGAGCGGGTAATGCAGAGCACCCGGTCGTAGCCACGGCCGAGTTGGTGTTCACTGGCCGGCCACGCGTCGGTGATGCCCTCGCCGGCGCTCTCGCGCAGGGCCGCGTAGGCCTGGGCGACGAATAGCGATGTTCCACATCCGAGCACCGCGACTCGCTCGCCGGGCTGCGGAAGGTCCATCGCCACGGACGGCAGCACGTCCAAGACACGGAGCCAGTCACACGGCTGGGTCTTGATCTCGGCCGCCAGGAAGGTTCCTTCACTCATCGGGTGCCTCGTCCTCGTGGTTCATGCGAGCGGGTTTGGAGGGCCTCCAGAATGGAGCGATCTGATCAAGTCTGTCAAGAAAGTCACGGAATCAGTCAGGAACACGCATCGAGATCCGAGAGGGACCGTCCACGACCGGAGCAGCAGTTACAGCGGCAGGCCTTGACGTTGCTCGGGGCGGCAACGCAGAATTCCCCCAGCGGCGGCTTGATCGTGGAAGATTCCGACCAGAACCAGTCACGAACGATCACAGCCAGCCAGGATTCCGATCACGACTTTGGCGATGTCCTTGCGCCGGTGGAGGCGGATATGAAGAGATTCGTGCGTTCGTGGGCAGCCGTAGCGGTTGCCGGCCTGGCGCTGACAGGTTGCGGGTTCGGCGGCGACGACGGGCAGAGTGAGGGCGGCAGCACGCTGTCGTTCCTTGTGCCCAGCTACAGCGACGGCACCAAGGCGCTCTGGGAGGGCATCATCGCCGAGTTTGAGGCGGCTCACCCGGACATCAACGTGGAGCTCGAGATCCAGTCCTGGGACAACATCAACGATGTTGTCCGTACCAAGGTCCAGTCGAACGCCGCACCGGACATCCTCAACATCGACGCCTTCTCCGGTTTCGCGGCGGACGATCTGTTGTACTCCGCCGACGAAGTGGTCTCGGCCAACACCAGGGCGGACTTCCAGCAGTCCTTTGCGGACAACGCCTCGATCGACGGCACCATGTACGGCCTGCCACTGATCGCCTCGGCCCGCACCATGCTCTACAACACCGAACTGTTCGAGCGGGCCGCCGTCGCGGCACCGCCGAAGACGTGGGACCAGTTGCTCGACGCGGCGAAGAAGGTGGCCAGTCTCGGCGACGGCGTCTACGGCTACGGCATGCCGCTGGGCAGCGAGGAGGCCCAGGCGGAGACTTCAATCTGGACCTTCGGCAACGGCGGATCGTGGACCAACGGGTCGACCATCGCGGTCAACACCCCCGCGAACCTCGAAGCCGTCACGTTCATGAAACGGATGATCGACGAAAAGGCCACCCAGCCCGACCCCGGGGCGTCCGACCGGACCCCCATGCTGGACGTGTTCATCCAGGGCAAGATTGGCATGGTGGTGGCGCTCCCGCCAACCGTCAGGCAGATCGCGGAGAAGAACCCGAGCCTCAAGTACGCGAGCACGCCGATTCCCACCAAGGACGGTCAGCCGATGACCCTCGGGGTCGCCGACCACCTGATGGCGTTCAAGAACGAGGGTGACAAGCAGGAAGCGCTCAAGACCTTCCTGGACTACGTGTTCAGCGCACCGGTCTACACGAAGTTCGTCGACACCGAGGGATTCCTGCCCACCACCAAGTCCGGTGCAGCGGCGCAGGCGGGCAAGACGGAGATCGCGAGCTTCCTCGAGGTCCTGCCGAACGCCAGGTTCTACCCCAGCACGAACCCGCATTGGGCGGCGACCCAGGGCGCGATGCAGAGCCTGATGGGACAGATTGGGCAGGGCAAGGATCCCAGGGCGGTGCTGGATGAAATTCAGGCCAAGGCCAACGGCTAGCCTGCGCGGTTAACAAATGATGACCAACCAACTGGTGGAAGTGCCGGCACCCGCGGTCTCTGCGCGTCGTCAGGCACGCCGGGACCTGGTGGCGGCACTTCCATGGCTGTTGCCGACGCTGACGCTGATTGTCACTATCGTCCTGTTCCCGGCCGGCTATCTGGTCTGGACCTCGACCCGGGACGTCTCGCCAGTCGGGGTCGACCGCGGCTCGGCCGGGTTCGACAATTATGTGACGCTGTTCGACTCCCCCGCGTTGGGCAGGGTGCTGCTCAACACCGCGATATGGGTGGTCGGCGTCGTCGTGGTGACGCTGCTCGTCTCGATGGCGCTCGCGCAATTCCTTGACAAGGCCTTCCCTGGACGCCGACTGGTTCGACTCGCGGTCATCGTCCCGTGGGCGGCCAGTGTCGTGATGACGTCTACCGTCTTTTACTACGGACTCGATCCCTTTTACGGCGTCATGAACCAGTTCCTGGTCGACCTCGGGATTTTGGATACCGGGTTCGGCTTCACCCGACAGCCGGTGCCGGCCTTCCTGGTGGCCATGGGAGTGGCGGTGTTCGTCTCGCTGCCGTTCACCACGTACACGATCCTCGCCGGGCTGCAGATGGTGCCGCGCGAGGTGGTGGAAGCCGCCTCAGTGGACGGCGCCGGCTCGGTGCGGACCTACTGGAGCGTGATCTTCCCGGTCCTGCGGCCAGCGATCGCCGTCGCCGTGCTGATCAACATCATCAACGTCTTCAACTCGCTGCCCATCCTCCGCACGCTGACCGGCAGCATTCCCGGGTACGACGCAGACACCACCACTACGTTGATCTTCAAATACATCCAGCAGGACCGCCAGGTCGAGACGGCGAGCGCACTGAGTGTCGTGAACTTCGTCATCGTCCTCGCGGTCATCGGTATCTACCTCCGGGTTGTCCGGCCGATGAGGGACGTGTGAGCCTTGGCGACGACGGCAACGAGATCTCAGGGCGATGAGCGCGCCAAGAAATCGGTGCGCGTCAGCGGAGACAACGGTCGCACCCGGAGCCGTGGCGGGCAGCGCCACGGCCGCCGCCGATGGTTGATGACATTGGCCGGCGCGGTGGTGGCGTTGTTCTTCCTGGCACCCTACCTGGTGATGTTGATCGGCTCGTTCAAGCGGCACTCGGAGATCCTGCGCATTCCGGCCACATACCTGCCGACCGAATGGGTGCCATCGAACTACGCGTCGATGTGGTCCACGCCGGAGACACCGCTCGCCTACAACCTCGTCTCCACCGTCATCATCTCTGCCTGCGGGACACTGCTGGTCCTGGTGGTGGCCATGCCCGCCGCCTATTACACGGCCAAGCACCGCTTTCCCGGACGACTGGCGTTCCTGCTCCTGGTGCTGGTGACCCAGATGCTCCAGCCGACCGTACTCGCGGCGGGACTGTTCCGGCAGTTCCTCGCGATCGGCATCGACGACACCTGGCTCGCTATGATCCTCGTCAACGGCGCGTTCAACCTCAGCTTCGCGGTGTGGATCATGCACAGCTTCTTCGCCGGGGTTCCCAAGGAGATAGACGAGGCGGCAATGATCGACGGTGCCAGCAAACTGCAGACGCTGCGGCGGGTAACCCTGCCGGTGGTCTGGCCGGGCATCGTCACCGCGATCATCTTCACGTTCGTCGCGTGCTGGAACGAGTTCGCCGCCAGCCTCGTCATCTTGACCACGGCGGAGAACCAGCCGCTGACCGTCGCCATCACAAAATTCGTCGGTCAGTACGATTCGGCGTGGCAATACGTCTTTGGAGTCTCTATCGTCGGCATCGTGCCCGTGATCATTCTCTTCGCGTTGGTTGAAAAGCGCCTGGTGGCAGGTCTCACGGCGGGGGCCATCAAGTGAGCACGGCCGAGGCCGCCACCGACCGGGCGGACGGCCGCGACCGCGCCCAGCGCCTGCAGGCGCTGCTCGACATCCTGGGCGCGCGCGGCAGGCTGTCCGTCGCCGAGGCGGCCAGCGCCCTGCAGGTCTCCGAGGCGACGGTCCGCCGGGACTTCACCACCCTGGCGGAGCAACAATTGGCGGCTCGGACGCACGGCGGTGTCGTGGCCACGTCCGTCTCGTACGACCTGCCGGTCCGCTACCGGGGCCGGGGCGACAACGGCGCCAAGGAGCGCATCGCCGCGATCGCCTGCGAGCTCGTCGAACTGGGCGACGTGGTCGCGTTCAACGGTGGCACCACCACATCCGCGACGGCCCGACGCCTCGCCGCGCGGGTCGACCTCGCCCAGGCCGTTCAGCGGCCGGCCGTGACGGTAGTGACGAACGCACTCAACATCGCCACCGAGATGGTGCTGCGACGCCACGTCCGTACCGTCATCCTCGGCGGTGTGGCACTGCCTCAGTCGTACGAGCTGACCGGGCCGCTGGCGACGATGGTCCTGAACGAGCTATGGCTCGATGTGCTGATCCTCGGGGTCGACGCGTTCTCCCCCGACGGCGGCACGTCCTGTCACGACGAGGGCGAGGCCGGCATCGACGCGACGATGGTCCGGCGGTCCCGTCGGGTCGTCGTCGTGGCCGGCTCGGAAAAGCTGGGCCGGCACTCCTTTGCCCGGATCTGCGACGTCAACGCAGTGGACGTCCTGGTGACCGACGACGGCGCGGACGCGAAGGTCGTCGCCGACCTACGCGCCGCCGGGGTCAACGTGCTGCTGGCCTGAGGCCGGCCCGGCGGGCCGGAGTTGGCGAGGTCGATGCGCCAGTCAATGTGGCTATCGTTGGCCAGGTATGCCGATTAGGGTCGGCGGCATGACGCCAGCCCTTGCCGCCAGCGCCTTCGACTCGCTGCGCCTCGACGCCGTGCCCGACCAGGAGGCGCTGCGCCGGGCCTACGAACTCCCCAGCGACGCGGCCGTGCGCAAGCAGATGACCGAACTCACCGAGCAGACCCGGCGGTTGATCGGCTGCTCGTCGCTGGTCCTGGTCGCCAGCGTGGACGCCGAGGGCAACTGTGACGTCTCCCCGCGCGGCGGCCCCGCCGGGTTCGTCGCCGTCCTGGACGCACGGACCGTGGCGATACCGGACGCGACTGGCAACAAGCGTCTAGACACCCTGCAGAACGTCATCGCGACCGGACGGGCCGGGCTGCTGTTCATCATCCCGGGGCGCACCACGACGCTCAGACTGAACGGCCGGGCCTGCGTCTCCACTCGCCCCGATCTGCTGTCGCAGCTGACCGCCGTGGGCAAGCCGCCGGCCAGTGCGCTGGTGGTGGGAATCGACGAGGTCTACCCGCACTGCCCCAAGTCGCTCCTGCGCACCGGGGTCTGGGAGCCGGAGAAGTGGCTGCCAGCGGACGCGCAGCCGACCTCGGCCGAGGTGACGCTGGCCCAGCTGCGGATGCCGGAGCTGACGATCGCTGACATCGAGCAGGCGGAGGCGGACTCGCTGAAGTACCGGTACGAGTAACGAGCCGCACAGCGATTGCGCCGAGCACCGCCCTTGTCAATCGGACCTTGACGACGGTCGGACGCAGCGGGGGCGGGTGGCGCTGGTCGCGATGAGGCCGTGGCGGGGATGCGGCGCGTGCACCCCGGACAGGCCCCCGAGTGCCGCCGCCGGCGGCGGGAGTGTCGGCGCCTCACAGCCGGCGGCACCACCCCGCAGGCCTGGCCCGATTACCAGCGCTGGTCGAAGGCGCTTTAGGAGTACGGGCGGACCTCGGGAGCCTTCTAACCGCGCTCGTCCGGAGGCTGCTCTTTCGTCAGGTGGAGCAGCCAACCCTCACCGGTCCGGATGAGCGCGTATCGCCGACGGCCGGCGCGGCCGTTCAACGTGAACAGCATTCGACGCTCGGTGCGGTCGTGCTCCTCCCAGGTGCCGATGTCGGCGATCGACTTGTCGGCGTCCTCATAGATGAGGTGATCGAGGTGGTGGTCGGGCACGGCGATCGCGAGCCGGTTGTCGTCGGGACTGTCCGGCAGGCCGCGAGGCACCGCCCAGGAGCGCAGCACACCGTCCTCCTCGAGCCGCAGGTCAAAGTGCGGTCGTGGTTTGCGGTGGTGGTGCAGGACGAATGCAGGTGCCACTCTCACCATTGTCCGCACACACCGGTCCCACCGCCTGCCGATGGATGCGCTACTGCTCAACCTGTTCAACCGCAGACTCACCCGGCACCCGCAGACCTCAGTCTTCCTCCGGCCTCGTCCCGGATCTTGTCGCCGCTGACTACGACGGAGAGTTGCGTCGGCTCGGCACGACGCCTGGTGATGTGGTCCACGTCTATCGCCGTGCAGCCGCCGATGGCAGCCAGAAGCAGCTCCACCGGCGTGAAGCTGGTTCCCGGTGACATCGCACGGACGAGGACGCACTGACCACGTCGGCAGGGCTGACCCGGCTACAGGAGGTCGATGAGCTGCGGCGGGACCTCGCACGTCAGCCCCACCGAGTTCATCCGATCGGTGAGCGGCTCGCCATCCGCGGTCGGCACCACGAAGCGCGGCCGGCGGCCGGCGGCGAGATCGGCGGCATACCGCTCGCGGGCCTCGACGAGGGTCTCCCAGTCGCCCAGCCACGCGTTGACCGGATGATCGCCCGCCAACAGGTCGCGGTCCAGGTCACGCACCCGCGCCACCATGGCGGTCACTGCGTCGTTCTGCTCCCGGATCGAGCGCGCCCGCGCGTCGGCGGGTGAGTCGGGAGGTACAGCCTTCGCCGCCACGGTGGCGCGCATCGTGGCGCACGCGCTCTCGGCCACCTCGCTGACCGGTGGATTGTCGATCAGCTCGGGCCGGTCGTGGTTCGCGTACGTCCAGAGGCCGGCGCAAAACACGACGACGCCTCCGACCGCGATCACGACGACCAGGGCGGCGCCGAGGACCCACCACCCCGCGCTCCCCCGCCCCGACGGCGCGGGGCGGGCACCGGGGTACGGCGGGAGTGTGGGCGGACGGCTCACGCCTGTATCGTGTCGACCCCGGTCAAGGACCGCCAGCAGGCCGTCGAACCGATCACGATGCTCAGCTGGGCGCGGAGCGTCGCGGAACTCGACCCTGCGAGCCAAGCTGGCCGGAGCACCCGTGTCGACGAGTACCGGCGCGGGCACGGGTGAGCGAGCGGTGCCACCGACGGCGAGCAGATCCGTGTCACTCCTCAGCGCTTGTCGGTTGGGAAGGCACCCGTTTCCTTCACGCCCATCGCACAACCCATCCCGGGCCTGCCGGTTCCATCGATCACTCGTCCTCGTCATCGCCTTCTGCCGGACACGCTCGCGTCAACCCATGGGGCCGCGACTGGCGGTGCTGACGACCGCCATCATGATCAGGGTGCGCTGCCGCCGTCGACTCATCAGTGCGAAGCAGGCGGTGAGCGCCACCAGCTCCACCTCGGCCCACTCACCGGTTACGTCGACGCGGATCGGCCCGCCGGGCCGGCCGGGGAGGCGCACCGCGAGCCAGTGCCCGTCGCGGACCAGCTCGCCACCGCAGCGGCCGGGCACCCAGCGCGTCACCCCGCCGGGTCCCGGCACGTGCGACTGGTGCGGGTCGAGCCGTACCGCGGCGCCGCGCTCGGCCTGGGCGGTGACCCCGATGCGTCGGCGGTCGGTCGGCTCGACCGTCCAGAGGCCCGCGCCGGTGCGGATCTCGCCGCACCGCCACGTCCAGCCGGTCCGCAGCGAGGCGCGCGGCCCGGCATCGGAGTCGAGGACGAAGGCGCCGTCCTGCTTGCGTATGGTCAGCGCGGTCATCGGTTCAGCCCTTCCGGGCGCGGCCGGGGCAGGCCGAGGATGAGGACGACGCCGACGCTCAGGTGCAGCAGCGCGAGCGCCGTCTTCGCTCCCCCGCCGACGCCGCTCGGCGGCCCGACCAGCAGTGACAGCAGCAGGACCGCGACCGCGACCGAGGTCCACCAGGCGCGCGCCCGGTTGGTGAGGCGTTCCAGCATCGCGAGCAGCGCCCAGGCAGCCAGTGCGGCGACCGCGGCGGCCACCACGACCGCGGCCACCGTGATCTGCCGGGTCGCGTTTCCGGTGCCGGCCGCCAGGTCGACGCCGGCCGCCGAGTGCAGGATCGCGAACTCCGCCGTCGCCACCAGGGTCGCGCCGGCCGCCACTGCGGCTCGGCGCAGGAGAAGGTTGTTCGTCATGCCCTGAGTCTGTGGACCGGCCCGGGTCGGGCACGTCGGTCCGGACGCCGCGGCGCGTACATCCGTCAGCGGCGCCGCGTACTACCAAAGGAGGTGGTCCGGCGCTCCGCGAGCCCAGTAGCCTGCGCTGGTGGATGCGGCGACGTGTGACGTGGGTCCGCCGCGGACGTGGCGTTCGGTCCCGGTGGGCGTGGCGACCGTGACGATGGGCGTGCTCATCGCGACCGTGCTGTGGTCCGCCACCCGCTCCGAGTCGACCGCCCTGGTCCGCGCCGATGTCGCGCTGGCGGTGGCCGCCCTGGCCCTCGTCCCGGTGGTCGTCCGCCGCCCGGAGGTCGCTGGCGTGCTGGCGGGCCTGCTGGTGGCGCTGTCGCCGGTGGCCACTCCGGTGGCGAGCTTCGCGGTGCTGTTCACCGCCCGCAACCGGCCGTTCCGGCAGGCCGCGGTGGTGGCGGCGGTCGGCGTGGTAGGCGAGGCGGTGCAGGCGGTGTGGCGGCCGATGCCCAGCCTGCCGTACGGGTGGCGGCTGGTGCTGATGACGGCCGCGTACGCGGCCCTGCTGGGCTGGGGCACCTGGGCGCAGGCCCGGTACGCCCTGCTGGCGGCACTGCGGGACCGGGCCTGGCGGGCGGAGCAGGAGCAGGAACGGCGGGTCGTCGAGGCCCGGGCGGCCGAGCGCACCCGGATTGCGCGGGAGATGCACGACGTGCTGGCCCATCGGCTGTCGCTGCTGGCAGCGGCCGCCGGCGCGATGGAGTACCGGCCGGACGCGCCACCCGAGCGGCTCAGCGCCGCCGCCGGGGTGATCCGCGCCAGCGCACACCACGCCCTCGACGAACTGCGCGAGGTCATCACGCTGCTGCGCACCGACGACGCCGAGGCGCCAGCGGACGCACCGCCCGGGCAGACCCTCGCAGACCTGCCGCGCCTGGTCGATGAGGCTCGGGCCGCCGGGCAGCACATCGAGGTCGACGACCCGCTCGGCCCGCCGGCCGAGGTCCCCCCGACGGTCGGCCGCACCGCCTACCGGATCGCGCAGGAGGCGCTGACCAACGCCCGCAAGCACGCCGCCGGGCAGCCGGTCCGACTCGCCGTCGTCGGGGCGCCCGGCTCCGGCCTGAGCATCGCGGTGAGCAACCCGACCACACCCGACGGCGGTGCCGCCGGGCACGACGGCGCGGGCCTGATCGGTCTCGCCGAGCGGGCCGCCCTCACCGGCGGCCGCGTCGCCCACCACATCGACGCCTCGGGTCGGTTCCACCTCACCGCGTGGCTGCCATGGCCGACGTGACGGGCCCGGTTCGGGTCGTCATCGTCGACGACGATCCCCTCGTGCGGGGAATGCTCACGATGATGCTCGACGGCGCCGACGGGATCGTCGTCGTGGGCGAGGCCGCCGACGGCGGTGCGGCGATCACCGCGGTGGACCGGCACATGCCCGACGTGGTGCTGATGGACATCCGGATGCCCGGCGTCAACGGCATCACCGCCACCGAGCGCCTGCGCCGCCGCCCCCGGCCACCGGAGATCATCGTGCTCACCACGTTCGACACCGACGAGCACGTGGTGCGGGCCCTGCGGGCCGGCGCCAGCGGGTTCCTGCTCAAGGACACCCCGCCGGAGCGGATCAGCCAGGCCGTCCGCGCCGTCGCCGCCGGCAACCCGATGCTGTCGCCGGGCGTCACGCGCCGCCTCATGCAGCGGGTCGCGTCCGGCGCCGAGTCCTACGAGCAGGCGCGTACCCGGCTGGCCCTGCTCACGCCCCGGGAACGCGACGTCGTCCTGGCCATCGCGCAGGGACGCTCCAACGCCGAGATCGCCACCGAGCTGCTGATGAGCGTGACCACCGTGAAGGCCCACGTCTCGCACATCCTGACCAAGCTGGACCTCGACAACCGCACCCAGATCGCCCTGCTCGCCCACGACGGCCGACTGGCTTGATCAGGAGGTCAGCCCATTGCGCCGACGCGGTCGGGCGCGATGGTGAGCAGGACCCGCGCCTGGTTCGCGGCCCGTAGCCGTCATGGTCAAGCTCCGGGTACGGCGGCGCCACCCGTCGACCCTTGCCGGGAGGCAGTAGCGACAGCCGGGGCGCCAGTACACGATCGGCCGGCCGTCCGTCCGTCGCGCTGACCCGCTGCGCTTCGGCGGCGTCCACCGAAATGCGCGCAGCGGGTCAGATCGATCAGACTCTGCCACGGCAGCCCCGCTGGCAACTACAAGGCAGCCGTGGTCTTTCCCAGGATGCTGGCGAGTGCGCCGTAGTCGACGTCTTGCCCTTCTTTGATGTCGACAGTTTTGCGTTCACCGTTGCCCATTGCCCGGAGGAACCCCTTGACCTCAGGGATGTCCGTTGCGTTGAAGACCATGAACGAGACCTTGGACTTGGCTACCGCGATGACGGCCGCGTAGTGGCCGTTCTTCATGTAGTGCGGCTTGCCGTACTGAAGCCGTTCCTCGACACCTGGAATGGTTTGGTCGATCATCGCACGTAGTTTTTCACATACGTCGATCTGCCACGGCTGCGTCTTGTTGATGTACTGGGTGACATCGTCGTCCACGGTCTTCTCCTTCATCACTGTTCGCTGGAAAGCACGGGCCTACAGAACGTGTCGTAGCCGAGGGTCGAGTGCCGCCTCGCTCTTACCCTTCACCGCCTGGGGCCCCGGGCTCCTGCTCCCACCCGACGAGCTTGTCCCCGGTGGGAGCGTAGGTCAGCACGAAAACGCCCGAGTTGAACGCCTGCGCGCCGACCAGCCGGAGGACCACCGGCTCGCCCGACTCCTCGAAGAGACGCACGCCACCGCCCATCACGACGGGGTAGGTGACCAGGCGCAGTTCGTCGACGAGTTCGTTACGCAGCAGCCACCTGACCAGTGCGACGCTGCCGTAGATCAGGATGTCGCCGCTCACCTCGGCCTTCAGCTTGGTGATCGTCTCGGCGACGTTCTCGCTGATGACGGTGGTGTTGTTCCACTCGCCCCGGTCCAGTGTCGTCGAGACGACGTACTTGGGCATGCTGTTCATCTTGTCGGCGAAGCCCGCCTCGTCGGTCATGTTCGGCCAGGACGCGGCGAACCCCTCATAGGTGACCCGGCCGAGCAGCAGCGCGTCGGCGGCCTGCAGTTGCGCCAGCCCGGTCCGCATGGAGTCCTCGCTGACGAACTGGAAGGTGAACCGCTGCGGGTCGTCGACGACCCCATCGGCGGTGGTGAAGATGGACAGAACGACGCGTCCCATGATGTCTCCCACGTAGTTTCGGTGACCTCAGGTAGAGCCTGCTGCACGGGGGGCGGGACGGGCATCGGCGGCGACCACGCATTCCACCACTCATTGGACTACGCACTACGGAGCCAGCGTCGGGCAGGATGGTGCGATGGACGTCACGCATCCCGCCGGAGCGTCGAAGCGAGAGATCGAGGTGCTCGTCATGCTCGGCGCGCGCCTGTCCAACGCCGACATCGCCGGCAGGCTGCACATCTCCGTGCGGACCGTGGAGAATCACGTCTCCTCGCTGCTGCGCAAGTACGGCGTCGCCGACCGGCGGGCGCTCGGCGAGCTCGCCGTACAGGTGCAGGCGGGGGCGCCGGTACCTGGGCGGCTGGCCGGCCTGCCATCGGCGCTCACCACTTTCATCGGCAGGAGCGCGGAGCGCGAGCACCTGATGGAGACGCTGCGCGGCGCCCGACTCGTGACCGTGGTGGGACCAGGCGGGATGGGGAAGACCCGACTGGCGGGCCAGATCGCCGGGGCGGCGGGGTCCTCCTTTCCCTCCGGTGGCGCGTTCGTCGACCTCGTCCCCGCCCGTGGCGGGTACATCGCACAGGCGGTGGCCACGGTGCTCGGCGTCAGCGAGCGCCCCCAGCAGTCGCTGGAGGACGCTGTGGTGGAGCGGCTCGGAGAGAGTCGATCGCTGCTGGTGCTGGACAACTGCGAGCATGTGATCGACGTGGTGGCACCGTTCGTGGAGCGGGTGCTGGCCGCCTGCCCGGCTACCCACATCCTCGCCACCAGCAGGGAACGCCTCGGTGTACGGGGTGAGCGTGCCGTACCGCTGGGCCCGCTGCCGCTGGAGTCCGACGCCGAGCGACTCTTCATCGACCGCGCTACCGCCGCCGACCCCGGGTTCGGGGCGGACCCCGTGGTGGTGGCCAAGCTGTGCGCGCGGCTGGACGGTATGCCGCTGGCGATCGAGTTGGCCGCGGCGCGCAGTGCCGGCCTGGGCGAGAACGGGTTGTTGGCCGCGCTCGATGACCAGCTACGGCTGGTGGCCGGCGGTAGGGGTGTGGACGAACGGCACCGCTCGCTGCGCGCAGTCATCGGCTGGAGCCACGACCTGCTCGATGACGAGGAACAGGCACTGTTCCGGCGGCTCGCCGTCTTCGCCGGGGCGTTCGACCTCGCCGCCGTCGCCGGGGTGAGCTCTGCCGGGAGCACCCACGGTGCGATTGCCGACGTGCTTGGCAGGCTGGCGGACAAGAGCCTGGTCAGCGTGCACCGCCGAGGCGGAGCGGTCCGGTGGCGACTGCTACAGACCGTGCGCGCGTTCGCCATCGAACAGCTGGACGTCTCGGGCGAGCGGCCGGAGATCCAGGACCGGCACCTGCGCTGGGCGGCGGACGTCGCCACCGAGCTGGAGACGAGGCTGGATGGCGACGACTGGTACGAAGAGTTCGACGGTGTCGCCGACGATCTGAGAGCCGCCCTCGCCGTCGCCCCCGAAGGCCCGGGTGAGCTGCCGCACCGGCTGGCGCAGGCACTGGCACACCTCGCCTACACGCGGCGGTTCCTGATGGAATCGCTCGGCCACTACCGGACCGCCGCCGAACGGGCCCCCGCTCCGGGCGAGGCCGCGGCGGACCTGTACGCGGCCTCCGCCGTTTCCCATGCGATCGGCGACGACGGTCAGCGGCCCTTCGACCTGCTGCTCGCCGCCGCGCAGCAGGCCCGGGTGGCCGGGGATCGTGGGGCCACGGCCATCGCGCTGGCGCAGGCGGTCACCACCGCGCGGCGGCACCCGGCAGGGTTCGCCGCCGAGGTTCCGTACGAGCGCCTGCGTGATCTCCTCGACGAGGCGGCGTCGGCAGCCGACGGGTCGAGCGACGCCGTGGTGGCGGCCCGCCTCGCCGAGGCGGCGGCCTGGGCCGCGACCGCAGACAGGTATGAGGCCGACCCGGTGCTCGCCGAGGCCGCCGTGGCAGCCGCCCGGGCCACCGGCGATCCGGTGCTGATCAGCGCAGCTCTGGACACGGTGGCCACCGCCGACATCGTGGCGGGGCGGGGCGCAGACGTTCGCCGGATCATGGACGAACGGTTGACCCTGCTGCCCGCGATGTCCCGGCACGACCCGAACGCCGCCCCGGAGATCGTCGACACGTACCGGATGGCCCACCTGGCTGCCCTCGGCGTCGGTGACCTGCCGGCTGCCCTGTCGATCGGCCAGCGGACCATGGACGACGACCTCGCTGGCAGCTCCTATTACTCGGCCGCCCTTCTGATCACGCCGCTGGTGCTCAGCGGACGCTTCGATGAGGCGCTGCGGATGGCGGGCACCGCGTGGGAGGGTTGGCGGCGGGCCGGCCGTCCGCACACCGGCACGATGTCGCCGCCGATGGCCGCGGTCGCCCTCGTCCACGGGCTGCGCGGCGACGACGAGGGGTACACGCTGTGGCGTTCCCGCGCGATCGAGGTCATCGGGGAGCTACCCCCGCACTCCACCTTCGTGTCGATGGTCGACGCGCGGCTCGCCGTACACGCCGGGCGGGTCGAGGACGCCGCCGCGCTTGTCCGCCTGACGTTCAACGGCATCCGCAGCTGGTCTCCGCCCTACTCGCGGGCGGTGGGCGCCGAGCTGGCCGTCATCGCCGGGCTTCCCGACGCGCCGGAGCTGCTGTCGGCCGCCGAGCGGCACGAGAGCGCGTGGGCCGCCGCCTGCACCGCCCGGGCCCGAGGCCGCCTCCACGGCGACACCGCAGCCCTCACCGCCGCCGTGGCGGGGTGGGAGCACATCGGCGCCCGGTTCGAACGGGCATCCACGCTCCTGCTGCTGCCGGACCGTGCCGCCGAAGGCCGCCGGGACCTCGACGCTCTCGGCGTCGAGGTCCCGGCTCAACGAGTTTGATAAGCGCCGGGCCCGTCCCGCTGCGACCGTCAGCGTTCTCCTACCACGTCGGACAGTGAATAGCCGGGTGCGCTGAACGTGCCACTGCGCTCAGAGCCCGCCGCGAAATTGGTTGGTCCGTTTCGGGACGGATGCGCTGTCTGGGGCGGTGTCGGTGACAGATCCACAGTGCACGGTGTGGTTCCAGTCGCCGTGGAAGGGGTCCCTGAGGGGACGCCCGTCTCCCTCAATTCAGCACCTGACCCACCACAGTCAGCTCACTCAGGCGGCGGCGCGGTCGGTGAGTGGGCGGCGACGCCGTGCGGTGTCGGTCAGTGAACGCGGGGGCAGAGGAGCGTTGGGGTTGTACAGGTTGGTTCCGGGCGGCACGATCTCGTCGATTCGGTCGAGGGTCGCATCGTCCAGAGTGAGTGCGGCGCCCTTGAGGAGATCCTCCAGCTGGGGCATGGTCCGCGGTCCGATGATCGCCGAGGTGATGGCCGGATGGGCCACGGTGAACGCAATGGCGAGCTGCGGGAGGGTGCAGCCGATGGTTTCCGCGAGTTCGACGAGCTGCTCGACGACGTCGAGCTTCGCGGCGTTTTCTGCGATCGTGGGATCGAATCGTTCCGGCCGGATTGTGGGACGGCCGGTTGACAGGTCGATGGGCTGGTTCTTGCGGTACTTGCCGGTGAGGAACCCGAAGGCCAGTGGGCTCCAGACCAGCACACCCATTCCGTAGCGCTGGCAGACGGGCAGGACCGAGGCCTCGATCCCGCGGGCCAGGATCGAATACGGCGGCTGCTCGGTGCGGAAGCGTCCGAGGCCACGACGCTCGGAGACGTGATGCGCCTCGACGATCTCCTCAGCCGGGAACGTCGAGCAGCCGAAAGCGCGGATCTTCCCCTGGTGTACGAGGTCGCTGAGCACCGAGAGCGTCTCCTCGATGTCGGTCGAGTCGTCGGGGCGGTGGACCTGGTAGAGGTCGATCCAGTCGGTGTTCAGGCGCCTGAGGCTGTCCTCAACCGCCTTGAGGATCCAACGGCGCGAGTTGCCACTTCGGTTGCGGCCCTCGCCCATCTGGAAGTGCACCTTGGTGGCGAGTACGACGTCATCACGGCGCCCCCGCAGCGCCTTCCCCACGATCTCCTCGGACTCTCCCTGTCCATACATGTCAGCGGTATCGACGAAGTTGATCCCCTCGTCCAGAGCCGTGTGAATAATACGGACACAATCGTCGTGGTCGGAGTTGCAGCCATCCTGGAACATCATGGTCCCGAGGCAGTAGGCACTGACTTCGATACCGGTTCCGCCGAGGGTGCGATAGCGCATGGTGATGCTTCCCTTACTGGTTCAGCCGTGATTACACAGAGCGACAAAAGCGTCGATCGCACGGGGAACCCTAGGATCTAGAGTCGGCTCTAGGTCAAGCCGCTACCCTGACCGGCATGGCTGAGGTCACCACGAGTCTGAGCATCGGGCAGGTCGCCGAACGCACCGGATTGAGTGTGCACGCGCTGCGCTTCTACGAGCACGAGGGCCTCTTCATCAACCCTGTGCGGCGCGGACCTGGCGGGCGCCGCGTCTACAGCCAGGATGACGTGGACTGGCTCACCGTCTGCATCATCTTGCGCGCCTCCGGCATGCCCCTGCCCGCGCTACGCCGATACGCCGACCTCGTGCGGCAAGGAGCCGGAAACGAGGAGGAACGACTCACGCTCATGCGTGAGCACCAAGCCCACGTCACCACCCAGATCGGCAAACTCGCCGAATGCCTGGACCTGATCAGGTTCAAGGTCGGAGTGTATGAGGACCTCCTCGACCCAGGCATCGCCGCCGACCACCAATGCCACGCTCCAACCCCTTCGGCACCGGCGCACCCGACCGAGATCCGCATCGGCTACGCGCGGGTGTCGGGCTCGTGAACACGGCGCCGTGCGGGCTGACGCCACCAGCGCCGACGTCATCCTGCTGATCGCGCCCAACTACGTCACCAGCTACGTGCCTGATGCCTCGCCCGACCCGCGAGCGGACTAACTTCGCCCAATTGCAGCGACGAGTCACCGCTGGCGTGCGGCTCCCGGGTATATCGCTCGGTGCCACCCCGCGCACTACGTCGTCTTCGACCTCCTCAGCGTCCACCGGGTCGACCTCTGCTAGACCGTCCTCTGCACGAGCGACGTGCGCTACTCACACAGTTGCTCGCCGAGGCGCCCGCCCAGCTCACCCTGTCCCCATAGAGCAGCGACTTCGACCGGGCCGCCGAATGCGTAGACATCGTCTACGCCGAGATGGTAGACAACGTCTACCTACTGGTCTTGGCGTGGGCTGAAGGGAAGCACTGGTGCGCGGTTCGAAGGTCGTCGGCGCAGGTCACTACCAGCCTGCGAAAGTGCTGTCCAACCATGACCTCGCCACGATGGTGGAGACGAGCGACGAGTGGATCCGCAGTCGGGTCGGCATCCGGGAACGGCGGATCGCCGGGCCCGCCGAGCCGCTCGACCTGATGGCGGCCGAGGCGGCGGCCGCGGCCCTGCGTGATGCCGGCGTGGCCGTCGAGGCGGTCGATTTGGTGGTGGTGGCGACCTGCACGGCGGTCGACCGCAGTCCCAACGTCGCCGCCCGGGTCGCGCGTCGGCTCGGCATGCCGTCACCTGCGACGATCGACGTCAACGTCGCCTGTTCCGGGTTCACCAACGCGTTGGCCACGGCTGACGGCGCCGTTCGGCTCGGCTCGGCGACGAACGCGGTGGTGATCGGCGTGGAGCGGCTGAGTGACTTCACCGACTGGACCGACCGGACGACGTGCGTGCTGGTCGGTGACGGAGCCGGCGCGGTGGTGCTGAGCGCCGCCGAGCAGCCCGAGATCAGCCCGGTGGTGTGGGGCTCCTACCCAGACATGGGCGAGGCCGTGGTGATCGAGCGTGATCGCAAGTTCACCCAGGCTGGACAGACCGTCTACCGGTGGGCCACCACTACGCTGCCCGACATCGCCCGCCGGATCTGCGCCGCCGCCGGCATAACGCCGGACGATCTCGGCGGCATCGTCCTGCACCAGGCCAATCTGCGCATCATCGAGCCGGTCGCACAGCGGATCGGGGCGACGAAGGCCGTCGTTGCCCGTGACGTCACCGAATCGGGCAACACCTCGGCGGCGAGCATCCCGATCGCGCTGTCGAAACTGCTCCAACGCGGCGAGTTGCAGCCCGGTGCACCGGTGCTGCTTCTGGGCTTTGGCGGAGGATTGTCGTACGCCGGGCAGATCATCCGCTGCCCATGACCATGACTATGAACCGCGGGGGAACGGGGAGCGGATGAGCACGTACGAGAGCATCGCCGCGTTCCTCAAGCACGAGGGCGAGCTGCTCGGCACTACCGAGTGGCAGGTCATCGACCAGAGCAGGATCAATGCGTTCGCGGACGTCACCGGCGACCATCAGTGGATTCACGTCGACGAGCGGCGCGCCCTTGTGGAGAGCCCCTTCGGGAAGACCGTCGCGCACGGCGCGCTCACGCTCTCGCTATGCTCCGCCTTCCTGTCCGAGCTGATCCACGTCGACGGCGTTCGTCTGGTGGTCAACGGTGGTCTGAACAAGGTCCGTTTCCGCACGCCAGTGCTGGTCGGTTCGCACGTCCGCGGTGTGGCCACGCTTACGCAGGCCCGACCCCTGTCCAACGGCGCCCGCGTGGTTGTACAAGTGAAGGTGGAGATCGAGGGCGAGACCAAGCCTGCGTGCATCGCGGACCAGGTGTTGGTGTTCTATGAGTGAGGGCTGCCGGAACTTCCGCCAGCGATCCGGCCTCGTATCAGATCCTGCAGAAGAATCCGGCCGGAGGTAGCCGGCGGGCAGTATCCGCATGTCGGCAGTTCAGGGTGTCGGCTCGCCAAGTGAGCCGCTACCGAGCGTGACCGCCCGCCGCTGGCTACCACGCGCAGTCGGCGGATGTCAGAAGCGGATGGCAGAATCCACGCCTCGGTCCTTCCGGCGATTGGGTGAGCGGGGCCGGTAGGCTGCGCCGGCCGCCATCGCCTCCGTGCATCGATGGGAAGTATCGAGTCATGGCCACGGTCTGTGTCGAAGTCACCATCGACATCCCGGCGCAGCGGGTGTGGGAGGCAGTCGCGGATGTTGGTGCGGTACAACCGCGGTGGCCTCGGGCATCCGTGAGCTAGCCATGACGCTCCCTCCTGAGGGGGCGTGGGTGTTGAAAGGCAGCGCGAGCAGGTTTGCCGGTGCTGCCCGTACCACCCGCCTTCAACATGCGGCGGGTGGTACGCACCTATCACATCCGTCGATTCCGCTTGTCGGTTAGGGACGTCAATCGCTTCCGACAATTCCTGTCTACGCCGGCTCCGGCGGCATGGTGGCCCTGACGTACGCGGTCGGTGTGGCGGCGCTCGCTGTTGACACCGGGAGCCGCGTGCTGACAATGGGCTCCACCATCGGATCAGCCGCTTCGGCGGTTACCCCACTGGCGCGGGCTCTGGACCGAGCCCCGGCCACCGAGGTGCTGACCCTTTCCATGCGGTTGAGGCGAGGCGACCTTGCCCTTCGCGCGTCGGGCAGCCCGGTTTGCGTGAGCGGCAGGCTGGTCGGTCTCGGCCGTGGTTGAGGTGTCGGCATCTGCCGCGTGGTCGTCTTGGACGGGCTCAGGCTCCGGCATCGGTATCTCCCTGGATTCGTGGGGCGCCCTGCGGACCATCGACAGCCGACGGACGCGGACCACTCGACGCCGGCGCGGGCGCCTTGACGGTATCGCAACGCCAAGCCCGTCCGATCGACGGTCTCTAGCCCGCGTGAGGGTGGCGCCTGCGTGTGGCAGCCGATACGCGACCGAGAGTTGACCGGAAGGGCCATCCCAACCGCCGAACTGACCTTCAACTGCCGAGCGCACGGCCCGCCGCGCTTGACGGCTTCCCAGGTTGTCTTTGTAGAGCTGCGCGTAGCTCTCCATCGCCACCGAGAAAGCAGGCATGCCAGAGAACCCGCATGGCGACTCTCGGGTGGAC
This sequence comes from Micromonospora sp. NBC_00389, assembly GCF_036059255.1. NCBI lineage: Bacteria > Bacillati > Actinomycetota > Actinomycetes > Micromonosporales > Micromonosporaceae > Micromonospora > Micromonospora sp. NBC_00389. The sequence continues at coordinate 4,809,913 of NZ_CP107947.1, read as the reverse complement.
GTCGAGGTCGGCCGGCAGCCTGGCACAGGTACGCCGCGCGCCGTCAGCGACTCGGCGGTGCAGCACAGGAGGGCTTATATGGCTCCGTGGAAATGTGTGTAGCCCATTCCTGTCGGGTCAGGTTGCGGTCGGCGGCGACGCAGATCTGGGCCTTGGCAGCATGGAGATTAAACGACCAGCTGATGATTCGGCCGTCCTCGGCGCCGGAAATGAGGCTTCCGGCCGGGGTGAATGCGAGCCCGCGGATTCTTGCGGTATGGCCGGTGAGGGTGACGACGTGCTGGCGGGTGCTGGTGTCCCAGACGATGATGGTGTGGTCGTCGCCGGCGGAGGCGAGACGGCGGCCGTCTCGGCTGATGGCGAGGACCTGGACGGGCGCGGTATGGCCACTCAGTACGGCTGTTTCCCGACCGGTCGCGGCGTCCCACAGTTTGATGGTGCGGCTGTCACCCGCGGTGGCCAGCCAGCTGCCGTCGGGGCTGACCACGATATCCTGCACCGTGCTCTGCTGGGCGTTGACCCGGTTGAGCAGCTTTCCAGTAGTGATATCCCACGTGTTGACATAGCCGCCCACGCTCGCCCCCAGGAGTCGACGCCCGTCCGGGGTGAAGGCCAACGACGTGACGATGCGGGCCGGGAACCTGGCGGTTATTTCGGACGGTTTGTTTATGTCCGTGACGTCCCACAAGGCAGGGCCGAGAGTGGCGGCTGCGAGGATACGGCCACCGGGATCGAAGTCAACGTCCGTCGAGGCACCGACTCCTTTGGTCGGGAAGGGCCGGGTCACATGCTTTCGGCCCTGGATGTCCCAGATCGTGACGATGTTATTTCGGGTGACCGCGGCGAGCAGGCGTCCGTCCGGGCTGAAAGCGACGGCCTGAACCTCGTCTGGATGCCCACCCAGTGTGACCAGGAACTTCCCATGTGCGTCCCACAGCCGAACTGTCCTGTCGCTGCCCGCTGAGGCGATGGTGCTTCCGTCCGGACTGACCTTGACGTCCTTCACCTGTGCCGTGAACCCGGTGAATGAGGCGTGGCCGAGGTCGTGGAGCACGATGGTTCCGTTGAACCCGGCTGAGGCGAGCATGGCTCCGTCCTGGCTCATCGCGACGGAGGCCGTCTCGCTGCGGCCCCGGTCCTGGTAGGTCTGCAGGGGCTCGCGGCGTCGCAGGTCCCAGATGGTGATCACGCCGTTTTCGTCGGCCACGGCGAGCTTGTCGTCCACAGGAGCGGAGATCGACCACGCATAGCGGCCCGACAGGGGCAACGGCGGGAGCGGAACCGGCCGGTCGTCGCCAAGGTTCCACAGGTACACCCCTCGATCGTGCGCCAAACCGGCGAGAACATATCCGGAATGCCCGAAGGCGACCGAGAAGATGTGCTCGGTGGGCAGGTGGGCAATCGGTCTGCGTTTTGCCACGTCCCACACGGTCGGGTTCTCTTTCCCGTTGGCGGACACGAGGAGCCTGCCATCGTGGCTGAAGGTCAGGGACGCGACCGGCACGTGGTGCCCGCGAAGCAGCGTGCGGGTCCCGGCCCGCAGGTCGTATAGGGCAATGTCGCCGGGTTTTGGGGTGTCCGCGCTGGCCCCGGAGCCGCCCGCGCCACTCGCGAAGCCGACGGCGACCTTTGTTCCGTCGGAGCTGAAGGCCGTGCCGGAGGCGAGGTTGTTCTCCTCCAGCCAGGTGATCTGCTGGCGTGTGTGAACGTCCCAGACGATGATGGAACCTTTGGTTCCATCAACCCCGACGGAAACGAGCAGCTTTCCATCGCTGGCGAAGGCCAGGTTCGCGACCCGGCCGGGGTGCCCCGGCAGTGTGGCGATGCGTTCACCGCGCGCGGGGTCCCACAGCCCGATCGTGCCGTCCGCAGTGGCGGAGGCGAGTAGGGAATGGTCAGGGTTGAACGCGACGGCGTAGATAGACGGTCCGGCGACGTTGAGTTCGGTGTGGCGAGGCGCGGCTGCCGCGCTCAGCACGCTCCCCCGACTCTCGTTGCTGGAGTGGAGGTGATCCGCTTCGACGGCCAGCAGGCCGGCCAGTTCCGGATCGGTGGCGAGCAGAGATCGCGCCTGTAGCGACAGCTCGCTGGAGTGCGCGACCACCTGCTGCCGGCGGGCGTCCTGGCGCTGCCGCACCGCCACCGTGCCGCCCAGTAGGGCGAGTACCAAGAGGACGGAAACGCCTGCGACGAGGCGCTTGAGGAGACGGGCGTGGCGCCGGGCCTTGTCCTGTTCGGCTTCGGCGAGAGCGCTGCTGGCGCGCAGGAAGTCGCGCTCGTGCTGGTTCAACTCGTCGCGACGGTCATCGGAGAACGCATTCGCGGCAACCAACTGGGCGCCCCGGTACAGGGCTCCGGGATCGCGGTGCAATGAAGTCCAGGTGTGGGCGGCGTCGGTGAGCCGCCGGTGGATGAGCAGGCTCGCACGGTCGTCGGTGAGCCATCGGTGTAGCCGTGGCCAGGCACTGATCAGCGCCTCATGGGCCACCGATACAGTGCCGTCGCCCAGGACCACCAGCCGGGCTGCGGCCAACTGGTCCAGGACCCTGATCGTGACGGCCTCATCGGCGATACCCTCGAGTTCCGTTCGCGCGAGGGGCCGGCGGGTGTCCTCGGTGCCATCGCCCAAGGCCGTGAGCCGGAGAAATATCCGGCGAGCGGCTCGCTGCTCCGCTGCCCCGAACTCGGCATAAACCCGCTCGGCGGTCTGGGCGACCGCCCCCCGTACGCCCCCGCTTGCGTGATAGGCCGACAGGGTGAGGGTCGCCCCGCTTCGTCGCTGCCACGTCTCCAGCAGCGCGTGCGACACCAGTGGCAACGCGCCCGGCTCGTCGGCGGCATCAGCGAGCACCGTGGTCAGCAGATCGGATTCCACTCCCATTCCGACTTGCGCGGCGGGCCGGGTAACAATCTCACGCAGATCAGCGGTGGTCACTGGGCCTACCATCAGGTGCCCTTCGTCGCCCAGTGCGTCGGTCAGCCCCGAATATTTCATGAGGTGAGCGAGGAAGTCGGCGCGCACGCCGAGCATCACAGTGGCACGGCGGTCCGAACCCTGAGTGGCGTCCAGCAGCGCTTCGATGAACTTGCGGCGTTCGTCCTTGTCGGCGCAGAGGGTGAAGATCTCCTCGAACTGGTCCACCACCAACAGTGCCCGGGTTTGCGAGTGACCGGCGGCCAAGGTGGTACGTAGGGCGATGTCCAGGCCGGCTGGGTCCTCCGTCAGCTCTTCGCGCACCTGCTCGACGTCCTGACCGGACAACTTCGCAACCTCGGCCGACAAGGCCTCGAGCGGGTGCTCGGTCGGCGTCATCAACATGGTCCGCCAACGCTGCGTTGCCCGGCGATCGGCTGCGATGGTGCCCAGCAGACCAGCCCGCAGCAACGAGGACTTCCCGCTACCGGATGCCCCGATGAGGCAGCTCAGTGGTAGCCGCTCGACCCGATTCAGTAGCCGGTCAACCAACTCTGAGCGGCCGAAGAACCACTCCGCCTGCTCAGGCTGGAACGACGTCAACCCCTGATAGGGGCAGCGCTCCTCATCGCGAACTGGCGTCGCCGATGCAGCCATTGCATTCGCGATGGCCGACCACCTTGCCCGCCACTCGTCGGCATCGCCACCGCACGCCTCGACGTACGCCAACGTCACCTCCAGCGAGGGCAGCCGGTCACCCTTCGCCGCATCCGCCAAGGTGCTCGCCGAGTAGTGCGCGCGCCGAGCCAGAACCCGATAGCTCGGGCTGCCGGCCCGCTCCCGCAACTGGCGCAGCTGCCACGCCAGCCGGTGGACCGGGCCCGCCTTCGGGTCCAGGGGCGTTTCCCGACGGCCCAACACCAACCTCCAAGTCCTGCCTCCAGGCAGACTCCCCCGCCGCGCACCCGTGGCGGGCTTCGTGCCGTCAGGCGTCCGCTGCCCATCGTTTGGATCGAGGGCAGTATCAGGGACTTCGCGTGCCGGGTGCGGGGCGGGGGTCGCCGTTCAAGGGGTCGGTAGCTGGTCGCTCCACGCGGCCTGCGGGCACGCCTCTGACCAGCGCAGACGCGAAGCTTTGTCCGACGTTGTTTGTCCGGTGCGTGCCACGCTACCGGTCAACGCATGGACGGTCCACCGTGGACGCGGCGAACAACCTCGGTGGCCGCCACCACGAGGCCCGCTGACCGATGGCGGCCCCGCATCGCGGTGTTCGGCCCAGACGTGAGGAGAAAGGAGCGAAACAGCCGTGCTGAAGTAACGAGGTGCGCGCGGGGTCGCGACATTGCGGTTTCAGCCGAACCTTCCGGTCTGCATATCGGGTGAACTCTCAGTGCTTTCGTCGCACGAGCGAGCCTGGCATGCACGATCAACGCTGCGACTTGCACCTTTAGGGGCGCGCCGAAGATTGATGTAAATCAAGGAGCTGCGTGACGGAAAAGCGGATGCCAGTTACACACGCGGCATCATGCTTCCGTTCACCTTTCGAGAACAGGGTCTACATGAATCAAACCGAAAGTACGGTCCGGCTGCGCAGCAGGGTCCTCGCATCGCGGGTGGTCCTCGCGCTGGCTGTGGTGCTGGGAGCCTCCCTGGTCACAGCGAGCCCCGCGTCGGCGCATACCGCTTACCCCGGCCTTCACATGCTCTGCAAGGAAGCCACCCCATGCATCAACAGCGGCAATCTGGTGCGCTTCTGGCAGCGGCACCTCTGGGCGGATGAAGGCTACAGCGACATTGACGGGGCGTTTGGATCTAACACTCACAACGCCACGGTCCGTTGGCAGCAGCTCTACAACGCCACACACCCGGTTGACATCGACGTCGACGGCTGGGTTGGTCCGGAGACCTGGGAAGCGGCAAGCCAGAACTCCGTTTGGGGCTACCACTTCGACAAGTCGGACGGCACTTACTTGTACTACACGTATTACGGACGCAAGGAGGGCCGAACCTTCCTCATCCGGGACAGGATCTCGGACGGAGTCACCTGGTTCAAGATGCCCGGCGACAGATTGTGGACCGACACGAGCCATGGCAGCTGAGAGTTCGGAGGAGAACAAGGGGATGAAGCTTCAATTCGCCGTACCGCGAAAGGCGAAGGGCACCGGCGCGGCCCATGCATCGATGCATGGCCCGAATGAAGTTGCGATGAAAAGGGGTTCCATGAAACGTCTGGCAGCACTGTGCACATTGCTCGCGGCCGTGATCGCGGGCACGCTCGTCTCCGCCAACCCTGCCTACGCTCGCAGCCAACCCGAGTGCGAGTCCTATACGTACGTCTCGAACCAGGCGGGCTACACGGTCGCCGCGCCGATCGGCAAGTACGGCGCCCTGCCGTGCTCGCTGCTCTGGGGCGACGGCGGGCCGGGCACGCTGGCCCTCCAGTGGGCCCTGAACGACTGCTACCTCGCACCCGCGGGCAAGGCGCGGCTTCAAGAGGACGCGTCGTTCGGCCAATTGACCTTCAACGCGCTGAAGTTCGCTCAGAGCAAGGCGGGCATCAGCGCGGACGGCCAGTTCGGGCCGCAGTCACGCGCGTCCCTGAAGTTCCCCTCCGAAGCCGGCGGCACTAACACCTGCGCCCGCCTGGGGCGTCCGATCGTGTAGTGGTTGATCGCTGACGATGTGTCGGTGGTGCGTCGCGGCGAGTTGACCGATAAGGCGTGGACGGTGATCGCGCCGCTGCTTCCCGAGCCGGGTGAGGCGTGGGGGCGGTGGCGGGATCACCGTCAGGTCATCAACGGGATCCTGTGGAAACTGCGAACGGGTGCGCCGTGGCGCGACCTGCCCGAACTGTATGGGCCGTGGAAGACCCGCCACGAACGCCTGCGCCGATGGACGGCGGACGGGACATGTGATCGGATTCTGGCTGCGGCGCAGTTGCATGACGACGGCACAGCGGTGCGGTTCACCCGGGCAGCACGCCGGCGACCCTACCGCCAGACAAGCGGATGGGCCGTCTTCGCTGGTCACCACCCGAGCCAACCCTTGTCACGCCTCATCGATCAGAGCCTGGCATTAGCGCGGTCAGCCCCGATCGGATGATCGAACACATGTACGATGCCGTGGTGGAGGACGTGGCGGGTCGCTGGTGGAACGGCATCTGGGGGCGCTTGGGTCGCCGGGATGTGTGGCTGACCCGTGAGGTTCGGTGGAAGGTCGTAGCCCGTGCCGGCGACAGCGAGAATGGCCGGGTGCTGCGTTGGGAGTTCGACACCGAGGCGGATGCCCTGGCGATGGTCAAGCGCCTCCTCGCCGCTGACGCGGGCGGCCAGTGGCGCAAGCAGGCCGGCGACAGCCCAGCGTCTCCGCCGCAGCAGGCATAGTCCGGCCGGCGGAGCGCCCCGAAGGACGCCCCGCCGGCCGAGGGGCTGTGTCAGGAGCTGCAGGTGTTGAGCATGCTCTGCAGCGCGGACTTCTCGGATGACTGCAGCTTCAGGCTCCAGTTGTACTTCACGGTGATCCACATCTTGCTGTAGGTGCACCGGTAGGAGGACAGGGACGGCTGCCAGGTGGAGGGGTCCTGGTCGCCCTTGGACTGGTTGACGTTGTCCGTCACCGCGATCAGTTGCGGGCGGGTGAGGTCGTTGGCGAAGCTCTGCCGGCGGCTGGTGGTCCAGGAGTTGGCGCCGGAGCGCCACGCCTCAGCGAGGGGCACGACGTGGTCGATGTCGACGTCGGAGGCGGCCGTCCAGGTCGCGCCGTCGTAGGGGCTGTACCAGCGGCCGGAGGTGGCCGCGCAGGAGCTGTCGACGACGACGGAGGTGCCGTCGCGCTTGAGGACCTGCTCGCGGGTGTTGCAGCTACCGCTGATCGTGATCCAGTGCGGGAACAGGTCACGGGAGTAGCCGCTGGTCGAGCCCTGCGCCGCTACGGTCAGGGAGTTGAGCTGCGACTGGGCCGTCGCCTTCGACGGGATCCCGGGAGGCGTGGCCGACGCGGGCTGCGCGCTGACGCCGACCAGACCGGCGCCTGCGAGCGCGGCGAGGACGACTGCGGCGGCGTGGCGCGTGATGCGTGGAAAACGGGCAGAGACTGGGGTTACCCGCATGAGGGCCTCCTCGGCACTGGGTGGACGGCAACCGTCTCCGACGATCATGTCCATCGAAGGGCATGTTTGTGAAGAGGCGAGGAAGCAGCTACGAAACTTCGAAGCGGTTCGCTGGCGTGCGGGCACGAGCTGGGCGCACCCGGCGGACCTCGTCCTGCTTCTCGTTCTGCTACCGCCATCGAGCGTTCGGCATCTTCCAGCGCCATCCCTGTGCGCCCCTCAACCATGTGAGAGGAGGTGAGTGAAATTCGAGTTCGATGTCGTGGGTCGGTCCTGCGGTGACTCGAGCCCGTCGGCGTGTCGGCACCACCGACGGACTGCGTCCGCCGCTCACGCCGAGGCTGGCGAAGGCCGTCGACACTGTCCGTGAGGCATCGGACCTGGCCTACGAGCCGAAGTGGGACGGCTGGCGGGCACTGGCCTTCCGCCGGCCCGACACCGTGTACCTGCAGTCCCGAGCCGGCCGGGACATCACCACCTACTTCCCCAACCCTCGGAAATTGCATCGGATGGGCTCGTTCCCTCGTGAGCTGCTAGCTCTGGAGCCTACCTGTGACCGATTACGCCCTCGGTCAGAGGGGCAGTGAGCTGGGCTTTTGGACTATCGATCCCGTCTGATGCATGATTCACCCGTCATGCGAGCTCGGGGAGGGCGAGTGGGGCGGGCTAACCTGGCAGGTTCGGCGGGTCTGGAGCTGGTCGCCGGTGTGGTGCAGCTGCGACCTCAGGAGGCGATGGTGGAGGCGATGCTGCGGGGCTGGCGGGCGCAGCAGACGGCGCGGGGGCTGCGAGAGGAGACGATCGCGCAGCGGGAGCATCTGGTCCGTGGTTTTCTGGCCTTCACGAATGAGTTTCCCTGGGCGTGGTCGGCCTCTCATGTGGACGAATGGTCGCTGTCGTTGACCAGCGAGAAGCATCTGCGGCCGTCGACGATCCGCAGCTACCAGGGCCAGTTGCGGTTGTTCACCGAGTTCCTGACCGATGGCCGGTATGGCTGGGTAGCGGCGTGTCAGGAGGCGTTCGGAACGCGTCCTGTCCCGGTTTGCCATGAGTGGAACACACTGTCGCACCTGGACGACTACGAGGGCGATCCCGAGGCACGTGCTTTCACTCGGGAGGAGCTGCAGCGGTTCCTGGACTATGCCGATGATCAGGTCGGCCGGGCGGTTCGGGCCGGGCGCAAGGGGGCGCTGGCGGCGTATCGCGATGCCACCTTGTTCAAGGTGATCTACGGGTGGGGGCTGCGGCGCACAGAGACCGCGAAGCTGGACCTGCTCGACTGGGGCCGCAACCCGGCGGCTCCGGAGTTCGACCGGTTCGGGATGCTGCATGTGCGCTACGGGAAGGCCAAACGGGGCCAGCAGCCGCGCCGGCGGAACGTCGCCTCGGTGATGGGATGGGCGGTGGAGGCGGTGGCCGACTACGTGCACAACGTCCGGCCGCGGTTCGGCTCAGAGGAGCACCCGGCCATGTGGGTCACTGAGCGGGGTGGCCGCATCAAGCCGGCCGAGATCAACGCCCGCTTCGGTGCCTATCGTGAGGCGTTGGGGATGTCGAAGGGACTGACGGTGCACTCGCTGCGCCACTCGTATGTGACGCACCTGACCGAGGACGGCGTGGACCGGCGATTCATTCAGCAGCAGGTTGGGCATGAGCGCGACAGCTCAACAGCGGTGTATACCCATGTCAGCGACGACTTCATGAGTACGGCGTTGCGTAGGGCGCTGTCGCCGGCCTTCACCGGCGGCGGCATCGGAGCCGAGGAGCGACGTTGAGCGGCGCCAAGCTGGATTACCGGTGGCATCTACGCCAGGTGATGGCCAGCCGCGGCATGTTCTCCACCACCGACCTGCTCGGGCCCTTGGCCGAGCGAGGTATCCGGCTGTCCTCCAGTCAGGTCTATCGGCTGGTCGTCGAGCGGCCGGAGCGCTTGAGCTTGAAGGTCTTGATGGCGTTGCTGGACATCCTCGACTGCCGGATGGACGACCTGGTCGAGCCCGTCGCAGCCCAGGCGGCCGCCCGGCCACGCAAGGCGGTCGCCTCCGGGCAGGCGGGGGTCGGGGATCTGCGGCCCAAACGGGCCCGCATCACGGGTGTCGAGAAGTGACCGCTGCGGACAGCAGAACCGAGCTTGACCTGCTGCTTCCCGTCGTGGAGGCCATCACCTGGGTTGATCCAACAGTTGACCCCGCGTTGGTGCGGGCCACGGTCGCCGCGGTGGTGGGCGGCCACGCCGCCAAGCGTCGTCGGCTGGCCCAGGCGATCTCGGAGCGGCCGCAGGTGCTCGTCGACGGCCAATCACCGGCTCCTTCGGTCGTGGGCCAGCTCCTCCTGGCGTTACGCCAGGAGGGCCTGGCGCAGGTGTCGGCGCCACGCTGCGCGGGCTGCGGCAAGGGCCTGGTGAGGAACATGTGGCGACGCGGCGGGCAGTGGTACTGCTCGGTGTGTGGCCCGCGACGGGAGGCCTGCGCTTCCTGTGAGCGAATCACGAAGGCGCACAGCCGGGATCGGGACGGGCGTGCGCTGTGTGCCCGCTGCACGCCGGCGGACCGCGCCGCGTGCCTGCAGGCGGTCGCTGCGGCCGTCGCCGCGGCGGACCCCGGCATTCCCGCTCACCTGGTCGAGGAAGCCGTGCGTGCGTCGGCGCCCAAGCCGCAGCAGCTGCGACGGCTCGCCTGGGCCGTAACAGAACGCCCAGACCTGCTCGCCGGACAAGGGCACGACGCTCCGACCCACACGGTGCTGCTGCTCATTGACCACCTCCGCGCACGGGGCGCTACCCGTATCCGCCCGCCCGGATGCCCCGGTTGCCGGCGCACTGTTGCGCTGGTCGAGTTCCGCGACGGAGCGCGGGTCTGCCGTACCTGCGCCGGCAAGTCCCGTGAAGTGGA